>NZ_JAAIIG010000026.1 GCF_012932375.1 Bifidobacterium olomucense | reverse complement strand
GCCGCGTGGAGCGCGGCATGGACGGCGATCAGCTCGTTCATCCAATCGAACATGACCACCATCCAAGCCATATGGGACACGGTATGGGGCGCGATAAGCGCCTACTTCACCTATGTGTGGAACGGCATCAAAATCTACATCCAGACGGTCATGGGCGTCATCCAAGGCATCATCAAGGTCGTGTCCTCGCTCATCAAGGGCGACTGGCAGGGCGTGTGGGACGGCATCAAGCAGATAGCGTCCGCGGTGTGGAACGGAATCAAGGGGCTCGTCCAGAACGGCATCAACTTCGTGCGCGGCATCATCCAATCCGTGATGGGCGGCATAAGCTCCCTGTGGAACGGGGCTTGGAACGGGCTCAGGACCGCCGCGAGCAACGCTTTGAACGGGGTCATCGGCTTCGTGACGGGACTGCCCGGACGCATCCTCTCGGCAATCGGGGACGTGGGGAGCCTGTTGTGGAACGCCGGCTCGTCCATCATCGACGGATTCCTCAACGGGTTGAAGTCCGCGTGGAACAACGTGACCGGGTTCATCGGCGGCATCGCCGACTGGATCGCCGAGCACAAGGGCCCCCTCTCCTATGACCGTCGTCTGCTGGTCCCGGCCGGCGAGGCCATCATGGGAGGCTTCCGGAAAAGCCTGAACGCCGGATGGCGGGGCGTGCAAGCGGACATCGGCTCCATGAACATGGGATTGGCCGCATGGTCCCCGTCCGTCTCCTACGCGGGAGCCGGACAGGCGGATTACACGCCGGCACGAGGCGGGGCGAACGTGCAGATCACGAACTACTATCCGCAGGCCGACCCGTGGCCCCTGGCCACGAACGACAGCCTCGACAAGCTGACGGTCGGAATCTAAGGAGGATGCTTATGGCGGGCGTTGACTACATGTTGAACGGCATCGCCCTCGATTCCCGGTACTGCCGCGTCACGTTGGGTTCCGGCCTGTTCGCCGGGGTCAGCGTATCCCGCAGCAAGGTGAGCGCACCGTTCCGGCACGGCACCATCCCCTCGGGACTGGCCCCCTCGTTCGAGGAGCGCAGCCTCACGCTGAAAGTCACTGCATATCGTCAGGGCGCGATAGGCCGGGATTCCGGCATGGGATCGGATTCCAGCCGATTGGCCCGACTGTGCATGGCTCCGAACCCCGTATTGTCTCGCACGGTCAACGGGCGGAAGCAGCAGGCGTCAGTGGAGTTGGCCTCATTGGAGGCCGATGACGGGGGCACCGTATTGGACCGGGTCACCCCGTTCACGGCCGTGTTCGCTTTGCCTCAAGTGTGGTGGCGTGACCCCGAGGCGTTCGACCGCCCCCTGGCTGTGAACACGACCGCCAACCTGTGGCCGGCGGCCAGGACGTGGACGCAGAAGTACTGGACGCGTTGGAGCGGCGAAGAGAACAACAGCACGTCCCTGCTCGCGGATTTCGTGACCATGTGGATGGGCGAGGAGAACGACAGCACGTCCCTGCTGATCCCGTTGGCGGATGGCATCCCGGACGGCATGTTCGGCGACGCCCCGATAACCGATTTGATACTCCGACTGCCGAGGAACACGACCAGCGCCACGATCACCGACCCCGTGTCGAACACGGGGGTCATCTGGCAGGGCGCGGCCAACGCGAACATGTTCACGTATCTGGACGTGGGCAACAGCCAGGCATGGCAGTCATCGAACGATCATCAATGGTCGAAGTCGGGCACGGATGTGACCGGCGGCTTGGATTATCCGGCCGGCGGCATGCTGCAATGCTGGCCGAACCCCGTTGACAACGGGTACCGGCTGACCACGAAGCTCACCGGCAGCACGGAGCCACTGCTCGCGCACGCGCGCCGCGCCTGGTGGTGACCGTTCTCCCGCTTTCTCCCTTCCCAGTCTCCCTTTTTCTCCCTTCTTCCGGAGGTCGCATATGGTGAAATCCCTGCACGCGCGACTGGTCGCCTACCAGCCCAACGGCGTGAAACTCGGCATCCTGCAAGCCCCGCTCAGCTTCGACGCGAGCATCATCCACAATGATCTCGGCGCGTTGAAAGTCACCTATTCACGCCGCGCCGTGGGTGGAGGCATCCTGCAACGCGGCCTCGAAGCCGGCCTGGAGATCGGCTTGGAGGTCAGTGACGGCGGCGCATGGGTTGAACCGTACAACTGCCGTTACCTGCTCATCGGCCGCAGCCGCAACGCCGAAGACGTGAGCGACACCGTGACGCTCACCTGTCAGAGCATGGCATGGCTCGGCAAGAAGATCCTGAACAACGACACCGCGCATCTCATTACCGACGGGGACAACAAGGGCAAACGCGCGTTTTTGTCGAAGAATCCGGGCACGATCCTGCGCACGATCCTGGATGAGAACACGGCCCGCAGGGGTGCCGGCACGGTGCTCACGGCCGGTTTCGACACCGGCAAGGACGCGGGCGGCGCAAACTGGAAGAGCGTGTACACGCTCTACTATTCATTGGGCACCAACCTGAATTCGATGCTCTCATCGATGGTGGGCGGCGGGGCCATCGACTGGCGCACCGACAAGCGTACTTTGAAACTCTGGAACGCGGATTCCACGAACCTCAGCCGCGACTTGTCCAATCAGGTGCATGTTTCGATGATGCACGACATACTGGAGGCCCCCGAAGAGGAATCCATCGAAGACCTCAGCTCGGATATTCTCGTTGAGGGTGACAACGGGCTGGTCTTCCGCGAGTCCAACGCGGCGGCACCCACCCCGTGGGGCAAATGGGAGTCCTACGTGAGTCAGGGCGGCGTCAGCGACAAGGCCACCGCCCACGCGTTCATGCAGGCATCGCTCGCCAGTTCGGCGCGCGTGCGCGGCCAGTACACGCGATCATTGCTCGTGTCGAACGCGGAATCTTTGCCGTTGATCGACTACCGTCCGGGTGATTGGATCACCGCGCCCACCGTCAAGCACGGGGAGAAGGTCCGCATCCAGCAGGTCACGCTCTCCCTGGATTCCGGCGGGTTGAAGGCCTCGGTCACGTTGAACGACAAGGTGTACGACTCGCAGGTCCGTCAGGCCAAGAAGATACAGGGCATCACCGGCGGCGCGACGCTGGCCGGTTCGGAGGGCGGGCGTCCCGCCCCGGAGAAGGACCATCGTGTCCCCAAACCGGTTGCCGGTCTGATCGTGGCCACCGACGCGTACATCAGCTCACGTGGCACGGCGCTGGGCTTGGCGACTCTGCAATGGGCGAAGGTCACTCAGGCCACCGACGATACAGCCATCGACATCAGCTCCTACCGGGTGGAGTATCGGAAGAACGTGGCTGGCGCGCCATGGCAGAACGGCGGCGTCACCAGCGCGGACACGACCACCCTCGGCATCGGCGGATTGGAATGCGGCGTCAACTACGGGTTCCGCGTCAGGGCAGTACCCCAGTATTCCGACAAGCTGGGCGAATGGTCTGATGTGGCGGTCGCCCTCGTGGCCAGTGATGTGACCCCGCCCAGCATACCCAGCAAGCCGATCCTCACATCCAAACTGGGCGTGGTCGACGTGCAATGGGACGGTCGCAATAATGTTGGCGGCGGCATGGAATCCGATTTCGACCACGTCGAGGTCGGCATCTCGGATTCGAACGGGAACTGGCGGTACCGGGATTCGGTGGAACGCGATGGCTACTGCCACGTGACCGGCCTCGACATGAACTCCACGTGGTGGTTCGCGCTGCGCAGCGTGGACCGGTCCGGCAACAAGTCCGATTGGAGCATCGGCGCGTCCGTGAAAGTCGCCCCCGCGATCACGCAGGAGGATCTGAACAAAAGCGCCACGCAGATACTCGACCAGGCGTCGAAGGACGCCACGGCGAAGGACACGGCGCTGAAATCGCAGGTGGACGCGGACCTGAAAAAGGCCAACGACACCATCAACGCGAACAAGACCGCCACGGACAAGGCGCTGGCCGAAGCGGAGAAGAAAGCCTCGGACGCGTATGAGAAGGCCACCAACGCGCAGACCACCGCCGACGGGCTCCACAGCATCTTCAAGGGGCCCGACGATCCGAGGAACGACACGGCCAACACCGTCAAGGCCGGGGACTTCTGGTTCGTCACCCAGAAGTATTGGACGCGCTGGAGTGGCGAGGCGAACAATTCGACCTCCCTGCTCGCGGACTTCTACACGTATTGGACCGGCGAGGAGAACAATTCCACGAGCGTATTGGTGCCGTTGAGCTCCCGCGTCGTCTCGGTGCGTCAATACGACGGCACGAACTGGAACGAGTTCAACCTCGTCGCGTCGAACATCATCGCCACCGGGTCGATAACCGCCCGGCTCGTGGACGCGGAATTCTTCCACGGGCGCACCATCGTGGGCGGCACATACCGCACCGAGGGCGGCAACGTGACCATCACCGATTCGGGCATCATCTTCAACGACGGGTCGAAGAGCCTGCTCTCGTTCGCCAGGAACACGAGCGGCAAATGGCAGCTCACGTTGGACGCGCCCGTCATCTCATCGGCCTCGCTGTCCGCTCCCCAGATCAACGGCGGCACCATGACCGCGCCGTTGATCCAGACCACGGCCGCCGCGAACCGTGGCGTCAAGTTCTCCGGCAGCGGACTGGTCGGCTACGATTCGTCGGGCAACGCCAAGTTCACGCTCGACGCGAACGGCAACCTGAAGACCGACGGCGGCGTCATCGCCAACGGCACGCTCACCGCGCCGACCATCAAAGCGGGCGTCATGACCTCCACCGTCATCAACGCGCCCGTCGTCCAATCCACTACGGCGGACAACACGGGCTGGAAGTTGAAGGGCAACGCCCTGACCATGTGGGACTCCAACCATAACCGCACCGTCTACCTGGATGGTGAAGGCAATAACAATGTCCTGACGGGCACGTTCCAGACCGCGTTCACCGGCCAGCGCGTCCAGATCAGCCCCACGTTCAACCAGATAGAGATCGGCGGCACGGATCGGCTCACCGGTCCGGGCATCCAGTTCTACCACGCGACCGGCGCGGCCGCACACCCGTACATCGCCGTCGAATCCACCACGCAGGAGGAAGGCGAGGTGTCCGCGCTCACGTTCAACGGGGGCCGCAGGGACAACGGCGCGGACGGGGACAACAAGGGGTACGGCGCGTTCGGACGTCTCGGCATGCGCCGCGACAGTCAGAAACGCGAACGATCCGTGGTC
>NZ_JAAIIG010000025.1 GCF_012932375.1 Bifidobacterium olomucense | reverse complement strand
TGATTGCCGTGGTGCGTGTAAGTTATTCATCTGTTGCCGCTCGGCACGGCGGGCCTCCGCTTCCTTGATGGTTCGGGGTCGCTTGCCGGCGTGGTGGTGGTTTGAGAACTCAAGAGCGTGTTTGTACTACTTCTTTATAGTCAATGATTGCCAGTTCACTGCAGGCCTGGCCGGTTCGGCCGGGTTCCCCGGGAGGGGTTGAATTGGAGTGAGGTTTTTGTGAGAGTGGTTCCTTCCTTAAGGAACCGTCTCGTCTTTTTCTTATTTGAGAGTCATCTATTCGGATGTCTTTCCACGGAAGGTTTTTTGTGGAGGGTTCGATTCTGGCTCAGGATGAACGCTGGCGGCGTGCTTAACACATGCAAGTCGAACGGGATCCATCAAGCTTGCTTGGTGGTGAGAGTGGCGAACGGGTGAGTAATGCGTGACCGACCTGCCCCATGCACCGGAATAGCTCCTGGAAACGGGTGGTAATGCCGGATGCTCCAGTTGATCGCATGGTCTTCTGGGAAAGCTTTTGCGGCATGGGATGGGGTCGCGTCCTATCAGCTTGACGGCGGGGTAACGGCCCACCGTGGCTTCGACGGGTAGCCGGCCTGAGAGGGCGACCGGCCACATTGGGACTGAGATACGGCCCAGACTCCTACGGGAGGCAGCAGTGGGGAATATTGCACAATGGGCGCAAGCCTGATGCAGCGACGCCGCGTGAGGGATGGAGGCCTTCGGGTTGTAAACCTCTTTTAGCAGGGAGCAAGCGGGAGTGAGTGTACCTGTTGAATAAGCACCGGCTAACTACGTGCCAGCAGCCGCGGTAATACGTAGGGTGCAAGCGTTATCCGGAATTATTGGGCGTAAAGGGCTCGTAGGCGGTTCGTCGCGTCCGGTGTGAAAGTCCATCGCTTAACGGTGGATCCGCGCCGGGTACGGGCGGGCTTGAGTGCGGTAGGGGAGACTGGAATTCCCGGTGTAACGGTGGAATGTGTAGATATCGGGAAGAACACCAATGGCGAAGGCAGGTCTCTGGGCCGTTACTGACGCTGAGGAGCGAAAGCGTGGGGAGCGAACAGGATTAGATACCCTGGTAGTCCACGCCGTAAACGGTGGATGCTGGATGTGGGGCACGTTCCACGTGTTCCGTGTCGGAGCCAACGCGTTAAGCATCCCGCCTGGGGAGTACGGCCGCAAGGCTAAAACTCAAAGAAATTGACGGGGGCCCGCACAAGCGGCGGAGCATGCGGATTAATTCGATGCAACGCGAAGAACCTTACCTGGGCTTGACATGTTCCCGACAGCCATAGAGATATGGCCTCCCTTCGGGGCGGGTTCACAGGTGGTGCATGGTCGTCGTCAGCTCGTGTCGTGAGATGTTGGGTTAAGTCCCGCAACGAGCGCAACCCTCGCCTTATGTTGCCAGCGGGTCGTGCCGGGAACTCATAAGGGACCGCCGGGGTTAACTCGGAGGAAGGTGGGGATGACGTCAGATCATCATGCCCCTTACGTCCAGGGCTTCACGCATGCTACAATGGCCGGTACAACGGGATGCGACAAGGCGACTTGGAGCGGATCCCTGAAAACCGGTCTCAGTTCGGATCGCAGTCTGCAACTCGACTGCGTGAAGGCGGAGTCGCTAGTAATCGCGAATCAGCAACGTCGCGGTGAATGCGTTCCCGGGCCTTGTACACACCGCCCGTCAAGTCATGAAAGTGGGCAGCACCCGAAGCCGGTGGCCTAACCCGTTCGCGGGGGGGAGCCGTCTAAGGTGAGGCTCGTGATTGGGACTAAGTCGTAACAAGGTAGCCGTACCGGAAGGTGCGGCTGGATCACCTCCTTTCTACGGAGTTTTCAGGCCAGTGTTCGCTGGCCGGTGTGCGCCCCGCGGGCCGGATCGTCCGGTCGTCGTTCGGGGTTGCTGGTGTGGAAGAGATCATGGGCTTTCGGTCTGCCGGTCGTGCGGTGGCCGTGGAAGCGGTATGGATGCGCTTTTGGGCTCCCGGATCGCCACCCCGAGGCTTTAGTCTTGGTGCGATTCGCTGCCCATCATGGCGGGCGTGCGGGCTGGTTCCCGTGCGGTCTGGTCGTGGTGGTGCGTGGTGGCTTGAGAACTGGATAGTGGACGCGAGCAATTGGAGGAGCCATTTGTTGTGGTTTCTTCTTTTGCTGTCGATTTCGATTCGAACTCGAAACTTTGTTTTGTGTTCGTTCGATCGTTTAGTGTGATCATTTTTGATGTGTTGTGATGTGTCGTCTGGGAATTCGCTAGATTTGAATCATTGATTCTTGCCGGTTATGTGGCCGTGTGGCCGTGTTGCTTGCAAGGGCGTGTGGTGGATGCCTTGGCAGACAGGACCGATGAAGGACGTTGCAGGCCGCGATAGGCCTCGGGGAGCCGCCAAGCGGGCTTTGATCCGAGGATTTCCGAATGGGGGAACCCGCCAGCCGTCATGGGTTGGCACCGCCTTGTGCGGGGGGTACGCAGGGAAGTGAAACATCTCAGTACCTGCAGGAAAGGATATTCCGTGAGTAGTGGCGAGCGAAAGCGGATGATGGCCAAACCTCATGCGTGTGATACCCGTCGGGGGTTGCGTGTGGGGTGTTGTGGGAGCATGCGTGCCGGCGCCGACGCGTCGGCCGGCAGTGACAAAGCCGTGTGTCAGGGGAACCGGATTGGATGCCGGGCCGTAGAGGGTGATGGCCCCGTACCTGAACATGCATGGCCTGCCGGTCGTGTTTCCCAAGTAGCACGGGTCCCGTGGAACCCCGTGTGAATCCGTCCAGACCGTTGGATAAGCCTGAATATTCCTGTCTGACCGATAGTGAACTAGTACCGTGAGGGAAAGGTGAAAAGCACCCCGGGAGGGGAGTGAAACAGTCCCTGAAACCGTGCGCCTACGAACCGTCGGAGCCTCTTTGATGGGGTGACGGCGTGCCTATCGAAAAATGAGTCTGCGAGTCGTTGATGCGTGGCGAGCATAACCCGTGTGGGGTATGCGTAGCGAAGGCGAGTCTTAAAAGGCGTTTGAGTCGCGTGTCACGGACCCGAAGCGGGATGATCTAGCCCTGAGCAGGTTGAAGCGCGGGTAAGACCGTGTGGAGGACCGTACCCACCTGGGTTGAAAACCGGGGGGATGACTTGGGGCTGGGGGTGAAAGGCCAATCAAATTCCGTGATAGCTGGTTCTCTCCGAAATGCATTTGGGTGCAGCGTCGGTTGATTACATCCGGGGGGTAGAGCTACTGGATGCTTGCGGGCCCGTACTGGGTACCAACAGCAACCAAACTCCGAATACCCGTGATGCGTATTCCGGCAGTGAGTCGGCGGGGGATAAGCTTCGTCGTCGAGAGGGAGACAGCCCAGACCGTCGTCTAAGGTCCCTAAGCGCGTGCTAAGTGGGAAAGGATGTGGAGTCGCATAGACAGCCAGGAGGTTGGCTCAGAAGCAGCCATCCTTGAAAGAGTGCGTAACAGCTCACTGGTCTAGTGGTTCCGCGCCGACAATGTAGCGGGGCTCAAGCACGCCACCGAAGACGCGGCAACAGTTTTCTGTTGGGTAGGAGAGCGTCCTGCACGGGGCGAAGCGGCGGCGTAAGCCGGCCGTGGACTGTGTGGGAGTGAGAATGCAGACATGAGTAGCGAGAGGCGGGTGTGAATCCCGTCCGCTGGATGACCAAGGGTTCCGGGGCCACGTTCGTCGTCCCCGGGTGAGTCGGGTCCTAAGGCGAGGCCGACAGGCGTAGTCGAATGGATGAACGGGTTGATATTCCCGTACCGGCATCGAACCGACCGGACCGAAAGGGTGAGTGCTAACCTCCGGTCGCTTGTGATCCCGCTTTCGGGCGGGTGATCGGGCGGTCGTTGGGACCGTAGCCCCGGTAGGTGAGCGCAGGAGTGACGCAGGAGGGTAGCCGGCCGCGGAGGTGGTTTTCCGTGGTCAAGCGTGTGGCCCGTCCCCCAGGCAAATCCGGGGGGCATGTAGGGTGAGGCGCGATGATGGGGCCTTTTTGGCCGAATCCGGTGATCCCGTGCTGCCGAGAAAAGCTTCGGCGTCAGGCGCGGTGCCGCCCGTACCCCAAACCGACACTGGTGGTCAGGTAGAGAATACCAAGGCGATCGAGCGAATCCTGGTCAAGGAACTCGGCAAATTACTCCCGTTCCTTCGGTTTAAGGGAGACCCCCTCGCGTGAGCCAACTTGCTTGGGGAGCGTTGGGGGGTGGCACAGACCAGGGGGTAGCGACTGTTTACCAAAAACACAGGTGCATGCGAAGACGCAAGTCGCGGTATATGCACTGACGCCTGCCCGGTGCCGGAAGGTTAAGAGGATCCGTCAGCCCTTGTGGTGAAGCGGTGAATTCAAGCCCCGGTAAACGGCGGTGGTAACTATAACCATCCTAAGGTAGCGAAATTCCTTGTCGGGTAAGTTCCGACCTGCACGAATGGCGTAACGACTTCCCCACTGTCTCGACCAGGAGCTCGGCGAAATTGCAGTACGAGTAAAGATGCTCGTTAAGCGCAGAAGGACGAAAAGACCCCGGGACCTTTACTATACCTTGGTATTGGCATTCGGTGTGGATTGTGTAGCATAGGCGGGAGACTGTGAAGCGGTTGCGCCAGCAATCGTGGAGTCGCAAGGTGAAATACCGCTCTGTTCGCATTGGGTGTCTAACCACGACACGTGATCCGTGTCTGGGACAGTGCCTGGCGGGTAGTTTAACTGGGGCGGTTGCCTCCCAAAGAGTAACGGAGGCGCCCAAAGGTTCCCTCAGCCCGGTTGGCAATCGGGTGGCGAGTGTAAGTGCACAAGGGAGCTTGACTGCGAGAGCGACGGCTCGAGCAGGGACGAAAGTCGGGACTAGTGATCCGGTGCCGGTGTACGGACGCGGCATCGCTCAACGGATAAAAGGTACCCCGGGGATAACAGGCTGATCATTCCCAAGAGTCCATATCGACGGGATGGTTTGGCACCTCGATGTCGGCTCGTCGCATCCTGGGGCTGGAGCAGGTCCCAAGGGTTCGGCTGTTCGCCGATTAAAGCGGCACGCGAGCTGGGTTCAGAACGTCGTGAGACAGTTTGGTCTCTATCCTCTGCGCTCGTTGGAATGCTGAGGAGGCCTGCCCATAGTACGAGAGGACCTGGGTGGACGAACCTCTGGTGTGCCGGTTGTCGCGCCAGCGGCACGGCCGGTTGGCTACGTTCGGGAGGGATAACCGCTGAAAGCATCTAAGCGGGAAGCCTGCTCCGAGATTAGCATTCCGTAGGATCTTCGAATCCTTGTAGTCCCCATGGAGAACACGTGGTTGATAGGCCGGATGTGGAAGCCCTGCGAGGGGTGGAGCTGACCGGTACTAAGGGACGAGAGGCAACATACTTCACATCACCCTGTTGGGTGGGTGGGTTTCTTTGTTCTGCTGCGGGTTCCTTGGACGCATGGAATGCGTCAAGGATGGTTTCACTTTACTTTCGACAGCTTGTTTGTTTCGCGTCCGCTTTCCGGTTCCCTTGCCGCCACATGCCGGCGGGAGGTTTTCCTCTTGACCGTATAATCTAGGTTTTGCGGTGGTCATGGCCCAGGTGAGACGCCCGGTCCCTTTCCGAACCCGGAAGCTAAGGCCTGGCACGGCGATGGTACTGCACTCGATAGGGTGTGGGAGAGTAGCACGCCGCCGCAA
>NZ_JAAIIG010000024.1 GCF_012932375.1 Bifidobacterium olomucense | reverse complement strand
CCGCCGCCGCCAAGCAGAATCCCGAATGGACTGTGGCGGTTCTTGACTGTGATCCGCAACGTTCTGCGTCCGACTGGTGGAAGCTTGCCGATTCGGTAGATGACTCTCCGGCGTTTTCCGTGGTGACGGACGCCGGCGATGTTGATGCCGATCTCCTGATTGTCGATACGGCACCCGGCAGTGGGTCAGGCATCAGCGAGGCCGTGACGATGGCTGATCTTGTGATTGTTCCGACCGAAGCTGAAACCATGAGCATGTTCCGTGCCAAGAAAACCATTGATGCCGTAGGCTCCAAAGGGTGGCTGCTGCTGACCAAGGCGCGCCGTCGTACGCGCCTGTGGGCTGATACGGTCGAAGCCATTGAGCAAACCGGCGTCAGATGCTTCAAGACCTTCGTGCCGGATGGTGTGAAATACAAGGGCTTCGCCACGAATCCCAGTGATCTCGGGGCCTATACGGATCTCTGGCTGGAGATTCGGACGATTGTCGAAAGGGGCAACTGATGGCCGCAAGCAAGAAAACGGCGCAACAGCAGAAGGCCGCGATGATGGCGCTCATGGAAGCGAACCAAGGACAGGATCTCGTGCTCGACGCCAAAGAGGAGAAGCCGACCGTAAGACATCGGCATAACAAGCATGCCGACCTGCCGACTAAACCCGCATCGTTCCGCCTGCCGATGGACGTGCTGGAAAAACTCGACCGGTTCGTATGGTCGGAGACCAACCGCTCCAAGAACGGAAAACCGCAGATGAGCCGTGCCGATGTCGTCACGGCTGCACTGCGTGAATGGCTTAGCGAAAGGCTATAAGTTAGGCGGCTAATGTGCTGGTCGGATGGCCGGGGCTTCTGAACTCGGTTCCGGCCAGCTTCAGCAGCTTGCGAATCCTGGCGATGGAATATCCATGTTCCTCCGCCAGATCGTCAATTGACTTGTTGGCCTCGTATTCCTCGCGAAGCATTTTCGCCACGGTCTGCTCGGTGTCGAACGTCATGCGTTCGTGTGGTCTTAACACGGGGTATTCGATGGCTCCGCCCTCGTACCCCTTGTAGGTCTTGCCCTGCGGCACCACGTCCTCGGCGGATTCGTTGCCCCAGACGCTCCAGCCCGGTTGCGGATAACGGGCGAACATCTCCAAGTACGGCCCCGGCGAACACGATTCGATCAACGGATACTGCTCGTCGGGTTTGCGGCTGTGCGCCCGCTTGCGGCTCTCGATCATGTTTACCTGCGTGCGTCCGGGCTGTAAGGTGCGCAGATGTCCCTTGACGCCGAACAGCAGCAGTTCCGTCACGTTGCGGAAGTAGAAGCCTACGCCGCGCCCGTCCGGGCCTCCGTCCTTGCGGCGCTTCGCCCAGACGATGTTAGAGACGTAGCGGAAGCCCCACGCCTGCATTACTTCCAACCCCTCGGGTAGGAGCGCGTTCGGCACCCAGAGGTACAGGTGGGCGTTGTCGGCCGTCACATCGTTGACCGGAAGCGCCTTGATGTCTTCAAGGCTCATGGTCGCGTAGCGGCCCAGACGCTTGTGTTCCGGTGCCACTTTGCCGGTGCGGTTCTGGAATCTCCACGGCGGATCGCTCAATACCGTGGTGAAGCCTCCTGCGATGCGGGGCAATGGTGCGATGTCTGTTTCCTCGAAAGTCATGGAGCCGAGCATACCATAATTAGATCTTTAACTCACCACTTTTAGATCTTTGCTGCTTCGGTTTTTGCCCTACGATGGTTCCCATGATGATTGAAACTCGCTCGTATGAGGAAGTGCTTCCGTCCGAAGTCAAAGACCACTTCTCCTTCTACGAGGTGCGCAACGCCGCGCGGATACTTGCCAACGTGGCACCCGAGGAATGGGCGGATATCGTGGGCCTGCTGTCGTCTTTCCGGTTCGACGCTAATATGTTCCTTCGCTCGGGTGGTAACAATTCCAAGATGGCCGAGACGTTGAACAACGGTTTTGCTGAGTTGGGGTGGCGTGAATGCCTGTATGAGTTGGATACCAAGGCGACGATCAAATTCCGTCATTCCAAGGGTGATCAGCCGAAGACCGAGGACTTGGGCACGAGCCACACTTCCAGCTATTGGGTTGACAACCGTAAGGGGCGAGTGCTGCTTGACGTGGAATGGAACGCCAAGGACGGCAACCTAGATCGTGACTTCGCCGCCTATCGCGCATGGCATGAGATGGGTTTCATTGATGCCGCCGTGCTGATCACCAAAGACCGTGAAGCGTTGCTCAAATGCGCCTGCGAACTCTGGGCGCGCCACCTTGGCCTTTCGTATGACGTGGTGTATGCGGCGACCATGAAGGGCCAGAGCAGCAGGACTGCCGAGGACAAGGCCAACGCCATACCACTTGATCTGAAGACCACCACGACGACGAACACCAAAAACGCCGAGCTGCGTATCAATCTGGGCGAGGCTGGCACCTGCCCGATACTGCTGGTCGGTATCTCTGACCGTACGTGGAACGGCGAGGAGTACAAGGCCTGACAGATAGAGTTTTTCAGTTCTGGTTTTCCTTCTAAATGCGAAAACCAGCGAAGGACGCCGGATAGTCAAATACGATGCGTGTCGAATAGACACGCCAAATTCCCTCGGAATTTGAGTATTTGACTCTCCGGTGGCCGTAGCGCACAATCTCGCATGAAGGAAAACAAGAACGTCCCGGCCGTCACTCCTTGGGGGTGGTCGGAGGATAGACGTCGAACGGTTGACCGCCAAGGGTGGTGCTCACCGGATCGCCGGTTTTGTCCGCTTCCTCGGTGGCCTGCTGGATCTTCTCGGCCTCAATCCAGTGCTTCGCGAACGCCGCCGGAGAGATGTTCGCGGCCCTGCACACGTTCGACTTGCTCTCGCAGTTGGCGAGGGCGGAACCCGCATAGAAATTGCTGATCGCCCGTACTTGTTTCTCCAGCTCCTCGCATACCCAGACGCGGGCGAGGTTCTTACACAGCACCAGACCCTGAGAGCGCAAATCGGCTATAAGCTGCTCCGCGGCATCGTCTATTGCATCCATTACTGCATTGCTGGCGTCTGCCGTCGCGCGGCTCGCAAGAATTGTATGCAGCTTTGGATTCTCGTTGATCGTATCCAGTGCCGTCTTCACGAGGGAGTCATGACGGCGCTTGCTTTTCATGTGCTCAACGTCCGGCAGCTCGGCGGATGGGATTTCAGATTTTACGAAGGCCATGACTGTAATCGTATCTTTCACTCTGGTTAAAACGGAAATTCCTTATTTTTAACTATAGTTAAAGGAATGACACGACACACGGTTTGCACTTTTGTTGTATGTAGTGCTACAGTGATGCATGAAAGCTTGCTGGCGGCGCAATTCCGCGCCGTTGGCCCCTACTAGTAGAAAGGAGCTTTCATATGTCGTTCAGTCCGAACCTCGCGATGAACGCCACCGATATCGTCGGCGCGTTCCAGACCACGCGCGGCATCGACCCCAGCACCATTCGGCAGAAGATGGAATACGACGACGCAGGCCGCGTCACCACCACGCCGAAGCTCGTCAACGGTCGGCCGGTCTTCCAGATCCCATGCCAGTTTCTGGATGAGTACGGCGTGGATAACAACGTGAGCCTGAGCGTGTTCACCGCGCCCACCACGCCGATTCCGCCGCTGTCCCGCATCCAGCTGGTCGGATCCATTCACCCCGTCCCGTGGGTCAAGAACGGGCGTATTGCATGGTCGATCACCGCCGACGCCGTACGCGTCGTACAGATCGACACCGCGCCGTTCTCCTCGACTCCGTCCTTCACCGCTGGGGAGGAAGACGACGATGATCGTTAAAGCCGAGGACTTCTTCAAGCGGCGCGTCTGTATCACGCTCACCGAGACCCAGATCGGTATGCTTGACAACCTTGTGTATGCCGACAAACGCATCAACTCCCGTGCCTCACGGTCAACGGTCATCGCCCGACTCATCGACTCAGCCGTGCCCCAAGTGCCGGCGGAACTGGAGCTGTGATATGCAACAGCAAAACAACAACACTGACTTCGGCCAGATCGGCCGCGAAATGGCCCGAGAACAGGCACGCATCGAAAAACGACGGAGCAGGCCCGAGACCGGTACCGCTTTCATGACCAGCATCATCATGTGGGCGGTCATCATAGCTGCTGGATTCGTCGTCACCGACAATGATCTGGCCGGATGGATCGCCGTCGCCGTGGTCGTCATTGTATTCCTCGCTGGCATCTTCTGGCGTCCGCTCCGCTCCGGATTCGCCCCCGTTATTGTCACCGTGGTACCCATCTGGGGCATGGTCGCACGACTCGACAGGGTAAGTACCTGCGTCAAACTCCGTAAGGCGAAGATTTACACGGATCCGGATAAGACCAAGGTCATTCCGGCGACTACATGGAAGGCTAGCGGCGACATCTTCGTGAAATTCAACGGGGCTGGCGAATCCGGCATGAACCCCGACCGGATTCACGACCGTCTCGTTGAAGACGCCCGCGTCTGGGGTGCCCGATCGTTCGCCATCTCCGAAGATCGAGAAAATCCTGGCGTGATTACCCTCCAGCTATCACGTGCCGCAGCTGTCCACACGTCACTTGACGACGCCATCACGGGCGTGATCGCATGAAATGGCCGTGGCGGCAGCACCAACCGAAGCCGGGACACTCATCACATGTGTTCCGGCTTCGGCCGTTTGACCCAATGACCGGACGGATCACGGTCGGACTCCTCGAAGACGGCACCGACGCAACCTTGACCATTGGCAACACCAGTGGTGTCGTGGTCGGAGGTGTCCCCGGCAGCGGAAAGACCGCTGGAATGATGGTCATCGTACTGGCCCTGTACCTCTCCGGTTGCGTACGATTGCACATCATTGATGGGAAAGGCGGCGACGATTGGACGTGGGCGAAACCGGCCGCGACCGACCTTGTGCGAGACGATCTTGATCTGGTGCATGATCTGCTCCTTCGATTGGACGACGAAATGAAATCTCGTATGTCCTCTATGCGTCCCCGATACGGGGCATCGAACTTCTGGAACATCACGCCCGACAGGCGTCCGCCTTTGGAGGTCGTCATCATAGACGAGTGCCAGACCTATTTCGACCTTAAAGGTGTGCTCGGCGGCAAGGAGGCCAAGGCCAAGGCCGGCGAAATCCTCGCCGCCGCAACGGACATCGTGAAAAAAGGAAGGTCGGCCGGATTCCTCCTATTCGCGATCACCCAGAAGCCCACCGTCGATTCCCTGCCGTCCGCGCTGCGCGACAACTGCGAGAATCGCATCTGCTTTCGTGTCAAAACACCGGAGGCGGCACGCGCCGTGCTCGGAGACCAGCCCGAAGGCTCACCCAGTCCCACTGACATACCGCCTGCCCGACGCGGCGGCGCGATCATCGGCCTCGACTCCGGGCAGGTCACACAATGCCGATTCGCCTACGTCAGCGAGGACGACGCCGAGGATGCTTTGCAAAATCGGATCGTGCCCGTAGACTGAACACCAGCAGAAAAAGGAAATCCCCCGGACGGGAATCCGGGGGATCTCTTGAAAGCTTGCTAGCGGTCGAAAGTTTGGCGACCCGAAACCGCTGGCCACAACTTGAGAAAGTCGTTGTACCTATGAGTGTACCAACTCAGCGGACGAACGTGAACCCCTCGGGTGTCCCGTCACCGTCCCAACACATGACCGCCGAACGGTTGCACGCCGCCGTCGCGGCGAAGCGTAGCGTAGCCGCAGAGGCGGCGAGCGAGCCGCGTAGCGGCGAGCCTTGGGAAAAGACGAATAAAATAACCCCCGCTCTTTCCCGTGTCGATCTGCGCCGTCTGGCATACGGACGACGGGCGGCAAGCCGAAAGATTCTTGTCCGTTATTCAGGCGGCGAAAAATACGGTCTCGACCCTATCAAGCTTCCACGATGCGCACGATGCGGTCAACCGGTCGAATCCGGCGTAGGCGTCATGACCGACGGGGAGAAGGCCCGGTTTACCGGCACGATGCTGTGCGGGTCGATCTGGGCGTGCCCCACCTGCTCGGCCATCATTCGCCACGAACGCGCCCACGAGGTCGCTCTGGCCATCGGCAACCACGCGGAGAAACTGCGCCGGGAAGCCGCCGACCAATGGCAGGCAGACCATGAAGGCCGGCAGCTCCCGCCGGAACTCGCGGTATCCGACGGGTTCGGCTACTACTTGTTCGGCACCCTCACGCTGCGCCACGACAGGACGATGCCGCTGGCGATGACCCTTGACGCGATCCTCAAGGGATGGACGAAACTAATCAACGGCAAACCGTGGAAGAAGGCCGTCGAACGCTGGAAAATCAGGGGATTCGTCCGCGCCATAGAGGTTACCTACGGGCGCAACGGCTGGCATCCCCATATTCATTTCGTGATCTTCCTCGACGGCGAGCTGGACAATGAACAGCAGCGGGCTATGCATGATTGGATGCTCGACCGGTGGAAAACGATGGTCGAACGTGTCGCCAAGGCATACCGCAAGCAGGACGGCAACCCCTACAACGTCGCCCCGAACGACGAACACGGCATAGATTTGCAATTCAAGGCCGGCAAGGACGCCGGAACCGCCGCCGCCGAATACATCACCAAGGTGCAGGGCGACAAGGGAAGCGTCACCCTTGCGCAGGAGATCGCACGCGGCGACATCAAGGACGGTCGTTCAGGATCGGTGAACCCGTTTCAGCTACTCGACTCCGGATGCCTCGGCCTGTCCGATTTCCAGCGCGAGGATCTTTGGCTCGAATATTGGCAGGCCACTTTGCGCCGCCGCTGCATCACGTGGTCGCGCGGTCTCAAGGAGGATATGGAGGTCGAGGAACTGGAAGACGAGGAACTGGCCCAGAAGGCCGATGAGCTGCCCGGCCTCGTTGGCTACGTCGTGTCGAATAAGGTGTATAAGGATGTGCGCAAGCGTACGCCCGAACTGCTTGCGGACGCACTCGAAGCCGCAGAGCATGAGGACTGGCAGGAGGTCGCCCGACTGCTGCCCGGCGGCGTCATACTCAACGATGAGCAACAGGATATGATCGCGGACGGGGACGCAAAACCCGGCGATTTCCTGCCGTTGCCCGACTCATTCCAAGATATGTAAACACGTAAACTTGTATACGTGTATACATTAGAGACATGCGAGCTGTATTGTATACGTGAATACATGTAAACATGTGTACGTGTATACATTTCTGGTGAAGGGTACTTATGTATACATGTTTACTTGTTTACATGAATACATGTATGCTATAATGGGGGTATGATCATTTCAGTGGTGAATTCGAAAGGCGGCGTAGGCAAGACCACAACTTGCATGTATCTTGCCGCCGCCGCCGCCAAGCAGAATCCCGAATGGACTGTGGCGGTTCTTGACTGTGATCCGCAACGTTCTGCGTCCGACTGGTGGAAGCTTGCCGATTCGGTAGATGACTCTCCGGCGTTTTCCGTGGTGAC
>NZ_JAAIIG010000023.1 GCF_012932375.1 Bifidobacterium olomucense | reverse complement strand
ATCTAGGTTTTGCGGTGGTCATGGCCCAGGTGAGACGCCCGGTCCCTTTCCGAACCCGGAAGCTAAGGCCTGGCACGGCGATGGTACTGCACTCGATAGGGTGTGGGAGAGTAGCACGCCGCCGCAACATTCGTCACAAGGGGGGTGGTCCCAACAGACCACCCCCCTTTTTCATATTTGCATACGTTCCGTTCTTGTGTGCGCGGGGCTTGGGTCCGGCCCGCGTCCCCCGCTTGGATTCTGGTCATGGGGCAACGAAGCCTGGCAAAACACCACCACCGCCAGCCTCAACTTCTATGCTCAACTTTCCAGGTAATGCTCCATGAGCCAGTATCCTTGTCGCATATAAGTATGTTGACTTTGGAGCCCAGGATGAGCATTGACGAGATTTTCGCGACAATCGTGACCGAGTCGGTCGATAAGCGTGAGCAGGGTACTCGCTTTGAGCATGCCGTGGAATTCTTTTTGGAACATGATCCCGCATGGCTTGAGCGCATCACGCAGGTATGGATGTGGGACGAGGCTCCTACCAACGACGGCAAGATGGATACTGGCATCGACCTTGTGGCTGAGGACGTGGACGGCTCACTGTGGGCGATTCAAGCCAAATGCTATTCCAAGCCAAAGCTGGCAGCCGGTGACGTATCCACATTCTTTATGAACGCTTTGGCGGACAAGCGTTACCAGCATTACATGATTGCTGATACCGTAGCCGGCTACACGTCCGTGCTTGAGGACTTCATGCTTTCGCATCCGGATATGGATCTGGTGCGCCTCGATATGGACACCATGCGCGAATCGAATCTGGATTGGGAGGCATTCGCCAACGGTTCAGCAGGTGCCGACAATGCCGGTCGCGTAACGTACAGCCCACGTCCACATCAGCGCGAGGCCATCGAAGCGGTGAAGACCGAACTCAAGGACCATGACCGCTGCTCACTGGTCATGGCGTGCGGTACCGGCAAAACGCTGACTTCCCTGAGACTTACGGAATCAATGGTGGGCGAGGGCGGCACTGTGCTCTTCCTTGCACCGTCCATCAGCCTGGTTTCGCAGTCGATGCGCGACTGGGTGAATCAGACTCGTGCCCGCCATATCAACGTGTACGTGGTGTGCTCGGATGGCAAGGCCAGCAAGCTGAGCAAGTCGGAGCAGGAATCCTACGGGCAGCTCACGGATATTCCGTTCCCGGCCACTACGAATGCGGAGACGATTGCGAACCGTTTCCAGCCGCGTGAGGATGCATTGAACGTGGTGTTTTCCACGTATCAGTCGATCCAGGTGATTCATGATGCCCAGCAGTTGGGGCTGCCGGACTTTGATCTGACGATCTGTGACGAGGCGCACCGCACCACGGGCGTAATGGACGGGGAGGCGGCTTTCCAGAAGGTCCATGACGCCGGTTTCATTCATTCCGCAAAGCGCCTGTACATGACGGCCACTCCGCGCATCTTCGGCGAGGGCGCGAAAAACAAGGCCAAAGAAGGTGCGATTGAGATCGCGAGCATGGATGACGAGCAGGTCTATGGTCGCATCGCCTACCGGTTGAGCTTCGGCAAGGCCGTGGCGCTTGGCTTGCTGACCGACTACAAGATCGTGGTGATGCAGGTGGCCGAAAGCATGATGGGTTCGGCCATGCAGAAGCAGTACAGTGCCAAGGATTCCGAAATTCCGTTGGATGATGCGGCTAAGTTCGTGGGCTGTTGGAAGGCGTTGTTTGATCGCCGTCATGCCAAGGGTGTGGAGGAGCTGGTCAATCGCGGCCGTCATGCCGCTGAAGTCGGCCCGGATGATGCCAAGCGTGTGCTGCATCATGCCATTGCGTTCGCTGCCTCGATTAAGGATTCGAAGGCGTTGAGCGCGCAGTTCCGTACGGTGATCGATGATTACACGCGCAATCTGGAGGATACGGATGCGAACAAGGCGGTGATCGCCGCGAACCATGAGGTTCATGTGGAAATCGACCATGTGGATGGTGGCATGGATGCGGCCACGCGTCGTGGCAAGCTCGACTGGCTGGCCGCCAAAACCGCGGACAACGAGTGCCATATTTTGTCTAACGCCCGCTGCTTGGCCGAGGGTATCGATGTGCCGGATTTGGATGCGGTGATCTATCTGAACGCACGCCGTAGTCGTGTGGATATCATTCAGTCGGTCGGCCGTGTGATGCGCAAGGCACCGGGCAAGGAATACGGGTACATCATTATTCCGGTGGTGATTCCGTTGGGCGCGGACCCGGATGCGATTCTCTCCTCGGGCGCCTATGAGACGGTATGGCAGGTGGTGCGCGCGCTCAGGAGCCATGATGAACGCTTGGATGCGATCATCAACGCGGCCGCCTTGGGTGACGAGGATTCACTGCGCCGGATTATCGAAGTCGAAGTGTTGGATGAATCCAAGTTGCGCAAGCGCAGTAGCCGCCGCGATAAGACGGCCGGCAGTGTGGCGAGCATCGGCGGCGAAGGCGCGTACGGCACCGATGATGCTGACGGGAAACCTGCTGATAGGAACTTCCAGCCTGAGCTGGATTTCGAATTGGGGGAGATGGCGAAGGCCATCAACGCGCAGATCGTGCGCAAGTGCGGCACGAAGATCTACTGGGGCGAATGGACCGACGACATCGCCGCCATCACCCGTCGCCGCGCGGAAGCCATCTACCAGCTGGTCGACCAGCCTGGTGTGGCACGAGACGCGTTCCTTGAGTTCGTGGATGGTTTGAAGGACAGCCTCAATCCCGGGTATTCGGAGACGGATGCCATCGCGGTGTTGGCACAGCATGAGGTGACCAAGCCGATTTTCCAGACCCTGTTCACCAACAAGGAGGTCATCGAACACAACCCGATCGTGCAGGGTCTCGACCGCACGATGAACGCCTTGTACGCGGCCGGATTGCCCGAGGTGACCAGCAATCCGACATTGCGTGACCTGTACTCGTCGGTGAGGCTCTCCGCAAGCCAGTTGGAGACGGATGTCGCCAAGCAGAATCTCATCAAGGAGATCTACAACGAGTTCTTCACCAAGGCGTTCAAAGACACCGCCGACAGCCTCGGCATCGTCTACACGCCGGTGGAGGTGGTGGATGCGCAGCTGCACATGGTGCAGCGCGCCCTCGAACGCGAGTTTGGGCAATCGCTGGGCTCGCGCGGCGTGCATGTGTTGGACGGCTTCGCCGGCACCGGCACCTACATCTGCCGATTGATTGAGGACGAGAGCCTGATCGATACGGAGGACCTGCCGTACAAGTACGCGCATGATCTGCACTCCAACGAGATCGTCCCGTTGGCCGCCACCATCATGGACATCAACATCGAACAGTCCTACCACAAGCGCATCGGGGGGGGTACGTCCCATTTGCTGGTGCCTTGCTCACTGACACCTTCCAAATGCATGAAGATGGTGACACGCTTGACGACACCGTCTTCACTGAGAATACTGAGCGCATCAAAAAACAGAAAAGTCTGCCGATAAAGGTTATCGTCGGTAATCCGCCCTACCGGGCCGGCGACAGCGAGAACACCGGCAACCAGAACACCAAATATCCGACCCTCGATAAGAGGGTCGAGGAAACCTATGTGGCTGGATCGAATGCCACTCTAAATAGCAAGTTGTATGACCACTACATCCGTGCGTTCCGTTGGGCGTCAGACCGCATCGGTGACTCCGGTATCGTTTGCTTCGTCACGAATGGTGGATGGCTCACCGGCGAATCAACTGCTGGTGTGCGTAAGTGTTTTGTTGAGGAGTTCAACAGTATCTACGTGTATAACCTGCGCGGTAATCAACGCACCTCCGGTGAAGAATCACGGCGTGAAGGCGGCAAGATTTTCGAATCGGGCTCTCGTGCAACCATTGCCATTACCATGCTCGTTAAGAATCCTAATTCAAGCGAGCATGGTTCCATCCATTACAAGGATATCGGCAACTACCTCAACCGCCAGCAGAAGCTTGACATTCTCAAGAATGTTGTCAAGGATAATCCGGAATGGATTGGGCTCACTTCTGATAAATATGGGGATTGGCTCAATAAGCGAGACGATTCTTTCGGTGATTTCGCACCGCTAAAAGGTGTTTACTCCAATTCGGCACTAGCAGTCTCCACTAATCGCGATTCTTGGGTATGGAATTACTCTTCGACTTGGTTGCTCCAGAATGTCAAAAGGAGCATCTCTGCTTATTCTGAGAGCATCGACGGACAGATTGTTAATGATGATAGCCGTATCAAATGGACAGATGGTCTTAAACGGAGGTTCGCTCGTGGGGAAAAACTAAGGTTTGACTGCTCATTGATACGGACGGGCTTCTATCGTCCATTTACGAAGCAAATGCTTTATGCGAGCAATCAGCTCATAGAACGTCCCAGTTCTCAGTTGAGTTCTCTTATGCCTTATGAAGATGCCGACAACATTGAAATTGCTTTGTCGGGTATCAATGCACCGTACCCATTCTCTGCTGTGGCATATGGAAAGATACCGTGTTTAACTCCGTATGGTGGTAATTTAGCCTGTTTTCCTCTTTATTGGTATGAGAAAGTCGAACCGTCGGACGACGGCGGATTGTTCTCCGAAGCGGACATGCAGGATGCGGACGAGCATGGCTATATCCGTCACGACGCCATCACCGATACCGGCCTGAAGGTATTCCGCGAGGCGTATCCGAACCTGAAGATCACGAAGGAAGACATTTTCTACTACGTGTACGGCGTGCTGCACAGCCCGGAATATCGCAAGCGCTTCGCCAATAACCTGAAGAAGGAACTGCCGCGTATTCCGCTGGCCAAGGACTTCAAGGCGTTCATGAAGGCCGGTCGTGTCCTCGCGCATCTGCACCTCGACTACGAATCCATCAACCCGTGGCCGGTCATGGAGGTCGGCGATAGCGTGAACCCGGGTCGTACCGAGAAGATGACCTACCCGAAGAAGATCAAGAACGCCGAAACCGGCAAGAAGGTGCCTGACCTTACCGTGCTCAAAGTGGCGGAAAACCTGACCATCGAAGGCATTCCGATGCGCGCCTACGACTACGTGGTCAACGGCAAATCCGCCATCGGCTGGCTGATCGACCGCTACAAAGTCACCACCGACAAGAAGAGCGGCATCACCAACGACCCGAACGATTACAGCGATAATCCGCGCTACATCGTGGACCTGGTCGAACGCGTCATCCGCGTGAGCATGGAAACCCTCGACATCGTCGAAGGCCTCCCCGCCTTAGAAGAACTCCCACACCCCGCCAACTGGCCCGCCGAATGGAGCGATTAGGAAAGCGATACAAACCACAATTAGAGCATCGCTTCCGTGGTTTTCTGTATTAGGGCAGCTACCGGTAAGTAGAAAATATAGAAATCAGACGTAATCGATTTCTGTACGGTTTTGCGCTATAAAATCAGTTATAGCTGATTCTTATCGCTCCAGAAAGGAGTTTGCCTTGATTGAGCGACCTGATTACATGGATCAGATTCGGCCGTTCATCGGCAAAAACATCATCAAAGTACTGGTAGGCGCACGGCGTTCCGCAGGTATGTGAATCAGGGCGGTTTCCCATTCCAAACGGATTCGGCATTCGACGAAGCCGCTTCTCTGCGCTATCTGGATGACCTGTTCTCCACGATCTTGTTCAAAGACGTGGTGCGCCATGCCGGTATCCGTGATAGTGATGCCTTGGAACGCGTCATCCGGTACGTTATCGGAGAAGAGGGGTACCTGATTACTGCCGCCAATATTGCCGCATATATGAAAAGCGAGCAGCGCAAAGTATCAGCTGAGACTATCGCTAATTATCTCAATGCCGCGACGTGCACGTGGGCAAAGTAGGGGACAGGGAAATAGACTTCATCGCCAGACGCGGCGATACGGTTTCCTACTATCAAGTCACCTATCTGCTTGGTTCGCAGCAGACAGCGGACCGTGAATTCGGCGTATTCGATGCTGTGCAAGACAATTGGCCGAAATACGTGCTGAGTATGGATGAATTCCCGCAGACGCGTAACGGCATATACGGCATGAACATTATTGATTGGCTGCTTGACGCGGATTGAACGATAATGTGACAGTCATAGAGCTGTACGCCGACGTTCGTCATGATTTTTGCACGAAAAGACAGTTTATTCGTCCAGACTTTTGCACGACGCGCAGTAATATTTGTCCAGACTTTTGCATGAACTGAGTGAAAGTTCGTCATGATTTTTGCATCAGCGATGCGCGGCAAGGCTATACTACGCTTTAGTAGTACGCCTGCATAAGCGTATTTGCCGAAGCTCCTGTGCCGGACGATGGAGGTCTTATGAAGCGCAATATCATGACCACGCTGGAAGCATGGCGGCAGTCTCGGCATCGTCGTCCGCTGGTGCTGTGCGGTGCCAGGCAGGTGGGGAAAACCTATGTGCTGAAAGAGTTGGGACGTACGCAATACGATTCTTGCGCATACCTCAACCTTATGGATGAGCACACGCACGCGGTGTTTGAGTCCGGGTATAACGCGAAGCAAGTACTAGAGAATATTGGGGTGCTTACCGGCACCAGAATCGTACCCGGCCATACGTTAGTCATCATTGATGAAATACAGGAGGTTCCGGCAGCACTTACCCTGATGAAGGCGTTTGCCGAAGACACTCCCGAGCAACACATCGCAGCAGCCGGTTCGTATCTAGGGCTCTCGTACCATGCGGGTCATTCATTCCCGGTTGGGAAAATCGACTCCATAGACATGTATCCATTGACATTCATGGAGTTTCTTGAAGCGAGTGGCCAAAAGGAATTAGCCGAGATAGTGCATGCGTTGGATTTCAACAGAGCGGAGCTGTTTGCCGATAAGCTTGAGCGACTGCTGCGCCAGTATTATTTCGTTGGCGGCATGCCTCAGGCAGTCAGCGAATTTCTTGATGGTGACAACGACTATCTGGCAGCCCGCCGCGTGCAACAGTCGCTACTGTCGGACTATGACAAGGATTTCTCCAAACATAAGGGTGATGTTCCTGAGATTGATGTGGAGCGTGTGCGCCTCGCATATCGTTCCATCCCCTCGCAGCTAGGGCGCGAGAATCATAAATTCGTCTTCGGGCATATCACATCTGGTGCGCGACGGACCCAGTATGAAACCGCAATACAATTCATCGTCGATTCGGGATTGGCTCATCGCGTATACCGCATCAATAAGCCGCAACTGCCATTGCGTGATTATGAGGATCTTTCGGCTTTTAAGCTGTACATGCATGACATCGGGTTGCTTGGAGCCGCCATGAACGTATCCGCTCGCGATGTTTTATTGTCCAATAAGGCGTTCGAGGAATACAAGGGCGCAATGACCGAGCAGTATGTGTGCCAGCAGCTTACGGCAACCGGTCACACCCCGTATTATTGGACGGCAACCCGTGGAACCGCGGAAGTGGATTTCATTCTGCAATATAACGGGCAGCCGGCTCCGTTGGAAGTCAAGGCTGAGGAGAACGTTCACGCAAAAAGCCTGCGTCTGTTGTGCGCAGACACAGGCTTGCATGGATATCGCTCGTCAATGAAGGGGTACCGTGAGCAGGATTGGCTCACTAATGTGCCGTTATGGGCATTTGGTGAGTATTTCGCAGCCTGGAACGATCCAGCAAACCAGATTCCTGAAGGATTCTAAGAGACGTTTAACGCCAAGAATCAAATAAAAACGATTTCTGCATGGTATTGCGCTGTAAAACAGTTATACTGATTTCTCATCGATACAAGAAGAAGCCTGCAGAGATCGAACGGTCCCTATATATGAATCAGATTCGGCCGTTCACCGGCATGAACATTATTGATTGGCTGCTTGACGTGGATTGAGCCATGTTCTTATGCATTCGTCTCAGCTTTTGCATGGAACGCCCGTCTGTTTGTCGGTTTTCGACACGCCGGTGGATGCCAGTGTTTGCAAGGGTTCCGGGGGTGTTTCGAGGGGGTGGGGTTG
>NZ_JAAIIG010000022.1 GCF_012932375.1 Bifidobacterium olomucense | reverse complement strand
TTTTGCGGTGGTCATGGCCCAGGTGAGACGCCCGGTCCCTTTCCGAACCCGGAAGCTAAGGCCTGGCACGGCGATGGTACTGCACTCGATAGGGTGTGGGAGAGTAGCACGCCGCCGCAATATTCGTTACAAGGGGGGGTTCCTGATGTTGAATCATCAGGAACCCCTTTTTTGTTTTATGCCACGACAGCGGCTCAATGTGAACGGCAGTCGGTACACTGGGCTCTGCTATGCACTACTTCACACCCAAACGATGCGCTACGTCGAACAAAATCATGTACCACGACAAGGCACAGGCCCAGCGTGCCGCCGATCAGAGCCTGATCGAGCGCGGGGCCGAGCTATGGGTGTATCGCTGTGAATACTGCAACTGCTGGCACCTCACTCATCGTGATCCGAATATGAGCTACCAGCGTGTGCCGTTCAATCAGGAATTGAAGCCGCACAGCCGCAAAAAAGGGTACAAGCCGCGTCGTCGATAACGCCCCTACATCACCTTGGTGCTTTCCAGATTGCGAATAATCCAATCATTCAGTCGAATCACTGGTTTGCGCAGCATCAGGCCGAGCAGCAGCGAAGGAATGAGGAACAACGCCAGTTTGCCCATCGCCACCCAGTATTCCATGCCATACGAGCCTGCCATGGCCGAATGCATGGCATCCACGGCGTAGGGGAACAGCAGCCAGCGGGCCACGATCTGGAAGAACGGCGGCAGCGTCTCGATGGGGAACGTACCGCCGGAGCCGGCCACCTGCATCACCAGCAGCACCACAGCGATGGCCTTGCCGATATCGCCGAACGAGACGGTGAGCGTATACACCAGATTCGAAAACACCAAGGCGGCCAGCCATCCGACCAGTATGAACTGGAAGGGATGCTCGCATTGCACGCCGAGGTAGAACATATCGCCCAAGCACACTAGCGTGCCCTGCAGCAACGCCAGGAAGCCGAAAATCATGTATCGCCCGAAATATTCATGATGCAGATGCAAACCGAACTGTCGCGCGTTGCCCGGGGATTCGGCACGAGGCTTCTTCAGCACGTCCAGCGCAGCGGCAGGGCCGGCGGCACGTCCGGCGATCATGGCCTCACGCAAGCCCATTTCGCTGCCTAACGGCAGCTTGTTGCCAAGACCTAAGATGCGAGCCTTCTCATGGTCGGAGATGGATACCTTGAGCATGGCCACCAGAATGATCGCGCCCACCCAGATTGACAGAATCGTATAGAACGGGGCCATGGCGGAACCGTAATTGGCTACCGGATAGAGGGGGATGCGATCGATCGCCACCGGCGCGGACAGCATCGAGGCGAGCGTGGAGGAGTCGGCGGAAGTGATGGACGAAAGATCCGTTTTGGCACCGCTGGTCAATCCGGAGAATTTCATGGCCAGATCGTTGAGTTTCTTCGATGACTTGTTCAGTGCTTTGGACATGGCGCCCATCGTGGACTGAATGTCGCTAATATTGCCGGCCACGTTGCCGCTGAGCCCGGAAACGCTGCTTACCGTGCCGGCCAGCCCGTCAATCACATTGCCGGCCTGATCGGCCACGCTGTCCATGGACGAGGCGAGCGTGGCGAGCTGTGGCTTAAGCGTCTGCTGATAGGTGTTGGCCGCCGTACTGACCGATGCGCGGGCCGAGGCAACGGAATTTTTAAGCTGTTGCCGTGCGGTTGCAGCGTCCGCAGTACCGTTTGTGACCTGCTGTGCCGCGTCGCCCAATGCGTTGGCGGCTGATTGCAGCTGCGTCTGAGCGTCTGTGGCTTGAGCCGAGGCTTTGGTCAGGGCGTCCTTCACGGTTTGATTGCTGCTGGAGTCAGCCAACGACTGCAGGGCGGCGGCGTAATCGCCGAATGCGCCGGCCTGCTGCTGCACTTTGGTCTGCATGTCGGTCAGTGCGCCGGAGACCTGTGTGGACTGCGAGTTGATGTCGGTGAACGCCGTATCAAGCTGTTTGTCGATGCTGACGTACGCATTGTCGGCTTGCGTCAGTGCGGTGCCCATGCTGTCGGCCGCGCCGGACAGTGCCGTGCTCAGGCTGGTGGTGCCGGATTTGGCTTGACCGATGGCTTTTTTTGCGTCGGCGGCTGCGGAACCGGTGGAGCCGAGGAGTGCGTCGGTCGATGTGATGATGCCGTTCGCCGCTCCCAACAGCCCCGAATACGAGTCGACTTGCGTGGCTGCACTGCTTAACTGCGTGGCCATGGCGGTGATATGTCCGGTGGCATTGCTGACGTACTGGGCCATCTGTGGGCTTTTCGCGTATTCAGCCACATTGGAGGCCATATCGAGCGCCACGCTGGCCAGTGTTTTGACGAACATCTGATCAATGGTGGTGGCCACGGTATCCGCGCCGGCATCGGTGATATGCGGGGCGATCGGATTGATTTTCTCGTTGAGATAGTATTCGAGCTTCGCGTGCTTGATCTTGGGGGAGAACAGCGTCATCATATCCGAGCTGAACGATTTCGGAATGACCAACGCCGCATAGTATGTGCCGGAATATACGCCGTCAACGGCTTTGTCTCGGTCCACGAACTGCCAGTCGAGGTCATGATTGGCCCGCAGCGCGTTGGTGACCGTCTCGCCCACGTTAATCGGCACGGGAATGAGATCGGACTTATATCCCTTATCCATATTGGCTACCGCCACCTTGAGAGCCTTGGTGCTGCCGTACGGATCCCAGCTGGCGGCAATGTTGTACCAGGCGCACAGAGCCGGCACAATGACCAGTCCCACGGCCACGACGACGGCAATCACGTTGCGCGTGGCCTGACGCACGTCACGGGTGAAGATATGCCAAATGAGTTTCATCGCGCACCCGCCTTGTCTGAAGAATCCTGCACATCCGCGGCCACGGGCTTCAACACCTCCGATGGCACGTCGTTCGCGCCATTAGGTGCCTGTGGTGCCTCTGAGACAGTCCCAGCCGCCGTCTCAGCAACCGCGCTCGCCGCATGTTTGCCCGGCTCGCCGCGGAACCTGCGCCACATATACCCGTTGGACATCAGGTCGCGGAATTCGTCGTCGTTCATGGCGTCGGTGCCCATCTGTGTGGCGAAGCTTTCACGCATGTACTCGACCACGATGAGATAGGCGTCGATAACGATAATCGAGAGAATCCAGGCGGTAAGCATCGCGATTTTCTCCTGCGTGACGAACAGCAGGATCAGGAACACGAACGGCAGTATCGTCAGCAGCGCCAGACCGGAGACGATCATCAGCGGGTAACGTGCGAAGAATCGGTGCGCGCGGCGCGTAATCAGCTCGCGCAGTTCCTTGCTGTCCGAAGCCGTGCGGAACACTGCCGTAAGACTGAGCTGGTTGTTGACCATACTGTTGTGCTCGGTGATCATCAGATCGGTGTCCGACAGACGGCGATCGAACAAGGCGTTGAGGTTCGTGGCGTACCGGCGTACCGCAAGCCCCACGAACAGAGCCACCGGCAGATAGTAGGCGAGATGCATCATATCGAGCCAGTAATGATTGGCGTACGTGCCGGCGATCGGTCCGCGCATGGCGTTGATGCCATAGGTGAACGGCAGCCAAGGGTGAAGTTCCCGGAAGAAGCTCGGCATCATTTCAATCGGATACAGTCCCGAGGCACCAGGAATCTGGACGATGACCAGAATCACGGCCACTGCCTTGCCGATATGCCGGAACGCAACGGCCAAAGCGTAAATGATATTGATATAGACGAACGAACAGAAGATGCCGGCCAAGAGAAACAGCAGCGGATGTTCGCACTGGATGCCAAGCACCAGATTGCCCACGCATGCGATCACCGCCTGCAGGAAGCCGATCGTCACCAGCAGCAGCCAGCGGCCAAGATACGCTTGCGTGACGGTCACGCGCCTGAGCTGCTCGCGGTCCACCTCCAGTTTGTAAATGGCGATCAGTACGAAACCACCCACCCACAGCGCGAGGTTGGTGTAGAAGGGGGTGACGGCCGAACCATAGTTGTCGGTCGGATAGACGACTTTGGTTTCCAGATTGACTGGAGTACCGAGGAAATCACCGAAGTCCTTGCTGTTCAGATTGAGTGCGTCAGCCACTTTCTGGTAGGCGGCGGAACTGTCGAGCGTGGCGATGTCGGTGCGTACCGTACCTACTTCGTCCGCAAGCTGACGCATGGATTGCTGCGTGCCGGCGATAGTGGAGCGGGTCTGATCGATGGTGCCGGACAGTTGGTCGAACAAGCCGTCGGCTTGCGTCAAAGTGCCGTCCAGTGAGGTGAGGGTGCCCTCCAAAGTGCCGTTCAACGCCACGAAACTGGTGAGTGAGGCGTTCAGATTCGGCATGATGGTGCCGGAGAGCGACTGCCGGGCTTGGCTGAGTGCCGCCAGTCCGCCGCCGGATGCGGTGCCGATCGCGCCGGACAGTTGCCCGGTGGCATCTTTGCCGGAACTGATGAACTGGGACGTGTTCTTCTGGAACGTACTGATCTGCGTCTGCTGGTTGGTGATGGTGGCGCTCAGTGTGTTGAGCTGGCTCCAGATGCGTTGGCCGACCGGATCGGTGGTGTTTTCGTCGATGCCGGCGTCTTTCAGGGCTTGTTTGACGTTGCCGATGGCGGTCTGTGTCTGGTCCAGCGGCTTGTTGAGTGCGTTCGTTGCGGAATCGACGGCGTTCTGGGCCTTGTTGAACGAGCCGATAATCGTTCCCGCTGCAGTGTTCGTGTCTACCGCAAGTCCGGAGAGCGTGGCCGAACTGCCATCCAGCGCGCCGAGCAGTGTGGAGGAGAAGGCTTGGGTGCCGCTTTGCGCTTCGGAGAGCAGCGTGCCGGATTGTGCGGAGGCTGTTTTCGCGCTGGCGATGGTCTGCTTGAGTGAGGCCGTGGTGGTTTTGGCATCAGTGATAGTGCCGCTCGCCTGATCAAGGGTGGTGTTCAGATCGGTGAGTGCGGTTTGCGTATGCTCGATGGTGTTCAGTACGGTATCGAGGTCGCCGATGGTGTCTTGCTGGGTGTCGTTGGTGGCTTCGGTGAGATCGCCGCCGGCTTTGGCGATGGCTTTCGCCACGGTCGTGCCTACGGCGGAGACGAATGTGGAGTTGATCTGTTCGTCGATGGTGCTGGCGCCGGTGTCCGTGATTTTCGGGGCGATGGCGTTTTTCTTTTCGTTGACGTAGTACTTGATGCTCGGCTGTTTGCCGGAGCCGGTCACGGTGTCGGCCAGGCTGGCGCTGAAGTCTTTCGGCAATACGATGGCTGCGTAGTAGTCGCCTGTTTTGACGCCGTGAACCGCCTGTTCCTCGCTGCTGACGAACTGCCATCCGAGTTGATGATTGTGTTTGAGCTCCTTAACCACCTGTTTGCCGGCGTTCAACGTGCCGACCATATCGTTGCTGGTGCCTTGGTCCAGATTGGCTACGGCGATGTGCAGGTTGCCGGTTGCCGAATACGGGTCCCAGTTGGCCAGAATGTTGAACCAGGCGTAGAGCGAGGGGATGATGGCCACACCCAACGTGACGACGACGGCTACCGGATTGCGCAGGATACGCAAGACATCACGCCGGAAAATATGCCAGATAGTGTGCATGTTGATAGCCGCCTCTTGCCTGTGATTCATGGTAGGCGTTCCGGGTGATTGCACAATCGCGGATTAATGGATTCGCGGACTTGCTCCCGTTCGCCACGGGTAGTCTATCCCGGCCCGTCGTCGGGGTGGGCCGGGATCCGGCAGTAATCGGACGGACTACTTATCCAAGGTGAATCCTTGGGCGGCGGCCTTGTCCAGCAGCGTCTTGCCGGACACATCCTGACGTGAGACCGTGGCGATCTGATCGCTGAAGGCATCCACCGGGCGGTCGGCCTGGCGCAGATCGTAATACTGGTGTACTTCGGCGTCGAAGGCGGGCAGGGCTCCGCCCAGATCGTTCTCGCTGTCGGCAGGGTACGTGTTCTCGAAGAACTGCATGGTGCGCGGCATGCGCGGCTTGAGCGTCGGCTCCTGATCAGGCTTGCCGATGGCCAGACCCAGCACCGGGTAGGTGTATTCAGGCAGGTTCAGCAGGTCGATCAGACCGTCGATATCGTTCAGAATCGAACCGAGGATCACGCAACCGAGGCCGAGGGAATAGGCGGCGGTTTCCATGGCGTGCAGGGCCAGAACGGCGTCGTTCTGCGCTTGGGTGAAGCGGTAGCTGGTTTTGAGCTTGAAGTCGTCGCCGGCCGTGTCGATGCCCTTGGACTCGGCGATGCGGGCGTTGCGATGTTCGTCGATCACGAACACATACAGCAACGGTGCGGTGGCGATATACGGCTGATGGCCGAACTCGGCGAGCTTGGCCTTGACGGACGGGTCGGAGATGCGGATGGCGGACCAGTCGTTGAGGAACTGGCTGGATGCGGCGCGCTGGGCCACGGTTTCCAGCGTGGCGACGGTGTCGGCGTCGATGGCTTCGTCCTTGAATTTGCGGATGGAGCGACGGTTCAGCAGAGTCTCGATTGTTGCATTGGTAACCATACCGACATTGTCCCACGGGCAGTGCGTTTCGGCCGGGAATCTCTTCTGATAGTGAAATCGTTCGGCGTCTGGTGTCTGGTGTCTGGTGTCTGGCGTCTGGCGTCTGGCGCGCTCAGCGGGTCTTGCGGTGTTTCCGGTCCACCAGCGCTTGCGATCCGCGGTCCGAAAGCTGAGAGACTACCGCGCCGAAGGCGGCCGATGCGGCGGCGAACAGCAGGCTCATCGCCAAGCCTTGCGGCGCATCTGTGGCAAGACCCTTGCGCAGGTTGCGCCGGCCCACGCCCTTGTCCCAAACCATTTGGAACGCTTTGCCGGCCACCATGCCGATGAATGCGGGTGCCGCCGCCTTGAACGCCTTGTCCAGCAGGGAATCCGGGTCTGCCTCGCGGGCCGCGCGGAGGGCGTTGACCTTCTCGTCGATGCGGTGCAGGCTTTCGACGGCTGCGGTGGCGCCGGATGAGGAGGCTGTGGCTGGTGTCTCGGCTGGTGCTTCGGCTGATGTTGCGGCCGGCGTTTGGTTCGTCGACGGAGAAGTCCCGCCTTCATTGGTGAGGGCGTGATGACGTGCGGTGTGCTTTGCGCTGCTCATGGCTCCCCAGTCTAATGGCACTTTGGCCTAATGGGGCTCCGGTATGGAACAAAGGCGGCGCATATGGTGCCGTATGACGCATGTCCGGTGCCGTGTGGTGCTGTCTGGCGCTGTGTGGCGCTATCTGGCGAGGCATGCGGCGAATGCGCCCGAACGGGACTAGAGTGGAGGCATGAACGAACAGCATGCAGACGGCACCGTGGCCGTCGATCTTTCCCGTGGCGGCACAGGATTTCTGGTGTTGCTGCGTCATGGACAGACCGTATGGAGCGAATCCGGACAGCATACCGGCCGCACGAACATCCCCCTGACCGCAGTGGGCGAGCAGCAGGCACGCGATGCCGGCGTTCGTCTGCGTGAAGCATTCCCCGGTGGTTTCGAGGAAGGCTGTGTGTTTGCCAGTCCACTTCGCCGTGCGCAACAGACCGCGCGTCTGGCCGGCTTCGCCGAGCCGCAGACGCTCGACGGCATCGCCGAATGGGATTATGGCCGTGCCGAGGGCCGCACACGTAAGCAGGTCAGCGAAGCCAGTGGTTTCGACTGGGATGTGTGGCGGGATGGGCCGCGCTCGCTGACGCCTGCGCTGGAAGGCGACTGGGTGGAGACGTTGCCGGGCGGCGAGCAGGTGCCGGTGCACGCCGGGCCGGGGGAGACCTTGGAGGAGGCGGCCGCCCGCGCGCGAGGGGCGATCGATCATGTGATGCCGTTGCTGCACGATGGTCATAACGTGCTATTGGTGGCCCACGCGCATATTCTGCGCATCCTCACCTCGCAGTGGTTGGATGTGGATCCGCACTTCGCGCGGATGCTGCGGCTCGATACCGCGCACTATTCGGTGTTGAGCGTGTACAAGGGTGACAACGTCATCGAACGATGGAACGCCTGATCATGTGACGCTGTGGCGTTATGTAGATTGTTCCCGGTCTGCCGGGTTGCCGTGGTTGCCGGTGAGTTGCCGTGGTTGCCGGGAATAGAGGTATCAGCCTGTCCGCGAGTATGCGGACAGGCTTTTTGTTGGCTGTGGTTTGCTGTTGCTGGCCAGTGTGGAAATGGTTTATTGGTTTATTGGTTCGTTGGTTTATTGGTTCGTTGGTTCGTTGGTTCGTTGGCCTATTGGTGCGTTAGCTCGTTGATTCGCTGGTTCACTGATTATGCAAACGATAGCGGTATTGTGACGATACGGGGAGTAAAAGGGCGGTGCTGCACCATTTCTGGCGTGCTCTTGTCGCCTAGTATTTGCTAACGCTTGCATTGCGGATAGTTTATTTAGTTGCCTTAATTTCCCGGTTTTATCTTGTTTTGACTATTTGGTGACATCTGTCTATATCGCCAAGGCGCGCCGATGAATGCCATCGTTTGCAAAAGAAAGCAAACCATTGCATAATGAGCACTGTCGATAGTCGTAAGGATGCCGCTGACGGCACCTGATCCGGAAGGAATGGCCGGAATCGACGATGAAAGAGAAAGGTTCGATGATGAATCGTACAGTCAAATCCGCGGTTGCGATGGCTGCCATTGCTGCAATGTCTTTGGGAACGCTGGCGGCCTGCGGCTCCAGCACTTCCGGCGACGACGCAAAGGGCAAGGTCTACTACCTGAACTTCAAGCCGGAAGCCGCCGATCAGTGGGTGGCCCTCGGTAAGGCCTACACCAAGGAAACCGGAGTCGACGTTAAGATCCAGACCGCTGCTTCCGGCACGTACGAGCAGACTTTGAAGTCCGAAATCGCCAAAACCGAGGCTCCGACCCTGTTCCAGGTCAACGGACCGGTCGGCTACCAGAACTGGAAGAAGTACACGGCCGACATGTCCAACACGGACGTGTACAAGGAACTCAACAATCAGGATGTGGCCCTGAAGGACGGCGACAAGGTCGTCGGTGTGCCGTACGTGATGGAAACCTACGGCCTGATCTACAACAAGGACATCCTCAACAAGTACTTCGGTCTGGACGGTGCCAAGGCCACGTCCATCGATGAAATCGACAACTTCGACACCCTGAAAGCCGTGGCCGACGACATGCAGTCGCGCAAGGACGAGCTCGGCATCAAGGGCGCGTTCACCTCCGCCGGCTTCGACTCCAGCTCTGACTGGCGCTTCAAGACCCACCTCGCCAACCTGCCGCTGTACTACGAGTTCAAAGCCGACAACGTCACCGAGCAGCCGGCCACCATCAAGGGCACCTACCTGCCGAACTACAAGAAGATCTTCGACCTGTACATCACCGACTCCACCACCGAACCCACGCAGCTGAGCGCCAAGACCGGTGACGACGCCAACTCCGAGTTTGCGCTCGGCGAGGCCGCCTTCTACCAGAACGGCACCTGGGCTTGGACCGATCTGCAGAAGGCTGGCATGTCCGCCGATTCCGTGGGCATGATGCCGATCTACATCGGTGTCAAGGGCGAGGAGAAGCAGGGTCTGGCCACGGGCTCTGAGAACTACTGGTGCATCAACGACAAGGCTTCCGACGCCGACAAGAAGGCCACCGAGGACTTCCTGAAGTGGGTCATCACCTCCGACACCGGCAAGAAGGCGCTCTCTCAGGACATGGGCTTTACCACCCCGTTCAAGACCTTCGATGACGTCACTTCCGACAACCCGCTGACTCAGGCCGCCGTCGAGGACCAGAAGTCCGGCAAGACCGCCGTCTCCTGGAACTTCACGATGATGCCGTCCGAAGAGTGGAAGAACCAGCTTGGCCAGGCCCTCCTGGGGTACGCGCAGGGCACCAGCAACTGGGATGCCGTCAAGACCGCCTTCGTGGACGGTTGGGCTTCCGAGTACGCGGCGTCTCACTGATTGGAGGTGCCAAGTTCGGTAGTACTGAATAATTCAAACAACTAATTCGTGCGGCACCACCTTCCTCTCCTTTTGGGGGTGCCGCACCATACCTTCTTCCTCTTGATCCTCTTACTGTGTTTTCCTTATCCTCCTTCACGTGTGGGCTCGCCGGCTCGTCTCCGGCGGGCCTACACGCGTTTTTCGTGGAGTGTGTTTTTCGTGGAGTGTGTTTCCCGTGGAGTGTGTTTTCCCGAGAAATGAGTTTTCCCGAGAGCGCGCGTTTTTCCTGGAACATGCGTGTTTCGCGAATATGTTGCTCTGACCGTCGCTCAGCGCAACATATTCGCGGGGTGGGGGATGTTGAGATTTTGCCGCGCTGAGCGGCAGTCACCGCGGTAAATTCTCGGGATTAGAGGATATTGCGAGAATTCTCCGCACTGGCGCATCCTCACCGCGGTAAATTCTCGGGCAAGCCATTTTCTTCGAGAAAAAACCGCGCTGAGGTGCTATGGCGAGGGAACTTTGGGTTGGATTGGGTTGAGGGAGGGGTGATTTAGGTTGTTTCGGTTTCGGGTTGGGTTGATTTAGGTTGTTTCGGGGTGTTTTGAATCAGTGTTGGGATTGGGTTGAGGGAGGGGTGATTTAGGTTGTTTCGGTCTCGGGTTGGGGTGATTTAGGTTGTTTCGGGGTGTTTTGAATCAGTGTTGGGATTGGGTC
>NZ_JAAIIG010000021.1 GCF_012932375.1 Bifidobacterium olomucense | reverse complement strand
CCTTTCCGAACCCGGAAGCTAAGGCCTGGCACGGCGATGGTACTGCACTCGATAGGGTGTGGGAGAGTAGCACGCCGCCGCAATATTCGTCACAGGGGGGTGGTCCCAACAGACCACCCCCCTTTTTCGTATTCGCGTCTTTTGCCGGCTTGCCTCCCCTGTAAGCCCGGGAAGCCCGATGAAGGGGATCCCAGAGTTGCCCCCGTGGGGACAGCAGAAACCCTCCCCGTTCCTACATCTCACTTTCTCTTTTGGTCTATGGCCCGTGTCCTGTTGATCTTGTACTAGATATGCGTCAACTATTCGCTCGGATCAGATGATCGATTTGTAGACTCTGCAACCATCTCTACGATCTTTTTGCACGAAAACATATGAAGACCACATTTAGGTCCCGTATCTTTCGGAGGAATTACGTTTTTTAGATTTAGATTGTTGATAGAGCGAATATATGACTGATCTGGGTATCGATTAATTGGTTGTTTACCGCGTAAATATCTGTGCTGTGTTTGCTTTAGTAGCATAATCTTGATTTACAGTGAGGAAACGCAAGTGAAATCATACTCCATTATCGTGTTCCAATTATGGAACACATTATTAGGCGTCATCCATTTGGATGGATGATTTGCAGAAGACTATTCACTGCGATGCTGATGTCTCTTGCTGTGATGTTCGTAGTGTTCTTCGCTATACGAATGATCCCCGGAGACCCGGCGGTTAATCTGCTTGGTGCAGACAGCACTGCGGCGGAACGAAAAGCGATGCGTGCCACGCTTGGATTGGACAAACCTATATTGGTTCAGTTTTCCATCTGGCTGGAAGGCCTTGCACATGGGAATCTGGGATATTCATACGCATATGGGAAAGATTCCTTAAGTGTCGTGATTCCTGCACTTTGTAACACAATGATGCTGGGCGTATCTGCATCGATTCTTGCTATAGTTATTGCGATTGTTCTTGGCAATTTTGGTGCTGCAAATAATAAGACAATCCGTCAGTTTTCTAACTGGATAGAAGCATTCTTCCTGTCAGCACCACAATATGCAGTAGCACTGATTCTGCTCATTGTTTTTACGGTGCAACTTCGTGTTTTCCCCTCTGGTGGATTGCACAATACCGGAGTCACCGATATCGGTGATCTGCTATCGCATCTTTTCCTTCCCTCTTTGGCTTTGTCATTGGCACCCGGAGCTCAAATGGCAAGATCTTTAAAAACGTCATTGCTGGAGATTAGGGGCAGCGATCTGATTCCTTCCTTAGAGGCGAGAGGCTTGTCTTCGCGACAAGTAATGGTCCATGAGTATAGGAATGCCATTCCTCCGATGATCACGGTGCTTGCCATTCAGGTGGGATCCATGCTTGGAGGCGCACTATTCGTGGAAAATATCTTCAGCATTCCGGGGCTCGGACAACTTGTAGTCCAGGCTGTAGGCCTCAGAGATTTTCAGACGGTGCAGTCCAGTGTGTTGGTGATAGCTCTCATCTATATTGTCGTACTCATGCTTGGCGATATTGCTACTACATGGATTGATCCGAGATTAAGGAGAAATGATCATGTCTGAGAATATCGGAGGTCAAAACAGCAAAGACGATAAAGTAACAGCCTCGCGATTTGCTAGGAAGAATTGGTTTGCTCGAATGCCAATGTCTTCACGCGTATCGTTAGGATTATTGGTCTGCCTTGTTCTTCTCTCAGTAATTGCCCAGTGGTTGCCGCTCAATGCGTATGCGGGGGAGTTATCAAAGCGTATGCAACCAATAGGGGCCCCAAATCATTTGTTGGGTACTGATGCTCAAGGCCGTGATTTACTGGCAAGATTGATATTCGGTATGCGCACGTCGTTATTTATTAGTGTTACTCCGGTTGTGCTGGCGACATTACTTGCACTTTTGATTGGTATTGCCTCAGGATTTGGCGGGCCGGTACTACATGCTGTATGTGCGAAGCTTATAGATTTGTTATTCGCTTTTCCTGGAATACTACTTTCGTTACTGATTGCTATTTGTTTGGGGAACGGCGTTTTCTCGTTGATTTTGGCTTTAACGGTGGTTTGGATTGCTCCGCTGTCGAAAGTCGCGGAACAAGAGGTCCATCGAATCAAAGATCGGGATTACATATTGGTTGCTCGCGCTAGTGGAGCGAAAACCATTGCCATTATTTACCGGCAGTTATTGCCAGTCATTTTCCCTACAGTAATGGCATACGCCACTTCATTGGTTGGAGCAAGCATTGCTATCGCTGGTGGTCTTGGATTCATTGGATTGGGGGTGCCATCACCGGCTCCAGAACTTGGCGCGATGTTGCAGGAACTTCAGCCCTCTATCTTTACTAATCCTACGCTGGTTCTCGAACCCGGCATTCTCATTATTTTTCTAGCTATCTTGTTCCCGATTGTTGGCGATGGTCTGAATGTTTCGATTGGGGTGAGCAAATCATGACTGATGGTGGAGAAGAAGTACTGAAGGTAGAAAACTTAAAAGTTTCATTTAATCACGGATCCACTCGAACGGAAATCGTGCATGGAATCAGTATGGCTGTACATACGGGCCAAGTTCGGGTGATTCTCGGAGAATCCGGATCCGGGAAAACAGTATTTGTGCGTAGCTCAGTTGGTATGAATCCGCGTCATTCTTTGGTGGATGGTTCTTCCACCTTTTGCGGGGATCCGATTACATTCGATGGCCATGGTGGAGGAGGAAGCCATTTCGGAAAAGATATCGGCATGATTTTTCAGGATCCGACTGCATCGTTGGACCCCATGTACACTGTGGGCGAGCAACTTTGTGAGGCAATTCGTGCGGCGACGAACATCACTAGTGCAATGGAACGCCGACATAGAGCTGTTTCTTTGATTGAATCGGTGCGAATTCGGGAACCGGAAAAGGCTTTTGACTTATATCCCCATGAAATGTCGGGAGGCATGCGGCAGCGTATATCGATTGCCATCGCCATTGCAGGTTCTCCCAAACTGATTGTCGCCGATGAGCCATCAAGTGCGTTGGATGCTTCGGTGGGTGTACATGTAGTGCATCTCATCAATGATCTTCGGAATACAGCAGGAACTGCTGTGTTGTTTATTACCCATGACATTAGTGCGGCAAGAATTATTGCCGCAAAACCTAGTGATCGTGTTTCTGTGATTTTGAAAGGCAATGTTGTTGAAGAAGGCCCCGCTTCGTCGGTGCTTCATCACGCAATGCACCCATATACTCAAGCACTTCTTGGGTGCGAACCGAGCCGGGATGTCGTGCGCGGGTGTCTTTCAGTAGTGCCAGATTCCATCAGGAGCTGTGAACAATGGGGGTCACTCGCCGAAATTGAGCCGGATCATTTTGTCGCACTGGGAAGTAGGTGAAAGCAATGTCCAGCAATCCTATTTTTTATGGTTCACATATAACCAAGATTTTTGGTGATCATACGGCTTTAGATGATGTGTCATTTACTGTACGACAAGGTATGACTCTTGGTGTCGTCGGTGAATCAGGTAGCGGTAAATCTACTTTAGGGAAAATATCATTGCGACTTCTCCACCCGAATAATGGAGACGTATACTTTCAGGGCTATCCGATCTGGGGCATGACGCCTACGCAAATACGTGAGATGCGGCTGCATGTGCAACTGATTCCGCAGGATCCTAAAAATGCCTTGAACCCAGCGAAAACGGTATGGCAGAGTCTGTGTTTTCATATGGCGGCTCAAAAGGTAGAACGTCGGAGATGGCGTGATGTCGCTGTCGATTCTTTGGCTAAGGTTGCTCTCGGCCCGGAGTACCTTGAGGCGTTCCCGACTGAATTGTCAGGAGGCCAGGCTCAGAGAATTGCCATCGCGCGTGCAATATCGAGTCGCCCAGACGTTCTGGTTTGTGATGAAGCTGTTTCTTCATTGGATAAATCCGTACAAGCACAGGTGCTCAATGTGCTATGCAGACTCCAGCAGGAAATGGGCCTGTCGCTGTTCTTCATCACCCATGATCTTAACGTTGTGGATTATATGTGTGATGACGTCTTAGTCCTGAATAACGGTCACGTCGTTGAATCAGGGAATACCCGAGAGATACTTGACCATCCGCAAGATGCTTATACCCGTGAACTCCTCACAGCGAAAGAAGGTGCAATTCGCGAAGCTGAATCCTGATCCTGGAACGGTATTTCCGTTGCGTTTCTGCGGATTTGAGCCGATTCAGGACAGATTGTTCTCTGTTACCACAGCAATATAGACAAAGGAGAGGGACCCATGAAAAAGAATATGCTAACTAAAGCAGTCATAGGGATATGTGTGGCGGTGCTTTCGCTCGCCGGCTGTGGTTCTGCTGGCAGCACAGCGGATCAAGGACAAGTGTTGAACATTGGTTCTCAGATGTCCTCGTTCCCGAGCTTGGATACTGGCGCAATAACTTCAGCAGGATATGAAGGTCAGCGTCTGATTGGAAATTTGGTTTATGAAGGCCTGACTAAGCGCGATATATCGAATCCAAATGCTGCTGCCGGTGTTGCTCCGGCACTTGCGGAATCGTGGAGCGTGTCGGACAACGGGTTGGAATATACCATGAAACTACGTAAGGGAGTGACTTTCCACGATGGTGATAAGTGGAATTCTGATGCACTGATTTACAACATCAATCGTTATACCAAGCCTGATGATCCCAACTATGACAAGACGCTGTTAACGTATTATACAGTTCTCACTTATGTCGATCATGTTGAAAAAGTAGATGACTATACGGTGAAGTTTGTACTGAAAGAGCCTTTTGCGTTCTTCTTGGCAGATCTCTACAATGTCTACTTCGCTAGCCCGAAGTCATTGAAAGAGCATGGCTCTAAGGGACAGGCAAGCCATCCGGTTGGCACCGGGCCGTTTGTATTCGACAGCTTGCAAGCAAATCAAAGCATAACTTTCAGCAAGAATGCTAAGTATTGGGGTACTGTACCTAAGTTGGATAAAATTGTCGTGCAGCTGATTCCAGATGCTTCGGCTCGTACCGCTGTTCTCCGATCCGGACGAGTTGACTGGATTGAAGGTGCCCAACCTGATGATTTGGCTTCGTTACAGCAAGCTGGCTTTGCTGTGACTCAAAATGCATTTGACTGGGAATGGTCATGGCAGCTTTACACTTCTGAGAACGGTCCTCTGTCCAATAAAAAGGTTCGTCAGGCTTTAAATTACGCCATTGATCGTGAAGCTATCTGCAAAGATCTTCTTCATGGTACTGCGCAGCCGGCCACACAATTCTTCGCACCAGCAAGCCTTTATTACGATAAGAGTGACGATACGTACACTTATGACCTCGATAAGGCGAAGCAATTGCTGCAAGAAGCCGGATACCCCAATGGTTTTGAAATGAAGGTCGGTTATATTACGGCTGGATCTGGCGCTATGCAGCCGAAAGCTATGAATGAGGCTTTGCAGGCCCAGCTGGCCAAAGTTGGTGTAAAAGTCACGTTTGATCCTGTTGATTTCTCAACTATGTATGGCAAGTTGGCAGAAGGCAATACGGGTTGGGACGCCGCAAATCAGGCTTTTAGTTTGGAACAGCCGTCCAGTTGGAGTTGGTCTATGGGATCCAAAGAAGAAGGGGGATATTTTGATTACCGTAACGAGCAGTTTGATGAATTATGGAAGAAAGCATTAGTGACGACTGACGATAAGGAGAGGGCTTCTCTGCTTACTCAGGCTGGTCGTGTTGCAACAGATGATGCTCCCTGGCTGTTCGTTTGCCATGACACGGCTCCGCGTGCAATGTCTACGAAGGTTAAGGGATTCGTCCAGCCGAAGAGTTGGTGGATTGAATTCAATGATGTTTATATTGGATGACATCTCCTCTTCGTATAGGTCGGATCTGTGACTATACGCGGATAATGCATGGTGGTGTGGCTCCCTTTTTCGATGGGAATCACACCACCATGCATTATGTAATAGAATAGAATGACGGCTTTGGACTCCAAAAATGAAAGAAGATTATGGCACTTAAGCATGCTATTTTATCTGCACTCTCGCGTGGCGTACCGAGAACGGGATATGAACTTAGTGCGGCTTTTCGCGATGTAACAGATTCTGCTTGGCATGCCAGCCCTTCTCAGGTGTACTCCGAATTGCAGAAAATGGCTGCAGCGGGGTTGATTGCTGTTCACAAACGAGATGACCGAGGAAAGACTAGTTATGTCATCACAGATGATGGTATGACTGAATTGCGGCGATGGCTAATCGATGATGAACCTGATCATTCGGTGAGGGATGATGCTTCCTTGCGCATGCTCACGTTGTGGGTTTTAGATAAGGAAACCATAGGATATCTTATCGATGCAGAAGTTGCTTTTCAACAGCGCCGACTTATTCAGCTGGAAAGATTGCTGAAAGAGTGGAAACATGTTCGGCCGGATACCCCTGTGTGGAGGAACCGATATTCTTCATATGTGATGAATATGTCGATTACGACAGTTCGTCTTTCATGGCTTAAAGGTTTACGTACGGTTTTGCTGGATGAAAATGTTGATCCGGAAGAAACGTTCGCATACCTTACCGATGTGATTGATAAGTTGCATGCGTAAAACAGTTTGATGGCATGGTTCTCATGAATCATGCCATCAAACTGTTTGTATAGCGCGTTAGGCCGAGAATTGCATCAGCAGTCATTTTCTATGCGGCCGTAATTCGGAGTAGTTATCGCGTAGTTCCATTGTGCTGATGTGTCGATAAGTTGTTTCCATGGGCGGACTTCTGCGTATAACACCTTTAATGCTTCTAATGCCGCGAAATGTAGGCTTTTCCCATCGGTAGATACGGCGTCCTCTGCAATACCCACCTCGTAGTTTTGCATTAATGCACTGCGGGCAGTTGTCTCGATGCATACATTGGTTTGTAGTCCTGCTAGGATGATTCGTTCGGTCTTCAGATTGTGCAGGATGTTGTTCAACGGAGTGTTGAAGAAAGCATCCCAGCGAAGTTTCTCGATAATGATGTCTCCTGGCTGCGGAGCCACCGATTCTATGATTTCCGAGGCGTCTGCGTTTGATGCCATGTCAAGCGTCTCTCCAAACTGCTTTTGAGTGAGTTCTTTTAGCCTCCGATAGGCGGGCATGGCGTCGCTATTGTCGCTGCGTTCGATTTGTCGAGTGTATATGACTGGTATTCCTTGGTTTCTGGCCTCACTGGCCAGCTGCGCGCATGAATCCAGAACTCGGTCGAGCTGCCATATTGGCGGCCAGCCATATCGGTCTCGAAGGTCTTGGTGAAGATACATCTTTTGAAGGTCGATAAGAATCAATGCAGTATTGTACATGTTTCCTCCTTAATAACAATCATATTATATACTCCATTAATGTAATATAAGATTGTTATATGCAATGCGGAGGAAACATGACGAGAACTGAGTCGGAACCCGCCTCTGAGGAAACTATTTCAATTCCCAAAACACAGTGGATAACATATGGTGTCTTGGTGGCGATGAACGCCCTCACTATTTTTGATGTTTCGAAGTTGGGCGTAGCTTTTGATTCGATACAACGATCCACTGGTGGAAACGGCGTGATTGTGCAATTGATGCTGGTTGGTTACACACTTGCTTATGCTTCTGCATTATTACCTGCCGGTCGCATTGGCGATTTAATAGGACGCCGTCCTGTATTCCTCGTGGGATGCTCATTATTTCTACTCTCTAGCTTTATCTGTGCCATGTCTCCCAATGCATATTGGCTGGTTGCAGGACGCTTTGCACAGGGAATTGGAGCTGGCGTGCTTATGCCGCAAACTCTCGGATTGATTCAACGGATTTTCCCGCCTGAACTGCGCGCGAAGCCTTTAGCCATGATGGGTGCTTGTACATCAGCCGTCTCGCTGTTCGGACCTGTTGTAGCCGGTGTAGTAATGCAGGTCGCTGGTGGTAATGAATCTTGGCGCTGGCTGTTCTGGATTGATGTTGTTGTTGGCGTAATCGTAGTAGGTATGGCCTATGCGCTGGTCAAAGAACCTGCATCAGAGAAGAAAAGTGGTTTGGATGTAGTCGGAATCGTATTGCTTATTCCGGCCGTGATTTTTGGAGTTGGACCGATTAGCTTAATATCGGAAGGAGATATATCGAGCTTCCGAGTGCTTCCAGTGATTCTGATTGGGATGGTATTTGCGTGTTTGTTCATCGTTCGTGAACATCGGATAGCCGCATGCGATCATGAACCAATTTTGGATCTCACGATGTTTAAATTTAAACATCTGGGCCGTGGCGTCTTGGTTTCTGGATTCATGCATGCAACGGCAACAGGTGGCACGCTGCTCATTACTATTTCCTTGGAACAATATGCATATTTGAATGAACTGGCTACTGCGCTCGTCATGCTTCCCGCATCCGTCGCTATGCTGTATGGAGCATCATTAGTGGCGCGACGGCAGCAAAATCGTGCGTATGCCTTTATCGTGTGGGGCAACATATTAGGCGGTGTGTCATTCATCGCTGTTTCTGTAGCCTTCGGGGTGGCCTCTGCGCAGATGTTGCCTTTCATATTGGGGACAATATTGATTGTTATTTCATTCGGTTCCGCGATCTCGGCATCTCCTAATCAAGCTCGTGCGTTGATTGCGGTTCCTGACTATCGGGCGAGCGTAGCTGGATCGTCAATTCAGTTTGCGCAACGGGTCGGCTCCGCGATTGGCATGGGACTGGTGCTGGTGGTGTATTACGGATTTGGCCATTCTGTTGTTCCCGTTGGTGGACAGCCAGCGCTGGGACCATGTCTTGCTGCAATAGTGGTTGGGGTGTTCTTGTTATGTGCTGCGGCAATAGCACAGGGCGATCATGATTGATTAGTCTCGGCAGTTTGAATCGCGAAGCAGGGCATACCGTAAATCATGTTTAGGGCATTGCCCTGGCACCCTATTATGACTCAGCAAAATCCCTTACCCAACCCCTGACCCAGTACATCCCAAACAAACCATCAGACTTACGTAACACGCCATTTACAGCGTGCATTACATGCCATTTATCTAGTTTGCACTTTAGTTACAGACCATTTATCTGGCGCCTCACCTGATCGCGAATTGCTTTCCTAGACTACAAAGCAATCACGGCAAGCGAATCGGAATTACTTATCCGGTTACGGTAAGAGGCGACAATCATGAACGCTACAGTTTCAGTGCATAAAGACCAGTCCACGTCCGACCTGTACGAGGGCGATAATCCCAAGTTTGAGGTCTTCAAGTATCTGACCAAAGGATCGCCCGCTCCGTTCTGGCTGTTTTCTGGAGTTTGCGCCGCGTGGGGACTGCATAAGGACGAAGTCGACCTGAGCCTCATCACCATTTCCGAGAACGCCACGTTTCTGCTCAAAATCAAGGACGAACCCATAGGCGTGGTCAGGGTCTCGGAACCTGACTATGTGGGCGGTCCCAAGGCGATTGCTTCGGAGCTGGCATGGATCAATATGCTTCATGAGCTGGATGGCGTCAATTTGGTGACGCCGGTACCTACGGTGATGGGCCCCTATGTGGCGGAGATCCATCAGAACGAAACCACCAAATGGTCGGTTATCTCAACGAAATTCATCGAAGGCACCGTACTTGAGGATATGGCTGATCCCTCCAGCTGCTATCGAGTGATTGGCAACTGGTCTGCGAAATTCCACAAAAGCGCACGCTCCTGGACCGAGCCATACGGTTTCCAGCGGTTCAGCTGGGATTTGCTGGACATCCTCGGTCCGCATCCGCGTTGGGGCCGTTGGGAGGAAGCGGCGGGATTGACGCCGGCCGAAAACAAACTGCTGTATCAGGCCATGTGGGAAGCGTTGGCGTATGTTGCCAAGCAGCCACGCAACCGGCAGACATGGGGATTGGTTCACGCTGACTTAAGGCCTTCGAACATCATCCAACGTCCTGATGGACAGTTCGTGGTCCTCGACTTCGATGACTGCGGATACAGCTGGTATCTGTGGGATTACGCCGCTTCCCTGACCTTCATTGAACACGAGTCGTATGCGCCGCGCCTTGCCTACGAATGGGTGGAAGGCTATAGGGAGAGCGGCGAGCTCAACGACTCCGATTTCGAGATGATGAGCGCGCTTTCCATGCTGCGACGGTTGCAGATGCTGGGATGGACCACTCGTCACCGCGCCGATGCCTTGCCGGACGGCCTGTATGCGGCCCAGAAGCCAGGAAGCCTGATGTGCGCCGAACGCTACCTCAAAGACCACAACTGGTTGCTTGAGGAAGCGTTCGCGAACAGAACCGAGACCCAACCTCCCGAACCTGTCGATTCCAGAACGATGGAGGTGATACCGCATCAATGAGCTTCATTCATCCCTGTTACGCGATTGATCCGTGACGGGAAAGCAGACGATTGCAATATCGATGAGAGAGGAACAGCAATCATGAGCAGCCAAGTCGTAGGAGAACAAATTCAGGTTTCCGGTGCCACATACACCAGAACAAGTGCTGATTTCTTCAAGAAACGTCAACTTCGCCGTGCGGCGGGAGCCTTCGGACTATGGGGATTAGGCATCGCCGCAGTGGTGTCCGGTGATTTCACCGGTTGGAACGGCGGCATAGGACAGGCCGGATGGGGCGGCATGCTGATCGCCACCGTCATTGTCTACGGCATGTACTGGTGCATGCTGAATTCCATCGCCGAAATGGCATCGGCCATGCCTCACACCGGCGGCGCATACTCATTCGCCCGTGCGGCCATGGGCCCGTGGGGCGGCATCGTCACCGGTCTGGCCGAAACCATTGAATATGTCATGGCGAATGCGACCACCGTATACTTCGCCTCCGCGTATTTCGATGAGATAGTCAGAGGCCTGTCCGGATACTCATTGGATGAGCATGGCCTGCGGTGGGTATGGTGGCTGGCGATCTATGCGGTATTCGTTGCCATCAACTGGCTTGGCGCGTCCACGTCATTCCGCTTCGCCGAAGTCATCTCCATCATTTCGCTGGCCATCATCGCGATTTTCGGATTCGTCACCGTATTCAGCGGCAAGGTCAACTTCACCGGCCTGTTCGACATTTCCCCAGCCTCCGGCGGCTCGACGTTCCTGCCGTTCGGCATCGGCGCCATCTTCTTCGCCATGCCTTTCGCCATGTGGCTGTACCTCGGCATCGAGCAACTTCCGCTCTCCGCCGAGGAAGCCTACGATCCGGAACATAACATCCCGATCGCAGCCCGCACCTGCATCGTCACGCTGGGTATCAGCTCGCTGGTCGTGCTGATCCTGAACCCGGCGATCATCGGATCCAAGGTTCTGGGATCATCTGACGAGCCGCTTCTCGACGGATTCCGTGCGGTGTTCTCCGACCAGTTCGCGTCGCTGCTGGCCGTGGTCGCGCTCGTCGGTCTGCTCGCCTCGATCCAAGGCGCTATGTACGCGTACGGCCGCAACCTGTACTCGCTCTCCAGGGCCGGATACTATCCCCACTTCCTCTCGCTGACCGGCACAAAGCACAAGACTCCGTATTGGGGACTGATTACCGGAGCGTTTATTGGCTTCGTGGCTCTGCTGCTCGTCAACATGTTCGGTGATGGCGTTGGCTCCGTAGTGCTGAACATCTCCGTCTGGGGTGCTGTGCTCGCCTATCTGCTGCAGATGGTGTCCTACATTCTGCTGCGTAAGAAGATGCCGGATATCGAACGTCCGTTCATCAGCAAGTTAGGCGTGGCCGGCGCTGTGTTTGGCGGTCTTGTGGCCCTGTGCATCTTCATCGCGACGCTGCTGAACCCCGCATATCGCATGGCCGTATATGTGATGGTCGCCATCTATGTGGTGATCCTTGCGATTTTCGCAGTCTGGGGTCGCAAGCATCTCATTCTTTCGCCGGAAGAGGAGTTCGCCATCAGTGGCGGCGAACTCGGCAACCCATCGGACGAAGAGACGGATGAAGCAAAGATCTTCGCCCACAACGGTTCGTTCGCATCCGGAACAGTCAAGTAACCAACACAACAGTCAAATAACCAAAACACGGGCGTTGTCGGTCGGCTGCCGGCGCTCGCAAGCGCAGCCGACCGATCACCCGCAGTTTCCATAGTTTCCATGACGGCACGTGAGTTTTGCACGTGAGTTTTGCGTAAATCAGGAGTAGTGATTTCCATGCCAGCAACTATCAGAACGACGATTCTGAACCTCAACAGCTTCCAGCAGGAGGATATGAACGGTCTTGACGCCGAAACCAAACAGTTGGTCCAGAAGCGTGAAGAAGAGCTCGGCCCGGCATATCGACTGTTCTACCGGCATCCGGTGCATTTGGTCAAAGGCAAAGGAAGCCGGCTGTGGGATGCCGATGGTGAGGAATATCTGGACATGTACAACAACGTGGTGTCCGTCGGGCACTGCAACCCCTATGTGGTTGAGGCCATCACCAAGCAGGCGTCCACACTGAACACGCATACCAGGTACCTGCACGAAGGCATCCTGAATTACGCGCAGGATATCCTGTCCACCATGCCGGACGAGATCGATCAGATCATGTTCCAGTGCACCGGCTCCGAAGCGAACGATCTTGCGATACGCGTCGCCCGAAAGTACACCGGCAATGAAGGCGTTATCATCACCTCCAACGCTTACCATGGCAACTCCGCGCTCATCTCCGAACTGTCCCCGGCGCAAGGCCTTGCACAGCCGATCGCGATGACGGCACGGATGATTCCGGCCCCCGACGCCTACCATTTCGAGCAGATGGGCTTGGATCACAGCCCTTCCGCGCAGGAGCTGGGCGAATGGATGGCCGGGAAGGTCCGCGAAGCGGTTGCCGATATGGAGCGGCATGGCATCAAACTGGCTGCGTTCCTCGCCGACACCGCTTTTTCTTCGGACGGTGTGTACCTGAATCCGCGAGGATTCCTGAAGCCGGTATTTCAGGCGGTGCATGAGGCGGGAGGCGTGTATGTCGCGGATGAGGTCCAGCCGGGGTTCTGCCGTACGGGAGATGACTTCTGGGGATTCCAACGGCATGACATTGTTCCGGATATCGTCACGTCGGGCAAGCCGATGGCCAACGGACTGCCTACCTCGATGATGGCCGCGAAGCGCGAGGTGTTGGCACCTTTCGCCACCACGATGCCGTACTTCAACACGTATGGCGGCAATCCGGTCTGCATGGCGGCCGCCCAGGCGACATTGAACTATCTGCGGGACCATGATGTGCTCGCCAACGCGCGCCAGACGGGAGACGCCCTGCGTGCCGCCCTGCGCGACTTCGCCGAAACGCATCCGGTGATCGGCGATGTGCGAGGTGCCGGTCAGTTCACGGGTTGTGAAATCGTCAAGCCGGGGACCAAAGAACCGGATACCGCGTTGACGTTGGATATTCTTGAGCAGCTCAGAGAACATCACGTGTTGACGGGAACGTGCGGCCTCAACGGCAACATTCTCAAGCTTCGTCCGCCGCTGGTATTCACGTTCGACGATGTTGATTTCTTCATGGATGCGCTCAGCGCCTCGTTTGCCGCAGTCGGCGCGTGACTTTGGGGCGTGGCTTGGGGTGTGGCTCGGGTCGTGACTTGGGTCATGGCTTTGCGTGCGGGCTTTGTGCGCGGAAGCATATCCGCGGATACGAAGCTGAAACCATGAATGACTACTGTTTACCCGTGTAACACGTGGAGCAATGGTGGGAATTCGTGGCGGGGAGGATCCGGTGAGTAATGCAGCACACATGCATACGCCCTCTGGAACCTCTCCGGCTGCGAGCTGCATCCAACAGCTGCGGCTGCTTATTGAACTTGGACATTATGAGCCCGGTGAACGTTTGGGCAGCGAACGTCTGCTTGCGGAACAAATGGGGGTTTCGCGCAGCGTTTTGAGAGCGGCTTTGTCCGTATTGGAACGTGAAGGGCGAATTGTCCGGCTTATCGGCCGCAACGGCGGCATCATGATTTCAGATGGACGTCTTGAACGTTCTCTGAACACCACTGAATCACTGCCCGATATAGCGAAACGGCAGGGCCATGTACTCAAATCCCGAGTGCTTTCGGCGCAGGAATTCGTGGCGGAGGCGCTGGATCGCCGGCAGCTCGGATTGAACTCGGGGGATCACATCTACCGGATTACGCGTTTGCGCATAACGGATCAGGCCCCTTTGATGCTTGAAGACAGCCGGTTTCCGGCATCCCGGTTCCCGAACCTGCTGTCGCACGATTTGACGCAATCGATTTACCACATTCTTTCTGACGAGTACGGAGCCCAGCGAGGCGAATCGCACGAAACCCTGACTGTCGAGGAAGCCACTCAGGATGAGGCTGATTTGCTGCAAGTGGCATTAGGGGAACCGTTGATTCGCATTACGCGCATTACGCGCGATAGGTCGGGACGGCTTATTGAGGCTGCGGACGATAGATATATCGCTGCTCGTATGCGGTTCACGCTGGCCTCGCCGGGTTATGTGCGATTGTCGGCGAGCAGCAAGACTGCGTGATTGGTGTGTTTGGTGCGATTGATGTTTTGGCGTGTTTGGTGTGTTTGGGGTCCAGTTTTGTCGGTTTTCGACACGCCGGTGGATGCCAGTGTTTGCAAGGGTTCCGGGGGTGTTTCGAGGGGGTGG
>NZ_JAAIIG010000020.1 GCF_012932375.1 Bifidobacterium olomucense | reverse complement strand
ATGTACGAGCATCACGGTCTGCCGACCGATATCAGCCTGTTGGATTCGGATGGCGGCGAACCGGGCTTGTGCTCCCGGTGCGGCGACTACGATCCGCGCCTCACGCAAGGCCTGTGCCCGGTATGCCTTCATACGGGAGGCCGATGAGCATGATCGATCCGAACGCAAGGCAAGAAGGAGGAATCATGAGTGAACCATTCTGGGAAGGCAAGACCCTCAAGGAGTTGGAAGGCAAGCGGATACGCGCCGCGTGCGACGAGTTCGCCATCGAAGGCCACCTGACCAAAGGCATTCCCGGCACTCTCGTCATCGAAATCACAAACCGGTTCCTCGGCGAGGTGTTCCACGAGGAAAACGGTTTCGCCGTCCCCACGGAGCAGTCCCGGCCGACCGTCATCACTCTGCTGGATGACCCCGATTATGATCGCATCGGTGACTTCGATGACGTGCGTGCGGGCGACATCGCGGTGTTCAGTAACGGCAACCGGCATCAGGTCACGGACGTTGACCCCGAGGACAGGATCATCAGGCTCCGGGCCATTGAAGCGCCGGCGGCTTCCGTATGGGCCGACGATCGCATGTTCGCCTACGCGCTGCGTCCTAAACCCCAGTTGCCGGACAAGCCCGGCCTGTGGGTGGACAAGAACGGAGACCTGTGGGTGTTCGCAGCTACCGATCCGAATGTCTATCAGGGTACCCGTCTGCGTCATGACGGCGCATGGGCGGTTACAGGTCAACGTATCCACACGTACACCGACATGTTTGCCGGCGATAACGCCCCGTTCCACCCATACAACCCGGAGGTCAAAGCATGACGCATCCGAGGATTGACATGCCGCCGACATTCCTGCAATCCGTCACGCGTATCCTCACGGGGAGTGAGCATTGCTGTGAATGGTGTTACGAGCGATACCTCACAACGCATCACATCGACCAGGATGCGATTCCCTGCAAGCGATGCCCCTACTGCGGCCAATACGGCTGTCCCAGAGCCAAAAGGCATTGGATTGAATGCCCGTCTACAACCCGGTTGATCCGCCCGCATGGCTGATGCCCATACTCGAATCCATGCTGGAACGGGAATTGAAAGAGAGGGCAGACAAACGTTGCATCAACAAGCGGGAGGAATCATGACCAGCGAACGCAAGAAGGAGATGGCGCGGCACTGGTCCGAGCGCGGCACCGACATCGGGACCATCAGCCGCCTGTTGGGTTTGAGCGAAGACGAGGTGAAGGCCATCATCGCCAATCCCCCGCAACCGGAACCCGCGAAACCCGCGAAAGGTTACGGGCCGGAATTCATCGAACCACTATTCAAATAAAAGAAAACCCTCCACTCCGAAGAGCAAAGGGCTGGATACCAATAGCCACTATAGCCTGCGGAGCGGAGGAAACCTTGACGAACAACAGCATCGACACCACCCAATTCGAACAGGACCTGCGCTCGCTGAAAACCGGCTGGCCCACACTAGCCCTGATCGCGAACCGGCAGGCCATGATCGGCGTGAGCGTGCACGGCGGTCAGGGGAGTCGCAGTGTGACACCCGCCCCGTTGAATATGGGCGCGTTCCAGCTCATGCAGGACGTCGACGTGTTCGCCCGCAAGCTCATCCGATTCATGGGATTAAACGCGCATCACGGCATGAGCGCACCCAGACTGCTGCAGGGCGTCATCGTCAACATGCCACGACTGGCACTGCTGCCGGCTCCCGCAGCGCGGAGCCTCGTCGACGAGGCTCATACGCTCGCGGAACGTTTGGACTACCTGTTGAATCCGCCGGCTGATACGCGCATGATCGGCTGGTGTCCCGCCTGTTCGCATGAGCTGAGAGCCGACCAGCAGGAATTGGCGGGCGGGTATCTGGAATGCCCGCACTGCCATGTGACTCACAAGATCAAGGAAATCCACCAGCTCGACATGCTCCGACTCCGGTTGAGCGGCGTCAAGGGCACGCCCACGCAATTGCAGCGGCTGTTGGAGCCGTGGGGCATCAGCATCAAGGCGGCGACCATACGCCAATGGGCAAAACGCTGTATCATACAGCCCGTCGAACACCGGGATGACGCTCCCGTGTTTTTGATCTGGGACGTATGGCAGGCGCACACGAGACTCGACGGATACGACCGGGCGCGTCGCCGCACGTCGAAAACCTTGAAGCGGATAAACGCCGATAGAACGCGATAGATTCCGATAGCACTCCAACCGATGACGGACTGATACATTCCGATACACATTGATGCAGAACGGTTCAGTCGCCCGCCATCTTACATATTATACGCATGATGTGTATAATATGATGTATGAGGTTCAAGGAAATCGAGAAGATACTCCGCAGGGACGGATGGCGCCTCTACTCGCAGAGCGGAAGCCACTGCCAATACACGCACCCGTTCAAACCCGGAAGGGTCACCGTTCCCAAGCACAGCGGAGACCTTGCGCCGTTCACCGTCAAATCAATATGGAAACAAGCCGGAATCAACGAAAAGAGAATCAAATGAAACTTGTCTACCCGATCGTGCTCTACCCCTCCGGCATTCCCGGCGGATACACCGTGCTCTGCCCCGACATGCCCGGCCTCGTCACTGAAGGCCGCAATCTCGCCGAAGCCCTCGACATGGCCAAGGACGCGGCCAGCGGCTGGGTGCTCGGCGAGCTCGAGGAAGGCCGCCACGAGCCGCACGCCACGAACATCGCCGATGTGAAGCCCGAGGAACCCGGCGGCATCGTCACCCTCATCAGTCTCGACATGGACGCCTACGCCGAAAAATACGGGAAGAAAAGCGTGCGCAAGAACGTCACCATCCCCGCATGGCTCGACACGTTCGGCGAACAGCAGGGCATCAACTACAGCCAAGTGCTGCGCGAAGGCCTCGAACACCGATACAACGAACTCCAGAACGCCTGAACATGCAACGGCCGCAATTCACCGACTGGCACGCATACGACTACCTTGAGAGCGAAGACGACATCCGCGACTATCTCCAGGCGTGCAAGGAATACGATGACCCGAGGCTCATGGCCGCCGCACTCAAGGACGCCGAGGAAGCTCGAAAGAAAAACTCGTTTGGTGCTTGACAAACCACAACTGTCACGCACATAATGTCTACAGTGGTCATTTCCATACCTACGGTACGGGGATGACACGGACGGCCGCACATCACACAAGCTGATGGCGGCCGTTCGCATATCCGGCTTGCGTGCCCGAGAGGACTAAAGGACCATGCTGGGAAGCATGGTGACCAGTAAACATTGCCACTGGTCCGCGGCTTCGAATACCGCCCAAGCCTCCAACTACAATGCCAGTATGGCATCTCGAATCTGCTGGCATTGCGGCAATCAATCCCATATGACACGTATTGGCGTCCCCTATTCGCCCATGACTTTCAAAACGGTCACTGAGACACCGATACTATGGTTCGCTTGGTTCAAGTGCGACGCATGCGGTTATTCATCCATAGCTTCAACGGCAAGAGCCCCGTGGCCGGCCTTGGAAGACGCCACGAAGTATCAGGACTCCTCATTGGAAGCATCAAGAGGCGATAAGAAAAAAAGCCATACAACAAGTGATCGCCCACTACTTCGACGACGAGGACTCACATGTCACGTGGTATCCGGCCCTGTCACTTGGAAGGGAGTTCAAGGAAGTGCCACAGCATATCGCAGACGCAGCCTCCGAAGCATACGCATGCTTCAGCATACGCTCCTACCGCGCCGCCATACTCATGGCCCGCAGCGTACTCGAAGCCTGCGCGAAAGACAAGAACGTCACGGGAAGGACCCTCGCGTCCAAAATCGACGCGCTCGCCGACAATGGGATCATCAGCCCGCAGATACAACAGGAGGCGCACGAGATCCGTTACCTCGGCAACGAGATGGCGCACGGCGACTTCACCGAACCCGTCAGCGAAGAGGACGCCGATGACATGCTCGGATTCCTCGCCACATTCCTCAACTACGTGTACCAGATGCCCGCCGCCATAAGACGCAGGCAGGAAGCCCGCAGGAACCGGGCTGCCAACCCCAACATCTAAGCCCATCCAAGCCCCGCCATAGTGCGGGGCTTGCTCATATCCGGGGAGGCGATGACATATGAGAACACCGACCATCAGCCTGCGGGTCACCGACCGATCCGGCAACATCATCGCCGAAATCGATGACCTCCCCGTGCCCGTGGACATCACCCCGGACGGGCACATCATCGTGAAACCCCTATCCCCCGTCATAGGCCGGGCGCTCTCCGCGTTCGCCGCCACATGGACGGACTGCTGCGAGGCAAGCCTATGAGCCGCGGCAACCCACGCAAGACCAACGGCTGGCGACGCAACCAACTCGTCGCACGGCTCCGCGCCGCCTACGATACGTGCGCCATATGCGGCAGACCTGTAGACAAGACCATCAAATGGCCCTCTCCATGGTGCGGCGTCGCCGACGAGATCATTCCGGTGTCCAAAGGCGGCGACCCATACCAATGGACCAATCTCGAACTCGCACACAAATGGTGCAACGAAATCAAATCCAACAGAACGCTGAAATGGGCGCAAGAGGAAGTCAAACGCATCCTCAACGGCCAAGGCAAAGGAACACAAACCAAGCCAACCGCAATACCATTCACCAGCCTCGACCTCTAACCGGCATGGGCCATGGACCTCTCCGTCTGGTCCTTGCCCATCCCGGCGCATAGAGCCTATATCTCTCCGGGTTTTCGGTAACGGTAACGTGTTACGGCATCGGTAACGGCAACAGGAGGTGTTATGGCTGCGAATCCCAAGCATTGCAGTGTTTGCGGCCGTGAGTTGCCGAAGGATGCGCGTGCCGGCAGCGAGTACTGTTCCGCCAGGTGCAAGCAGAAGGCATACCGGTTGCGTAAGGCGAAGGGCGAGCCCGCCAAGCCGAAGCCGAAGGCTAAGCCGTCACCGGTGATCGATCGGCGTGAGTTCGAACGGATGATGGACGATTCCTTGGAGGATGTGCTGCGGCATACGCGCGACGTGCTGCGCAAGGCGTTGGATGATCCGGACACCCGCGCCGCCGACCTGCCTGCGTTGAGCCGCCAGTATATCGCCGTGTGCCGTGAGCTTGAATCCCAGTCCGGTGCTGGGGGCCTGTTCGCTGATGATTCCGAATCGAGTGAGGTGAGCGTGGATGCCGGAGCGTCGATTGTCTGAGCTGGCTCGCGTGCTTTCGCAGCCGTCCGGCATCGTGTCGAGTGATTTCCCGATGATCGAGAAGGTCGCGCGTCGTATGGGCATCGACTATGACCTGTGGCAGAAGGGCTTGCTGTATCTGATGTTCGGCAAGCGCGCGGATGGCTTGTATGCGTGTGGCAAGGGTGGCGCGGTAGTCAGTATCTGCCGGCAGGTGGGCAAGACGTTCACCATCGGCAGCGCCATATTCATTTTGTGCGCGGGCCGCGATGATCTGAAGGTGTTGTGGACGGCCCACCGCACGAGAACGTCGGATGAGACGTTCCAGACGATGTGCGGTTTCGCCCGCAACAAGCTCATGGCCCCGTATGTGGATCATATCCGGCGTGCGAACGGCCAGCAGGAGATTTCGTTCCGTTCCGGTTCTCGCATCATGTTCGGCGCGCGCGAGCAGGGGTTCGGCCGTGGCTTCGACGCGGTGGACATGGAGGTTTTCGACGAGGCGCAGATTTTGACTGTGAAGGCCCTGAACGATATGGTGCCGGCGATGAACGTGAGCCCGAATCCATTGCTCGTGTTCATGGGCACGCCGCCCCAGCCGGGCGACCCGTCGGAGCAGTTCGCCGCCAAGCGTGCCGACGGGTTGGCGAAACGCGACGGCATGCTGTACGTGGAGTTCAGCGCGGACCGTGACGCCGACCCGGACGATCACGGGCAGTGGGCGAAGGCGAACCCGAGCTATCCGAAGCGGACGAGCGCGAAGGCCATTGAACGCATGCGCCAATCATTGGGCGGCGTCGACAACTTCCGCCGCGAGGCATTGGGAATCTGGGATGAGAACACCACCGTGAGCGCCATCGACGCGAAGCAATGGGAGCAGGGCGTGGTGGAGCATCCGAGCCTTGACGGCCGTGTGGCCTACGGGTTGGATATGCCGCCCGACCGCAGCAGTCTGGCCATCAGCGTCGCCATACGCTACGAGGACGATACGGCGCTCATCAACCTGCAGGAGTATGTGGACGTGAAACAGCATGGCATCGCGTGGGCGGTCGACTGGCTGGCGGAACGCTGGTCGAAAACCACCGCCGTGGTCGTTGACGCGCAGTCGCCGGCCATGAGCCTCGTGCCGGATCTGCAGAAACGGCATGTGAAGGTCACGGTCACGCAGATGCGTGATCTGGGGGCGGCGACGGGAAGGATGCTCGACATGATCAACGCGGGAACGTTGAGGCATCTCGATGCCAGTCTGCAGCCGCAGTTGGATAACGCGGCCCGCAACGTCACCCTGCGTGACATGGGGCCGAACGGCATGCGCGCTTGGGACAAGAAAGGCGCGGACATCGACATCAGCCCCCTGCAGGCGGCCACGTTGGCGTTGCACGGCGTGTTCACGAGCAAACGGCATCCGGGACGTAAGGCGAAGGCGGTGGCATTATGATTCAACTCGTACCAAATCTCCAGAACGTCGAAGTGCCGAATTTGCCTGGCCTATACCGCAATGATTTCCAAATCATGGTCAGGCAGTGGGTGTCGAGGCTCGGCCGCAATCTGTTGCGCACCACCTACTATGACGGTCGGAATCGTTTGAAGAATCTGGATATCGCGGTTCCGGACAGTATGGCGAACATCACCGAGGTGGTCGGCTGGCCGCAGAAGGCCGTTGACGTGCTCGCCAACCGTATCAGGTTCGATGGTTTCGTGACCACGGGAGACCAGCGCGATCCGCTGGGATTGGGCGACATTCTTGACGCGAACGATTTCCCAGTCACGCTGACGCAGGCCGTGCGCAGCGGATTGACCCATTGCTGCTCGTTCCTGTCCGTGCGCTCCGCGCGGCCGGATGACCATATCGATTCACCGGTCGTGGTCTCGTTTCGCAGCGCCCTGTATGCCACCGGAATATGGGAGGCCAGTCGCAGAGGCCTTGCCTGCGCATTGACGGTCGTGGATATCGATTGGGATCTGTACGCCACCCAGCAGCTGGTGGTGCCCACTGAGTTGTTCCTTTACGAGCCCGGCGTCATCATCCGCATCAGGCGCATAGGCGAGCTGAGTTACATGGCCGACGCTCCGCAGCAGACGAATCTGGATCATGTGCCCGTGTACATGCTCCCCTATCATCAGGATCTCGAACGACCGTTCGGGCGTAGCCGTATTAGCCGTGAGGTGATGAGTCTTACGGATACGGCGGTGCGCACGATGCTGCGCATGGAGGTCAGCGCGGAATTCTATTCAAGCCCGCAACGTTACCTGCTCGGAGCTGAGCCGCCCGTAGGCAAGGATGGGAAAACTCTGACCGGTTGGGAGGCCGCGATTTCCAACATGCTCGTCATTAACCGTGACGAGGATGGCCAATTGCCTTCCATCGGCCAGTTCTCTCAGATGACCATGCAACCGCACTCCGATATGCTGCGAGCCCTGGCTGGTCGTTTCAGCGGTGCTACGGGCGTGCCGATGGCGCAGTTGGGTGTGATGACCGATTCCGGGCCCTCCAGTGCGGATGCGATAGCCGCGGCGGAGACTGAGTTGGTCATCGAGGCTCGCAACACGTGCGACGCGTTCGGAGCTCAGTTGCGTAAGGCCGCCAAGGATATGGCTGTGCTCAACGGCGCGAATCCTGATGATCCGGCTCTGCGGAATCTGCAGGTCAACTGGCGTAATCCGGAGCGTCCTTCTCAGGCGGCGATGGCGGATGCCGTGTTGAAGCAGGTGCAAGCCATTCCGTGGCTGGCGAACAGCGACGTGATCCTCGAGATGCTTGGCTACACGGATTCGCAGATCACACGTTTGTTGTCGGATAAGAACAAGCAGAACGCGGCGGCCGTGCTCGACAAATTGGTCAATATGAACGCTCAAAACCAGTTCGCGAATCAGGCGGTGACGGGAGGCGGCGATGGCAACCAGCAGCCGGAATCCGGACCGTCAGGACGTGGACAAGCTGGCGAAGGCGCAGCAATCGGCGGTGGCGCAGGCGCGGCGTGAACTCCGTAAGGTGTTCGAGACCGTGTACAACATGTACGACGATCCCGCCGAGCAGCGTGACGCGTTCCTCGACCTCGTGCCCGCGATCGCCCAGAAATACGGTGATGCGGGCAGTGTGGCAGCCGGCGAATGGTTCGAGCAGATGCGAGCCAAATGGTTCAAGGACCAGACGGACATCGACACCACGTATCAGCCGGACGACAAAGCAATCCGCGAGACGGTGCGCCGGCTCGCCGGCCATCTATGGGACGGTGCCGACGGCACTCCTGCAGACCCTGATGCCATGCTCAGGGGGCTGCTCGCGAACATGGACAAGTGGGTGAAGGACGCCGGCCGTGGCACCATCACCAAGGCCACGCGCAGGGATCCACGCAAGCCCCGGTATGCTCGCGTCCCGCAGGGCCCCACGTGCGGCTGGTGCATCATGCTCGCCTCCCGCGGCTTCGTGTACTCCAGTGCCGAGGCCGCCGGCGGCGACATGAACGACTATCACAAGGATTGCGATTGTGAGCCGATTCCCAGCTGGGACAAAAAGGACCCGAAAATCGAAGGCTACGACCCGGATGCCCTTTATGAACGTTACAGTGCCTGTCGCTCCACCGTCGAAAGCCTGCTGACCGAGGAGAGATACCGGAAAACCTACGTCGATACGTTCGAGCCTCAATTCGAGGACGACAGGCCGAAAAGCTTCGATTGGTGGATCTCCAAGCAGGTTGCTCATGAAATGGATACCAGAGACCAGAAATGGTTGATTGATGGCAAAAGAGCGCCCGTCTCCTATGCCAGCATCAGGGCCAATCGCGAGCTGAAATCCCATGAGTTGAAGACGCGGGATGTACTTGCCGACAGTGGTTTCTCCCTGTGGTTTCCAGAGAGAAGCAATAAGAAAGGCGTCAAGACCGCGGATTGTGTAATCAACGGTATCGATGTCGATTTCAAATCGCCGACTGAAGGCACGTCGTTCAACAGCATCGATAGGCTCCTGCGTGATGCCAGCAAACAAGGAGACGCCTGCGTGTTGCATCTCATACCCGGCAGAAGTCACATCAATGCGGATGAATGCAAGGAATATATCCGGCAGGCACTCCAACGAAGGAAACTGAAATGGGTGCTGTTCATCGACTATGACGGAAACCTCCGTCGAATAGTACCCGAGAAATAAGAATGGCTTCTCACTCTTTGAACCAAAACGGGCTCGCATAGAGAAGCCTAGACAGTTTCATTGTACAGCATGGCGGGTTGCCAGAGTGGTCGAATGGAGCCGACTGCAACTCGGCTGTTTGAACATCGCAGGTTCGAATCCTGTACCCGCCTCTCATATAAGCCACTCCGCACGGGGTGGCTTCTTTTATGCCCGAAACGGGCCCCGATCAACCATTTAGGAGGAATCATGGCCGAGGAAGCCAACAATAATGCCGACCAGTCGCAGAACGTGCAGGAGCCGCACGGCGAAGCCACGCCGACGGATTGGGAGGCGAAGTATCGCGAAGCCGTATCGCATTCGCGTGAATGGGAGAAGCGCGCCAAGGACAACAAGGCCGCGGCCGACGAGCTGCAACAGCTCAAGGAATCCCAGATGAGCGAACAGCAGAAGGCCGAAGCCAAGACGGCGAAGCTCCAAAAGGAGCTCGACGCCCTGAAGGCCGAGAAACAGGCGTCCGCCTGGCGTTCGCAGGTGGCCGAGGAATCCGGATTGCCGTCGAACCTCATCGTAGGCGACTCCCTCGAGGCGATGCAGCAGCATGCAAAGGCCATCAACGAGTACATCGCCGAGAAAACGAAGCCGGTGGTGAACGCGCCCGGCGAAGGCAAACAGCCTTCCCAACCTCCGACCGGTTCTTCCGGCGATTGGCTGCGAGACCAGTACCTCCAAAACAAATAAGCAAAATCGATTCCCTTGATTAGAAAGGATTAATGATGGCTTCCAACGTGAATTCCATCATCACCAGCGGCGACCTCGGCGGCGGTCTCATCCCCACCGAATACGCCACCCAGATCATCCAGGACGCTCCGAAGTCCAGCGTGTCCCTGACCCGCATGCGTCAGATCCGCATGAGCACCCGCACCCGCACGCAGCCGGTCCTGGATTCCAAGCCGATCGCCTATTGGGTCGGAGGCGACACCGGTCTGAAGCAGACCACGAAGCAGGCGTGGAGCGGTTTGAGCATCACCGCCGAGGAGATGGCCGCGATCGTGCCGATCCCGGAGGCCGTGATCGCCGACTCCGGCATCCCGCTGTGGAGCGAAGTGCAGCCGCGTCTGGCCGCCGCGCTCGGCTACAAGCTGGATCAGGCCACCCTGTTCGGCGTGGACAAACCGGCCAGCTTCCCGGACGGCATCATCCCGCAGGCCATCGCCGCCGGCAACACGCTCATCCAGGGCAAGGATCTCGCCAAGGACGTGGCCACCATGGGCCAGAAGCTCGCCGAACAGGGCTTCGCCATGAACGGTTTCGCATCCCAGCCGGGCCTCAACTGGCAGCTCATCGGCCTGCGCAACGCGAACGGCAGCCCGATCTACGTACCGTCCCTCGCCGCCGGCACACCCTCCACGCTCTACGGCTTCGGCCTCAACGAGGTGGACAACGGTGCCTGGGACACCACGAAGGCCGTGCTGCTCGGTGCCGATTGGAGCAATTTCGTGATCGGCATCCGTCAGGACATCACCTACAAGCTGCTCGATCAGGCGGTCATCACCGATGACGACGGCAAGGTCGTGTTGAACCTCGCGCAGCAGGATTGCGTGGCCATGCGCGTCGTGTTCCGTGTCGGCTTCCAGATCGCCAACCCGATCAACGACGTGCAGCCGGACAAGACCAAGCGTTTCCCGGCCTACGTGATCGCCCCGCAGGCCACCACCGGAGCGTGATCAGCATGGCATTGAACAAGCAGGTGCAGTTCGTGCATCAGGACAAGACTGAACCCGGCCAGATCATCGAACAGGTGGCCGTGTTCGACGCCGACGGCAATCCCGTCGATATCACCGCCGGTGGCGGCTCGTCTGTCACGTCCGTGAAGGCGACCGGATTGGCGGCCGGCGCGACACCTACGGCCGCACTGGCCGATGGCGTACTCACCCTAGGCATTCCCGCCGGCGCTACCGGTCCGGCGGGCCCGGCCGGAGCTGCGGGCGCTCGCGGTGCCACCGGTCCGGCCGGACCGGCTGGCGTTGCCGGCGCGGCCGGTAAGTCGGTGACCGGCCTCGCGTTGACCACGGACGCGTCCGGCAAGGTGACCGGCGGCACCGTCACCTTCTCGGATAAGACCACGGCCGCGATCACCGTGACCACGGCCACCGCGTAAGGAGGCATCCGATGGGCGACGACATTGACACGCCGGTCGATCCGGGCATGCAGGTGCCGTCCCCGCCGTTCGCCTTGGTCGCCGATCTTGAAAAACGCTGGCACACGCTGTCGGACGCGGAGAAGCTCACGGCGGAGACGCTGATCGAGGACGCGTCGGACAAGATCATGACCGACTGCCCCCGTTGGACGGAGGCGAGCGAGGCCACGCTGCGGCGCATCACCTGCCAGATGGTCAAACGCGCCATGCTCAACCCGGACATGGCCGGCGTGTCCCAAGGCACGCAGACCGCGAACGGGTTCACCGAAAGCCTCTCGTACAGCAACCCGGACGGGGACCTGTACCTGACCGCTCAGGAGCGGCGTTCGCTGGGTTGCGGCGTGCAGCGCATGTGGTCGATCGACCTCGCAAACGGGGAGACGAGCCTATGAGCCGGTTGCATGGAGAACAGGTCACCGTCACGTGGCGCGTGGACACGGGCGAGCGTGACGGCGGCAACAATCCCATCTGGCGGGAGGAGCCGGAGACGGTCGATGACGTGCTCGTCAAACCGGGCGCTCAGGACAATGCTTCGGATTCCACCCGTCCCGAAGGCGTGACCGTCGCGTTGACGCTCGCGTTCCCGCGACTCTGGACCTACCGGAGCCTCAAAGGCGCGTTGGTCGACGTGCGCGGCCACGCCTATCAGGTGATAGGCGACCCGCTGCCCGTGGACAGCGGGATCACGCCCACCCGTTGGAACCTCCTGGTCGAAGTCACCGATTCGGAAGGATAAGCGCATGAGCGGCATCGTGAAACTGAACCTGTCTGGGTTCAAGGCGTTCCGCCAATCCCCCGCCGTGTTGGGCGCGATCAACGCGGAGGCCGAACGCCTGGCCGCCGCCGCGAACTCGCGGGCGCGCGGCGAATGCGAGCATCCGGAGCATGCGCAGTTCCGCGCGTTGGGGCCCATCCCCACGCCGGAGGGCAGCGTGGCCATCGCCACATCCAGTGGCGATCCGGGATGCTGGAAGCATAACGCGAAGCACAACACGCTGGTCAACGCGTTGGGAGGCGGCTGATGGAACCCGTGGAGAAGACGATCATCGACTGGCTGAACGCGGACGAAACCCTGAAGGACTGGCCCGCCTCCATGGACGTGCCAGCCGGCTCGTCTGCGGCGAAACCGTCCACGTTCATCACCGTGGAACGCACGGGCGGCGTGGAGGAATGGTACCGCTCCCGTCCGCTCGTCGCCGTCCAGGTATGGGGAACGAGCTCCTACGAGGTGGCGGACGCGGCGTACCGGCTCGTGCTCCCCCGACTGCAACGTCTGGTCGAGCTTGATCCGGTCGCCCTCGTGGACGTGACCGACATGAGTCATTTCCCGGCCGTCGACGGGCGTCCCAGATATCAGATTCTCATCCAGCCCACCATCAAGGTGGGCTGAACCTTTAGAAAGGAAGGCCATCATGGCCAATACGAACGACGCGACGAACGTCACGCTCGGCAAGTTCAAGATCGGCGGCTACATCTACTGGGCACCGCACGGCACCGCATTGCCGAAGGACTCGGCCACCCCGTTGCCGGCCGCCTACAAGCTGGTCGGCTACCTCAACGAGGACGGCATGACGAACACGACCGACACCGACACCACCGAGGTGAAGGACGCGAACGGCACCACCGTCTTGAAGGCCATCAGCTCCTACGCGGAGTCCTACCAGTTCGTGCTGTTGGAGACCATGAACGTGGAGGCTGCGAAACTCCGTTACGGCGACGACATGGTCACCGGTACGGACAAGAGCATGACCATCAAGCACGCGATGCCGTCGGACGAGGATTTCGTGCTCGTGTTCGAACTGGCGCGCACCGGCGGCGTGCTCGGCCGCCTCGTGATCGGCGTGGCCACTCGCGCCGAGTTCGGCGACCGTCAGGAGCATGCGGGCGACGCGGTCACCTACGACGTGACCGTCGCCGCGAACGACATGGACGGCACCGGCGTCACCTCGATCGAATACATCGGCGTGCCCGCCGCCGGCGGTGCCGACACCGGCAAGTAGGCCGAACCGTTCCTCCCGCGTCATGCTTCCACGACTTCCCATGACGCGGGACCCTCTTCCCCTTATTGAAGTCGTCTTTATTTTTTCGGAGAAGTCACATGTCACAGAACCGTCATAACCGTAACCGTTCCGCCGCTCCTGCCGGACGCCCGCAGGACCACACGCCACCATTGTCCAAGGAGCGCACCGTCACCGTCAAGGGCGTGACCGTGACGCTCGACCCGTCCAAGCTCGACGATTGGGAGCTCATGGAATCGCTCTACGACCTGCAGTCCGATCCGGAGGGCAATTCGTTGAGCGTGATCCCGTTCCTGCGCGGCCTGTTCTCCCCGGAGGATTACAGGCGGGTCAAGGAATCGTTGAGGGATCCGGGCACGGGCCGCATCACCGGCACCGCCATGGGCGGCTTCCTCAAGGAGCTGTTCGAACGCCTCAATGACGCGTTCCCAAACTCCTGACGCTCGTCACCCTCCTATGCCGTTGCCCCGGCCGGCTCACGGCGGACATGAGGAGGGTGTACGGGCTCGGCGTCTATGAGCTGCGGCCGTTGGAGACGGCCGACCTCGCCGCGAACCTGCCGGCCGGAAGCCTCGTATGGCAGGAGCTGGATATTCCGGCCGCATGGAGCGTGGACCAGTATCTGCTCGCCCTCCAGATCGATCAGATGAACATGTGGATGTGGGGCAACGCGGACCCGAAGAAACGCGGACCCAAGCCCCGCCCGCTGCCACGACCCGGACAGGGTGCACCATCCACGCGGGATGACGGCAAGCCGGCTGACGGGCATGAGCGCCATGTACGCAGGATCGAGGTCCAGCCGATGACGATAGCCGAGTTTCAACGTTGGCGCGCCCAACGGTTCAGTGACGAGCGTGTGGAGAAAAGCCGGCCGTTGGCCGGAACATAACCGAACAGAGAGAGGAGCCTTGCCGTGGCATACCAGTTGGCTCAGGCGTATGTGCAGATCGTGCCCAGCATGAAAGGCGTGGGCAAGGCCATCGAGGCCGCGTTCGCCGGCCCCGCAAAATCCACGGGAGACAAGGCCGGACAGACCGCCGGTGCCGGCTTCTCCAAGGGCTTCGGTGCGAAGATCGGCGTGATCAGCGGCATCGCCAGTTCCGTCGCATCCAAGGTCATCGGCGTGTTCCAAGGACTCTCCGGCCAGATCATGGAGGCGTCCGATTCCACGCAGAAGTTCGCGCAGACACTCCAGTTCGCCGGCGTCGGGACGAACGAGGTCAAAAGACTCACCGCCTCCACGCAGGAGTATGCGAACAAGACGGTGTACGGGATCGACGACATCCGCAACACCACCGCCCAGTTGGCGGCGAACGGCGTGCCGAACTACGCGAAGCTCGCCGAGGCGGCCGGGAACCTGAACGCGGTGGCCGGCGGCAACGCGAACACGTTCAAAAGCGTGGCGATGATGCTCACCCAGACCGCCGGTGCCGGCAAGCTGACGACCGAGAACTGGAACCAGCTGGCGGACGCGATTCCGGGAGCTTCCGGCAAACTCCAGGAGGCCATGCTCAAGAACGGGGCCTATACCGGGAATTTCCGCGACGCGATGGCCAACGGCGAGATCACCGCCGACGAATTCAACCAGGCGTTGATGCAATTGGGCATGACCGACGTCGCCAAGGAGGCCGCCGAATCCACGGCGACGTTCGAAGGCGCGTTCGGCAATCTCGAAGCCACCATCGTGGACGGTTCCGCACAGATCGTCAACACGGTCAAACCGTATCTGACCGGTTTCGTCACCGATCTGGGCAACGGGATCGGAACCGCGTTGCAATGGGTGAACGATTTCATGGGCGCGCTCATGAAATCCCAAGGCGTGCAGACGTTCGCCAACGGCGTCAAACAGATCGCGACGGGACTCGGCGCGATCATCGGCCCCATCGCCACGGTCGTCGCATCCCTGTTCGGCTTCTCCACGGGAACAAACGGGGCGGCGACATCCGCATCAAACCTGTCGGGAATACTCTCCGCCATCGGCACCGTCCTGCAGACGGTGGGCACGTTCATCCAGCAGAACGCGCAATGGATACAACCGCTGGCGGTCGCCGTAATGGCCGCCTACACGGCATTCAACCTGTGGAACGGAGCCATGGCCCTATGGCAGACCGCGACCAAGATCGCCACCGTCGTGCAGACGGCGTTCAACGCCGTCATGGCCGCCAATCCGATCATGCTGGCGGTCGCCGCGATAGCCGCGTTGACCGCAGGTCTCGTCTGGTTCTTCACGCAGACCGAGGTCGGACGACAGGCATGGCAGGCGTTCATGGACTGGCTCGCCCCGATATGGCAGTCCATACAAGCCGCGTGGAGCGCGGCATGGACGGCGATCAGCTCGTTCATCCAATCGAACATGACCACCATCCAAGCCATATGGGACACGGTATGGGGCGCGATAAGCGCCTACTTCACCTATGTGTGGAACGGCA
>NZ_JAAIIG010000002.1 GCF_012932375.1 Bifidobacterium olomucense | reverse complement strand
ATCTAGGTTTTGCGGTGGTCATGGCCCAGGTGAGACGCCCGGTCCCTTTCCGAACCCGGAAGCTAAGGCCTGGCACGGCGATGGTACTGCACTCGATAGGGTGTGGGAGAGTAGCACGCCGCCGCAATATTCGTCACAGGGGGGTGGTCCCAACAGACCACCCCCCTTTTTTGTATTCGTGTCTTTTGCCGGCCCGCCTCTCGTGCTTGCACGGGAAGCCCGATGAAGGGGATCCCCGGGTTGCCCCTGTGGGGTTGATATTGCCAAAGACCCACCGACTTCCCCGTAGAGAAAATCAATGAACCGTTCATCCGATTTATTGGTACTGATTTATATCAAACCAATAAATCGGATGAACGGTTCGCGCTTATTGTGCAAGCCGTATTAGAAATCGAAGTTGTCCGGGTCGGCGCCGTTGCGCTTACCAGTATTGAGCGCGGTGATCGCGGCCATATCCTCTGGCGAGAGGTTGAAGTCAAACACATCGAAGTTCTGCTTGATACGCTCGGCGTGCGTGGACTTCGGCAGTACGATGATGCCGCGCTGGATATGCCAGCGAATCACCACCTGAGCTGCGGACTTGCCATACTTGGCACCGATTTCAGCCAGCACCGGCTCGGCAAGCAAATTGCCGCCAGTGCCGCCCAGCGGGCTCCATGCCTCGGTGTGAATGCTCTTACCGGCAAGGAAGTCAATCAGCTCCTGATTGGTGAACTGCGGGGAGGATTCGATCTGATCCACCGCGGGCACCACGTCACTGTTCTTCAGCAGCTCCTCGATATGATGCTGCTGGAAATTGCTCACACCAATCGCCTTCGCACGGCCGGACGCATAGATCTTCTGCAGATCATCCCAAGCCTGCTGCCAACCGTCCGCCGGCCAATGAATCAGGTACAAATCCACATAATCCAGTCCCAAGCGGTCAAGGCTTTCCTGGAAAGCGTCAAGCCCACGGTGAGCGCGAATGTCATCATTCCAGAGCTTGGTGGTCAGGAAGAAATCCTTGCGCGGCACGCCGGCACGGCGAATACCTTCGCCTACGGAAGCCTCGTTGCGGTAGATCATCGCCGTGTCGATGTGACGGTAGCCGTTCTCCAGCGCCGTCTGCACAGCGTTGATGGTGGTTTCACCATCAGGAGTCTGGAATACACCCAAGCCAACCTGAGGAATCACCGTGCCATTGTTGAGAGTAATCGTCGATTGAATCGCCATAATGCCTCGCTTAACTCAACGTCAATACTTTCCTGAGCTATTCTACGAAGCAGAGCAGCTGATTATGCGGATTTTGCTGGGTGAGGAATCTCATCACGGCTGAGATAACGGAGCGGATATATGCAATATGCGGCAGCGTTTGATGCGGGAACCACGGCGCTGAAAGGTGCGCTGGTAGCCGAAGACGGCCGGATTGTGGCCAGCACCAGCAGTAATCTCACGCTGGTTATCAACGGTGATTTCCGCGAGCAGGACCCGGGCGAATGGTGGCAGGCATTCTGCGAGGTATCTCAAGCGATGCTGAGTCAAGCGCGGGAATGCGAGCCCGGATTTAATACCTCACAAGTTGCCGGCATCATTTTCAGTGGACAGATGCAGGATGTTATCGCATTGGATGCCGAGCTACAGCCGGTATGTAATGCAATCCTGTATTCAGATGGTCGCGCGGATGCCGAGGCCGAGCAGCTCGGCAGCGCTTATGCAGGTGACACGGCACGATTCCTTGACGTTGTAGGCAATCGTCTGGAAGGTTGCTTGCCGCTGCCAAAGTTGATGTGGCTACGTGATCACGAACCGGAAACGTTCGCGCGTATGCGTCACGTACTGATCGGTTCCAAGGATTATCTCATCGCACAGCTGACGGGTAATTGCATTGGTGATGTGGCCGCGTGCGCTACCGCCGGTGCGATGAACATTCGTGAAGGCCATTGGGATAAGGAATTGTGCGAGGCCGCGGGCATTGATCTTGCATTGCTGCCCGAATTGCATAGACCACAGGATTGCATTGGCACCGTATCTGCTGCAGCCGCGCAATCTATCGGATTTGATACCGGCACTGCGGTGTACGCCGGCATCGGCGACGCCGGTGCCACCACGTTTGCCAGCGGTGTGAGCAAACCCGGACAATACAACATCAATATCGGCACATCCGGTTGGATTGCCACCGTGTCTCCTGAACCATTCGTCAACAAACCTGGTGCTGCGAACTTGGCATTCGGTGTGACACCAGGGTTTGTGAATGCTGTGCCGTTCCTTAATGCCGGCGACGTGCACAAGTGGGTGACCGGCATATTTGCCGGCGGCGATTATGCCGAAGCGCATCAGTTGTTAGAAGCATCGACACCCGGTGCCAATGGCGTGCTCTGCCTGCCGTACTTGGTAGGGGAGCGGTTCCCGGTCATGAACGCTACCATTCGTGGTGCATACGTTGGGATCACTCCAGACACCACCGCAGCGGACTTGGCGAGAGCGGCATTGGAAGGCGTGGCGTTCTCGATTCGTCAAGGCATGGAAAGCTTCGACACCACGCCGGTTTCCATATCCCTGATTGGCGGTGGTGCTCGCGAAAGCGCATGGTGCCAGATCCTAGCCGATGTGCTCGGCCATGCAATCGAGGTCTATGCCAACGCCGATATTCTGCCGGCAGTGGCACTCGCCTCTCTGGTGTTTGATCAGCCCAACCTTGCTGCGACCATCGCCGAAACCACAACCTACGTGCCGAATCCAGCGGCCGTGCGTGCATATAGTGAGTGCTATCCGCAGTTCGCCGAGCTCTACCCGGCATTGCAGGGTCTGTAGTGATCCCACCATGAGTTTTTGGCAAACATGAGATTGCCAGCAGAACACAGTGCGAGGCATTATTGATGAATATGGTGCGTAAACATATTGTCGTCGAAGGATTGGTGCAGGGCGTCGGCTTTCGCTATTTCGCGGTGATGCAGGCTTGCAAACTCGGCATTACCGGATGGGTGCGCAATCGCCGGGATGGGGCGGTGGAAGTCGAGGCACAGGGGAAGCCCGAATCGATGGAGAACTTCGTATCCGCGTTGCGGCAAGGGCCGCGGTGGGCTGAAGTACAGCATGTGAGCGTAACCGATATGACTCCGTCTGATGACGCTTCCCGTGTTTTTTCCGTTCGCATGGATTAACGAAACAGCGTGATATCTCACGATACGGGTGAAAGTGAGCGTTTCAAGGCGCTTCGTGGCTTTACGTTGCTACGATGAGGCGTTATGAGCGAGAACATCATGCGAATCATCGACCTTCGTGGTCAGAAATTGTCCCGTGCCGAACTGCTGGCCGCGATGCCGCGCGCCGCAATGGGCACTTCCGAAGCCACCGATCTGGTGCGCCCGATTCTTGACGATGTCAAGGAGCGCGGTGCCGCCGCCCTGCGTGACTTCGAGGAAAAGTTCGACCATGTACGCCCCAAGAATCTGCGCGTGCCGGCCGAAGCGATTGCCGATGCACTCACCACGCTCGATCCTGAAGTCCGTGCCGCCATCGAGGAGTCGGTGCGTCGCGCCCGTGCCGTAGCCAAGAACCAGGTGCCGAAGGACTTCCACACGGATCTGGCCCCCGGCGCTCGCGTTGCCGAACGTTGGATTCCGATTCAGCGCGTCGGCCTGTACGTGCCCGGTGGCAAAGCCGTCTACCCGTCTTCCGTGATCATGAACGCCGTGCCGGCACAGGCTGCCGGAGTCGAATCCCTGGCCATCGCCACCCCGCCCGCCCGCGATAACGCAGAAGGCCTGCCGAACAAGACCATCCTCGCCACCTGCGCCATCCTCGGCGTCGACGAGGTGTATGCGGTCGGTGGCGCACAGGCCATCGCCATGTTCGCTTACGGTGCCAAGGGCTCCGAACCGCAGGACGGCGACGTGCTGTGCGATCCGGTTGATAAGATCACCGGCCCGGGCAACATTTTCGTAGCCACCGCCAAGTCCCTGGTTTCCGCCTTCGTGGGCATCGATGCCGTGGCCGGCCCCACCGAAATCGGCATCATCGCAGACAAGACGGCGAATCCGAGCTTGCTGGCCGCCGATCTTATCGGTCAGGCCGAACATGACGAGCTCGCCGGTTCCGTGCTGTTCACCGATTCCCCCGAGCTTGCTGAGAAGGTTCAGGAGAACCTCAACTACCGTGTGCCGAAGACCGAGCACGCCGAACGCGTACACACGTCCCTGTCCGGCACCCAGTCCGCCATTGTGCTGACCGACGGTCTTGATCAGTCCATCGATGCCGCCAATGCGTACGCCGCCGAACACTTGGAAATCCAGACCGAAGACGCCGATGCCGTAGTCAAGCGCATCAAGAACGCGGGCGCTATCTTCCGTGGCCCCTATTCTCCAGTGCCGCTGGGCGATTACATGTCCGGCTCCAACCACGTGTTGCCCACCGGCGGCACCGCACGTTTCGCCGCAGGCCTTGGCGTACACACGTTCATGAAGCCGGTTGAGGTTATCGAATACGACGAGGAAGGTCTGAAGGCTCTTGCCGCACGTATCAACGCCTTCGCTGTTTCGGAGGACCTGCCCGCTCACGGCGAGTGTGTGCTGAGTCGTTTCGTGAAGGATCCGTACGACAAGGCTACTCTGCGCGAGCAGGAGATCGAAGCCGGCCTGCGCTGAACCGACTTGAGACAGTTATATCTTGACTCCTCTTACTGGAACATCGTCATCAGATAAACAACGAGATTGCGATGATGATGCACCACAAGAGGAGCCGAGAATATGAAAGGTAATAGGGAAGAGCAATGACTGAAGCAACGAATGCGATCCCGGCGAATCTGCCGCTGCGCAACGATCTGATCGGCGAGGAACCCTACGGCGCGCCGCAACTCGACGTACCGGTATGCCTGAACGTCAACGAGAATCCATATGCGCCGGATCCAGCGGTCTGCGAGACCATCGCCAAGCGTGTGCTGGAGATCGCGCCGACGCTCAACCGTTACCCCGACCGTGAGCATATCGCTTTGCGACAGGCATTCAGCGACTATTTGACCCGCGAATCCGGTACCCATCTGGATGTGGATGAGCTGTGGGGTGCCAACGGCTCCAACGAGATCATGCTTCAGCTGTTCCAGGCGTTCGGTGGCCCGGGCCGTACCGCCTTGGGTGCCGACCCCACCTATTCCATGTATCCGGAATACGCGCGAGACACGTTCACCGGCTGGAAACTGGCGCATCGCAACGCCGACTTCACGCTGAACGTGGACAAGACCATCGAGGCCATCCACGAGGTCAAGCCCTCCATGGTGCTGCTCACCAGCCCGAACAATCCGACCGGTACCCCGTTGCCGATGGAGGATATCGAACGTATTCTTGCCGCTTGTGAAACTGCGGAAGTAGCTGGCGCGCCTGAAGGCGTACATCCGATTTTGGTGATCGACGAAGCGTATGTCGAGTTCCGCAAGCCCGGCACCCCAAGCGCGGTCTGCCTGATCAAGGACCATCCGAATCTGGCCGTCAGCCGCACCATGAGCAAGGCATTCGCCTTCGCCGGCGCGCGTGTAGGCTATCTGGCAGCATCCAAAGGCATCATCGACTGCGTGCGTATCGTGCGCATGCCGTATCACCTGTCCGCTGTAACCCAAGCTGCTGCTTTGGCTGCTTTCGAACATACCGACGAGCAACTGAGCCGCGTGGAACACTTGCGTGAAACACGCGAAGCCACAGCCGAATGGCTCAAGTCGCAAACGTATAAGGGACAGCCGCTCGAAGTAGCCGAATCCGGATCCAATTTCCTGCTGTTCGGCGGTCACTTCGATGATCGTGATGCCATCTTCGACGAACTGCTCAAGCGTGGCGTGCTCATCCGCGTGGTGGGCCCCGATGGCTGGCTACGTGTCTGCATGGGCACCGACGAGGAGATGGAACAGTTCCGCAACGCGCTTGCTGAGACGTTGCGCATCGTCGAATCCAAGTGACTCAACCCTGCTCGGGTCTAGGCGAAAAGCCGCGGCACCCAAGTTGCCGGAGACCGACGGTTGGATGAACGGCGGCAGGCGTTTGATAGGCGGGTTCTTCAGCATTCATTGCCCACCGCCTTTCCGCTGCCGCTACATATCGAATGACCTTTACAAGAAGGAGGGATGACATGGCACGCACCGCGCATATCGTCCGTGAAACCAGCGAATCACATATCGATCTTGAACTGAACCTTGACGGTACCGGACAGACCGACATCGACACTTCGGTGCCGTTCTATAACCATATGATGACTGCGCTCGGTAAGCATTCGCTGATCGATCTGAAGATCCATGCCCATGGCGACACCGATATCGACGTGCATCACACCGTGGAAGACACGGCCATCGTATTCGGCGAGGCGCTCAAGCAAGCTCTGGGAGACAAGCGCGGCATTCGTCGCTTTGCTGACGCCACTGTACCTCTGGATGAAGCGCTCGCCAAGGCCGTGGTGGACATCTCCGGCCGCCCCTACTGTGTGTGCAGCGGTGAGCCGGCAGGGTATGAATACTGCATGATGGGCGGTCATTTCACCGGCTCATTGGTGCGTCATGTCATGGAATCCATTGCGTTCCATGCCGGTATCTGCCTGCACATGCAAGTGCTTGCCGGCCGTGATCCGCATCATATCGCCGAAGCTGAATTCAAAGCCTTGGCGCGCGCATTGCGTTTCGCCATTGAGCCCGATACCCGTATTGAGGGACTGATCCCCAGCACCAAGGGGGCTTTGTGATGTCCGCAAACGACGACGATATCAACAGCAATGGTGTCGGCCGCGGCTCTGACTCGGAATTCAATGCAGACGATGAGTCGCATTTCTCCGACGAGGAGCTGGAGGCGGCTCTGGCTGGTTTCGAGCAGGAATTCGCTGATCAGTCAGCATCGGAGCAAGCGTCGCCACAAGCCGATTCCCAAAGCGGTGATACTGCATCTGATACGACCGACGCTACTGCGGATGACCTCGATGCCGCGTCAGTGGCAGACGCAGTCAACGAGGCCATGGCCGATGTGGTGGACCCCTCGGATGGTTTTGAAAACGAGTTGGCCGGATTGCTCGGCAACCGGGCGAAAACCGCATTGCTGGTTACACGAGTGGCTTCCGCGGATCTGCTGGCCGCGTTCTGTCAGCTGTCAGATATCGCCGCATCTTGTATCGGTTCCAATCAGGGTGCCGTCGCGGTGTTGAAGAATCTTGACGGTGACGGTCCTGAGGCCGCTGCCAAGGATCTGACCACTGTCGTTTCCGGTATGGCGGTTATTCTGGCGGTCAATCGTGCCGACAAGCTTGAAGTGACCATGTATGTACAGGGTGAAGCTGGTCAAAGCTTTGCGCCGCCGGTGCTGTTTACCTCCACTCCTCGGTTCGTGGAGGATTTGATGCTGGGCATCGTGACATTGCCTCAGCTGAGAACCCAAGGATTCGAGGTAGTGGATTCCGCAAGCCTGAGCCATGATCAAGCTATGCAGATTCTGGCTGACCATACCAAACGTGGCCGTGGCGGGCGAGGCAGCCGTATCGAGTAGTGCTGCATCGATTCCGCAAGCTTCGCAGACTCTATGGACGCTCAGAATTCTACGGATCTTGCATATTCACGCTGACCAATCAATCGGATAATCATTCTGCTGCGTCGCCAGACATACGTTGACGATTACAGCAGACTACGAACTTGAAGAGAAAGGCACCAAGACAATGACCACGGCTGTTGTCTTCGATTACGGTTTCGGCAACGTGCGTTCCATGGTGCGTGCGCTATCCAATTTGGGAGTGGACACCACACTCACCTCTGACTACCGTCAGGCACTTGAAGCCGACGGACTGGTGGTGCCCGGAGTCGGCGCGTTCGCGGCCTGCATGGATGGCCTGAAACAAGTGGACGGCGATCGGGTGATCTACGATCGCATCCGTGCCGGCCGACCGGTGCTCGGTGTGTGCGTGGGTGAACAGATCATGTTCGAACATGGTCATGAACATGGTGCGGATGCCGAAGGCGTAGGTCTGATCGGTGGCTCGGTCGATTTGTTGGATGCCGATGTGGTGCCGCATATGGGATGGGATACCGTTGACGCGGCCCCCGGCTCCGTTCTGCTCAAGGGCGTGGAGCAGGAGCGATTCTACTTCGTGCACTCATATGCCGCGATGGGAGTGCGCGCCGCGGATACTACTCGCTTCGAGATCGATTTCGCAGATGCGCCGGAGCATGTGAGCTGGTGCGAATATGGACGTTCACGTTTTGTGGCCGCCTATGAGCACGGGCCGTTGTCTGCCACGCAGTTCCATCCGGAAAAATCCGGAGACGCCGGCGCTCAGCTGCTGAAGAATTGGATCGCTACGTTCTGATCGAGCCAGCTGCTGCGTTTGCCGTGACCGTGCGGTGGCGCTTGAGTCAATGCAACGGTGATTCGTGATTGTTCGTGATTGTTACAGAAGTACAGAAAGGTTGTTCTCATGTCTTTGACGCTGCTCCCCGCCGTTGACGTTCGCGACGGCAAGGCCGTGCGCCTTCGTCAGGGCGAATCCGGCTCCGAAACCGATTACGGTTCACCGTTCGAGGCGGCCCGCACGTGGGTCGAGGCCGGTGCCGAGTGGATTCATCTGGTTGATCTGGACGCCGCTTTCGGCACGGGCAACAACCGTGACCAGCTGCGTGAGATTGTGCATGAACTGGGTGACAAGGTCAACATCGAACTGTCCGGTGGCGTGCGTGACGATGATTCGCTGGAAGCCGCTCTGGAGGCGGGTGCCGCTCGCGTGAACATCGGTACGGCCGCATTGGAGAATCCGGATTGGACCGCGTCGGTGATCAAGAAGTATGGTGATCGCGTGGCTGTCGGTCTCGATGTGCGCGGACATACGTTGGCCGCACGTGGCTGGACCCGTGAAGGCGGAGATCTGTTTGAAACCATGAAGTTCCTTGACTCCGTGGGCTGCTCGCGCTATGTGGTGACCGACGTGGCCAAGGACGGCATGATGTCCGGTCCGAACATCGAACTGCTGCGCGAAGTGGCCGAACGTACCGACGCCAAGGTGACGGCATCCGGCGGCATCTCGAAGCTTGATGATCTCAAAGCCATCAAGACACTGGCTGATTTGGGCGTGGATGCCGCGATTCTCGGCAAATCCCTGTACGCTCGTGCTTTTACTCTCCAAGAAGCGCTGGAAGTGGCGAAGTAAAACTACGGGGGTTGACGGGTTCTATGAATTCGTCAACCTCTGAAGCTCTTTGACGTCTTTTGAACACCACGGGAGTCTATTGTGAAGTCTCCCGGAGTGTTCTGGGGGTTCTTGAAGCTTTTTGGAAGCTATTGGCGCGGTAAATTCTCGAAATGATCCCTAGCTTCGAGAAATTACCGCGCTGAGCAATCGTCAGTGCGGGAAATTCTCGCGCAGTGGGTTGTTCTCGAGAATAAGTTGCACTGAGCAATCGTCAGTGCGGTAAATTCTCGGGAATGACCTTGCTCGTCGCGGGGAACTATGCGCCGAGATCCTCGACCGCTACTTGGTGCACGGCAGCTCGCCGGATTTGATGAGTTTCTTGAATACTGCGTAATCCTCGTCGTTCTGCTCGGCGTAGCTCACGGCGAACGATGCGATGGCTTGGTCGAACTCATCGGTGCCGCCCATGTAATTGGCGATGGCGATGGAATCGCCGGTACGGGCATGCGCATGAGCCAGCGACCAAGCACACATGCGCGACAGATCACTTAAACCCGAAGCGTTGAGATTGTCAATGTCGATTGATCCCTTGCCGTTCCACAGCTGACGCACGTAATAATCGCGTTTGCGACCATCCTCGGCTATGAAGCTCGACCATCCGAGCAGTACATCGGCGGTGCTCTGAATCAGTTTCTGCCCCTGCACCACACGCTCGCCATGTGTGGCGTAACGGGAAGCACCGCAGTAATGTTCAAGCACGGAATATGTGGCCTCCTTCATCTGCAGCATCATCGGATCGTCGATATCGCGGGCGATCCATACCGACGTCCACGCACGCTGACCAACCGACCCGACGCCCACCACCTTGCGGGCGGAGTCCTGATACCTCAGATGATCGAACACCATGCGGCGGTCATCGTACAGGGAATGCTTATAGCTTTCGAGCAGGGTGCTGATACGTGCCTGCAGCGCCTCCGGATCGGCATACTCCTGCAGCTCGTTGATCGGCACCAATTCCGGAGGATTGGACTTGAACCGTAGCTTGCCGCCCTCATAGCGGCATAGTTTGGCAGCCGCCGCATCGTTGTCCTTCAGCAATGCCTTCATCGCGGCTTCTCGCAATACGGGGCTGCGCCTAGAACCACTGGTTTCGAACCGGTCCAATGTTTCCTCAACATCCAGATGCTCGTACCAGGCATCCAGATAGTCCATTTCGGAGAACCATTTCATGCGCTCGCGGTATGTGCGTACGCATTGCAACACCGCGGTACGGCGATCCTTGGTCTTCAACTTATTGGCCCGCCCGCAAATCTCCACGGAAACAGCCAAGCGTTTCAAATCCCATTCCCACGGTCCGATGGCGGTTTCGTCGAAATCATTGATATCGAACACCAGACGGGCGGAAGGGGAACGGAAGATGCCGAAGTTGCCGATATGCGCATCGCCCACGCACTGCACCGGAATGCCGGTAACCGGCGTGGAAGCCAGATCGTTGGTCATGATAAGCACCGTGCCGCGGTAGAACGTGAACGAGCTTACGCTCATGCGCTTATAGCGCAACGGAACCAATTCCGGTACACGAATCGCAGACTGTTCCTCCAGCAAGCTGATGGCTTCACGCCGGCCTTCGCGCACCTGCCAGATGGCATGTGACTCAAGCGGTGCCGAGTTACGTGCCGCAATGCCGGCTCGCGAACGGTCGCGAGGATTAACGGCCTGCTTCCAGCTGGTCACATCAATGGGTGGGTTTGCGGACGGGGCCAGATGATCTTCGCTCATAACCTATAACTGTAACGCCGAACAGCTGTGATAAGACACTGGAGTCGCCGATGCTGAGAATTCGGTGTACATTACGAGCCTCTGATATGGGAGCGGAGGTGCTTAAGCGAAAGGAAGCGCAAGACAAGCATGAGATGTTAACGCTGAACGTAACACGATTATGGAACCATAGGCAATTATGGATAAACAGCAGGAGTTTGCGCTGCGCACGGTCGAAGAACGCGACGTGCGCTTCATTCGTCTTTGGTTCACGGATGTGTTGGGAACATTGAAGTCCGTGGCCATCGCGCCAGCTGAACTGGAGGCCGCATTCGAAGAGGGGCTTGGCTTCGACGGTTCCGCCATCGAAGGCATGACCAGAATCTCCGAAGACGACATGATCGTTCAGCCCGATCCATCCACGTTCCAGATTCTGCCTTGGCGTGGCGGTCCGCAAGGCACCGCGCGCATGTTCTGCGATATTCTGACCCCGGACGGCGAGCCTTCGCTCGGCGACCCCCGTCACGTGTTGAAGCGTGCGCTCGCCAAAGCCAAGGAAAAGGGATTCACGTTCTACGTACACCCGGAGATCGAGTTCTATCTGTTCGAAAGTCAGGATGACTGGTCCAAGGCCCCCACGCCGATCGATGAGGGCGGCTACTTCGATCATGTGCCGCGTAGCCCAGGCATGGATTTCCGTCGTGCCACCGTGAACATGCTCGAACAGATGGGCATCTCGGTGGAGTACTCGCATCATGAGGCGGGCCCCGGCCAGAACGAGATCGACCTGCGATACGCAGACGCGCTCACCACGGCCGACAACATCATGACCTTCCGCACGGTGGTCAAGGAGATCTCGCTGGAGCGTGGCATCCACGCCAGCTTCATGCCCAAGCCTTTGGCCGATGCACCTGGCTCGGGCATGCACACGCATCTGAGCTTGTTCGAGGGGGATTCCAACGCCTTCTATGAGGCCGGTCAGGAATTCAACATGTCCCTGACCGCCCGCCAGTTCGCGGCCGGCATCCTCTACCATGCTGCGGAAATCTGCGCCGTCACCGACCAGTACGTCAACTCGTACAAGCGCCTGTGGGGCGGCAATGAGGCGCCGAGCTACATTTGCTGGGGACACAACAACCGTTCCGCTTTGCTGCGCATCCCGCAGTACAAGCCGGGCAAGGGCAATTCCGCGCGCATGGAGTTCCGTGCGCTCGACCCGGTGGCCAACCCGTATCTGGCGTACTCGGTGCTGCTGGCCGCCGGCCTTGATGGCATCGACAAGCAGATGCAGCTGGGCGAGCCCACCAGCGATGATGTCTGGGAGCTCACCGACGGAGAACGTCAAGCTATGGGCATCCAGCCGTTGCCGCGCTCGCTGGACGAGGCGTTGAAGGTTATGGAGAAGTCCGATTTCGTGGCGGAAGTGCTCGGTGAGCATGCCTTCGGCTACTTCCTGGACAACAAGCACCAGGAGTGGGAGGAATACAACCAGCAGGTCACGCCGTTTGAGTTGAAGAAATATCTGCCTAGGTTGTGATCGGCCGGCCCTCTGCTCAAACCGACACCATACGATGTGAAGTGGCTCTCCTCGGATACTGAGGAGAGCCACTTCACATATCGGCCCCGGCCCCATTTCGCGGACTTGTTTTCATCTGCGGTATGGCTTGCAGGAGGGGGGCGAGTCCATCAGCGTGTCTCGGCATGGCGTTTGTAGACGTTGCCGCATACCATGCAACTCGGTAAACACGAGCACTGAAGGAGCCTCTACCATGGCCAATACGCAGACGCCCACGTCCGAGGCACCGCATGGCGACGTGCGCGAGGATCGATTTTTCACGCTGCCGGTCAACATTTTGATCTTCGCCAGCTTCATGCTCGGCATGAGTGAGTTTGTGGTCGTCGGCATTCTGCCGGATATTGCGGCGGGACTTCAGGTTTCCGAGGTGACGGTCGGCAATCTGGTGGCCATCTTCGCGTTCGTATACGCGCCGTGTACGCCGCTCGGATCGGCGTTGAGCGCGCGATTCCCTCGGTTTGTCACCTATCTGACGTTGATGAGCGTATTCCTTCTCGGCAATGTGTTGTGCGCGTTCGCTCCGAACTATCCGGTGCTGCTGATCGCTCGACTGATCATCGCATCCGTCTCCGGCACATTGGTGGCCATCGCCATGACATTCGCGCCGGATGTGACGCATGAGCGCTACCGCACCAAATTCATCGCATGGGTGTTCTCGGGATTCTCCATCGCCTCCGTAGTGGGCGTGCCGATCGGCACGGCCGTGGCCAATGCGTTCGGATGGCGCTGGACCTTCCATATCATCAATCTGCTGACCGTGGTGTTGCTGATCGCGATGTTCCCTGTCCTGCCGCGCAACAGCCATATCGTACAGGTGGGATTCCTTTCCCAGTTCCGCTTGTTCTTCGATCAACGTATTCATCTGGGCGTGCTGGCCGTAGTGTTCGGTGCCGCGTCCAGCTACGTGTTCTATACGTATCTGACGCCGATCATGCGCGATGAAGTGCATCTGCCTGAGCAATATGTCAGCCTTGGTCTGGTGATCTATGGCGTGGCCTGTCTGTGCAGCAACCTGACCGCCGGAAAACTCGCCGAACATGGCAGGGGAGTGGAGCCATTGTTCCACTTGCGTTGGGTGTACTTGGTTCATGCGGTATTGCTGTGCTCATTGGCGCTGGTTCATTGGGTTCCGTGGTATGGTGCGGCCCTGTTGGTGGTTCTAGGCCTGCTCATGTATCACTTCAACGCTTCGTCGCAGGTGCTGTATATGGATGTGGCTGCACAGTCCCACCCGGGTTCGATGAATCTTGCCTCGTCGCTCAATTCAATGTCCTTCAACATCGGCATCGCCGTCGGTTCGGCGGTCGGTGGCCTGACGAACGACCATCTGGGATTGACCTGGCTGGGGCCGGTGGGCGCTGTATTCGCGCTGCTGGGCATGGCCGTCACCATGGCGATGCGTCCTTATGTGGGACGCCATCTGGAACGTTGACGCGAGTCGTGCAGATGAGTCAACGCATATGCCGGTAAAGTAGCGGGCATAAACAGCGTTGTTATGCAGGTGAAAGGCGTTCCCCATGGTCAATATATCGGATGTGGCCCGGGCGGCGGGAGTATCGAAGGCGACCGTATCGTACGTATTGTCGAACGACCCGAGAATCACCGAGCAGACGGCGAACAAAGTCCGCAAAGCAGTCAAGGAACTGGGGTATACGGTCAATCATGCGGCACGTGCGTTGTCCGCGAACGAAACCAAAACGTTCGGCATCGTCTCCCCGGCCTACCACAGCAACTATCTTTCGGCCCTGTTCGGTCTGCATGTGTATTTGATGTCGGAATGCGCGGCGCAATACGGTTACGATACGTTGTTCATCGGCAACGATGATGGTGCCGAGGCGATGCTCAAGGCATGGAATTCCCGCAAGGTCGATGGATTCATTCTGATGGATGTGCGCGATGACGATCCCCGTATGCGCATCGCTGCGAAAATGAACATGCCGACCGTGGTGTTCGGCTCTCCCAAAGACTCCTTTGGCCTTGATGTCGTCGATTCCGATTTCGTCAAGGAATCGGCGAAAATCATTAACTTTCTTGCATCCGAGAACCATGCCGAGATCACGCTGGTATTGTGGTCGAAGCAGATTTTCAAACGGCACATGGGCTTTGCCTTGCGGTTCTATGATGCAATGACAGCCATAGCCGACCGTCATGGACTTGTTGTGCATACAGTCAGTCCGGATGATGACAACGCCGGTCCGACGCAAATCATCGAGCAGGCTTTGGATACCTATCCGCAATCCACGGCAATGGTGATACATAATGAGCCTGCCACCATAGTTGGCCCGCAGACATTCGCACAACTGGATATCAGAGTTCCCGATGATTTGCGTGTGGTTACGTTGTTCCCCAAACAGTTGACTACCACAATGAAAATACCTTTTGCCACTGTGCAGACCGACGTCAATCAGTTGGCGCAGACCGCCATCCAGCTGTTGATGTCACGAGTTGCCAATCGCGACGCGCCGAAGGCTGAGGTGTTGTTTGATTTTCCTCTAGTGATTGAGCCATAACGGGTTTAGCGCTAACAGTCGCCGGCGGTAATGGTTAATTCGTTGCACTAATTTGCATTTGCGTGATCCGTGGTGTATATTAAATAACTGTTGAACCGGTTAAACGAAATCAGGACAACCGTTCGAGCTCTATGCGATTGTTCTGGAAATATTGTTGCACGCAGTGTTGCGTGGCGATGAAAGGAATCAAGAGATGACCAATTCAACTTCCCGTCGTGCCCTTGCTTTCGTGGTCGCGGCCGCCGCCGTGATGAGCTTGGCCGCCTGTGGTGGCTCCTCGTCTGCCAAGGACGACAAAACCATCGAATTCTGGGATCCGTACCCGCAGAAGACCGCCGACAGCACCTGGCAGGCCTTCGTGGAGAAGTGCGCTCCCGACGGATACACCGTCAAGCGAGTCGGCTACGCGCAGTCCGATCTGCTGAACAACCTCACCACTGCCGTGAAGGCGAACAACGCCCCTGAAATCGCCCTTATCGATAACCCGAAGATGCCGACCGCCGTCGATGCCGGTCTGGTCACGGATATCAAGGCCGCTGGCGTGGACGTCTCCGGATACGACGCGAACATCGAGGGCCCGGGCATCGTGGACGGCGTGCAGTACGGCGTCTCCTATGGCTCCAACGCGCTCGGCTTGTACTACAACCCGACCGTCCTGCAGAAGGCGGGCGTGGATCCGGCTTCCATTACCGATTGGGATTCCCTCAACGCCGCAATCGAGAAGGTCGTGAACGCCGGATTCAAGGGCATCACCTTCGCCGGCATCTCCGGCGAGGAAGGTACCTTCCAGTTCCTGCCCTGGTTCTGGGGCGCGGGCGGCAAGCTGGCGGACGCTTCCGGTTCCACCGCCGAACAGGATGCGCTCGATCTGGTCTCCGGCTGGGTGCAGAAGGGCTGGGCTCCGAAGTCCGTGGCCACCGACAACCAGTCCGCCGCATGGGATCTCTTCCTCACCGGCGAGTACGGCTTCTCCGAGAACGGTTCTTGGCAGGCTGAGTCCGCGGCCCAGGAAGGCTACGAGATGATTCCGATCCCAGGCAAGGACGGCGGCGTCGCCCCGGTGCCGACCGGTGGCGAGTTCATCACCATCCCCACGCAGAAGAACATGAGCGATGAAAAGCTGGCCGCAACGGTCAAGGTCATCGAATGCCTCGTTGACGGTGACAACCTCAAGTCCCTGAACGACGAAATGGTCTACTTGGCCGCCAAGAGCGACGTGCGCGCCCAGCAGGTCAAGGAGAACGAGGTGTGGAAGCCGTGGGTCAAGATCGTGGAAAGCGCCTCCGGCCGCACCACCGACGTTGGCCTCAAGTACGAGGACATCTCCGCTCAGCTCTCCGAGGATCTGCAGGCCGCTCTGAACAAGGCCTGATTCTCAAAAGCCGGAGCAATCCGGCTGGTCCACCATCTTTCTTCCTTTCTCCTTCCTCCTCCGGGTGCCCGGCTCCGAGCCGCTTCCTCTAGCCGGTGCCGGGCACCTTCCTTGTTCACGTCATTGACGACGTTCTCCTGTTCGGATTCTTTCCGTTTTTCGATTTTTGTTTCACGATAGGCGGCATAATGTCAACCACACAAACGCATGCGCCCAAGCCGGCCAAGCGCATCAAACCAACCACTTGGGCGGCCATAGGATTCGCCGCTCCGCTCATCATCTACATGCTGGTGTTCTACGTTTCCCCGTTGGTCCAGAACATCTCGATGAGCTTGCACCGTTACACCCGTCGTACCTTCGTCACCGGAGAAGCTCCTTGGACCGGACTTGACGTCTACAAAGAGGTCGTGTCCACCCCTGAATTCTGGACCACCTTGCGTCAGACCCTGATCTTCGTGGTGCTCTCCATCGTGTTCCAATACTCGATCGGTTTGGCTTTGGCTGTGTTCTTCAACCAGAACTTCAAACTGTCCGCCGGTTTGCGCGGCGCGTTCCTGGTGCCGTGGCTGCTGCCGCCGATGATCTCCGGCACCATCTGGCAGTGGATGATGGACGCGGACAGCGGTCTGGTCAACAACCTGCTCGGTGTATTCGGATTGGATCCGGTCTGGTGGCTGCAGGCCGACAAATCCCTATGGGCCGTGATCATCGCCAACATCTGGCTGGGTATTCCGTTCAACCTCGTGATCCTCTACTCCGGTCTGCAGAACATCAACGGCGATCTGTACGAGGCGGCCTCGCTGGACGGCTGCAACGCCTGGCAGCGTTTCTGGAAGATCACCTTCCCGCTGCTCAAGCCGGTCACGATGATCACCCTGCTGCTCGGCTTCGTCTACACGCTACGCACCGTGGACATCATCTGGATCATGACCAAGGGCACCGGCACCTCCCGCACGCTGGCCACCTGGGCCTATGAGATGGCGTTCGGCAAGGGCACTTCCGCAACCATCAAGTATTCCGAAGCCTCCGTGGTCGGTACGATCCTGATTCTGGTGGCGCTCGCCTTCGCCCTGATCTATCTGTGGGCGCAGGGCAAAGAGGAAGAGAGGTAATCGACATGCAGCATCGTTCAACTTGGTGGAAAACCGCAATCGGCATCGTGCTGACGCTGATCATGCTCTTCCCTGTCTACTGGATGATCAATATCTCCTTCACCCAGCGTCGCTCCATCCGCTCCGGCGACCTTGTCCCGATGGACTTCACGCTGGACAATTACGCCGCCGCGTTCAACTCGCAGCTGCCATACCTCGGTACGTCACTGATCATCGCGCTCGGCTGTGTGATCGTGACCCTGCTTATCGCCCTTCCTTCCTCGTATGCACTGGCCATCCTGCATATCAAGGGGCGTAAAACCCTCAACTTCCTGCTGATCGTAGCCCAGATGATTCCCGCCGTGGTCATGGCACTCGGCTTCTACCAGATCTTCAGTGATCTGAATCTGCTGGACACCTTGCCTGGTCTGATCGTCGCCGACTCGACCATCGCAGTGCCGTTCGCGGTGATGTTGTTGACCGGATTCATGACCGGCATGCCACGCTCGCTGATCGAAGCCGCACAGATCGACGGCGCATCCCAGTGGACCGTATTCACTCGAATTGTGATTCCGCTGAGCCGCAACACCATCGTCACCACCTCGCTGTTCAGCTTCCTGTGGGCATGGAGCGACTTCATGTTTGCTTCCACGCTGGATTCCGGCGGTGGCAAGATGCGCCCGATCACGATGGGCATCTACGACTTCATCGGATCGCAGAATCAGGAATGGGGTCCGATGATGGCCACGGCCGTGCTGGCTTCGGTGCCTACTGCACTGCTGCTCATCGTGGCTCAGAAATATGTGGCTGCCGGTGTGACCGCCGGTGCCATCAAGGATTGATGACATGGGATGCGAGCTGAATTTGAGGCTCGCATCCATATAGACAACACGACAACGTCACCATAGCGATAACGTCAAAGGAGACTTACCATGACACTGCTTACCTTCCACACCGATGGCCACGCCCTGACCTGGACCGGCGACGGCGAATACCTGCGCATCGAACCGTGGGGCGACGATTCCATCCGCGTTCGCTCGGCGCAAATGCACGAGGTGGAGAATCCCGAATGGGCGCTGCTGGATAACCCGAAGCAGGACCCCGATGCCGTATCGGTGAATATCGATGAGGAGCACTCCACCGCCGAGCTGCGCAATGGAGGTATCGTGGTCAAGGCCGAGGCCTCTTACGATGTCTACGGTGGTGCAGGCTATGAGGAGCCCCGTTGCGAGCTGAGCTTCTTCAAGGCGGATGGCACGCCGCTGTTCCGTGAATCGGCGCGCGGTGGTTCGCTGGACTTGCATGCCCGCCGGTTCAAGCCGATCATCGGCGGCGATCACGCCGTGACGGTGTCGTTCGAGGCGCCGACAGATGAACGACTGTACGGTATGGGCGAATACCAGCAGAACGTTATGGACCTGAAGGGATGCACGCTGGAACTCGCCCATCGCAACTCCCAAGCATCCGTACCGTTCGTCGTCTCTTCAGCCGGCTACGGCTTCCTGTGGAACAATCCGGCTGTCGGCTCGGTGACCTTCGGCAAGAACCGCACCGAATGGAAGGCTGATGCCACCAGGCAGATCGACTACTGGATCACCGTGGGCTCCACGCCGGCCGTGATCATGGAACACTACGCGGACGCCACCGGTCATGCGCCGGTGATGCCCGAATGGGGCTTGGGCTTCTGGCAATGCAAGCTGCGCTACTGGAATCAGGAGCAGCTGCTTGAAGTGGCACGCGGCTTCAAGCAGCGCAACATCCCGCTGGACCTCATCGTCATTGACTTCTTCCACTGGCCGTACATGGGCGACTTCCGTTTCGAGAAGGAATTCTGGCCCGATCCGAAGGCCATGTGCGACGAACTGCACGAGATGGGCGTCAAGGTCATGGCCTCCGTGTGGCCGCAGGTCGCCATTGCTTCGGAGAACTACGCCGAGATGAAGGCGAACAATCTGCTGGTGCGCGCCGATCGTGGACAGGACATCGGCATGATGTTCGAAGGCCCCAGCCAGTTCTTCGATGCCACCAACCCGGCAGCCCGCGACTATGTGTGGAGCAAGTGCCGCGCCAACTACGCCGACCTGGGCATTGACGCATTCTGGCTGGACGAGGCCGAGCCTGAATACGGCACCTACGATTTCGAGAACTATCGTTACTATGCCGGCCCCAACCAGCAGGTGGCGAATGTCTATCCGCGCGAATACAACCGCGGCTTCTATGAAGGACAGGCGGCATACGGGCGTACGGACGAGATCGTCAACCTGACCCGTTGCGCTTGGGCAGGCTCCCAGCGCTACGGCGCTCTGGTCTGGAGCGGTGATGTCGGCTCCACTTTCGCCGATCTGAAGGCGCAGATCACCTGTGGCATCCACATGGGCATGGCCGGCATCCCGTGGTTCACCACCGATATGGGCGGCTTCCATGACGGCGACATCAACAGCGATTCGTTCAAGGAACTGCTGGCTCGCTGGTGCCAGTTCTCCTGCTTCTCCCCGGTGATGCGCAACCACGGCGATCGTTCGGCCCTCCAGCCGGACGGCACGATGAAGGAGACCATCACGAACGCCTCCGGTGAGCATCGTTCTCCCTCCGGCGCGGACAACGAACCGTGGAGCTACGGCGAGGACATCGAACGCATCATGGTCAAGTTCATCAACGTGCGTGAACGTCTGCGCGACTACATGCGTGAGCTGTTCGCCGAAGCCCACGAGAGCGGACATCCGCTGATTCGCGGCCTGTTCTTCGAATTCCCGAACGATGCCGCCGCCGCGGATATCGCCGACGAATACATGCTCGGAGCGGATCTGCTGGTCGCTCCTGTGGTCGAGGAAGGCGCACGCTCCCGCGAAGTGTACCTGCCCGGCGACGGCGAGACGAGCTGGACAGATCTGCGCGACGGCACCGTATACGCCGCCGGCCAGACGATCACGGCGAATGCACCGCTCGACTCGGTGCCGGTGTTCGCCCGCAACGGACACGACCACGGTCTGGCGGGAGCACTGTAAACACTGACTTTCAGGTCGCTGCATCAGCCACGCGGTCTGATTGATAACACTTGACCGTACCGGTTTATCCCTGCCGGTACGGTCAAGTCATATGCGGCGCGGCTGATGCATCGGCATGCTGACGCGTGTTCAGTTGCCCGACGAGCGAGCTGTACCGAACCAGCTGGTATAGATCAGTGAGAAATTACGGTTGCCGTAGCTGGAACAGGAATCGCCTTCGCCGTTGCCGGCGGCCAGCGCCGCAGTATTCGGCTGGTAGGGCGTATAGATGTACAGCAATGCGGTGGCTTTGTTCTCGATGTACACCTCGGTGCCGCCGCAAGCCGCATTCGGATGATACTGCACGTAATTCAACGTCTTTGCCTGATATCCGTACTGGCTTTCGTGGGCCACATAATATTGATACCGTTGCGCGGCTCCATACACTTGGCGGAAGAAACCGGCGTATTTCGGATCACAGTTGGCGGTATCCGGACAGCTCAGCCCCATCGCCGCCTGATATTGAAAATCGGTGACGTTGGTGGCTGTGACCAGATGCTGCTCCTTCTGCATTACGGTGAGCAACACTTTGGGACTGATGCCGCATGCTCTGGCCGATTTGACGATGATGGCGGCCGCCCGCTCACCCTTCTTGCCCTCATAGGCATTGCAGTATTCATCGGCCGGCTGATCGGTGGTGTCAAAGGTTTTCGATTTCAAGCAGCTCGTGTCGGTGCATGCCGCACCCTGCTCGTCAAGGAACGATTGCACTTCTGATTCGCTCATCGCATTGCCGTTGAAGAACTGGCCGTCGGAGATGATGTTGCCCGGGTCGAAACCATAGTCCTGCGCAAGCTGCAGCTGACGAGCCTCGGCCGCCTGCACCGAATGCCGCCATCCGACAAACCATACGGTTCCCGTTACCAGCGCCACAATGCAGACCAGTGCCACCACCGTAGCCAGTACGATTTTGATTCGTCGCCATAATGATGCACGACGCCACCGTTTCGCCAACGACAGATGACGCGTGGCTGCGCGTGAGGATCTACGTGATTTTCTCCGCTGTGCCTTCTGTGGTGTTTTATGTGGCGCTTTCCGTCGCGTCTTCCGCTGTTTCGTCTGTGCCATGGAGAGATTGCTTAGTTATGTATCAGTGGAAACCTTATGCCAGAACCTTTTTGATGCGGTTTAAGGACGCCGGCCCCTTGGTGCCAAGCTCCTGCGCCCACAGGCTCACATAAAACTCCTCAAGCATCCATCGGGCCTGTTCGGCCTGTTGCATCAGCGTCTCATGCTTGGGGCCGGCCGGTTCGGCCTTGGCATGCGCCACGGCCTTATCTACCAGCTGTTTCGCTTCGTCGGCCTGCCAGGCCCACTTGACGTCACGGTTCTTGTCGGTTTTCGCCTTGCTCAGTCGGCTCCAATCAGCCTTGAGATATCGACTGATCGAGGTAAGCGCATCCGGGGGAGTGCGGCCTACGAATCCGGGGTAGACCAGTGTGGCGATGTGATCGCGAATCGACTGGAGTACGGAAAGCATCGGCAGATCAGCTTTGCCGGACGTGGCTTTGTCTACTTCTGCGTACGACTTGAGGATGGCGATAACGTCACGAGCCACCTGATAAACGGTATCCTCATACACTTCCTGTACATCAAGTACGGCGTTCGCCAAGGCTTCGTCATTCGCAAGGGTGTCCACCTTGGGCAGCAGACGTTTGACGGCGGCCAGCTGCAGGTCTTCGACCAAGTCGGCAGTGGACTTGTACGGTGCCGAGGCCAACATCAGCGCCTCGGTGCCCAACCAACGTGAAGAGACGCGTTCGGATGGCAGACGCAGCGCATCCAGTGCGCCGCGCCACAACATGACGGCACGTGACTCGGTGGTGGCGCCGGCCTTATGCAGCAGGTTGGCGCGTTGCACCAGCTTGCCTTGTTCACCGGCCTGTTCGGCCTGCTTCTTGACCATCTGACGTGCGGAGGCCTCCGCCTGTTCGGCGAATTTGCGCTGCAGGGCCTTGAGATCCTTGGATGTGCCCAATACCTTGACCGGGCCGCGCGCATGTCTGCGACCTCGCTGATTGCGGCTGGGCGGCAATTGCTGCTCCACTGCGAACGTGACCCTGAGATAGGGGGAGAGTCGTTCGACCAGTTCCGGTCCCAAAACTTCAGGATGAATCTGCGCGCCCACGGTGGCGATGGCCGCCCGCGTGAACACATGCGCCAGATCAGGCCAGAGCGCGGTATCCGCACCCTCTGGCCCAACTGGCGGCAGATTCGGCTTCTGCTGAGAGCCGGAGCCGGGAAGATCGGGATACTGTTCGTCGATCCAGTTGCGAATCTTCTTGGCGGCATCCGGGGCCGGCACGAATTGCACACGCAACTGCTTGGGCAGCGCTTTGATCATCGCCAGAATCAGTTCATCCAGCAGACCAGGCACATTCCAGGTAAACTGTTCCGGGCTGATACGTGAAAGCGCTTTCAACGGCACATGCACCGTCACGCCGTCGGTCGGATCGGCCGGATCGTAGACGTAGCTCAATCGCAGATCGATAGGCTGACCGTCCGATCCGAGCGTATGCCAGTGATCGGGATAGTCATCCAAGCTCACCGACTCGCTGGACGCCAAACGCTCCACTTTGGCGGGGTCGAAGGTCAGCAGATTCGGATGTTCATCATGCTCACGCTTCCACCATTTGGCCAGATCGGCGACGGACGTCACATCTGCGGGAATGACCGCGTTATAGAAGTCGAACAGATCCTCGTCAGACACGGTGTCCGCCAGCTGACGGGTGCGGCTGGCGTCATCGGCGGCATCTTCAAGAATGTCGCGGTTGCCGTTGACGAACTCGTCGTAACTGAACCGCTGCTGGATATCGCCGTCCACCAGACCCTGACGGATCAGGAAATCACGCGCCTCAGGCGGATTGATTCGTCCCCACTGCACCGCGCGGTCCTGCACGATCGGCAGACCATACAGCAGGACACGGGCCGTAGCCACCGCAGAGCCACGGGAAGCGGACCAATGCGGCTCCGCATACGTGGTGCGTGTCAGCTGACCGGCCAAAGGTTCGGCCCACGCCGGATCAATGGCCGCCGAATAACGGGCCCACAGTCGCGAAGTCTCCACCAATTCCGTGCTCATCACCCAAGCGGGTGTTTTCTTGGCCACTGCCGAGGCCGGGAACAGCGCGAAACGAGTGCCTCGGGCACCCTGATACTCGTTCTTCGACTGTTTCTGCGCGCGTTTCATCGCGCGAGCGCGAGCAGCCCCGGTAAGTCCGGCGAAATCGGAGGCCTTCGGTTCGCGAATCACCTGCATGCCCATCATCGACAGCAGACCGGCAAGCATTGATTTGTGGATACCGTCCGCATCCCACGAACAGCATAACGAATGAGCGGCTTGCTGATTCAACGGAAGCTGGCGGATCTGCAGACCAGGGCGGGAGGACGGCAACGGCTCGCCGACCTTGAACTTCAGCTCGTGGCACATCTGCGTCAACTGAGAGACCAGATCCTTCCACTGACGCATACGCAGCCAGCTGAAATATTCGGTCTTGCAGATACGGCGCAATGCGTTGTTGCTGGGATTGCCATCCGCTTGGAATACACGATCCCAGATGTTCAACGCCGTGAGAAAATCACTGGTCTCATCCGCGTACCGATTATGAATACGGTCCGCGTCCTCACGCTTGTCATCCGGACGCTCCCGCGGATCCTGAAGGCTCAAGAAGGAGACGATGACCAGCACGGCGGCCAACGTATTCGGCGAACCGATGCGGGCCGCTTCGATAACCATGCGACCGAGACGCACATCGATGGGGATGCGCGCCAGCTGGCGGCCGATATGCGTCAGCGTCACCTCGCCATGCTTGCGTCCGATGGCCTTGAGCTCGGTGAGCTCGTTGAAACCATCCGATACGGCTTTCATATCCGGCGGATCGATGAAGCCGAAACTGGTGACGTCTTCGGCGGTACGGGCCACGCCCACCGAAAGCATATGCAACACCACAGCGCCCAGCGAGGTACGCAGAATCTCCGGTTCGGTGAAGCGCGGACGAGTTTCGTAGTCCTCGCGCGAATACAAGCGAATCGCAATACCGTCCGCCACACGGCCGCATCGGCCGCTTCGCTGATCGGCGCTGGCCTGACTGATCGGTTCGATAGGAAGCCGCTGCACCTTGGCGGTCTTCGAATATCGGGAGATACGGGCGGTGCCCGGATCGACCACGTAGCGAATGCCGGGCACGGTCAGCGAGGTTTCGGCCACGTTCGTGGCGATGACGATGCGCTGATGCGTATGCGGCTCGAACACCTTGTGCTGGTCGGACGCCGAAAGTCTGGCGAACAGCGGCATGATCTCGATGGCATCCGGGCGGCGCATATCCTCCACGCGCGGCCCGTAATGGTGCCGCAATGCCGCCTCGAATTCGTGGATGTCGCGCTCGCCGGAAGCGAAGACCAAAATGTCGCGGGCTCCACGTTCGTGCGAGGAATGAATCACCAGTTCGGCGCAGGCACGAGCCACGGCGGTGGGCATATCCGTAATGGCGTCTTCGGCATATCCGGCGTTGCTGCGTCCATTGCCCGAATGCGGGCGGTCTTCGGACTGCGCGACCGCGGACGCCAGCTCATCGTAATCGGCGTCACCGGGGCGCGCGCCCACAGCGAAGCCGGGCACCTCGCGCATCAGCGCCGGAGCGGTCCCCAGCGGCTCATACACCACCTGCACCGGGAATGTGCGACCGGAGACCTCGATAACCGGCACCTTCTCGTGCAGCGCATGCTCGAAATGCTCTTGGAATTTCACCGAATCGATGGTTGCGGAGGTGATTACCAGCTTCAGATCGCGTCTGCGGGGCAGCAGCGCGGTGAGATAGCCGAGCAGGAAGTCGATGTTCAGGCTGCGCTCGTGCGCCTCATCGATGATGATCGTATCGTACTGGCTCAGATTCGGATCGCGTTGAATCTGAGCCAGAAGAATACCGTCGGTAACCACGCGCAGACGAGTGTTGGGGGAGCTCTCGTCGGTGAATCGCACCTGATAGCCCACTTCCGCGCCGAGCGGCACGTCCATTTCAGCGGCGATGCGTTCGGCCACGGTACGCGCGGCGATACGACGTGGCTGGGTGTGCACGATCTGCCGGCCGTGCGTGCCGCGCCCCAGTTCCAACAGGATCTTCGGCAACTGGGTGGTCTTGCCGGAACCGGTCTGTCCGGAAACAATAACGACTTGGGAATGCCGGACCGCGTTCGCTATCTCATCGTGTGCGGCGGAAACCGGAAGTTCAACGGGATACTCATATTTCATGACGGACTTCAATAATACGGAAGCCCTTGGAGCTGGCGTATTTGCTTACCGCGAATCCGTCTCCCAGCGCCTCGTCCAGCCAGGGGATCAGCGAATCGGAGCCCAGATTCCTCTGCACCACCAGATAGGCGGCGCCATCATTGTTGAGGCGTGGCAGCCAAGTCATCAGCAAGGTGTGCAACGCTTCCTTGCCGATGCGGATCGGCGGATTCGACCAGATGACATCGAACATGGTGTCGACAGGCACGGCGGCGGCAAACGACGGCTGCTGTGCTGCGGGCAGACAGGCGCCCGTTTCATCGGTCTGCGAGACATGGATATTCGAACGGTTGTTGGACTGCGCGTTGCCGTGCGTCAGTTCCAAGGCGCGTTCGTTGACATCCACCGCCCATACGTTCGCTTCGGGACTCTCAGCAGCCAGGGTCAAGGCAATCGGACCCCAGCCACAGCCCAAATCGAGAAAATCGCCGGTCAACGGCGGCTCCGGCGCATGCTTGAGCAATACGGAAGTGCCCAAATCCAGTCGTGAACCGGAGAAGACGCCGTTGGACACCTGAACCTGTGTGTCACGGCCACGCAGCGAAACGTGCAGCGTGCGCCTGACGTCCTTGGACGAAGGATCCGCGGAGAAATACTGCTCTGCCATCATCAACTCCATTTCCGCGGGGCGTTTCCGCACTCGCCGCAACCGTTTCGTTGCTGTTCTGTGTATTGGTTCTGTGTGTTGGTTCCGTACACTGGTTGTGTGCACTGGTTCTGTGTACTGCGCCCATATCGGGCATGTCACCTCATTTGATGATAATAAGAAGCCATACAAGAATCGGGAACCATTGATTTGAAGAGGCGTCTTTGACTGACAACAACCAGTACACCGACATCGACCACGGCAGCTCCGGCATTACCGCTCAAGGAGTGCTTTCCTCACAGTCGGATGTGTTGCTTGACAATAATCAACGTCCTTCGGGATGGCACGAAGACACCAATCAGGAGTGGGAAGAACGCGAGGCCCGCAACGAGCTCAAGCATGTGGCCGGGCTCGGCGAACTCGAAGATGTCACCGAAGTCGAATATCGCAAGGTTCGTCTGGAACGTGTGGTGCTTGTCGGCGTCTGGTCTTCACGCGAGACCACACAGGCCAAGGCGGAGGAGTCATTGAGGGAGCTTGCCGCGCTCGCCGAAACCGCTGGCGCGGTGGTGTGCGACGGTCTGTTGCAGCATCGTCTGCGCCCGGACGCCGCCACGTATGTCGGTTCCGGCAAAGCGCGGGAGATCGCGGATATCGTGGCGAGGGAAGAGGCCGATACCATCATCGTGGACGATGATCTGCCGCCTTCGCAACGTCGAGCTCTGGAAGATACGGCCAAGGTCAAAGTGGTCGATCGTACGGCTGTGATTCTGGACATTTTCGCCCAGCACGCCACTTCCCGTGAAGGCAAGGCGCAGGTGGAGCTCGCCCAGCTCGAATACATGCTGCCTCGACTGCGCGGATGGGGCGGTTCCCTGTCCCGCCAGGCCGGTGGTCGAGCGGCCGGTGCCGACGCGGGCATTGGCTCACGTGGACCTGGCGAAACGAAAATCGAGATGGACCGCCGCGTGATCCGTACGCGTATCGCCCGTCTGAAACGGCAGATTCGCGAGATGGCACCCGCTCGTGAGGTCAAACGTGGGTCCAGACGACGTTTCGGATTGCCGACGGTGGCTGTGGTCGGGTACACGAACGCCGGCAAATCGTCGTTGACCAATCGGCTGACCGGTTCGGCCGAATTGGTGGAGAACGCGTTGTTCGCCACGCTGGATACGGCGGTCAGACGCGCGAAAACCCGTGATGGACGTGCCTACGCTTATGTGGACACGGTGGGCTTCGTGCGCAGGCTGCCCACTCAGCTGGTCGAGGCGTTCAAGTCAACACTGGAGGAAGTGGCCGAGGCGGATATCATCGTGCACGTGGTGGATGGTTCGCACCCGGATCCGTTCTCGCAGATCGAAGCTGTGAACGATGTGTTGGCGGACATCGAAGGGACCGCATCCATACCACGCGTGCTGGTGTTCAACAAGGCGGATCAGATCGATGATGCGGCTCGCGAACGATTGGCGGCTCTGGAACCGCAGGCACATATCGTCTCCGCGTTCAGCGGAGAGGGACTTGAATCTCTGCGTGCCGCGGTAGAGGATCTGTTGCCGGTGCCGCATGTACATGTGGATGCGCTGCTTCCCTATACTGCAGGATCGTTGTTGTCCCAGGTGCGTGAATACGGCTTGGTGGAACGGGTGGAATATCGCGATGACGGCGTCAAGCTGGAGGCGAATGTGGATTCGCATCTGGCGGCGCGTGTGATTGATCAGGCCATCGGTTGAGCGGGTGACTGAGCGGGTGGCTTAACGGGTGACGAATATCACAGTGTGGATCGAGTCCGCCCGCGTTGGACGCGAAAATCCGTGAGCGCTAACAACGGTTGGAAAATATATGGTTTTGTGATGCTTGTACGGCGGTTCGCTGTGTGGAACGTCGCACTGGGCTTATACAGTAAAGTCGTAAGTGATTAGGCCTGCCCAAAGTCGCAGACCGCCTTTGAAGAGAGGTTAACCTATCATGGCGGAAACTACCGTTAAGCCCACGAAGCTTGCTGTTATTGGTGCCGGTGCTGTTGGCTCCACCCTTGCTTTCGCTGCTGCACAGCGCGGCGTTGCCCGTGAGATCGTGCTTGAGGATATCGCCAAGGAGCGTGTGGAGGCCGAGGTGCTCGACATGCAGCACGGCTCCAGCTTCTACCCGACCGTGTCCATCGACGGTTCTGATGATCCGGAGATCTGCCGTGACGCCGACATGGTCGTCATCACCGCAGGCCCTCGCCAGAAGCCGGGTCAGTCTCGTCTGGAGCTCGTTGGTGCCACCATCAAGATTCTTCAGGCCATTATGCCGAACCTTGTCAAGGTCGCCCCGAACGCCATCTACATGCTGATCACCAACCCGGTGGATATTGCCACCCATGTCGCCCAGAAGATCTCCGGGCTGCCCGAGAACCAGATCTTCGGTTCCGGCACCAATCTGGATTCCGCTCGTCTGCGCTTCCTGATCGCCCAGCAGACCGGCGTCAACGTTAAGAACGTGCACGCCTACATCGCTGGTGAGCATGGCGACTCCGAAGTCCCGCTGTGGGCTTCCGCCACCATCGGTGGCGTCCCGATGTGCGACTGGACCCCGCTGCCTGGCCACGAGCCGCTGGATGCCGTCAAGCGTGAGGAGATCCATCAGGAAGTCAAGAACGCTGCCTACAAGATCATCAACGGTAAGGGTGCCACCAACTACGCCATCGGCATGTCCGGCGTGGACATCATCGAGGCCGTGCTTCGCGACACCAACCGCATCCTGCCGGTGAGCTCCATGCTCAAGGACTTCCACGGCATTTCCGACATCTGCATGTCTGTGCCGACCCTGCTCAACCGTTCCGGCGTCAACACCGCCATCAACACCCCGGTCTCCGATAAGGAGCTCGCTGCCCTGAAGCGCTCTGCCGAGACGCTGAAGGAAACCGCCGCTCAGTTCGGCTTCTGATAAAAATCGTTCCACGGGGCGGTCTCGTCGTTGCGGCATATCTGGCGTTTTCTGTACGCCTGCGTCTGCCGCGTATAGAGACTGCACGCGTGGGACGATTTTTTATAACGAGAGAATCGCTATGTGTGTTGCATGTGTGCTGCGCATATGGCGATTTCCTATATGCCGAGTTGTCCGTTCGCAGTTTCGCGGTATTGTTCTTGTGCGCTTTGCGGCCGAATGGCTGCTTACGTCGATTGACTATGTGTCGATACATTGATTGATATGGGTAGGCGCTGCGCGGATCTGATTTCCATGCAGCGCCTACTCGTTCTGTCTTGATACTGTTCTGTCTTGATACCGTTTTCCGGTTATTCGTGAAAATTGCCGGCTGAGGGCGTGGTGTAGCCTTCCGGTTCGAGTTGGAATGTGGTGTGGGGAACTGAAACCGGAAAGTGTTCGCGTAGGCAGTCTTGCAGTTGGGTGAGGATCTGCGCCGCCTGATCCATGGTGAGTCCTCGTTCCACTACGACATGTGCCATGAGAATCGGCATGCCAGTGGATACCGTGCTGGCATGTAAATCATGAACGGCCACCACATGCGGCACACTTTCCAGATGCGTGCGCACTGCATCCAGATCTAGCCCTTCAGGAGTTTCCTCCAACAACACTTTCACTGCGTTCGACAACAGTTTGACGGCTCGTGGAATCATCAGCAGCGCGATGATGGCACCGGCAACGGCATCGAAGCCATTCCACCCGGTAGACAGCATCACCAGAGCGGATGTCACCACCGCTACGGAGCCAAGCGCATCATTCATGACCTCCAGGAATGCGGCCTTCATGTTCATATTGTCTTCGCGCTGTGAAGCAAGGATGAATATGGAGATAATATTCGCCGCCAGACCGAGCAATCCCACGAAGAGCAGCAGATGTATGTCTTCGATGCCGTCCGGCGTGCCGCCGAACAATCGCATGCCTGCTTCCACCAAGGCATATATTCCGACGATCAGCAGCACAAGCGCGCCGGCGGCTGCCGTCAGTACCTCAAGACGGGCCCAACCCCATGTTCTCGTGTTACTTGGCTTGCGTTGCATCAGAATGGCGGTGACGGTCGAAGCTACCAGCACCGACATGTCGGTAAGCATATGTCCTGCATCTACCAGCAGCGCCAAGGAACCGGTCAAGATTGACGCCACAACTTCAATGAGAAACACGGAGCTGGTCACGCATAGTGTAGCGATGAGGCGGCGTCTGTGCGCCTTCGCTCCCTCGGCTGTAGAAGGAGGCATCTGCGTATGGGAATGTTCGTGAGTCATAGAATCCTTTCATGCCGCGGATGCATTGATCAGCAGTGAAATCGCTTCTCAATACCATTCCCGTTATGGTCTATATACAACAGGACCCCGGTGTATGGCCGGGGTCCTGCTATGCTGTGCGCCACTCTAGCACATGGTGCTGGGCTTGGTGCTCCGATGATTGTTGTGGCGTTTCTGCCGGTGCTGCAGATGAAGTCCGTAGACTTGGCGCCGCATTACAGTTTGCGCAGCACCGTCACGACTCTGCCCATGATGGTGGCGTGGGTGCCATCGATGGGAGAGTACGCAGGATTGTGCGGCATAAGCCAGATATGGCCATTTTCCTTGCGGAATGTTTTGACGGTGGCCTCGTCGTCGAGCAGCGCGGCCACGATATCTCCGTTGACTGCGGTGCTTTGCTCTCTGACCACAACGAAATCGCCATCGCAGATGGCGGCATCTACCATCGAATCGCCGTGAACCTCCAACATGAATAAGGTTCCCCCGCTGCCGGTGAGGCGCTCAGGCAGCCGCATGACATCTTCTACGTGTTGTTCAGCCGTAATGGGAATGCCGGCGGCGATACGACCTACCAGTGGAACATCGCGGGAATCATCAATCGGCTCGGTGGGGAATTGGAATATTTGTGCTGCGGTACCCGGATGAGAAGGTCTGTTCTCGTCATCCAAGGGGGCGGTGACATCGCCGGCGATGACTTCGATGGCACGGCCTTTGTTGGCGTTCACGCGAATGAAGCCCTTTTCCTCCAGTGTTTTGAGCTGATGCTTGACCGAGGAGGGGCTTTTGAGGCCGGCTGCTTCACCGATTTCCCTGAACGAAGGGGCGAAGCCCTGTTCGTTGATGTGCTTGCGTATGGCATCCAGCACTCGGTGCTGACGGTCGGTCAATGCTGACTCGTCTGGCTTGCTCTGTTCGGGGAAGGCCAAGGTGTTCACGTCCGGGCTCCTTTCGGTAATAGCACTAGCATAACGGAATTATTCATAATATCAAACATCTGTTCGAGTGTCGGTTTGACAGTGTCGAACATCTGTGCCATGATAAGAACACCTGTTCGATAGAACACATGTTCGAGAGGTGATTGCGATGACGATTTCTCATGCGATAACGTTGCGTAGCGGCAGGCATGAAGTGGATCTGCCAAATCGTGTGATGCGTGGCGTGGCTGGTCGAAGCAGATCAAAGCATGCTGGTGTGCTTATCGTGATGTTGCTCGTAGCGCTTTACGGTATGGGGTTGGGGGCGATGCTCGGTCAACAGGATGATCATGTTGGCACTGCGCAGGTGACCAGTCATATTGTGCAACCGGGGGAGACGCTGTGGGGATACGCCACACGTATTACTCCTGCCGGGCAGGATGTATCCGAGACAGTGGATGAACTGATGGCGTTGAACGATCTGGATTCCGGGGAGCTGCGAGTCGGTCAGCATATTGTCGTGCCGGTCGAACAGTGATGGACCGTGCAGTGATGGGCTGCATGGTGATGGACTGCATAGTAATGACCGTATGGCTGACGTGGTGATGATTCGTAATATGCGATGACTTTATAAGGCAACTTATAAGTCAATGGATGACGAGAATGGATGGCGAGGTGATGATGCAGCAATGTGGTGTTCGATATAGCGAAACCCCGAAGGAAAATGGGTTTTCCCACCATGCACGTTATTCTTGTGGCATGCATTGTCCTTTTTGCCAGAATCCAGATACCAAAGTCATCGACACCCGCATCAGTGATGACGGCCATTCCATCCGTCGTCGCCGTGTCTGTCCGAAATGCAATAAGCGTTTCACTACGGTGGAGACCAGTATGCTGCTAGTCACCAAGCGGTCAGGGGGTGTAGAACCGTTTAGCCGGGATAAGGTGATCACTGGTGTACGGAAGGCATGTCAGGGACGGCCCGTCAAAGAAGATGCGTTGAAAATGCTCGGGCAAAAGGTTGAGGAGGATTTGCGCTCTCGTGGATTGGCGGAGGTTACATCCGACGAGGTGGGTAAGGCCATATTGAAGCCTTTGAAGGATTTGGATGTCGTGGCGTATCTGCGTTTTGCGAGCGTGTATCAGAATTTTTCCAACTTGGAGGATTTCCAGAACGCCATCGATCAGTTGCGTGATTGATCAATGTGCCGACTGCTGATATGTCGATCCACGGCGTAATGGATTAATGCCTGACGCCATAATGGGTGTTCTGGCTGTCGCGTCGTGAGTATTGCAGTGCGGCCGTGTGATAACGCCCTGTGTAGATGGCAGCCCTTGTGAATGACAACGCTGCGTGTTGATGCCCTGTGTGATGGCGACTTTGCGCTGATCCGCGAGTGGGATCTTCTTATACGGCTCATTGCCGCACGGACTGAACTTGGGGCCGGTAGTAGCAATTTGGGACCGGTAGTAGCAATGGCCTATATGCTGCTTGCCCCATTGCTGTGGCTGGTAGCACATAAGCCATTGCTATCGACGATATATATGGTGCAGCGATCAGCTGATCACGCGCATGCGAATCGTGCCCTCGATATTGCGCAGCGCCTCTAGAGTGTCGGCGCTCGGCTTGGTGGACACGTCGGTGACCACATAGCCAAGCTCACCTTCCGTGGCCAATGACTGGAAGGAGATATTGATGTTCTCCTCACCCAGCACATGGTTGACGCGAGCCAGCACACCGGGCAGATTATCGTGCAGATGCGCAATACGGCAAACGCCCTTGCACGTCCCCAAATTGATTTGCGGCATGTTGACGGACAATGAAGTCGATCCCTTGAACCAGTAATCCTCAAGGCGCTGCGAAACGAAGTGACCGATGGATTCCTGCGCCTCCAACGTGGAACCGCCGATATGGGGCGTCAGAATCATGTTGTCTTCATTCGCCAGAGCGGTCTCAAACGGGTCTCCGCTCTTCTTCGGCTCCACGGGGAACACATCGACGGCGGCACCGGCGAGATGACCGGAATCAAGATGCTGCTTGAGTGCGCCCAAGTCGGCCACGAAGCCACGAGACAAATTGATGAAGATGGCATCCTGCTTCATATGGGCGAACTGGTCTTCACCGAAGAATCCGGTATTCGACTTACGACCATCGACATGCAAGGTCACGGCGTCGGATTGCTCCAGCAGCTCGTTCAGCGTAGCGCAACGATGGGCGTTGCCAAGGGCAAGCTTCTCTTCGATGTCGTAGAACACCACACGCATGCCCAGCGCTTCAGCCAGCACGGACAGCTGGGAGCCGATGTTGCCGTAGCCGATGATGCCCAACGTCTTGCCGCGTACCTCATGGGAGCCGGAAGCGGACTTGTCCCACACACCATGCTTGATGTGGTGGGTATGGGCGGGGATGCGGCGCATCAGGCAGATGATGTCGCAGATGACCAGCTCCACCACGGATCGTGTGTTGGAGTAAGGAGCGTTGAACACGGCGATGCCGTGTTTGCCGGCATACGTGAGATCGACTTGGTTGGTGCCGATGCAGAAGCATCCGACCGCACTCAGCTTCGGACGAGCCTCCAATACACGCGCGGTGACATTGGTCTTTGACCGCACGCCGACCAGATCCACGCCGTCGAGGGCGTCGATGAGTTCGTCCTCGTTGAGCGCTCCCTTCATCGTTTCGACTTCGAATCCATGATCGCGCAGTGATTTCGCCGCATCGGGATGGATATTCTCCAATAACAGTGCTTTGGGCATAATTTCCTACCTTAGATATTCAATGATGTTTCGTCGTCTTTTGTCCGAACTATAACCAGACGCTGGGTCGGACGGGTCATGGCTACATACAAATCGGCAGCCGCCACAAGACGGCTTGGAGCACTGTCTTCGATCAAGCCGGGTTCAACCACCACCACGGCATCGAACTCCAGTCCCTTTACTGTTTCGGTACCGCAGACGCTGATCTGTTCGTCCCATGCGGGCTGCTCAGTCAATCTCTGGAACTCGGCTGCGTCAACCGTTGCGGCCAACTGCTTGCGAACGGTGGCGCGCACCGGATCGATCAACTCATCTGGACAGATCACGGCGATACGGCCCGTGCCATCCGAGGATACGAACTCCTTGGCCAGCTGCACAGCTTGAACGGCGGCTTCGTGCAGCAGTGCATCCCGGTCGGCGACTACACGCCGGGATACGGAGTCTTCAATGGTGCGGACGGCGTTCACCGTGGAGATGTACAGTCCTTCGGATTGCGCGAACCGGGAGGCCAAATCCGAAACTTCTTTCGGATTACGGTAATTGATGGTCAGCTCATTAAGATCCCAGTGGCCCTCCCCGAAGAGACGGTTCATGGTCTTGCTCCAACGACGAGTACCGGCAAGCGCCGAAGTCTGTGCGACGTCACCCACGATGGTGAACGATCGTGACGGGCAGCGACGCATCAGCATGCGCCAGTCCATCGCGGTCAGCTCCTGGGCTTCATCTACCACGATATGACCATATGTCCATTCTCGATCGGCCGCTGCTTTCTGCGCGGTGATTTCAGAGGCGTCTCCATTCATCTGGTCCAGCAGCATCTGGCCGGAGACAATGCCTTGACCGAGACCGGTGGCCGCCAACGTGTCTTTGGCGTATTGTTCCTCGGCGGCACGTCGCGCATCGGCGGCCGCCTGCTTGGCGACGGTCTTGGGATCAGGGCCAAGCAGATCCATGGCCTCATCGAGCAGTGGAATATCGGAGCGGGTCATGGGGGAGCCTTTCGGACGGGCCAGTGCTGCGATATCCTCATCGCTCATCCATCCGGCAAGCGTTTTGAGTCGTTCCGGGCGAGCGAACAGTTGGTCGATAAGCCAAGGCGCTGTCATCGGCAGCCAGCACAGGTTCAGGGTCTTGCGTATCTGTTCGTTCATGCGCAACAGCGACAGGGTGCGGTTCATCTCCGCCTGATCCGGCGTGTAGTCAAGCTGCTCGGCGTATCGGGCGCACATGCTGGCAAGCATGGAACGCACGAAGGTCTCGCGAGCTTTGTTATGAGGCTGACGAGTGCGCTTGGCGTCGGCTTGCGCCTGCTCGATGTCCGCGGCCAGCATCGGCACCGGAATACCGCTGATGGTTACGGTGGGCAGCGACTGCGGCACTCGGATGCGTGAAGCGATGGCGTTGGCGACCACATGCGCCATGCGGCGATCGCCTTTGATCTTTGCTGCCTGTGCGGTATCGGTGCCTTCGGCGGTGATACCGGGAATGAGATCCGCGATGGTGCGGGACACCACTCCGGTTTCGCCCAGAGATGGCAGCACCTGATCGATGTAATGCAAGAAGGTGGAACTTGGTCCCACCACCAGCACGCCGGAGTGTTCAAGCTTGCGCCTATGCGTGTACAGCAGATAGGCGGCACGATGCAGCGCCACAGCGGTCTTACCGGTACCGGGACCGCCTTGCACCACCACGGCGCGATTCATATCGGATCGGATGATGCGGTCCTGCTCGGCCTGAATCGTGGCCACGATATCGGTCATTTTGCCGGTGCGGCGGGAACTTAAGGAGGCGAGCAATGCACCTTCGCCGGTCAAGGTGCCGGATTCGGAGGCTTTGCCGACCTGCTCGGAGTGCACGTCAAGCACTTCATCTTCGACGCCCACTACTTCCCTGAAGCTCAGCGTGATATGTCGGCGCATTACGATGTCGCCATGATTGGACGGTGTGGCTTCATAGAAGGGACGTGCCGCTTCGGCTCGCCAATCGGTGAGTACCGGTTCATGATCGGTGCTGGACAGCCCGATTCGTCCTATGTAACGTCGGGTGCCGTTCATGGTGTCCAAACGGCCGAACACCAAACGATCCTCCACACTGCGTAGCTGCGTAAGCCTGTCCTCATACATGGTGGCAAAGGAATCGCGTTCTGTACGCTGTGTGGGCGATCCATGGGATCCTGCAGCCCGGACGGTGTTCAGGCGCTGCCACATTTCGGCGCGCAAATCGTCCAAACGTCCATAGGCGCGATCGACGGCCTGTTGCTCCTCGTGGAGCTGTGAGGCATAACTCGACATGCTGTTCTCTTCGTTTCCGTTTCTTGGAGGTTGCTGACTCAAGGCATTCAAATTTACCGCACGCTCCCTACGTTGAGGGCGATGACCGAGATTCCTCATAGTGAATTCGTGATGAATATCTGGCTGTCGTGATGGTTTTCACCTTGCGCGGGTCTTGGTCCAACGGGTTGCGGCAGCACTCAACATGCCTGAAATAAGCCGATTTCGTCAAAAAGAGTGCGCAAATCGTGTATGTGTGGGGAAAAATGGGGAATTGTGGGGTAAAGTGGTGAGCCAGTCGGTCGAAGTGTATTTTCAAGCATCCAAACGAGGGGAGGTGGAGCCATGGCACAGGAGCATGATGCCTTTGAAGCCGGTGCCGGCACCGGTGCCGGCGCACAGGGCTCCTCCTCTGCTTCCGTATCCGACCTGATGGCCGGCCTGAACCTGCTGCTGGGCACTTATACACCGAAGATCGACGCAAAAGGTCGAATGGCGCTTCCCGCCAAATTTCGTGCGCAGCTGGGGCAGGGGCTGGTGATGGCCCGCGGTCAGGAGCGGTGCGTGTATCTGCTGCCGTTCGACGAATTCCGCAGAATCGCCGCGCAGATCCAACGAGTCTCTGTCGGCAACAAGGCCGCCCGTGAGTATTTGCGTGTGTTTCTTTCCGGTGCCGTCGATCAGCAGCCGGACAAACAAGGCAGGGTGCTGGTGCCGCAAATGCTGCGCGACTACGCCGATCTCGGGTCGGACGTAGTGGTGATCGGCGTGGGCACGCGCGCCGAACTGTGGAACAAGGACGCATGGGAATCCTATCTGGCCGAAAAGGAAGAAGGATATTCCGATATTGCCGATGATGTATTGCCGGAGGTGGAGTTCTGATGGTGGATGTGACGACGATTCATCAGCCGGTGTTGCTCAACGATTGCGTGAATCTGATGGTGCCCGCGTTGCGCAAGGAAGGCGCGATAGCGGTGGATTGCACCTTGGGACTTGCCGGCCATTCCACGGCCTTCCTCAAAGCCGTCCCCTCGGCCACGCTGATCGGCATTGATCGAGACAGCGAGGCATTGGCGCTGGCGACCCAGCGGATGGAACAGGAAGGTCTGGCTGACCGGTTCATACCGGTGCATGCCGCCTTCGACCAGCTTGACCAGGTGCTTGCCGATCGTGGCGTCGAACGAGTGGATGCCGTATTCATGGATCTTGGATTGTCCAGTCTGCAGATCGATGAAGCCGATCGCGGCTTCTCCTATTCCCATAATGCCCCACTCGATATGCGCATGGACGTCAGCCAGAGTTTGACCGCCGAGCAGATTCTCGCCACCTATGATGCCGCGGATCTGGCGCGTATCTTCACCCAGTACGGTGAAGAACGCTTCTCCCGTCAGATCGCACGCGAAATCGTCGCTCGTCGCTCACGTACGCCGCTGACTACCACAGGACAGCTCAATCAGCTCGTCGACGAAGTGGTGCCACAGGCCCATCGTCCGGCCGGCAATCCCGCCAAGCGTGTGTTTCAGGCGTTGCGCATCGAAGTCAACGGCGAGTTGGACAAACTCGCGTCCACACTGCCGCAGGCCGCGAACCGCCTCAATGTAGGTGGACGTTTGGTGGTCGAGTCCTACCATTCGTTGGAAGACAAAACCGTCAAATCATTCATGGCGCAGGGTTTACGCGTGGACGTGCCCGCCGGCATGCCGGTTATTCCGCCGGATGCGCAGCCGTTCTTCAAAGAACTCACCCGCGGCGCCATCAAGGCGGATGACGAAGAGATCGCGTTCAACCCGCGGTCGGCCTCCGTCCGCTTGCGGGCCGTGGAGGTGAGCCGCCCGATCCCCGAACGGTGGAGAAGCCGCTTCGCCTATGATGCGCAGCACCCCAACGAAAACGCACGGCGTTCGGGACGAAACCGGGCGCATGGCAGCCATGCTGGCGGTCAGACGAACATCAAGAACCATACGAGGAGGGGCTGAAAGCCCATGGCAATGGCACGAAGCATTCGGTCAAATGCGGCTCCGGCACACAATCGGCCCCAATCAAAAGCATCCACTACCTCCTCTCGTCCGGAACTGCGGGTCATCTCCAATCCTCGCCCTGAACCCAGCGGCAACGTGGTGACCCGGGTTCTGGAATGGACCCGCACACGTACCGCTCCGTTGGTGCATGTCATTATCGCCGTGGCGTTTCTTATGGCCACGCTGCTTGGCGCGCTGATGTTGCGTACCCAGATGGTGCAGAACTCGTTCGAAGCGGCACAGATCGAGGCGAATATCAGCCGACTCACCCAGGACGTCGAGGATGATCAGGCCAAGCTGGATCAGCTGGTCGCTTCCCTTCCCGACAAGGCCAGCGATATGGGCATGGTTCCCCAGCAGGGGTCCGTGTCCATCGATTTGAATGGATATCAATCCAGCAAAGGTGGAACCCAGTGAAGACCTTTCAGCGTATCGTGCAGTTCGCGAAGGTGAAGACCTTCGCCTGCAAATGCATCGCCATCGGTGCGGCGCTGGCCGTGGTGGCTACGGCATGCTTGATTCAGCTGGCTTCCACGCAGCTTATCGGCGGCAGACAGACCGCTCAGGCCGCTACGGCCAGCCGTACCCTGACCGTGACGCTCAGCGCGAAGCGCGGACGCATTCTGGACACCAATGGAACGGTGCTCGCCCAAAGCGTCGAACGGTACACGATAGTGGGCAATCCGGAGGCCGCTCAGGAATTCAAACCGATCACCTGCAATGACGACACCCGTGATTACTGCCACGAGATCGATGGCAAGCCGGTAGGCACCACGGGCGCGGCCGCAGTAGGACGTCTGCTTGCCGGTGTGCTTGACATGAATGCCATGGAACTGGGGGCGGCCCTGGCGGGTACCGGACAATACGTGATTCTGAAGAAGGACGTCACACCGCAAGTCAAGCGGAGCATCGAGGCCTTGCATCTGGGCGGCATCATATGGGGTGAGCTGAGCAGCGAACGCCTGTATTCGGACGGTGATCTGATGGGTGCGTTGCTCGGTGGCGTCAACGATGAAGGCACCGGAGTGGCCGGTATCGAACAAATCGAAAACGATGCCCTCACCGGCACCGACGGCCATGAGACCTATCAGCGTGGCAACGGCGGCGAGGAGATTCCCGGAACCATGACCGAATCGGTGGCCGCCAAAAACGGCGATGACGTGAATCTGACCATCGATCGAGACGTGCAATGGTATGTCAAAAAGACGCTGAAGGAAGCCAAATCCAAGTATGGTGCCGCTTGGGCCATCGCCGTGGTGCAGGATGTCCGGACCGGTGAGATTATGGCTCTGGCCGACAGCGATGAGGTGACCGCCGGCACCGATGAGGCGAAGATGGGCACGTCCCGCGCGGTGTCCGAAACGTTCGAACCCGGCTCGGTGGGCAAGGTGATCTCCATGTCCGGCTATCTGCAGACGGGTCTGCACAAGATGACCGACCAGTTCACGGTGCCGGACCATATGACCGTTGAGGGACAGACCTATCAGGATTCGTCCGACCACGGCACCCAGCGCTGGACGCTTGCCGGCATATTGCAGAATTCCTCGAACATCGGCATGATCATGGCCGCCTCGAACTTTACTGACGAACAGCGTTATGAGTATCTGACCAAGTTCGGCATCGGCCAGTCCACCGGGCTCAACCTGCCCGGCGAATCAGCAGGTTGGCTGACCTCGGCTTCCGCATGGGATTTGCGCACGCGCAACACCGTGCTGTTCGGCCAGGGATATACGGTCAACATCATGCAGCTGAACAACGCGGTGGCCACGATAGCCAACAAAGGGGTCAAGGAGCAGCAGTCCATCATCAAATCGACCACGGATGCCAACGGCACGACCACGCAGACCAAAAAAGGCGAATCTACGCGCATCATCGACGAGCAGGTGGCTTCGGATATGATGAATGCCATGGAATCGGTGGCGGAAAGCTACAGCAAATTCGTACACGTCGATGGGTATCGTATGGCGGCCAAATCCGGTACCGCAGAAGTGCAGGGTTCCGACGGCAAACTGTCGTCCATCATCTCCGACTACTCCGTGGTGATTCCGGCGGACAATCCGCGCTATGCGGTCACCGTGGTGATGAAGGATCCTGACGGTACCTATGGCGGCCTGACCGCAGGTCCTGTGTCCGCACAGATTTGTGAGTTCCTTATGCAGAAGTATGAGGTGCCTGTATCCAGTGCCCGTAAAAATGCTATTCCAGTCACGTGGTGAAGTCCGAGGCGGAAAGGTGAAGTCATGAGCGTAGTGAGCGAATCCATCGCCCAACGGGTGACCTTGGGCCTATTGGTCGAACAATATGGTTTTGAACTGGACCCGCCGTTCGCCTCGAACGTTACGGTGACTTCGTTGAGCGATGCCATGGATACGGTGTTTCCAGGTTCGTTGTTCGTCTGCCGGAAGACCGCCGATCTGGCCTATGCCGAGCGGGCGGGGGCGTATGCGGCGTTGATGCCCCGTTCGATGAAAGGACAGGTGCACGCCGATATTCCGGTGATGTACGGTGACTGCGATGATCGTGTCCTGGGCGAGCTGGCGTCAGGCCTTGCGGGAAACCCCTCCAACACCATGGCGTTGTTCGCGGTGACCGGGGTGGATGACGACACTATCGAGGCCGATGTATCGCAGCTTGCCGAATTCCTGCACATGCTGGGCAATCCGGTGGCGGTAATCTCCGCAGCCGGTTCCACCTCCATGACCCACACGATGGCCTTGAACTACCCATTGGGCATTCTTGACGTCGAACGCACGTTGTCGGTGTGCGCCGAGGACGGTGTGGCCGCGGTAATCGTGGCGTTGAACGGCAGGACTCTGGCCAAGCACGCGCTGGCGTCGGTGAATGTGGATGTATTGGGCGCTCAGCATGCGCAATTGATGGAGGATGTCGATGCGCTCAAAGAACGGTACTCATTCGTCGCCGATCAGAAATTGACCATGACCACTACGACGTTCGAATCCGACGAGATCGCAGCGGAATCCCCGGCCATGAACGATCGCGGACGGCTTGGGCATCTGTCTTTGGCCGTGGCCATGGTGCTGGCGGCCGGAGTGAGGAAGAACAATATACGAAGCGCTTTGCGCGTGGCCGGGAACCTGAAGTAACGGCCTGAGCCAAGGAGAGTACCCCCGGTCGGGTGCCGAGGCCGGCAAGGAAGAACGTCATAACGGTCGGCTGCACCATTGGCGAGCGGCATGCTCGCCGTCAGACGGAGCGTCCGGCAGCGCGGTGAGACGGCAGGAACGTAAGAACAACGCAGGGAAGGAATGAGGAACATGGTTCCCATGAATGTGGAGGAGATCGCCGAGGCGGTCAACGGGCGGTTGGTCGCAGGACCGGCGTCGGAGCGCTTGGCCACCAGCGCGGTGAGCGACTCCCGGCAGGCTGGCGAAGGATCGGTATTCGTGGCCATCAAGGGCGAGCGCGTGGATGGCCACGATTTCGTGCCTGCCGTAGCCGCGCAAGGTGCGGTGGCGGCAATTGTGGATCATGAGGTTGCCGATGCCGCCTTGTCCCAGATCGTGGTGGAGGACACCGTCGAGGCGCTGGGTGAACTGGCCAGGCACAATATCGAACGCAGACGTGCGTTGGATACGGATTTCGACATCATCGGTCTGACCGGCTCGGTGGGCAAAACCACTACCAAGGATCTGCTCGCCGCACTGCTTGCACACGTAGGCCCCACGGTTGCGCCGGTCGGTTCGTTCAACAACGAGATCGGTTTGCCTCTGACCGCATTGAAGGTAGATGAGCACACCCGGTTCTTCGTGGCGGAGATGGGTGCCAGCCACCTTGGCGAAATCGCTCGGCTGACGCGTATCGCCCCGCCTGATACGGCCATTGTGCTTAAGGTGGGTGTGGCTCATCTTGGCGAATTCGGCTCCCGGGAGCGTATCGCCCAAGCGAAAAGCGAGATCGTCAAGGGCCTGTTGCCCGGTGGCACTGCAGTGCTGAACGCCGATGATGAACATGTGGCGCCGATGGCTGCTTTGGCTGCCGGCCCGGTGCTCTGGTTCGGCCTTGACCGTACGCGCGACGGTGAAGTGAGCGCGGAGAACATCACCTCCGATCATGCCGATCATGCGCAATTCACCTTGGAGAACGCTCAGGGTGACACGGTGCAGGTGCATCTGGGCATACCGGGACGCCACAATGTGATGAACGCGTTGGCCGCCGCCACAGTGGCGATGCGTTATGGCATGACCATGAATGAAGTGGCTGACGTGCTGGCCGCACAGCACGTGATCAGCCCGCATCGTATGGCATTGTCTACGGTGAAGCGTCAGGATGCCTCGTTCACCTTGATCGATGACTCCTTCAACGCCAATCCCGATTCCATGAAGGCCGGTCTTGAAGGTCTCAAGGCATGGACCAGTGCCGACGGCGGCACTCCGTTCCGAGTGGCGTTGCTGGGTGCCATGTTGGAATTGGGGCCCGACGAGACTGCGCTGCATGCGTCCGTGGGCTCATATGCCGCAGGACTGGGACTGGACGCCATCATCGCTGTGGGGTCTGACCACGATGCTCATCTGGATGCCATGGCCGCGGCTTTGGCCCAAGGTGCAAAGGATGCCGGTGATGCAGCCGATGCTCGCGCCACGGTCGAATGTGTTCATGGCATCGATCAGGCTGAGCGTCTGGTGCTGGCCATGGCCGATGAACATCCGGATACCGTGGTGCTGCTCAAAGGATCCCATGCCTCGGGTCTGAGCGCCCTTGCCGAACGTTGGACAAGCAACTGATGCAGCTGGCATAGTCTGTACGAAGAACGAACGAGAAAGAGAAGCCGCACGTGATTGCTCTGATCATTGGAATGTTGGTGTCGTTGATCGTCACCTTGGTCGGCACGCCGATGCTGATACGTTTGGTGCACCGGCTGCATTACGGACAGTACATCCGTCAGGATGGCCCCAAGTCTCATCTGGTCAAGCGTGGCACACCTACGCTGGGTGGCGTAGTCATCAATTTCGCGATCCTGTTGGGGTGGGCCTCATCTGCACTGTACCGGTACCTTCATTCGGGCGATGTGCCTTCATGGTCTGCGGTGCTGGTGCTGTTCGCCATGATGTCCATGGGCGTGCTGGGCTTCATCGATGATTTCGCCAAGGTGCGTAAGAAGCAGAACGAAGGACTGTCCGTGGCCGGCAAATTCATCGGCCAGTTCATCTTCGCCACCATCTATGCCGTATTGGCGCTGCTGATTCCCACCAAAACGGGATTCCCGAGTGCGCAGGCGGGCATCAGTTTCATTGAAAAGCCGTTCTTCAGCTTCGATTTTGCCGGACGTGCCGTGTCGATCGTGCTGTTCGTGATCTGGGTGAACTTCCTGATGACCGCGTGGACGAATGCGGTGAACCTGACCGACGGATTGGACGGATTGGCCGCCGGATCGTCCATGATCGCCTTCACTGGTTTTGGTGTCATCGCATTCTGGGAAAGCTATCACATTAAAGGCGGAAGCCATGGCGGTTACTCGTACGCTGTTTCGGATCCGTTGGATCTGACCGTTATCGCGATCTGCGCGGCCGTGGCGTGCTTTGGATTCCTGTGGTACAACTCGAATCCTGCTTCCATCTTCATGGGAGACACCGGCTCATTGGCGCTTGGCGGATTGTTCGCCGCGCTGTCGATCGCCACGCATACGGAGTTTCTTGCCGTGATTCTGGGCGGCCTGTACGTCATGGAGGCAATGAGCGATGTCATTCAGGTGGGATACTTCAAGATGACCCACAAACGTGTGTTCAAGATGGCGCCCATCCATCATCATTTCGAGCTGAAGGGATGGACGGAAACCAAGGTGGTGGTACGTTTCTGGATGATCGAACTCATCTTCGTGCTGCTCGCCCTGACCATTTTCTATGGCGATTGGGTTACCCGGTCCGGTCTGCTGTTCAGCTGACGGCACCGGGAATCATCTGGATCGAGGGCATCGAAACACAGCCCGAATCTACGAGGTCGAATACATGGGGCTTGCCGCGGTTCTAGCGCGTGAAAACTCCAATTGCAAGGAGGAACAATGCAGGTAGCAGGTACAACAGTGGTCATCGCCGGATTGGGGGTATCCGGCACATCGTTGGCCCAGGTGTTGCGTGAGCGCGGCGCCCATGTCATCGGCGTTGATGAGCGCAAGCCGCAAGCGGATCTGAAGAGCTTCGATGATGTGGACTGGCAGAACGTCGACTATGTGATGACCTCACCGGTGTTCAACCCACGCACGCCGTTCATCGTGGAGGCTCAGCGACGTGGCATTCCGGTGATGAGCGAGGTGGAGTTCGCATGGCGTCTTCGTGCGGACAATGCTCGCACCGGCAAGCCGGCCCCTTGGATCGGCATCACCGGCACCAACGGCAAGACATCCACCACGGAGATGACTTCGGCCATGTTGACCGCCTGCGGATTGGACGCGCCGACGGCTGGCAATATCGCCTCCGGAGACATGTCGATGAGCCTGTCCCGTTGCGCCACGAATCCGGGGCATGACGTGCTCTGCGTCGAGCTGAGCTCCTTCCAGCTGCATTTCACCGATTCCCTGGAATTGGAATGCGCCGCGATCACCAATATCGCCGACGATCATCTGGATTGGCACGGTGGACGTGAACGCTACGCCGCCGACAAGGCGAAAGTCTTCCACCGCGCCCGTAACGTCGTCGTCTACAATGCGCAGGATACTCAGGTCACTGCACTGGCTCTGGCGGCTGAAACTGCTGAAGGATGCCGCAAAGTAGGCTTTACTCTGGAGTCGCCCGAAGCCGGACAGATCGGCATCGCCGACGGGTGGATCGTGGACAAAAGCGGCGTGGCCGGCGGATCAGCCGAGTCGCCACGTCGCATCGCTCCCATCCGCGAGTTCACGCATCTCGCGGAACCGGACGGTTCTCTGTACCCTCATCTGGTGGCGGACGCGCTAACCGCCTTGGCTCTGGTGCTGGGCCATGGTGCGGATCTTGATACCGCGCTTGCCGCACTGCGTGAATTCAAGCCCGGCGGCCATCGCATCCAGACCGTAGCTGAAGCGAAACTCGCCGACGGTACCGTTCGCTTTGTGGATGACTCCAAAGCCACGAACGCGCATGCCGCACATGCATCGCTGTCCAGCTTCCCCGCCAAGTCCGTGGTTTGGATTGCCGGAGGACTCGCCAAAGGCAGTCGATTCGAGGATCTGGTCAAGAATCAGGCGCATACCATCAAGGCTGCCGTGATCATCGGACGTGATCAGGCACCGATGATCGAGGCTTTCGCCAGCCAAGCACCGGAAATTCCGACTACCGTGATCGACCCGGCAGACAACGCCACGGTGATGGATCGTGCGGTCGAGGCCGCCGGCAGCTATGCGACCGGCGGAGACGTGGTGCTGATGGCCCCGGCCTGCGCCTCAATGGACCAGTTCGTCTCCTATGCGGATCGCGGCAACCGATTCGCCAAAGCCGCCAAGACGTGGAGCGAGGTGCATGGTCTTCACTGAGTCCTCCACGCGCAAAATACGCAGAATACCGGAAGAACCGGCCCTGACCATTACCGATTACACCGGATGGCGAAGTCTGCTCAATCCATTGTGGTGCTATCACGGCTTCCGCATGGCAGTGGTGGGACTGACCTGCTTCGGTCTGATCATGGTGTTCTCCAGCTCCACCGTCACCATGACGGCGCAAGGCAGGTCGCCGTTCGTTCAGCTCATCAGCCAGGGAGGATTCTGCCTGATAGGTCTGCTGGCGGGATTCCTCGTGATGATCATGCCGGTGAAATTCTGGAAGCATGCCGGTGCCATGTTCGTGATCGCCTCTCTGATCGTGCAGGCTCTGACCTTCACGCCGCTGGGCATTGACGTATACGGCAACAAGGGTTGGCTGAATCTGGGCTTCACTACGGTGCAGCCGGCGGAATTCATGAAATTCGCCATGTGCGTCTGGCTTCCTTCGGCGTTGCATGTATGCGCTCAGAGATACCGGCGTGAAGGGATGAGGGCCTACCGTGCTCCAATCCTGATCTATGCTGCCGGCCTGGGCCTTGTCGTCGGCGGCAAGGATCTGGGTACCGCCATGATTCTGGGATTCATCGGCGTAGTGGCTTTTCTGGTGGCCGGATTCCCTGGCAAGTGGATGGCCGCCGGCGTTGTGGCGCTTGTGGGTCTGGTGGCCGTGCTGGCGATTTCCAGCCCTAACCGTATGCGGCGCATTCTGGCCACGTACGGCGACTGCACGGCCGCCGATGCGCAAACGGTGTGCTACCAGTCCACACATGCGAAATACGCCATCGCCTCCGGCGGTTTCCTCGGCGTGGGTATCGGCAACTCGCGCGAGAAGTGGAACTATCTGCCAGCCGCGCACAACGACTTCATCTTCGCCATCATTGGCGAGGAGACCGGATTCGTCGGTTGTGCCGTTGTGCTGTTGTTCTTCATGATTCTTGGATGGTGCATGATCGTCATCGCTCTGCAGGTCAACGACCGTTATGTGGCTATGGTGCTCATGTGCGTCACCATCTGGATCGTCGGTCAGGCCATGGTGAACATTGGCGTGGTCGTAGGAGTGTTTCCGGTGCTCGGCGTACCGATGCCATTTGTCTCGGCCGGTGGCTCGTCGATGATCATGTGTCTGATGGCTGCGGGACTGGTTGTGGGGCTTATGCGCTCGCAGCCGCAGATCAGACAGGCCAGGCAAAGCGCGTAGAGTACACTCGATAACCATGAGTCAGGGCAATATGCATATCGTTCTCGCCGGCGGAGGCACCGCCGGACACGTCAATCCGCTGCTTGCGGTCGCCGGCGCGATTCACGAGCTGGAGCCTTCCGCCCAGGTGACCGTCGTGGGAACGGCGGTGGGGCTGGAGAAAGATCTCGTACCCGCCGCCGGACTGGAACTGGACACCATCGACAAGGTTCCCTTCCCACGCAGACCGAATCTGTACATGCTGAAATTCCCGATGAAGTGGCGTCGGGAGACCGCCAAGGTGCGTTCGATTCTCCAACGTCGCAAGGCGGATGTGGTGGCCGGCTTCGGCGGGTACGCGTCGGCACCGGTGTATGCCACCGCACATCGTATGGGCATACCCATCGTCATCCACGAGCAGAACGCCCGCGCCGGCATGGCCAACAAGCTGGGGGCCCGTTGGGCCGATTTCATCGGCACCGTATATGAACATACCGGTTTGAAGCCACGGCAGGGAGCGGTAGTACAGCGCGTAGGTCTGCCGCTGCGTCCTGCTATCGCAGCATTGGCGAAACAGTTCGAGCAGGATCGTGCAGCTGTGCGTCGTCAGGCTGCCGAAGCGTTGGGCGTGGATCCGAACCGTCCGCTGGTACTGGTCACCGGCGGCTCGCTCGGCGCTCAAAGCCTCAATCGTGCCATCGCATCCGCGGCAGGTGATCTGCTTGCCCATGCCCAGATCATCCATCTGACCGGTCGCGGCAAAATCGACGAGGTGCGGACGCTCGTTTCCAAGTCGGCAGGGGAGCAGGTGCTTACCGGCATCGGCGCTGAGACCGCGGGACAAGGAGACTACCATACCGCCGAATATCTGGAACGCATCGACCTGGCTTTCGCCTGCGCCGATCTGGTGATTTGCCGCGCGGGTGCCGGTTCCGTCTCCGAATTGGCTGCACTGGGTCTGCCGGCCATCTATGTGCCGCTTCCCATCGGCAACGGCGAACAGCGTTTCAACGCCGAACCGGTGGTCAACGCCGGTGGCGGTCTCATGGTGGCAGACAAGGATATGACGTCCGATTGGGTGCGCGCCCATGTGCCCGATCTGCTGGCAGATGCCGATCGTCTGGCCGAATACGGTCGCAAAGCATGGCAGTACGGCATTCGTGATGCCGCGCAGATCATGGCCCGTCAGGTGCTGAATCTCGCGAAGAGAAGCGCGTCAAATCGCTGACCGCTGGTACAAGGTTTGCATGCCGGCCATAATAGATGCCGGGAATTCATGAAGGAGCGTCAATTGTCTCAGGAACAATCCATTGTGCTTGATCCTACTCACGCCGGGTTTGATGCCGATGCGCGACCGTCCGATTTGGGGGCGACGCATTTTATCGGCATCGGTGGCGCCGGTATGAGTGTTCTTGCGGAAATGCTGCATGCGCAAGGCGTGCCAGTGGACGGATCCGACCGTGAGCGCAGCGCCAAAACCGATCGTCTGCAGTCGTTGGGCATCACTGTGGAGTTCGGCCAGCAGGCGGATCATGTGGCGAATGCACAAACCGTGGTCTACTCCAGTGCCATCAAACCAGACAATCCGGAAATCATTGCGGCCCATGAGGGCGGCAAGCGCATCGTACACCGCAGCGACATCCTCGCTCTGCTGATGAACGGCAAGCAGGCGGTTACCGTTGCCGGTGCCCATGGCAAAACCACCACCAGCTCTATGCTGGCGCATATTCTCGTTCATGTCGGTGCCGATCCCAGCTACGCCATCGGCGGTTCCATTCAGGGGCCGGATGGCACGACACTTGATGGCGGCCATGCCGGTCAGGGTTCAGTGCTAGTGGCCGAGGCCGATGAATCGGACGGCAGCTTTGCCAAATATCATCCGACCATCGCGATTATCACCAACTGCGAGGCTGATCATCTGGACCATTATGGCGATGAGGCGCATTACCGTGCCGCTTTCGTACAACACGCCGGTCATGCCACGGGTCATGTGATCATCTGCGCCGACGACGCGGATGCTCTTGCTGTGCTGCAGTCACTGCCGGAAGAGGTCAAGTCGCATACCGTGGCCTACGGCACCACGCCTCAGGCCGAGTTGCCGGATCTTGGCGGCGCAGCATATGTGTCGATCAGCTCCGAAAGCGAGAGCGTCGGCAGTGGTGCCGAGCATATGGTGCTGCACCTGCCGGAAGCGGTGACCGGTGGGGCTCCGGTCGATCAGCATGTGACGTTGAAGGTGCCGGGCATCCATAACGCACGCAATGCGGCGGCTGCAATTACGGCTGCGGTGCTGCTCGGCGTGGCCCCTGCCGAGGCTGCGTCCGCGGCGGGTACATTCCTCGGAGCTGCGCGTCGTTTCCAGATACGCGGTACGGTCAAGCAGGTGACAGTGGTGGATGATTATGCACATCATCCCACCGAAATCGCGGCCCTGCTCGATGCCGCACGACGTCGATATCCGGAGCACGTCATTCGCGTGATCTTCCAACCGCACCTGTTCTCCCGTACCAAATTCTTCGCGAGCCAGTTCGCCGAGGCCCTGTCCAAGGCGGATGACGTCATTGTCACGGGCATCTTCCCGGCGCGCGAGAAGCAGGAGGACTTCCCGGATGTGACCGCCTCCACCATTGTGGACGCGGCCAGCCAGCTCGGCGATGCCAGAACGTCTTCATGGATTCAGGCGGTCGACGACATGCGTCTGGCCGCCCAGATGATGGCCATGCGCGCTCACCATGGCGACGTGATCATCACCGTGGGCGCCGGCGACATCACGCAGATGGATGACGTGCTGCTTGCGGCTCTTGAAGCGCACAGGGAGCGTTGCGAGTAATGGCCTCCCGTACGGTCAGATCGGTCTCCTCGCATACGACGGGCAATCACCACGCATCGGACGAGCCACGTCGATTGCCGCAGACGGGCGAAGCGCATCAGTCGCGTGGGGTGCGACGGCCATATGGTGTGGTTCGCTCATCCCAGAAAACTCGTAAGCCGCATCGTGGACGCACCATCGAATCGTATACGGGATCCAAGGCCAGCGGCGCGCGCTTGGCCCGCAGTCGCAAGCCTCGCACCGTGACCTCGGACGCCAGCGACGTGCAAGCGGAACTCGTGCCTGACGTCACCGTGGCCAATGGGCCCGCCGGGGCGTTCGTAGACGCCAGACGATTGCCGAGCGAGGACTACGTAACCGAGACGCTGCGGCAGACCACCGGCATGCTTGGAGTTGCTTCGCGCCCGAAAGTGGTGAATTTCGCCGAACGCACCAAAGAACATAGGCGCGCGAGCGCGCGGGTGATCGCATTGCGGGCGTTGGTTGCCGTTGCGGTCGTTGCAGCGCTGGTGGCGCTGTTCTGGCTGTTGTTCTTCTCTTCGGTATTTCGTTTGGAAACGAATCGCATCGAAGTCTCCGGTGCCAACGAATGGGTGAGTGCCAGCACGATTCATAAGATCGCGGACCAGCAGTCCGGCAAATCATTGTTTATGGTTTCCACCAACGATGTTGCCGAACAGCTCAAAGACATTCCCGGTGTCTCGCAAGCCAAAGTGACCAAGCATTTCCCCAAGGCGATGAGTGTCGAGGTCACCGCGCAACGACCTGCTGCCATGCTCAAAAGCGGCGATACGCTGGTCGCGGTGGATTCTGATGCGCGTGTGCTCAACTCCGTAACCGCCAAGGACGTCAGTGGCATACCGGTTATCGAAACCAAGGATGCGCAAGCAAGCCTGAAGAATCGTTCGATCAAGGAGGCACTGGCCATTCTGGGTGCGTTGCCGGAATCGATGCGACAGTCCATTACCAAGGTCACCGCAGAAACGCAGGATTCAGTGACCACCGTATTGGATGATGGCGCACGGGTGATCGTCTGGGGTGACTCCTCACAGCTTAAGCTGAAGATGGCTGTGGTCGATAAGATCATCAACGATCCGAAAGTCATCGGCAACAAGCAGCAGGTGGATGTTTCCGCGCCGTTGAAGCCGATTATCAAATGATGATTGCTGTTTCGCGTGGACCGCTGCGTCCGCCCGTGTTCGCTAGCGTCGCCTTCGCGTTCGGCGGAAACATGCAGGTTGCGGATTTAAGGGGAGAGGTGTAGTCTGAAAAGTCCGGTCTGAAGGCCGGAGCTTGATAATTCAAGATTGGGGGCGATCGGTTTCGACGGTGACCTGTTCGCTGCAGGGAAGCGTGCCGAGAACGTCGGGTCCACTCGTGGATGACCCCGACAAAAGAATAAGTGCTAAATCTAACCGCACTGAGTTCGCTCTCGCTGCCTGAGCTTCGCGCCAGGATTAACCAGTGAGCAGCCGCTCCGTTCACTCCTTCTCGTCTTTGGGAGGATGTTGAGCGTCGTTAAGAAGACTTGCTGATACAGCTGAGCCTCAGGGCTGTGTCGGGACTTTAACTGCGGATATGCTCGCCATCAGTTGTCTGCGACATCGATGGGGGCAGAAAAACCGCCGCACGGCCAGCAGACTACGCACGTAGAAGACTGTGGGCTCGGTCATCGGACCGGGGTTCAATTCCCCGCGCCTCCACTATCTCCGCAATCGCGGAAACAAGCCGCAAGGCCTTACGAGAGTAGGGCTTAGCGGCTTTTTGTTTGCTGTTTTCCGAAGGGCTAGGGTTTCGGGTCAAAACGTGGATGTTATCCGCATGCGTCGCCGACGTGGCGTGTGCCGTTTTGAGCGCTCGGGTTTTGGGCCGGGCGTAGTGTTCTTGCTTTGGTTTCCGTTCGGTTTTGGGTGTGGAGGCTTGTTCCGGATGATATGGGTGTTGATTTGGACTTGGCATCCTTGGATTAGGGGGTCTGACGGGTTTTGGCGGGGTTCATGGGGCAACTGTGGAACAAACTCGGTTACAAGGGGCTGGTACACCGGTTGCGCGGAGACCTATCTGCGTTACAAGGGGCTGCACCGGAATGATAACACTCATATTCGGCCCTATGCGCCGACGTAGTTCCGCCGCTCTTCCGTCGAAGTTACTTGGGCATCAGCCCCTTGTAACGCAGATAGGTATTTTGTGCAGCGGAAATTCGCCCCTTGTAAGCGGGAAAGAACAGCAGGGGCATGAACACTGCAGAAAGTTCCTATAGGCCAATAGTCAAACATCCGCACGGATCGGCATCCGGAACGATAAACGGTAATCGTGCCACGCCATGTTACGCCCTGCATTCCGGGAGAATGATTCACGTCAGATTGAAAACCCATATTTTTACTCAACACAAATTCCTGCTATGCCCAAACAATGTGGGCGCAATACAGGCCAATGCAGCAAGAGGAACACGCGCGGGAAGGGGCGGCTTGACATCGCTGGGGAGAGCGTCCAAACTTAATGTACTAAAGCGCTTTAGTTCCGAAAGGGCGGCGCATGCCGAAACGTCCTATGCACCAGGGGCGGCGGCACGATGAGGTGACCGCGAATCGCGGCGACACACAAGGGGAAAGGTCAAGATGTTTCTCAAACCAGAGCAACAGCTCGAACGATGCAAGCGCGTGCTGCGTCAACGAGTCAACCCGCATATTCATCCGGTAATTGAACACCTGAAGGTGGAAGCCTTCGATATTCCCGGTGAACCGATGCCGTCCGACGAGTTCTTCGACAAGGTCGGTCGCGGGGAAATCACCTTCCATCCGTTCACGCTCGGCAACGAATGGGGCACCACGTGGGGTACGGTCTGGTTCCGTCTGACCGGCGCTGTGCCGGCCGGTTATCCTCAGGGCCGCCCGTTGGAGCTGATGATTGACCTCGGTTGGTATCCGCACTCCTGCGGCGGCCACATCGAAGGACTCGTCTACCGTGAGGACGGTACCGCCATCAAGGCCGTGCATCCGCTCAACCATTGGGTGCCGTTCGTGGACGCCGATGGCAATGCCCAGGTGCCGATCGCCGAGGATGGCAGCTTCACCGTATATCTGGAAGCCGCATGCAATCCGCTGCTGCTCGGTGTTCCGCCGTTCATCGTGACCGAGCTCGGCGAGAAGGCCACGGGCAAGCCTGATGAGCCCTATGTGTTCAAGTCCGCCGACCTGACCGAATTCGACCAGCGTTTCGAGAACTATTCCGTGGACCTTGATGTGGTTTCGCAGCTCATGGAGGCGGCCGACAAGCAGTCGCCCCGCTACTGGCAGCTCGCCAAGGCCTTGCAGCGCTCGATCAATGTTTTCGACGAGCAGCGTCTTGACTCCGTGGCCTCGGCGCGCGAACAGCTCGCCGGTGTACTTGCCAAGCCGGCGAACGCCTCCGCGATGAACGTCAGTGCGATCGGACATGCGCATATCGATTCCGCGTGGTTGTGGCCGGTGCGCGAGACCCGCCGCAAGGTGGCCCGTACCGTGTCCAACGCTCTGGCGTTGATGGACGCGGATCCTGATTTCAAGTACGCGATGAGCTCCGCCCAGCAGTATGCATGGCTGGAGGAGGATCATCCCGATATCTTTGCCCGTATGAAGCAGCGCATAGCCGAAGGTCGGTTCATTCCGGTCGGCGGCATGTGGGTCGAGTCCGACGGCATGCTGCCCACCGGCGAATCGCTGATTCGTCAGATCAGCTATGGTCGTCGCTACTTCAAGGAGCATCTTGGTGTGGAGCCGAAGGGCGTTTGGCTTCCCGACAGCTTCGGCTACACGGGCGCATGGCCGCAGATCGCTCGTCGTGCCGGGTACGAGTGGTTCCTCACCCAGAAGATCTCCTGGAACGACACCACCAAGTTCCCGCACCACTCGTTCATGTGGGAGGGCATCGACGGTTCGCGCATCTTCACGCATTTCCCGCCTTCGGACACGTATGCGGCATGGTGCAAGGTCCAGGAGCTCGACTACGCCGAGAAGAACTTCCAAAACAAGGATCTTGCCGACCGCTCGATTCTGCTCTTCGGCTTCGGCGATGGCGGCGGCGGCCCCACGCGCGACATGATGGAGCACCTGCATCGCTATGAGAACCTTGAAGGCGTCTCCCGTGTGAACATCGAGACCCCCAACGAGTTCTTCGACAAGGCGCACCGGCAGATCGAAGAGAACGCCGGACCTGAAATGCCGGTATATAAGGGTGAGCTGTATCTGGAGCTGCATCGCGGTACATTGACCTCCCAGCAGGATATGAAGCGTGGGTGCCGCACGGAGGAATCGCTGCTGCGCACGGTTGAATACCTGGGCGCTGCCGCCTCGATCGCCGATCCAAACTTCGTCTATCCGAGCGAGGAGATGGACCGCATCTGGAAGACGCTGCTGTTGAACCAGTTCCACGATATTCTTCCCGGTTCAGGTATCGCTTGGGTGCATCGCGAAGCGCGTGAGGATTACCGCCGTGATATTCAGCGGCTGCGGGAGATCGCCGAACAGATTTGCGCAGTGCTGCGTGCCTCGCATCCTGATCGCGACCTGTTGCCGGCCGCGCGCATCAGTCAATATCGCGCGGACGGTGGTTCGTGGCAGGTCCGTTCGATTTGCTCGCAAGGGGAGGCGTTGCCGGCGCGGGTCGAAAATCTCGATGACGGTCGCATTCGTATCTCCAACGGTGTACTTTCGACGGTCGTCGAATCGGACGGCAGCATCTCCTCTCTGATCGACGAGGCTCGTGGACGTGAGCTGGTTCCCGCCGGCACTCGTTTGGGGCGATACGAATTGATGAAGGACGAACCTGCAGTCTGGGACGCTTGGGAGATCGAGCGCGAATCCCTGCTGATGGCCGAAGGTCTGAACGGTGAAATCGTTGAGGCGTCTATCGATGAACGAGGTTCTGCCGTAGTCGTTACGCGTACTACTGTGGGACAGACGGTAATCAATACGACGATTACGCTCCGTCCCGGTGCCAAGCAGCTTGATTTTCATACGAGCGTCGATTGGCAAGCCAAGGAACGCTTCCTCAAGGTCGATGTGCCGTTGGCCGTTACCGCTGATCGCGCGGTATACGACTGCCAGTACGGTCTGGTCGAACGTCCGATCGTCAAGAACAGCGCCTCCGATGAAGCCAAGTTCGAAAGCAGCACGAACCGGTTCACGATTCTGCGTGAAGCTGGATATGCGGCTGCGGTGGTGAACGGATCGATATACGGTTCCGATGCACTGCAGCTTCCTGTGGATGCTGCGCGGGGCTTGGGCGGCGGCACGATGTTCCGTCTGTCTCTGGTTTCCGCACCCACCTTCCCCGATCCGCGTACTGATGTGGGACATCACGACTACGACTGGTCAGTCGTGGCCGACGCCACGGTGGAACGCGCTGTGGACGCCGCGTGTGAGCTCAATGCTCCGGTGCTCCATGACGCGCCTGCTGTCGAACCGTTGGTCGGTCTCGATGTAACGGATGGGATGGCTGTGATCGACTGGGTGAAGCTGGCGGATGATGGCTCCGGCGACCTCATTGTTCGCGTCTATGAAGCTGCAGGTGGCCAAGCTGATGCCAGTGTGAATGTGTGCGACGCGTTGCGGGACGCTACGATTCGCGAGACGAACGTGTTGGAAGGCGATGCCATCGCCGCAGATCTGCCCGTGGCCCTTGTCCCGGACGGCATTGACGGTGAGCAGCCCGCCGAAGGCGCTCGCCTGCATCTTGGCCCGTTCCAGCTCGCCACGTTGCGCATTCGCCGCTGACTTGCCTTGCAATGCATGGTGCGGAAAGCATCCTGCGGCGTAGTTGAACGACAGAGCCGAAATCGTGAGATTCATGAAATGAAACCAATTCGCGAGACTGCGTCGTACAGGTTGCGTCACGCCATGCCTGGCATGAGCGATGACTGACATACTGTCGGAGAAGGACTCTGTGCCTTCTTCGACAGTATGTGCCCTGGAAAAACCAATCATTCAATTAATGTACGTATAAGCAAAGGAGCTCAGAATCATATGTTTCTTCTGCCCAATCAGCAGTTAGAGCGCTGCGATCGCGTGATGTGGCAGCGGGTCGAACCGCACATTCATACCGTATTGAGCGCATGCACGCTACGCTCGTTCGATAACCCCGGAGAACCCGTGCCATCAGGAGAATTTCTGGCTAAGGTGCGTGCCGGCGAAATCAATTTCAAACCGTTCTCAATTCCCGGAACATGGGGTACCACATGGGGCACCACATGGTTCGAGGTGACCGGTCGCATCGACCGAGAAGCCACCAAGGGACACAAGGTCGAGCTTATGGTCGATCTCGGCTGGCTCGGTCACCGTGGCCCAGGTTTCCAGTCTGAAGGCCTTGTCTATCGCGCTGATGGTACCGCAATCAAATCTGCGAACCCGAAGAATCATTGGGTTCCGCTTATATATGCGGATGGCGCCAGCACTATTGACCTTGATGATGACGGCCGTTTCACCATCTATATCGAAGCGGCTGCCAACCCATTTGTTGAAGGTCCTACTCCTTTCTCGCCCACCGAACTCGGCGAGGGGCCGACCGGCAAATACGACTTCCCATACACGTTGAGTCGCATGGATGTCACCATCTTCAATGAAGACGTATTCGCCTACTACATGGACCTTGAAACCGTGTCATCGCTCATGCGCGAACTCAAGGACGATGATCCTCGGTATTGGCAGCTTGCCAAGGCGTTGCAGCGTTCACTGAATGCCTATGACGAGCGTGATATCGATGGAACGCTTGCCGCGGCCCGCGAAGAGCTGGCAGGTGTGCTAGCCGAACATGCCTCCTCCAGCGCAATCAACCATATTGCCATTGGCCACGCGCATATCGATTCCGCATGGCTGTGGCCGGTGCGTGAGACCCGCCGTAAGGTGGCCCGTACTGTGTCCAACGTGCTTGCGCTGATGGATGAAGACCCGGACTTCAAGTACGCGATGAGCTCCGCGCAGCAGTATGAATGGCTTGAAGCCGAGCATCCCGATTTGTTCCGCCGTATGATGGAGCGTGTTAAAGAAGGTCGATTCATTCCCGTTGGCGGTATGTGGGTCGAATCCGACAACATGATTCCCGCCGGCGAATCGCTGGTGCGTCAGATTACGTTCGGACGCCGTTACTTCAAAAAACATCTTGGTGTGGAGCCACGTGGCGTATGGCTGCCGGACAGCTTCGGATATACCGGATCGTGGCCGCAGATCGCACGCCGTGCCGGCTTCGATTGGTTCCTCACGCAGAAAATCTCGTGGAACGACACCACCAAGTTCCCGCACCACTCGTTCATGTGGGAAGGCGTCGACGGTACGCGTATCCTCACGCATTTCCCGCCGTCCGATACGTATTGCTCATCCATGAGTATGCATGAGCTTATGTATTCGCAGCGTAATTTCCTCGACAAAGATCTGTCTCGCAACGCGATTCTATTGTACGGTTTTGGTGATGGCGGCGGCGGCCCCACTCGTGAGATGACCGCGCGCATTCGCCGCGACCGAGACCTTGCTGGCACCCCGAAGATCGACTTTGGTACGCCTGACGAGCTGTTTGACCGCGTTCGTAAGGACATCGTCGATGATGCACGCGGTGAGACCCCCGTATTCAAGGGTGAGCTGTACCTTGAGTTGCACCGTGGCACGCTCACTGCTCAGCAGGATATGAAGCGTGGTTGCCGCAACGAGGAATCCATGCTGCGCGTCACCGAATATCTTTGTGCTGCGGCCCGCATCAAGAACCCGGATTATGTGTATCCGCGTGAGGAAATGGACCGTATTTGGAAGACGTTGCTGTTGAACCAGTTCCACGATATTCTTCCCGGTTCGGCTATCGCTTGGGTGCATCGTCAAGCACGCGAGGAATATGCTCGTGACATTGCCCGCTTGCGGCAGATCGCCGCTGAGGCAGGAAATGCCATTGCCGCAGTGGAATCCGATGACGATCTTGTTGCTGATGCGGTCATTGTTCCGTATTCCCGCCAAACATGCGATGCTTGGAAAGTCCGTTCGTCTGCGCCGGTATCGAAATCCGGGCAGGCTGGCACAGTCAGCGTCTCGCATGATGGCGACGCAATTGTCGTTGATAACGGACGTCTTCGAGTGCGAGCCGAACAGGATGGCACGGTATCTTCACTGGTTGACCTCAACGTCGAACGTGAACTGGTTCCTGCCGGAACGCGGCTCGGTCGATACGAATTGCTGAAGGATGAACCATTCCACTGGGATGCTTGGGATATCCAGCGCGACGCCTTCTTGGCGGCAGAGGGACTGAACGATTCCATTGTGGAACACGTGGGCTCTGACGCGGATGGCAGTGTGACTGTGCATACAGCGACTCGTGCCGAAGGTGTGACGATTCGGACCCGCATCACTTTGCGTCCGGATGCTAATGTTCTTGATTTCGCCGCCGATGTGGATTGGCATGCGGCCGAGAAGTTCCTCAAGGTCGATCTGCCTGTGACGGTACAAGCGGTGAATGCGCAATATGAATGCCAGTACGGCATGGTGGAGCGTCCGATTAATAAGAACACGCGATCCGATGACGCCAAGTTCGAAAGCTGCACGCATCGCTTCGTTCGCGTGGCCGATGCCGGATATGCTGCTGCCATCATTAACGCATCGACCTATGGCTCTGACGTAAGTCCTCTTCATGGGGATGCTGCACACGGTTGTGGGCGCGGCACCATGGTGAGGTTGTCGTTGCTGTCGGCTCCGCTGTATCCGGATCCGCGAACCGATCAAGGTAAGCATGCGTTTGCCTGGAGTGTGGTGGCCGATGCCGATATGGATTCCGTGCTGAGCGAAGCTTCACGTTTGAACAGCCCTGTGCTCGAACAACTGCCGGCATTCACGCCGCTTGTCGCGCTTGATGATGTGCATGGATCGCCGGTGGTCGATTGGATCAAGCTTGCGGACGATGGGTCGGGTGATGTCATTGTGCGTCTGTACGAGGCCGCCGGCGGTAACGCCTCGGCTGTGCTGCGTTGCACCGATGAATTGCGCGATGCAGCTGTGCAGGAAGTCAACCTGATGGAGGTGCCTGATCTTCCGGAGGAACTGCCTCGCGCGCTCGCTAAAGAAGGTGATATTCGCGCAGACGGTGCGACTGTGACTCTTGCCCCGTTCCAGTTGGCGACCTTGCGTATTCGTCGTTGATGATGTAAGCCAATTTATTTGAGTTTCGGCCTCCTCTCGAATCATATCGAGAGGAGGCCGAAACCGTTATGGGGCTCTGAATCCGACACGCCGAGGGAGACTGGAGGCATTGATGATTTTGCGTTTTTGAGGTTCGATGCTATTCTGTAACTAAACCGCTTTAGTGAACAGTTTGAAAGGTATCGTCTACTAAAGCGCTTTAGCCTCAGCGATGAGGTGAACGAACCGCAGGAACATCGAAATCCGATATCGGTCCGGTCTTTCAAGGGCTTCCGTTGTTGTGGATGCCTGACGAAGGGCCGGTCGAATGAGGAAAGAAAGAAGGAAGAAACCATGTTCTCTGTCAAGAAAGCCGTGGCCATCGTCGGTGCCGGTGCCATGATCTTCTCTGTGGCTGCTTGTGGCAATAGCTCCTCCAGCAGTGACGGTAAGAAGGAGATCTCTTTCCAGACTTGGAACCTCAAGAACGATAAGTACACGCCGTACTTCACTGAGCTGATTGCAGCCTATGAGAAGGATCACCCGGATGTCAAGATCAAGTGGCTTGACGCTCCTTCCGATGGTTATGAGGACAAGCTGTCCAGCCAGGCCGCTTCCGGAGAGCTGCCCGATATTGTGGATGGCGGCAACTCCATCCTGTACGGCTTGGCAAAGGCCGGGGCCTTGGTCAATATCAATGATGCGGCATCCGATGCCAAGAATGACTACTATGAAGGCGCTTGGGAAGCTGTGACCATGAAAGGCAACGGCATTCAGGAAGGTGCATACGGTCTGCCGTGGTATGTCAATGACGGCCCGACGTATTGGAACACCGCTCTCATGGAGGAATGCGGACTTGATCCGAACAACATTCCGACCACGTGGGATGAGTACTTCGCTGCTGGCGACACCATCGTCAAGAACTGCAAGGATAAGGGCATTTACCTGGGCACCACAATGGGCTACAACGCCGAAGATCTGCTGACCGCTGGCGTCAAGTCCTTCATGAACGATGACCACAGCAAGTACACTTTCAACGATGCCGCCGGCGTTAAGCAGCTGACCCGCTTCGTTGATCTGTACAAGGCCGGTGGCATCCCGCCGGAGGCGCTGGACTCTTCTTGGAGTCAGGCTGCTGATCTCTTCCAGCGTGGCAACCTTGTTGCGATGGCCGGCTCCGCTTACTCCGCCGATGGCTTCAAGCAGAATGCTCCTGATCTGTACAAGAACCTTGCCGTGGGACCTCGTATCTCTGACGACGGTCGTTCCGCATCGCTCGCTTACGAGATGCTCGGCATCAGCGCCACCTCGAAGCATCAGGATGTCGCTATCGATTTCGCTCGTTATGTGACCAACGCCAAGAACCAGGTTGCTTTCGATAAGAAGGCATCTGTGTTCCCGTCCGCTCAGGGTGGTCTTGACGATCCGTACTTCTCCAACATTGATGAAACCACTCTTGAAGGTAAGGCGCTGAAGATCACGCTCGACCAAGTCAAGAACGGCTACGGCTCGCGTCCGGCAGAGTTCACCGACAACAACGGCTACAAGAACTTCCAGCAGCAGATTGCCCTTGCCATGCAGGGCAAGCAGACTCCGAAGGAAGCCCTTGACAAGTCCGTCGAGTTCGCGAACGAGAAGCTTGCACAATGAGCACTACGGCATACGCCGCTGACAGGCCGGAGGCTCGCAAGGCCTCCGGCCGGCCTGAACTGACGAACGCCACCCACGAAAAGCCGCACCGCAGCTTCGGTACTATTATTGCTCCGTATCTGTTTGTTCTTCCGGCATTTGTGATTGTGTTCGTGTTCGTCGTACTTGCGGCATTGAATACGTTCAGGCTTGCCTTCACTGACGCCAGGTTGCTTGTTCCGGGCAAGTTCGTCGGATTTGACAACTTCATCAAACTGTTCCATGACGAGTACTTCCTTACCGCGCTGCTGAACTCCACTTTGTATGTGATCTGCGTGGTGCCGTTCATGGTTATCCTGCCGTTGATTCTGGCCAATCTGGTCAAAGGCAACTCAAAGATCATGGGATTCTTCCGCACGGCTTTCTATATGCCGGTGGTCATGTCCGCTGTTGTGGTGGGTATGATTTGGACCAATCTGTTGGATTCCGCGGGCTTGGTGAATTCGTTGCTCAAGGCCATGAAGATCATCAGCAAACCGATTCCCTTCCTGACTGATCGTTGGGGCGTCTTGTTCAGCTCCATGTTCGTGACGATCTGGCTTGGCCTTGGCTATTACATGGTTATCTATCTGACAGCGCTCGCCAATATCGACGAATCATTGTACGAGGCGGCCGCTCTTGATGGTGCCGGCCCTGTCCGCCAGTTCATTTCCGTGACCATGCCCGGTGTGCGTTCCACCATGATGCTCATCATGATGCTTTCCACCATTGCCGCATTCCGAGTCTTCAACGAAATCTACGTGTTGACCAACGGTTCTGCCGGTCCTGGCGGTATGGATATGACAATGTCCATGTTGATCAAGAGGGAAGGCACGGGCATTCAGGCCCGCACCGGATATGCAAGCGCCATCTCCATCGTTGTGCTCGTTATCGTGGGCACCCTGCTCATTGTTCAGCAGATCATCCAGAAGCGAGGTGAGGACTGATGTCCGCGGATATCGTCAAGCCAAACCGGCATAGGAAAGTAACTGTCGGTAAAGTCGTCCAGTACGTGATCCTGCTGCTCATGTTCCTGTTGCTGGTCGGACCATTCGTCTGGGAGCTGTCTCTGTCATTCAAGGGCAAGGGAGACAACGTCTACGCGGTGCCGCCTTATCTGTTTCCCAAGACTCCGACTATTGACAACTATCTGAGCGTATTCCGTCAGGTACCGGTGTTCCACTATATGCTGAACACCTTGATCGTCTGCGTCATCTCCATCGCGGGAAATGTCATCTTCTCCACGATGGCCGGATATGCACTGGGTCGTTTGAAGTGGCGTGGTCGCGGATTCGTGTTCGCTCTGTTCATGGGCACCATGGTCATCCCGATCGAAGGCGTGATGATTTCTCAGTTCCTTATCATTCGTCAGCTGAACCTGCAGAACACACTGCTGGCAGTGGCTCTTCCTGGTCTGTGTGGTGCCATCAACATTTTGTTGATGACCAATGCGTTCAAGTCAATCCCAATGGAACTCGAAGAGGCAGCTATGGTGGATGGAGCAAACCTGTGGCAACGTTTCTTCCATATCTGCGTTCCTCAGGTCAAGGGCACTATGACTGTTGTGGGCATTTTTGCCTTCGTGGGTGCGTGGAATGACTTCCTCTGGCCATTGATCGCAATTTCCGATGAGAGCAAATACACCCTGACCTTGGGCATGAACCGACTGAAGGGCATGTTCATCCAGGATCCGCGACTTATTGCAGCTGGTGCGCTTGTCTCTCTTATCCCGATCATCGTGTTCTTCTGCTGCTTCCAGCGCTACTTCTTCCGCGGTCTGGAACAAGGTGGTTTGAAGGGCTGATCGCTCGCGAAAGGACAATACTATGAAATTCGGCGTTGACTATACGCCTTCACATGGCTGGTTCCATTCGTGGCTGAATCCTGATTGGTCGAGCATCGACAACGATCTCAAGCAGATCGCTGACCTCGGTATGGATCATGTTCGCATCTTCCCGATCTGGCCGTATCTGCAGCCGAACCGCACCTGGATCAATATGAAGGGTGTCGACGATGTACGCCGCATGGTGCACATGGCCGGAGAGCATGGACTGGATGCATATGTGGATGTGTTCCAAGGGCACCTGTCCAGCTTTGATTTCCTTCCTTCTTGGCTGGTTACTTGGCATAAAGGCAACATGTTCACCGACCCGGACGCTGTGGCCTCCGAGCGTGAGCTGATCACGGTTGTGGCCGATGAGCTCTCCAAGGAGGATGCTTTCAAGGGGCTCACGCTGGGCAATGAGGTCAATCAGCTTTCTGATCGTCCGCATCCGACCAAGATGACGGCTACCAGCGAGCAGATCGACGCATGGCTGGACACGCTGCTGCCGGCCGCCAAGCGCGGCGATGCGCTTTCGCTCTACAGCGTCAACGACGGCACTTGGTTCATCGACGGTCACCCGTTCACGCCGGTGCAGTCCGCCACCAAAGGCGATCTGACCACCATCCACTCGTGGGTGTTCAACGGCATCGGCCAGGGCTATGGCGACAAAAGCGAAGAATGCTATTCGTATGCGCTGTATCTGGCCGAGCTGGCGAAGGCGTTCGGTCCGGCGGACCGTCCGGTATGGCTGCAAGAGGTGGGCGCACCCGAGAACGTGCTCGCTACCGAAGATACGCCGGAATTCTGCCGTCGCGCCGTGACCAAGGCGCTTGACTGCCCGAATCTGTGGGGCATCACGTGGTGGTGCTCGCATGATGTGCCGTCTACGCTGGCGGACTTCCCCCAGCTGGAATATTCGCTCGGTTTGTTCGACGAGCACGGCAATCTGAAGCCCATCGGACGCGAATTCGGCGAACTGGCCAAGCAGTATCGCGATATGAAGCCTGCAGACGCCAAGTCCGTGGCAGTGGTCGTTGACGTGGACGACACCGGCAACCCGGTCCACCGTGGCTCGCTGGGCCCGGGAGGCTCGCTATGCGACCTGTGGATGAAACTCGAAGTCGCCGGCAGACGGCCGACCATCGTCACCTCCACCGTCGCCTCCGATGCAGACGAACTGCGACGCCGCGGCATCGACGAGATCCACCGAGACACGGCTCCGTATCAGGCACGGTTCTATTCGGCGGTCTCTGACCCCGCGTTCGAATCCGTCGACTGATTGAATCACCGGTTGCGGGACTTATCGCAGTCCCCGCGACCGGTTTTATCATTGATAATTCATTTCTTCTTATTCCCTTTCACCTCATTATCAGGGAAATCAGCACTACAGCGAGGTAGAACAATATGGCCAGCAGCCAGCAGAGCATTGAACGCATCATCGCACAGATGAGTTTCACCGAAAAGGTCGGACAGCTCAATCAGCGGCTGCTCGGCTGGAAAACAGTGACCCGAGATTCAGCCGGTCGGCTTATTGCCACTGATGAACTCAAACGCGAAATCGATCGTTGGGGTGGGCTCGGTCTCTTGTACGGACTGTTGCGTGCTGACCCCTGGTCGGGCCAGCATTGGGGCAACGGCATTCGTCCTGAAGAACGAGCGGAAGCGGTGAACCTGATCCAGCAGACCGTGCTGGAACGAGGCAGTCATGGCATCGGCGTGCTGCTCAGTGAAGAGGCGCCGCACGGCCATCAGGCACTGGGCGGCACCGTGTTGCCGACGAATCTTGCACTTGGCGCGACCTTTGACCCGCAAGCCGTGCGAGAAGCCGAAGCGGCTGTCGCTGCGGAATTGGCGGCCAGCGGCATCCATATCGCATTGGTTTCCGGGCTGGACATTGCCCGTGACCCACGATGGGGACGTTGCGAGGAATGCTTTGGTGAAGACCCGCTGATGGCATCTCGCCTGTGCGAGGCCATCGTATTGGGCATGCAAGGCGACAATCGCTCCAAGGTCGGCAACGGGGGAGTGGCCGTGGTGCTCAAGCATCTCGCCGCGCAAGGCGAGGCGGTCGGAGGACGCAACGGACAATCCGCGGTGCTCGGCGAACATGATCTGCATGAGATTCATCTGGCACCGGTTGCGGCCGGCGCCAAGGCCGGCGCTTGGGGCTTCATGGCCGCCTACAACGACATCGATTCAGTACCTTGCTGTGCCAACCCGTGGTTGCTCAAAGACTATCTGAGAGAAACTCTTGGCTTTGACGGCATCGTGATGGCCGACGGTGTGGCCGTGGACCGTCTCGAAGGCATGACCGGCTCCATTCCGGCCGCTGGTCGTGCCGCGCTGCTTGCAGGTGTTGACGTATCACTATGGGACGAAGGCTTCACTCATCTTGTGGAATATGCCGATGACGAAGCTGTAGCCAACGCGGTCGATGCGTCGTTGCGTCGTGTGCTCGAACTCAAATCGCGATTCGGTCTGCTGCCGGAAGAAGGCAAGAACCTTGCCGATATACCAGTGCCGCAGACCGGACAGATCGAATACGCATTGCAGGAAGGACGTGAACACGCCCGCAGCATCGCGCGTGAAACCGTGACATTGCTGAGCGACAACCGTGAGACTGGGACGGCTGCGGCTCCGCTCGACGGCATCGCCGGCGATGTTGTCGTCGCAGGACCTTTCGCGGATGATTTCGATTGTTTCGTGGGTGACTACACCGCACCGGTGCGTCCGGAGGAACGTTCAAGCATCTATCGAGAACTGCGTGATCGGCTTGGAGCGCAGCGGGTGCATCTTGCCGCCTCACCCTCGGATCTGGCGTCGGAAATCTGGAATAAGGCGGCAACGGTGGTATTCGTCTGCGGCGGCACCAGCGAGCGCAGCTACGATAGCGAGTTCGACAACAACGGTGCGGCAAAGGCTGTGGCCGAATATGGCGCAACCTGTGGCGAAGGCGTTGATCTGGCTGATATCAGTCTGCCGTGGCGTCAGGATACGATGCTCGACGAGATTCGTACCTTGACCGATGCGCCGATCATATCCGTAGCGGTATGCGGACGTGCGCATGTGCTGACTCGTGTCAAGGCATTGTCCGCCATGACGGTCTGGGCTGGCTATGCCGGTCAGTTCGGGCCGCAGGTGGTTGCCGATGCCCTTGTTGCCGGTGCGACGATGCCTGGACGGTTGCCGGTCACGTTGCCCGCATTCGCCGGAGCTGTTCCGGTTCGCTATAACGACCGGCAAAGCGCCGCTCACGTCTATAAAGACGCCGTCGAACCGGTATTGTGCGCTTTTGGCTATGGCAAGGGTGCGCTGGACGGTGTGACGGTTACTGATGTCCGGGCTTGGGCGCAGCGCGATGCGGTTATGGTTGTTGCGGATATTCAAGCCGGTGAGCGTAAGGCACAGGGTGCATTGAACCTGTTTGCCCATTGCACCGGTGGACATCGTATTCCGCGACTGTCGATGCTGGTCGATTCCACGTATCTCGATTTAATGCCGAGCGAGCATTGCGAAGCATGCTTCACTGTGCCTGTGGAGCATCTGGCTGATTGCGGGGATGGCGAGGTGCGTGTGAGCTTCTCCGTGTTGGATCAGGCTGACTGTGCTGCCGTGACTGTACGACGCTGAATGGGATGAACTAAATTAGTTTAGTTTGCCGTTCGGTATACTGCTGGTAAACCGTATTCAACGATGCGAACGGGGCAGCCATGGTTGTTGGTCGCATCGTCAGATCGCAGTGCGTGCAGCCGTAATAACAGTGGTGCGACAGGTTGGTCATGCTGACCCCTACCAAAGACAGGAGTGGACGATGAAGTCTTCGAAGGAGCCCTCCCAAACCTCCGGTGCAGGGACTACGCGCGTCAGCCTGAAGGATATCGCCGATGAATTGGGCATATCGCAGACTGCGGTATCATTCGCCATCAACGATCGACCTGGCGTTTCGGCCGAAACCAAGCGGCGAGTCAAGGAGGCGGCCGCCAAACTCGGCTGGACGCCGGTCTACGCCGCTCAGGCGCTGGGCTCCTCGAAAACGATGACCGTGGGCTTTGCCCCGGCCCGATTCAAGCAGGGATTGAACGAGGAAGCGTTCATGCTGCATTTCATGGCTGGTGTACAGGCTTCGCTGAGCCGTAAAGGCTACGGTCTGCTGTACCGGCCGTGCTCTTCCGCCAGAGAAGAGGCTGCGGTGTATCGTGATTGGTCTGCACGCAAGCGTGTGGACGGTGTGATCCTGGTCGACCTGCGCACGGATGATCCCCGTCCCGAACTGCTGACGTCAATGGGCATGCCTGCGGTGCTTGCCGGCGGTCCTGACCCGAACAATCTGATACCTTCGCTGTCCATCGACGATTCCAAAACGATGGATACGATTCTTGACCATCTGCGTTCCATGGGGCATCGCCGCATAGCCTATCTTTCCGGCGATCCCACGCTGGACTATTCGCGTGGCCGTGAGGCGGCCTTCCGTGAATTCGCAGTCAAGAACGGCCTTGAATCCATCTACGTGGAATATACGGATTTTGATGCGGAACGAGCCAGCGAACAGACCTTGGCCCTGCTGCAGTCGTCGAATCCGCCCACGGCGTTCATCTACGAAAGCGAGACGCTGGCGGCGGCGAGTCTGCACTCCATCACCGAATGGTATGTGCTGGACAACTATGAACGGACTGTGCAAGGCGTCGGGGAATTGTCGGGGCCACGTTACCCGTTCAACCTGCCGGCGATCGTGAGCTTCGAGGACAGCTTCGTATGCGAAGCCGCCTACCCTTCAATCACTTCTGTGCATCGTGACGCCAGCGAATACGGTGCCAAAGTCGCCAAACTGTTGCTTAAGATGTTCGCGGGGGACAAAGTCTCAGGCAATCGCAAGATTCTCACGCCGAGCTTGGTGGTGCGCGACAGTACTGCGCGAAGCATCAACTAGCCTTACGGCGCTATGTACGGCAAGGGCCGCAACTCCAACAATAGGTAGGAGTTGCGGCCCTTATCTTTTGCTCAAAGAGCGTCGCTCTGAAATTCGTATCACTCAGCGTTCTTGACGGCCGTCGCGACGGAAACAGCCGGATCGAGGAACGGGATGAGCGTGGACTGGAAGGCGTGGTACAGGTCGGACTTGCCCGGCCATACCGTGCCGATCACCTTGTTGTCCTTGTCGAGCTGGTGGAACCAAGAGCCGCCCTCATGGTCGATGAGATGCTCATCCACGTATTCGGCGAAGGTGGCGTACCAGTTGGCGTACTCCTCCTTGCCGGTGGCCGCGTACAGCGTCGCCGAGGTGTTCAAGCCTTCGGCAAGCGTCCAGTGCATGCGGTCGGTGACCACAGGCTTGCCGGACCAGTCGGTGGTGTAGGCCAAGCCCACGGTGCCATCGGCGTTCCAGCCATCGGCCACGGCACGGGCGAACAGCAGCTCGGCGGCCTCGATGTATGGCTCTGCGCCTTCAGCGTTGGCGAAGGAGCTCAGCGCCCACTGGGTGATCAGGCGAGCCCATTCGATGCCGTGGCCGGGGGTGGCGCCGTACGGCTTGAACTGGTCATCCTTCTTGTCGGCGTTGAACTCAAGGTTGATGGACCAGTCGGAGTTGAAGTGCTCGGGGATGCGCCATTCGTTGTTCTTCGCCCAGCCGATGACATGATCGATGATGCGGCCGGCACGTACGCGGTAGGTGTTGTCTCCGGTGGCATCCGCCACGGCGAGGAAGGCCTCGGTGGTGTGCATGTTGGCGTTGAGGCCGCGATATGGATCCAGCTTGGTGAATTCGGTGTTCCATGTGTCGACGGCAAGACCGGTCTCGTCATCCCAGAAACGCTCGTTGAAGGTCTTCAGAGCCTCGTCCAGCAGCTCCTTGGCTCCGGGACGCCCGGCCAACAGCGCGGAGGATGCTGCGAGAATCACAAAGGCGTGGGTGTAGCAGATCTTGTCCGGGGTGGGGGAGCCGTCCTCGTTGATCTGCGGATACCAACCGCCATGCTCGTCATCGTGCAGAATGCCGGTCAGGCCATTGAGCGCCTTGTCGACCAGTTCGCCGGCGCCGGGGTAGCCAAGCAGCGCTCCGATGGAATACACGTGAGCCATGCGGCAGGTGATCCAAGTCTGCACGCCTTGGGACGGATCCAGCGAACCGTCCCCGTTCAGCCAACCGGAACCGCCGTTCGGGGCGGGGAATCCGGTGCCGAACTTCAACAGCTCATAGGTCTCGGAGGCCATGAAAATGCGGTTGGCTTCGGTGCCGAGAGAATACTTGGGATTGGTCATTGGTTGGATTCCTTCCTTCCTTGGGAGAGATACGTCGTGCGTGTGATTCGTTGTGGAACGTGACCGCACGCACTCCATCCGTGGTCTAGTATTCCACGGCTTGGGTATTTTTCAAGCACGGAATATGGGCTGTGACGCATTGCACATCCCACTGTTCGTCCGTGGATGGAAAGGTCATCAGCGCTTCACGCGAATGTCGAAATAGTCCATGACCAGCTCGCAGAACATCATGTTCGACCAGCTGAACCATTCGCGTGTGTATTTGGTCGGATCATCCACGTCGATGCCTTCATGCATGAGATGCGTGCCGGCGTCCGTGGCTACGAGACGGTCAAGGGTCTCGGCTTCGAATTCCTTGCTCGCGCTGGTCATCGCCTCGATCGACAGCGCGATCGGCCAGACGTAACGTGGCGGCGTGTGCGGCGAGCCGATGCCCTTGAGATATTTGCCCTCGTAATAGTACGGGTTTTCGTCACTGAGTATCGTGCGGCGCGTGGCGAGATACACCGGGTCGTCCGTGGCGCAGTAGCCCAAGTAGGGTGCGGCCATCAGGTCGGGAACGTTGCTGTCCGCCATGATGTTGTAGTTGCCCAGGCCGTCGGTCTCGAAGGCGTAGATTGTTTCGCCGGCGCGATTCGTGGTCTTGCCGTAGGTTTCGATGCCGTTTTTCACCGACGAGCGCAGGGCTGCAGCGCGCTCCGCGATTGCGGGGTCGTTGAGGAGATCCTCTCCGAAGATGCGTTCGAGGTACTCCATCACCACGACGACGAACATGTTCGCCGGTACCAGATAGTGATAGGTGCAGGCGTCATCGCTGGGGCGGAATCCGGACCAGGTCATGCCGGTGACGGCGACGGGTGAGCCCTTGCCATCGTTGTCCAACGTTTCGGTGGGCAGGTCGGTCTGACGAATGAAGAAGTACGGCGACTTTGAGTGATCCTGTTCGGTTTCGAAGACGTCGAGGATCTTGCGCACGCCGGAGACGAATTCATCGTCGAACTGGTCGGTGCGTCCGGTGTTGGCATAGAGCAGCCATGCGAGCTGAATCGGGTAGCACAGGGAGTCCACCTCGTATTTGCGCTCCCACAGCCACGGGCTGGAGAAGTTGGACTGATCGTGCGGGTCCCAGGTATTGCCGTTGGGCTCCTCGTTGAAGGCGTTCGCATACGGGTCGATGTTGATGTATCGGAACTGTCGGCGCACCAGTCCGCAGATCATGTCCGCCAACTCGGGATCGTGTTGTGCCAGCACCAGATACGGACGGACCTGCGCGGTCGAATCGCGCAGCCACATGGCGGGGATGTCGCCGGTGAGCAGGAACGTGGTTCCGTCGTCGTGTCGACGGACGGTGGTGGTCAGCGTGTTGGCGAAGCAGGCATTGAAATTCTCGGCCCAACGGGCGTGTTCGGTGCCGCACAGTTCGGTGATGTGCTGCATGAAGTCCGAAACCGACTTCGGGACTGGGGCTGTGCTCATAACAGTCAACTTCTTTGTTTTTCTTTGGTTGGTATGAATGTGAGATCAAGGGATACATCTCAGGGACGGCACCATTCTAAACCGGTTTAGTTGATCGACACGCCACAGGTGCATGCTTAGGCTGGTCCAGGGCCGGAGCCACGCGTGGCGACGGTAAATAGCTCGGCGGCAATCAGCGGACGATGAACGGTGGGGAGTGGGCGCAAACAATAGGGCATAGCAATAGGGCATGGGCTCTCCGCACGCAATGCGTATAGCGGAAGGCCCATGCCCTATCGCTGTTATGCTGATTGGCTTGTGCGCCGTCAGCGTTGGCTGGTCGCTTGTTCGGCTGTCATGCGGCCGCAGCCATGGACTGACGTCGCAACCGGTGAATCAGTTGGCGATTTCGCCCTTCTCGGTCATTTCCTTGAGCTGAGCCGGAGTGTACTTATCGCGCTTGAATTCGCTGATGAAGTAGAGACCCACAATCAGCAGCTCGATGGCCGGCAGAATGAAGGAGAACTGCATCGAGGTGGCGTCGGAGAGAGCGCCCTGAGCCATCGGCAGGATGGCGCCGCCTACCAGAGCCATCACGATGATGGCACCGGCGGTCTCGGTGTGGCGACGATCCTCGACGGTCTTCAAGGTACGAGAGTAGATCGTCGGCCAGCCCGGGCCGAGGAACAGGGAGACCAGTACGGCCAGCCAGACAGAGGCCATGCCCGGTACGAATGCCGTGCCGATGAGCACCACGCAGCCGACGACCATGTACACCGCCAGAACACGAGTCTCGCGGAACTTCGAAAGCAGGTAGCTGGCAGAGATACGTCCCACGAAGAAGACGATGTAGCTCATGATCATGTAGTTGGCCGAGTCGCGGTCGGTGACCTTGATGCCGGTCTGGTCGGCGACGTTGAGCACCAGACGCATGGTGAACGACCAGATGCCGGTCTGCGCGCCGATATAGATGAACTGGACCGCAATGCCCTGCCAGAAGCGGCCGTTGTGCGCCAGATAGGTCATGGTCTCGCCGAGCTTGGCCTTGGCCACATCGCCTTCCTTGGTCTGCGGGCGGCACTTCGGGAACTTGACGACCGCAAACAGCGCGATGAAGATGAGCATGACGATCATGACCACGATGTACGGCTGCAGCGTACGGCCGAGCTGCTCGGAGGCGAGGTCAAGAGCGGCCTGCGGATTGGTCTTGCGCAGCTCCTCCATCTGGGTGTGCAGGTTGGAATCCTGGAACACGAAGAACTTGCCGAGCAGCACGCCGGTGATCAGACCGAGTGCGTTCATGGTCTGCGCCACATTCAGTCGCAGCGTGCTCAGGCGCTTCGGGCCAAGCAGGGTGGCATAGGTGTCGGCCGAGGTCTCCAAGAAGCTCAGGCCGATGGCCTCAACGAAGATGGCGAACAGGAAGACCTCGTATGTGATCAGACGCGAGGCCGGGAAGAAGATGAAGCAGCCGAGCGCGAAGAACGCGAGGCCGGTCATGATGCCCGCCTTGTAGCTCGTCTTCTTGATGAACAGCGAAGCGGGGATGGCGATGATGAAGTAGCCGGCATAGAATGCGGACTGCACCAGAGCGGTCTGCATATCAGTCAGCTCAAACACCGGCTTGAACTGGGTGATCAGTACGTCGTTGAGGCTTTGGGCGATCGCCCAGAACGCGAACAGGATCGAAGTCATCGCGAACTGCAGAACGGGCGTACGGTCAAGGTAGCCGTCGGAGCTTTCTACCCACGCCTCTTTCTTGGATGTGGTCTTGTCCATGATTGTGTATCCCTTTTTCTCCATATGGACTTGAACGGTTGAATATGACTGAAAACTGTTGACCCATGAGGGGTGCCATAGCGCCGGCGTGTGCGTGGCGCATCTCTGCCGGCGCTATGGCACGTCGACCTACATGATCTGGCAGAACTCGATGACCTCGTGGTTGGGGCCGAGCACGTTGAAGTAACGGATGCCGTGCTCCCAGAAGGTATCGATGTGCTGGATAGAGCCTTCCACGAAGTTCAGGCCGAGCTTCTGCGCTTCGGCGAACGAGGCTTCGATGTCGGTGGAGTCGAGCGCGAAGTGGTTGATTGCGCCATTTTCCATCGGAGTGGGGTTCATGGTCCACACTTCAAGCGTCAGATTGTTCAGACGCAGGAAGGTGCAACGATCTTCTCCGTTGGGGTAGATGCCGAGGCATTCGAAGCCGAGCTTCTCGTAGTAGGCGATGGTGCCCTCAAGATCGGTGGTGGGGATGCCGACATGCTGAACTCCGGTGACGGTATCGCGAATGGACATGATAACTCCTTTGTATATGCCGCGAATACGGCGGCGGTGTGTGCTGATGCAATAACAAGGTGACTGCAACGTCCGCGGAAAGCCGACGAATGCCACGCGTCTGTTGCATGGAATTCGTAAGGTTCGTATGCGACGAATCGCAGTCGTCGCCTCCAAGTGGCGTGCGCATCATTGCTGTGTGCCGTGCGGGGGAGGCGGAAAGGGGAGGGGCTATGCGGGTACAGCCAACATCGTCTGTACCCGCATGAATGCCGTCAGTGTTGAATTGCGGGTGTGGCGGATTACTTGCCGGCTTCGGCCAGATAATCAGGCATCGCGGCCGGGTACTCGGGCCATGCGCCGGCCTGGGTGCACACGAAAGCGGCGGTGTTGACGGCCTTGCGATGTGCTTCAGACAGCGAATCGCCCAGCAGGATGCGTGCGGTGAACGTGCCGGAGAAGGAATCGCCAGCGCCGACGGTGTCGTTCACGGTGACGTGAGGAGTGTCCACAGTGGAGGACTCACCCTTGCGGGAGATGATGGTGGAGTAGGCGGAACCGGCGGTCAGGATCACGTAGTCCAGGTTGAACTCCTCGATGAACCAACGGGAGGCGTCTTCGCCGGAGGTGCCGCGAATGTCGAACATGTCGCGCAGCAGAAGCAGCTCTTCGTCATTGATCTTGAAGACGGTGGCGTAACCGAGCAGCTCTTCGATGAGCTCCTTGGAGTAGTGGTCTCCACGCAGGTTGATGTCGAAGAACTTCATGGCGCCGGGCTTGGCGTGCTTGAGCAGCTCGGTGATGGTGGCATGGGTTTCGGGGGAGCGCAAAGCCAAGGTGCCGTAGCAGATGGCGTCGGCCTTGGAGACCACGTCGATGAGCTGGCGGGTGTACAGGATGTGATCCCAAGCCACGTTCTTGACGATGGTGTACTCCGGAATGCCGTTCTTCAGCGCCACCTCAACGGTGGAGGTCGGCCATGCGTTGCGCTGGATGACGGTGTTGATGCCGGCTTCGTTGGCCTTGGCGATCAGCTCGTCACCGAGCTCGTCTTCGCCGACCGCGCTGATTGCCCAGCCTTCGGTGCCGTTCTTCATTGCATGGTAGGCGAAGTTGACGGGGGCGCCGCCGGCGCGCTTTCCGCTCGGCAGCATATCCCACAGCAGTTCGCCAAGGCTCAGGACGATCGGGGTGGTCATGGTTGGTTCCTTTCCTTTGATTCCTTGTTTGGTGTTTTTCGAATGGAAATCTTTCAGTGGGGTGTCGCGTTCAGGACAAGTCGAAGAACACGGAAGGGTGTTCCAGGAATTGGGTGACCGCAACGGCGGCCGCACCGGAAACCGCCGCATCGGCGGATAGCGCGGACAGGGTGATGGACGTGGATTCGTTGATTTCGGGGATGGCTCGCTCGGCCACCGTGGCGCGCACCTCTTCAAGCAGCATCGGTCCGGCTTCGGACACGATGTCGCCGATGATGATGTGCTTGGGATTGAAGCCGTTGAATATCGTTACGCAGCCGTAGCCTACATATCGGGCGATGGTGCGCACCATCGCGCAAGCGCAGGCGTCGCCTTCGTTCGCCTTGGCGAACAGTGCCCGGGTGGCGTCGGTGTGCGTCATTTCGGCGGCGTCGGGAACGATCTTGCCGTCGCCGATCAGCATGGTGTGGATGGAAGGGGTGGAGCAGTAGCGCTCCAGGCATCCGTAGTTGCCGCAGTCGCAGGGTCTGCCGTTGACGTCGATGGAGATATGCCCTATCTCGGTGGCGGCACCGAGTGCGCCGTTGATAAGGAAGCCATTGTCTATGACGCCGAGGCCGACGCCTTCGCCGACCAGATAATAGGCGAGATTGCCGTCTTCGTGCACGTCGGGATCGAACAGGAAGTGGGCGAGTGCCCCGGCGCGTGCGTCTTGTTCGATGAACACCGGGACACGGAAAGCGTGGGCGAATTCATCGATGAAGTTGATCTTGCGCCAGCCTTGCATGCTGGAAACCACGGCGGTGCGCCCGACGTGACGGAGATACGGGCCGGGAACCGCCATGCCGATGGCCACGATGGCGGGATCGTCGGTGAGCAGACCATTGACTCGCTGGTGGATGATGGCGATGGTGTCGTTGATGGTGTTGTCGTAGACAGTCGGCAGGTTTTCGAAGCTCAGGGCGTTGCCGCACAGATCGAATACGCCGATCTGCACCAACGAACGGGCGAACTTGATGCCGATGATATGGAATCGTGCGGTATCAAGCTTCAAACCGATTGAGCGACGGTTCTTCGAGCCTTCGAGATCCCCTGCCTCCTCGATCATGCCGGCTTCGATGAGTCGTGCGGTGATTTTGGTGATGGCGGCCGGGGTGAGTTCCAAGGCTTTGGCGATTTGCGCTCGCGAGCTGATGCCGTAGTGATAGAGGTGCTTGACGATACGTGAGCGGTTGGATTCGGAGACGCTGGCTTGGGATGTAGCATGATTGGCTTCGTCTGCCATGTGTCCTCCTTGCCTTGCGTCGTTGCGATTAACGTCCGCTCGCCTTCGAATCTGAACTTGATTAAGATATTAACTACGTTAATTGATTCACGCAATCAACTTAGTATCGGCGTGTCGCGGAGTGGGCAGGAGTGTGATGAGGTGACGCACTACTTGGCAAGGTGATGGAGCACGACAGCGATCGCCTGACCTTGAATCGTGATGTCCGGACCACATTCGCACCGGCGTATCGTCGTGTGCTTATGGAAGGCCGAGGCCGTGGCGTCATCCATATACTGTTGCGCTGCATCGATGAATATCGGATTGACGATGTCCGGCTGGCCATATACGCAGACATCCGCCAGGTCCAGCAACCCTACCGGCATGGCGAGGGCTTGGGCGAGACGGTATCCGGCTTGAGTGAGCATGCGCTGCTGTTCGTCGCGTGCGGCGGATTCCATCTGTTTGCGCAATACCGCTCCAGAGATCAGGGTCTCCAGACATCCTCGCTTGCCGCAGGGGCATTGCGGTCCGTGAAGGTCGATGGAAATGTGTCCGATTTCTCCGGCGGCGTGCAATTCGCCGATAATGGGGGCGTCGTTGAGCAATACCGCCGAGCCGATACCCCGTCCAATGCGCACGAACAGCATGTTGGAGCCGCCCTTGCCGAAGAATCGTTCGGTGAGCATGCCTGCGGTGGCGTCGTTGCCGGCGGTGACGTCGATGCCGAAATGTGTTTCGATGGGTGTACGCAGATCGACGTTGGTCCATCCGCGCATCGTTGCGGACAGCACCACGCCGTTGCTGATCACGCCGGGGGATGCGATGCCGATGCCGATGACCGGTCCATCGGCCATGGTCAGCGTCTCTTCGATAAGAGCGATGATGTCGGCTATGGAGACGATGGCATTCGGTTCTAAGGCGATTTCCGTATGGCGTAACGGTTGGCCCAGCAGATTGGTTACTGCGCCGTGAAGCAGGAACTCCTGCGTCAGATCGAGGCTGATGATGCGTAGCCGGTCGGTGTCGACGCTCAGCAGGGTGCCCCGCTTGCCTTTGCCTGTGCTGGGTGCCTGACCGGTTTCGCGCAGCAGCCCTTCTTCCAGCATTTGGCTGACGACTTCGGAGACCGCTACGCGGCTCAGCCCGGTACGCCTTCCCAGTTCGGCGCGGGAGTATTGGTTGGTGGGGAAGAGCAGAGAGAAGATCAGCTGCCTATTGCGTCTGCGCGCATCTGCGGGAGAAGCCTTGCCGTTATGCCCGTCGGGTGTTGGGTTGAGGGCAAACTGCGGCATGATTCCTCCCGGTCGCTGCGCCACGTATGCGGCGAGCCGACTGTGGCGGGCATGTGCGTGGCGATTGTCTGCGATATGCGTAGACAAGTGAATGATACTAACATGACACAGTTTACCGATGAAAAACGAAGCGAAACACCGTGGAAACTCGCGAAATTTTTAATTGTAAGTATTATTAACAATTAACGGGTCGAAGATGGCTCCGTACCACGTTCAACAGATTGCGTTGCAGATAAGAAGGAAAAACCGATGTCGGAAATCATCATTGTGAAGAATCAGTCCGAAGCGGGCGAAATCTACGGCCGCTGCGTGGCGGACCTTATCAAGGCCAAGCCGAACGCGGTGCTGGGCCTCGCTACGGGTTCCAGCCCATTGGCGGCCTATCAGGCGCTTGCCAAGATCGTGCATGAGGAGCACATCGACGTCTCCCAGGTGCGTGGCTTCGCGCTGGACGAGTATCTGGGTCTGCCGCTGACACACCCGGAGTCCTACCACTCCACCATCCACCGCACGGTTGTGGAACCTTTGGGACTTGACCCGGCCAAGGTCCACGTGCCCGGCGACGTGCTGAACGGTGCCCCGCTGGAGGACGGCGACAAGATCGCCGCCGCCGGCCCGGCCTATGACGCGGCGATCGAAGCCGCAGGCGGCATCGACGTGCAGATCCTCGGCATCGGCACCGACGGCCACATCGGCTTCAATGAGCCCGGCTCCTCGCTGGCATCCGCCACGCGCGTCAAGACCCTCGCCGAGCAGACCCGCATCGACAACGCGCGCTTCTTCGACAACGACATCAACCAGGTGCCCACCCACTGCATCACGCAGGGCATCGGCACGGTGTTGAAGGCCCGTCACCTCGTGTTGCTCGCGTTCGGCGCGGGCAAGGCCGAGGCCATCGAGGAGACCGTCGAGGGCGGCGTCTCCGCGTTCTGCCCGGCCTCCGCGCTGCAGCTGCACCCGCACGCCACGATCATCATCGACGAGGAGGCGGCCAGCCGTCTGCGTCACAAGGACTACTATCGTTACGCCTTCGCGCACAAGCCTGCCTGGCAGGGCATCTGATCGGACGATACGTTTACCGTGCGCGATAATCAGCCGTTGCCGCGGTATGCCTGTTTTCTTATGGGAATCAGTGGTCGGGGCGGCGGCTGTTGTCGCGCATGGGGGGCTTTACCCAAGCTTGCAGGCAAAGGAGCATCAGGAAACATGGCGGACAGAAGTGAAATCGTCGCCCAAGTGACGGCGGCGTTGGAGGGCGAGGCCAAGCCGGTCGCGATCCGCGGGGCACGCAAGGTGGACGCCCGTGGCGAGCAATCCGGCTACTGGGTGGTTTCGGACGCGCAAGGCGTGATTGTGGCCACGGGCGCCGCGGCCGCGGACGGCACCGGCGAGGAGGCGTTCGAGCATGCCTGCCGCACGGTCGGCATAGACCCGGCCGCTCCATCGGGCTCGGACGGAGCGGTCATCGACGCGGCCGGCCGTATCCTCACGCCCGGCTATATGGACATCCATTCGCACGGCGCATGGGAGAAGTCGTTCGACGATGGCCCTGACGGCATCGACGTGGCGCGCGCCGGCCATGCGGTCCACGGCACCACCCGTCAGGTGCTCTCGCTCATCACCAACCCGATGGATGTGATCTGCCGCAACATCCGCACCGTGCACGAGAAGATGGCCACCCGCCCCGACATCCTCGGCTGCCACCTCGAAGGCCCGTTCCTCGCCCTGAAGCGCAAGGGCGCGCACGACCCGAACTGTCTCAAGGACCCGGTACCCGAACTCGTGGGAGCCATGCTCGACGCCTCGGGCGCCGACCCCGCCGCGGGGCGTCTCGGCTGCATCCGCCAGATCACCATCGCCCCCGAGCTTGAGCACGGCATCGGTGCCATCCGCCAGTTCGCGGCCGCCGGCGTGGTGCCCGCGGTCGGCCACTGCGACGCCGACTACGCCACCGCCCAGGCCGGCTTCAACGCGGGCGCCGGCATCATGACCCACATGTTCAACGCGATGAACGGCCTGCACCACCGCGAACCCGGTCCCATCCCGGCCGCCGTCGAGGACCCGCGCGTCACCATCGAGCTGATTAATGACGGCTTCCACGTGCAGAACCCGATGGTCAAGCTCGGCTTCGGACTGGCGCCCCACCGCATCGCGTTCGTCACCGACGCCATGGCCGCCACCGACTGCCCCGACGGCGCGTACAAGCTCGGCGAACTCGACGTGAACGTCATCGACGGCCACGCCCGGCTCGTGTCCAACGGCGCCATCGCCGGTTCCACGCTTACCTTGGAGGTCGCGGTCCAGCGCGCGGTCAACGAACTCGGCTTCAGTCCGGTCGCCGCCGTCGAGGCCGCCACCCTCACCCCGGCGCGCGCCTTCGGATTCGACAAGCCCAATGCTGTGACCGGAGCTCCGCTCGGCCTGATCGCTCCCGGATTCGCAGGTGATTTCAACCTGCTTGATGCGGCAAGCTGGAAGGTCGAGCACGTTTGGTGCGCCGGTCGCCGGGTGAGGTAGTGCGTGCTCCATTCCATGGAGTAGCTGCATGATGGCGTGTGCCGGTCGTATTGCCCGGTATGACCAGAACGATTGAGGGAGCCGCGGTTCAGATGCCGTGGCTCCCTCAATCGTATTGTTCGACGAACAGGGCAGTCTGAAATGTCAGTATTGCTTGCCGTCGAAACGGAAGAACGCGTGCGCGTCCCCGTGTTGCTTATTCGTGATGTACTTTTGGAATAGTTGCAAGCGTTCCACCGTACTTTCGGCTAGAGGCTGAGGAAGGTCATCTACATCAAACCAGCCGACGTTGAGGCTCTCCTCGTCTCCAACGAATGGCTTGGCATTGCCGCCGGGCTTCACTTTGCACAGGAACGAATGATCCATGTACATGGTGTTATCGCCATTGGCATAGGTGATGACCCTATCGGAGGAGGTCACGGCCACCAGATCGGTGACGATGGCGTCCACGCCGGTCTCCTCTTTGATCTCGCGTACGACGGTATCCGCAGGTTGCTCGCCGGGTTCGTTGATGCCGTAAACCATGGCCCATTCGCCGGTATCCGAGCGACGGCCGAGCAGCAACTGACCTTGGTCGTTCAGCACGCAGCCAGTTACGCCGTTAAGCCATAGGAGATCATGGCCGATTTTCTTACGTAGTTCGAGTACGAATTCTGGTGTTGGCATGATTATCTTTCTTCCGGCCATGATCCTTCGCGGCTGCTTGTGGTGCAGCCGCTCACTTCGCCTGTAAACAGTCCACTGGACTGTTTACTTAACGGCTCAGCATGGCCGATCTTTTCACGTAGCTTGAGTACGAATTCTGGTGTTGGCATGATTACCGCCTTTCTACACAAAATGGCTCCCCTTGTTGAGGGGAGCCGGAATTCTCGTTACTTAGTGGCGGCGGCGCGGTCGGCAATCCAAGCCTCAACGTCGTCAATTTCCTTCGGGATGCCGGCGGAAATCCACTCAGGACCGTTTTCGGTCATAAGCACGTCGTCCTCGATGCGGATGCCGATGCCGCGGTACTCCGGCGGAATGAGAAGATCATCCTCGCGGAAGTACAGGCCAGGCTCGATGGTGAAGATCATGCCCGGACGAATCGGCGCGCCCTGATAGGCCTCGAAACGAGCCTGCGCGCAGTCGTGCACATCAAGACCCAGATGATGGGCCACACCACAGGCCAGCCAACGACGGTGCTGCTGGCCTTCGGGGGAGAGGGATTCCTCAACGCTGACCGGCAGCAGACCCCAATCGTGCAGACGCTCGGCGATCACGCGCATGCAAGCGTGGTGGATGTCGGAGTAGGTGGCACCGGGCCTGGCAGCCTCGAATCCGGCCTGCTGGGAATCCAACACCGCCTGATACAGGCGCTTCTGCAGGTCGGTGAACTTGCCATTGGTCGGGAAGGTGCGGGTGATGTCGGCCGTGTAAAGGGAATCGACCTCTACGCCGGCGTCCACCAGCAGCATGTCACCGGTTTTCACCACACCGGTGTTGCGCATCCAATGCAGAATAGGAGCGTGAGGGCCGGAAGCCACAATGGAGTCGTAGCCCACTGCATTGCCCAGTTCGCGGGAGACCGCGTTGAACGCGCCCTCAAGAATACGCTCGGAACGCGGCTTATCCAGCGCGGACGGCAGCGAGGACAGCAGACGGTCGAAACCATGCTTGGTGGCGTCCACGGCCTTGCGCATCTCATTGATCTCGTAGGAGTCCTTGACCATGCGCGCTTCAGACGTGAACTCGTGCAGCTTATCGTCCGAAGCGGCGTTCTTGTCCGGATCGGCTGCGCCATTGGCCTCGCGAATCGACTCGACCAAGGCGGTGATCTGCGGGTCGGTCTCACGCATCACGCGGACGCGAACAGCACCAGCTTCCGTACCGACATCCTTGCTCAGCGCATCGGCGAGCTGAGCGATATCGTGGGTTTCGATGCCGGTCATGGCAGTCATTTCCTTCAAGCCGGCACGCGGTCCCACCCAGTACTCGCCATAATGCGGGTTCATGAAGAAGTCCGTGGTGGAATTATCGGCGCGCGGTGCCACGAACAGTTCCGGCGTATGGGTCTGACCGGCCTTGGCCTCTTCGGAATCCGGATCCACCGGGTTCAGCACCAGTACAGCACCGGCCTCGTAATCTACACCCAGACCGGTGTAGTAGGCGAAGGCCGTATCCGGACGGAACATGTAATCGCAATCGTTGTTGCGTACTTTCGGCTGACCCGCGGGAATCACCAGACGTTCACCGGGGAAGGCCTTGCCGAGCGCGGCAAGACGTGCGGGCGTGAACTTGGAGGATTCCAAGGGTTCGATATCGGGCTCGTCATCCGCCCAGCCGGACTTCATGAAATCTTTGAAGGCCTCGGAGCGGGGGCGCAACGAGCGATTGTTCACACGATCGCTCATCGCCTGATCGGCGCCAGGAGCTGCCTTACGCTCTTCGGCCTCGTATTCCTTGTCCTTCTCGGTGACTACCTCACCCATCAATACTCCTTTGGAAGAGTCTCATGTTACCGTTCCCATAGTAGTCACCCGCCCGTCAAGCTTCCCCTGTAATTCAGAAAGCCAAGGTACCGGGTTGTACAATCTCGAACTCTTGTCTTGACGAGTTCCAGCAAGATGTCGCCGAGGAAAGGCCGGTGACGTATGCGAGTCATGACATACCGGCCGTCGTGCCGGTCCTACGGGGTATTCCGGCTTTCAACAGTTTCAGGTGCAGCGGAACTCGATCAATCACTTCGGGATAAGTAACGTGGAGTATCTCAGTAGCTCCGGCGCGCCGTAATCCGTCATCTCGTTCGCGTTCCTTGACAATCATTTCCTGGATGCTGCGATTGCCGGTCATGGACGGATCTATGTATTTTTGCGTTCCGTCATATTCCGCGACTACGACACGTCCGTTGTTTAGCCGCCAGACAAAATCCACCCGGTATTCCGAACTGGTTTTCGGATCCTTGACGGAAACCTGAATGCGCGGCATGACGAATCGGTCCTCATATATGGTTCCGCGCATCAAGGATTCGCCTCCGTTCTCGCTACGAGGATTCGCTTGCTGCAACAGGTGAAAGACCGGGACGATGCTATGGTGCGATTTGCCGTAGGCTTTTATGATTTCTTCGACGGTGACCCCTCGTGCGAGAGCTGAATCGAAGAAAGGCAACGCGAAACGGAAATCATACTCATGGGCGCATTCGATAAGTGCATGGGCAGGCGAAACCAATAGCAACCCAGTGGCGGAATCCCGTCTCGTATGTGCAACGGCCCTTGGCATATATACACGCTTAAGCCCTTGGTGGAGCCGCTGCGTACCGTGATGCCGCGTCGCAATGGAGACTGATCCGTTATGCAGACACCACTGATGCTCAAAACCATATGCGGTTGCGGCCGTCAGACCGCTGAATATCCAATCCGGATGCACGTGTGCCAATCCTTTGGCGATGTGCAGCGTTTGCTCGGGCGGCGTAAGCCGGTTCCAATACGATGAGTCGGAATAGAGGCTGGGGGAGCCTCGATAGGTATTGACAAGTTCCCCTGCTTGCGCGCGACGCTGCAGTGCCGATTGCTCTGAGGGAATATGTGAGTATGCGCATCGGCGTTCGGCTTGCGCATCTTGGAGCAGCTGCATTATGGCTTTGTGTGTTCTCATGACGGTAACGGTATCTGTTGGCGCAGCAGATCACGAGCCGATCCCGCTTATGTGGTTCCAGCTTCATAGTCAACCCGTTCTTGGTGCGTGCAGCGTTGGAATGCAGCGGATTGCGACATTGCGTGACGAATGTGGATAATTCAGCTTGATGATGCCCGAAAGAATCCTGAAGAAGACTGATCGGGGGGTAATCGCGGGGTAATCGAACATATGTATACGCGCTGGAGGCGATGCTTGCCATTATGCGGCACGATACCTTCGCTGTAGTGCTGATAGGAGGGGAGTGCGCCACGTTTTGGCATGACGGCCACGGTATAAGCGCCTCAAATGGGGCATTCGGGCCATTGTCTGGCACGGTGACGTCGCTACATGGTGCTCTGGAGGGTTTAGCATGCCAAAGTCTGGCTGTGAGACGTCAAAAGCGCCGCTTGCAGACGGTATTCTGCCAGGAGCTATTGTGCTGACGTCGCTTTGCCGGGGCTCTGATTGGATCGGATTGGATCGGATTGGATCCCATTAATCTGATCGGCCTGATTGGATGAGCCATCGCAATATGATGAGCCATCATAATCGGCATGATGGCCTGATTCACCGCTCGATTAATCGATATGAAGGCGGAGCGGGCGGTGGATTATGGGGTAAGGACGGCAGAATCCTCTTTGAGCGATGAAGGAGGTGAAAGGGATGGAGGTGATGAAAAGACTATGCCTTAAGCCGATAAACCACCCCGACGGCTAAGATGAGTGAAGTTTGCCTATAGGCATTCCACACGGCGTGATGACCGGACCATGGGAATGGGCCGCAGCGACCGGTGAAAGGAGCGACTGTCGGAAGCTGATGCGAATGTCGCACGAACGTGGCGGCAAGGCCGACGGCGAATCAGGCGGCATAGGCAGAAGGCATCAGACAGAAGGTCAAGAGGAGGAACAGGCGGTATGTCATTCGAGCATCCGAACAGGAACAATGAGACGATCCGAGACGTTGAGCTGGATATCATGAGCCGTCCGCCGGAGCATAACACCACCAATCTCGATCTGGATCGCATGAATCTGATGCTTGACCTGTTGGGACACCCTGAACAGTCGTTCCGCGTCATCCACATCACCGGCACTAACGGCAAGGGGTCTACCGCCCGCATGGCCGAGGCCATTTGCCGTGCCTATGGTATGCGTACCGGCCTGTACACCTCGCCGCATCTGGAGAAGGTCAACGAGCGTATCTGCATCGACGGCCAGCAGCTCTCTGATGATGATTTCATCGACATCTGGGACCAGACCAAGGACCTTGTGGCGCTTGTGGACGCCAAAATGGAAGAGCAGGGCAAACCGAAGATGAGCTTCTTCGAGGTCCTGACCGCCATGGCCATATGGAAGTTCGCCGATGCTCCGGTGGACGTGGCCATCGTAGAGGTCGGCATGGGCGGCGCATGGGACGCCACGAATGTACTCAACGCGGACGCCGCCATCATTGGCCCGGTGGATATGGACCACATGCAGTGGCTCGGGAATACGGTCGAGAAGATCGCGGGCGAGAAGGTCGGCATCATCAAACCCGGTTGCACCGCCGTGATCGGTCCTCAGCCGCATGAAGAAGCGGTAATGCCGATTATCGAAGAGGCTGCCGCGCGCAACCATGCCACGCTGGTACGTGACGGATACGAGATGACCGTGACCGACCGTATGGCCGCAGTCGGCGGACAGGTCGCCACGCTTACCACGCCAAACGGCACTTATGAGGGCGTGCCCATCGCCAAGTTCGGTGAGCATCAGGCCCATAACGCGCTTGCCGCGCTCGCCGCCGCCGAAGTGGTCATTCCGGTCAACGGTCCTCTGGATGGCGATCTGGTGGCCGAAGCCTTGAGCTCGGTCAAGATTCCGGGCCGCATCGAGCAGATTCGCACCTCGCCCACCATCATCCTGGATGGCGGGCATAACGTGAATGCCGCCGAAGCCCTGCGCAAGGCCATTGAGGAGACCTACGATTTCAAGCAGCTGGTAGGCGTGGTCGCCATGATGCGCGACAAGCAGGTCGAAGAGTACCTCGGTGTGCTGGAACCGATGCTGAGTTCCGTGGTGGTGACCGAAAATTCGTGGCGTGATCGTGTGATGCCAGCCGACGAGCTGGAGAAGATCGCCGTGGAGGTATTCGGCCGCGACCGCGTGGTCAAGGAGGCGAACCTGCCGGACGCCATCCAGACCGCCGTGAACATGGTAGATGCCGAGGATGAGCTGGGTGTGGGATATGGTCACGGCGTGCTCATCTGCGGCAGCTTCGTGACCGCCGGAGATGCCCGCACAATGCTTGAAGAGCACGCCAGCCCCACGATGCAGCAGGCGATGGCGATTCATCAGCCGGTGGTCGATCCCGATGGCGAACAGACCCGGCAAGATGCCGATGACCAGGAAGCGGCCGACAATCTCGACGATCAGGTGAGCCCCGACGATTTCGATGTGTTCGATGTGCTCGGCCTTGGGCATGCGTCCGCGCAGCAGCATGGCGATGACGGGACCGAGACGACCGAATCCGATGTGCGGTAGCGCGAAGACTTCGCGTCATCAGCCGGTAGCCATCATCAGGTAACGGAACAGCCCGCCATGTACCTTAAGGAACTCACCTTACGCGGATTCAAATCTTTTGCGTCCGCGACCACGCTGCGCTTCGAGCCCGGTATTACCGCAGTCGTAGGGCCCAATGGCTCGGGAAAGTCGAACATCGTGGATGCGCTGACTTGGGTGATGGGTGAGCAGGGTGCGAAAAATCTGCGTGGCACGTCCATGGAGGATGTGATCTTTGCCGGCACATCCTCCAGACCGCCGCTTGGTCGCGCCCAGGTGAGCTTGACAATCGACAACTCGGATCACACGCTGGATATCGATTACTCCGAGGTGACCATTTCGCGCACCATTTTTCGCAATGGCGGCTCGGAATATGCGATCAACGGTTCAGCTTGTCGTCTGCTCGATATTCAGGAGCTCTTGTCGGACACCGGTCTTGGCCAGCAGATGCACGTCATCGTGGGGCAGGGACGGCTCGATGCGATTTTGAAGGCCGATCCCACCGGACATAGGGCTTTCATCGAAGAGGCGGCCGGCATCCTCAAACATCGCAAACGCAAGGAACGTGCGCTGCGTAAGCTGGCCAACACTGAAGCAAACCTGAATCGGCTGGATGATCTGCTGCACGAGTTGCATCGACAGTTGGGACCATTGGGGCGTCAGGCGCGCATCTCCCGTAGGGCGGATGCGATTCAGGTTTCCGTGCGCGATGCTCAGGCGCGCCTGTACGCCGACGACGCGCAGCGGTCGATGACCCGTCGTGCAACCGTACGCGAAGAACTTGGACAGGTACGCTCCGCACTTGCCGATGCGCAGCAACAACTGGCTCGGCTCAAGGTGCGTATTGAACAGGTCGAAGCGATGGGATCTGAGGCCAGTCCCGCTGTAGCGCGCATTAACCAGCAATGGCATGATCTCGCCCGAATGCAGGAGCGATTGCAATCATTGGCGCAACTCGCCGAAGAGCGCAGCACCTCGATCGCCGGACAGATCACGACGAATCTCGGCGAGGATCCGGATCTGCTTTCCGCCCGTGCAGCCGAACTGGAGGCTCAGGCCGAGCGGCAAAACGGAATTGTGTCAGACATGCGTCTTGCGTTTGACAAGGCCACCGAGGAACGTGCCGGCAACGAAAAACAGCTTGCCGCCATACGCCAGACGTTGACCGAACTGCGTCGAACGGTCCAGCAGCGGGATCAGCAGATCACGCGATTGCGTGAGCTCATCGCCCGAGAGAAATCGGCCGTGGAACTGGCGGAGAACAGATTGCAGGACCATGCCGGACAGCGTGAAACGTTGATGCGCCAGCGTGATGAAGTACACGAACAACTGATGTCGCTGCAAGCCGAAACCTCGACGCACAGCGATGACGATAGCGTCGCGCTCGATGCGGCCCGCGCTCGACTTGCCGAATGCCGGGATACGCTCAATGAGCTCACCAACCGTCAGCGTGACATGCAATCCCGCATCATCTCCCTCAAGGCCAAGGCCGATGCGTTGCAAGAGACGCTTGGCAGTCGCAATGCGTCCGGCGCTTTGGAACATGACGATGCCGTGGATAGCCTGGGGCGACTCACCGATTTCATCCATGTGACTGAAGGATGGGAGGAAGCCGTCGCCCATGCGCTCGATCAGTTCGCCGGCGCGATGGTGGTGCCTGGAATCGACAATATGCTGCATGCGATGGCTCGCGCACGCGAGGATAGGCTTGGCAAAGCCGCGGTGATCGCGATGGACGGCTCTGGTGATATGGCCGACGACATGTCGGGCAATGCGGCAGACAATGCATCCGATGGCGGTTTCCGCACGCTGTCAGACCTGATTATGCCCAATCCCGACGCGCCCGATGCCACGCAGGCCATGGCGGTCGTGCGCGCGGTACGCCGGCTGCTGACCGGTATCGCGGCAGTTGATACAGCGGAGCATGCTCAGCGCGTAGTGAGCTCAGGACAGGCCGTGCGCGCAGTGACGCAACATGGAGAGATATTCGCCTATGGTGTGGCGGCTATGGGCGGTTCTTCCATGGCTCAGTCGGATTTGCTGCTCGCATCCCGACGAGACAAGGCGCTGGCACAGATCAAGGAACTTGATGCCGCGCTCGCCGCATTGGATGCGCAGGTGGTGCCGGCTATGGCCGAATGTGACGACGCCGCACGCCTTGTGGATCATGAGTCGGCTCGGCGTACCGAAACGCGTCTCAAAGCGCAGCAGGTGAAACGTGAACTGGCTGCGGCAGACGCTCATATCACCGCCATCGACAAGCAGCTCAAGCAGCTGGACGCATCCGAAACCGCTGTTGAAGATGATCGGGACGCGCACCGGATGAAACTGGCTGATCTTCATGAGGCGTTACAGGCCGTGCGGCAATCAACCGCGGACCATGCCGACTTCGATACGCTTGCCAAGCGGGAACATGCGCTGGAACAGGCGTTGAGCCAGTCCCGAGATCATGAGATGACGGCAAAGATTGATTGGAATGACGCCAGCCGTAAAGCGGAATCATTGACTCGTCAGGCCGGATTGCTTCGAGACAACGCCAAGGAGGCGGCCGAGAGACGGGCGCGTCTTGAAGCGGTGAACGAACGTCGTCGTGCTGATGTGGCGCGCCTTCAGGCTGTGGCTGGTGATGCGCGCGGGGTGGCCGCCATGATTGCGCGTTCCTTGAACGATGTGGCAACCGAGCGAGACCGTCTGCAAGCAGAAGTATCGGAACATAATGAGGAATTGAAAACCTTGCGCGCCGAGCGGGACGTCCTCGAACCGAAGGTTTCCGATCTGATCGCACGGGAGCATGTTCTGGACGTCAATCGCGAACGTCTGGCTTCCGAAGCCGGCCAGCTCACCCAAAAAGTCGCCGATGAACTCGGCCTGGGACTGGAGGAGCTGATACGTGACTATGGTCCGAATCAGCCGGTTCCGGTACTGGATGAGAACGGTACTCCCATACCGTTGGACGACGATGATCCACAGGGTGGTGAATCGGACGGTGGTGCGATCACAGACGCGGGCATGGCACATCCTATGGAACCTGCAGATTCCGACATCGGACCCGACTCGCGACGCCGATATCAAACCGTGCCCTACGTCCGCGACGAACAGCGCAAGCGTCTGGACAAGGCGCGTCGTGATCTGGCGGCGTTAGGCAAAATCAATCCGCTGGCCACCGAGGAATATGAGGCGTTGGAGGAACGCAACAAATACCTCAACGATCAGCGCAACGATGTCGTCAAATCACGTGACGATCTGATGCAGCTGATCAAAGACTTGGATGCCACGATGGTATCGGTGTTCCAATCGGCATTTGACGATACCGCCCAAGCCTTTGAACAGGTGTTCGCCACGCTGTTCCCCGGCGGCACCGGTCGTTTGCGGTTGGAGAATCCGGACGATCTGCTGACCACAGGCGTGCTGGTGGAGGCTAGCCCTGCAGGCAAACGCGTCAAGCAATTGAGCCTGCTGTCCGGTGGAGAGCGTTCCTTGACCGCGTTGGCTCTGCTGTTTGCGATTTTCACCGCGAGGCCCAGTCCGTTCTATGTGATGGATGAGGTTGAAGCGGCGTTGGACGATGTGAACCTGACACGACTGATCAACGCGCTCAATGAGTTGCGTGAGCATGCCCAGCTCATCATCATCACCCATCAGCAGCGCACGATGTCCATTGCCGACGCGCTATACGGTGTGACGATGCGAGCCGATGGCGTGACCGCAGTCATCAGTCAGAAACTGCGGGAATAATATCGTCGCAAGTCGCAAGACGCGGATGAGCAGCATGACGGACGATACAGCAGAGCAGTAAAAAGGAATCGGCCGGAAACGACCGATTCCTCAAACAGCTTATGGCCTTGCGCAAGACAAGCAGAATGGCACAAGCCAGAACAGGAGATTGGCTACTTGCGCAGCGACTTGCGCACGCTTTGCGCGGTTTGCAGCGCCCAGTAGAAGAGTTTCTTGATCGGCACATCGCGGGCCGGTGCCACCGGGGTGATTTCCTCGGTGAACTTGGTCTTGAACTCGTTCAGACCTTTCAGCGACGGCGCGAAATCGGAGCCGATGCCCATGAGGTCGTAGTCGGCGATGCCCTGAGCTCCCAGAATGCAGCACTCCGAGTAAAGCAGCTTGTCCGTGACGTGAAGACGCATCACCTCACTGCGCATGCCGGCGTAATAGCGCACGGCGCGCGTGCCGTTTACGGTGACAATCGACCACGCCACCACACGGCCCTCGATACGGGCGGCAAACACGCGGCAATGATCGGCGCCCAGCGCGCGAATCATATCGGAATAGTCGCTCATCGGTGCCGGACGGAACCCGTCGCGTTCGCCGGTCTCGACCATCACATCGTAATATTCGGTGAAATCAGCCAACGCCTGCTCGGTCTCATCCGACACTTCGGCCGGGCACTCACGCAACGACTTACGCACATCGCGACGGCCGCGACGCTTCATACGGCTCAGAATTGCATCGTCGCCGCCGGTCACGTCGATGACTACGGTGAAATCGTACGGCACGGTGGAAAGCACCTTCTGCGTGCCGCCGGTATACCACGTGTCGATGCGCAGGAACGCCACCTTGTTGTCGGTTTTCCTGACCATGGCCACGATGGCGTCGATGACCTCGCGCTCTTCGGCCTCGCCGGGCTTGACGGCCCATGCCGGGCCGTGCATCGAACGCAGGTAGTGATAGCCGTGCGTCTCGAAGTCGATGAACGAGATCACAGCGATGAGCTGACCGTCACGCTTGATGAGATAGTCGCCCCACGGTGTGCGTCCCTCGATATCCGCTTGGAACGCCGACCACACCTTGGTCTGCTCGATTGGCAGGGCGATGGCTGCCTTCGCCGCCTCATCCTCCAGGGTCTGTCCGTCAACCTTCTCCAACGTAATCATTGATAGTATGCCTTTTCCTTTTCCTTCGTACTTGCCCGATTACTCGAACCGTCGTTATTGCGCTGTCCGAATGACACTGTCCGAATCCGGCCGTCACAGGCCAAACATGCGTTCGACGATGCGATCGTCACCTTCGAATGGCACATGCTTGTTATGCTCCTTGATCCAACGTTCGTCGCCCTTGCCGATGATCAGCAGGATGTTGAAGCGGTCGGCGTGGGCGCGTGCATCGTAAATGCCGTTCGTAATGGCGGTCGGACGGTCGGAAATCACCGTGGAAGACACGTTCTTGTTCGTAATATAGCCCTGCATCTCCATGCAGATGTCGATGAACGGCTCACTGTCCGTATCCTCGGCCGTGAAGATGAAGCTGCTGATGCGATCCTGCGCGGCCTCGACGATCTCCTTGCGGCGGTCGTACGCCTTGTTGCCGGCCGAACCGGTAATCAACGTGATATGCGGATGCTCGGCTCCCCAACGCTCATATACGAAATCGAGCAGCGCGGTCACGGACGCGAAGTTGTGGGCGTAGTCCACGATCGCCAGCGTATTGGACTGCGGGTCGCGGAACTGTTCCATACGGCCGGCGATCCGTACCGGTTCAACGGCATGCAACGGTTCGGCCTGGTCCAGATTCACGCCTGCCGCGTGAGCGATGGCGATGGCCGCCGCGGCGTTGAGATAGTTGAAATCACCGTCGATGGACAGGTGGAAGTCTCCCAGATCAACGCCGTTCGCGGCAATGCGGAATGTGGAATGCGTGGCGTCGGCAGGACGAGCGGTGACCGTCGCCGCGGTGCCATGGTCACCGGCATCGTGCAAGGCGAATGTGGTGACCGGAATGCCGGCAAGCTCGGCGTCCTGACGAATCAGATCCGCGTGCATGCTGTCGGCACCCAGCACCAGGGACTTCGCGTTGGCCACAATCCGGCGCTTGCAATACAGGTAGTCCTCGAACGTGGGGTGTTCGATGGGGCTGATGTGGTCGGGGGAGATGTTGAGGAAAGCCGCCACGTCGAAGGTGAGTCCGTAAACGCGATCCACCTTGTACGCCTGGGAGGAGACCTCCATGACCAGATACTTCATGCCGTTATCTGCGGCTTCGCGCATCATGCGGAAAGCGTCCATCGATTCGGGTGTGGTCAGATCGGATTCCACATAGGTGTGGCCGTCAAGGCAGTTGTCCACGGACGAGAACAGCGCGGCCTTTCCGTCGGATACGGCGTTGAGCAGCGCCTGCGTGAAGTAGGTGGTGGTGGTCTTGCCCTTGGTGCCGGTGATGCCGATCACCGTCAACTCGTCCTGCGGACGTCCATAGAACGCCGCAGACAGCAGACTCATCGCCTTGCGAGAGTCGTTGACAATCAAGCCGGGGGCGTCGGTCACCGCGGAATAGTCGGTTTCGGCCATGTATGCCTGAAGGCCTTTGCCGTCAATGCCATTCAAGTATTCGGCCTTGAAGCGTCCTTTGCAGCACAGAAGCGTGCCGGGGGTGACCTTGCGCGTGTCGTATGTGATTGCCGTGAATGGTTCATCGGCGGCGGCGATGAGTGCGGCGTCGTCGGTCCATACGTCATGCTGAATAATCTCGCGCAGCAGATGATGCTCCCTGAGCAGCGCGGCGGCAGAAGCCAAAGTCAAAGCCATAAGTCGTTCTCCCTGTTGTTAGCCGATTAGTCATTCTACAAGGAGACTGTATCGTGACATGACTCACGCGGTATCAGCCACGATATAGGCACATGATTTGGCTAGAATGAGCAATCGTGACGACAAGCGAAACGATCGAGCAACCCGGGCGGGAACCCGCGGCACCCGTGGCGGGGGAGTCCATGGCGGCCAAACGTGCGCGATTCGAGCGTCTTGCCATGCCGGCCGTCAATGCTCTGTACCGTCAGGCCATGCGTCTGACCAACAATCCCGACGACGCTCAGGATCTGGTGCAGGACACATTCGAACGCGGGTTCAAAGCATTCGATTCCTTCCAGGACGGTTCGAACTTCGAGGCATGGATGACCACCATCGAACGCAACGCCTACTTCAACCAGTACGCCAAAGCCAAGCGCCGTCCGCAACGAGCCAATGATTCGACAGGCGAGTATGACGACTGGGACATCTACGATGCCGCGGAGCATACGTCGGACGGTCTCAAATCCGCTGAGGAGGAGTATCTGGACGCCTTCGCCCCCGAGGAGATCATGAAGGCGCTCGCCAAGCTGTCCCCCGAACGCCGTCAGGTGTTTATCGACGCGGCCATCGACGGTAAGTCCTACCAACAGGTGGCGGATGAGCAGGGAGTGAAAATCGGCACGGTGATGAGCCGGCTGAACCGTGCGCGTACTCAGCTGAAGCGGGAATTGGCGGCATACGCCCGTGAACGAGGGTATGTGACAGCGGATCAGGGCCGCCAAGCTAGCCGACAGTCGCAATCGCCCGTCGGAGCGAATGCGCCGAGGCGTGCCGGCAGTTCACCGTCCGCGAAGTCTTCAAGCGGCGTTGTTCAAACCACGCGAAACGGCGATAATGAAAATACAGGAAAGGAGATCTGATGAACGAGCGCAATATCGAAACCCGTCATATCTCCATTACCAGTGCGAGCGCCGATGGAACGGTGACCAGAACTGAGGTGCATATCACTTCGCAGCAGCGCCGCATAGACGTTGACGGCGGCTGCGGGAGCGGTGACGGCCGTTATGGTTCGGCTTGTGGCGAAGAGATGCCGTCTTTCACGAATGCTTCGGATGAGGTGAGTGCAGCTGACTGTTTCGACCCCTCCACATGTTGTGATGCGCGTGAACAGGCGTTGATCGCCGCGCTCCGCGCGTACCTGCGACCGGATGAGGCCCCTGAATGCCTGATGGCTCGTCTGAAAGCCACGTTGGACCATTGCTGTGGTGAGTAGCTTGGTCGTCACGGCTGGTTCGATGTGGGTTGATGGCCGTGACTACAAGCAAAAAGCCCGTCTGCATTGCAGATCGACGCAAAATCGATGCAAAGCAGACGGGCTTTTCGTGTTCCTGAAAGGAACTCAAGAATCAGGCGTTAGGACGCTTGCCGTGGTTGGCGGCCTTCTTACGACGATCCTTACGCTTACGTCCGCGCATGCCCATGATGGACTCCTTTACTTCAAGAAAAAATAAGCCTTCGGAATTATGCCACATCGTCGGGACCCGATGCAACACGGGTGTCATCGGGTCCGTATCGCAAGGGGTCTGAGGGGCGGGATCTTGACGATCAGTGCTGCTCGGCTTTGATGAACAGCGTGGTGGTGCTTGACTCGCCCGGCTTGATCACGATGAGATCCTTGCCGGTGTTGAACGCGTTCGCATAGGCGGTCTGCGGTTCAACGGCGGTGCCGGCCGGGTGCATGTAGGCCGGGAAGCCGGTACCGGTGCACACTTGGAAGGAGGTGATGGTCTCATCGCCGCCGACCTTGATCACCAGTCCGTCCGGACGGGTGAACGTGGCGGTCACCGTGCCGTCGGCGTCGTGCTTCAGGTCGGTCCACGCGTCGTCGAACGGCTGCTCGGTCAGCAACGGGTTGGAGTTGAGATCGTACTTGGTGCCGGCCACCGGCTCGGTGCCGGTCGGAATCAGGTTCTCATCCACGGTGACATGGGTTTCGGCGGGCACGGTCAGACGGCACTGGGCGTTCTGTCCGTCGATTTCGTCGCCGTAGCCGTTGAAGCCGTTGTCAAGCCAAGGATGGATCGCCAGGGCCCAAGGTGCATCTACGTCGCCGTTGTTCTCGGCCGTCACTGTGATCTTCAGACCGTCCTCGGTGATCTCATGCGTGGCATAGACCGTGATGTTGAACGGGTATCCCAGCAGGAACGGCGGACGCCAGGACTGGGTGACTGACGTTTCGCTCAGGGACTCCAGCTTCCAGAACGCGCGGTATCCATAGCCGTGGATGGCGGTGTTGCGGTCGTGCTCGTCGATCGGCAGTGTGTACGTCGTGCCCTCGAACTCGTAGGTGCCTGCGGCGATGCGGTTCGGGAAGGGAACCAGCAGCTGGCCATGGCAGCAGGTGACCGGATCGTCCGGGCCGAGCGGCACGATCACGTTCTTGCCCTGATAGGTGACCTTGCGCATGGTGGCACCCAGTTCGGTGATCACGGCCTCGTAATCACCGCAGGAGATGCTGTACTGCTGGCCGGTGCGCGGCATTGTCTTCGTCATAGAATCACTCCCATAGTGAGATGTGGATGGTCGGCAACCGATTGTTACCGCTAACGTAACAGTCTACCGTGCGTTATCGGCATTCGTGCGGGGGCCGGCGCGTGTCTTTGCCTTAGACTTGAGAGCAGTGTTGTGACGGATGCCGTTCGCGAGGAGGAACGATGACCAAAAGTGTGGTGCTGGCCGATCCAAGAGGATTTTGCGCAGGTGTCGATCGGGCGATTCTGACCGTGCAGACGATTCTCAAGGCCGCGCAATCCGCCGGAAAACTGCACCGGGAGGACGGGTTGCCGCCGGTATATGTGCGCCGTCAGATCGTGCATAACAAGCATGTGGTCGAGGATCTGGCCAATCAGGGCGCGGTATTCGTGCAGGAGCTGGGGGAGGTGCCGGATGCTGCGGCGCAAGCCGGCATACCGGTGGTGTTTTCCGCTCATGGCGTATCTCCTGTGGTGAAGGCGGAGGCCGAGCGACGTGGCATGCATGTGGTGGATGCCACCTGCCCGCTGGTGGGCAAGGTGCATCGCGAGGTGCTGCGCTTTGTGAAGGAAGGATACGAGATCGTCTACATCGGCCACAAAGGTCATGATGAGGCGGTCGGCGTGGTGGGGGAGAGCCCCGAGCACGTGCATCTGATCGAGCATGCCGACGACGTAACGTCGCTGGAGTTCGCTCCGGACACCAAATTGGTGCTGCTTTCGCAGACGACATTGAGCGTGGATGAAACGGCTGACACCATCGCCGCGTTGAAGGCACGGTTCCCCTGGATAGAGGAGCCGCCGAGCTCCGACATCTGCTATGCAACTTCAAACCGTCAGGCGGCGGTCAAGCTGGTCGCCGAGCAATCCGACTGCGTGGTGATCGTCGGATCGGCCAATTCCTCGAATTCCGTGCGTCTGATGGAAGTCGCGCAGGAAGGCCTGGGGCAACGCGGCAAGGCGTATCGCGTCGATGATGCCGGAGAATTGGCCCCAGCATGGTTCGATGGCGTGGAATCCGTCGGCATTTCGTCTGGTGCCTCGGTGCCGGACGAACTGGTGTCCGGCGTGATTGAGGCCTTGCGCGATTTGGGATTCACCGGTGTGAAATCCGTGGAAACCATCAAGGAGAACATGCATTTCGTGTTGCCGCCCCAGGTGCGAGCGTTGGCGAAGTGAAGCGACGATGAAATGGTTCGGCAAGGTGGCGGTACAGTGCCGCAGTATGGCCGTCGTAATGCCGGCTCGATGGCTTCGACCTAGTATGGCGTAGACATCGAATGGCGTGCGAAATGGAATAATGCCAGGCGTTTGTGAGATTTGTGAGAGATCGGCGAGGAGAAGAGAGGCCAGGAGATGAGGTTCTGTACCAATTGCGGTGCCCAGCTTGGAGAGAATGACCGATTCTGCATCCAGTGTGGTCAGGAGCAGGAACCGGCGCAGCTCGGAACGACTGCGCCGGTTGCCGGTGCCGGCACGCCGGTGCCGAATGGTGCTGCCGTGCCCGGTGGCGGTCCGGGTATGGCAGCGATGCCGGAACCGGCATCTGATTCCGATGCCACGATGATCGATCCTTCCGCCGCCCTGCCGACTGCGCCGGACGTACCGATGCCCGCACAGTATGCGACGGCTCCCACGCATCCCGCACAACCCATCCAGCCGATGGCCGCGGCTTCTGTACCACCCTCCGCCGTTCCCGGAACATACCCGTCGTCCTCGGGCAAAGCCGAAGGCAAGGGGAAGAAGGGCCGTATCGCTGCCATCATTGTGGCGGTCGTAGCGGTTCTGGCTATCGTTGGCGCTCTGGTGTGGTTCTTCGTAATTCGCCCGCATATGGAAGGTTCCGCTTCATCGCAGAACAGTTCGTCGCAAACCGCGGATGCTTCGGGCAGTGGCGGTAAATCCGATGACAAGAATGCCACGAAATCAGAGAAGGGTGAAAGGGATTCCAAGCAGGCGAAAGCTTGTGACAAGGCACCGGATTTCACTATTTCTTCCCATGCCGTACACGGCACTGATCTGGTGGTTAAGCTGGAGGCTACGGCGTCCTGCGGGGCAGACAGCACCTTGAAGCTGGACGGCAGCACCGTCCGTTTGACGTTGACCGATAACGATAAGGCCACGCTCGCTGACGCCGTATACGACTTTTCCGATGATCCGGTGACTGCCGACGCCGGTGAGTCCGCCAACGTTTCGGTCGCGTTTGTGCAAGGCCAGTACTGGCTTATACCGGATCAGGTCAGCTGGGATGATCTGAGCGTTACTTGCGATCTCAAGGGCACGGCACAAGGCAAGGCGGCAACGCCGAGCAAGTCGGATGATTTTACCGGTGCCGATGCTTTGGACAAGGACGGCAGGGAACAGGTCGCCAAAGCCGCCATTGATCGTCAGATCGAGCATGACAAGGATGCGGTCAGCGATATTGCCAGCACGTATACTACGCAGCTTTCCAGCAAGCAGCTCAACATGCAGGTGGATGGCAAAACCTGGACCTATCAGGATATCTGGCAGCAGTTCGTCGATCTCAAGAACCAGTGGCCGAGCGCATTGTTCGTCTGGTCCGGGGACTGGGGCAACTACCAGCGCAGCGGAACCACCGATTACTATGTGATTCTTTCCGGCGAAAGCTTCTCCGATCGCGATGAGGGCTGGGATTGGTGCAGCGACAATGGTTTCGGCCAGAACGACTGCATGCCGGTCACTGTGGGTTGACCCTAGTCAGTCATCCCGAAGCCAGCCGGTCATGATCGTGCAGCTTCCAAAAGCGCTTTTCAGCATGAACAAGGCGGTTGTCGGACGATACCATGTCGTCCGGCAACCGCCTTGTTCATTCGCCGGCGGAGCGTCAGCATGTGCGTCTCCCAGGGGTGTCACCATGTGCCGATCGGGGCGGCTATAGCGTTTAATACTGTGAGCAGATCCTGAGGATGAACGCCTACGGACAGTCCGCGTTTGCCTCCGGAGACCAGAATCTGATCAAACTGCAGGGCGCTTTCATCCAATACCGTCTTATGGTGGGTTTTCTGCCCGAGCGGGGAGATGCCGCCGACGACATAGCCGGATTCACGCATGGCGACCTTCGGATCCGCCATGGCGGCCTTCTTGGCACCGACTGCCGCGGCCAGCGCCTTCAGATCCATATGCCCGCTGACCGGCACCACACCGACCACACGTTCGGAACCGGTGTCCGCCATCAGGGTCTTGAACACCTGATGCTCGTCGAATCCGAGTTTTGTGGCCGCCTCTACGCCATATCCGTCGTCCATATGGTCGTTCGAATGCTCGTATTCGTATACGTGGAATTCCACGCCGGCCTTCTCCAGCTGGACGGTTGCCGGCGTGGAGCCGGCACCTTTGTCATATTTGTTTTTCTTAGCCATGGTTTCTGTTCTACACCACTGACGGTGACGGATAAAAGCGACTGAAGCTCATCGCGGTCCTTTGTATGTTCGCGCTACTTACGAAGCCGCCGCGAACATACAAAGGTTTGAGGTGGATAAATCCTTTGTATGTTCGCGCAAGTCCCGTAAAGAACGCGAACATACAAAGGATCAAATACGCTTGATCGCCCGGTCGAGGTCTTGCCCGGTATGAAAAATCCCGCCTCACTCAACAGTGGGGCGGGATCCATGAGCTCAGCTCTCACATGAACCTATGCGGGCAGACCCGCACGGATTCACTCGGAGATCTCAGCGAAGTACAGCAGGGTACGGATCATGTTGGAGGTGAAGCCGTACTCGTTGTCGTAGAAGGACACGGTGCGAGCCAGGGTCACGCCGTCAACGGTGTTGACGTCGGTCTGGGTCGGGTCGAAGACGCCACCGTGGGTGTCGCCGAGGATATCGGAGGAGACGATGCCCTCATCGTTGTAGCCGTAGTAATCGGTGTTGGAGAAGGCTTCCTTGAAGGCGGCGTTGATCTCGTCGGCGGTGGTCTCGGTGTTCAGCACGGTGGTCAGCTCGGTGACGGAGCCGTCCGGGACCTGAACGCGCTGAGCGTGACCCTGCAGCTTGCCGTTCACGGACGGAACGACCTTGCCGATGGCCTTGGCAGCGCCGGTGGAGTGGGCGATGGTGTTGATGGCGGCAGCGCGCAGGTTGCGGCCGGTCTTGGTGCCACGCGGGCCATCGAGCAGCATCTGGGTGCCGGTGTAAGCGTGGATGGTGGTCATGAAGCCAGCCTTGATGCCGAACTTCTCGTCCAGCAGCTTGACCATGGCGGCCATGGAGTTGGTGGTGCAGGAGCCGGCAGAGACGATCACGTCGGAAGGCTTGAGGATGTCGTGGTTCACACCGAACACGACGGTCGGGGTGACGTCATCCTTGGCCGGAGCGGAGATCAGGACCTTCTTGGCGCCAGCGTTGATGTGGGCCTGGGACTTCTCGGCGGAAGTGTAGAAGCCGGTGCACTCAAGCACATACTCAACACCGTCGTTCTTGACCCACGGAATGTTGTTGGCGTCCTTCTCGGCGTAGACCTTGTATTCCTTGCCGTCCACCACGATGGAGTCCTCGGTGGCCTTCACATCGACCGGGGTGCCGTCGTCGTGACGGAAGGTGCCGTGGGTGGAATCGTACTTCAGCAGGTAAGCCAGGGTGGCCGGGGTGGTCAGATCGTTGATGGCGGCAACTTCGATGTCACCAGCCTGGCCGCCGCGAGCCTGCAGCTCGAAGATGCGACGGAAGGCGAGACGACCAATGCGACCGAAGCCGTTGATACCAATCTTAACTGTCATGTAATTCTCCCTTGTAGGGTGGCCGTGACATGCAGACGCACGTCGGACCATTGTTTACCAACGCTTGTTACTTTAATGCCTCGCCTGTACACAAATCAACGTTGCAGCATGTGTTTTGGGCAAAATCGTCCGTTTTTTTGTGAGCGTTCACATCCCGTTTGGCATGCGGACGTCCATCGGCTCTCGAAAGGGCGCAGCGCTGGTCTGCGACTACAGTCAGCGCACCAGCAGTTTGGACACTGCGGTATCCAGTTCGCCGATGCCTCCGTCAAAGTCGTGGAGCCGATCCACCTTGGGCAGAGCAACTTCGATGGGGAAGGTGACGATCAGCGTGCCATGGTTCACGCTGATCGTCGCATCCACGTTATCGCGGAACTCGTTGCTGACTCCCTGTACCATCGTGTTGGTCAATGTGCCGTCCCTCAGTTCGTACTTGAGCCCAGGTTCGTTCACGCCAAGCGAAACGTCGGAGTGGGAGAACACCGACACCATACGTCCGTCTTCGGGTACGGGATGCGCGCGGAAGAAGAGACTGCCGTCGGTGATGGCCGTAACGATCAGCCCGTCCCCGTACAGGTATCCGCTCGCCCCGTGGCGCGAAAGCAACGCCATGAGTTGCATGCATGAAATGGAATGGTCAATGCGTCCGCCGAGACCGCCGTAGACGCGGAACTCTCGGCAGCCCGCCGCCCAACCGACCTTGAGCGCGGACAACATATCCGGGTCGTCCTTCAGCGGCGGCAGCGCAATGGTATATGTGCCATCCTGCGGAAGATGTCCCGCCAACGAATCGAAGTCACCCACGATCACGTCGGGCGCGATACCCAACTGACGCGTATGGTCGAGTCCTCCGTCGGCCGCCACCACATACGCGCCGTCCGGCACCATGGGATCGCCGGCGTAGTATTCGCCGGCACCGAAAATTACGCAAATCTTGCTCATGCGTCCAACTGTAGCCCGCCGTGCCGCTCGCCGCCGCATATCGCTGCTAGGCTGGGCGAAGCGAAACAGCATTGGAAACCGGACAGACAGGCGAAGGGGAGAGGCATGGCGCACATTACCGAGGCGAGCGAGAGGCCCATCCTGAAATCAAAGGTGTTCCTGTACGTCACTGAATTCTTCTCGGGGCTTTCGGTTATGGCCGCCGAACTCGGCGCTTCCCGTCTGCTGGCGCCGTATTTCTCCAGCTCGCAGATCGTGTGGACCATCATCATCGGCACCATCATGATCGCCCTTGCTCTGGGTGCCGTGTTCGGCGGACGTTGGGCGGACCGTGATCCCAATCCTGACAAGCTGTACATGCGCATCATGGTGGCCGCCGTATGGATTTCGCTGATTCCGCTGGTCGGCAAATATCTGATTCTGCTGATTTCCGGCATGCTCATCGTCACCGTCTCGACGAACTTCCTGATCATCGCCGCGTTCGTCAGCTGCGCGATCATCTTCGTGCCGCCGCTGTTTCTGTTGGGTACCGTGACCGCCGGCCTTAACAAGTTCGCCACCACGTCCCTGGAAGACAACGCCTCAGTGGTGGGACGCCTGTCCGCATGCAACACGATCGGTTCCATTTTGGGTACTTTCCTGCCCACGTTCGTCACGATTCCCGCAGTCGGCACGTTCGTCAGCTTCCTCATCTTCTCCGGGTCGCTGCTAGTCATCCCGCTGATCTACTTCATCTCCATCCGCGCCCGGCGCGTGACCTGCGCGGTCTGCGCGCTGATCTTCGCCGTCACCAGCTGCCTGTCGCCGCTCACTGGCTTCGCGTTCTGGGAGAACTCCTCGACCCTGGCCTACGAAGGGGAGTCCATATACAACTATCTGCAGGTCAAGAACCTGTCCGACCGGACCATATTGTCCACCAACGTGCTTTTCGGCGTCCAGTCCGTCACGATGAAGGATCGGGGGCTGACCGGCATGTACTACGACACCGCCCTCGCCGCTCCCGCGCTCGCCGACCATGCCGACTCCGCGCTGATTCTCGGCATGGGCACCGGCACCTACGCCCGTCAGCTCAAGCAGTACTACCCGGATATGAAGGTCACCGGCGTGGAGATCGACCAGAAAATCACCGATCTGGCCGGCCGGTATTTCGACGAGCCATCCTCGATTCCGGTCTCCACCTATGACGGCCGCGCCTGGCTGGCGGCATCCGACCAGACATATGACGTCATCATGGTCGATGCGTATCAAGACATCACCATACCGTTTCAGATGAGTTCCACCGAATTTTTCACCATGGTGAAGAGCCATCTCAATCCCGGTGGCGTGATGGTGGTGAACATGAACATGATTTCGGATGGTGCGGGCTCGATTAACGAGGCGCTCACCGATACCATCGCCAGTGTGTTCGGAGAGCGCAACATGCTGACCGCCGACGTGCCGGGCACCACGAATCGCGAACTGTTCGCCAAAACCATCGGCGAAGACAGGTCCACCAAAGGAGCAAGCGACATCAAACGAGACGCCAAGGCCATTCCGCTGCGTTCGGTGACCTATATGCGCACCGGTTCCGAAGACCTCAAATGGTACATGAACAAGGTCGCCGAGCGATTCGAGGAAGTTGAGGCACCGGGCTCGGCTTCGACCATCCTCACCGACGACAAGGCCCCGGTCGAGGTGCTCGGCATGCGCGCCATCGACCAGCTCATCGCCAAGGAGGCCGGCCCATATCGGGAGATTCTGAAAACCGAGGGCATCGGCGGGCTGTTGCGGACCGTGCAGTGATTGCGAGGACGCTGTTGCCGGGTGCTGCGGTTGTTTCGTGCGGCTATCGTGGTCGGCGCTGTCGTTGCGATGCTTGCCGTTGCCGCCGTCAACTGAGCGTTGGTGTCGTGCACTGTGCGTTGACATCGCATACTGTGCGTGTCGATGTCCGAGGCTGTGGTAGACTTTCCATTTGGCTTGAGAAATCAAGAAAGCGGGGCAACCCCACCTGGAAGCCTTTCAAGGCCTCGGGTCCAAGGCAAAAGCCTTTCCGATTGCGAAAACAGTGTACGATCGGTGTGATGCGCTTGTGACGCGTCCGATGTGATGACATGCGTTTGATAAACGCAGGTTTCGGCTTGCCATGGATCTGAAGCTTTGTATGACTTTCTGATGGAGCCTCGCGAGGAACAGCAGAGGATTGGAGTCATCATCAGCGACGAACCACGTATTAACGACGAGATTCGCGTCCCGCAGGTACGTCTGATCGGCCCTAAGGGTGAGCAGGTCGGCGTCATCGCGACCACCGTCGCGCTGAACCTGGCCAAGGAGGCTAACCTCGATCTCGTCGAGGTGGCCCCCAACGCGAAGCCTCCGGTCGCCAAACTCATCGACTACGGCAAGTTCAAGTACAACGAGAAGATCAAGGCTCGTGAAGCTCGCCGCAACCAGAGCACCGCGGAAATCAAGGAAATCCGTTTCCGCCTGAAGATCGACGACCACGATTTCGATGTGAAGAAGGGTCATGTGACCCGCTTCCTGAACGGCGGCGACAAGGTCAAGGTCACCATCATGCTGCGTGGCCGTGAAATCTCCCGCCCCATTGGCGGTGTGGAACTGCTGCAGCGTCTGGCTGACGATGTGGCGGAGTTCGGCACCATCGAGTCCAAGCCGAAGCAGGAGGGTCGCAACATCATCATGACCCTCGCTCCGAAGGGCAAGAAGGTGCATACGCAGTCCGAGCAGCGCCGTCGTGGTGCGGAGTCCCGCGCCGAGCGTCAGGCTCGTCAGGCCGCTCGCCTGGCTGCCAAGCAGGAGGCGCAGGCCCAGGCCGTGGCTGAGGCGAAGGCCTCGGTTTCCCCCGTGACTTCCGAAACGAAGAAGCAAACCAGCAAGGAGGGCAGCAATGCCGAAGATGAAAACTAATTCCGCCGCTTCCAAGCGCGTCAAGATCACCGGCACCGGCAAGGTGAAGCACGTCGGTTCCGCCATGCGTCACAACCTTGAGCACAAGTCCGCTCGCAAGCGCCGCATGCTGTCTGCCGACGACGTGCTGCGCGGTGGCAACGCCCTGAAGCTCAAGCAGCTGCTGGGCAAATGAGCCAGAACTCTCACAAGAACGAATAAGACTTTAGAAAGCTGAGGAATAGATTATGGCACGTGTCAAGCGCGCAGTGAACGCCCACAAGAAGCGTCGCGTTGTTCTGGAGAGGGCTTCCGGCTACCGTGGCCAGCGCTCCCGCCTGTACCGCAAGGCCAAGGAACAGCTGCTGCACTCCTTTAACTACAACTTCCGCGACCGCAAGGCTCGCAAGGGTGACTTCCGCAAGCTGTGGATCCAGCGCATCAACGCTGCCGTCCGCGCTGAGGGCATCACCTACAACCGCTTCATCCAGGGCCTGCGTCTGGCCGGTATCGAGCTGGATCGTCGCGCTCTCGCCGAGATCGCCGTTTCCGATGCCGAGACCTTCAAGACCATCGTCGAGGCTGCCAAGGCCGCTCTGCCTGAGGATGTCAACGCTCCTGCTGAGGCGTGAAACGGACAATCCAGTGGATTGCTTATAGGCTGATATCTTGATAAGACCCCGCACTACGCGGGGTCTTATCATATCCGTTGCCCTTCAGAGGATTCTGCCCACGGTTCTCGATGCCTTTGCGCAACGCACACCGGCAGATGGCACGCGTATTCTTCCGAAAGAACATGTGGTTGTATGACCGTATGACCGTATGACCGTATGACCTACCATAGGACCTCATGACCAGCAGTTTCGACAGACTTACCGAACAGTTCCTCGTCCACATCGGAGTGGAACGGGGACTGGCCGACGCCACGGTAGGTGCCTACAAGTCGGATATCACCAAATACGTGGGCTGGTTGCAATCCCGTGGCATCAGCAACCCGGAAGACATCGGCAGACAGGATGTGGAAGATTACGTCGCCGCGCTGGATATCGCAGGGGAATCCGCCCGTTCCAAAGCACGGCGTCTCGCTTCATTGCATGAATTCCATCGTTTCGCCCTAGCCCAACACATGGTCTCGGATGATGTCTCCGCTTCGATCAAGGCACCCAAAGGAATATCCACACTGCCGGACGTATTGAGCGTCGATGAAGTGGCGCGTCTGCTCGATGCGGTTCTGCCTGACGAAACCGCAGCCGGCGTGAGCGCCGATCCCGTTCAGCTGCGCAACAAGGCGTTGCTTGAATTCATGTATGCCACCGGCTGCCGTGTTTCGGAAGCCGCCGGCGCGAACCTCGACGACATCGACTTGACGGAACATGTCGCCCGGCTCATGGGCAAGGGATCCAAACAACGGCTCGTGCCCATCGGCGGATACGCATGCGAGGCGCTGACCAGGTACCTCAATGCCGCGCGAGGAGAGCTGGAACGCCGTACCACGGCAAAAGTCCCCGAACGGCGCGCTGTTTTCCTCAATAAACGCGGCCGCCGCATCTCCCGCCAATCCATTTGGGAAGTGGTCAAGGAAGCGGGGGAGAAGGCCGGCATCACCCGTCCGCTGCACCCGCACACACTGCGCCACTCCTTTGCCACCCACCTCATTCAGGGCGGGGCAGACGTGCGCACGGTGCAGGAGCTGCTTGGCCATGCCAGCGTGACCACCACGCAGATATATACGCATGTGAGCCCGGAACATCTCATCGAGGCGTACCTCATGGCCCATCCGCGTGCCCGTTAAGAGGTTTGTAAGCGGTAGCGGGCTCACAGGAATCGCATATGCAATAAGTCCCTGGATCACTGGCCGAGCCCCACGAGTAGTCTGGATGAGTGGTGAGCGGTGTGTTCGGCGAGGAGACGAGGCTGGCATGGGTGATTGGCGCGACGATCGAGGAGAGGATTTCCGTCAGGGGACTTTGCCTATGGCGGGAACGTATGTCGTTGCTCCACCTCATGGCGAGGATGTTGATAAGGTAGACGGTATGCCTACCGATCAGCTTGGACGTGAATACGAAACCTTCCCTGCCCCTGCACCCCTGCAGCAGCATGGCCCGGCGCGGGTCATCGCCATGTGCAATCAGAAGGGCGGCGTAGGCAAGACCACCAGTTCCATCAACATCGCCGGCGCGTTGGCCCAATATGGCCGCCGCGTACTCATCGTGGATTTCGATCCGCAGGGTGCCGCCACCGTGGGGTTGGGCATCAACGCGAACGCCGTGGAGAATACCATCTATACGGCCCTGTTCGACATTTCCGTGGACCCGCACGATGTGATACAACACACGGCGTTCGAGAACATCGATGTGATTCCGGCGAACATCGACCTGTCCGCCGCCGAAGTCCAACTGGTTACCGAAGTGGGGCGAGAGCAGATTCTCGCCGGTGTGCTGCGTAAACTCAAGAACGAATACGATCTCATCATCGTTGACTGCCAGCCCTCGCTCGGTCTGCTCACCGTCAACGCGTTGACCGCCGCGGACGGTGTGATCATCCCCGTCGCCGCAGAGTTCTTCGCTTTGCGAGGCGTGGCCCTGCTGATGCAATCCATCGAAAAGGTACAGTCCCGTATCAATCCGTCGCTGGAGGTATACGGCGTGCTGGTGACCATGTACACCAAGACGTTGCACTGCGAAGAGGTCTGCCAACGCATCTACGAGGCATTCCAAGACAAGGTCTTCCACACGGTGATCTCCCGTTCCATCAAACTGCCGGATTCCACGGTGGCCGCGGCTCCCGTGGTGGTGTTCGCCCCCGAGCATAAAACCGCCAAGGAATACCGTGAGGTCGCGCGAGAGCTTGTGGCCCGTGGCATTGTGGCCTGAACCTGCTGCCTGCGATGGCAGATGGCGGGTCGAGTATGTGGCTGAACCGACAAGAGCGGAAAAGAAGCGTCGATGAACGGTTCTGCCATGTCTGACGCGTTTGCCTCCCAGTATGATGATGCTGCTGGCTCGCCGACCATCGGTTTCCGCGTGGATTTGCCGGTCTATTCCGGTCCGTTCGATGCGCTGCTCGGCTTGATCGCCAACAATCGGCTGGAGCTGACCGAAGTGTCGCTGTCCTCAATCACCGAGGAATTCCTGACCTATGTGCGCGCATTGGACTTCACGCGCAACATGGACGAGGCCAGCGCTTTTCTGGATGTGGCCTCGATCCTGGTAGAGGCCAAAAGCGCCGCACTGCTGCCTTCCGGACAGGAAGGCCAACGTGACGAGCAAAGCCTCGCAGCCTTGCGAGAACGGGATCTGCTGTTCGCGCGATTGCTGCAATACCGTGCCTACAAACAAGCCGCCGGCGATTTCAGTGCGCGTATGGCCGCCAATGCCGGCCGGTTCCCGCATCCCGCCATAGTGGATGACACCGTGGCCGCGCTGCTGCCCGAACTCGTCTGGACGGTGAGTGCGGACGAGCTGGCGCGTCTTGCCGCGCGCGTGATCGCCAACGCACCTGTGCAGCAGGTGTCCGTCCACCAGCTTCATGTGCCGTTGGTTGATCTGCGTGCGCAGTCCTTGCTGGTACGCGAACGGCTCAAAGCCGCGCTGGAGCAGGAGAACGCGGACCACGGTGGACCGGATGGCGGCGATGATAATGCCGGCTCGTTGAGTTTCCGCGAACTTACCGCCGATTGCACGACGCGTATCGAAGTGGTGGCTCGATTCATGGCCATACTGTTGTTCTTCAAACAAGGGTCGTTGCGATACCGGCAAGATGGGCCGTTCGAGGATCTTCGGTTACGCTGGGTGCCCGGCGTGCATGACGACGATGACGGGTACGGCGCAGTCAGTGAGGAGGATTTCGCCTGATGCATCAGCAGACTTTCGCCACGAATTCTGTCGCCGGTGAATATCCCGGTGGGCTGCCCGCCTGTTTGGAGGCGATATTGATGGCCGCCGATGAGCCGCAGACCTCAGCCGATCTGGCTCGCATACTCGGTTGCGGAGCGCGTACCGTGGAGTTGGCACTGGAATCCCTCCGCGAGGAATACGAAGGCAACCCGGAACAAGGCGTTCGCCCGCGCGGTTTTGAACTACGTCTGACCGCCAGCGGTTGGCAGTTCGCCAGCCGTGCCGCCTATGAGCCTTTGGTCGGAGCGTTCGTCACCGATGGTCAGACCGCTCGTCTCAGTCAGGCGGCTCTTGAAGCATTGGCCATTATCGCGTATCGACAGCCTGTGACCCGTGCGCAGGTCGCCGCCATCCGTGGCGTTAACTCGGATGGCGTAATCCGCTCGCTGACCGTACGCGGTCTGGTCAAGGAAGATGGCGTCGATCCCGACTCCCATGCCGCGCTGTTGACGACGTCCGCCCTGTTTCTGGACAAGATGGGACTGACGTCGCTTGATGACCTGCCCTCGCTGGCACCATTCCTACCGCCCGTGGACGATGTCACCGGGGATGAGCCGGTGATGCAGCCGGGCCGTGCGGACGATTGACGTGCGATTGCTCGCCACGTCCTGTCTCATATTCGACTAGTTATAGTCATAGTGACTATAACTAGTGCTATGCTGTCCTACCAGGGGGAAGGCTCGCCGGAAGGAGGCATGGCATGGGATTCGGCAACGTATCCGAACGCCGCAACGCGCCGCCGCAAATTGGCGTATCCGTGGTGATTCTCGCACTCGGTCCTCGCTCGCATGACGTTCGCGATACTTCCGCATCGCATTGCCAGCTGTGGCTGCCGCTTGTCAGACGGGTTCGTCAGCCGTTTCTCGGTTGCTGGGCGCTGCCGGGAGGGGATTTGAGGGCGGACCGTTCTTTGGAGCAATCCGCGTACATGGCGCTGGAATCCACCACGTCCCTGCATCCTCGCTATCTGGAGCAGTTGTACACGTTCGGAGACCCGGCACGTTCGCATGGCGGGCTGCCGATGGTTTCCATCGTGTACTGGGCGCTGGTCGAGCAACGTGAGGCGGTGGATGCCGAGGACGACGACAACGTGCGTTGGTTCCCGGAAGACGATTTGCCACCGTTGGCCTTCGACCATCGTGACATCATCGACTACGCGTTGGCTCGTCTTCGTTCCAAAATCGAGTATTCGGATGTGGCTACCCGTCTGCTCGGACCCACTTTCACGTTGCGTCAGTTGCATGGCGTCTATGAGGCCATCGCCGGTCAAAGCCTTGATCTGGCGAATTTCCGCCGCAAGATGCTTGCCTCCGGTGACCTTGAAGATACCGGTCGGAAAGTGCGTGAAGGGCGACAGCGTCCTGCCGCGGTCTATCGGTATGTGCCTTCGGACACTCTGGGCATCGCTTCGCCATGGCAGGGGAATGCTTCAACGTACTCCCGCCAAGACATGATCGAGTCCGCCGATTCGCAGATCGATCATGAAGCGGAGCATGCCACGACTCATGCCGACGACGCCTTGTCTCCGTTGATTCCCGCTGCGCACGGGTGACTCGCCTGTGCGCAGCGTGGACGCACAAGCGGAATGATCGCAATCCGAGGCAAACGCGAATCCAGTGAGAGACAACGCATGTGCCTCGCACGGTCTCAATCGCGGCATCAAATCGGCAGCAATGACTCTTAGCCAAATCAACATAACCAAAACACAAGGAAAACAAGAGAAGAAGGTTCACTATGAGTGACGCCAAGGAGAAGAGCTCCGCGCTCTCCGTGGAGGAGCAGGGCATCGACACCATCGCCGAGTCCGACCGCCACGGCAGCCCGAAGGATCTGTTCTGGCCATGGTTCGCCGCAAACATCTCCGTGCTCGCCATGTCGTACGGTGCATGGGCGCTTGGCTTCGGTATTTCGTTCTGGCAGGCGACGCTCGCCGCCATCCTGGGTATTGTCGTCTCGTTCCTGCTGGTGGGCATCGTATCCATCGCCGGCAAGCGCGCCAATGCTCCGACGATGGTCATCACACGCGCTACCTTCGGCGTCGAGGGAGCCAAGGTCCCGTCCGTGCTGAGCTGGATTGCCACACTCGGTTGGGAGATCTCGCTGACCACCACCGCCGTGCTGGCGCTTGCCTCCACATTCCAGCGTCTCGGCTGGGGAACCGGTGCCGCGCCGAAGATCATTTCCACCATCATCGTGGTGGGGCTTGTGGTGGTCGCCGGCATCTTCGGCTACGACCTCATCATGAAAGCGCAGCAGGCCATTACCGTGATCAGCGGTGTGGTGACCATCGGTTTCTTGGTTCTCGGCTGGTCTCACATTGATTTCGCCGCAGTCGGCGCGTCTCAGGCCGGCTCCGCTCCGGCAGTGCTGGGCGCATTCCTGTTCGTCATGACCGGCTTCGGCTTGGGCTGGGTGAACGTGGCAGCCGATTACTCCCGCTATCTGCCGCGCAAGTCCTCCAACGCCGGCATCGTATTCTGGTCCACGTTCGGCGCCTCGCTGGCCCCGGTGCTGCTCGTCATTTACGGTGGTCTGCTGGCCGTATCCAACCAGAAGCTCTCCGAAGCCGTGGGCAATGACCCGATCGGTGCCATGGCTTCCATTCTGCCGACCTGGTACCTTGTGCCGTTCACTCTCGTGGCGGTGCTCGGTCTCATGTCCGGTGCCATTATGGATAACTATTCCAATGGCCTGGCTTTGCTGAGCTTCGGCATCAAGCTGCCGCGCGTGGCCGCCGCCGGATTGACCGCGGCCCTGACTGTGCTTGGCGTGGTCTACGTCACCTTCTTCTCGGATACCTTCATCGGCCCGTTCCAGGGCTTCCTCATCACTCTGGGCGTACCGATGGCCGTGTGGACCGGTCTGTTCATCGCCGATGTGCTGCTGCGCAACAAGGACTACAACACCGAAGACCTATACAAGGCCGATGGTCGCTACGGTGCGTGGAACGTGAAGTCCTTGGTGATTCTCGTGGTCGGCACGTTGCTTGGTTGGGGCCTTGTGGTCAATACCTCCGCCAGCTGGCTCGAATGGCAAGGATACTTCCTTGGACTTTTCGGAGGCAAGGAAGGCGCTTGGGCGTCCGCCAACCTCGGTGTGATCGTGGCCTTGGTGATTGGTTTTGTGGGCGCAGTGCTGTTCCAGCGTGGCGACATCGCAGCTCAGGAAGCACAGGAAGGGGAGAACTGACATGGCAATTCCGTCCGATGAATGGCTGGTCGTCATCGACCGTCAGAAAGTGTTCGCCGAGTCCGACTGGTCCGACTGGGCCTGCCCCGATGGCTCATTCCACACTACTGACGCTCCGTTCGCCGCGCTCGCCAGGGCTTACGGGGATCGTGTAGCCTACACCCGTTACGTGGCACCCACGCCCGCATTGGACGCATGGGTGGACTACTTCAAAGACTGGCCGCAGTTCCTGGTTCCCCCGGATGATCCGATGTACGACTTGACTGAGGATACGGCCGCGCTTGCCGCAGGCCATCCGATTGTGAGCCGTGATACGTTCGGTAAGTGGGGCAGTGCGTTGTCCGAGGCGATCGGCGGGGCCAAGAAGATTGCGCTTGCGGGAGTCGCCACCGACTGCTGTGTGATCACTACCGCATTGGCCGCCGCGGACGCCGGCGTCGCCGTACGTGTGGTGGCTGACGCATGCGCCGGTTCCAGCCCTGAGAACCATCAACGGGCTCTCGATACGATGGCGTTGTTCGCGCCGCTGATCACCATCACCGATTCGGCTGCCGTACTCGGCTGATCGGTGCCTTTCTTGGCTATATGGCCTGCACGCTTGACGTGCAGGCCATATTTTATACCTATCGACACTCGGCAACCGCTGGCATGAACGGTCAGGCATATGTCATGTCTCATATTTCGACGGTTTATCCCCCTTATGGACACGCCAATAATTGCAATACCTGTCAAGCCCCATACCCCCGAAAACAGAGCTGAAGGGTTACAGTAGTACGTCTCTTAACTTTTGGCCCCGATGTTGGTACGAGCGGGAACGAGTGGTGAATATCATGTGTTGTCGATATGAAATTGCTCGGGGGGGGGGTGCTTTTTATGGCATCCTTCCTTCCAGAAATACAAACGCCTGTTATAAGGGCATCTACCGTCGTTCGGCAATCGGGAATCTTCGTATCTTGCTGTGCATAGGGGTTCATGATGGCTAGCGGCAGGTTCACCGACGAGGAGCGCCGATATCTGCGTTCGCTCGCTGCGGTTTCACGAGTCACCGAAACGCGAATCACATATACCATGGCGTTTCGTGAGGAATGCATGCGTCGATATTGGAACGGCGAATCCAGTACCAAGATTTTTCGCGAGGCCGGACTTGGCCCGGAGATCATCGGCCACAAGCGCATCGAACGGTGCATCGCCCGATGGCGCAATGATGGCGTAGCGTCCGGCGCACATAACGATTATCGTCACCGTTCGATGACATCAGGCGTTGAAAACGAATCGCAACTGCGCCAGCGGGTGAAGGAAGACGAACGCATCATCGTGCTGCAGGCACGCAGAATCCAGGCGCTGGAGGACCAGCTCAATCAATTGCATGCGGATTATCGCAAGTTGAGGCGTGCGGGACTATCCGGACGCTCCATCCATACGGACATGCTCGATCAAGATTCCGATGCCGGGACAGGGGCGGAGCGTGCATCATGAGCATTCAGGACATAATCTCTACGCTCCGCAGACGGTGGAGATTCGAGCTGGTGGTGCTGATCGCGGCGGCTGCCGTTATTGCCGTATACCTCTATGTGCAGGTGCCGGTGTATTCCGCGACGACGCGCGTGTACATCAGCTTCAGCGGGGAGGGCGCCGCCGCCGATGGTCCGGTGGATGACACCGGAGCCAGTGAGCCGGCAACTTCGGGCGTAATCGGAGACTCGTCATTCCAATACACGCCAAGCGAATATGTGAACCAGCAGTTGTCGTTGATCCCCGCGCTGGTCACTACGCCGGCTGTGCTGGATGGTGCGGCTGACCAGCTTGGTTTGCCGTCATCCCAAGGACTGGAGAAGAGCCTGAGCGCAGCCGTGTCCGACGGATATTTCGTCACGATCACCGCCACGGACGAGCAGGCGCAGCATGCGGCGGACATCGCGAACGCCGCTGCATCGAGCTTGGCCAGTCAGCTGGCGTCGCCGAATCGCAGCGATACGAACCTGTACATTCCCTCCCACTTGCGATTGTCCATCGTGAACAAGGCCGAGGCGGAAAAGACACCGTCATCTCCGAACACCAAGGCGATCATCGGCGTCGGGGGACTGGCCGCGTGCGCGTTGGCATGTTTCGCCGGCATCGTTCGTGAACTGTGCGACAACAGGATTCGACGGGCATCCGAGGTGCAACGGCTGCTGCACGCGCCATTGTTGGGCACGGTACCCAAGTCGTCATCCTTCCAACCGGGTGTCCCCGTGATCATTCGGTCCTCCGACACCTTGGAGGCGGAGATGATCCGGCGCATCGCCTCCAACCTGACCTTCGTGGTTCCCGATCGCACCGAATTGTCCAATGTGTTCGTCATCGCGTCGTATGGCCCGGGCGAAGGCAAGACGACGCTGTCGATCGAACTGGCGGCGGCATTCGCCGAACAGGGGCGCAGGGTGCTGCTTATCGGCGCGGATTTCCGTCACCCGTCCATCGCGCAGCGGCTTGGCCTGGCCGATGAGGTGGGATTGAGCCACCTGCTGACCGGTCAGGTCGATATGCGCTCCGCCGCAAGACAGTATTGGAAACCGGGATTCCACGTGCTGCCTGCGGGCCGGCGAGTAGCCAACCCCGGAATTCTGATCAACTCCCAATCCATGCGCACCTTGCTGCACGAGGTATCTCGGCAATACGAATGGGTGATCGTGGACGCCGAACCGATGACGGTGGCCAACGATGCCGCCGTATTCGCCAAAGAAGGAGCGAAACTGGTGCTGGTCGCTGGGCGAGGCCTGTCCGATCGTTCCCAGCTGCGGGACATGGACCGCGAATTTGAAATCATCAACGTACAGCCTGTGGGCGTTATCTGGAATTTCGCCGATCAGGACCGTGGGGCGGTGAAAACCCATGACAAATACTACGGAGGGACGAAGCGCCGTAGCGGAAACGAGCGTGAGGCTCATCCCGAGATCGGTCCTATCCCCGAAACCAGAAACGGCCCCACGGTTGCGCCGGCTGACCAATTGGCGGCCGGTGCCTTGACCGGGAGACCATGATGAACACGACGAAGAGGCATGACGGCACGGCAGTCGCTGATCGTGGAGACGCCCGACTGCGTGTACTGATCGTCCAAGAAGCCATGGGCGGTTGCGGACGGCATGTGGCCGATCTGATAGCCGGACTTGACCATTCACGATTCGATGCGACGTTGCTCTATGGCACAGGACGTGTGGATGCGTATTTCAGATCGCGCATTGCACAACTGCAACAGTGCGCCCATCTGATCGGATGCGACGATCTATGCCGGGAAATCGATCCCGTGCGTGATCTGCGGGCGTTTATCGAAACGGTGCGCGTGATTCGTCGTGTCCGTCCGGATATCGTGCATTGCCACAGTACGAAAGGTGGGGCGATAGGGCGTACGGCGGCGTGGCTATGCCGCGTGCCTGCCGTGTTCTATACGCCGCACGCCTATGCGTTTCAATCGCCACAGGTGAAGTCATGGAAACGGCATCTGTATGTGGCGGTGGAGTTGATATTGGCGCGCGTGGCCACTACGCGCACCTTGAATGTGTCCGCCGGGGAACGCCGTGAAGCGTTGAAGCATCGCTTGGGCCGGCCGGACCGATTCCATGTGGTGATCAATGGGTTGACTGACGTCATGTTACCTCACAAAACCGTGATACGGGAGCGGCTTGGTCTGCCTCAGCATGTTCCTATCGTCGGGGTCGTGGCGCGTCTGGTGGACCAGAAATGTCCGATGACGGCGGCACGTATCGCCCAGCGGCTGATTGCGCATGATGCTCACGTACACGTTGCGTTTGTAGGATCCGGTCCGTTGGAATCCGAAGTACGCGCATTCTGCATCGAAAGCGGCATCGAACATAATGTGCATTTTCTCGGTGAACGGGATGACGCTGACCTGATCGTAGGCGCATTCGATGTGTCTCTGCTGTGCTCCTTGTATGAGGGTCTACCGTATTCGCTTATCGAATCGGTTCGTGCCGGTGTGCCGATTGCGGCAAGCGCTGTGACCGGTAACGAAGACGTTGTCCGGGAAGGGGTTAATGGTTGGACGTTCCCGGTGGAGGATGTCGATGCCGGGGCCGCGGCAGTGGAGCGTCTGCTGATGAACCCACCTACAGCGGATGACATTCGTAAGGACTTCAGCACGCGATTCCGCATCGAGAACATGTTGACGGATATTACCGAACAGTATGAGTCGGTGCAGGATAAGGCCGTACGGCACGAATCCATACGGTATGGATCCGCGTCGTCCTCGTTCACAGCAGTCGCGAAATGGAACAAGACACGTTTCGTGACGGAAACGGGGGAGCAATGACGCTGGTCAAGATGTGGTATCGTCTCGTCGGACTGCTGACCAAACTGCTGTATCGACTGATCTATGGTCGCAAAATCCGCTGGGGCAAGGCCGTGCATATGCGTCACGGCTTCCGTGCCACCGTAGACGGTGACGGCCGGATCGTGATCGGCGATGACGTGTTCTTCAACAACGGATGCGCATTGCATGCCATGCGTGAGATTCGTATCGGAGCCGGCACGGTGTTCGGTGAGAATGTGCTCGTCTACGACCACAACCATCGATTTTCCGAACCCCAGATGTCGTTCAAGGATCAGGGATACAGCATTGATCCGGTACGAATCGGTCGTCATTGCTGGATCGGCTCGAACGCGACCATTCTCAAAGGTGTGACCATCGGCGACAATTGCGTGGTCGGGGCCGGCTGCGTCATCGACCATTCCATCCCCTCCGGCTCGCTGGTCAAACTGTCGAAACAGAACGTGATCGAACGCATCGCATTCTCCGCTCCCATTGCCGAAGCTGGCGAACAGGCGAATGGTGCAGATGCCGCCTCCCACGGTGCGGGCCCGGTGCGGGTGCTGGTACTGGACACGGTGATGGATCGCGGCGGCGCGGAAACCATGACAATGAACTATCTGCGTCATATGGATCGCAGCAAAGTCGTATATGACGTGCTCGTCAACCGGCCGTGGCGCGGTGCCTACGAGGATGAGTTCGAAGAGCTTGGCGGTCGAGTCTGGCGCATGTGCCCGATGTACCCGCAAAGCTTCGCCCGGTACAAGCGCGAGTTCAGAGCATTCCTCAAACAGCATCCCGAGTATCGCATCATCCATTCCAATCTTGAGGAGCGCAGCTATTTCCCGTTGCGTATCGCGGCTGAAGAAGGAATTCCGGTGCGTATCGCCCATGCACACAACCGTCCACGTGGTGTTGATGCGAAACTGGTGTTCCGCGAGTATTTCCGTCTGCGTCTGCGCCTAGGCAAATATGCCACGCATCAGTTCGCATGCGGGCGTGAAGCAGGCGAATGGCTGTTCGGCCGCGCCCGGCGCTCGCAGATGACGTTGCTGCACAACGCCATAGACACCGCGCAATATCGGTATGATCCCGACATTGCCGCCCAAGTCAGACGCGAACTCGGCGTCGAGGATTCCGAGATGCTGGTGGTGGGCCATGTCGGCCGGTTCTTCCCCCAGAAGAACCATACGTTCCTATTGGACGTATTCGAGGCCGTGCATCGCATGCACCCGAACAGTGTGCTATGGCTGATCGGTGGCGGCGAACAGGACGACCGGCTCAAGCATGAGATGCGGCGCAAGGCCGAACGTCTCGGCATCGCCGACGCGGTGCGTTTCCTGGGCGTGCGCAGCGATGTGCCACGGCTTATGCAAGGCATGGACGTATTCGTGCTGCCCAGCCTGTATGAAGGACTGCCGGTCACGATGATCGAGGCGCAGACGGCCGGTCTGCCCTGCGTGATTTCCAGCGCTGTGCCCGCCGAATGCGATGTGACCGGTCGAGTGCGTTCGCTGGCATTGTGCGAGCCAGCCGATCGCTGGGCGCAGGTCATTCTTGACCAAGCCGGATCGAACAAGGGCACGTCATGGCGTATTGAAGGAGCTTCTCTGGTGACGCGTGCCGGGTATGACATCGTCTCCAATGCGCGCCGGATGCAGGATTTCTATCTGAAGGCGCTGACCGAAGTGGAAGGCGACCGTGATGAATGATCGGCGTGCCACCCGGTCAATGCGCCCCCAGTACCGGCATGAATACGTGACGACCTCCCATGATCGGCGCGCTCATCGAATGCGTCGATCGGCCGTGGGGGAGCGGATGCGTAACCTGCTTATCATCGGTACTCCGCTGGTGATGGTTGTGGCGAAACTCATGGTCGCATTCGTACTGCCGCCAAAATACTTCTACGACAACAACCGCATTCTTGCCATGTCCACTGGCCAATCCAGCCCATTGGCCGCATGGGGAGGATCGTACCGTATCGCCGCGGATCTGTTCGCTGCAATCAACGTATTCGATATCGATACGATGATCGGCTGGTCGGTGTCCATGGGCGTGATCTTCACTGTGGTGATGCTGTGGCTGATGTTACGCGCCGACGCGCCGGACATGGCGCAGCTGATGTTCCTGCTGGCCACGGTGGGATTGCTGAACATCTACGTGTTCACCATCGGCAAAGACATCATCCAGTTCATGGTTTTCCTGGCTGTGTATCTGGTGCTGACCATGCCGATTCGGCGTACAGCCGTGAGGATTGTGCTCGCCGCGGTGATTCTGTATGCCGAAAGCCTGTTTTTCCGTGCCTATTACGTGCTGATCGCCGCACTGGTGCTGGCCGTGTATGCGATATTGTTCGCATTCCGCGCCAAAAAACAACGGCTGGGGTCGGCTCATGTGGCGGCGATCATTGCACTGATGATTGCTTCCGTAGGGGTGATGCTGGCTGTATCCGCCCGTGTGATGCCTGCTGACTATGCACAAGTGATGACGTTGCGTGATGGCTACGATCAGGTGATGGACGGCAACGCCGATTCCTCCACCTATATACGCAATCTGGTGCCCGGCGAGGGCTTGCCGGTATTCATGGTCAATTATGTGATCAACGCGCTGCGCATGATGGTTCCGGTGGAACTGGCGATGCGCGGAGCATACTATCTGCCGTTCTTCGTATTCCAACTCATGGTGAGCGCATATTTGGTGAATCTGTTGCGTCAGGTCAACGAGATCCGGGACCCGGCGCTGTTGCTCGCCCTATGCGTGTTCCTTGGCTATGTGCTCGCTTCGTTCATCTTCGAGCCTGACTTTGGCTCATGGACGCGCCACGAAGCAGCCACCTTCCCTGTGCTGCATCTGCTGGTGCTGAACCGGTATCAGCAGATGCCGGTCGCCGGGGTGAACAGCTTCTCGACCCGGTACGAGAGAACGGCGGTGCCGCTGGCGATGAAGGGCGGTGAATGATGAGGAAAGAACATTGCGGCATTCGTGAACTGGACCGCCTGATTCGCTCCGACTGCTACCGTTATGCCGGTTCCGTCACCAACGAAGATCTGATACGGACGTGGTTGGTGCAATGGGGATTCCGATACACCCGTCTGCTGCGCAAGGCGCAAGCTCATCGACACGGTCCGGCATATTGCTGGTATCGGCTGCGTCTGCTCGTGGCCTCCCGCAAAACCGGTTTCCAGATCGGCTATGGCGCTCGCATCGGCGCAGGCCTGTTTCTTGGACACCGAGGAACGATCATCGTCAATGAACAGGCTCGGCTGGGCAGCAACGTGAATCTCAGTCCCGGTGTCGTCATCGGGCAGGAGAACCGTGGCAGCCGTCGTGGTGCTCCCGTGCTCGGCAATCGCGTGTGGGTGGGGCCGAACGCGGTGATTGTCGGCGCGGTGCATATCGGCAACGATGTGCTGATCGCGCCGAATGCCTTCGTCAATCGCGATGTACCGGACCACAGCATCGCACTCGGCAATCCGATACAGATCATCGCGCGAGACCGGGCCACCGAGGGGTATTGCCATCATCTTGTGGCTCCAATGGAATCCGACGACCAATACGCGGTCGGGGAGAAGGGCTTGAGATGAACGACTGTAGCGCTTCATGTCGCCGTGCACCGCATATCGCGTTCTTCTCCGGCGACATCACTCGTTCGGGCGGCACTGAGCGCGTCGCCACATGGCTTGCCGGTGCTCTGGCCGAGGCGTTTGATGCGTCTCGTTCCAGTCAGGGCGTCCGTGGTGCCGCCCGGACCCGTATCTCTATCGTGAGCCTGTTCGAGGAACGTGCCGCGCCTGCTTTCCCCATTGATGCCCGCATACGGCGTTTCACGCTCTACCCGGCCGTCTCGCATGGCATATGGCGTTATTTCGCTACTGTGCGGCGGTTGGTCACCCTCGTTCGGCAGCAGCATATCGATGTGCTGATCGACATTGACGGCATTCTTGACATGTACGCGTTGCCGGTAAAACGTCTGGCTGGCGTTCAGGTCATCTCATGGGAGCATTTCAATTGCCTGACCAATCCGGGTGTGCCATACCGCAAGCTGACGCGACGTTGGGCAGCACGCCGGGCCGATGCGATCGTGACGCTCACCGGCACCGACCGTGCGTTGTACGAACGTCGATTCACGCCGCGTTGCCCGGTCGCTGCCATCGCCAATCCAATGCCGGTCGTCACACCGACACCGGTTTACGACGACAGCTCCCGGCTCATCCTCAGTGCCGGACGTCTGACCCGCCAGAAAGGTTTCGACCTGCTCGTGGATGTGGCCGCACGGGTGCTGCCGAAACATTCCGATTGGCGGTGGGTGATTCTCGGCGAGGGCGAGGAGCGGGCGTTGCTTGAGCGGCGCATCGCGGACGCCGACTTGGATGGTCGGCTGATCCTGGCCGGCCGAACGGACGACATGGACGGTTGGATGCGCCGCGCTGCCCTGTTCGTACTCACTTCGCGCTACGAGGGACTGCCGATGGTGTTGCTGGAGGCCAAAGCGTATCGTGTGCCGATCGTCGCGTTCGACTGCCCGACCGGTCCGTCGGACATCGTTGCGGACAATGTGAACGGACGGTTGATCGCGGGGCTGTCGGTGCCGGCAATGGCCGACGCCATGGAGCCGTTGACGGACGACGATGCGCTGCGGCGACGGTTCTCGCAGCATGCGCAGGATGGCGCGGAACGCTTCGATGAATCCATGATTCTTACGCAATGGATGTCGTTACTGCATGATGTTGCGGCGTATGGCGACAAGGAGCGGGAAGGATGAACAGGCAACCGTTGGTCAGCGTCATCGTACCGGTCTATAACGTCGAACGATTCCTCGACCGGTGCATGAGCAGCATTACGTGCCAAACGTACCGCAATATGGAAATCATTCTCATCGATGATGAATCCACGGATGGCAGCTTGCGCGTTTGTGACGAATGGCAGAGGAAGGATGCTCGGGTACGGGTTATCCATAAGAGCAACGGCGGCGTGGCCTCCGCCCGCAATGCCGGACTGGATGCGGCGGCGGGTGAGTATATCGCTTTTGTGGACCCGGACGACATCGCCGAACCCCATATGATGCAGACCATGCTGGGGTTGGCGACATCGCGGAATTGCCAGATGGTGGTCTGCGGCAACCGTAACGTACGGTATGCCAAAGGAGTCTATCGGGAAACCGGACGGCATGCGATGACCATGCCCGCGACGACATCCCACGAACAGATCAGGCCGCATCTTTTCGACATGATGCGGCAGTACTACCTGAATCCGGTGTGGAACAAGCTGTACGAGCGGTCATTCATCGAACGTAACCATGTGCGTTTCGACGAGACGTTCCATGTCGGCGAGGATCAGCTGTTCAATCTGACGCTGATCGTGGCGGCTGATCGTATGGCATGCATCCCTGACTTGCTGTACCGGTATGTGTCTCGTGCGTACAGTCTCTGCAACACTCTGAGTCGGGATCGGTTCCGTAATCGTCGCATAGCGTATGAGGAGACGCTTCGTCTGATAGGCGGATGGGACGATCGATGCGTCAACATGCTTGGAGACCTGTTTGTGTATCAGACGGGCGTCATCGTGGGACGACTGTACGATCCCGCGAACATGCAGATGAGGCACGCGATGATTGCGGAAATCGCACGGGATAAGACCGTATATGATGCCGCGCGGCGATGTCGAAACGCCATGGATCCGGTGACCGTGTTGACGGCGTGGGCGCTGTCGTTGCACAGTCCCGTTGTACTGAGTCTGTATGGTCGGTGCCGGTGGACGCTGCAGCGTGCGATTGAGTGGGCGAGATCATGAGTGATCAGCCTGTGGTAAGCGTGATTATTCCCGTCTATCGTGTGGCGGCGTATCTTGACGAATGCGTCGCCAGCGTTACGGGGCAGACTTACGGCAATCTGGAGATCATTCTCGTGGATGACGGGTCGGACGATGCCTGTCCCGCAATGTGCGACCGGTGGGCGGCGAAGGATGCTCGTATCCGTACCATCCATCAGACGAATCAAGGACTATCCGCCGCACGTAATGCGGGACTGTCCGTATCGCATGGGCAATACGTCGCATTCGTGGACAGCGACGACATCATCGAAGCAACGATGATCGACATGCTGATGGACGATATGAGCCGGTATCGAGCGGATGTCGCGGTATGCGGCCTGCGCGTGGTTTCGGACGACGGAACGACGACGCTGGACGTGCCCCGATATGAGACGTGTCGGTACACCGGTCTGCAGGCCCTTCTCGATCTGCTGTATATCGGTCGGCGTATTCCCGATGCGGCATGGGGGCGGTTGTATCGTCGGGGCGTATTGGAACGAGGATCGGTGCTGCGTTTTCCGGAGGGGTTGACCAGTGAGGACTATTACTTCAACGCCATCGCCTACTACCGAGCGCATACGGTGCATATGAACGAGCGGCCGCTATACCGTTATCGCATCCGTGAACAATCGATTTGCGCCAACTTCGTAGGAACGATCGAGGACAAGATCGACATCGCCGAGCTCACTGGCGAACGGCTGAACGCGGAAGGATACGAGGACACTGCGGCACTTGCACTCTATCGAACAATGCGTTGCTACGACGTGCTGTTCACCTACCTGATGGGAGGCGAATATCCGCAGGAGGTACGGCGGTATGCGCGAGTCATCCGCGGGTATTCGCGTGCGGTATATGCCGACGTCCGGGTTTCCCTGGCACGCAAGGCGAAAATCTGGATGATCGGGCATATGCCGTATTGCTTCAGATGGTGTGCGCGATCATGGCACTCCGCGAGAAGCCTGATGGGCGTGCGGGAGGTTCCCGATGGGCGATAGGCCGATACGCATGGTGTGGTGGGAAATACGTGATCCCATGGACGGCATGGGGCGGTTGCCATATGACAGAGGACGGGAAGGAGTCAGTGGCCGTGAATAGGTGTGTCATCATATTGCCGTACTACGGTCGTCTTCCGAATTACTTCCAGCTGTTTCTGAACTCGTGCGGCACGAACGCAGACTACGACTGGCTGATCTTCACCGATGATCGAACCCCGTACGCGTATCCCGCCAACGTGACGGTTCATTATGAGTCGTTTGCCGATATGCAGGCCCGGGTGCGAGACGCGTTCGCCTTCGCGCCGGAGATGCGGAGCCCGTATAAGCTATGCGATCTGAGACCGATGTACGGCTATCTGTTCCATGACTATGTGAGCGGATATGAGTTCTGGGGACATTGCGATTGTGATCTCATCTTCGGGAAGCTGAGCCATTTCATCACCAGTGACATGCTTGATCGTTACGACAAGCTATTCCCGGTCGGTCACTTGGCGCTGTACCGCAACACTGAAGAAAACAACCGTCGGTTCATGCTGCCGCTGGATGGGCGAAACCTGTATCGCGAAGTGCTGGAATCATCGCGCGGCTTTACTTTCGATGAAAGTTATCTGCCGGCTAACATCAATCGCATCTATCAGACATACGGTTTCCCGATTTACATGCGGGATCGTTCCGGCAATGCGTCGTCCCGGAGCACATCGATTCGACTGACCCGATATGACGACGATCTCAACATGTTCCTGACGGAACCGCCCCTACGCGCGGTATATGAGTGGGACAACGGCACGTTGCGCCGCAGCTTCGTCAGGCTGGGCACGTTCGAACAGCAGGAGCTGATGTACCTGCATTTCCAACGGCGCGCGATGCGTGTTACTTGCAGCATGGATGCGGACAGGTTCCAGATACTGCCGAACTCGTTCGAACCGATGCCTGTGGAACGGGTGAGCGTGGACAATATCCGCTCCGTGCGATGGCGGCGAAGGCTCGACGGATTACGCCACCGTATCGGAATGATCGCAGGTGATGCGCGGTTCTGGTGGAACCGTCTGCGAACGGTGCTCCCCGTTCGTGTTGGGAAAAGGAGACATGATGGCTGCTGACAAACCGATTCGCATCATGCAGTGGGGTATGTTCGGCTCTATCGGAGGCATCGAGCGATTCATGATGGATCTTTACCGCAACATGGACCGCGACCTGGTGCAATTCGATTTTCTTGCGGCTCATGATGCGCCGAAACTGGCCTTCGAAGAGGAGATTGCCGACTATGGGGGCCGGATCTTCCGGGCGCAGTACTCGCAGTCGGAATCGGCGTATCAAGCAAGGCATTCGTTGCTGAAGGTGTACCGCGAGCATCCGGACATTGTCGGAGTGCATGTACATGCTTGCTTCCCTTATGCCTATCCGCTGGCGGTTGCTCGGGAGTGCGGTATTCGGCTGCGGATCCTGCATGCGCATGGGGCCTTCGATGTGCAACCCAAGCTGGATATCCATAGCAGGGTTGCCGCTGCGGTACGTGACCGACTGGTTCGCGGACAGATCGATCGGCATCCCACCCGATATCTGGCATGTTCGGACAGCGCTGCGCGATATATGTTCCCGGGGAAACCGTATCTGTGGGCGAAAAACGGCATCGATGTCGAGCGGTTCGGATTCTCGCCGGACGTTCGGCAGCGGTATCGGCGCAGATATGACATTGGCGAGAGCACGCATGTTCTGGGGTTCTGCGGATATCTGACTGGTCGCAAAAATCCTTTGCTGGCGTTGGAGGTGTTCGCGCATTATCGCAGGATGCAGCCGGATAGCGTGCTGATGATGATAGGTTGCGGCGAGTTGTCCGACAGGCTGGAGCAACGAGTGCGCGAATTGGCGTTGCCGGAACGGTCTGTATTGTTCATGGGCGGTAATCGTGATGACGTCAACTGCCTGTACCAGATGATGGACGGATTTCTGCTGACTTCGTTGTACGAGGGGCTTCCCATGGTGCTGGTGGAGGCGCAGTGTGCGGGGTTGCCGTGTGTGGCGTCGCGTGAGGCGGTGACTGATCAGGCTGCGATCACCGATCTGTTGCGGTTCTGCTCGTTGCAGGATGATGCCCTGATATGGGCGCGGGCGTTGCGTGAGGGTGTTGTTCGGCGGCGCGATCGTGGGTCGTATGCGTCGCGTGTGGCGATGGCCGGTTTTGACATGCGTGCCACCGCGGCGATGCTGCAACGCATCTATCTGACCGAAGGTGGAAGATCATGACTCGTAATGAGCCGTTGCATATCCTTCAGCAGGGAATGACATGGGTACGCGGCGGCGTCGAGCGGTTCATCATGAATCTGTATCGACGGATCGACCGTGATCTGGTGCAGTTCGACTTTCTGATCCCCTACGACATGTCGCCCATGGCGTACGAGGAGGAAGCGCGCGATCTGGGAGGAAGAATATTCCGCGCCATCTACCCGGCCCGCCGTGCCCCATGGCGCGCCGAGAGGGAGTTGCGGCGTCTGTTCGCCGAGCATCCGGAGATCGGCGGCATACATATGAACGTCTGCTTCCCCTATGTGTATCCGCTGGCGGTGGCAGCGAAAAGCGGCGTGAGCCTGCGCATCCTGCATTCGCATGAGGGCGACGGCTTCTTCGAGAATCAGCATCAGGGATGGCGTGCCCGATTGGTCGAACGTCAGGTGCATCGGTATCCGACCAGATACTTTGCTTGCTCGGACAATGCGGCGTATCTGTTCCCCGGCAAGGCATATACATGGGTGAAGAACGGCATTGATACCGATCGTTTTCGCTTTGATGAAACGGCACGGCATATGGTCCGTGCTTGGTTCGGCATACCGGACGGCGTACACGTCATCGGGTTCTGCGGACATCTGAACAATCGCAAGAATCCACTGTTCGCTTTGGATGTGTTTGCGGCGTATCGCCGAATGGAACCGAAAAGCGTGTTCATCATTATCGGGCAAGGCGAACTGGAAGGTGAATTGCGCCGCAGGATATCGGCGATAGGTTTGCCTGAAGGCTCTGTGTTGATGCTTGGTGGGGGACGCGCGGACATGCATGAGCTGTATCAGGCGATGGATGGATTTGTGATGCCGTCCACCCTTGAAGGTCTGCCGTTCGTGCTGGTGGAGGCGCGGTGTGCGGGGTTGCCGTGTGTGGCGTCGCGTGAGGCGGTGACTGATCAGGCTGCGATCACCGATCTGTTGCGGTTCTGCTCGTTGCAGGATGATGCCCTGATATGGGCGCGGGCGTTGCGTGAGGGTGTTGTTCGGCGGCGCGATCGTGGGTCGTATGCGTCGCGTGTGGCGATGGCCGGTTTTGACATGCGTGCCACCGCGGCGATGCTGCAGCACATCTATCTGACCGAAGGCGGAAGATCATGAACGATCGAGACGACGAACGCCGTCGTCTGGTGATCAGCATGACGGCGACGATCATCGCGTTTCTTGTGCAACTCGGTGTGAACTTCCTGCTCACACCGTACATCATCGCCACGCTTGGGGCGGAGGCGTACGGATTCATCCCACTGGTGAACAACCTCATCGGCTATGCAGGGATTCTTACCAGCGCGTTGAACGCGATGGCCGGACGATTCATCGGCGTCGCCTACAACCGTGGCGACATTGCAAAGGCCAACGAGTACTTCAGCTCGGTGATGATTGCCGATATGGCGCTCGCCATCGCATTCGCCGTGCCGTATGCGCTGATCGTCATGTTCCCGCAAACCGTGATGAACATTCCGTCGAATCTGGTGGAGGATGTGCGTCTGACCTTCCTGTTTTGCGCCATCGGCATGGAATTCGCACTGGTCACGTCCGTGTATGGCGGCGTGTATTACATCAGCGACCGGCTCGACCGCAACGCGGTGCGCAATATAGAAGGCAATGTGCTGCGCGTCGGCGTGCTGTTGGTGCTGTTCTGCCTGTGGAAGCCGATGCTCTGCTTCGTCGCCGCGTCCATGCTGGCGCTCAACCTGTACCAGTGCGTGGCCAACGTGTACTACACGCGCAGACTGACGCCGCAGTTGGCGGTGCGCCGGTCGTCGTTCCGTATGCGCGCGGTTCGTGAACTGGTGAGTTCCGGCGTATGGAATTCGGTCGATTCGGCGAGCTATACGCTGCTGATAGCGTTGGATATCTTTCTGGCCAACCGTTTTCTGGGGGCGCTGGTGGCCGGGCAATATTCCATCGCCAAAACCATGCCGCAGTTCATGACGAACGTGGCCTCGATGCTCTCCTCGGTATTCGCTCCACGTGTGCTCCGCCTGTACGCCCAGGACAGACGGGATGACATGGCCTGTTCTCTGGACCGCGCCATTCGGTTCATGGGATTGACGTTGTCGTTGCCCTGCGGGTTCCTCATCGTATACGGCACGGACTTCTTCCGCCTATGGGCCCCCGGCGAAGACGCCGGATGGCTGCAGTCGATGGGCGTAGTCTCCCTGCTCGCCATGCTGCTCGGCAGCTGCGGGCGTCCCATAAGCAACGTATATACGGCGATGAACAAGGTGAAGGTGCCGTCGTTGATGTTTCTGACGTGCGGCGTACTCAACATCGTGCTGGTGATCCCGATGCTGATGTGGACCGATTGGGGCATCTGGTCGATCATCATCGTGGCCGCCGTACTTGACACGGCCAAGAACATGGTTGCGTTACCGCTGTACGCATCGTGGTGCATGGAAATCCCGGCGAAGCACGTGTTCTCCGCCGAGGTGAGGGGACTGGCCACATTGCCCATCATGCTTGCGGTGACGGTGCTATGCCGTGCCTTCATCCCCGCGCGCAGTTGGGCCATGCTGGTGGCAACGGCGTTGGGCTGTGCGGTGGTGGCGAGCGTGCCATGCGCGTTCGCGGTGTTGCGCCGTGAGGAGCGTGCACGGATATGGAAACTGGCATGCGGATTCGTAACGCCGAGGCACGATGTCGATGAATGGGGCGGGCGGCGATGAACAAGCGTATTGCGGTATGCGGTTGCCACCGTATGCGAGGCGGCACGGAAATGGCGATGTTCAGAATGATGTCGTTATTATGCCGGCAAGGATGCGACGTGGTGTTCGTGACGCGAGCAAATGTCAAGGTGATAGGGGACCTGTTGCCCAAAGGTGCGACGGTGGCATATGTCCGCGCCGATAGCATGCTGAGTCGTTTCCTCGGCACATTGCTGATGAAGGGAGAGCATCCGGAATGGTGGATGCGTCTGATGCGCAAGACGTTGCATCTGCTGAGCGGCAAACGGAACCGTCTGGCGTTCGAATACGCTGGAAGACACCTGACTGGAATTCCTGCAGGACCTTTTGACGCCGTGCTGGATTTCGAAGGATATGACAATATCAACACCATCATCGGCGGGCATATCAGTGCACCGGTTCATGCAACATGGGTACACAATGAGGATGTGGACCTGAAGGACACGTATAGGTGCTTGGCAAGATGCTATGACCGTATTTTCTGCGTATCGAATACGGTATTGGATGCATTCACTCGGCGGTACCCGCATCTTGCCGAGCGTGCCCGCGTGCTGCGCAATCCCGTTGATGCTAATAAAGTCCGTCGTAAGGCGATGCTTGCTGTGACGCCGCCGCCAACGCGGACGAGCGCCGCGGCATTGCGAATCGTAACCGTCTGCAGACTGGTGCGGGAGAAGAATCTTGCATTGAGCGTGCGCATCGCCGCCGCATTGCGTGAACGTGGTTTGTCGTTCCTGTGGGAGGTGTATGGCGAGGGAGTGAGCCGTGATGAACTGCAGATCCTGATCGACGGACTCGGGCTCAACGAACGATTCATATTGCGCGGAGAGGTGCGCAATCCGTATCCATATATGAAACAGGCCGACGTGTACGTGCAGACTTCGCGGTGTGAAGGATTCGGCTTGACGGTGCAGGAGGCGAAGATTCTGGGGGTTCCTGCGGTCGTCACCGATATTCCGGCATTCCGCGAGCAGATCGTCGATGGACAGACGGGATTCATTCGTGCCGCTGATGCGGAGTCGTTTGCCGATGTGATTATCCGTCTGGCCGACCATCCTGAGGAGCGGCAGCGCATAACGGAAAACCTTGCGGCGTTGGATTGGACGGATGCGCAGAACGAATCGCCGCTCTTCGAATTGCTGGGATTGCGCTAAGCCACGAGTCAAGCCATGATACCGGCTTGGCGCCGGGTCATATGCTCGATGAATGCGACAATCGGCGACAGTTTCCAGCGCATCAGTTGCCAGCGTAGACGTGTGCCTAAAGGCAGTCGTGATACATCAATGTGTGTGGCGAACGATTGCGCCAGTGAGTTGACATACCGTGCTTGCGTGGCACTGTCGTCATTGTGTCGATATGAGGAGCGATCTCGCAGCAGGGTGTAATGGCATGCGATGAGGATTTCAAAATAACGGCAACGGATATCCATGGCGTCGTTTTCCGGCAATCCAAGGTCATCGACCGTCTTGAGTATCCTCGTGCAATTCAGAATGGACCCTTGGGTGATGGCTGGATTGTTGCCGTCCATGGTCGAGCCTGCGCGTATGCGATATTGGTAGACGCTGACGGGCAAGTATACGAGCCGCGAACCGTTGGCCATGGCCCGATAGGTGGTGGCAGCGTCTTCCATGACCTGACCTTCGGGAAACCGTACATGGTACGGTCCGTTATAGAGCGTGCTTTTGGCCGCATACGACCACGGGAATGACTCCAGTCGGTTGGTGAGTATCAGGACAAGGGCTTGTTCCCTGTTGAGCGTGACGATGGTGTCATACCGGTTATGCGGGGCATGCCGCTCGATCGGCCGCCCGTTTTGGTCGATATGACTGAACCGAATCGTGGCCATGTCTGCGTCATGGTCCTCCATGCCGCGTACCAGAGTCTCTACGTACTTGCGGTTCGGTATGTCATCCGCGTCCACAAAACAGATGTATTCGCCTTGCGCGCGGTCAAGTCCCGCATTGCGTGCCGCGCTTTGCCCCCGGTTGGTCTGATGGATCACATGTACACGTTCATCTCTCGCGGCGTACACGTCGCAGATCGCCGCCGACCCGTCCGTCGATCCGTCGTCGATCAGCATAATCTCCAGAGTCTGATAAGTCTGGCCAATCAATGCGTCCAAACAAGCCGGCAGATATCGCTCGACGTTGTACACCGGAACAATCACGCTGACGAGATCCCGTGGCACGCTCGACGGCGCGTGCTGTGTACTGTTGAGGGATTCCACGGACGGCGTGACATGTTCCATAGCATGCAATCTATGATGCGGCTGATATTTTCAGGGGTGTACCCCGTCCGGTGACCCTGTCGAGCCTGAACGGAATGGACCATATGCCGGGTTGCGCCAAAGGGTGGGACAATGAGAGTCCGTCGCAACGTGTGGGTATGCTTGTGCCGGTTTGTGTGTGAATGCAGGTAGAACCAAATACACGTACTGAAGAATTACGCAAGCAACGACAATCGATATTAAGAGAGGTTTCGATGGCGGTTCGTGGTGATATTCGAAATGTGGCTATTGTGGCACACGTCGATCACGGCAAGACCACGCTGGTGAACGCGATGCTCCAGCAGTCCCACGTGTTCAACGAGCGTGAGGAAGTGCCGGACCGTGTAATGGACTCCAACGATCTGGAACGCGAGAAGGGCATCACCATTCTGGCCAAGAACACGGCCGTGGAATACACCGGTCCGCTGGCCGCCAAGTATGGTCACCCGGAAGGCATCACCCTCAACATCATCGATACCCCCGGCCACGCTGACTTCGGTGGCGAGGTGGAGCGCGGTATCTCCATGGTCGATGGCGTCGTCCTGCTGGTGGACGCCTCCGAAGGCCCTCTGCCGCAGACTCGTTTCGTGCTGCGCAAGGCTCTGGAAGCCAAGCTGCCTGTCATCCTGTGCGTGAACAAGGTGGACCGTCCGGATGCCCGTATCTCCGAGGTTGTGGGGGAGACCTCCGACCTGCTGCTCGGTCTGGCCGACGACGTGCAGCACGAGGGCATCGACCTGAACCTCGACCAGCTGCTCGAAATGCCGGTCATCTACTGCGCCGCCAAGGCCGGTTACGCTTCCGTGAACCAGCCTGCCGACGGAGGCCTGCCGGACAACGACAACCTTGAGCCGCTGTTCGAGGCCATCATCTCCAACATTCCGGCTCCGGAATACGAGGAAGGCGCTCCGCTGCAGGCTCACGTGGCCAACATCGACTCCTCCGACTTCCTCGGCCGACTCGGTCTGGTCCGCATCTACAACGGCACTTTGGAGAAGGGCAAGACCTACGGCCTGTCCCGTGTGGACGGCTCTCTGGAGAACTTCCGTGTCTCCGAGCTGCTGCGTACCCAGGGCCTTGAGCGTATCCCGGTCGCTTCCGCGGGTCCCGGCGATATCGTGGCCGTCGCCGGCGTCAACGACATCATGATCGGCGAGACCATCGTCGACCCGAACGACCCGAAGCCGCTGCCGCTTATCCACGTGGACGATCCGGCCATCTCCATGACCTTCGGCGTCAACGACTCCCCGCTGGCCGGCACCGAAGGCAAGGACCACAAGCTCACCGCCCGTATGATCAAGGATCGTCTCGATCGCGAGCTCATCGGCAACGTGTCCATCAAGGTACTGCCCACCGATCGTCCGGACGCCTGGGAGGTTCAGGGCCGTGGTGAGCTGGCTTTGGCCGTGCTCGCCGAGCAGATGCGTCGTGAGGGCTACGAGCTGACCGTCGGCCGCCCACAGGTGGTCACCAAGAAGATCGACGGCGTGGTCAACGAGCCGATGGAAAACACCACCATCGACGTGCCGGAAGAGTACATGGGTACCGTCACCCAGCTCATGGCCGACCGCAAGGGCCGTATGGACGGCATGACCAACCACGGCTCCGGCTGGGTCCGTCTGCAGTTCACCGTGCCGTCCCGTGGTCTGATCGGCTTCCGCACCGCACTGTTGTCCGCAACGCGCGGCACCGGCATCTCCTCCTCCATCTCCGCGGGCTACGCACCGTGGGCCGGCGAGATCACCATCCGTCAGAACGGCTCCATGGTTTCCGACCGTAAGGGTGTGGCCACCCCGTACGCCATGCAGCGTCTGCAGGCTCGCGGCAACTTCTTCGTCGAGCCGCAGTCTCCGGTCTACGAGGGTCAGGTCGTGGGTGTGAACAACAAGCCCGACGAGCTGGATGTGAACATCACGCTGGCCAAGCACATGACCAACATGCGTTCCTCCACCGCCGACGTGCTGGAAACCCTCACCCCGCCGATCAAGATGAGCCTTGAGGAGTCTCTGGACTTCGCCAACGAGGACGAGTGCGTGGAAGTGACCCCGGAGTCCATCCGCGTGCGCAAGATCATCCTCGGCCGCGAGGATTGGTACAAGTGGCGCGCCAAGCAGCGTCGTCAGAATAATCAGAACAAGTAGTTCTAATTATTCTGACGACCTTCGCGGATGCCTTGTGGTGGCATCCGCTCACCTCGCCTAAGGAAAGCCCACTGGGCTTTCCGTTGAACGGCTCGGCAGAATAACCAGAAACAAGTAATTTGATTGTTCCGATACATGTTCCGGCTCCCCTCATTCAGGGGAGCCGGTGTGTTTGTGACATAGTATGGGGCATATGAGTATCAGCAGCATGGAATCACTGCCTTGGTCGCATAGGCAGGGTGCATTGGTCAAATCGTTGATCACGATGTTGGCCGGCGCGCTTGCCGCATTTGTGGGAACGTTCGCGCACCGTATGGGCGCTTCCGCCAATATTCCCTATGGTCTGGTTCTTGCGTTCCTGCTCATCATGCTGTCCACATGGTGCGCTCGTTCACGTATGGGGACCGTCGGCCTCGCGCTGCATCTGATCGCATCATCCGCAACCGCTTGGGGGCTGGCCTTGACCACAACATCCGGCAATGCGTTGATCGTGGCGGGATTCCAAAGCGAGATGCCTTTCTTCTCCCAACATGCCGGGTATATCTGGCTATACGGCCTCGTCTTGGTTCAGGTTGCCATGCTGGTGCTGCCCGCACGCTGGTTCACCATCCCCGCAAAGCGCTCCCGCTGATAGGATCCCGTCCTCCCTTGCCTAAGCACACTTTTCGCGCGAAATGTACGTTCGAGGGCGTTAAACCGGTCCATGAGCGCTCTTTTCGTGCGAAAAGTATGTTTGAGGATACTGAACCGGCCCGTGCATGCTCTTTTCGTGCGAAATGTGCGTTCGAAGGTACTAAATCAGTTCGTGAACGCACTTTTCGCACGAAAAGTGCGTTTTGGGACGGGATGAGAGTGCGATTCGCGCGAAAAGTGCATGAAACGCCGCTACGATAGAGCGTTATGGCACGTTTGAAACTCTTCTACTTAGGGCCCGAAGGCACGTTCACCCATCAGGCGGCGATGGAAGCCGCCGATCTGTTCTCGCCCCTCGGTGATTTCGATCTGGTCGCGCTGCCAGACGTGCCCGCCATCATGCGTGCCGTTCAATCACGTCAGGGCTGGGGCGTAATCGCATGGGAGAACAACGTCGAAGGCTACGTGGTTCCGAATTTGGATGCGCTGATCGACGCCACCGATGCAGCCGGTTTCGCACGGGTCAGTGTGGATGTGGCGTTTAACGCGTTCACGGTGAAAGGCCATGCGATCCATGATTGCACTGGCGAGCCGGTAAGCGCTCATCCGCATGGGCTCGCCCAATGCACGAAGTTTATCGCCGAGCATAAGCTCCAGCCCAAGCCGTCATCGTCCAATGCCGCCGCCTGTCGTGATCTCCAACCCGGTCAAGTGGCGCTCGGTCCCAGTATCTGCGGCAAGCTCTACAACCTCGACGTGCTTGGTGAGCATGTGCAGGATTTCGATGGTGCCAGAACCGATTTTCTGGTGATCGCGCCACGTGATGTCGTCCAGGAACTGAACGCCTATGCGCGGCAGAGCGGTGCCAGTGACTTTGAAACGATTATCACGTTCATTCCGCTTGCCACAGGTCCGGGAGTCGTGGCGAATATTCTTGACATCCTGCGCGTTGCGGGTCTGAATATGACCAGTTTCATGTCCCGCCCCATCAAAGGGCATGATGGCACTTACAGCTTCATCGATACGCTGGATGCCGCTCCCTGGGAGCCGCGGTTCCAGAAGGTGCTGGAAATATTGGCTATGAAAGGTATCTGGCTGAAGACATTGGCCGTTTATCCACGCCGTGAACGGCCCAATCCGCCGGTGGATGCGTGGATGTTGCCCGAGGGAGGCGTCCACCTTGAAACCGGCGACATGCCGGAAGGGTGGCAGCATACCGAAGACGTCAGGAGGGAATTGCTGTGGTAGGAACAGTCGGCATTGTGGGACTCGGACTGATTGGCGGTTCGCTGGCCCGACGTCTGGTAAGTCGTGGTGTCACCGTCGTGGCATGGAACCATCGCCCACATCCCTATGATGAAGCCGAAGCCGATGGCATTCGTTGCAAAAGCACGCTTACCGAGCTGATGAACGCGCATCCTGACGTGCTGATTCTCTGCAATCCGCTGAAAGCCATGCCCGCGATACTGCGTGAGCTGCATCCGCTGCTTGCCGACCATCCCGACACGACACTGACGGATGTAGGATCGGTCAAAGGCATGGTCCGCGATCAGGTCATCGCGGCGGGCCTTAGCGCATGGTATGTAGGGGCCCATCCGATGGCCGGCAACGAGCTGTCAGGCTGGCAGGCCGCCGATCCACATCTCTATGATGATGCGCTATGGGCTGTAACCGTTGACGAGACGACTGCATATCGGCGTTTTTTCGCAGTGGCTTCGCTGATCGTCGAAGGCGTAGGCAATCGCATTATCGTGTTGGATGATGAAACCCATGACAAAGCCGCTGCGATGATTTCGCATATGCCTCATGTGGTGTCCACCGCGCTGATCAATGAACTGACCTCCAATCCGGACCGTAATGTCGCCGCAGCACTTGCCGCCGGCAGCTGGCGTGATATGACGCGCGTAGCCTTGACCGATCCGGATCGCACCCGTGCGATGGTCGAAGAGGATGCACTGAATGTGGAGGTGCTGCTTCGCCGTATGGCCGCACGATTGAACGCCGTCGCGGACCAGCTGCACACGGGGAATCAGGTGGCGTTGTCCGAATTCTTCGCGGCCGGAGATCCTTTCCGCAGATACAAGGCGGCGATGAAGTCCGGAGACGAGTTCATCAAGCAGGAGCTGGAAATTCCCGAAGCCGGCTGGCAGCAGACGTTGCTGTTCTCCGCTCGGCGTGGGGAGAACATCGTCGGATTCATCAATCCGCGTCAGGCGGTGGTGCAGCGGCGCCCCTCGGTTCAATAGGGCCCGGCATATCCATCTGGATTGTGCAGAATGCTGCCCCGGCAGGATTTCACGGAACCTGATGGCGAGGCTCTTCACATCAACGGCGGTAACAGAGTAAGGTACATAGTAATCGAATGTTTGGTGCCATCGAAGAAGATGACACCAAACCGATCGTCAAGGGGATGATGGCAATGACGTTACCAAGACAGATTCCTGCGGGTGCCCGTGTGGTGGTGCGCATCACCGAAGGCGTGGATCCTGCGGATGGGCGCATGAAATTCCGTGACTTCGTGGGCCATGTGACCTCATGGGACGGTTATACGTTGGAATTGGTCCGTGACCCGGCAGCCAACGGTTCGCGCCCTGCTCAGAATGTGACCATTCATCAGGAGCAGATTGCCACGTTGAAGCCGGTGCCGGAACGCCCGAAGACACAGCCGAGACCGTAAACGTACATTAGACGTACATTTCGTGGCCGTCCCCGTCATTCCGCGGCGACCGCGTCCAGCACCGGCTGCTTCAAAGCACGGGATGCGGGGGAGACCGAGGCGATCAGTCCCACCAGAATCGAAAGCGCCAGGAAAATGCCGAGCTGGGACCATGGCACACTCAACGTGGAGAGTCCGTTCGCCTCGTATACGACGCGGATCACGGCACCGGCGGCCACACCGACCACCATGCCCAGCACGGTGCCGAACACGGCGATGATCGCAGCTTCGATACCCAGCATGCCGCGAATCTGCGCGCGTGACGTGCCAATCGCACGAAGCAGCCCTATCTCCTTGGTGCGTTCCGAAACCGAGAGTGCCAGTGTGTTCACGATGCCGAATATCGCAATCACAATCGACAGCGCGAGCAACGCGTACAATACCAGCAGAATCTGGTCCACCATCGAACTCATCGTGGATTTGAATTCATCACGGGTCTGCACGTTCACCACATAATACGATTTCACGGCGTTCACCAGACGTGTTTTCAGCGCATCAAGATGCTCGCCGTGAGCCGCATTGATGAACAACATAATGGTGAACATCGTGTATTCGTTCGCGATTTTGCCGGCGGTCTCATCGTTCATCAGCACCATTGAACGGTAGACCGAGTTTTCGATAATGGCACCGATACGCACCTTCACGTGTGTGGTTGTATTTTTGGTTTTCACCAGCGTGCTCGGGTCTACGTTCTTTGCGTCCTCGCCGACCTTCTGCGCCTGAGCGATTTTGGCTTGTGCTCCGGCCGCGTCGCCGGCGGACATCAGCTGTTGTGCTTCGGACTGCAATCCGGCGATGGTCGTCTCTATCTGATGCTGATAGTCGGCCTGAGCCTTGGCAGTGGCCTCCTTATCGACCACGACTTGACGGCCGTTGACCGTTACGGTGTCGCCTACCTTCCAGCCGTTGTCTTTCGCCACGGCGATGCCAACCACCAGTTCGCCGCTGCGCAACGCCTTATCCGCGTCGCCGTCATGGGTGACCGGAGCGAACACATTGGTGAACAATGACGGTTGTTCGGCGAACGTCATGGCCGAGGTCCTGTTATCTCCCGAACCATAGGTAACTGCAAGCAACATGCGTGATTGCGACACCGATCCCACGCCTGAAGTTTTCTCGATCGCTTCGATCGCACCATCAGGGATACGCCCGCTGGCGGCGGACATAGCGGAAAAATCGGATTTCAGCCCGGAATCCACGATACCGGCCACCGATGCCTTGGCCGAGGACGCCACCACACCAAGACAACTGACAATCGCGACGCCGACGAACAGCGCGGCCGCAGTGTTCGCGGTCCGTCGCTTGCTCCGTGCCAGATTGCGCATCGCCAACCGTCCCGTGACCGTGAAGATATGTGCGGGAATCCAACCAAGCACCACGCTCGCCGGCCGGACCAGCGCGGGAGCAAGTACAATGACGCCGACCACCACCAAAGCCGCGCCTATGCCGAGCGGCCATCCGGCGCCCATCACTTCGGCTTTGTCGTCCAGCCAGTTCCATGGCGACAGCGTCGTACCGTCATTATTGGCCACGGCGATGCGCCAGCACAACAGCCAAGCTGCAGCACCGCACACCATCATGACCGTGCCGAGTACGCCTCGCGGCCACACGGCTTTCTCAGGATTCACGGTTTCGTTCATCGCCTGAATGGGCGGAGCCATAGCCGCGCGTCTGGCCGGCAGCGCCGCGCCGAGCAGCGTGACCAGTACGCCGACGATAAGGCCTATGAGCATATCGGTGACACTCGGATTTGAGGAGCCGGTCATTGGCGTGCCCGCCTGAGCCATCAACGCCACGATCGCCTTGACCATGCCCCAACCGAGACCGATGCCGGCCACCGAGCCGATGAGGCCGAGCAGAATCGCCTGCACCACCACCGTTGCGAAGACCTGAGCGGGGGAGGCGCCAATCGAGCGAAGCAATGCATAGCCGCGCATCGATTCGCGTACGATCATCGAGAACGTGTTCGCGATGATGAACGAGCCGACGAACAGGGCGATCACTGCGAAAATCAGAATCAATGGCTGCACGAAGCCCAAAGCTTGTTTGGTGGATTCGGCATTGTCGTCACGCACCTGTTGGCCGGTGATAGCCGTTGCCTTCGCGCTGGCCGGCAATGCTTTGTTGATACGGTCGGCAAGTTGCCGCTGTTGTTCGACGCTCAGCGGCTGCCCGTTGTTGGCCGAACCGTACACACCGAGATATCGTGCGGTGCCTACCTGTCCGGACTGTTGCTGGAAGTAATCCTTGGCCACATCGGGTGCCAGGCCGATGATGATTGCGCCGGCCTGGGATGATGTGGTGTCGAAGATGCCGACGACCTTCACATCCGCGACACCGTCCGGATACACGAGTTTGGTGGTACTGCCCACACCGAGTCCTGCGGTTTCGGCTGCAAAAGCATGCAATGCGATTTCATGATTGTTCGTCGCCCATCGCCCGTGGGTCAACGTGGCGGAACGCCAGGTGTCTTTCGCAAGGCCAAGGCTGACGGTTGGGGTGCCCATGGTGGAGACGGCGTTGCCGTCGCTGCCGACCAAAACCAGTCCGGAGACCTGATATACGGCTTCGGCGGTCGCCACGCCGCTCACCTTGCCAATGGCGCGGGTCAGGTCCACGTCGATGCGGTTGTAGGTTTTGGATTCGGTGGATTGACTGGAGGAACTGGACGATGAGGAGCCCGCGGCCATCATGTCTGACGAGGCGCTGGCGTCTTCTTTGTTGCCGCGCACGTATACGTCATGATCGGAGTTCGAGGCCATCATCTGATCGACCTGATTGTTCATCATTTCGCGGAAGCAGAACGACCCGACCACGAAACTGACGCCCAGCGCGATAGCGATGATGGACATGATGAACCGCCCGAAATGTGCCCGGGCGTCGCGCAGACCGATACGAATCATGCGTCGGCCTCCTGCGAGAAGTCATTACCCGGCCTCGATGCGCCGGTCGCGTTGTCTGGTGTGGTGTCGTCTTGCGTCTCGCTTGTATTGACGTCGCTTCGGACGATGTCATCATCGCCGTTGTCGGCGAATACGTCGAGGATCCGCTCGTAGCTGGGATGATCGAGATCTTCGATGATGTTGCCGTCCGCCAGCACCACCACACGATCGGCATAGGATGCGGCACGTGGGTCATGAGTCACCATGACGATCGATTGGCCGTAGTCCCGGACCGATTGCTTGAGAAAACTCAACACTTCGCGCGACGAACGAGAATCAAGATTGCCGGTCGGCTCGTCCGCGAATATCACGGAAGGGCGAGCCATCAGCGCACGTGCGCAGGCGACGCGCTGCTGCTGGCCTCCGGACAGCTGACTTGGTCGGTGGGAGAGTCGCTGTTCCAGCCCCACCACATGAACAACCTGTTTGAACCATGCGCGATCGATTGGTCTTTTGGCGATCTGCAACGGCAACAGGATGTTCTCCTCCGCCGAGAGCGTGGGCACCAGGTTGAATGACTGGAAGATGAAGCCGATCTGCTGGCGGCGCAGACGGGTCAGTTGCTTCTGGCTCATGGCGGACACTTCCAGACCTTCTACGAACACCTGACCGGAAGTGGGCTGGTCGAGGCCGGCCATGCAATGCATCAGCGTCGATTTGCCCGAGCCGGAAGGCCCCATGATCGCGGTCATTTGACCTCGACGGAACGATATGTTCACCCGGTTCAACGCGGTGACCTGATTGTCGGCGTCTCCGTAGGTTTTCGTCAGATCGATGGCCTTCGCCACCACGTCATCGGCATTTGAATCGGTATCGGTAGCCGGCTTGCTGATTCGTGCGTTATCCTGTGCGTTATCTCGTGCGCTGTGCCGTACCATACGCCTTACATCCTTTTCTTCGCAAGAGCCTCTGCCTGTGCCTCGGAGCGGGGCAGCCACCATATAGTGCATGATCTCATGTCGCATGATCGCGCATGATGCGCTGAGTACATGAACATACTCCGTGCCGGCCATATGCCTATAGTGTAATGAAATGACGGTTGGCGGAAAATGAACAGAGGTGATCATGCGGTTTGAAGGCAGTGTCGATTCCTTTGTTCTTCATCTGAAAGCCAATCGTGGATTGTCCACAAATACGCTGAAAGCGTATCGGGCTGATGTTGAAGCATGCCTGCGTCTTTTCGAACTGCGCGGCGTCGAAGATCTGAACGAAATCACCTTGGACGATTTGCGCAGTTGGATGGCTCAGACATCCCGCAACCATGCCAGAAGCAGCATGGCACGAAAAACCGTGGCCGTGCGTGGGTTTTTCGCTTGGGCGCACGATCATGGTGTGGTGCGGGTCAATCCCGCTGCCACGCTGATGACCCCGACGATTCCGGACACCTTGCCGGCGGTGCTGACCGAATCCCAGGCGGAGCAATTACTGGATACCAACGATTCGTCCAACGGCGGGCGCACGGTGAACGGTGGCAGACACATGCCGGAAAGCGGCAGACGGGCCGAGGCCGAGCATCAGCGTGATGCGGCGGTGCTGGAAATGCTGTATGCCACCGGTATCCGCATCGCCGAATTGGTGGCGTTGGACGTTGACGACATTGATTTTTCCAATCGGACCATACGAGTGATGGGTAAGGGGCGCAAACAGCGGGTGGTGCCGTTTGGAGTACCGGCGTTGCATGCCTTGGAAACATGGCTGGAACGGGGTCGTCCGGCCCTGATGCAGGAGAACGCCGAGACTGCAAAGATGGGGGAGCGGCAGCATGGACAGATCGATGCGCTGTTCTTGGGGGCGCGCGGCGGCAGACTGGATCAGCGTGTGGCGCGGGGCATCGTGCACCGGGCGGCCAGACAGGCCGGCGTGCCGGATATCAGTCCCCATGCGTTGCGTCATTCCGCCGCCACGCACATGCTCGACGGCGGTGCGGATTTGCGTGAGGTGCAGGAGATGCTTGGGCATTCTTCGCTGAAAACCACGCAACGGTATACACACGTGTCCATTGAACAGTTGAAAAGCCGGTATGCGCAGGCCTTTCCGCGGGCGTGAACGCTCGGCATTCGGCGTGGATGGCATCTGCGCTATCCGATCGATTCATCGATGCCGTGCCATGCGCGGATATGTGCTGGACCTGTGTGACATTCACGCATCGATCGATGATTGATCGATGGGCGTGCAGGAACCATGCCGGCAGTGATTCATTTGGGCATGTCCGGAATATGGACATTTGCGAACTGTGTCTTATCTACCTGTGGCGACGCTGAATGTAGCCCTTGAAAGGGCTGCGATTTTACATGGATGTAACATGAAATTTGCTTCTTGTCTCCGAAGTGCGAGACAATGCAATCAATCAGCAACGGGGTTGGTCTTCATGCGACCGCAGGTAAGCGGCGCATAAGCCAACCCCGTTCGCATGAGGTGGGACTGCAACGCCCCACAACCTAATGAATAGGAGAAATCAATGAAGAAGAAAGCTCTTGCTTTCGCGGCCATGGCCTGCTCCGTGGCCATGCTGCTGAGTGCCTGCGGCGGCAGCAACAACGCTTCCACCACGGCCGATGGCGGTGCGAACATCATCTACGCATACAACTCCGAGCCGCAGAACCCGCTGATTCCGTCCAACACCAACGAGACCGGTGGCGGCAAGCCGGGCGACCTGCTGTTCTCCCGCCTCGTCTCCTTCGACAAGGACGGCAACGCCTCCAATGAGGTTGCTGAGTCCATCACCCCGAACGACGACGCCACCCAGTACACCATCAAGCTGAAGTCTGGTTGGAAGTTCACGGATGGCACCCCGGTGACCGCCGAGTCCTTCACCAAGGCTTGGTCCTACGCCGCCAACGCCAAGAACGCCCAGAAGGCCTCCTCCTTCTTCTCCACCATCAAGGGCTACGATGACCTGCAGAAGGATGGACTGAAGGGTGACGAGCAGCTCTCCGGCCTCAAGGTCGTGGACGACAGCACTTTCACCGTTGACCTGAACCAGTCCGATTCCATGTTCCCGGTCAAGGTCGGCTATCTGGCCTTCGCCCCGCTGCCTGAGTCCTTCTACAAGGATCCGAAGGCCTTCGGCGAGGCCCCGGTCGGCAACGGCCCGTACAAGTTCAAGTCCTGGGATCACAACAAGCAGATCGAACTGGTCAAGAACACCGATTACAAGGGCAACGAGGATGTCAAGAACGACGGCGTGACCTTCAAGGTCTACACCGATGACACCGCCGCCTACCGTGACATTCAGTCCAACAACGGCGCCCTCGACGTGATGGAGTCCGTCCCGGCTTCCTTCACCAAGACTTTCAAGTCCGACAAGAAGGTCCAGCCGTACTCCGAGGCCGGCTCCGTGATCCAGACCTTCACCATTCCGTCCACCCTTGAGCACTTCAAGAACGACGAGGAAGGCCAGCTGCGTCGTGAGGCCATCTCTATGGCCATCGATCGTGACCAGATCATCGACAAGGTGCTCAACGGCAACGCTACCGCCGCCACCGACTTCACCTCCCCGAAGACCCCTGGCTACTCCGATTCCCTGACCGGCTCCGACAACCTGAAGTTCAACGCCTCCAAGGCCAAGGAGCTGTGGGCCAAGGCCGACGCCATCTCCAAGTACACCGGCACCCTCACCTTCTCCTACAACGCTGATGGTGGTGCAAAGCCGATCTACGACGCCGTTGTGAACCAGCTCAAGAAGAATCTGGGCATCGACGCCGCCACCAACCCGATCCCGACCTTCCAGGAGTTCCGCGACGCGGTCACCAACCGTCAGATGACCGGTGCCTTCCGTACCGGCTGGCAGCCTGATTACCCGTCCGCCGAGAACTACCTGTGGCAGCTGTACTCCACCGCCGCCGCTGATGGCAAGGGCTCCAACGATGGCGATTACAAGAACTCCGCCTTCGATGATCTGTGCCTGCAGGCCGCTGCCGCCAAGGACACCGACTCCGCCAACAAGCTGTACCAGCAGGCTCAGGAGATCCTCCTCAAGGATCTGCCGGCCATCCCGCTGTACTACTCCAACGCTTCCGGCGTCGCTTCCCTGTCCGTCAAGTCCGGCTTCGGTATGGACTGGCAGAACCTCCCGACCTACACCGAGATGTCCAAGAAGTGAGTTGAATCTCATCTGAACATCGAACGCTAGTTCGGTAATCAAAGGGGCGAGGATCTTTCGATCCCCGTCCCTTTTCGTATTGCAAGAGAGTTTTCGAAATTCTGTGATTGCCGCGTAAAGCAAAGGGTCGAAAACAGTGAAAAAACTTCGTCTACGCCTAATAATCGGCCAAATTAACAGAAGTTTACATACCTCCGTCAAGGCATAGGGTAGACTGTCGGAGTATTTGTCGACCGGCAAGGGTGCACTGTATCCTCCTGACGGCCGGTTCATGAAATAAGGAGCAACCGTTATGGGTAAGTATCTTCTGCGACGCATTCTGCAGATGATCCCCGTGGTTCTCGGCACGACGCTTCTGGTGTATGCGCTTGTCTTCCTGCTGCCTGGCGATCCCGTCAAGGCCATGTTCGGCGACAAGCCCATCAATGAGGCCGTCGCGGCCCAGATCCGCGCGGAATACCACCTCGATCAGCCGTTCATCATCCAGTACTTCATTTATCTGAAGAACGCGCTGACCCTCGACTTCGGCAATACCTTCGCCGGACAGCCCGTCATCGACGAGATCGCCCGCGCCTTCCCGGTCACCATCAAGCTCGGCCTGATGGCGTTCGTGTTCGAGGCCATCTTCGGCGTGACCTTCGGCATCATCTCGGGCCTCAAGAAGGGCAAGTGGTACGACACGGTCATCCTGATCGTCTCCCTGCTCCTCATCTCCGTGCCGACCTTCGTCACCGGCTTCGTGCTGCAGTACCTGCTCGGCATCCAGTGGTCCATCCTGCCGGTGACCGCTGGAGCCGATCCAACCTTCCTTGATTTGCTGATGCCGGCTATGGTGCTTGGCTCAGTGTCAATGGCATATATCATCCGTCTGACCCGCGCTGAAATCTCCTCCAACATCGCCGAGGACTACGTGCGTACCGCCCGCGCCAAGGGCATGAACAACGGTCAGGTGATGCTGCGCCACGTGCTGCGCAACTCCCTGATCCCGGTCGTCACCTACCTGGGCCAGGACATCGGCGGCCTGATGGGCGGCGCCATGATCACCGAGCAGATCTTCAACATCCACGGCATCGGCTTCCTGACCTACCAGTCCATCCTGAAGGGCGAGGCCAATCTGGTGGTGTCCATCGTCACGTTGCTCATGCTGATCTTCGTGGTGTGCAACCTCGTCGTCGACATGCTGTACGCGGCCCTCGATCCGCGAATCCGTTACGCGTGAGAAGGGGAGGAGTGAACGAAAATGACAAACAACACCACTGAAAACGAGCTCAACGAGTCCGGCGAGCCCGGCACCGAGTATTTCATGGAGACCCTGCCCGGCCAGGACCGCTACGTGGCCCCCATCGAGGAGACCCCCCTGCAGGACGTGGACTCCGTGGACGAATCCGCCCCGGCCACCAGCATGTGGGCGGACGCTTGGCGTACCCTGCGCCGCAACCCGCTGTTCATCATCTCTGGCTTGGTCATCATCTTCATCATCGTCGTGGCCCTCGCGCCGGGCCTGTTCACCAAGCAGGATCCGAACGCTTGCGATCTGGCCAACTCGCTGAGCCCGGCCGAATCCGGCCACCCCTTCGGCTTCGACCTGCAGGGTTGCGACGTGTACACCCGCGTGGTGTACGGCACCCGAACCTCCCTGTCCGTCGGCGTGTTCTCCACGCTGATGGTGGTGCTCATCGGCACCCTGATCGGCGCCATCGCCGGTTTCTGCGGCGGTTGGATTGACGCCGTGCTGAGCCGTATCACCGATATCTTCTTCGCACTGCCGATGTTGCTCGGCGCCATCGTTGTGCTGCAGATGTTCAAGTCCTCCAAGTCCATCTGGAAGGTCGTGCTCGTGCTGGCACTCTTCGGCTGGGTTGGTGTATGCCGTATCGCACGAAGCGCAGTGCTCGAAGCCAAGAACCTCGAGTTCAACACCGCATCCACCGCACTGGGTTCTACGCCTATGCGCAACCTGTTCCGCCACATCCTGCCGAACTCGCTGGCCCCGATCATCGTGATTGGCACCACGTCTCTGGCTTCCTACATTGTGGCCGAAGCAACGCTGAGCTTCCTTGGTGTGGGCTTGCCCACCACCACCGTGAGCTGGGGCGGCGATATCTCCAGCGCCCAGACCAACCTACAGACCGACCCGCTCGTGCTGTTCTACCCGTCCGCCGCACTGGCCATCACCGTGCTTGCGTTCATCATGATGGGCGACGCCGTCAAGGACGCTCTTGACCCGAAGAGCCGTACGGCCTGAGCAAGGGAGTAGAGGAAACAATATGACTGACAACTCCAAGGCACAGATGCTGGCCATGCAGAAGGAGCACGGCCCGCTGCTTGAGGTCAAGGACCTCGCCGTCGACTTCACCACGGACACCGGCAAGCCGGTGCACGCCGTGCGCAGCTCCTCCTTCACCGTCTATCCCGGTCAGTGGGTGGCCATCGTGGGCGAGTCCGGCTCCGGCAAGTCCACCTCCGCCATGGCCGTGCTGGGCCTGTTGCCCGGAACCGGTCACGTGGTGGGCGGTTCCATCAAGCTCGACGGCCAGGAGATCGCCGGTGCCAAGCAGTCCGAGTTCGACAAGTTGCGCGGCACCAAGATGGGCCTCGTGCCCCAGGATCCGATGAGCAACCTCAACCCGGTGTGGCGCATCGGCACCCAGGTCAAGGAGGCCCTCAAGGCTAACAACATGGATGTGGCCCATGAGAAGCGCTCCGCCCTCGCCAAGGCCCTGGCCGGCGAGGACGCCGCCGTCGAGCTCAAGGGCAACGACGATGAGACCTTCCTCGGCTCCAAGGACCTGCCCGCCCTGATGGATGAGGCCAAGAAGGCCCTCACTGCCGCCGGTGTGACCGGTGAGGCGTTCGACAAGGCCGTGGCACGTTTCACCAGCGAATGGGTGCCGGGCTCCGAAACCCGCTGGCGTGTGGCCGACGACCTTATCAAGGCTGGAGTGGCTGACGATCAGGCTTGGTACTTGGCCAAGAAGTATGTGACCGGTTCTACCATGGAGGACCGCATCGCTGGTCTGCTCTCCGAGGCCGGTCTGCCGGACGCTGCGACCCGCGCCCGCCAGTTCCCGCACGAGTTCTCCGGCGGTATGCGTCAGCGTGCGCTTATCGCCATCGGCTTGGCCTGCCGCCCCGATCTGCTGATCGCCGACGAACCGACCTCCGCCCTTGACGTGACCGTGCAGAAGAAGATCCTCGATCACCTGCACATGCTCACCGACTCTCTTGGCACCGCCGTGCTGTTCATCACCCATGATCTGGGCCTCGCCGCCGAGCGCGCCCAGCACATCGTGGTGATGTACAAGGGCCAGGTCGTCGAATCCGGCCCGAGCCTCGAAGTGCTCCAGCACCCGCAGCACCCATACACCAAGCGACTCGTGGCCGCGGCTCCGTCCCTGGCCTCCCAGCGCATCATCTCCGCCAAGGAACGCGGCGAGAATGCCGACGCCCTGCTGGACCACAAGATCGCCGATGAGAACGAGCTCGAAAAGAGCGAGCACATCATCACCGTGGACCACCTGACCAAGGAGTTCAAGCTCCCTCGCAAGAAGGAGATGTTCAAGGCCGTCGATGACGTGTCCTTCTCCGTCAAGCGCGGCACCACGCTGGCCATCGTGGGTGAATCCGGTTCCGGCAAGTCCACTGTGGCGAACATGGTGCTCCACCTGCTGGAGCCCACCTCCGGCAAGGTCTTCTACGAGGGCCGTGACACCTCCACGTTCAAGGCCAAGGATCTGCTGGGCTTCCGCCGCCACGTGCAGCCGGTGTTCCAGAACCCGTACGGCTCGCTGGACCCGATGTACTCCATCTTCCGCTCCATCGAAGAGCCGCTGCGCATCCACAAGATCGGCGACTCCAAGTGGCGCGCCAACCGCGTCAAGGAATTGCTCGACATGGTGGAAATGCCTCAGTCGGTGATGGGCCGCTACCCGAACGAGTTGTCCGGCGGCCAGCGCCAGCGCATCGCCATCGCGCGAGCCATGGCCCTGGATCCGGACGTCATCGTGTGCGATGAGGCCGTCTCCGCCCTCGACGTGCTGGTCCAGGATCAGGTGTTGCACCTGCTCAACGACCTGCAGGCCGAGAAGGGTCTAAGCTACCTGTTCATCACCCACGATCTGGCTGTGGTTCGCCAGATCGCCGACGAGGTCGTGGTGATGCAGCATGGCAAGCTTGTGGAGCATGCCACCACCGACGAAGTGTTCGACCACCCGCAGAAGCAGTACACGCGCGACCTGCTCGACGCCATCCCCGGCGGCAAACTCCAGCTCGGTCTGGACTGATTCCAGCTTCCGGCAGTTGCCGGCGAAGCCCGGCATACATAGTGCCCGACACACTCAAGGCCGTTTGGCCAAGCTTACAGTCGGTCACTATGTATGCCGGGCTTCGCCTTATCGCATTAATAATTGTGTTTATATGGCTGATGCGGAGGTGATGGTTGGGGTATGTGTTGCTGGACTGTAAGCTTGGCCAAACGGCCTTGAGTGTGTCCAGCAACGCATACCCCAACCATTACTGGGCTTCGCTTTTTTCGTAGTACTTTTTTCTGCCGCGGAGGTGGAGGCTGGGAGGTATGTTGTCTGACCGTAAAGACTTGGCCTGAGCGGCCCGGAGCGTGTCAGACAACATACCTCCCAACCTCCACCGGCCTCACGACTACCCGAAAATCACACGTCATACGTGATCGTCAGGGGAGCGTGGTCGGACCAGCGCAGGTCGTAGGTCGGCGCCTTGTCGATTACGAATCCGCGGGAGGTTTCCGCGAGTTCGGGAGTGGCGAACTGATAGTCGAGTCGCCAGCCGACATTGTTGTCGAACGCGCGGCCGCGTTGACTCCACCAGGTGTACGGGCCCTGAATGTCGCCGGCCAGATCACGCATCACGTCGACGAATTCGTACTCATCCAGCCATTTGTCGACATAGGCACGTTCCTCGGGCAGGAACCCGGCGTGCGTTTCGTTCGCTTTGGCGTTCTTGATATCCAGGGGAGTGTGCGCGATATTGAAATCGCCGCACAGTACGGACTGTTTGCCGCCACGTGCGGCTTCGTCGCGCAGTTCGCCCATACGAATCAACATGGTGTCCAGAAAACGGTATTTTTGTTCCATTTTGAGCGGATCATCAACGTTGCCGGCATGCACGTAGACGCAGACCACGGTGATCGTATAGCCTTCGGGCGTGCGGATATCCGTTTCGATCCAACGTCCGGAATCCACGTCTTCGGTGAGTCCCGGCAGCCCGTAACGTTGCTCGACCACCGGTAGATCGGACAGCAGCGCCACACCGGCACGGCCCTTGACCCGACATATTTCATTGGTCAGCGTGAAATCCTCAGCCGATGCAATAGCGCCGGCCTGGGCATATTCGAATGCGAACTCGCTGACAATCTTGTCGATGTCCGGCTGCGGGGCGCGTACTTCCTGCATGCACCAGATGTTTGGCGTATGTCTGCCAGCCCACTGTGCGATGCCTTTGCGGTCGGCCGCTCGCAGGCCATTGACGTTGGATGTGGTGATAGTGATGGTCATGGAGCCATAGTATGCAAATCCGCCTACCAACCCGGCCGATCGTTTGCCGATAGTATTGCCGTGCCGATGTTCAGCTTTCTCTAAGACTGGGTGCTAGTGTTAGCAAGGTTGCAACCGTTATACGAAACGAGGAATTATGGGACTGTTCGGATTCGGTAAGAAGAAGGACAAGAAGGAAGCCGAGCCGGTTGAACCTGTCGACGAGGACAAGGTGGCCGCCGAGGAAGCCAACGCCATCGCCAAGGCGCAGAGCGCCGAAACCGTGTTGGCGGAGCCTTCCCGGGAATATGAGGGTCGCGGCGAGGAACGCGGACCGTGGGACGTCAATGACGACAACGTTCCTGATTATGACGATTATCTGGATTTGGGCGCCTACTACCTGCCGTTCCTCCAAGGCATCGAACTGCGCATCAAGGCCAACCGCGCCACTCGTCAGGTGCTCGGCTCGACCATCACCTATGGTGCCTCCAGCCTGGAGATCGAGGCGTTCGCGGCTCCCAAGACCATGGGACTGTGGGATGACGTGCGCGCCGACCTGCTCGAGGCCAACAAGAACGCTTCCGAAACCGAGGGCGTATTCGGTACCGAGCTCAAGCTGCCGGTGAGCGTCAAAGGCGGCAAAACCGTCGAGACTCGCATCGTGGCGGTGGATGGTCCTCGTTGGATGCTGCGCGGCATCTTCTCCGGCAAGGCGGCCGTGGACCCGGATAGCCCTGAAACTGAAGCGCTGAACAAGTTCTTCGCCGATATCGTCGTGGAACGCGGCGACGAGCCGCTTGCCCCGCGTGACCTTATTCCGATGCATCCGCCGGTGGCACCTGCCGAGCGCAAGGCCGCGAAGGCCGCCGCCGCGGCAGCCGAAGGACAGGATGGTGGCAAGGAACACTTCAAGGACATTCCGGACAACAAGCCGAAGGGCCCGTTGAGCCAGGATCAGACCACCGAGGTGAAGACCACGCTGGCCCGTGGCCCGATGTTCTCCGAAGTTCGCTGATCTATGACGGATAAGAAACGCACCGGCTTGTCCGCATTGGCCGACGCCGGCGCGGACAGTGACGATTTCTCCATCATCGAAGCGATCGGAGGCCCGCGAGGCGTTGTCGAATCCATGCTGCCCGGCGTGGTGTTCGTGGTGCTGTTCGTAGCCACGAGCAATCTGAATCTCACCATTGCGGTATCTGCCGTATTGGCGCTGATCCAGGTTTTGGCACGTCTGGTGCAACGCCAGTCGCTGATGGGTGCGCTCTCCGGCTTGGTGGCCGTGGGCATCTGTCTGATTTGGGCGTGGAAAAGCCATGAGGCGCGTAACTATTACATGCTGGGTTTTCTGACCAATACGGTGTATGCGGTGTTGCTGTCCATATCGTTGGCGGTCCGCGTACCCGGATTGGGACTGGTGGTGGAATTCATCCGTCAGATGCCTACGGAGCGTTTTACGGCTTGGTTCCATGATTGGATGGGCGATCGTGATCTGAAACGCGCCTATATGATCATCACCGGATTGTGGACGGGCCTGTTCGCGCTTCGTTTGCTGGTGCAGGTGCCGCTGTATATGACCGATCATGTGGCGGCGCTTGGTGTGGCCCGTCTGCTGATGGGCATCCCGTTCTGGGCGTTGGCCATTTGGGTGAGCTACCTGATCATCGCCACTCCGATGCACCGACATGTCAATAGCTATCGGCGTGATGGCGAGACCGCGGAACACGAGTAAGCACAACAGTAGGAAAGGAAGACATGCAAGCTGAGGTTCGTATCGAACGATACGCCGATCAGGGCCGATGCGTGGCCCATATCGATGGCCGTGTGGTATTCGTGCGTTTCGCGCTGCCCGGAGAATTGGTGCGCATTGAGCTTGATGAGCCGCACGATCGCGACGATCGCTTCTGGACCGGCGAGGTAATCGACGTCATCGAACCGTCCGAGGATCGCGTGACCCCGGCATGGCCTCTTGCCGGCCCATTGGCCATGGGCGGGGGAGTCGGTGGTGCCGATCTGGTGCATGTCTCTCTTGCGGGCCAGCTCAGGTGGAAAGCCATCACCGTTTCCGAACAGATGAGCCGTTTGGGGCATGTCGAAATCGCCGTACCCATCGAGCGAATGCCGAAGGACGAGGATTTCGGCGGACTCAATTGGCGTACTCGCATTGAAATGATCGCCGACGAAAACGGTCTGCCCTCCATGCGCCGCCGAGGCACGCATAACCGTGTGGCCATCGATACGATGCCGCTGGCCACGCACGCATTGCTGGACGTCGCTCAGCGGGAGCATGTCTGGGATGGTGGATTCGAGCCCGGTTCGCAGATTCGTCTGTCGGTGCCCGAGCCTCGTGATGTGGCTTCTGATGCTGAGGGCAATGACAACTACGCTGTGCTGGTTGACGGTGAGTTGCGTGCCGGCTCTCAGTTGTTGACCGAGCAAGTGACCATCAACGGACGGACCTTCACCTACCGCGTGGACGCCAACGGTTTCTGGCAGGTGCATCGTCAAGCCCCGATAGCGCTGGGAACCTATGTGATCGATCAGGTCAACAACCAGTTGCAGGGGCTTACCGCACCGGTGATCTGGGATCTGTATTCCGGCTCGGGTCTGTTCACGCTGCCGTTGGCTACGATGACCGGGGAACGCACCCGCATGCTCAGCGTCGAAGGTGCGCCTATTGCGGTGAAGAACGCCCAACGCAATTTGCGTGCCATGAATCTGAACGATGTGGATGCACGCACAGGGGATGTGTCACGCACGTTGGACCGTCTGCCGGCGCATCTGGCCAAACCGAACGTCGTGGTCTTGGACCCGCCGCGTGCTGGTGCGAGAGCCAAGGTCTGCCGTCAGATCGCCGCTTCCGGTGCCGCCGTTGTGGTGTACATCGCCTGTGACCCGACCAGTCTGGCGCGTGACACCGCCACCCTGATCGCGGAAGGCTACCGGCTGTCGTCCATACGTGCATTCGATATCTACCCGATGACCCACCACGTCGAGACGGTGGCGGTGTTCACTCGTTGATTGTTCCGTTGGCTCGCCTGCCGTTGCCGCCGAATTGTATGTGATCGGCGGTTGGCGGGTGAGCCGCACGCATGCGGATAGGCTGGGTTTTCGTTATCATGCACTCTATGAGACGACGGATTATGGCTATGCTGGCCTGCACGGCTGCGGTACTGTCCCTGACGGCATGCACGCCGGTGGGCAAAGCTGTCGGAGACACGCAGGAGCATAAGCCCGCTGTCGCCCACGATCTGGTCCATCCTACGGACGTCACCGTGGGATTCGTCGGCTCTACGGATACCGACATGGACCGCATGGCCATTGACGCCATCGCTGACGATGGACTTGAAGTGGCGTATGCGGCGCTTGACGCCGAACCGGCAGCTTCCGATAACGATGCCGCATCCGCAGATGCCGAGGCGGCCGCCACCGCCACCGCGCAGAATGCCGTCAATGATTTCACGGACCGTGCGGTCAAACTGGTGATCATCAGTGGCATGAACGTAACGACGACCAATCAACAAAGCTGGCAGGATATCTTGGCTTCCCCACGTAACGCCGGCATTCCCGTAATATTGCTCAATCCCGTATCCGCGCCTGATGACGAGCTGCTGTATGCGGCCACCTTCGCCATCAACGATCGTGACGCTTCCGCCACACCGTTGGCCGATGCCATCATGACCATCATCCGTGACGATCCGCACGGACGAACGATCGCCGTCACCACCCTGTGAGGAAGTCGTAAGGTTTCGGACAGCCATTCCTCACGTCGAGCATACATACGGCGTCGGGCGCGGTAGTCTGAGAACCATGAACGCACCAGCATCATCAGCGATCGACGATTCGGCTTGCCCCGCCTCGATGCCAATTCCGTCCATGCCTAAGGTCGATGAGCCTGGATTACGCAGCGAAGAGGTGCTGAGCCGTATCGAAAACGGACAGACGAACGCGGTCAAAGACGCCACTTCACGGTCCTTCGCGGATATCGTGCGTGCCAACGTGTTCACCCTGTTCAATGGCATCATTCTCGCTGCAATGGTATTGGTGCTGCTCACCGGATCATGGAAGGATTCCGTATTCGGCTTCGTCATCATCATCAACACCGGCATCGGCATCATCACCGAGCTGAAAGCCAAGCGAACGCTCGACCGTCTTTCCATTCTCGTGGCCTCGGATTATCTTGTGCGCCGAGATGGACGTAATCAAGCCGTGCCGCATAACGGCATCGTCATGGATGATCTGCTGTGGGTGCGATCGGGCGAACAAGTGCCGGCAGACGGCGTAGTGGTCACGACATGGGGTCTGGAGCTTGACGAGTCGATGCTGACCGGGGAATCGCGCACCGTTCGACATCGCGAGGGCGAACAGATATATTCCGGTGCCACGGCGGTTTCCGGCATGGCGCTGATTCGAGTGAATGCGGTGGGCGCTCATTCCTATGCCGCGACATTGACCGCACAGGCCAAGGTCTATAAGAAAACCGTGTCCGATCTGAATCGTGGCATCAACACGATTCTCAAATTCATGACTTTCCTGGTGGTGCCGCTATGCGTGTTGCTCACGCTGTCCCAGATTCACGCTGTGGGCGGATGGCATGTGGCGCTTGCCGGCGGTCAATGGCGCAGCGCCGTGGTTTCCGCCGTGGCCGGTGTGGTGGGCATGATCCCCGAAGGATTGGTGCTGCTCACCTCATTGAATTTTGCAGTGGCCGCGATGCGACTCGCCCGCCATAACACGCTTGTGCAGGAACTGGAATCCGTGGAGACGCTGGCACGCGTGGACGCGCTGAATCTGGACAAGACCGGCACCATTACCGACGGAGGCATCGCGTTCGATCGCATCGTACCGATATCCGGTCAATCATCGACCGGTCGGCAGTTGCCGTCCGGGAAGCCGTCCGGTGCGATTTCCGCTCAGGATGTTGCTCAGGCCCTGTACGACTGCTGCGATGAGGAGCAGCCTAACGCCACCGGCAAAGCAGTGCTTGCCGGACTCGCCGAACAGGGATTCTCGGCCGGTGCCGTGCAGGCAAGGGTGCCGTTCTCTTCCGCCCGTAAGTGGAGCGCCGTGATCAAAACCGACGGCATATGGTTCATGGGGGCACCGGAGGTGCTGCTTGCCGCGCTTGACCATGATCGATCGGATGTGCTGGATCAGGCCAATACCTATGCTGCGGACGGCAGCCGCGTGCTGCTGCTGGCGCATCGGTATGTGGACGATGCGGCACCGGCGCAGAACGAAGTCACGGTGATCGACCCGCATGCCGAGCCTGTCTCCCTGGTGCTGTGCGGTGAACGCATCCGCGATGATGCCGAGGCCACGCTTGCATGGTTCCGTGAACAGGGTGTGCGTTGTCGGGTCATCTCCGGTGATAATCCCATTACGGTCGGTGCCATCGCCCGCAAGGTTCGATTGACTGGCGATCATGCTCCGGTTGCGATGGATGCGCGCGAGCTGCCCGACGATGTGAACGAACTCGCTCGCGTGCTCGAAGATGTGGATGTGCTCGGCCGCGTGCTGCCGGATCAGAAGAAGCTTATCGTTGAAGCTCTGCACGCAAGCGGCCATGTGGTGGCGATGACCGGAGACGGTGTCAACGATGCCCTCGCCTTAAAAGAGGCTGATCTGGGCATCGCGATGGGCAACGCCGCATCCGCCACCAAATCAGTAGCACAGGTGGTGCTTGTCGATTCGAAATTCTCCCATCTGCCCGACGTGGTGGCCCGGGGACGTCAGGTCATGGCCAATATGGAGCGAGTAGCCAGCCTGTTCTTGGTGAAAACCGTCTATTCGGCATTGATCTCGCTTGGTGTGGTGCTTACGCAGATACCGTATCCGTACCTGCCACGGCACATCACCTATATCGGAGCGCTGACCATCGGCATGCCGGCGTTTGTTCTGGCGCTCGCGCCGAATACTCGACGCTACATTCCCGGATTCCTGAAACGTGTGGTGAAATTCGCCTTGCCCGGGGGCGTGGCCACAGCCAGCTCGGTATTGGCGGCCTCCTGGCTCCTGCCCGGCATAATGGACTGGAATTTGACCGATGATGCTGATTTGGGGGCCATGCGTGCCACCAACGCCATCATATTGTTCGTGATGGGCGTGTTCGTACTGGCCTGCGTGGCGCGTCCGCTCAATAGCTGGCGTGGGGGATTGGTGGCATGTTTCGCGGCCGCCGGAGTCATCGGCCTGTGCATTCCGTTTGTTGCGGATTTCTTTGCGCTAGTCCGTCCCACCGGCACCACATTGCTCGCCACCGTTATTGCCTTGGTGATTTCCGCCGCGATCTTCGCGCTGTGCCTGTGGCTGGTGCCGCTGATCGGGCATATGGTCGCCCGACTGCTGCGCCGACGGGGCTTCAACATATAGGTGCCGATCAAAGACATAGGAGACATTGTCGAACGATGTTGTGTTGTGGCCACAGCCGTGTCAGTATTTGTGGCATCGACCAAAAAGCGGCGTATTGTCTCATACTTCAAGCCGACACGCCAGAGGAAAAGTAACGTACTCGTACCATGTGAAGCGGATAATCAGCGTCATCATCGGATGATTTCATGATTCGGAGGAAGCATGTCCCTGCGTGACGACCAGCTGACCACCCTTGCGGTGGCCGGTAAGGACTTCGACTATTACAATATCGCCAATCTCGACGGCATCGACCACCTGCCTTATTCGCTGAAGGTGCTTGTCGAGAGTCTGGTGCGCAACATCGATGGTGCCAATATCACTGATGAGCATGTGCGCACGTTACTGAACTGGGATCCGGCCGCCGAACCGAGTCATGAAATTCAGTTCACCCCTTCACGTGTGGTGATGCAGGACTTCACCGGCGTGCCTTGCATCGTGGATCTCGCCACGATGCGCGACGCGGTCAAGGACCTTGGCGGAGACCCTGAGGTCATCAACCCGCAGGTGCAGTCGGATATGGTCATCGACCACTCCGTGCAGATCGACAAGTACGGCATCGCCGACGCCGTTCAGCAGAACATGGACATCGAATACCAGCGCAACGGAGAACGTTACCAGTTCCTGCGCTGGGGTCAGCAGGCGTTCAAGAACTTCCGCGTGGTGCCGCCGGGAACCGGCATCATCCATCAGGTCAATATCGAGTATCTGGCCAAGGTCATTATGACCCGAGCGGGGGAGCGCGGCCGCCAGCTCGCCTACCTCGACTCCTGCGTCGGCACCGACTCGCACACCACCACCGAAAACGGCCTTGGCGTGCTGGGCTGGGGCGTCGGCGGCATCGAAGCCGAGGCGGCTATGCTCGGACAGCCGATCTCCATGCTCGTGCCGCGCGTTGTCGGCTTCAAGCTCACCGGTTCCATTCCCGAAGGCGTCACCGCCACCGACGTGGTGTTGACTATCACCGACATGCTGCGCAAGCATGGCGTGGTCGGCAAGTTCGTGGAGTTCTACGGTGAGGGCATCGCTTCCGTGCCGCTCGCCAACCGCGCCACCATCGGCAACATGAGCCCCGAATTCGGCTCAACCTGCGGCATCTTCCCGATCGATGACGTCACGCTCGACTACCTGCGTCTGACCGGCCGTTCCGAGGAACAGGTCGCGCTCGTCGAAGCATACGCCAAGGCCAACAAGCTGTGGGGAGACGCCAAGGACCCGGATTACGTGGAGCCCGAATACTCCGAATATATGGAACTTGACTTGGGTACCGTGGTGCCGTCCATCGCCGGCCCGAAGCGTCCGCAGGACCGTATCGTCCTGTCCGAATCCAAGAAGACGTTCGAGGACACGTTGCCCGCATACGAGACGGAGAAGACCGTCAAGGAACCGGTCGCCGTCTCCACCGATTTCCGCGGCGACTTCGACCTGACCAACGGTGATGTGGCCATCGCCTCGATCACCTCCTGCACCAACACGTCCAACCCGTCCGTCATGATCGCCGCCGGTCTGATCGCCCGCAACGCTCATGCGCGTGGTCTGAAACCGAAGCCATGGGTCAAGACATCGCTGGCACCGGGCTCTCAGGTGGTTGCCGACTATCTCAAGGCGGCTGGTCTGCAGGACGATTTGGACGCGCTCGGCTATCAGCTCGTCGGCTTCGGATGCGCCACCTGCATCGGCAACTCCGGTCCGCTGCTGCCCGAAATCTCCAAGGCCATCAACGACAATGATCTGACCGTCACCGCCGTGCTCTCCGGCAACCGCAACTTCGAGGGGCGTATCTCACCGGACGTCAAGATGAACTATCTGGCCGCTCCGCCGCTGGTCATCGCCTACGCGCTCGCCGGCACGATGGATTTCGATTTCGAAACCCAGCCGCTGGGTCAGGACCCGGATGGCAACGACGTATATCTGAAGGACATTTGGCCCACCAACAGCGAGGTCGCCGCCGCGGTGGACGGGACGGTCAACCGTGAGATGTTCCTCAAGGACTATGCCTCGGTATTCGAAGGCGATCGTCGTTGGAAGGGACTTGACGTACCCGAAGGCGAACTTTTCCAGTGGGATCCGAAGTCCACCTATGTACGCAAGCAGACGTTCTTCGACGGTATGAAGGCTACGCCGGAGCCGGTTGCGGACATCCACGGTGCCCGTGTGCTGGCATTGCTGGGCGATTCGGTAACCACCGACCACATCTCCCCGGCAGGCGCATTCAAGGCATCCAGCCCGGCAGGCAAATACCTGACCGAACGTGGCGTGGAACCGAAGAACCTCAACTCCTACGGTTCGCGCCGAGGCAACCATGAGGTCATGGTGCGCGGCACGTTCGGCAACATTCGTCTGCGCAACCAGCTGCTCGCCTCCGTGGGCGAGGAGGTGACGCCCGGTGGTTTCACCTATGATTTCACCACCGGCAAGCCGTCCACGATTTTCGATGCTTCGCTGAATTACAAGGCCGCGGGCACGCCGCTCGTGGTGCTGGCCGGCAAGGAATACGGCACTGGCTCCTCACGCGATTGGGCCGCCAAAGGCACGTTGATGCTCGGCGTCAAGGCAGTGATCACCGAAAGCTTCGAACGTATCCACCGTTCCAACCTCATCGGTATGGGCGTGCTGCCGTTGCAGTTCCCTGCAGGCGAGTCCTACACGTCGCTGGGACTTGACGGCACCGAAACCTATGACATTGCGGGCGTGGAAGCGCTTAACAACGGCGTGACCCCGAAGACGGTGCATGTCACCGCCACCCATGCGGACGGTTCCAAGACCGAATTCGATGCGGTGGTGCGCATCGATACGCCTGGCGAGGCCGACTATTACCGCAATGGCGGCATCCTTCAGTACGTGCTGCGCAATCTCATGAAGTAGCGGCGTTCTATGCACCATAGGGCGGACTGCTCTCCGCATTAAGCCGTGAGAGCCAAGCGAGGCCGGTACCTTTCGTCAGGTGCCGGCCTCACTTGTGTGCATTGATACTACATCTGAGTTGCGCCACGTATGCTTCAGCGATTTGAAGCTTCAGGAACCTCGCCTTCATACAGGTAGAAGGACATGGATTCGCGATGATGCTTTGACGTCGAAATGGTAATGGATTCCACTTGGGACAGTCCGGCGTGCTCGTAGAAGCCGACATTGCAGGTGGTGTCGGTGAACAGGAAGAAATTGCGCAGTCCGGATTTACGGAAATCGTCCATCATCGTGCGGAACATGCGCTTGCCGAGACCATAGCCGCGGGCTTCGGGATCCAGCACGAACAACACCACTTCACCGGCATAGTCATGGCCGGATCGCTTCGCGCGGGAGAGCAGCGTATGGTCGATGGCGAGAATGCCAACGATCTCATGTACGGCACGTAGGCCTTCGCGCATGCCCAACAGACGCATCAGTCCATGCACGTACCGGCTCTTATGCCGGTTCCAGATGCCGCGCATATCGCGAGCGTCGATTCTGCCAAGAATCAACGCCACGGGTTTGCCGTCTTTGACGGCGGTATACGCATTGGTGGCGCGCGCCAGACAGTTCTCCCAATCGACTTGTGCCGCGATGAAACCGGTACGTTCGTCGAAGTCGTCATACCAGGCGCGGCGTACGAGATCAATCAGAGTCGGATAGTCGTCACGATGCAGCGGACGTATAGTCACGGATTCACTCATGAACCTCATTATGCCTGATGTCGTTACTTATCGTCGATTGGCGCTCCCCATCGACCGAATTGATCGGCTGGCGAGACGGAACGCTGGTAGGCTGGAAGAGTCGGTAACAACGGATGATCAAGGTGAGATACCGGCGATGAAGGGGCGAACAACCATGACGATCAAAGCGAACGAACTGCCGTTGGGGAAGGTGTTCACCCCCGATTTCCGGTTCATCATCCCGTCTTTCCAACGGGCGTATATCTGGAAGCCTGAGAATATCCTGCAGCTGGTGGGCGATCTCAAAGATGCCTCGGTGGCGCCCGGCGCGCCGTATTTCTTGGGTTCGCTGATTTTGGTGCGCGAGGAGGAAAGCCGTTTTCTGGTCATCGACGGCCAGCAGCGACTGGTCTCCCTGTCCATTATCATCGCCGTGCTGCGTGATCTGGAGCAGGATCCGGATCTGATGCGCCAACTCGATGCGTTGCTGGTCGAACCGGGCGACAAACTGCGTGGCATTGTCAACGAGCCTCGCCTCACCTTGCGTGAACGTGACGCTGCGTTTTTCCGCGAACATGTGCAGGAAGACAATCTTGAATCGGTGTTCGACATGAACGACGCCGATCTGGCTACGGCCGCCCAGCGCAACATTGTGCGCAACGTCAAGAAAACCTACGATGAGATCTCCAACTGGAGCACGCTGGAGCGCCAACGTTTCGCCCAATATTTGGTGAACGAGGTCACACTTGTCATCGTCACTACGGATGATTTGGATGGCGCGCATCGCATTTTCGATGTGATGAACATGCGAGGCCTGCCGTTGACGCCATCGGACGTGTTCAAGGCGCGCGCCACATCCGGTCTTGCTGCTGCGGAACTTGATGCTTATGCAGCCCGTTGGGACGATATCGTGGACCCGATCGGCGATGATCCGCAGACTATTGAAGAGTTCTTCTCATATCTGCATCTGATCCTTACCCATCTGCCGGCCACGGACAAGCTGATCGAGGATTTTCTGGCTGAAGTGCTGCAGCCGTATCTCAATTCCGGTACCGTCGGCTCATTCATCAATGACGTGCTGGCCCCGTATGCCATGGCGTGGCGCATCATCGACCATCCCGGCGAAACCATTCTGCCTCCCGAGGTGCGGCACCGGCTGGAAGCATTGAACGATTATCACATTCACGAGTGGAAGCCCGTGGCCATGTGGGCGCTGGTCCATTCGTATCGCGAACTCGGCGATCCGGATGTTTCGCCATTCGTGCAGCGTGGAGCTCGCGCCGCCCGCCGTACTTCGACGCTGGAAGCGCTCGGTGCACATGATGGACAACGTCTGCTGGATATTCTCAAGGCATTGGAACAGGTAACCGGCATTCGTACGCTGAACCGTACCGGGACGTTGGAACGTCGCGGCTTCGCGAATGCCGCCATACGTGATCTGGATAAAGGCCATCTGGTTGAACGCATCAACGGATTGCGCGTAGGCGACGCCGACCGCGAAGGCGCGTTGGTCAGACTCCATGGCGAGATGCAAGGCGATGACGATCTCATTCGCCTGCTGCTCATCCGAGCCAATGAGCAGCTTGCCGGAGCCCCGTTACCTCGGCCGCGCCGGTTCAGCGCGCTTCCGATCATGCCGTTGAACATCGAGCATGCCGCTTCGTTCGCAGATTGGACACAGGACAGCCATGATTTCTGGATGTACCGACTTGGCAATATGGCACTGGTCCAAGGTCCCGGCGACCAGCTGGACAAACTCGGCGAATACATGCCACGTCGCGACCGCATGCTGCTACGAGCCGACTCCCAACGTTTCCCACTCACTAAGGAATTAGAAGGGTCTAACGACTGCACGCCCACCATGCTGGAGCGCCGGCAGGAGGAAACCATCCGTCTCATCGTGGAATATTGGGGCATTCGTTACGATGCGAACAACAAGGATCTGATCGCACGGCCGCTTGAAGAGCTGAACCGGGGAGCGGTCAAATCTTCGCGCGGTTCCAGACGCGTATCCATTCGTCAAGTGATTCAAGCTGGTCTGTTGACTCCGGGCGAACGCCTGGTATGGGATCGTCCGCGCAAGGGCGAACGCTGGTATGCCACCGTTACCGAGAACGGTCGTCTGCGGTTGGATGATGGTTCCGAATATCCCACACCCACTGCCGCGGCTCGTGCCGCGGCCGGCGGGCGTCGCGGAGGTGGGCTGGACGTGTGGAAACGTGCCGCCAACGGTCAGAAACTGAGCGATATTTGGAAGCAGTTCCGCCTCCAAGTTCAGTGAGCAGGTCTAGTTGAGGCTCCGTGTGCAGGATCGGCGAGCAAAGCTCCGTGAACTGGCGATAGCCGAAGATCGAGCCGGCCGCGTTCAGACTGCAATCATGCCCTACAACCGTGCCGGCAAATCGGCCCGCTCCACCAGACGCGCCATTTGCACGCGCCCCATGTTGAGCCGGTCCGCCGCCGAAGACAGATGCGCTTTCGTGGTCCGTTCGGAAATGAACATACGAGAGGCGATCTCCGCATTCGTATATCCCTCGGCGGCCAGCATCACCGCTTCCCGTTCGCGTTCAGGCAATGAATCCAGTAAGGCACGGGCATCATCCCGGCGCATGCGCGAACGTGTCCGACTCAATTCATCAATGAGTTGGCGCTGGCTTGCGGTGTTGAATTGCGGCGTGCCTTCGGTAACACCGATGATGCGGCGGATAATCTCATCCGGCGCATCCGTCTTGGACACGAACCCCTCTGCTCCGGCCTCGATGGCTCGCTCCACCGTGCCGGACGGACTCAGTGACGTCAGAATCAGCACATGCGGAGCATGGGGGAGCGCTCTCAGTCGGCGTGTGGCCTCGATGCCATCGACACCCGGCATGGCGATATCCATCAACACTACGTCCGGTTGCTGTTCGGTTGCTTGGCGTACACATGCCTCACCGTCCGCAGAGGTAAAAGCCACGGCAAGTCGTCCCTGCGAATAGTCGGTGAGAATCAGGCTCATCGCCTGACAGATCATCGGGTCGTCGTCGATGACACCGACCCGAATCGGCTGTACGCGACCGCTTTCATCCGTTTCACTCTGTGCAAGGCCCGTGAAATGCTCTGCATGCATGGTGTTCCCGGCCGGATTCGTCCCTTTGCTCTGCTCGCTCACGCTAGCCATCTTAGCCGTGCCACGGCAGCTGAACATCCACGTGGAAAAGATGCCGCTCATCCATCCCGTACCGGCATTGGCCTCCCACCGACTGCACCCGGGCCGCGAGTCCCGGCAACCCTGCGCCATGCGTGGCGCTCGCTTGTGTCATCGGATTGCTGATATGCAGATGAACACCCGTTGCCGGTCCGGCTGCAATCTCCAATGAAACCGGTGCGCCGGGCGCATGACGGCGCGCATTGGTCAGTCCTTCCTGCAACGCACGATACGATACCTTGCCAATGGTGTCGTCCAAACCGCTGAGTTGTTGGATATCGATCCACGTGTTGAGTTGCGTGCCGGAATTGCGTACGTCGGCGATGAGCGCATCCAACGATTCTCGGGTGAGTGAGGTGTCGTCGTTTGGTGCCAACTGTTCCCACGCCTGCTGTGGATTACGGAGCATGTCGATAATCGCGTGTGCCTCATCCAACGCGCCTGCCGATTGTCTGCGAATGTCCTCTGCCTTGCTAGCCAAAGCACGAGCCTCGGGGGAATCGCCCAGCTTGTCCGCTTCGGCTTTCAAAGCGCTGGCGTTCAAGGCCATGAGCGAAAGCGAATGGGCGAGCGTGTCGTGCGCCTCGGCGGCGATGGCATCCGCCAGCTGCTGGTTGTTGAGATCGGTTTGCAATGTGGCCACATGATTGGTGGCTGCGTTCGCCACGGCGTTCGCTGTGCGTAGGCGGGCTCGTGAACGGATGTGCAGACCTGTCAGGATGGCGATGGTAGAAGCCAATAGCGCTGTAATGATAGCGGTGATGAGAATGGTGGGTTCCTGAACCAACATGACGATCGGCCGTCCGGAATCGCCTCCGGTATTCGGTTTGGCGAAGATAGTGTGCCACAAGGAGGCTTCGGGAGGTTGTCTGGCGTCACGTAGCTGAGACCATAGCGTTGCTGCAGTTCCTGCGATTGCGGCTCTCGTGCTGATCGCACGGCTGGATTTGCGTGCCAACAATGAGCTCATTGCCATAAGGACGATTAACGAATCAAAGGGGAGCAGAACAACGAGTGCGCATGAGATCCAAAACGTAAGTTCGGGATATTCGGAACGGGCCAGCAGAAGAAACCCGGAAGGCAATGAAATCAATGTGCATATGATGGCGAATACGTAGCCCGGAGAATCCTCGACATAATTCTGTGCGAAAAACGCGGTTTGCGTAAGACACATCAGACTTGCCAAAGGCACCATGACGACAGAACACCACATGCGCGTATGCACCAGCACATCGTCGGCTCTCATCTGCGTCTTGCCGAGCGGACCTGGATGATGGCTGGTCGGCGTCGGGTTGGCATACTGCGGTGTCCTCATGAATACCACTGTATGGCGTGATGAGTGGAAGCGCCACTGGACATAAAGGCATGATAACGAGTCCGAGATTGCCCGAAAGTGCATTAAGAAATGACCATTAGTCCACTGATGATCATTGTGCAAAACCGGTAGCGTCGGAATCGTCAACGTTCTTGCATCGCGGATTGTGCATGGTGCGCATATTGTCACGCGGATGCAGGGCATGAGGAAAGAAGAATCCATGACCGACCAGATCATCATGCCGGCTCCAACGGGGCAACCATCTCAACAAGCACATGCTCACCAACGTCAGCAGCCTGTCCACACCACGGTTTGCGGTATCGTAGGCGTGGTGTTCGGCGCTCTTGGAGTGGTGCTGAGTTTCATTCCCATCATCAACAATATCGCCGCCATATTTGGATTCGTGGGCGTTGTGCTTGCGATTGTCGCGATGGTAGGCACCTTCCGCGGCAAAAAGCGAGGCAAAGCGTTGTCGATAGTGGCAGCCGTGCTATCGGTTTTGGCGATTGTGATTACGCTGGCGATGCAATCCGCAGCCACCAAAGCCATTGACGATTCCCTGAAGGCGGCGAAGGGGGTCGATACTTCGCAGACCGATCAATCGCAGTCCAAGAATGACTCCTCACAGCAGTCGTCCGAGCAGAAGCAGGGAGCGCAGGACACGGAGGGCGATATCGAAGGTGCCCATGTGAAAATCGTATCGGCGGTCAAAAGCACCAATGACTATGAGGACAACCCCACGGTACTGGTCACCTACGAATGGACCAACACTACAACGAAGAACAATTCGTTTGCCGTGCTGGCGCATCCGCAGGTATTCCAGAACGGTACCGCTTTGGATACGGCGATCTATATGAATGCGCCTGAAGGATACGATGCGAATTCATATATCGCCGAGTCTCAACCCAACGCCAAGGCAACCGTCACGCTCGGGTATGTGTTGCAGGATGATTCGCCGGTTACGGTTGAAGTGTCCGCGTTAGCGTCGTTGGACAGTGACACCAAAGTGACTCATACGTTCAACTTGCGGTAGATGCAGGAACGAGTCATTGCCAAGACGAACAATGTGCCAGCGCATGCTTCGGCAGGTTGGAAGATTGACGTCTGCGGAAGACTTCTCTATTGCCCGTTATGCTCTCAGGCAACGAATTCATGGAACGTTCAGGTTTGTTCCCTTACTATGGTCAGGAACGAATACAAAGGAGCGACTATGACATTCGGTCAGCAGCCCCGCAATAACGGGCAATACAACCCGCAGTACAATACCCCTGACTACAACGCCGCGCAGCAGGCCGGCTATGGACAGCAGTACATGCAATCCGACTACGGCCAGTACGGCCAGAATTACCAGTACGCCCAGCAGCAGGGCTCCGCATACCAGTACGCGCCGGCTGGCAACAGTGCCGCGACTATGGATACCACCATGGCCTACAGCTACGAACAGGCTCGTCGTGTTTCCGTGAGCAAGGTATACGGTGAGATGACCCTGGGGCTCATCGTCACCGCGGTAGTGGCGGTACTTGGCCAGATGACGGGTGCCTACTACGCCTTCCTGATGACCACCGGCATGTTCGGTCTCATAGCGCTGTGCGTCGCGCAAATCGCGCTCGCCATTGCGCTCGGTGCTCGCGTCACCAAGATGAAGTCCTCCACCGCACGCGTGATGTTCTACGTGTACGCGGCGTTGATGGGCTTCACGTTGAGCTCCATCTTCATGGTCTATGACCTCGGTTCGATCGGTGTGGCACTGGGCGTGACCGCGGCGTTCTTCTTCGCTCTGACCATGTTCGGCATGACGACTAAGTTCAACATGCTCAAGGCCGGTCCGATTTTGATGATTGGCCTTATCGTGCTTATCGTCTCACAGCTGGTGCTGATGTTCCTGCCTGTGGATGGTATGACCCGTGTGGTGTGCGCCATCGGTCTGGTGCTGTTCGCTGGCATGACCATCTACGATGCACAGTCCACTCGCGCCTTGCTGAACGAATATGAGGCGCAAGGTCCGGAGATGGTCAAGAAGATCTCCATTCTGTGCGCATTGAATCTGTACCTCGATTTCGTAAACATGTTCCTGTACATCCTGCAGCTGCTTGGCAACAGGGACTAGCGTTGGTGAATCCACAGTTCGCAAGCGTGAGCGTTTGAACTCAATGTGGCGTATGTAAGTCGCCAGAAAAGCCCGACCACAATGTGGCCGGGCTTTTTCATGCCCGTCATACGGGCGGGTTAGGTTGGAACACCATGAGAAGACAAGAATTCATCGGTATGTTCTGCTTGTTACTGACTGCGCTGATCTGGGGGTTCGCGTTCGTGGCGCAGGTTCAGGGCATGGATTCGATGTCGCCGATGTTCTTCAACGCCACGCGATTCACCCTGGGTGCGATTTCATTGGTGCCGGTTCTGCTGTGGCAACGGGGAAACGGCAACGCGGTGGAACCAACCGATGTCGCCGTTTCAGGTTCCGTTACCCACGATACGGCTTCAAGCGGCACTGTGCCGGTATTCCGTGAACAGGTCGCCGTCTCGCTGTTCAAGGCATGGGTCGCCAACCCTATTATCATCTCCGTGATCTGTGGCATCGTGCTGTTCACTGCAAGTACGCTGCAGCAGTATGGCATTCTCTACGGCAAATCGGCCGGCCGAGCTGGATTCCTCACGGCTCTTTACATTGTGATGGTGCCGCTGCTGGCATTCGTATTCCTGCGCCGTCGTATCGGTGTACTGGTGGGGGTTGCGGTGGCCCTGTCCATTATCGGATTCTATCTGTTGTGTATCACGGACGGGTTTGGGTCGCTGGGGCTTGCGGATATCCTGCTGGTATTCACCGCTGTGCTATTCGCCGCGCATATCCTTATCATCGACGAACTGGGTGCCAAAGTGGATGCCATCAAGCTTTCGTTTGGTCAATTCTGCACCACCGCCGTATTGAGCTGGGCGGGATCTCTGATCGAAGGCTCGGTTGACTGGTCCGGTGCTGCGCATTCCTGGGTGCCGATTCTCTACGCCGGCATCGGTTCGGTAGGCATTGCCTACACGTTGCAGGTGGTGGGGCAGCAGTGGGTGCCGCCCACCCGCGCCAGTCTGCTCATGAGCCTTGAATCGTTCTTCTCCGCGGTCGGAGGCGCGGTTTTCCTTGGTGAGGTGATGAGCCCGCGCGGTTATGCTGGATGCGCATTGATCTTCATCGGTACCCTCCTCGCACAGGCTCCTGCCAAGCTTCCCCGGTTCCTGCGGAAGGAATAAAAAAGATTTCTGTGATGGAAACGTCGATCGCATCGCTCAGGCTCCCCTCGTAAGAGAAGAGCCTGAGTCGAAGATGGCAAAATGACTGGGAGACGCTAATCAGGCGGCCGGTACGATCAGTCCGTGGTTTTCGGCGCCTCACCCACCTGTGGTGCGCCGTTGATATCGCGGTGGATGTTCTGCATCTGCACCTCGATGTTCTGCAGACTGCGTGAACAGTCCAACAACGTCTGCGAGTGCTCGTTCAAACGGGCATCCGGCAAATCGGTTTTGTAACGCAACGCATGTTCCAGCGATGCCCAGTAATCCATGGCGATGGTGCGGAACTGCACTTCGACCGGCGTGTAATGTGCTCCTGAAGAAAGGAATACCGGCACCGCGTAGATCACATGCAACGAACGGTAGCCATTCTGTTTCGGATTCTTGATGTAATCCTTCACTCGCAACACTTGGATATCTGATTGCGAAGACAGATAGTTTGAGACGGAATACACGTCGTCGCGGTAATTGCAGATCACGCGGATGCCGGCCACGTCGAACAGATTGTCTTTGATGGAGTTGACGCTCACAGGCAGTCCCTTGCGTTCAAGCTTGCCGATGATGGAATTCACCGACTTCAGTCGACGTTCCATATGGTGAATCGGATCATGGCTGAAGCGTACTTGGAACTCATCATCGAGAATCTCCAGTTTGGTGCTGATCTCATACATCGCGCCTTCATATACCTGCATCTGATCGATGAACTCGGTGATTTCATCGGCGCTGAATCGGCCTTCCGGCAAGTCCAGCATCTTCAAACGGGCGTTGAGATCTGCGGTGTTGAGTCGATTATGTCGGTCAAGTATCACGATTTCCATCATAAACCTGCTGCTTCATCAACACTGGGTAACGGCTGGGAGCGGTGTAATCTGCGTCACATCCATCAATAAATCAGGGTGCTGGGTCTGGCGCGTATACCGCCGGTGCATATACGTTGAGCAACCATGGGGAACAACATCAAAACACAGGCTGCACCATTATCGTCATCAGGCAATCGACGCATACGGCTCAATGCGTTCGATGCCAACTGCATAGGGCACCAGCTGCCCGGTTTGTGGCGTCATCCACGAGATCATTCGCGTGAGTACAAGGATCTTGCTCACTGGACCGAATTGGCGCGTCTACTGGAACGGGGGCTCTTCGATTCGATCTTCATCGCCGATGCGTTGGGCCCGTACGACGTATACGAGGGCAACGCTGACGCCGCATTGCGTGCGGCCGCGAAAATCCCGATCAATGATCCGATGATGCTGGTCAGCGCCATGGCGGCGGTAACCGAGCACTTGGGCTTCGGCATAACCGCCGGCACCGCCTATGAGCATCCGTACCCGTTCGCCCGCCGCATGTCCACGCTCGACCATCTCACCAATGGGCGTATCGGTTGGAATGTGGTGACCGGCTATCTGCGGTCCGCCGCGAACAATATGGGTCATACTGACCAAATGTCGCACGATGAGCGCTACGATCACGCCGATGAGTACATGGAGGTCCTCTACAAGCTGTGGGAGGGTTCCTGGCAGGATGACGCCGTGGTGATGGACGCGGAACATGACACGTTCGCCGACCCGGCAAAAGTGCATCCCATCAATCATCATGGCAAGTATTTCGATGTGCCGGGCATCCATTTGTGCGAGCCCAGCCCGCAGCGTACCCCGGTGATTTTCCAAGCGGGAGCTTCGCCGAGGGGTATCCGTTTCGCTGCACAGCATGCCGAAGCCATGTTTGTCGCCGCGCCGACGAGAGCGCAGTTGGCACGTACTGTGGCCGACATGCGCGATGCGTTGGAGGCTTCGGGTCGTGGGCGCTATGACGCGCGTATCTACGCATTGATGACGGTGGTGGCCGATGAGACCGACGAATTGGCCCAAGCCAAGTATCGTGACTACTTCCGCTACGCGTCCGAAACCGGTAATTTGGTGCTCAACTCCGGATGGTCGGGAGTGGATCTGTCCAAGGATGATCTTGACCAGCCACTCGATCCGGTGGCGACGAACGCGATCCAGACCACAGTCTCCAGCCTCTCCGGTGCAGCTGGCCCGGATGGTGAACGTTGGACGTTGCGCGACAGCGCACGTATCAATGCAACCGGTGGTCCTGTGGTGGTCGGATCGGGCGAAACCGTCGCCGATGCCATGCAGCAGACCGTTGCCGAGACCGATGTGGACGGTTTCAATCTGGCCTATGTGGTCGAGCCCGGCACCTGGGAGGACATCATCGATTACGTGGTGCCGGTATTGCAGCGTCGTGGCGTGTATCCGACGGCATATGAGGGGAGCACGCTGCGTGATCGTCTGTTCGGCCGTGGCGATCGTCTGCCGGAAAACCACATCGGATCCCATTATCGCCATCTCGCATAGGTTTGCTGGGCGCGATGTTTTGTTCGTCCGGCTGTCTGTGACGGCCGGACGATAGAATCGGTCGTTATGAATGAAGACATGATGACCGAGGCGGAGCGTGCCTCGATTGCAGCCGGTGGAACTGATAGTCTGCTCGGGGAGCGGGGCAAAGGCGTATTCCATATCCATACGCTCGGCTGCCAGATGAACGTGCATGATTCCGAACGTATCGCCGGCGTACTCAAAGCCGACGGCTATGTGCCTGCCACCCAGGAGCAGATCGATTCCCATGATTTCGATGTGATTGTGCTGAACACGTGTGCGGTACGTGAGAATGCGGCCGAACGCATGTACGGAACCATCGGTCTGTTCAACCGCATCAAACTGCAGAGGCCGAATCTGCAGATTGCCGTGGGTGGCTGCATGGCCCAGCTCGACCGTGAGGAGATCGCCAAGAAGAAGCCATGGGTGGCCGCCGTATTCGGCACCAAAAACATCGAGGATCTGCCGAAGCTGCTCGACCAGAATCGAGCCACCGATAAGCCTCAGGTGAGGGTCAGCGATCAGCTTCAGGAGTTCCCAAGCCAGCTGCCGGCTGCACGCGCCTCCCGCGTGAGCTCGTGGGTGGCGATTTCCGTGGGATGCAACAACACCTGCACGTTCTGCATTGTGCCGACTACGCGCGGCAAGGAAAAAGACCGTAGACCGGGCGATGTGCTTGCCGAGATCCGCCAATGCGTAGCTGACGGGGCCAAGGAGGTCACGTTGCTCGGTCAGAACGTGAATTCGTATGGTTATGGCATCGGCGATCGTTATGCGTTCAGCAAGTTGCTGCGCGCATGCGGCGAAATCGAGGGTTTGGAACGTGTACGATTCACGTCTCCGCATCCGGCCGCGTTCACCGACGATGTGATCGCCGCGATGGCTGAAACGCCGAACATCATGCATCAGCTGCATTTCCCACTGCAATCCGGTTCCGACCGTATTCTGCGCGCGATGCGCCGTTCTTACCGTTCGGCCAAGTTCCTCGACATTCTTGGACGAATCCGTGAAGCCATGCCGGACGCGCAGATTTCCACCGATATCATCGTCGGTTTCCCGGGGGAGACAGAAGAGGACTTCCAAGCCACGTTGGATGTGGTGCGTAAGGCGCGATTCTCCACTGCGTTCATGTTCATCTACTCGCCGCGCCCGGGTACGCCGGCCGCTCAGATGGAGCAGATTCCGCGTGACGTGGTGCAGGAGCGTTTCGATCGTCTGGTGGCCCTGCAGGAGGAGATTACGCAGGAGAATCTTGAAGGGTTCGTGGGTCGTGACGTCGAAGTGATGATCACCGGCAAGCTCGGCAAGAAAGATTCCGATACGCACCGCGTCTCCGGCCGTGAAAAGACCGGCGTACTGGTGCATATCGGCGTGCCTGAAGGCCAGCCGGTGCCGGAGATCGGTGATTTCGTCACGGTGACCGTAACCCATGCCGGTCGCCATAATCTGCTTGCCGACCCGGATATCGCGGCAGGCCAGACCTATTCGGTCCGCCACTGAGCAGTCAACGGGAGAAAAGAAACGAAGTTATGACAACGCCACGAGTCGTATCCGTCGTAGGTCCGACCGCATCCGGCAAGACCGGGTTGGGCATCGCCATCGCCAAACGATTGGCTGAGCAAGGTGAGCGAGCCGAGATCGTAAACGCCGACGCCTATCAGATGTACCGCGGCATGGATATTGGTACCGCCAAGCCCACTGCCGAAGAGCAGGCGGCCGTGCCTCACCATCTCATCGACATCATCGATCCGGAAGAGTCGATGAGCGTGGCCCGATTCCAACAGCTTGCGCGAGAAACCATCGCCGACTTGAAGTCGCGCGGTATTCGCCCGATTCTGGTAGGTGGATCCGGATTGTATGCGCGCGCTGCCATCGACGACATCACCTTCCCCGGTACCGATCCGCAGATCCGTAACAAATATGAGGAGCGGGAGAAAACCGAGGGCGCCGGTGCGTTGTTCGATGAGTTGAAGGCCAAGGATCCCGAGGCCGCTGCTCGAATGGATCCCCATAATCCCCGTCGCACCATCCGTGCGCTGGAGGTCATCGAACTGACCGGGCGACCGTACTCGGCAAGTCTGCCGCGCTACCGATACGTGATTCCCTCGGTGCAGATCGGCTTGGATCTAAGCCGCGAGGACTTGGACCGGCGTATTGATCTGCGCACCAAACAGATGATGACCAACGGTTTCGTTGAAGAGGTCGAACGCCTGCGGCCTCGCCTCGGTGCCACAGCCGTCCGTGCGCTTGGCTATCAGCAGATCATCGACCTGCTGGACGGCATTTGGGATGAGTATGACGCGTTCGGCGACATCGCGCAGAAAACCAAGCGTCTCGCCCGCAAACAGATGGGCTGGTTCGGCCGTGATCCGCGTATCCATTGGCTGCAGGCCCTCAATCCCAAGCTCGTGGACAATGCGATGGCGATTATCGCCCATGCGGACGCCGGCGACTACGACCCCATCGATGCCCATGCCGATGAATATGTACAACATCATCTGGGGGATATCGCCTGCGAATAGCGGTGCATGAACGAATCGATGAACCGAAACGAATCGATCGCGAATCGATCAGTGGGCGGGACCTTGATCCCAACCGGCGATGAGAAACACTCGTGTGGGATTCGCTGGACGCAGCATCGATGCGAACATGCGCTCAAACGCGGAGATATCCCCACGATACGCCGTATGTTTGGCCGTACGATATGCGGTTCTGGTTACTTCACCCCAATCAAGGTCCCATCCGGCGTCATGTGCGAGCCGAGAGCCGAATATGCGCAGCACCATGGCATTGCCGCCTCGGAACGGGTGCAGGTAGCCTAACTCGTCATAAATCGACGCGAACGCATGCACGAACACGTCCCTGTCCATGGCATGCAGGTTGCGTTTCTCCGCCAATTCCATCGCGATGTTGTGCGCTCCGGTCTCGATCAGTGCAGCGGGGAAGAAGACCTCGGGATTGGATGCCAATGCCCGGTCACCGGTCACTTCCCGTGTGGTATTCGCCGTACGCAATTTGCCGGCGTCGTCAAAGACGCCTTCGAAAAGCCCACGGTGAATGGCAATCAGCTCATCCAAATCACCGGACGGATTCCACCGACGTTCCGCCAACAGTACGGTTCTGGCAAATACGGCGTCGGCGCGGTCCGTGGCATGATCATCCAGACTGCCGTCGGCAAGTCGATCGCCGGCGGCAGAGCCGGCAGCGGTATGCAAACGTATGGCGGTTTGCTCGTCGGCTACATCGATAAGATGCGTCACGTCTTCATGACCGCGTTCGTAGGCAGCCGCGGCGCGCATCGTTGCCTCGCCCGGCGTCATAGCTTCCAATGCGCAGTTCCTGAGTGCAAATGCGACTGCGCTCGCACGCTCTGCGGGTGTCATGCAACCCATGATAAAGCATGATTGCACGCGTGTGAGGTATCAACGCATGAAGTTCATCGCCATGCGGGGCGGCGGAAGCGGCCCGCTAAGACCGCGTCACCGAGTAGAATCAAACCCGTTATGGCACGAACAGCATCCTCCAATAGTACGAAATCCCGAAAAACCAAAGGGTCGATGGACGCCACGCATGATGGCGAGACCCGGGTCCAACCGGAAGTGGATCTTGAACCCGAGCCGATGGGCAAGAAGATTCTGCTGGCGATTCCGCGCGCGTTCGGTGCCGGCGTACGTGCCGTCACCGGCGTCGGCGAATATGATCCGGCCTATCGGCGTGACGGACTGTGCTTCCTCCTGCTGATATTGGCCGTGTTGTTCTGTGCGTCCGAATGGTTCCGCGTCAACGGGGTGTTCGGCCAGTTCCTGCACGCCATCGCGGCCGGTGTGCTTGGCGTGATGAGCGTGGTGCTTCCGGTGTTGCTGGCAGGCATCGCGTTTCGACTTATGCGCAATAGCGGCAAGAAATCGAATAATCCTCGTGTCGTGGCCGGTTGGGTGCTGCTCATGTGGTCGATTTGTTCGATTATCGATGTGGCCGTTGCCGCCGATCATGTCAAGTTCGATATCCGTATCCTGCAATCCGCCGGAGGGCTGGTCGGTTTCGCGCTCGGCTCTCCGTTGGCTTGGGGACTTTCAAACGTATTCGCCATCATTGTGTTCGTGGTGGTCGGATTGTTCTCCGTACTGATGATCACGGGCACGCACGTCACCGATCTGCCGGATCGTGCCCGTTGGCTGCTGGCCAAATTGCGTGGCGACGAGTACCGCAAGGAAGGCCAGGGGAGCGGCGAAGGCGATCAATTCCCCAATGAGGTGCGTCTGGGGGACGCCACGTTGGCTTTCGCCGACGGTGTGCCGTCTCATGACGGCAGTGAATCCGAAACCGACGTGGACGCATCCCCAGGTTCGGGCAAGCCGGGATTGTTTGCGCGTCTGTTCGGACGCAAGCATGGCAAGGAGGATGATCGCAGACTGGACAGGTATGCAGCCGATGATCCGTTTGACCGTGCGGCAAGCCAGCATGGTGCCGCTGCCGAGACGCCGTTGGTTGATCCCGGAACCGGCGAGATCATGGGGAACATTGGCCGTACTATAGCGTCTTCCTCTTATGAGGGGCATGCGCATGGCGCTGCTGGTGAGGCTTTGCGCGCGGGTGGTGCGCTTGCCTCTGGCGTTGCCGATGCCTCGTCCGCCGTGGCAGAGCCCCGCATGGTAGCCGGCGGCGGTACCGTGGTTATGCCGGCCGGCGGTGACGGAACGGTGATGATGCCAGCCGGTGCCGCTGGAACCACTGTTGAGCCGGGAGACGATCCCTGGGCTCCAAGTGCCCTGCAAGCCGCTGGTGCCGGCACCGGCACTGTGGCTTTGTCGGGGGCGGGCATGGGCGTCGGTGCCGCCGCTACGTCTGCCGGAGCATCTGCGGGTGCGACCGGTGCTTATGCCGGGGCTGACGCAGATGGCAGCGGCGCTGGGAACGCGGATGTCAGCAGCCCTGCTGACGGTGATGGGCCGAGTGCCGATGATGAGGCCAACAAGCCGTATCAGCTGCCTGATCTGAACCTGCTCGCCAAGGGTCAGCCGCATGCGATGCGCACGCCGGCCAATGATCGCGTTATTCGCGCCCTGACCAGTACGTTCCAGCAGTTCAACGTGGATGCGAAAGTGGTCGGCTTCCTGCGTGGTCCGTCCGTTACTCAATATGAGGTGGAGCTCGGCCCCGGCGTCAAGGTGGAGAAAGTCACCAACTTGCAAAAGAACATCGCCTATGCGGTGGCCAGTTCGGATGTGCGCATCCTTTCCCCGATTCCAGGCAAGTCGGCCATCGGCATCGAGATTCCGAACGAGGACCGTGAGATCGTGCATCTTGGCGATGTGCTGCGCTCCGACAAGGCGGTCGGTGACCCGAACCCGATGCTTACCGGTATCGGCAAGGATGTGGAAGGCCACTTTGTGACTGCCGATCTGACCAAGATGCCGCATCTGTTGGTGGCCGGTGCCACAGGTTCCGGTAAGTCCAGCTTCATCAATTCGATGCTGACTTCGCTGATCATGCGCGCCACTCCTGATCAAGTGCGTCTGATCATGGTGGATCCCAAGCGTGTGGAGCTTTCGGCGTATGCGGGCATCCCGCACCTTCTGACTCCTATTATCACCGACCCGAAGAAGGCCGCACAGGCTTTGGAATGGGTGGTCAAGGAGATGGATGCCCGGTATTCCGATCTGGAATTCTTCGGATTCCGCCATGTCAAGGACTTCAACGAGGCCGTGCGTGCCGGCAAGGTACATGCGCCGCTTGGCTCCAAACGCAAGGTGGCTCCATACCCGTACATCCTTGTGGTGGTGGACGAGATGGCTGATCTGATGATGGTGGCCAAGAATGATGTGGAGAGCTCCATCCAGCGCATCACGCAGCTCGCCCGAGCTGCCGGCGTGCATCTCGTGCTCGCCACCCAGCGTCCGTCTGTGGACGTGGTAACAGGTTTGATCAAGGCGAATATTCCCTCCCGCCTTGCTTTCGCCACGTCTTCGGCCACTGATTCCCGAGTCATTCTCGATACGACCGGTGCCGAGACGTTGATCGGCCAGGGTGACGCCCTGTTCCTGCCGATGGGTTCCGCCAAACCAATTCGTGTGCAAGGCTCGTGGGTTTCCGAATCCGAGATTCGCAAGGCCGTGGAGTTCGTGCGCACCCAACGCAAGCCGAAGTATCGTGAGGACATCGAACAGATGGCCAAGGAAGCCGAGAAAAAGGATTCCATGGAGCCGGACGAGGAGATCGGTGACGATATGGATGTGCTGCTGCAGGCTGCCGAGCTGGTGGTCACTTCGCAGTTCGGCTCCACATCCATGCTGCAAAGGAAGCTGCGCGTCGGCTTTGCCAAGGCCGGTCGCTTGATGGATCTGTTGGAGTCTCGTGGCGTAGTCGGTCCGTCCGAAGGTTCCAAGGCGCGCGAAGTGCTCGTCCAGCCGCAGGATCTCCCGCAAGTCTTGGCGTTCATCCGCGGTGAAACCAGCTCGCTCACGCCCTCCGCCCCCGAACAAGGTGAACTTGGGGGAGCATGACAGTCGATTGCTGGTACCAAGTCAACGCATCATGTGGATTGCCGTCTAAGGTAGAAGTGTAAGGGTAGTGTGAGCGATATGAGTAGTGAATCAACGGATAAACAGGCCGAGGTCCAAGCCGAAGCCAAGGCGTCGATTTTCGATGGTTGGAATGCGCCGCCGAATCTGGTCACGTATTCGCGTATCGTGCTGGTGGTCATTTTTCTGGTGCTGGACATCATGGCCGGCGCATGGGGCGCAGATAATCTGACGCTGCGTTGGGTCGCGGCGGTGCTGTTCATCATCGCCGCCTCCACCGATAAGATCGATGGATGGATGGCCCGTACATACAATCAGGTCACTGAAATGGGCAAGCTGATGGATCCGATCGCGGATAAGCTGCTCACCGGTGGTGCGCTGGTGGTAGCCGCAGCTTTCAACGAGTTCGGCAATCCTATCTGGGGCTGGATAGTCGTGGTCCTGTTCCTGGTTCGTGAGATCGGCATCACCGTCATGCGCTTCTTCGTGATGGAGCGTCCTGGCGGCAAGGTTATCGCCGCCGCATGGCCGGGTAAGCTGAAGACCGTGTTCCAATGTGTGGGCCTGTCCATGCTGCTGCTGCCATTCTGGTCGTTTGCCGCAGGACAGACCACGCCGATGTGGATCACCGTGTACTATGTGCTGACCTACGCCATCATCTATGTGGCGCTGGTGCTGTGCCTGTATTCCGGTGGAGTGTACCTGTACAACACGTTCGCGGCGCCGAAGCGGGCGGAGCGGTAATGCTTCCGAATCCGAGCAGATGAGATATGGGGTGGGATGCGGCATGAGCTGCATCCCATTTTTGTAATTAGGATGACTGGATCCTATAGGTGAAAGTGATGTTGTCATGGGTGATGCGACTTGTGTTGAGATACAGCAGGCTTGTGATGTCGCCGCTGCGAGAATTCTGCACATCTGCGAAGCACGTGGAATAAAGATCGCCTGCGCCGAATCATTGACCGGCGGTTTGCTTGCGGATGCCTTTGTGCGCATACCCGGTGCGTCACATGTATTTCTGGGGTCGGCGGTTACGTACGATATCAAAGCCAAAGCGTCCGTACTTGACGTCGATCGTGACTTGCTGGAACGAGAGGGCGCCGTGCATCCGCAAGTGGCTTGTCAGATGGCGCAGGCTACTGCTGCCCTGTACGATCAGGCGGAATATAATGGTCGGATTATCGGATTGTCCACTACGGGAGTGGCGGGACCTGGTCCGGATGGTGACAAGCCGGCCGGCTTGGTGTATATCGGATTGCGTCTGCCGGCTGGGTACAAGTCAGGCCGAGGGGAATCAGTCGAAGCGGTGGAGCTGCGTCTGACTGGCACTCGCGAAGCGGTTCGTATGCAGACGGTATGCAAGGTGCTGCAGCGCCTTGAACAGCTGTTGCAATAGCGCATCAGCAAAACTTGAGTCTATTGTCAGCAAGTTTTCAGGAATAAAACCGGGGCATGCCGGTGTTGAACTCAATAGAACAACTACGGACTGACTGTGTAGAGGGGGCCTAAGGCTATGGAAACGATGACCCGTGTGAATGAGCGGACGAAGAAGCTTGATGCGTCGGCACCGGTAAGGCCGGGCATGGCCAGGATGAACGAACTGACCCCGGCCCAGCGCCGTGCGGTGATGTTCGCGCAGCAGCAGGTGCTGAAGGCTCAGGCTGCCAGGAAGGCCAAGGATGAACGCATCGCTGCGCGCGATCGCATGCGGCGCGAGGAAGATTCCGCCGAACGCGTGGTCGCCGTTGCTTCCGCCGAGCAACCGAAGACGTTGCAGAACGAGCCGCATGATGTGTCATTGCGCGAGGCCATCGGCCATGTGTTGCGTGACCTGCGCACTCGCGACCGTCGCACGTTGCGTGAGGTTTCCGAGAAGGCCGGCGTGTCCCTTGGATATCTTTCCGAAGTGGAACGCGGGCAGAAGGAGGCCAGCTCTGAGTTGCTGGCTTCCATCGCGCAGGCGTTGGGCGTCTCTGCAGCGCAGATGTTGCGTATGGTCGCCGATTATCTTGACGAGGTTCAGCAGTAACGGTTGCGGTCGCTGTCGTGGCTGATGAATGTTCGGTGGTATATGGCGTCGGGTGAGACGCGCTCGTCTTGTCGCCGCTATGCGTGCGTGCTGTAATTCGCCGAATGCGATTATGCCTGGTTTGCGACTGCTTCGGGTGGGGCTATGGCGTTCGGCTATGGCCCCGCTTTTTTGTGTTGCATTGTGCGCGACGTGTTGTGAGACCGTCTACGCGCGGGTTGTGCAGCGCCATGAGGCTGTGCCGGCGCCAAACCTTTGTTCGTCGGGTGGTGGCACACTGGCTCGTATGCGTGAACGAGAATTCTGGGAACTGCTTGAAGAGGTGTTCGGTCGTACCTACGGTCGTTCTCTTGCGCAGGATCAGAGCCTTCCGGCGCTTGCGAATATGACGGTGGTGGAAGCGCTGGATGCGGGTGAAGAGCCCCGCGTGGTCTGGAATGTGCTGTGCGACCAGATGGATATTCCCGATGCCCAGCGATGGGGGCGTGACCATAACGCTCCGCCATTGCCGGCCGCCTGAGGATGATGCCAAGACACGCCAGCTCAATGAGTTTCGAACATATGTTCGTGTCTGTGGTTATAGTTATGCACAGCAACAGGCTGATATGACGATATGCGTATCGGTCCGCGGATTGCCGTAAAGCCTTGCGCGAGTAAGGCGGAGATGTTGTGGCTGTCAAAGTCCGGCAAGCTGGAACCACAATAGTCGGTTTCGCTTGCCTTGTGAGGGCATCGACCCATACGGTAGAAAGCGAATCGTATACGTACGTCTTCGATAAGGAGAAGATCATGGCAACCGAAACCAAGTCGGCTAAGAATCCGGCGAACGGTACCGCGCACGAGCTGGATCCCAAGCGCAAGGCTGCGTTGGATACCGCGCTGGCACAGGTCGAAAAAAACTTCGGCAAAGGCTCGGCCATGCGTCTGGGAGATAGGCCGGAACAGAATGTGGAGGTGATCTCCACCGGCTCGTTGGCACTGGACATGGCTTTGGGAATCGGAGGCTTGCCCAAGGGACGCATCGTGGAGGTGTACGGTCCTGAATCCTCCGGTAAGACCACACTTGCTTTGCATGTGGTCGCCAATGCACAGCGCAACGGTGGCGTGGCCGCATACATCGATGCTGAGCATGCGCTTGACCCGGCCTATGCGCGCAAGCTTGGTGTAGACACTGATTCGCTGATCGTCTCCCAGCCGGATAATGGTGAGCAGGCTTTGGAAATCGCCGATATGCTGATTCGCTCCGGGGCTCTTGACGTTATCGTCATCGATTCGGTGGCCGCCTTGGTGCCAAAAGCCGAAATCGAAGGCGATATGGGCGACAGCCATGTCGGTTTGCAGGCCCGCTTGATGAGCCAGGCGTTGCGTAAAATGACCGGAGCATTGGCTCAGGCTGGCACTACCGCTATTTTCATCAACCAGTTGCGTGAGAAAATCGGTGTGTTCTTCGGCAATCCTGAAACCACCACAGGCGGTAAGGCGTTGAAGTTCTACGCCTCGGTGCGTCTCGACATCCGCCGCATCCAAACTATTAAGAACGGTGAGGAGGCTGTGGGCAACCGCACTCGCGTCAAGGTGGTCAAGAACAAGATGGCTCCGCCATTCAAGTCCGCCGAATTCGACATGCTCTATGGCGAAGGCATTTCCCGTGAGGGTTCCGTCATCGACATGGCCCAGCAGGTCGGTGTGGTCAAGAAGTCCGGATCCTGGTTCACCTATGATGGCGATCAGCTTGGCCAGGGACGTGAGAAGGTCCGCCAGTTCCTGAAGGACAATCCCGCCATCACTGAGGAGATCGAAAACAAAGTCAAGGCTGAATTTGGTCTGATTGCTCCTTCTGATCAGTTCGCGGAAGACGAGGAGGCCGCAGCGGCAGCAGCCGTAAGCGAGGCCGCAGCGGCCGATGCGGCTAAGGACGGTAAGGTTGCCGCGGCCAAGCAGCAGACCAAGACGGTCAAAGCGGCCTCAGCCAAAGATGCGGCTGGCCGGTCCTGACGATGATTGATGCCGAGGCATTTCTGCGGGGCAGGTCCATGGTGATTGCTCCGCAGCATAGTGATGACGCTGCTTCGACTACATCGTCTGCGTCGTTAATGCGCGATGGCGGTATCGGTCATGCGAACTCTGCAGCACAGCGGTCTGCGGGAGCCGGCGAGAAACCAGATAGTGTGCGGCGGCCGAATGTTGGCACTGCTCTGTGTGGACCGGACGATATTGCCGATGATAAGGAAGCCTGCCGGGAATCGGCGTTGCGGCTATTGGATGCGGCACCTCGTTCGTCCAGCGCGTTGCGCGATCGTTTACTCGGCAAAGGATACGCGGAGGATACGGTCGCTCAGGTCGTCGAACGGTTGATTGCAGTGCGGCTGTTGGACGACGAGGAATACGCCGAATCGGTAGTGCGGATTTGCGCAGGTCGTATGATGGGGCGTCGCGGGACGCTGATGGAGCTCTCACGCAAAGGCGTGGATCGTGTGTTGGCTCAACAGGTGACTGACGAGGCCGATCAGCAGGGCGTATTCGAGGATGCGGCTTGGGAACTCGGTCGTCGCGTAGCCCGTAAAACGCAAGGGCTCGATCGTCAGGTGCGTCAACGCCGTTTCTGGTCGGCCGGCGGGAGGAAAGGGCACAATCCGGAAACGCTCCGTCGCGTCGCGTCGGAATTGCTTCGCTGAGTCGTTCTCCACGGCGTATGTATAATTGTCGGCTTGAGACCTCTTGATGGCCGCGGCCGTGATCTTCATTGGGATCGGCTGAGGAACTTCCGGGCTCCGCAGAGCACGATGGCGGATAACGTCCGCCCAGGGTGACCTGAGAGATAGCGCAGCAGAGAACAGACCGCCCGCGCGAGCGGGTAAGGGTGAAACGGCGGTGTAAGAGACCACCGGGCCTCTGGTAACAGTGGGCCGCATGGCAAGCCTCATCGGGAGCAAGGCCAAGCAGATGGCGGTAAGGGCTGCTCGCCCGTGCCATCGGGTAGGCTGCTAGAGCCTGACGGCGACGTCAGGTCGAGATGGATGGCCATCCGTCTTACGGCGTTCGCGCCGAAGGCGACAGAACCCGGGGTATAAGAGGTCTCACTTCATCTTTTTGTTTTCCATGGAGTAACTGTCCTTTGGCGGTGGCTAGTCGACGATGCCGCCGGCGATGCGCTTGATTTCGGCAAGATGAGCGTCGAACGCCTTGCGGCCGACCGGCGTCATCGCATACCATCGCACCATGTGTCGGCTATCGTCCGCCTCTCGTTTGGACACGGACACGTATCCGCAATCGACTAGTGTCTTCAGATGCTTGGAACAGGCGGCGTCGTTCATGCCCAGCGTGTCCCTGACGGCGGCGAACTGCAACTCATCCACCGCGGAGAGGATGCCGCAGATACGCAACCGCATCGGCTCGTGAATCACCGGATCGAAGTGTGGCTCGACCGCCGTATGCTTTGACCTCCTTGGTGGCATGGCTATATCTTCGCCAACGCCTGGGACGCAAGACGGTCATAGCCGGTCTCGCTCGCCACGAAGAAGACGGACCACAGCGCGGTCGCCACCATGGCCCACCATGCGGTGCGGAACGGGTCCCCGCCGCTCCAGTTCAGATACGTGAGCGAGCCCGCATAGGCGACGAGCATGACGACCATCGTGGCGTGCAACACATGCATGCGGGTGTTCATCGGCCGCACGCCGAACGTGAGGAACCAGGGCCACAGCAATGGGACGCCGGCGCTGCGTCGGTCGTCCGCCCCCTGCATGCCGGCCAGCCAGCGCATCATCTGATAGGCCACGACGATGCATACCAGATCGATCGCCAGACACAGCCACACGCACCATTGGCTGTATTGGCCGTACCTTAGCGTTTCGTCAATCAAGGGCTTGAAATAGTCGTCGATTTCCCCGACAGGGATGTTCCGGTACGACGCCTGGCTGATCGCCGCATCATATGCATCCCGAAGTTCCGCAAGGCGGTCGCCGGTCCAGGAATCGAACGCGCTGCTGATCTGGAGGCCCAGCACGTCGAAGGCCACGAGCAGCGCGATTGTCGGATACAGCCATCGGGGCGGAGACAGGCGCGCGGCCAGCGCCGTGCGGTCGCGCTCGATGCTGTTCAGGATCAGTCGTGCGTCGTCGGCCGTCGTCGGGGGAGTCTCGCCGGGGAGTGGTCCGGGCGTGTCGTTCCCGTACGATGCGTGGGCGATGTCATGCGTGGCATTGCGGGTGGAGCGCTTCATCGCGGTTTCCTTTCTAAAGGCTTTTGTGCCGCGTCATCATTGACGTTGGGTCGGTCAGGAGTGGTTTGTTTTCCTTACAGGAAAGTATAAGGCTTTCCTCCAAGGAAAACAAACCGACCCATCAGGCTACGTCGTGGCATGTTTCGGAACCGTGTCGGGAAAGAATAAGTTTTCTCTTGGCGAGTTGCCGAGGATTTACCCATTGTTCGTCTACAATGAAACTTACCCGCACGGTAATGATGCTGTACGGGACGCATATAGCGGGTAAAACCGCTTGAGTCATATAGGAGGTCAACATGGAAATCGTCGTTACCGGACGCCACACGCAGGTCAAGCAGAGGTTCCGTGATGTCGTCGAGACCAAGATGAATCGTGTGACCGCTATCGCCCCGGATGCGCAGCGTGCGCAGATCGTGCTGACCCACGAGGGCAACCCGCGTCAGGCCGATACCGCCAAGCGCGTGGAAATCACTGTTATCGCCGGCCGCACCGTGGTGCGTGCCGAGGCCTCCAGCACGGACGAGTTCAGCGCGCTGGATATGGCTCTGGACAAGCTGACCCTGCGTCTGCGCCGTACTCGCGATCGCCGCAAGGATCATCGCCGCGGCTATACGAACCCGGTGCCGGTGGATCTGGGCGTGGTCGCTCCGGAACCCGAGGTCGAAGAGGCCGAGGAGGAGCCGAACAACAGCCCGGAGGCCGCAGTGGCTTCCGATCTTGGCCCCGGCGAGTCCGTGGAGGTTCAGGTTGGGGACACTCCGATTGTCATTCGTCGCAAGCTGCACATCGCCGAGCCGATGAGCATCGACGAGGCGCTGTACGAGATGGAACTGATCGGACATGACTTCTTCCTGTTCGTCAACAAGGAGACCGGTCGTCCCTCCGTCGTCTATCACCGTCATGGTTGGAGCTACGGCGTATTCGAGATCGATACCCCGGAGAATGTCAAGAAGGACTGAATCTTCGGATAGCTCGTTGCCGACTGTAGTCGGTTGATGTTGGCCGCTTCCTGCGCGATCGGGAGGCGGCCTTTTTGTGTTGTCGGCGATTGTTTTGCGTAGCGCAAAAGGTGATGTGCATCGTCTTTGATGCGGTGGAATGCGCGTATGGCACCAATTTTTCGTAATATGGTCGAAAAAATCAGAGAAGTATGTATGCGTGCGGTATCGTGGTGGATGGAACCACCGCAAATAGTCAAGGGAGAACCCAGTGGTCGATATTATTGACAAAGCCCTGCGTATGGGCGAAGGCCACCAGCTGAAGAAGCTGGAGAACGTGGCCAAGGCCGTCAACGCGCTGGAGGACGAAATCTCTGCCCTCTCCGACGAGGAGCTCAAGGCGCAAACCCCCAAGTTCAAGAAGATGCTTGCCGACGGCAAGAGCCTGGACGATATCATGCCCGAGGCGTTCGCCACTGTGCGTGAGGTCTCCAAGCGTACCCTTGGCCAGCGCCACTTCGATGTGCAGCTGATGGGCGGTGCCGCCCTGCACTGGGGCAACATCGCCGAGATGAAGACCGGTGAAGGCAAGACGTTGGTGGCCACCCTGCCTACCTATCTCAACGCCTTGGAAGGCAAGGGCGTTCACGTGGTCACCGTCAACGATTACCTTGCCAGCTACCAAAGCGAGCTGATGGGCCGCATCTACCGCTTCCTGGGCATGTCGGTCGGCTGCATCATCACCGAACAGAAGCCACCGGAACGTCGTAAGCAGTACAACGCGGACATCACCTACGGCACCAACAACGAGTTCGGCTTCGACTATCTGCGTGACAACATGGCTTGGGAGAAGGCCGACCTCGTACAGCGTGGTCATCATTACGCCATCGTCGATGAGGTCGATTCCATCCTTATCGACGAGGCCCGTACCCCGTTGATCATCTCCGGTCCGGCGGAAGGTGACGTTACCCGTTGGTATCGCACCTTCGCCAAGCTGGTTCTGAAGCTTACGCGCGACGAGGATTACGACGTCGATGAGAAGAAGAAGGTCGTCGGCATTCTCGACCCGGGCATTACCAAGGTCGAAGACTTCCTTGGTATCGACAACCTGTACGAGCCGGCCAACACCGCACTGATCGGCTACCTGAACAACGCCATCAAGGCCAAGGAACTCTTCCTGCGCGACAAGGACTACGTCGTCACTCAGGGCGAAGTGCTGATCGTCGACGAGCACACCGGCCGTATCCTGCCGGGTCGCCGTTACAACGAAGGCCTGCATCAGGCCATCGAAGCCAAGGAAGGCGTGGAGGTCAAGGCCGAGAACCAGACCTTCGCCACCATCACCCTGCAGAACTACTTCCGTATGTACGACAAGCTTGCAGGCATGACCGGTACCGCCGAGACCGAGGCCGCCGAGTTCATGAACACCTACAAGCTGGGCGTGCTGCCGATCAAGACCAACAAGCCGATGATCCGTAAGGATCAGGACGACCTCATCTTCCGTACCAAGAAGGAGAAGCTGGCCGCCATCGTCAAGGATGTGGCCAAGAGGCACGCCAAGGGTCAGCCGGTGCTGCTCGGCACCGCATCCGTGGAAAGCTCCGAAGTGGTCTCCACCCTGCTCGACGTGGCCAAGATCCCGCATCAGGTGCTCAACGCCAAGCAGCATGAGAAGGAGGCGGCCATCGTCGCTGTCGCCGGTCGTAAGGGCGCTGTGACTGTGGCCACCAACATGGCCGGTCGTGGTACCGATATTATGCTCGGCGGCAATGTCGAGTTCCTGGCGGATGCCAAGCTCAAGTCCGAAGGCTATTCTCCGGAAGACACTCCGGAAGAGTATGAGAAGCGTTGGCCGGGCACCTTGAACGAAATCAAGGCGCAGGTCAAGGATGAGCACGAGGAAGTCAAGGAACTTGGTGGCCTGTATGTGCTGGGCACCGAGCGTCACGAGTCCCGCCGTATCGACAACCAGCTGCGCGGTCGTTCCGGCCGTCAGGGCGATCCCGGCGAATCCCGCTTCTACCTGTCTCTGGAAGACGATCTGATGCGTCTGTTCAACACCCAGCTGGTGGCTCAGGTCATGGCCAAGGGCATGGAGGAAGGCCAGCCGATCGAGGCCAAGTCCGTGACCAAGGGTGTTCGCACCGCGCAGAAGGCCGTGGAATCCCGTAACTACGAGATTCGTAAGAACGTGCTCAAGTACGACGACGTGATGAACAAGCAGCGTACTGTCATCTACTCCGAGCGTCAGGCCGTGCTGAAGGGCGAGGATATCCACGAGGATATCGAGCGTTTCATTGCCGACACCATCGAGTCCTATATCAAGGGTGCCAACAACGGCTCCGACAAGCCCAAGGACTGGGATTGGGAAGGCCTGTTCAAGGCGCTCAACACCGTGGTGCCCACCAAGGTGATCGTGGACGAGGCCAAGGACGCCGCCGGCAAGCTCAAGGGCGAGAAGGCCGTCGAGGCCGTGCGTGACCTCATCGTCAAGGACGCCGAGGACAAGTACGACGAGCTGGAAAAGACCATCGGCGAGAAGGGTCTGCGCGACCTTGAACGCCGCGTGGTGCTCGCCGTGCTCGACCGCAAGTGGCGCGAACACCTTTACGAGATGGACTACCTGAAGGACGGCATCGGTCTGCGCGGTATGGGCCAGCGTGATCCGCTGGTCGAATACCAGCGCGAAGGCTACCAGATGTACAACTCCATGATCGAAGCGATCAAGGAGGAGTCCGTCCAGCTACTGTTCCACATCGACGTCAAGCAGGTGGCCGCCACGCAGGATCCGAATTCCACCGATGACGAGGACGCCGCCGTGGATGCCGCCGAATCCGTTGCCGGCATCACCGCCGGCTCCGAGGGTGCCGATTCCGCAGCCACCGTGGCCGCCGGTCCGGATGAAGACGGTGAATCCGAAGCTGAAGCCGCCGACGGCGAGGTTGAGGAAGAAGACGAGGAGGAGAAGGCGGCAATCGCCGAATCCGCCAAGGCTTCCGAAGCTGGAGAGGTGACCTCCGCGGTTTCCGGACCGGCTCCGATCAGCCATGCCGCAGGCAAGGTCCCGGCCAACAAGCGTCCGAAGAGCGAAGAGCTCAAGACCCCATGGGCCGATGGTCGTACCTTCCCGGGCACCGGCAAGAACGCTCCGTGCCCGTGCGGTTCCGGTCGCAAGTACAAGATGTGCCACGGACAGAACGAGAAGTGACGCATCAGCCGTAGGCATGTAGCCTGTACGGCTGGTTGAAAGCCGGGGAGCCTTTCTTCGAATACAAGAAACCGCTCCCCGGCTTTTGTGATTGTTTGTCACCGCACGGTGAAACCTTGGGACGTGGCATAGATCTTCAGCCGGCGTTCCCACTCTCCGAACAGTTCAGGACTACGACCGCCTGGTCTGAGGGCCGGTACAATCAGTCGAGCGAACTCGGCGTCAAGCTGGCTGTAGAACGGCAGGTTGTCCCAGTCGCGGTTCACTCGTGCGGCCGACTTGGCATAGATGTCGTAGATCGGCTGATTGAAATATGAATCGACGGTGCCGCGGCGTGTCAGATCCTCCACGTAGCCGGCAGCCGCAGACACGCCGCCTGGCGCGCGCAGTTCGATGGAAGCCGGGTCGAGCTGGAACCAGCGGATGAACGTCATCGCGGCCTGCTGACGAATCTTCGACAAACCGGCGCTGATAGCCATCATGGAACCACCGATCTCTGCGGTCTGCATCTGGCTTGGATCGCTCAAGCTGGGCGGCATCGCCACCTTCCATAGCCCTTTATCCGCCGGATAGGAGGAAGCCAGAATCTTACCTAGCCAGTTCGCATATGTGATGGTCAAGTAGGTGTCGGATTTCGGCAGCATGTACCTGTTGTCCCACATTGGTTCCGCGTTGAGCACGCTGGCATCGAGACCCTGTTGAACGAAGTCGGCGATGATGCGTGCCGGCTCATCGGTCATGTGGAAGGTGATGGTTGAATCGTTTTCCACGGTCCATAACTTGACGCCGGCCGAACGGAAGGTGGCGAGATAATGCTGTACATTCGTAGTGTCGATCAGTCCCATGTATCTCTGAGGGTTGCGTGCATGCAGGTCGACGCCTTCCTCATAGAATTGGTCCCAGGAGATGGGAACCTCCAGTCCATACCGTTCGAGCAGATCGGCGCGGTAGAACATTACCGTTTGCGATTGATCACCGGGAATGCCGTATAGCTTCCCGGCATAATGAGCCGATTGCCAAGCGGCCCTGTTGACCAATGTGCCGACCTCCTTCTCGATATGTTCGCTGGACAGATTCTGCAATACTCCGGAAGCCGCCAGCTGAGGGAGTGCGGTACGCTCCACATTGATGATGTCCGGTACCGAACGATGATTGATCACACGCTCCCAATACAACGCCAGCGTGTTCTCCTGGGTGCGGCCTTCAATCGGATCGATGACGATATGCGGATGTGTGCGCATAAACTCATTGATGCGCGGCATGGTTTCATTGAACGCATTGGACAGCACAGTAAGCACAATGGTGTCCGTGGAGCGCCTGATCTCCGCATATGGGCCGAGTTTCATAGTAGAGCGCTTGTGCGTGCTGATTGAGTCGCGAGACTTGAACGAGGCGTCCAGCACGATGGGCGCTGGGCGCACGAAGGTGTTGCGCACTGCGTTTATCAGAGCATCTGTAGCGCTGGCAGCCACATGGTCCTCACGCATGTCGATGGTGGCGAGTGAGGGTGTGAGCAACGAGCCCATCTGCGTATTGTCGAATCCGATTACGGAAACATCTTCCGGAATGCGTAATCCGTTGCGTCTTGCGGATGCGATGAAGCCTGAAGCCAACGCATCGTTGAAGGCGATAACGGCATCGGTCGGGTGAACGAGGTACTGTTCCACGGCCTTTGTGCCGCCACCAACATTCGGGTCACATTCTCTCACCACGCGGTAGACCATATCGTAGCGGAATGCCGCGGCGCGAATATAGCGACGGCGGTACTCGTTCGCCCATGAACTTGCTGGACCGGACAGATAGGTCAATGAGGAATGGCCTGTTTCTTTGAGCCGGCGCACCGCATCATCCACGGCCCGAGATACGTCCACTGTGACACTGGGGAGCCCCGGAATCGCCCTGTTGAGCAATATCACCGGTCGGACCAAGGCAAGGCGACGGATATCCGGCTCGCTCAGTCGTGGTGAAATCAATGCCACACCGTCTGCATTGCGCATGGCGTAGGACATCATTTTTCGCTCTTCAGCGGGTGCCTCATTGACGTTCAATGTGATGAGGCCATAGCCTTTCGACTCCAGCCGGCGCTGCATGTCGCTGATGACGTTCGCATACAGCGGATTGGTCAATGTGGGGACGATGGCCGCCAACATTCCCGTGGCGGGCAACGCTTCGGCGGAAGAGTCGGAATCGCTGATGGTCAGATACCCGAGTTGCTCGGCGATGCGACGAATGCGGAATTCGGTTTTGGCGGCCACCCTGCCTGGTTGATTGAGTGCGCGGGAGACCGTAGAGGGGTTGACCCCGGCTTCCCGGGCGATGTCGTAGATGGTGGCTTTATGCTGCGGCTGCGCCATGGTCGGACTTCCTTTCAGCGGCATTGCCTAGGCGAACAAGCATTCGGCAATATTATGGCAACCTTTGGCAACAAGCGCAATGGTCTTGCCGAGATGCACGAACATGAATCATGTCAGCAATGCGAGGCGCGTGGAAGCGCTCAACATCGCAGAAGCAAAAAGCAACAGACAAGTTCACTTGGAGGAACCATGTCTATTTCCATCACAGCCACCACGAAGGTTGTGGGCGCGGCGCCGTCCAAAGCCGTGGCGTTTGCGGTCGAGGACATCGAGCGTGACCTGAAAGCAACGGTGCTGCCGTCCGAACGGCAGGGTGCGAACATCGTGCTGGTTGAAGGACCCCATAATCCGGAAACCTATGAAGTGCGTGTGTCGGACGGCAATCTTGAGATTCATGCCGGTGACGACTTCGGGTTCATCTACGGTCTGTATGCGGTCAGCCGCGAAGTGCTTGGCGTCAAGGATTTTTGGTTCTGGAACGATCAGCGTTTTGAGCCGGCGCCCAGCATCGAAGTCGCCGATGATTTCGCTCTGACCAGCAAGCCGACCGCCGTCAAATACAAGGGTTTCTTCATCAACGATGAAGTGTTGTTGGAAGACTGGAAATTCGACAACGATTCAGACAAGACATGGCGACTGGCGTTCGAAACCGTCTACCGTCTTGGCGGCAACATGGTCATCCCCGGTTCCGGCCAGCGCGGTGAGCCGCATCTGAAGCTCGCCCAAGACATGGGCTTCTACATCAACCAGCACCACGCCTGCCCGCTTGGCGCCCGCATGTTCGCCGCCGCCTATCCGGGCGTGCAGCCAAAGTGGCCTGAAGAGGAACCTCGTTTCGAAGCCTTGTGGCGTGAGGCCATCGAGGCGCAGAAGGGCAAGCGCACCGTGTGGACCTTGGGCTTCCGAGGACAGGGCGATCAGCCGTTCTGGAACTTCGACCCGCGTTACGCCACCGACGAGGCTCGCGGCAAGCTGCTCTCCGAGATCATCCAGCGCCAATACGACATGGTGCAGGACGCCGACCCGGGTGCGCAATGCTGCATCTACCTGTATGGCGAAGCCATGGAGCTCTACCGCGCAGGAGTCCTGACCTATCCGAAGCAGGTCGCCAAGATCTGGGCCGACAACGGCTTCGGCCGCATGGTCTCCCGTCGCCAGGAAAACAACAATCCGCGCGTGCCCGCCATGCCCACCAACGACGGCGACAACGGCATCTACTACCACGCCAGCTTCTACGACCTGCAGGCCGCCAACCACACCACCGATATCACCAACGATCCGCGTCTTGTGTCCAAGGAACTGGAGAACGTGATCGTCAACGGTGGCGACGACGTGTGGATCGTCAACGCCTCCAACATCAAGCCGCATGTCTACTTCCTGAACTTCATCGCCGCCATCTGGCGCGAAGGCAAGATCGACTTTGAGAAAGTCGCCAAGCAGTACATCGCCGACTATTACGGCGAAGAGAACGTGGATGCCGTCTTCGACCTGTACGAGGAGTACTGGAAGGTCGCCGTGCAGTACGGCCCGAACTGGGACGACCATGCCGGCGAGCAGTACTTCAACCATGTGCCGCGTATGCTCATCACCCAGTGGCTACGCGACAAGCAGGCCCCCGCACAGGATCTGCGCTGGATGCATGACGGCAAGAACCTCAAGGAACAGATCGAGTTCTACCGCAATCTCATCGCTCCGGCCGTCAAGCGTTACGCCGATCTGGCCGACAAAGTGGAACTTGCCGCCATCTCCGCCGAACTTCGGGGTGAGGAGGACGCTGCAGAGCTCATTCGCGACTCCATCGGCGTGGAAGTCGGCATCTACGAGCATTCGGTGGCCGCATCCGTGCATGTGTGCGATGCATTGCTCGCCGGATACGAGGAAGACTGGCAGCACGCGTTCTACGATGCCGGACTCGCGGCCGAGGAATTCACCGCCGGCGACCATGCGATGCGTGACCGCGAACACGGCAAGTGGGAAGGCTTCTGGCGCAACGACTGCCTGACCGACATCAAGCAATCCGCATGGGTGTGCGAGCAGCTCATGGGCTACCTGCGTTGCGTGGGCGACGGCCCGCACTACTACCAGTGGTTGCGTGATTTCTGCTACCCGGATTGGGAAAAGAACGTGTTCGTCATCATGAACATGGAAAACCACCCGACCGACCGTGAGATCTTCGCCGCCATGAAGGCCAAGTGGGACAAGTAGCGTCCAGACCATAGTCCCCTCTGATGAGGGGCGCAGCGGATGGGGGAGTCCCATTCAACGATGTGAGACTTCCCCGGAATCACACTTCCCTCTCCGGTTTCTTGCACACAGAAGCGGAGGAGTAAGAAAAAGAAAAACCGGACTTGGATTCCAAGCCTGGATGGAGAAAGGAATGCTGTAATGTCACAGCAGACAGCAGCTCCCGAGGCTAAGGCGCCTCAGGGACGCAAGATCAAGCTCATCAACGCGATCGGATACGCGTTCGGTGATTTCTACGGCGGCGGCTTCGGCCAGATCGCCACATTCCTCACCTTGTTCTGGACCACATTCGCCGGACTGAAGGTGGCGCAGGCCCAGTCCATCGTCGGTATCGCGACGATGCTCGCCGCATTCTCCGCCCTCATTTTCGGCACGCTGTCCGACAACTTGTACAAGTGGAAGATCGGCCGCAAGTTCGGACGCCGTCGCTTCCTGATCCTGCTGGGCGTGCCTGTCCTGCTGGTCACCATACTCATGTACGTTCCGGGCCTGCCGGTATGGGGATACTTCGTGGTGTACGCGCTGTGGATCATCGCCAATCAGCTCATCATGACCCCGTACTCGGTGCTTCCGAACGAGATGACCACCGATTTCAACGGCCGCACGATGCTGTCCACCACCCGCATGCTGTTCTCCGGCATCTCCACCGCCGTGATCCCGCTGGGCGCTGCCGCGTTCCTCAAGGCGCTCGGTGAGAAGCAGAGCTCGTCCTACACCATCGCCATGGGCTTCTTCATCGTGCTGTTCGCGGTGTTCGTGTTCATCGCCTACAAGTCCACCTGGGAGCTGACCCCGGAGGAGGCCGGCTTCGACGAGGCGGCCATCGAGGCCGAGAAGAAGGAGCCGTTCAACTTCGGCAAGTGGCTCAAGGGCGTGGGCGACATCTTCGTAGGCTATTTCTCCACCCTGCGCAACAAGACCTTCCGCAAGCACATCCTCATCTACCTGCTCGGCCAGTCCTTCTTGGACATCTTCGGCCAGGTGTGGCTGTTCTTCGTGCTCTACAACCTCAACAAGCCGGTCGCCTTCGGCACCGCCCTGCTCGGCATGGCCCTGATCGGCGAGCCGCTCAAGCCCGTGTTCGGCTGGATCTTCTCCAAGCTCGGTCCTCGCAAGATGTTCTCCCTGAACTTCGCCGGCGCCATCCTCGGCCTTCTTGGCCTGTGGGGCCTGTGGCAGACCGCCTCCCAGAACAACACCGCCGTCTGGAACACCGCGCTGTACGTGGTCATGGTCTGGTGGCTCATCTTCCGCGCCATGACCTGGTTCATCCCGTGGAACGTGTTCCCGTTCATCCCGGACGTCGACATGATTATGGCCGGCGAGAACCGCGGCGGCCTGTACATCGGCTTCCAGCAGTTCGCCCGCAAGATCACCGCCGGCCTGTCCGCCATGGCCTGGGGTTGGTACCTCGGCGCCAACGGCTTCGTCGAGACCGCCTTCAAGGCCGGCAAGCCGCAGCCCGAGCAGGCCGTGAACGCCATCGGTACCGTGCTGGTGTGGTGGATCATCGCCGGTCTCGCCGTGGCCTGGATCATCTCCTTCACGATGAAGCTCGACAAGAAGACCGACGCCGTCCTGCTCGCCGAAATCGACCGTCTCAAGGCCGGCGGCAAGAAGAAGGACGTCGATCCCGACACCAAGAAGGTCGTCGAGCAGCTCACCGGCATCAAGTACGAGCAGTGCTGGCCGCAGACCACCGAGTGAATTTCGATGACTGCTGATTGCTAGACAATCGCTGAATGAGGCTCTCCTCTCCACCGGAGGAGAGCCTTTGCCTCATTTTGCAATATGGAAGTTTGCGTCTCGAGAAACGTATGGCCATTACAATGAGCCGCGTTACTAGCTATCGGGCGCTAATGTGCGTCAAGGAGGAACAATGGCAGAGATCACATGGAAGTCGATTCTCACCAAGCTGGTCGGGGGAGACCACCTGAGCGCCGAGGAATCCGAATGGTTCGTGGACGATCTGATGAAGGGCAACGCGAACCCGGCCGCCGTGGGTGCCGCGCTCGCCATGCAGCAGCAGCTGGGCCTGACCGCCGAGGAGGTGTCCGGCGCCGCCAAGGCCATGGTCTCGCACGCCATTCCGCTCAAGGTCTCTGGTGAGACCACGGACATCGTGGGCACCGGCGGCGACGGCTTCGCCACGGTGAACCTGTCCACCATGGGTTCCGTGGTGGCCGCCGCGGCCGGCGTGAAGATCGTCAAGCACGGCAACCGCGCCGCCTCCTCGAAGTGCGGCGCCGCCGATGTGCTCGAGGCGCTCGGCCTGCCGCTGGACCTCAAGCCCGAAGCCGTGGGCGAGGTCGGCGACGAGGTGGGCATCACCTTCGCGTTCGCCCGCACCTTCCACCCGGCCATGCGCTTCGTGGGTCCCGTGCGCGCCGCGCTCGGCATCCCGTGCGTGTTCAACGTGCTCGGCCCGCTGACCAACCCGGCCAAGCCGGCGCACGTGGCCATCGGCTGCGCCAACCGCGCCATGAGCCCGATCATGGCCGCCGCCTACGCCGCGGCCGGCCAGTCCGGCATGGTCTACACCTCGCACGAGGGCATGGACGAGCTCGCGCCCACCGGCCCGGTCTCCGTGTGGGAGATCCGCGATGGTAAGGTCACCGAGACCGATTTCGACCCGACCGTGGATCTGGGTCTCGCCAAGATCGACGTCGCCGACCTCAAGGGTGGCGAACCCGAGGTCAACGCCGCCGCCTTCCGTGACTTCCTGGCCGGCAAGGACGTGCCGTCCCGCTCCACCGCGCTGCTCAACGCCGCCTCCGCCATCGTGGCCGACGGTCATCTGGTCGGCGAGGGCACGCTCGCCGAGCGCTTCGCCGAAGGATACAAGATCGCCGAAGATGCCGTCGACTCCGGCAAGGCCGAGGCCCTGCTGAACAAATGGATCGAAACCGCCAAGTCCAAGGCATGATTGACCCGCTTAAGACATTGACAGGCTTATTCCTGCACATGATATGCAGGAATAAGCCTGTTTCGTTTCGTGGCTATGGAGTGTCCCCGTCGCACTGTCTGACGCTGATGTCAGTGTGCTCGTGCTCATGGCTTTTGTGGCGTGGATGCTGCCACGCTCGATGAACATCGCCTGTTCCGTCACGGTTTGCGCCCCGCCCATGTTGGAGCGTCGTATTCTATGTAGCAGCAACTGGGCGGCGTTGTGGGCGTTCTGCTCCACCGGCAGGTGAATCGTGGACAATGTTGGATTGGTGAATGCGGACATGGGAATGTCGTCGAATCCAACCACTTTTACATCGGCTGGTATATGCATGCCATTGCCTTGCGCGGCAGCCATGAAACCGATTGCCATGATGTCATTGAAAGCGAACAATGCATCTGTGGGATGCCTGAGGAATTTGCCGATGGCTTTGAATCCGCTTTCCATGGTGGGCTGAGTTGCTTGAATATGCGTTACCGACATACCCAGATGTTTCGCCTCATGAACGATAAGGTTATGTCGATTGCTGTCGGACCAAGATGATGAAGGCCCGGCTAGATACGTGATGGTGGATACGCCTGCAACCTGCAGAGAAAGCACCGCCTGGCGTACGGCATTCCGCGTATCGGAAAGCACTTGATCGATGCCTGGCACGGATCTGTTGATTATCGTCAGCGGCATGGTATCGGCGATTTTATGCAGTTCCGCTTCTCCGGTTCTGGGGGCGATGAGCACGGCTCCGTCAATCTGTTGCATCCACACGTTGCTCAGCAACTTATGCGCAAGCATGTTCTCCATGGTGTCTGAAACGATGACCGTGTATCCATGGGAGGCCATCACGTTCTGCACCACTTTGATGCAGGTCGATTGGAATGGATTGGCGATATCCGGTGCAACGACCGCGACCAAACCGGTACGTTGCGTTGATATGGTTGCGGCGGCCGAATCATCGAGCTGTCGGATTCGCTTGGGTGTATCGTAGCCGAGCCGTTCCGCGACGGACCGGACGTTGGCGATGGTGACGGAGGATACGAGTCCCGGCCGGGACAGGGCCCGTGACACCGTCGCTGGGCTGACGCCGGCCTCCTTGGCGATGTCGTAGATTGTTACTTTCTTGTGCATCACTAGTTGATTATGATTTGTAATGAAACTTTTTGCAACAAAAAATGCGGGCGCGCGATTCTTGCGAGACTGATCGTGTTCTGATTCACAGAGGATTCCACACAGTGTCAATGAAGTTGTGGGGAATCGAAAGAGAAAGAAGCAATCATGTCTCAGGCAATCAGTGCGACCTTGCCGCGAACGCGCAAGGTCACCATCGGCAGTGCGCTTGGCTACGCCATCGGTGATTTCTACGGCGGCGGCTCCACCACTCTGACGGGCACGTATCTGGCCCTGTTCTGGACCACGTTCGCCGGACTGGACATCGCCCAGGCGCAGAGCATCATCGGCGTCGCCACCATCGTCAGCGCCGTGTCGTCCATCATCTTCGGTTCCCTGTCCGACAACTTCTATCGCTACAAGCTCGGCCGCAAGTTCGGTCGTCGTCGCTTCTTCCTGCTGCTGGCCTCCCCGCTGGTGCTGATCACCTCGCTGATGTGGATTCCGAGCCTGCCGTTCGTTGCCTACTTCGCGCTGTACACGCTGTTCATCGTCGTGCTGCAGATGTTCCTGGTCTCCTACTCCTCGCTGCCCACCGAAATGACCAGCGATTACAACGGACGTACGCTGCTGTCCACCGTGCGCATGATCGTGTCGGGCGTCTCCACGGTGGCCATCCCCGCGGTCGGCGGATGGATGCTGTCGACGATCGGCGAGGACAGGGCCATCTCCTACCAGACCTTCGCCATCGGCATCACGGTGCTGTTCGCCATCGTCCTGTTCATCGTCTCCCGCACCACATGGGAGATGACGCCGGAAGAGGCCGGATACGATGTCGCCAAGATCGAGGCCGAGCAGAAGCAGCCGTTCAGCTTCTCCCGCTGGTGCAGGAACGTCGGCAAGCTCGCCGTGGACTACATCTCGACCTTCCGCATCTCCTCGTTCCGCAAGTTCATGGGCATCTACCTGCTGAGCCACTGCATGATGGACATCTTCGGCCAGACCTTCGTGTTCTTCGCGATCTTCTGCTGGGGCAAGAACACGGCCTTCGCCTCCATGCTGCTGTCGTTCGCCGTCATCGCCGAGTTCTTCAAGCCGGTCTGGGGCCTGCTGTTCGCCAAGATCGGCCCCCGCAACATCTTCCAGCTCGCCTTCGGACTGGGCATCGTCGCGCTCGGCGGCCTGTTCGCCACGTGGAAGCTGCAGCCCACCATGGATGACGGGCAGTTCGTCGTGGTGGCGATCGCCGCCTGCATCTTCTGGTTCATCGCCCGCGGCCTCATCTGGTTCCCCTGCTGGACGGTCTTCCCGTTCATCCCGGATGTCGATGAGATCGTCTCCGGCAAGAACCGCACCTCCATCTTCACCGGTTCCACCTACTTCATCGCCCGCATCCTGAAGGGCTTCGTGTCCATGGCCATCGGCGGCTATCTCGCCTATGTCGGCTTCGATTCCAAGGCCTCCACCGCCAGCGCCGGCGTGCAGAACGGCATCGTGTTCGTGATGATCGGCTGGACGGTCATTGGTCTGGTGCTCTCCTGGATTATCGCCCTGACCTTCAAGCTCGACAAGCGCACCGACGGCATCCTGAACAACGAGATCAACCGTCTCAAAAACGGCGGCAGCAAGGCCGATGTGACCAGCGAGACCAAGCAGGTCGTGGAAAGCCTCACCGGCGTGCCGTACGAGAAGTGCTGGCCGCAGGCACAGGCCTGACCTGATACCCAGGTGGCGGGACCGTGAGTCCTGGCGGTGCATCCCGCGGACGGAATGGTCCCGCCACCTTTTTCATATCATTGACTCATCGTGATGAAGGAATGAAATCATGACAACCGATACCCATGAATTCGACCACGACATACTGGTCACGGACACCACACTGACCGTGTGGCGGCTGCTGCCCGACGACGCGACGCCCGACCGTCGCTTCCATGTGTCCCTCGACGGCGGTGAGCCGGTGGAACTCACCCTGACGCATTACACCTTCGAGGATCTCGAACCCTCCAGCGCGCATACGGTGGAGGTCGGCTATGACGCCGATGGCTCCGGACGATTCGTGCCGCTGCTGACGGAGCATGCCGTCACCGCCCCCGTGAAGCAGCGCCTTGACGTGAGCCAGCCGCCATACAACGCCGTGGGCGACGGCGCCACGCTCAACACCGCCGCCATCCAGCGCGCGCTGGACGACTGCGACGCCGAACATCAGGTGGTCATCCCCAAAGGCGTTTTCCTCTCCGGCGCCCTGCGCCTGCATTCGAACACCGAACTGGTCATCGAACATGGCGGCGTGCTGCAGGGAAGCTCCAACCCGGCCGACTATGAGCCGCGCATCTGGAGCCGATTCGAAGGCATCGAAGGGGAGCGGTATTCCAGCCTGCTCAACATCGGCGTGCTCGACCATTCCTCGTCGTACAACTGCGAGAACATCGTCATCCGCGGCCATGGCTCCATTCTCGGAGGCGGCGTGGAACTCATGCAGTCCACCATCGACCAGGAAATGGAACGGCTGAAGGACCAGCTGATCGCCCTGGGCGACAGGATTGCGGAGTTCGAGAAACCCACCACATTGGCCGGCCGAGTGCGTGGTCGCCTGATCAATGTGTCCAACGGACGCAACATCGTCATCAGCGGCCTGACCGTCGGCATGGGCCCGGCATGGAATCTGCATTTCGTGTACAGCGATCACGTCACGGTCTCCGACTGCACCTTCGTCTCTCGCGCCGTGTGGAACGGCGATGGCTGCGATCCCGACTCCTCCACGAACGTCGCGGTGTTCGGCTGCGCGTTCGAAACCGGCGATGACATGGTGGCCATCAAATCGGGTCGCAACCCGGAGGGAAACGTCATCAACCGTCCCACCGAACACGTGCGAATCTTCGACTGCAATTCGTTGTTCGGCTGGGGCATCGCCATCGGCAGCGAGATGTCGGGAGGCGTGAGCGACGTGGAGGTCTGGGACTGCGACATGTCCCGCACCGCCTATGGTCTGGAGGTCAAGGCCACGAAGAAGCGCGGCGGATATGTGCGCGGCGTGCGCATGCGCCAGTGCAGGACCTCTCGCATCATGATTCATTCGGTGGGGTACAACGACGACGGCGAGGGTTCCGATGTGCCGCCGGTGTTCGAGAACATGGAATTCCGCGATGTCCATCTCCTCGACCGGTTCGACCCGAGCACGGTGTCCGGTGGTTCGATCGGCGATATCGACTGCGACATCGATGTGCAGGGCTTCGACGTGCCCGGATACGAGGTGCGGAATGTGGCGTTCCATAACATCGGCTTCACCATCGCACCGGACCGCAAGACGTCGGATGAGGACCATATGAGTATCCGTCTTCGCCACACCAGGAACGTCGTGTTCGACGATATCCAGTCTTGAGCGGCATCGCGAAGTCACTCCGGATTGCATTGCCAATGATGCCGTGATTCCATGAGAGGGATTGTGGCGTCATTGGCATGACTCTATGAGTGCAACTTTGGCAACAAGTGGCAACGCTGGATATTGCGGCGGTAGGCTATGACGCAGATTCGGCCGATGACGGCTTAGATTCGTGGGAGGAACATCGTGAGTTCGTTTTCGGAATTCGGCTCGCTGGTCAAAAACCGGCATAAGCCGAAAGACAAGCCGACCGACACCAAGGTGGCATTGGGCTTTCTGGCACCATGGCTTATCGGCGCGATATGTCTGAGCCTGATTCCCATGGTGTATTCCCTGGTGATTTCGTTCACCAAATACAACATGATCAAACCGCCTCAATTCGTGGGGCTCATGAACTATCGGCATATGCTTGCCGATCCTCGATTCATGAACTCGCTTACGGTCACGTTGGTGTATGTGATAGTGTCGGTGCCGTTGCAACTCATTGCCGCATTGGCTCTGGCGGCATTGCTAGATCGCGGCATGCGCGGGCTTTCTTTCTATCGTTCCGCCTTCTATCTGCCGTCCATGCTCGGCGGCTCGGTAGCCGTGGCGGTGCTGTGGAAGATGGTGTTTGGATCGGATGGTCTATTCAACGCGTTCCTGGGATTGTTCGGCATCGATACCGCTATGAGCTGGATTGCGAACCCGGACACCGCCAACTGGACGTTGATCGCGCTGCACGTGTGGCAGTTCGGCTCCCCGATGGTGATCTTCCTGGCCGGTCTGCGCCAAATTCCACGTGAACTCTATGAGGCGGCCAGCGTGGACGGTGCCGGCAAATGGCGTCAATTCCGCTCGATCACCTTGCCGATGCTCTCTCCAATCATCTTCTTCAACTTGGTGATGAGCATTATCAACTCATTCCAAACATTTACGCAAGCCTACGTGGTTTCCGGCGGCACCGGTGGCCCCAGCGACTCCACGCTGTTCTACACGCTGTACCTGTACCAGCAAGGTTTTGCTTCGCTGCGCATGGGATACGCCTCCGCGCTGGCATGGATCATGGTGGTGATCGTGGCATTGCTGACGGGAGTCAATTTCGCTCTATCAAAGTTCTGGGTGCACTATGACGACTGATACCATGACAACGAAAGCCATATTCAATCCTCCTGAATCCGTCAAGAAAGGGACCATGCATGATGTGCGTGATGATTTGCGTGCGCAGCAGCGTCAGCGGGCGTATGCGGAACTTGGCTCGCAGCGTGGCCTGAACGGGAACAGCAAGCGCGCCATATCGCGTGTGGTGGTAAGCGTCGTCAAGCAGGTCGTGGTGCTGCTGCTCGCGATCATCATGCTGTATCCGATTTTGTGGATGATCGCCAGCTCCCTGCGCCCGCAGGATGAGATTTTCACCAATATGGGGCTCGTGGTCACCAAACCGGTCTGGCAAAACTACGCGGCTGGTTGGAACGCGTTGAGCTACCCGTTTGGCCGTTACATTCTGAACTCGCTGATCATCGTGGTGTTCGCCATCATCGGCAATATTCTCACCTGTTCGATGGCGGCATACGCGTTCGCGCGACTGAACTTCCGATTTCGTGGGGCGCTCTTCGGCTTCATGCTGCTGATGCTTATGGTGCCGATTCATGTGATCGTGATCCCGCAGTACATTATGTGGAATTCATTGCATCTCATCAACACATTCGTACCGTTGATCCTGCCGAAGTTCCTCGCGATGGATGGGTTCTTCACCTTCCTCTTCTACCAGTTCTTGCGTGGACTCCCACGCGATCTGGACGAGGCGGCGAAGCTGGACGGCGCCGGTCACATCCGTATCTTCTTCCAGATCCTGCTGCCGCTTATGAAACCGGCCATCGGCACCTGCGCGGTGTTCACCTTCATCTGGACGTGGAACGACTTCTTCAGCCAACTGCTGTACCTGACTAAGCCAGATATGTACACCGTGCCGATCGCCCTGCGTACGTTCATCGATGCGCAATCCCAATCCAGCTACGGCCCGATGTTCGCGATGAGCGTGGTCTCTTTGATTCCGTTGTTCCTCGTGTTCACGTTCGGCCAGAAGTATCTCGTTCAGGGTATCGCCACAACCGGAGGCAAGTGATGGCGGAAAACATGGATGGAGCGTTATCTGCGTTGCGGTCTCCTCGACGTACCTTTGTACGCCTTCGTCGCCGCGCCTTGATTCCGCACGCATCCATGTTCCCGGCTTCCATACGGAGGAAGAATTGATATGACGCGTATATGGAAGAAAGCTTTGGCAGCTGGATTGGCTGCAGTGACGTTGTGGACCACCGCTGCATGCGGCAGTTCAGTTGGTACCTCTGATGTGCCGGTCGTGCCGGCCGAGGGTGATGTGACCATCCGCCTCAACTGGTGGGGTGGTGACGCTCGCATCAAAGCCACTGAGCAGGCGGTTAAGGGTTTCGAAGCCGAGCATCCGAACATCCATGTGGATATGGAGTACTCCGATTGGACCGGCTACTGGGATAAGCTCGCCGTGCAATCCGCAGGCGGCAATGCGCCCGACGTGATGCAGATGGACCAGCTCTATCTTGCGTTCTATGGTTCGATGAATGCTTTGCTGGACATGAACAAAGCGTCTCAATATCTTGACTTGAGCCATATGGATGCGGACACCCGCAACACGGGCAAAGTCGATGGCGTGCAGGTGGCGGCACCCGCAACCATCGCGCAGTTTGGCGTCATCGTCAACAACGACATTCTGAATGAGCTGGGTGTTACCATGCCCGATACCGATACGTGGACCTGGGATGATTTCGAGCAGGTAGCTCAGGAAGTCACCCAAAAATCCGGCAACACATTTATTGGCTCCATTTTCATGAACAACAGCTACGGACTGGAACTTTGGGCACGACAGCACGGGGAAAGTACGTTTGATGGCAATAAGGTGAGCATTTCACCTGAAACCCTGGCTTCGTTCCTTGAGAAACCGGCGGATTGGGCCAAGAATGGCATCGAAGGCAATGCCGAACGTTGGAGCGAAAACGTCACGGCCTCCATGAACGACACTGATTTCGGCAAAGGACGTCAGGCGTTCATGCTGACCCAGGCCACGCAGATCACCCCATACGCGCAAGCCGCGGGCAATCCTCACATGACGCTGGTGCCATTGCCGCAAATCAATCCGGGGGAGAAGACCATGTACTTCAAGAACGGCATGTATTGGGCGATTTCCTCTGGTTCGCAGCACCCCGCTGAAGCCGCCATGCTGGTCGACTATCTCATCAACGATTCGAAAGCCGGCACAATTCTTGGCACTGAACGTGGCATCCCCGCCAATAATGACATTCGTGCCGCGCTCGCCAAGACAGCCACTGGAACAGACAAACTCTCGCTGGATTTTGTTGATGAAATTCGTCCGACGGTAGGTAAAGCCCCGGCAGTGGTACCGAATGGCGCATCCGAATTGGATAAGACCATCGTGCGCTATCAGCAGGATGTGGTTTTCGGCAAACGCAAGCCGCTGGAAGCCGCCAAGTCAATGATCGCCGAACTGCAGGAGTCCATCGACTTCAATTCGTGAGGCCATATCCCTCTGCTTCTTATGCAGAGGGAAAAGGTTTCACACGCGTGCGCCATCATCGAAGTAGCCGCCCTTGTCTCCGGGGCGATTGCTGCGATTGAGCGCCTTGATGATGAGCCCACCCAGTCCAAGCACTGTGCAGATGCCAAACGCGATGTTGAGCAGTGCGCTGAGCACCGGAATCCCGTACAGAGAAGGAATCAGCACCATCACCGCAGTGCCGACCACCCCGATGATCAACAGTGCCACAAGCAATATCGTAGACTGCTTGACCGGTCCGATTTCCGGGTCCGGGGCAGTGAAGCCACCGTCATCGTAACGGTCCATCACCGCGTTGGTGTCCAGCCAGCTTGATCCCGTAAAATCGCGCGGGCCGGGTCGTGCGTCGTCGGTGAAGGCACCCATGTCAAGATCATTGATGGACAACAGCGCCTCTTTGTCCCGACGTTTGGCTTGCTTCTCGAATTTTTTGGCTTGCCTCGATGAGGCCACATCGTTGAGGTCGGCTTCATGCTCGGCTTGGAATGCAGCCCACGCTTCGTCCAGATTGCCTAGGCCGGCGGAAGAGTTGGATTGGGTGGGTGACGTATTGCTGGAGTTCTTGGAGGTCGCGCCATCATCCGGCGTCGGTGTTGCCGGCTCGTCTGCCGCATTGGTATTGTTGAGGTCAGTCATATAGTCCACTTTAATCTGATGCCCTAAACCGCGCAGGGAGGGAACGCCAAGTGCTGTACTGGTTCTTCGTCAAAGTCTTCGGTCCGATCGCTCGTCATCGTCTCGGCCCCACGGTTTCCGGCCTGAACAACGTGCCTCGTACCGGTGGCGCGATTATCGCCGCCAACCATCTGGCGGTGATCGATGATGCGCTGATCCCGATCACCTGCCCGCGCATGGTGCATTTCATGGGCAAAGCCGAATATTTCGAAGGCAAGGGATTGAAGGGCAAATTCAAGAAGTGGTGGTTCACCTCCGTGGGCGTGTTCCCGGTGGATCGTTCCGGTGGCAACAAGTCGCTTGGTGCGCTTGAGCATGCGCGCGAGATCATCGAGGCCGGCCATCTGTTCGGCATTCATATCGAGGGTACCCGTAGCCCTGATGGCCGTATGTACAAGGGGCACACTGGCGTTGCTCGACTGGCTTTGGAAACCGGTTGCCCGATTGTGCCGACCGCCATTATCGGCTCCGACAAGCTCCAGCCCATCGGCACCTCCATTCCGAAGAAGGGCAGGACCCAAGTGCTCTACGGCAAGCCGATCGCCGTGGAAAAGAAATCTGCCGAGGAAATCACCCATGACGATCTGCGTGAATTGACGGACCGTGTCTCTGCTGCGATTCAGGCCATGAGCGGTCAGGAGTACGTGGATGAGTACGCGCAGAAAATCAAGGCGCAGTTGAAGGAAGAGGCAGAGCGTCAGACCGCGGAAAACAATACCGAGGCGCACTGAGCTTCAGTGTTCCGAATCTGCTCTGAGCATTCTCGGGGTGTCCTCGGTCATCGATTGATGTAAATAAGTGGGTTCGCATGGCAGTTGCATGCGAACCCACTTGCGTACTTGCCTGACGTTCGTTGACTTGGTATGAGTGGTGTTTGAGCATTCGACGAATGACAATACTCACGGGATCACCGGGTCATAGCCCCGTCCTCCATCAGAAAATCGACGAATACATTTTCAGCGTAATGGCCGTGGGATTGCCGTTCGCATCGCGTAGACGGACCACCGTGCCTCCTACAGGATTCTGGGAAGCGACTGTTTTATCTTTGGACGAATCCACTGTGATCTGCGATTCGACACTTACTGTGAAGCCTAGTTTCTCCAGTGCCGCTTTGGCTGTGGACGCCTTTTGACCCACGTAGTTCTCCAACGTGATGGTCTCGGGACCTTTGGAAATGACCACATCCACGCTGTCACCCCATTTGAGCTGCGCTCCAGCCTCCTGAGAAGTGGAAATGACCTTACCGGCGGCGATTTTATCATCATATTCTTCGGTGATATTCGCCGTAAGGTTGAGCTCCTCAAGCGCGGACTGCACCTCATCCTTGGTCATGTCTGTCACATTCGGCATCGTGACCGGCTTGGGCCCCTTGCTCAGGGTGATGGTCACGTCGCTGTCGTGTTTGAGCGTAGTACCAGGGTCGGGGGAAATGGTCAGTGCGGCGCCTTCGGGAACATCCAGCGAATAATCGTCTTTGCTTGAATCGTGAGTGACCTTATCGAATCCGGCCTTCTTCAAAGCATTCAGCGGATCCTTGCCGTTGGCGGAAGTGGCGTCAAGGATATCGGAGGGAATCGTGGCCATGCGCACGCCCTTGGACACCACCACCGTAAGCTGCTGGTCGCTGCGTCTTCCGATGTGAGTGCCAACATAGGCGTCTGCGGCATCCACGGAAGCGGAGATGACATGACCTTCGGCCACGGTATCGCTGTAATCCTGCGTCATCGTATAAGGAACGCCTGCGGTTTTCAGCAGACTTTCGTAGGTAGCCCAATCAGCACCGGTCAATGCGCATTCGGTGTCGTCTGCCGCACAGCTGACATCCTCAGGTTGAGGCACGCTCCAATAGCTACCTGGACCGGCGAACCACCACCATGTGCCGCCGCCTGCCGCCAAAGCGATAATCAACAGTACAGTCAGCGCGATAACGAGCGGTTTTCTGTTGTGCTTACTGGGCTTTTCTGCGGACTCTCCGTCAAGGTGGACCTCTGTCGGAATTACCGTGTCGGTCGGCTGGTCGCTGACCGCAGTCGACTGTGCAACGCCCATGACCTGTGTGCGTTCGGCTTGCGTCTCCAGCGCCGTCGTCGGGGCGGCGGGCGGTGCCGGAGGCATGGCTGAAGTGGGTGCAGGATTGTCCGCGATATGCGACGGGTGCACGGACTCGCCGATTCTGCCTACCAAAGCCGGTGCCGTTGCATCGGTACGATCGGAGATTTCGGATTCGGCATGAAGCCGGTACTGCCATGCTTCCAGCGGCAGTTTTGCGGCAATCTGTCGCAGCTCCTCAGCCGCCGTCATACCGTCGGCCGGCCGTGCCTCGACCTGACGGGCCGTCAGATGGGAGACGAATGCGGCAATGGACGGGTCTATGCCCGTACACACCGTAGATACCGGGGGCACGTCCTCATGAACATGCTTGAATACCAGTGTGACTGGATTGTCGGAATCAAACGGCACTTTTCCGGTAAGCATTTCCCAAGCCATGATGCCCACCGAATACAAATCGCCTTGAGGCGTGGCCTGATTGTGCTCGATCATTTCAGGAGCCAGATAGGCGGCGGTGCCGAGCAGCATCCCGGTGGAACTCAGCGTAGCCTGGCTAGCCGCCTTGGCAAGTCCGAAATCCGTGATCTGCACATGACCTCGGTCGTTGAGCAGAATGTTCTCCGGCTTGATGTCCCGATGAACCACGCCTATGCGATGGGCCGCGGCGAGACCATCCAACGTCTCTGCGATGACGCGCACCGTTTCGCGTACGGAGAAGGTGCCCTGCAGGTTCATCTCATGTCGCAGATTGACGCCATGCACATACTCCATGACCAGAAAGTCAAGCCCGTTATATTCACCGGTATCGTATACCTGCACGATATGAGGATTGGCTATGGCCGCCGCGGAATTGGCTTCTCTGCGGAATCGCTCGACGAATTGATCGCGATGAGGACCTTGAGCGAGCTGCGTGTGCATGATTTTAATCGCCACAGTGCGGCCCAAACGCTCATCGACAGCCTCATATACGGTCGCCATGCCGCCTTCGGCGATGTTGCGCACAATGCGGTAGCGTCCCTCAATCAACTGCGTGGGCTCGTTCTCACTCATGGTTGTTCTGCACGGTTCCTTTGATGATGTCTAGACATCGTTCAGTCTACATTGGCCCGGCTACGCGGACGAGGACTTCCGGATGAGGAAGGATAGGGACGACCTGTGAAAAGAACCGGGCGGGCGGAGACGATTGTTGCGTGTCTTCGCCCTACGAACTACTCCGTATCACGACGATGCTTTCTCGTGATTTCACGCGGCTATCGCAATTCCTGAGGAATAAACTGCGCGCAAGCCTCGGCAAGTCGTCGGCGTGCACCGGAATCAAGATTCAGCTCGTCGAGGGCTTGCCGGGTCTGCTGCCACAGTGCGCTGATGCGTTGTTTGGAACGGTCGATGGCACCGGTGCTGTGGAACAAGCTGATGGCGCGAGACACTTGCGATTCATCGCGTCGCTCGGCTTCGAACATGGCGATGAGCTCATGGCTGTCCGCGTCGCCGGCCGCAGTTAGCGCATCGGCCAGCAGCACGGTGCGCTTGCCTTCGCGGATATCGCCTCCGACGGGCTTGCCGGTATTGCTGCTGGAGCCGACGACATCGATCAGGTCATCCGCGAGCTGGAAGGCGAGTCCGAGCGGACGGCCGATGGCCATGGCCTGGCTACGCGCCTTGTCCGGATCGACTCCGCAGGCCAGGAACGCGAGCAGCAACGGGGCGATGGTGGTGTAGCTGGCGGTTTTCCAGCGAAACACGTTCAATGAAGCATCCGCCAATGCCTCAGGGTCGGTAAGCGGAGTCATCTCGACGCCAAGATCAAGTACCTGTCCGATTTCGACCTCATGTTGCATGGTGAGGAACGCTTCGTCTATGGCATCGGTGTTGCACAGCTGCCGGGCGGCGCGGCGGGCGATCTCGATGCATACGGTGGCCAGAATGTCGCCCAGCATGAGTCCCAATCCTCGGCCGATGACATTGTTGCCAACCGCCAGTTCGAGCGCACGATGCGCTGAAGGCCTGCCGCGCCGCAAATCGGATTCATCGATGATGTCGTCATGAACCAAGGCTGCGGTCTGAAAGATTTCTATGGCGCAAGCCAGATCGAGCATGGCGGTGCGCTGTCCGGTCTGGGTAGGCTCCGCTATGGCATCGAATGCGGCCATGGCCAATAATGCGCGAAGACGTTTGCCTCCCTCGCTGGAGGTTGCGGCCTGATCGATGACCTTATCCAATACCGGTTGCACGGCCGGGCTCACCACATCGGTAGCCGGGGCGGCAACCGTTTCGAGAGCAAGCTGACGGATGCGCGGTTCGATGGTTTCGCGATCGCAAGTTGTTGTCCACATGCCTAATAACTTATCCACAGGTTTTGAAGAACACAAGAACATTGGAATGGCAAGGATGCGAAGCTCGCTCCACATAGGCCGTTTTCCCCTCGATGCGAGGCGGCAATCGTGCATAGTGGAGAGTCAATGCCGCAGCCGGCGGCGTGGCGCGAATCGAATGCGATGCAAGAGCGCGCGACAACCAGTCAAGGAGGACGATTATGTATGCCGAACGATATGCGGCGCCCTCGGTCGAGGAACAATGGCAGCCGGACTATGAAGACCAGTGCACGATGGAGCGTCTCGCGATGAAAGCCGAGGCATTTCACAACAACCGCCTGGCCCGGGGCATACGTAGGGCCAACGAGGAATGGATTTCCCAGCCGCTTGACGACTGGCTGGAAGGTCTCGGACAAGATGGCATCCTCTTGAGCGCGGATGTAATGGAAGCATTCGTAGTGGGCATGCAGGAAACGCTGTCGATTCGTGACGCGCTCATCCTTTCTCTGGTGACTGATGAACAACATTGCCCACGAGCCCAGCTTATGGATTTCGCCACACGACCGCACGCGGCACGCACGAAAAAACGGATGGGGCAACTGCTGACCGAGGCCTTTGAGAATGAGGCGATCAGACCGGATGAGCAGCGATGCCGTCGGGGAGTGGCGATGCTATTCGAGATGGTGCATGCCTATCCGTTTGCTCCCGCCTGTATTCAGCCGTTGGCGGTGATCGCATATGCCCTATGGTGGTTGGGGGATGCGGAATCAACGGCATATGCGTTGCAGTGCCTCCTGCTTGATCAGGAATGTTCGTTGGCGGCAATGGTGTTCTCGGCCAGCGAACGTGGAGTCAGACCTGCATGGTGTTCCAGAAAAAGTGCCATGCCGTTGGAATGACACGGCCGACGGTCGTGTCTGGCCTTGAGCAAAACCGGGTTGTTCCAACACGATTTCTGGCCGATACGGGAATAATCGTCCTCGGAAGGTGGTTTACTCGCATAGTTGACGATTTGCCCTTGCCAGAAGTGTGCCCTTGTGGTATACGTGCCAACGGCAAGAGATCAGAAGGAGCAGTTTTGGCCACGAAGGAAACGACGGCAACCAAGCAGACGGTCGAGTCCAGCGAGGAGACCGACAGCAAGAAGAAGGCCAGCGCTTCGACATCCGCACGTAAAACCGCTGCGAGGAAGAAGTCCGCCGAAAAGACTGCGAAGAAGACGACGCGTAAGTCTGCCGCGAAGAAGACCCAGGACGATGAGGCGCTTAAGGATGTGCTCGACGAGAGCGAGGACGACCTTGACGAGGACGCTCAGGTAGATGACGAGGACCTTGACGTCGATGACCTGGACGAGGACATCGACGATGTGGATGACGTCGATGACCTGGACGAGTCCGAGGATGACGACGAAGACGTTGAGGATGACGACGAAGACGAGGATGCTCCCAAGGCGCCTGAGGCTCCTAAGGAAAAAGGCGCTTACGTGGTCTCCGATACGGATGATGACGATGAGAACATCATCCCCGCCGGCAATCCGAAGCGTCGTGTGATCGCCGCCGGCGCCACTGCCGATCCAGTCAAGGACTATCTCAAGCAGATCGGTCGCGTGAGCCTGCTGAATGCCGAACAGGAGGTGGATCTTTCCGAGCGCATCGAGGCGGGCCTCTACGCTCAGCACCTGCTGGACACCCAGTCCGAAGGCATGGAGTTCAAGCGCAAGCGTGAGCTCAAGTGGGCTGCCGCCGACGGCAAGAAGGCCAAGGACCATCTGCTGGAAGCCAACCTGCGACTTGTGGTCTCGCTGGCCAAGCGTTACACGGGCCGTGGCATGCTGTTCCTCGACCTGATCCAGGAAGGCAATCTGGGTCTTATCCGCGCCGTGGAGAAGTTCGATTGGAAGAAGGGCTTCAAGTTCTCCACCTACGCAACTTGGTGGATCCGTCAGGCCATCACCCGAGCCATGGCCGATCAGGCACGCACCATTCGCGTGCCCGTGCACATGGTGGAAGTCATCAACAAGCTTTCCCGTGTGCAGCGCCAGATGCTGCAGGACCTTGGCCGTGAGCCTACGCCGGATGAGCTGGCCCGTGAGCTGGATATGCCGGTGGAGAAGGTGCAGGAAGTGCAGAAGTATGGTCGCGAACCGATCTCCCTGCATACCCCGCTTGGTGAGGATGGCGATTCCGAGTTCGGTGATCTGATCGAAGACACCGATGCCATCGCGCCGTCCGACGCCGTGGCTTTCTCCCTGTTGCAGGAACAGTTCAAGCAGGTGTTGGAAACCTTGTCTCCGCGTGAGGCCGGTGTCATTAAGATGCGTTACGGCCTTGAGGATGGGCAGCCCAAGACACTGGACGATATCGGTCGAGTGTATGGCGTAACCCGTGAACGTATCCGTCAGATCGAATCCAAGACCATGTCCAAGTTGCGCCACCCGTCTCGTTCGCAGACGCTGCGTGACTTCTTGGATCAGTGATCGGCTGCTTGGCTCTCCTCCCTCAAGAGGGGAGCCAAGATGGTATTAGAGAGAATATAAGGATTTATGGCCACAGAAGAATACGGCGCGAAGGATCTTGCCGTCCTCGAAGGTTTGGATGCGGTACGTAAGCGTCCGGGCATGTATATCGGCACCACCGACTCGCAGGGTCTTATGCACTGCCTGTGGGAAATCATCGACAATTCGGTGGATGAAGCCCTAGCCGGATATTGCAACAATATCGTCGTCACCCTGCACACCGACGGCTCAGTGGAAGTCGCGGATAATGGACGTGGCATTCCGGTCGACAAGGAGCCCAAAACCGGTCTGTCCGGTGTGGAAGTGGTGCTCACCAAACTGCATGCCGGTGCAAAATTCGGCAATTCCTCATACAACGCCGTCGGCGGCTTGCATGGTGTGGGCTCCTCGGTGGTCAATGCTTTGAGCTCCCGATTGGACGTCGAGGTGGATCGAGACGGCAAAACCCACCATATGGCGTTCCACCAAGGTCATCCCGGTGTGTATACGGATGCCGATCCATCCAATCCATCGCCTGATGCTCCGTTCAAGCGCACGCGCAAGAACCGCCCCACCGAATTGGAAATCATCGGTTCGGTAAGTCCCAAAACCACCGGTACGCGTATCCGTTACTGGTATGATCCGGAGATTTTTAACAAGACGGCCGCTTTCTCATACGAGCAGCTTGTCGATCGTGTGCGCCAGACCAGTTTCTTGGTCCCTGGATTGAAGATCACGATTGTAGACGAGAATGTGCCGGAAGCGGCGCATGACGGTTCCGGCAGTACCTCTGTTCTGGACACTGCACAGGACTTCGAATCCTCATCGACCGTGCAGGATGCGTCGATTTCGACCGAGACGCAGGCTGAATCCGGAGCATCGGAGGAATCGGACGATCCGCTGGCCGGTTTCGTTGCTGTGGGCAATGACGTTCGTTCCGCATCCCCGGCCTCGGCAATATCTGCCGAAGAGGATTTCACCCCTACTGCCGAGGCTCCCATGGTCGATGGCGCGTTCGGTGAGCAGCCTGCCCATCCTCGCACTGTGGAATTCCTGCACACCGGCGGCGTGAAGGATTTCGTGGACTTCCTTTCTCATGGCGAGCCGGTTTCCGATATCTGGCACATTCAAGGTGAAGGCGTCTACAAAGAGGAGACTCAGGCAGTAGGCGCTGGCGGCGAATTGCATGCTCAGGAAATCGAACGCACCTGCGGCATCGACATCGCCCTTCGATGGGTGAACGGATACGATACGGTGATTCGCAGCTTCGTGAACATCGTGGAAACGCCCGGCGGCGGTACTCACGTGGATGGTTTTATGAATGCCATCACCAAGCAGATTCGCAAAGCCGTGGAAGACAACGCCCGTAAGCTGAAGGTGAATCTCAAGGATTCCGCCATCAGGGTGGAACGCGATGACATCCAGGCCGGTCTGGTAGCTGTAGTCACTGCCCGTGTGGCTGAGCCACAGTTCCAAGGTCAGACCAAGGACGTGCTCGGCACCGCCCAGGTCAAGCCGATCGTCACCAGACTCACCGACAAGCAATTCGGCGAGATGATCACCGGCTCCAAGCGCGGATACAAGGACCAGTCAGCCCGCGTACTGGAGAAGATCGTGGGCGAGATGCACGCCCGTATCCAGTCGCGTAAGGCCAAAGAAGTTACGCGCCGCAAGAACGCGCTCGAATCCGCATCCATGCCGGCCAAGCTTTCCGATTGCCAGCCGGGCAATGATGATGTGGCCGAACTGTTCATCGTGGAGGGTGATTCCGCACTCGGTACGGCCAAGGCTGCGCGCAACGCCGGATTCCAAGCGCTGCTGCCGATTCGAGGCAAGATTCTCAATGTGCAGAAGGCGTCCATAACGCAGATGCTGGCCAACAAGGAATGCGCCGCCATCATTCAGGTGGTGGGAGCCGGTTCCGGCCAAAGCTTCGACATTGAGCAGTCACGCTATCACAAGATCATTATGATGACCGATGCCGATGTGGATGGTGCCCATATCCGCATCTTGTTGCTCACGCTGTTCTACCGGTATATGCGTCCGCTGATCGAGCACGGATACGTGTATGCGGCCGTGCCGCCATTGCACCGCATCGCGCTGACCGGATCACACAAGGGGGAATACATTTATACGTATTCCGATGATGAGTTGGCGGGCAAACTGGCCGAATTGGATCGCAAGCATATCGGCTACGCGGATGACATTCAGCGCTATAAGGGCCTGGGTGAGATGGACGCCGACCAACTGGCGGATACCACCATGGATCCGCGCACGCGCATGCTTCGCCGTATCCGTATGGAAGACGCCGCCCAAGCCAGTGAGATTTTCTCGTTGCTGATGGGCGACGAGGTGCCTCCACGCAAACAGTTCATCGTGGACAATGCGGACGATTTCGACCGTTCAAAGATCGATACGTGATGATTGACGCGTAATACGGATATGGGGGCGGATCATGCATGGGCATGGTCCGCCCCCGCCGATAGCTATCGTCCGCAAGTCGCATCGCTGCTGGGCACTTCGCCGTCAATCAGATAATCATCCACGATATCGGCCACACAGGAGTTCGTATACTCGTAGGCGGTATGTCCCTCGCCCTTGTAGGTGAGCAGCACGCCGGACTGCAGCAGTTTCGCCAAATTCACCGCAGACTGATAAGGCGTGGCGGGGTCTCCTGTAGTGCCCACCACGAGAATCGGCGAGGCTCCGGGTGCGGAATAGTCCAGCTGCTTGATTTGGGAACGATCCTGTTGCAAGGCTTCGCAACCGATGTTGCCGTATGCCATGAATCGGCCGAAAGTAGGAGACTTCTCCTTGAGCTCCTTGGCGATGGCCGTCTGCTTGCTCATATCCGAGGTGGGCGGGTCATCCAAGCAATTGACCGCCAGATTGGCTTCCATCGAATTGTCGGTATAGATGCCATCTTCATTGCGTCCAAGATAGGCATCCGCCAAGAGCAGCATGGTGTCCGCTTTGCCGGTGTCTTTGAGTTCTTGGAATGCTTGGGTGAGGTACGGCCAATTATCTTGGGAGTAGAGCGGCATGATGATGCCGTACATCATGGTGATGCCGTTCACCGTTTGGCTTGTGGAGGTGGGCCAAGGGTCGGTGTCCGCCCGTGTCAGCCATGACTGAATGATCGTGGTCGCGTCACTCGTCTTCATGCCGGTGAACGGGCAGGAATCATCGTTGTCGATGCAATCGGCAAGATATGTGGCCAGTGCGTTTTCGAATCCTACAGCCTGTTTCACAATGGAGGTGGTGGCATCCTCCTGTGGATCGATAGCGCCATCGAGCACCAGTCGTCCAGTTTGTTTCGGGAACATGGCGGCATACGTGGAACCGATGTAGGTGCCGTAGGAAAAGCCGAGATAATCAAGTTGGTCCTCGCCCATAAGCGCACGCATCAGATCCAGATCGTGGGCTACGGACTGTGTGTCCACGTGGTCGATGATGGTGCCGCTGTGCTCCCGGCATGAATCGGCGAACGTGTTCGCGAGCTTACGGCTGGAATCAAGGTTGTCTGAGGTGATCGGATCGGCGAGAAAATACCGATTCAGCAATTGGGAATCGTCACCGCAGCTGATGGGTGCGGAATCGGCTACGCCACGTGGATCGAAGCCGATGATGTCGTAGTCTTCGCGCAGATCATCGGTGGCGGTGTACTCGATGAAATCCTTCAGCCAGTCCGCGCCTGAAGCGCCCGGGCCGCCGGGATTGATGAACAGATATCCTTTGGAATCATCGCCTTCGGCGTAGTGAACGGCCAAATGCAGTTTGATGGTTTCGGATGAGGGGTCGGACCAGTTGGACGGCGCTTTGATCGTGGTACAGGCATCACCCTGATCGCATGATGTCCATGTGTATTGCTGCGTATAGTACGAGTCGAACGCGGCGCTGACTGAATCAGGGCGTGCTGAGGGCTGTGGGTTGGATTGTCTTGCATGGGGGCCGTAATCGTCGTGACGGCTACTACCTGCGGTCTGGACCAAAGTGGCAATACCCCGACCGATGCCTACCAGAATACCGATGTTGAGTGCGATGGCCACCATCACCGTGATGAGTATCACCAACCATGTCGGCATCTTGTTGCGCTGCGGTGTAGGAGGTGCTGGTGCAAGGCGTGATTCGGGTCCGGACGGTTGTCCGTAATATGGGGGAGCGGGGTACGGGGCAGACGGTTGTCCATAGCGTTGTTCATCTGGACTGTGCTGTTGCGAATCGAATGGCGGATATGGAGGCTGCTGCGGCTGCTGTGGCGTGCTCATGCACCCAGTCTAGCGTTCCATGTCGCAATTACCCAGTCCGGATTGGTCATGCCCAACCCAAGCCACCAGACCAACAGCAGAACGAACGAGATGGTCAGCAGCGGCAGACGTTCGCGAAATAGCCGGACGAGCGCAAGCGTCAACACTAATGCCAGCAGCAGGATGAAGGTGAGTGACAGCCATCGAAGCCAGGTCATGCCATAGGTGTTGATATACAGACCGAGGCGTGTTGTCGCGGAGACCAGCATCACGCCGGTTGCGGCGACAAGGCCGATTTGCAGGGTCAACAGGGGTTTCGTGCGCGGCGCGAAGGTAAGCACCAGTCCGAAGCCGGCGAGATTGAGTGTAGCCACGAACAGGAGTTGGAAGAAGCCTTGGCGGGCGTATGAGGCATAGGTATATCCATCCGGCAATCCAGCTCCGGCGAACAGGAATGTGAATTGGACTGCGCAGAACACGGCATACAAGGCGAGTACCAGTCCCAGCACGGTGGTGGTGATGATTGGATCGAATGCTTTGCGGGTCTCTGCTTCGCGTAGCGCATGAAGTTCCGGCTCTCTGGTGCGGGTTTCCACACTGGCGAGCAGTGAGAACAGAAATGGTGCAGGAATCAACACCGCAGCTGTATGGACAAGCAACTGGGTGAAATCAATATGGTCGAACAGGTGGGTCACGCCGTAGGAGAACACCTCATCAGCCTGCATGAGCAACGGTATCAGCAGACAGAACATCGGCAGACTGATGAGCAGGGCAATGCCGATTTTGCGCACGATGGTATGGTTGCCTTGCTTGGGGCCGGTATCGTCGGAGACGGCCATATCAATGCATCGTGAACAGGTTTCGACCAATAGCGACCAATGAGTGAACAGGCTGACGGTCCATCCCATTGTCCAATTGGCCATAAGTCCGGCTGGGTGCCGAGGGTGATATGCGGTGCCGGACAATTGCAGAAAGAGCATGAGCAGCGCCGGCAGCACCGTATATCCGGTAATGGCCGCATACCAGAAGTTCGCCGTGAGTGCTGTGCCATTGACCCATAGGTAGGCGAGCGAAGCGTTGTGGGCGAACATCCAGCCGATGCAACAGGCTGTGGCGGCACCTGTGAACCACCACATCGGATTGCGCCAAGCCCGTTTGACGAATAGTGCGAATCCGATGACGAGGATAATCAAACAGAGCGTCGCCCATGGGAACCACGCCGAGAATGCCGGGGTGTAGAGGAATCGCGGAACGTCGATGATCAGTCGATCAAAGGCAAACGGTATGGCCAGTGATGCGGCTGACAGCGCGATGGCGCGACCTGGGGTGAGTCTGGAACTTGCCGATGACGGGGAAGAGGCATGACGCAAGGAGATTGTGCAACTTGCGGTTGTGCTTGCAGCAGTTGGATCGGGCTTGGGAGCGGATGAGGCACTTGGTGTAGTCATATCTGCATCATAAGATATCGAAAAACGATATGAGAATATCGAAAAACAATCTTTTACCGAATGTACATATCGTAAATCGATATGCTGCATGACGGCGCGGGTCGATATCGACGGTCGGCGATATTTACGTTCGTCCGCGTGTTGTTAGTGACCATTGGGTAATCTGATGACATCGTTATCACAGCGTAGTTTGCGATTGATAGGAAAACCAAGGAGTGTCGCTATGGCCAGTCTGTTGCTTGCCGTGATTTATATTGCGTTCATCAGTTTGGGGTTGCCTGATGCGCTGCTCGGCGCGGCTTGGCCCACCATGAGCCAGGATCTTTCCGTGCCGGTCTCCTGGGCGGGTGGCATCTCGGCGACGATTTCCATGTTCACCATCATCTCCGCACTGCTTTCGGATCGTATGACGCTTCGATTTGGCGCGGGGCGCGTCACCGCCGTTTCCGTAGCGTTGACTGCCATGGCGTTGGCTGGGTTTTCCATCGCTCCTAACTATTGGGTGTTGATGCTCATTGCCGTTCCCTATGGTTTGGGTGCGGGCGGTGTGGATGCCGCGCTCAACAACTACGTGGCCGTGCATTATGAAAGCCGTCATATGAGCTGGTTGCACTGCATGTGGGGCGTGGGTGCCTCGATCGGCCCGTACATTATGGGATTCGCGCTCTCGGGCGGCCAGGGTTGGCCGTGGGGATATCGATACATCGCCATTCTGCAGGTTGTCCTGACGGTAATTCTGGTACTCAGCCTGCCGCTGTGGAAGTCGCGTAGGCGTACGGCGGTGGAGATTGAGGCCGACGCGGCGGATGCCGTGAGTCACGGGGAAGGTGCCGGACGCAAGCCGCTGGGGGTTGCCGGCGTACTCGCCATCCGTGGTGCCAAAGAGATTCTCATCATGTTCTTCTGCTATTGCGCCATTGAAACCACGGCAGGCCTGTGGGCTTCCAGCTATATGGTGCTTCATGGCGGCGTCGATAAGATCACGGCGGCCAGCTGGGCCAGCCTGTTCTATGTGGGCATCACTGTAGGCCGTGCGCTTTCCGGATTCCTGACCATGAAATTCGCTGACCCGGCGATGATCCGTCTCGGTCAGGCATTGGTGCTTGCCGGCATCGTTGTCATGCTGGTGCCGTTGCCGCATCATCTTGGTGTCGTCATAGGCTTGGTGGTGGTGGGCCTTGGCTGTGCGCCTATCTACCCGTGTGTCATCCACTCCACGCCTGACTATTTCGGCGAAGAGAATTCCCAGGCCATCGTCGGTGTGCAGATGGCATGTGCGTATATGGGCTCGTTGATAATGCCTCCGGTGTTCGGCGTCGTCGCCCAGTATGCCACCATCGCGCTGTATCCGTGGTATCTGCTGCTGTTTCTGATGCTGATGACGGTTATGCATGAGCGGTTGCGCAAGTTGCGCGGCTGATTGCACGCGGGGCTTCGTGTGGTTTTGCGCTGTTTTTGTGTCGCTCCGGCGGACTGCGGCTTTGTGGTTCATGAGGCTTTGATGCCTTGATACGGCATGGTTTTTGTGGTGGATTCCAGCTTTGGGCCCGCCGCCTACTATGCTTGACGCCCATGGAGAATAGTGAAGATCATGAACAGATGCCCGAGCCGGTGCGGGATCGATTGAACGTATTGAAGAAAGCGCCCGGTTCGGTGATCGTTGTAGGGTCGATGAACGCCGATTACACAGTGACTGCCAAGCGACTGCCGAAGCCGGGTGAGACCGTCAATGGCGGACCTATGAAGGTGCTGCCGGGCGGCAAGGGGGCGAATCAAGCTTCCGCTGCGGCGAAGCTGGGTGTGTCCGTGCGACTGCTCGGTGCCGTGGGCGATGACGCAAATGCTGATTTTCTGCTCAGCAAGCTGGATGAGGCCGGTGTCGATACCGCTGACATTCTGCATGTCGAAGGTCCTAGCGGCACCACGCTGATTACGGTCAGCGCCGAAGGGGAGAACACCATCGTATATTCGCCGGGATCCAATGCCAAGGCGAGTGCCGGATACGTGCAATCGCATCGTGCGACCATTGCGGAATGTGCGGTGCTTGGTCTGTGTCTGGAAAGTCCGATCTCTACGGTGATCGCCGCGGCGCAAACCGCGCACGACGCCGGCGTGACGGTGTTGCTCAACGATTCGCCGTTCATGGATGAATTGCCGCATGAGCTGGTGGAGGCCACCGATATCCTGCTCGTCAACCAGCATGAAGTGGCTCAGCTGCTTGGTCTTCCGGATGATGATGTGGCTGAGTTCGACTGGTACGAGGTTGTTTCTCGATTCACCGACTATGGTTTCGATCGCGCTATCGTTACTCTTGGCGCGTCCGGATCCATCGTCATCGAGGATGGCCGTTGGCATCGTGTCTCGGCCGTGCAGGTGAACGCTGTGGACACCACCGGCTGCGGTGACTCCTTCATGGGTACCGTGCTTGCCAGCCTTGCCGCCGGATATACATTGCTGCAATCCGCGCAAATCGGCTCCTATGTCTCCGCATATGCCGCCACCAAACTTGGTGCGCAGTCGGCGTACGGTACCGCGGAGGAGGTTATCAGCTATTTCAGCTGATATTTCGTTTCATCGCGGGGCGATTCCATGCAATGAATCGTCATGGAACGCGGATTCGGCTCCCCTCTCAGAGGGGAGTTTTTCGTATCAGCCCTTGTGGTTGCAAGGCGTTTCCTCCGTTGTTCGCCCAGCCCGCTATAATCGAACATATGTACGAAAGTTTGCGTTTGTTTGCCGAGCCTACCCGCTTGTGGTTCGAGCATGTCTTCGGCAAGCCTACCGACGTGCAGGATCAGGCGTGGCCCGCCATCCGTTCCGGTGGAAATGTACTGGTCATTGCGCCTACGGGTTCCGGCAAGACGCTCGCCGCGTTTCTTTCGGCCATTGATCGGCTGATGACCGAGCCTCGTCCGGCTCGCGGCCGCAAGGGTGTGCGCGTGTTGTACATATCTCCATTGAAGGCTTTGGCTGTGGATGTTGCCAAGAATCTCGAACAGCCGTTGGCGGGCATCGCCGCGCAATGCGAAGCGAGTGGAGTCCGGGCTCCTGCCGTCACCATCGCCATCCGGTCTGGGGACATTACTGCGCAAGAGCGGCGTCGGATTGCCTCGCGCCCGCCGGATATACTCGTCACCACTCCCGAATCCTTGTATCTGCTGCTGACCTCGAAAGCCAGTCGGATCCTGTCCACGGTAGACACGGTGATCATCGATGAGATTCATGCTGTCGCAGGTACCAAACGCGGGGCTCATCTGGCCGTCAGCCTTGAACGATTGGAAGCATTGGTGGCTGAATCATGCCGACGTGAGGCGCTGGATGTTTTGGCAGGTGACGATCGTCTTGCCGAGAAGAAGTGCGACTCTGCCGGAAACATGGCAGACAGTGGGCAATGCCATCTGCAACGTATCGGGTTGTCGGCCACGGTAGATCCACCCGCGGAGGCCGCGCGATTCCTTGGCGGGGATCGTCCGGTTGCCATCGTCAATCCGGGCGGACGTCCTGCGATGGATTTACGCATGGTCGAGCCGTTGGAGAACATGCGTGATGTGCAGTCCGTCAATGTCATGAGGCGGGCAGGTGGGACAGATGCCGAACAATCCACTGCTCATATCAGTGGCGTCACACCAGCCATGCAACGGCTTGCCGAACGCAAGGGACTTGTCGAACCGGCTTCGGATTCCTCCGCGATTGTCGGCGCGCGCGGCGACCGTACGTCTGGTTCCATCTGGCCGGTTGTGGAACGCAGCATATTGGATGACATTCTCGCTCATCGCACCACGTTGGTGTTTGTGAATTCGCGGGGTGTGGCCGAAAAACTCACGGCGCGCCTCAACGATATGTATGCGGAAAGCCGGCACGGAGTCGTGGGGCATGCGACAGATAACGGTACCGGCCCAGGTGAATGTGATGGCGATGCGCCGGGCATCACATCCCCCGAAGGCCGGGAACGCTTCGCGGTGCATTATGATGCCGTGGTCGGTTCCACCACCATGCTCGTCGGCTCGCATGAAGGCGATGACGTCATTGCCATGGCCCATCATGGTTCGGTTTCCAAAGATCGACGCAAGATGATCGAGGAACGACTCAAACGAGGTGAATTGCGTTGCGTGGTGGCCACGTCCAGTCTCGAACTCGGCATCGATATGGGCTCGGTGGATCTGGTGATTCAGGTGGATACGCCATTGTCCGTCTCCTCAGGGCTTCAGCGTGTAGGGCGTGCCGACCATCAGGTGGGCGGGGTATCGCACGCGCTGTTCTACCCGTTGACCAGAATGCAGATCGTCACCAGTGCGGCCGGTCTGGAATCGATGATCGCAGGGCGTCTTGAGCCACTCGTCATTCCCCGTAATCCATTGGACATTCTGGCCCAGCAGACGGTTGCGGCAGCGGCCATGCATAATCTCAATGCCGACGATTGGTATGACACGGTGCGTCATGCCGCACCGTTTACGGCGTTGCCGCGCGATATGTTTGACGCTGTGATCGGCATGATGTCCGGCGCATACAACACGGAGGATTTCTCCGCATTTCGGCCACGATTGATGTGGGACAGGGAAGACGGCGTCATTTCGGCACGTCCCGGAGCGCAGAAGATCGCGGTGACCTCCGGAGGCACGATTCCCGACCGAGGTTTGTACACCGTGGTGCTTCCCGAGGCGGATGCCGGCAAAGGCCAGCGCCGCGTAGGCGAACTGGACGAGGAAATGGTCTATGAGTCGCGTGTGGGAGACGTCATTACGCTTGGCACCTCCACGTGGCAGATTCAGGAGATTACACGTGACCGCGTGGTAGTGACTCCGGCTCCTGGTCGAACCGCACGTCTGCCCTTCTGGCACGGCGAGGGCGCTGGACGTGATTACGGCTTCAGTCTTGCCATAGGACGATTCTTGCGTGAAGCCGCAGCTGGTCTTAATAAGGATGGTGAATTCCATGCCGCAATCGAACAGCGTCTGCGCAATGATGGCCTTGACAGCAACTCCATTGCCAATCTCGCCCGCCTGCTCTCCGAGCAGCGAGCCGTCACCGGCATAGTGCCTGATGATCGCGTTCTTGTGGTGGAACGTACTCGTGATGAGGATGGTGGTTGGCGCATTGTGCTCCTCAGTCCTTTCGGGCGGCGCGTGCATGAACCATGGGCCATGGCCATCAGCCGTAGGCTCAGCACGCGATACGGATTCGATGGTCAGGCATACGCCGCAGACGATGGCATCGTGATTCAGCTGCCGGACGGCGAAGGACATATTTCCGCCACTGATCTGCTCTTTTTCGATCCTGAAGATCTCAGAGCGGATGTGGAACGGCAAGTAGGGGAGTCCGTGCTGTTCGCCTCCCGCTTCCGGGAGTGTGCCGCACGATCGTTGTTCATGCCGCGCTCCGATCCCGGACGTCGCGTACCGCTTTGGCAACAACGTTTACGCGCCGCGCAGTTGCTGCAGTCCGCTCGCAGTACCAAGAACTTTCCGTTATTGATGGAAACCGCACGCGAATGCCTTCAGGACGTCTATGACATGCCAGCCTTGAACGAAGTGATGACCAGACTGCAGACCGGAAACATCGTGGTCAAGGACGTGGAGACCGAATCGCCTTCGCCGTTTGCCGAGAACACGCTCTTTGGATTCGTGGGCGCGGTGATGTACCAGTATGATCAGCCGCAGGCCGAACGCAGCAGCCAACTGCTGTCGCTCGATCCTCAGGTGCTTGAGCGGTTGCTTGGCACCACTGATATGGCCCAGATATTGGATCCTGATACCATCCGCGAAGTCGAACAGGAACTGGGTGAACGCACTTTTTGGAATGAACTTGCAGCCGATGATGTGACCGGTCGTGTGACTCGATATGCCAAAACCCATGGTCCCTTTGTCGTCGAACAGCTCATGACCGACCTCGGCATCAATGCCACGGACGCCGTGCATGCCTTGGACGGCCTCGCTGCCCGGGGAGAGCTCTTGCATGGCCATTTCGTCGATGCCGGCGAGCAATCTGCCGCACCTGCCATCGGACAGCCTGTTGAGCAGTGGCTGCACAGGGAGGTGTTCCGACGTATCCGTTCGCGTTCGCTGTCCAAGGCTCGCAAAGCCATCAAACCGGTGGAGCCGAACGCATACCAGATGTTTCTGCTCGATCGGCAAGGCGTAGGACCGGTGGGCGGAGAGCGATATGAAGGCGTGGACGGGCTTATGCGTGTCATCGAGCAATTGGAGGGCATCGCATTACCGGCCTCGCTCTGGGAATCGGCTGTGTTTCCAGCGCGTGTACGAGATTACCGGCCGGCGTTGCTGGATGAATTGCTCGCGTCAGGCGACGTGGTATGGGTCGGTTCCAAAACGGGTGCCACCGGTGCGTTGGAAGCAGGGGAAGTGGCATTTCATCCGTCGGATTCCATATTGCTCACCGACTTACATACGGTGCGGAAGTCCGGTGCTTCTGCTTCGGTGTCCTCGACCACCATGCCTGAATCGATTCTCAGGGCTTTGCGATCCGGAGGCGCTTTTCATGCTCGTCAGCTTATGGACGCTGCGAAACGCATTTGGAATGAGACCGCTGAACCAGATATCAATCCGAAGACAGGAGAGATCGTTCCCCAAGAATGGAGCGAGCGGCAGTACAAGGATGCTCTATGGAGTCTCGTCTGGCAAGGGATGGTCACCAATTCGAGTTTCGTTCCTCTGCGCGCCGTAATAGCGGCAGGACCGGGGAGCCGTCGTAAGACTACGGTCGTGCGCAGACGCGGAAGGATTACGCCGATTCGACGTACGACTACAGACACGGCGTTGTCTGGTCTATGGTCGTTGGTGGCTGCGGACGTCTCGGAGATCGATGATGCAGATGCAGCCGGCATACGTGTCAACGATGATCTGCACGACGCCGACATCGGCAGCTCAGTGAGACATGACGGCAGCGGCGAAACATCGACGGTTTCTCCGCTGCACGCGCAGGTACGAGCTGAGTGCGTCTTCGCCATGGTGGAAGCGCTGTTGGACCGTTATGGCATTATCGCTCAGCCATTGGTTGACCAAGAGAACGTTCAGGGGGGATATTCGGCGCTGTATCCGGTGCTGAGACAAATGGAAGAACACGGCAAACTCGTGCGCGGCATGTTTGTCCGTGGATTTGGTGCGGCGCAGTTCGCTGAGCGTGAGACCGTGGATGCTCTGCGACATCCATCGGAACATCATGGTCGATCAGCGGTGGCATTAAGCGTACTTGATCCGGCGAATCTGGCTGGTTCGGCGATCGCATGGCCATCTGTCGCTCCCAATGCCGTCAAGCCGGTCAGGCGGGCCGGAGCTCTAGTGACGTTGGATGCACAAGGGCCTGTGATATATGCGACGGTTAAGTCCAAGCATTTGATCGTATTCGAGCAATCGCTGACTTGCAACGGGAACGATGAGCAGCCTGCACAATCCGATGCAGTCTCGCCGGATGCGGCGGATGACCGGTTGCGTCATGCCATTGCCGAACTAGCGTACGCCCTGCAACGGCATGAGTCCGGGACAATCACCCTATCGGATGTGAATGGTGAACCGTTGAACTCCCGTCACCCATTGGCGCGGTTGCTCCATCAAGCGGGATTCACTCCCGTACCTCAGGGAATGCGTCTGTACTAGACAAGATGTGTAGGACGAGATGACAGGCGCGAGATACGGCAACATGCAGCAGGAGTCTCGCTTATCGCTTGACGGCGATAAGCAGACCAGTGCCATCCGGTGTGAGCGTGGAATCGAACTGCTCGTCCGACTCCACCGCAGCCAGCAGTTCGCGCATGGCCACGGCTTTGGCGCTACGGTCAGCGGCATTGAGCATGCCGCCATGTTCCGAATTCAGTGCCAACGCATCAGTGAAGACTATGACACCTCGATCGCGCAGTAGACGGGAGGCCTGAGCGAAAGTGGCGGCATAGTTGTCGGCGTCGCCCGCCACAACAATCAGGTCGTAGTCATTGGCGTTCAGTCGAGGCAAGAAGATGCGGGCGGGTGCATTCACGGCGCGCAACGTAGTGTCCGTGGAGTCCTGCAGGGATGCGAATGCCTTACGAATCAGCATAATGCCCTGTGCCGTGGAATCGACAGCGGTGAGCAGTCCTTTACCATCCAACGATTCGGCAATTTGCAACGTTTCGACCAACGAACCTGTGCCGACGACAATTACCGATGACGCTCCGGACATGCGCACCAACATGCCAAGTAAGCGAGCCTGAGCAGCCGAACCCTGAAGCTGACCGGATTCATCCGCGGCGATGCGGGCATCGGACAATGCATTGGGTTCAAGCTCTCGTGCGTGTGTTTCGGTGAATTCCCAAGCCTTGGCGATATTCGTATACTGCGACCTGTCCATAACCTGCTTTCCTTCTCTCTGGCCGTCTTCGGCTGCTTCGACGATTCTTATATGCGCTAATGAATGTACGAAGCCTCAGCGTTCTCGCACCTTGGCAACGATTTGCCACATTTCCTCGCCCACATCGATACCGCGCGGGCAGTGCCGGGAGCATGCGCGCACCGACTGGCATGCCGCCACACCATCCGCGGTGTCGATGGCGTCCATACGTTCCATGGCTTTGTCGTCGCGTGAATCATTGATGAAACGAGAGGCCCAGATCAAAGCTGCCGGACCGATGAATGCATCGCCTCCGGCGAATACCGGGCAGGCACCTTCACATACGCCGCATGCAATGCAGTTGCTCAGTGTTTCGTATTTGGCCAACTGCTCGGGATGCTGCAGATACTCAAAAGCATCTACCTTGCCTTCACTGGTAGTAGCCAGCACGCCATCCGCCTCAAGATACGGGGTAAGCCTCCTGATTTGATCGAGCATCGGATCGATATCGGCGATCAGATCGCGTTGCGGAGGAAAACCGGGAAGGGCAGCTAGTTCGATAACACCAAGTGAGCCGTTCTCTTCAGTCGTTTTGGACTGTCCGGATTGAAGAGAACCGTCGTCTTCATGCTCGCCCGTACCGTTAATGGCGTCTTCGGTTCCACTGCCGGTATGACGGAATCCTTCGTCATCCACTTGCGGCAGATCGGCGGGTTTCTTGGCCCAATCACGAATGGTGGCCGTACATAACAACGTTGGGGTGCCGTTGATCGATACGGCGTCTGAACCGCACATGCCGTGCCCGCACGAGTAACGGAAAGCCAGCGTGGGATCCACCGTGCGTTTGACGGTCAAGAGACAATCAAGCACCGTGTCTTCCGGCCGAGCGGGAATCGTATACTCCTGCACCCACTGCTTGCCGCGTGGACGGCGGCGCGCTGCAGAATCCGAGCCTCCTCCGAACGGAGAGCTTTTACGGGCGAACGGGCTGCCCCCTCGTGCGCGTTCGGCGCGTTCGGTGCGCGGCGTGAAACGATGCACCTGCAAGGTAACCGTCGTGTTGTTCGCCTCAGCCATCAATCTGCCTCCATGAAACAGTCAACATCGTGTTCAATATTAGCCAACCTATTGTGCCACAAGCTCTAGGCGGAGCCAGGCATTGCGATTTTGCTACGAAGAGCCGCCCGGAGCGGCGTTCAGTATTCGCGCTTCTTGGGCGGATAGTCGGTGATAACTACCGGCTGCAAGACAACTGCGCCATCGGTGGCAATCATGGAATGTGCCAGGAAATGCTCGTCGTCGCGCTCCGGGAAATCAAGACGCTTCAAAGAGCCGCGTGATTCCTGACGCGCTCCGCTGGCCTTCAGCATGACTTTTGCGAGTTCGATGAGGTGCCTTACCTCCCAGATAGCGGTAATCTCCTGATTGAACACGGCAGTGCTGTCATGGGCATGCAGTGCTTTGGCCGCGGGCTCCAGCTCTTCGGCGATTGTGGACAGAGCGGCGGCGATGGTGTCGGCGCTGCATCGAACGGCAAGCGCGCGATCCATGACCGAGCCGAGCCGGGCCATAAGTTGGTATGGGTTGGTGATGCCGGAATCCGTATCAGTTGCTGCGGCTGGCGCTGAACCGTTGAGTAGATCATTCAGCTCGTCACTGCGTCGTGCTGCAGCCTGATCGGTCGCCTTGGCCAGTGATTCATCGGCTGATTCGTCTGCCATGGGGGAGTCCACCGGATTGTTTGCGATACGTGCGGCAAGTGTGCGGCCGGCACGGGTGCCGAACAGGCATGCGTCGAGCAATGAGTTGCCGCCGAGGCGATTGGCGCCATGCACCGATACGCAGGAACACTCGCCGGCGGCGAACAGACCATCGACAAGGGTGCGATGTTCATCGCCCCATCGGTATACTTCACCGTCGGTGGTGATGGGGACACCGCCCATCGTGTAATGCGCAGTCGGCTTGATCGGCACCCAATCCTTGACGGGATCGAGGTTCGCATATTGTTCGATGGTCTCAACCACTTGGGGCAGGGCTTCGGCCATGCGTTCGGGGGTGATTCCAGTCATATCCAGCCATACGCAGTCCTTCGGACCATTTGGGTCTTTAGGATCGGGTACGCCTCGACCGGCGTCGATTTCCGCCATAATGGAACGGGACACCACGTCTCGGGCGGCCAGATCCTTATGCTCGGGGGCATACCGTTCCATAAACGGTTCGCCGTCGGCATTTCTCAAGATGCCGCCTTCGGCGCGTGCGGCCTCCGAAAGCAGAATGCCGGTATGCGCCAGTCCGGTCGGATGGAATTGCACGAATTCGATGTCTTCCAGCTGCAGTCTGGCATCGAGCACCAACGCCATGCCGTCGCCGGTGAGATCCCAGGAGTTGGAGGTGGTGTGGAACAGACGTCCTGCGCCACCTGTGGCAATCAGCACGTTGCGTGCATGAACGGCCTGCGTCTTGCCGGAATGGGTGTCCAACGCCACGATGCCGGCGACTCGGTTGCCGTTTTCATCCAACACCAGATCGGTTACATACCATTCTTCGGCGAATGCTACGCCTTGGGCTACGCATTGCTGCCAAAGGGTGTGCAGAATCTGATGGCCGATACGATCGGCGGCGTATGCGGCACGCTTGACTGGTGATCCGCCGAAATCACGGGTATGGCCACCGAAGCGTCGCTGTGAGATATGTCCGTCTTCAGTGCGGGAGAACGCCACGCCTTGACGTTCCAGATTGATGACGGTTTCCGGCGCATATTCGGCAAGAAGTTTTGCGGCATCCTGATCGACGAGCCAATCGCCGCCCTTGATGGTGTCGTAATAATGCCAATGCCAATCGTCGGTCTCGATGTTGCCAAGGCTCGCTGCAATGCCGCCTTCCGCAGAACCGGTATGCGAGCGCAGCGGCTGCAATTTGGAAACCACGAGGATTTTTGGCTCGACGCCCTGCTCCTTCAGATCCATGATTTCGGGGGAGCGCAACAGCCCCAGTGCCGCGGACAGGCCGGCTGCTCCGGCGCCGACGATAACCGCATCATACATATCTTCCAAACGTTTCGGACTCATGGGTTCGATTCTCGCACACCCGGCGAACAGGGTCGAAGCAGCTATCGCACATGCGAACTGAGTTTGAATATTCCTGCCTTTCGTTCCACTACGCCTCGAAGCTCTAGGCCGCCAAGCAACTCAAGCACTGCGCTGATATCCGGGATATCGTCCGGTGCGAATTGTCGTGCTTCGCGCAGAAGCGCGTCCGGCGTGACATTGAGATGCTTGTTGCTGCACTTGCGCATCAGTGCCACCATCAACTGATCTGTCTCCGGCAGGTCGCGAACTTTGATTTCTGCTTGCTGTTGTGCCTGGCCGCGCGACGTTTCGCGAAGATCCGGCATACTGCGAGCGGACTTCCCTCGTGCCGGTTCCCGTTGGACTGCATTCCGTGGAACTGGTTCGGAACAGCTCGCTTCGGTGCCAGAAGCTATAGGAGCTATCACGTCGGAAGCTGACGCGGCAGAAGCCTGCATGATGGAGGTCCCGGCTGATGGCGTCGCGATTGTTTGCCTCGTAAGGGAATCTTCGCCGGTCATGCTTGCAGCTGCATCGCTTTCGACCGTGTTCGGCTGTGCCATATATGGGGGATGCGCTTCATGCCATATCTCTTCGATATCGGACAGGGAGCGCAGCATCATGGCTTGATGATCGTCGATCATCTTATTGCAGCCGGCATTATCTGGCAGATTGATGTTGCCGGGCGCGGCATACACTTCGCGCATGAGTTCGCATGCCCAGCCAGCTGTATTCAGTGCGCCGGAACGAAGCCTTGCCTGTGCCACAACCAGTGTGCTGGACATCGCTGCAATGATGCGGTTGCGCAACAGAAAACGACGGGCTTCCGGAATGGTGTCCGGACACAATTCGCTGATCAGCGCTCCGTGTTGCTCCTCGATACGTTCAAAAAGAGTGTGGTTGCGGGCGGGGCCGATATGGTTGAGGCCCCCGGCGAACACGGCGACTGTGGTGCCGATGTGCTGCGATGACTTGCCGAGAGTTGCGTTCAATGCGCCCCAGTGTGCTGCAGCGTCCGTTCCCATGGCTCCTCCGGATACCACCAGATGCCCTCCGGCTGCAGCGCGTTCGGCCACGCTGCCGGCAATGTATCGGCCGTATTTGGTCACATCACGTGAACCGACTATGCCAATCGGTTTCGGACAGCTGACCAAGGCTGCGGGATTTCCTTTGATCCATAGGCATAACGGAGGCGCCCAATCTGCCCGGATTGACAGATCATTAAGCTGGGTAGGCCAGCAAGGGTGGCCGGGGGCGATGAGATGCTGCGTGCCGTCCATCGTAAACCAATCGGCCAATTGCGTGATGTTATGCGATGGCAGATTCGACATGCGATTATGCCAAGCAGCCACTGTGCGGCGGAATGAGCACATCGCTTCCAAGGAAGCTTTGCGCCCCCAACGAACAAGTCCTTGCGCGAACATGCGATCCAACTGCATCAGTGCTGGTTCGCGGGAGGTGTCCGAGCGGTCGGGGTGCGACTCTTCCAATACGCGCCATAACGCTTCGGCATTAGGGGCGCCTTTGAGCGTGGCGAACATACGGACGTCCGAACCGTCCAAGCAAAAGGTGAGTGCAGCGCGATGGAGCGCTTCCCGAGAAGGCGGCGTCACGGCATTGATATGTAGCGGCTCCATAGCAGGGTATTCTGTGCAGCTGGTCATGTCATCCTCGTTCTCATTTCGATGCCTTGATGGACGTCTTGTGTGGAGGGAGAAGTGCGGCCGGCTAGGTCGGCGAAGGTCCATGCGAGCCGCATGGCTCGGTCTGCGCCCCGCAAGGTGATTCGATATGAGGCAAGCGCCTGATTGACGAGTTCCATGGCCTTCAGCGATGTATTGGCATGAAGCCAGGTGCCGGACGCCTGGGCATTGCAAGTCCAGCCTTGTTTGCGGAAACGGTCTTTGGCGGTGTTCCGCGCATGCGTAACCCGTTGACGGATTACGGCGCTGGTTTCTCCGGGCGGTTCGTTGGCCACGGCGATACGCGAGACCGGCGGCACTGACAGTTGAATATCGATACGATCCAGAATAGGACCGGAGAGACGTGAAAAATATCTGATGCGGTCCTTCTCCCGACAGCTGCATCGTTCGCCGGTGCCGTAATAGTAGCCGCATGGGCAGGGGTTGGCGGCCATGATCAGTTGGAAGGACGCAGGATAATAAGTGCTTCCTTTCGATCTGGACAATGACACATATCCTGATTCCAAGGGTTCGCGCAACGTCTGCAGAGATCGTGCGCTGAACTCGGGTGCCTCATCTAGGAACAGTATTCCGCGATGCGCTCTGGTGATGGCTCCGGGCGTAGCGATTCCGCTTCCTCCGCCAACCAGCGCGGCGGTGGTTGCCGTATGATGCGGGGCCTCGAACGGAGGAAGATCGGTGATGCCGTATTGCGGTAATGTGCCGCATAGGGAACGGATGGACGCCACCTCCAACTGTTCCGATTCGGCGAGCGGGCACATGATGCCGGGCAATCGTGCGGCCAACATGGTTTTGCCTGCTCCGGGTGGGCCGGTCATGATGAGGTTGTGACCGCCGGCTGCGGCCACCTGCAACGCCCATTTGGCATGATCCTGCCCCAGCACTTCAGCCATGTCGTTGGCATCGATGGTTTTCCCACAGGATGATAGTTCGGGGTTCTCGTCTGACAGTTGCGTATCCGCTATGGTGTAGGAGGCTTGGCCGCCCATCAGCTCTATGAGTTCTCCCACGTGACGGATGCCGATCACGTCCAATCCGTCCAGCATGTTGGATTCCTCAAGATTGCGGTAGGGGATAATCATTTTGTGTATGCCGTGTGATTGTGCGTGCAGCATAATCGGTAACAAACCGTGAATCGGCAGCACGGACCCATCGAGGTTGACTTCTCCGAGCACAATCGTATCTTCCAGACTGTTGTGTCCTATGGTGCCGGACGCGCATAATACGCTTGCGGCGATGGCCAGATCATGCGAAGACCCTCGTTTCGGCATGGCGGCGGGGCTCATGTTCACGGTTACGCGGGTTTGCGGCCAACTGAATCCCGCGGCCTGGCACGCTGACCGCACTCGTTCGCGAGCTTCGGCAAGCGAGGCGTCAGGAAGCCCGATGATGGAGAAATACGGCAGACCGTTGCTGACGAAGGCCTGAACCTGAATAACAAAGGCTTTCAATCCGATCAACCCGACGGATAATGCGCTACCTATTGCCATGGCGGACTCCTTTGGTGAACAACCGTGCGGTCAGAATGCATTGACGATATGGCGGATCGTCGGATGCTCCATGCCGAGTGCGATGGTGACCACATCGAATCGGACATGGTGATGAGATACACGGTTGCGTCGGTCTAGTAGCCATTCGCAAGCGGCTCGGCGTAAGTTGAGCTGCTTGCTGTGTGTGACGGCTTCCTGCGGCGCGCCATAATGCGCGGTGCGCCGGGATTTCACTTCCACGAACACCACCGTGAGTTCCGGGGTGAGCATCACGATATCCAGTTCTCCGTAGCGCGTATGCCAGTTGCGGCTCAATACGGTCCATCCTTGTGTCTGCAGCCATGCGGCAGCGTATTCCTCGCCAAGAGCGCCGAACTGTTTGGGCGTCAGTGAACGATCCTCCAACCGGCCCGCAAGTTTCTCGATCGGTGGGATTTCCGAAGTGGGCAGCGCAGCAAAAGCCGGCTGGCAAAATTCCTGACCAACAGGTGGGTGAACGGTTTCCTGTGCTTGGCGCGTCTTCGCCGATGTAGCAGTGCTCATGGCTCAACTGTGCGATACGGCACGTGTGCCGCACAAGCGAAATCGACCAATGTGGATCCAGTGACGCAGTTCGGAGTGTTGTGGACAGTGTGTGGATGGAATGCCGGTTATCCACCGATTGTTAGGACGGTATGCATTTGTAGTCCTATGGATGACAGCGCCGACTATGCCGCCGTTTGCGCTGATGCTACGGTATCGGTTAGCAGGGGTGGCGTCGAAGCTGCAGGGGGCGAGCATCATGGACGGTCGAGAGCGAGTATCCGATCAAGCGGCAGCCAGCAGGGTGACGGCCAATGCTGATGACCGACCGGATAGTCGACCGGCATGGCGGCTTATGCGTCCCATCGTCACCATAGGACTTGTGGATAATGATGCTTTCGCGCTCGCCTTCCTTGAACGCTCCATTGATGAACTCATGCCGGAAGCACGTGTCATCTGGAAAACCACATCAGGCAGGGACGCGGTCGCCCGTTGTCTCGACCCGCGCCAGAGTCCCAATGTGCTGCTTACCGACATGTCGATGGACGAACTTTCCGGACTTGTGGTGTGCAAAACCATCCGCATCAAAACCGCTCGGGTCATGATTCTGGCCGTCACCTCATTCTCGTTAACCGTGTATTCCGCCAAAGCCGCTGCGGCCGGAGCGCAAGGGATAGTGCCCAAATCGGTGGAGACGCCTATCGTCGAAGCAATTCGTGCGATTGCTGCCGGCGGCACATGGGGTCAAGGATTTGAAACCGCAGCAGCGGCGTACGCCCGATTGCATGGACAGCATATACCGCGCCAATTCCTTCTTTCCGATCGGGAAGCCGAGGCCATGAACTACTGTTCCAGAGGATTTTCAACTGAACAGATCGCGGCGGAAATGCGGATCAATCCTTCCACTGCAAAAACTTTTCTCACGCGTGCCATACATAAGCTCGGCGCCACCTCTCGTGGAGCGGCCGTGGCCTTATGGACCGGCGCTTCGCAGGAGGGGCGATGAACGACACCTCGGCCGGGAATGAGACCGGTGAAAAGCCGGAGTCGAAGTCGTTGCGCGGATTACGTGAGTCTGCATCGTCTGACGTGGGCTCACGGTGCAATGCTGGGTTGCGCCATGTGGTCCATTGGGGTCGGGAGCATTGGTTCCGTATTGTCATTGCGACATTCGTACTTGCCATCACCTTGACGGAGTGGACGGTCATCCCTCCGGTCCATCCGCCGAATTATTTCTTCTCGCTGATGTCGGTCGTCGCTATCATACTGTCGCCGTTCATACCCAGGATCTCCGGATGGCTGATCATCGTCACCGTGATAGCCAGATTGCTCGTGCCTGACCTGTCCGGTCCGAATCCGCTATGGGCGGCATATCTGGCGCTTGCCATCATCGGCTATGACAGCGCGATTCCAGTGGCGATGGCCGCGTTGCTCACGGTCACACTTGCCGAATGCGTGCCAGTGGCCTTGAACAGGTTTAATGCGCTTTCCGCCACATGGATCGGCATGGTCAACTACAGCGGCATGTTCACGCTCGCCACGATGGCAGGTATGTCATTCCGCTGGCGCAAACAACGTGATGAGATTCGCGAACAGGCCATGGCTCTGGAACGCAGACAATGGCAGCTGGATACGTTGCAGCGCAATACGCGTCTGGCCTCTCGCATCCACGATTCCGCCAGCGGCGGTCTATCGTACATCGCATTGACTGCGCAGCGTGAGCTTCGGCGCATCGGTGATGACCCGTCGCGTCTCGCAGAGCGGCAGGATTGGCGATTCATCAATGATCAGGCCCTGTCCGTGCTCGATGAGATCCACCATGTCATCGATTTGCTTGAACAGCCGCAATCGTCTGGCCGATCGTCGTCAGATGGTCCCGATGAATCCGATGCTATGGATTCCACCATGAATCCAGTCGTAAGTTCCGCCTCGAAAGCTTTGCCGACATTTCCAGTCTCCAGTGGCGCTGCATCCAATCGATGGGCCAAGCTCCAGTCGGCAGTGAGACAAGCGCGCGCCAGACTCATGCATCTGGGATTTACCGGCACCATCGAAATGAGAGGCAGCTTATCTGATGAGTGCTCGGACGAATCAGTTGCGGAGGCTGCCAATTTGCTCAGTGAACTCGCAGCCAACATCACTCGGCATATGAATCCTGATGATGGAAAATACTACTGCGTCATAACGTTAAGCAATACCGTTCTTGAAATCATGGAAACCAATCCGATAACCGTGCGAGGCAGCATAGGACGAGCCCATAATGACAAGACGACGGATATGCTCAAACCGCATGGCAGTGGGATCGCCATGCACCGGCGTATGATTCGCAGTCTCGGCGGAGAGCTCAACATCACGACTGAGGACGACGATTGGATACTCTACGCGCGTATTCCCTGCATACCGGGAATACGTCGGTGACGGTGTCCATGCATGGTGAAGACACGGTACTTTTTGCCATTGTCACGTCAGGGCATGGTTGGAGCCTGGCTATGCCATGTAATCTCTGCGGCTACACAAGCCTGATGATTCCCATCGAAATCTGTTTATGCTGATACAGACAGGGAGGTCGTTATGGTTGGTTGGGGAACACGCAGGAACCGTCATATACAACACGATGTTCGATATGCGCTTGCACTGCTGATATCCGTATCCTTGATCACGGTGTGTGCGGCCTGTGGCTCGCCGTCAAGTACCACGGCGAATGGCAATGCTGCGCAGTCCAATGCAGCCGCCTGCAAGGCTCCGGATTTCGCCGGTCCATTCGCCAACGAATTCCAAAGCGCCTACGAGCAATCCAAAACCGACTTGGCCAAACGGATTCTAGCGGATTGCCGGATCACCGATGCGGAACTCAACGAGATCTTGGACGTTCAGAACGACTGCTTGGCGCCATACGGATTGGTTGCCACGAAAGGCCAGCTCGCCCGTTTGCGGGACAGTGCTTTGACCGACGATGAGATGAACCAGAAGAACACGGAATGTGCCGAAAAGACCGATCTGTGGAATGTCGAAGCGCTGCATGACGAAATACAAGGCAATCCGGGCAACCTCGACACCGAAGCGTTTCAGAAGGCGGCATATCAATGCCTCAAACAACGTGACCTGTTACCCAAACCGTTGAGTGAGCAGGAATATCTGGCGATGGAAGTCAGCAGCACGGACAGTGAGACGCGGATAGAGGAGAAGACCCGCAAATGGAACGAGTTCTACAGCATGTATATGGAATACAACGAAGACGGCAGCAGGAACCCCGACTACAACGCCGATAAGGCCCAGCAGTTCTGGGCCTGCCAGCAGGATCCGTTGCACCAATAGCAGTGACCTCAAACGAATGGAGCAAACGCCATGATTCAGGGAAGCAAGGCGGCAGCCAGAACCGTGGCATTCCGTAAAGAACGTAGGGCCTCACGCAATGGCGTGGCGATTTCCATTGTGATATTGCTGGCGCTGGTAATGCTTGCCATGGGCGTGAGCGCAGGGTTCCTCTTGACCCGCTCCAAGATTCCGCCTTCACTGGTTTCCAGTACCGAAGCCAGTACGGTGAAAGTGGCGGTCACCCAGTTCGACGACTCGCGCTCGGTCGCGTTGACCATGAGTTTGGGAGAATCCTCAACGGTCGCTTCACCGACTTCCGGTACCGTCACAGGTATTGCCGTGCGCGCGGGCTCTCCGATAGCATCCGGGCAGGTGATATTCGATGTCGATGCCACGCCGGTCATGGCATTGCATACCGATGTGCCGCTGTACCGTGAGCTCAAAAGTGGTATGCGTGGCTCGGACGCCGCAGGGCTCAACGCCGCGCTGCGCAGGCTCGGCTACAATGCGCCGGACTCGGATTGGATGACCTGGGATACCATCACCGCATACAATGCGCTCGCGCAATCCGTCGGTGCACGACAGCTGAGCCGTGACACCGGCTGGACTATCGACCCCAGTTGGTTTGTATGGTTGCCTGCCGACTCGGTGACCGTCAAACAAACCTCCATTGCCGTAGGCCGGCAAGTTACGGCCGGTCAGGACCTGTTCACCACGGCCGCAATCCCGCTCAAAGCCACATTGCCTGCCGCCGCTGCAGATCTTGTAGCGGGGGAGCGCGTGATTACCATCGGCGATCAGACGTTCGATGTGCCGGCTGATGCCAAGGAGCTTACGGATACGGCAATGCTGACGGCGATTAATAATTCCGTGGCATTTCGTATGGCTTCGCTTGGTTCGGATTCCGGCGGTGCTCTGGCCTCCGGTGGTACTTTGGCTGGGGGCGCCGCAGGCGCTTCCGCTGGCGAAACCTTAAGCGTCTCCTATGACTGGAGATTGAAGCAGCCGTTGACCGCGCTCAGCGTGCCGCCTTCCGCCGTATATGATGCGGCTGCCGGCTCGGGTTGCGTCAGCGTTGATGCGACGCCCGTGCAAGTGTCGATCATCGCATCACAGCTCGGTAAGACGATGGTCAGCGTAAGCGAAAACCAGACGTTCGACCATGTGGACGTAACGCCGCGTACCAACGAACACTGCACAGCCCAAGGCGGTGCATGACATGGCCGCCCGCAAGGTGATACTCACAGACGTAGGGCACAGTTTTGACCGTACCGGCGAAGACATGCTATTCCGGCATGTGACCATGACGCTGCTGCCCAAGCATGTATACGCGCTGACCGGACCGTCAGGTTCCGGCAAATCCACGTTGCTGTCCATCATCGCCGGATGGGTCACACCGGTCACCGGTTCGGTGGAGCGCATCGATTGCGGGCGCGTGTGCTGGGTGCTGCAGAACCCTCATGGTGTGGCAAGACGTTCGGCCATCGACCATGTGGCCTTGCCCCTCATCGCGCGAGGAGAACGTCGGCGGGAGGCCGAAGCCCATGCAATGGAACTGCTCGAAGGGTTCGGTTTGGCGGCTTTGGCGCGCAAACCATTCCGCGACCTCTCCGGCGGCGAGGCGCAACGACTGATGCTGGCTCGTGGAGTCGCCTCACATGCCGGGCTTTTACTGGTTGATGAGCCGACCGCACAATTGGACCTCAACACCGCCGCCACGGTCAACGAACATCTGCACAATCTTTCAATGAGTGGAGCCATCGTGGTGGTAGCCACCCATGATCCCCGCACGCGCGATGCCTGCACCGACCTGATTGATTTGCGCGACTGGCAGAGCGACCATCCCGCACAAGTGGCCAAGACTGTCGTAAATCCTGCGCATGCCGAGCCAATTGAACAAGGCGGTGAGCATCATGAATGAAACCAGCCACCGGCCTCGCATGCGTCTTGCCGGCATGCTGGGGGAGGCATGGCGTGACCTCATCACCGGCACCAGTCACGCGTGCGCGCTCGCAGTAGGACTTGCATGCCTGATTGTGTTGCTCGCCGGTGCCGATTGGCTTACCATCTCCGGAATACAGAAGCAAACCGATGAATACGTGGCATCAGGCGGCTCAACCTGGATATTGGAATATCCCAACCATATCGATGGCGCGGCCTGTGACCGTCTCATCTCATTGGATGGGGTCGAAGCGGCCGGGGCAGTACGTCAATCCGAGAACAAGCTGGCGTTCGCGGCCCTGCCCTCCACGAGTGTGCCGTTGTATGAGATCACTCCAGGTGCCGCCAACGTATTCATATTGAGCGCCACCGGCACACAATGGAGGAATGGAGAACTCCAAGAATCCGAGAGCGCGCCGCCGAACGGGGGAGGCGCGTTGCTATCCAGTGAAGTGGCGAAGCCATTTCAAGTCCAATCCGGACAGTCGTTGGTGCTGAAGGACGGGCGCATCCTCGATATCGCCGGTGTATTCGACTGGCCGGACGACGGCAGAAAATCCGGCTTCTCCTATGCCGTATTGACCCCGGTGCCGGCCGACCCGAGTGTGGCTTTCGGCCAATGCTGGGTGCGTGCATGGCCGCAAACCGACAACATCGAATCATTGCTGCGCTTGGCCAGCGATGGTACCGCAAACGTAACCACAGCTGAGCGCCCGCAAATTCACAAGCTCAACACCACCAAAGGCAGCGAATTGGACAGTGCAGTGTCGTTTGAATCAAGGCTGACCGCTTATGTGCCGTGGATTGCTCTCGCAGTGGCGTCGATTTTGGGTTTCGGCGCTACGCGTATGCGCAAACTGGAAATGGCGTCGGCGCTGCATTGCGGCGTACCGAAAACTGCATTGTTGGCGCAGATCGAGTCCGAAACACTGGCATGGACTTCGGCTGGCATGGCAATGGCAAGTCCATTGCTGGCCTTGGTATGGCTTGAGAATCGTGGAGATGAAGCCAGGGCCCTCATGAACACACTGTTTCGTGTGCCGGTCGCGGCCGGCGTCGGAGGATTGTTGGGCGCATGTGTGGCGGTGCTGTTGACACGCGAAAACCATCTGCTGAAATATTTCAAGAACCGGTGAAATGTGATTGCGCACGTGCCCACGGCATAAGAAAACTCCCCAGATAAACCCCAGCCGATCGGTAGTCTGAAAACAATTCAGGGCGAATCGCCGGCAGGATTCAACTAAGGAGTTTGCAAGTACGACTGTTGTTCGTTTACTTCACCAGAGCGGTAAGCTCGCCGAGGTTCAGTTCGAAGCTCACACCACGCTCCTCGAAGTTGGGCTGGTGACGGGTGCTCTCCATCGCGTGACGGACGAATTCGCCGGCAATCTCAGCGGACTCGGCCAGACCCTTGCCGGCCAACACCGCACCGCACAGCGCAGAAGCGAACGCGTCGCCCGTGCCGTGAATCATGTACGGCAGCTTGTCATGCGCGAGCTCGATCTTGTTCTCCGCGCCGGTTTCGGCGCTGGCCACATAGTTCACGATCTTGCCGTCGCCATGATCGATGCCCTTGAGCACCACGTTCTTGGCGCCGAGCTTGAGCAGGGCATCGAGCAGATCGGTCACCGAGGCGTCATCCAGATCCTGACCAGGGTAGTCACGCTTGGTAAGGATAGAGGCCTCGGTGAGGTTCGGCATCAGCACGTCAGCGCCGTCCGCCAACGCGCCCATCGCCTCACACAGCTCCGGCGTGTACGTGGGATACATCTGACCGGCGTCGCCCATCACCGGATCCACCAGACGCAAAGCCTTCGGATACTCGCGGTACAGGCGCTGGATAATTGCCACCTGATCGGGGGAGCCCAGGAAGCCGGAGTACACGCCGTCCAGGTCCACGCCCTCTTTCTGCCATGCGTCAAGGTATCCGGAGAGGATGTCAGTGGTGTCGTGGAAGGTGAACACCTCGTACTTGGTGTGCGCCGAGAACAGAGCGGTCGGCACCGGACACACATCACAACCCGCTGCCGAGAGAATCGGGATCGCGGCGGTCAGCGAACACTTGCCGTAGCCGCACATATCATGCACGGCAGCCACACGAGGAATGTACAACGGATCGCGATCGTACAACGTAACGTCAGCCATGAACTACTCCAATCATCAATCGACAAACCAAGTGCCAATACAGGCAACAGTGCAGAGCGTAGCCCAATCAACGAATCGACCATGTAACGCAATCCACATTTCGGGTCACGGGACTGCAAACGCATGCCGCACAAAACTGTCGGGCCGCATCTTCGGTCGGCGTGTCGCATGGATTCCGGCTGTGTATTTGCCGATGACAACCTCGTGAAACCCCAATGATCTCAACGTGTTATAAGGGTCTATAGGCAACCCCGATAACGTGTGGCTTGCGGTGCGCGGTGCCGCGCGCGTACCTTCATAACCAACACCTCGCCAACCGCCGAACACGGCAGGCGGGTGGCAAGGAAAAGAACCTCGCGACCAAGCACAACCAGCAAGGAGCACATCATGGCCGAGAACAAGAAGTACCGTTTTGAAACCCTGCAGCTGCACGTGGGCCAGGAGCAGGCCGATCCGGCCACTGACTCCCGCGCAGTGCCGATCTACGCCACCACTTCCTATGTCTTCCACAACTTCGATCACGCCGAGGCTCGTTTCGGCCTTGCCGATCCGGGCAACATCTACGGCCGTCTGACCAACTCCACCCAGGGTGTTTTCGAAGACCGCATCGCCGCCCTCGAAGGTGGTACCGCAGGCATCGCCGTCGCATCCGGTGCAGCGGCCGTCGAATATGCCGTGCGCAACATCACCCAGTCCGGTGACCACATCGTCTCCTCCAAGAACATCTATGGCGGTACCTTCAACCTGCTCAAGCACACCCTGCCGCGCGATGGCATCACCACCACCTTCGTCGACCCGGAGGTTCCGCAGAACTTCGAGGACGCCATTCAGGAAAACACCAAGCTCGTCTATTTCGAGACCTTCGGCAACCCGAACGCCGATCTGCCGGACTTCGAGGCAATCTCCGCAATCGCGCATAAGCACCATCTGCCGGTGATCGTCGACAACACCTTCGCCACCCCGTACCTGTTCCGCCCGCTGGAGCACGGCGCGGACGTGGTGGTTGAATCCGCCACCAAGTTCATCGGCGGCCACGGCACCACGCTTGGCGGCGTCGTCGTCGAGGGCGGTAACTTCAACTGGGCTGAAGTGCCGGGCAAGTTCCCGACCCTGACCGAACCGGATCCCTCCTACCACGGCCTGAACTTCTATGAGGCTCTGGGCGGCACCGCATTCGTGACCCGTATCCGCGCCATCCTGCTGCGCGACACCGGTGCCACCCTGTCTCCGTTCGCCGCCTTCCTGCTGCTGCAGGGCACCGAAACCCTGTCCCTGCGCGTTGAGCGTCACGTCCAGAACGCACTAAAGGTTGTCGAATACCTGCAGACCGTGCCGGAAGTCGAGTCCGTCTCCCACCCGTCCATCGAAGGCCGCCGCGACCACGCCCTCTACGAGAAGTACTTCCCGAACGGCGCCGGCTCCATCTTCACCTTCGACATCAAGGGTGGCAAGGACGCAGCTCGCGTCTTCATCGACAACCTGCACCTGTTCTCCCTGCTCGCCAATGTGGCTGACGTGAAGTCTCTGGTCATCCACCCGGCATCCACCACCCACTCCCAGGAGACCCTGGAAGAGCTGGAGGATCAGGGCATCCATCAGGGCACCATCCGCCTGTCCATCGGCACCGAGAACATCGAGGACATCCTCGATGACTTGAAGGGCGGCTTCGAGGCCGTCCGTGCTTCCGGCTTGGCCAAGTGAAATTGGCGGGAAGGTTAACGGCTCGCTGAGAAGGGGCGCGATGCTGATGGGGTGCATTGCGAATCATCGAGTCGTATGGGGTGCCTTCCACCTGATAGCTTGACCCAAGGAGTAGGAAGCCCGCGCTGACGTCATGCAGCGCGGGCTTCCTTGTCGTTGTTCCGTGTTTTCGCGAATTTGTCTCGCTGACCGCTGCTCAGCGAGACAAATTCGCGAAAACACGGAACAACTCGATCCTGAAAGGGAAGACAATCGGGGCTTTCTGTTTCTTGTCGTCTCTCATCCTGAAGGATGAGGGGCGCTGGACGAGAACTCGTTCAATTCAGTCTGGCGCACGATGGGGCGCGCTCACGTTTCTTCATAAGTTGGAATCACCATCCGGGCATAAGGCTCGGTCAATTATGGAGAGACATCATGAACGTACAGAATTCAGCCGCACCCGTGATCGCATCGCGTGGTGCTGCCATCCAAGCCGTTGACTTGGTCAAGGATTATGGCACCGGAGCCAGCATCGTCCACGCTTTGCGTGGCGTAAACGTCAGCTTCGAACGTGGACGGTTCACCGCCATCATGGGGCCATCCGGCTCCGGCAAGTCCACGCTCATGCACACACTCGCAGGTCTTGATGCGGCTACCGGCGGTCATATCCTCTTCGACGGCGCGGACCTGACCCGCATGAACGACAAGCAGCTCACTTTGCTGCGCCGTCACAAGATCGGTTTCATTTTCCAGAGCTTCAATCTGCTGCCCATGTTCAGCGCCGAGCAGAACATCCTCATGCCGCTCACCTTGGCCGGTGAGAAGCCGGACCGCGCATGGTTCGACCTGCTCGTGGAGACGTTGGGACTCAAGCAGCGCCTGAACCACCGTCCCACCGAATTATCCGGTGGACAACAACAACGTGTGGCCATCGCCCGCGCCCTGATCACCAAACCCAAACTCGTCTTCGCCGACGAGCCCACCGGCAACCTTGACTCCGTCTCCAGTGCTGAGGTGCTTGGGTTCCTCAAGCGTTCGGTCAATGAACTGGGACAGACCATCGTCATGGTCACTCATGATGCCGTGGCCGCCTCCTACGCGGACCGCGCCATCGTGTTCGCGGACGGACGGATCGTGGCAGACGAATCGCGTCCTACCGTGGAAGCCATGAACCATCTGCTGATGGCCGAACGCGAGCGTGCCACACGTGCCGCCGTCACTTCCACCCGCGCGGATAAACTCGCCCGACTTGCTGGAGTGAATGGGCCGGTTCATCTGCCGATCACCGATGACGTGCTGCAGGAGACGGGCGGTGCCCGTCACGCCGCACCCGTGGCCCGCCATTCGCGCTGAGATACAGGAGCGTAGTCACATGTTTTCCAGCACATTGAATCTCATGAAGAAAAACGTCCGGATGCTCATTCCGGCCGGCATCGCCGTGCTCATCGGCACTGCGTTCATCGCCTCCACATTCCTGTTCGGCAACGCCATGAACGACTCCCTCATCCGTCAGCAGACCTCCATCTATGCCGGCGCGGACGCGATGGTCCTGTCTGACCTACCCGAACACCCCACCGACGCGCAGACCAGCGAAGCATATTCACGTACCGTAGCCGACTATCATCTCGACCGTATGCGCGCTATCGAAGGCGTTAAAGGTGTGCGTGCCATCACCGCCGCCAATATCCGCTTGTCTAACGGCACCCGTCACGCCACCAGTTACGCCATCAACACGGGTGAGGCGAAACTGCTGCCTGTGACTGTCACGCATGGTGACCGGCCCGCCGATAACCGTGAGATTGCCCTGCCTGAAGGTATTGCCGAACAGCTCGGCCTGCGTGTGGGGGATACGGTGCGAGTCGCCTCTCGCTGGAATGCCGCTGGAAGTCAGGATTCCGTTGAAGATGTCGAAGCGCGTGTGACGGGCCTGACCGATGACCCCAACGGTGCTTACGCATATGACGGTGGTGCCGCCATCCTTTCCGACGATCTCATGGCTTCGGTCAACGGTGTCGCCGACTTCAATCAGGTCAACGCCACCTCCGTCTACCTTGACCTCGACACCCGAGCCGACACGGCCGCCATCGACCGTCTCCTGCCCCGATACAGTCGGCTTGTGGACCGCAGCGAGGCCGACCGGCTCGCCGTGGAATCCCTCAGTGCCAACGGCACCAGCGTCGTCACTACGTTTCTCATGAGCTTCGGCGTGCTTGCCCTGCTCGTCGCCGCGCTTGTCATCGCCAATACGTTCCAAGTGCTTGTCGCTCAACGTCGACGCGTGCTCGCCCTTCTGCGCACCATCGGTGCCGACCGTCGTCAACTGCACGCTTCCGTCTTATGCGAAGCCGGAATCCTTGGCCTCATCGCATCCTTGCTCGGCGTCGCGCTTGGCATCGGGCTCATGGCCCTACTGTGCGCTACCGGTGTCATGAAAACCACCGGCGTGTCCATGCGTCTCATCATTACCTGGCCCGTCGTCGCCGTACCCGTCGCTTTCGGCCTGCTCATGACCGTCATCGCTTCCCTCGGCCCCGCGCGCGCCGCCACCGTCGTCACCCCGCTCGAAGCGCTGCGCCCCATTGAACTGACTGAGACCGCCCGTCGCGGACATATGCGCGCCATACTTTCCATCCTCATGTTCGTCATCGGCATTGCGCTATGCGCGTTCGGCGCATGGCAGATGCACCTGTCCGCCATCGGGCATGAATCCCTGAGCGACGATCATTATCCTGCGCTCCTGCTCGCCACTATGGGCGGATGCGCGCTTACGTTCATCGCACTCGTCGTCTCTGCCGTCTACTGGATGCCAGCGCTCATGCGCGGTGCCGGCATGCTTGCCGCCAAAACCGGGCCCAGCGCCGTCATTGCTCACGCCAACGTCCAAAAGAACCCACGTAGGGTCGCCGCCACCGGTGCCGCACTCCTCATCGGTGTCACACTCGTCTCCACCATCGCCACCGGTGCTGCCAGCGCTAAAACCACCATGGCCAACGCACTTTCCACCCGCTACAGCGTAGACATGATCGCCACCGGTACCGGCATGACTGAAGAGCAGACCAGCCAAGTGCGCCATGTTCAGGGCGTCGAACGTGTACTTGACGCGCCAACCGCCCTGCATCACCTCACCGACGACCAAGGTCATGATCTCAGCGTCCTGCTCGTCGGCATCCCTGACCTTGACAGTCTCTCGAAGGTCATGCACGCCGACTTGACCGGCATCACCCTGACAGACCGCGATGTCCTTATGCCCCGACGTGCCTTGAGCGGCGCTGACATCGATTTCGACCGTACTCACACAGCCGATTTCACCGCCGACGAGAGCACCGCGGCTACCGACACCGACACCACCGCGGCCACAGGCACGTCCGGACCAAACTACACCGTTATCCAAGCCGATTACCGTCGCGTCTCCTCCACCTATGACGCCGTCGCCTTCGTCACGGTTAGTCACTTTACTGACGGCGACCTGACCGAACAGGGGCGCATCCTTCTGATGACCGCCAACCCCGACGCCAACCACAACGGTGTTGGCGGCATCATCGACGGTGTGCGCGAAGCCTTGAATGCCATCCCTGACGCTAACGTCACCGGGCCCATCGCCGAGCGCAACATGTGGGATACCGCCATCAACGCCATGATGGCCCTGCTCGTCGGCCTTATCGCCGTCGCCGTACTCATCGCGCTCATCGGAGTGGCCAATACGCTCAGCCTGTCCGTCATCGAACGCACCCGCGAATCCGCCACCCTACGTGCTATCGGCATGACCTGCGGCCAATTGCGTCGATCCCTCGCCGTGGAAGCGCTCCTACTTGCCGTCGTCTCCGGACTTGCCGGCGTCATCATCGGCACCCTGTTTGGATGGCTCGGCTCCTATATGGTGTTCAGCCTTTACGGCACCGTCGCCATGCCTTTCGAATGGAAGATCAATGGCACCGTCCTCGCCGTGGCTGCGTTGGCCGCCCTTCTGGCCAGCATCCTACCCGCGCGCCGCGCCGCGAACACCCCGCCTGTTGAGGCGCTCGCCGAAGCCTGACGACGGTAAAGTTCAAAGGGATGGCCTGCACGTCGTAATGCGCGACGTGCAGGCCATCCCTCGTTCAAACAGTTTGTCTTGACGGACATACTGGCATATTGACGTACTGACTATTGGCCTGACTATTGGCCTGTACACAGTCACACCAATCGATTGTCATATGCAAAAACAACGGCTTGCACGCGGTCTCGGGCATTGATTTTAGACAGAATGTGCGCCACATGCGTCTTCACCGTGGGCAGGGAGATGAACAGCTTGTCCGCAATCTCCTGATTGCTCAGTCCATGAGCGATCTCCACCAGCACCTCGCGTTCGCGGTCGGTGAGCAGATCCAATTCCGGATCGGTGTAGGTCGGCTGATCGTGAACTTTCGTACGGGGCTTCGATTCCGGGATTCCGCCGGAGGTATTGTCGGCGACGTAGCCGTCCTGCATCATCTTCTCGATAAGTCGTTTCGTGGCGGACGGAGCGATAATCGCATTGCCGTTGAACACTGTACGAATTGAATTGAGCAGCGTCTCCGGTTCTGTGTCCTTTAAAAGGAATCCGGATGCTCCGGCGTTGATCGCCGCCATGACATATTCGTCCAGGTCGAACGTAGTCAGGATGATCACGCGCGTGGTATGGGGGAGTGTTCCCCCGGGCACCGAGGTAGTGATGCGTCGTGTGGCTTCGATGCCGTCCACGCTTGGCATACGCACGTCCATCAGCACCACATCGGGATGCAGAGATTCAGCCAACGCCACAGCCTGTGCGCCATCGGACGCCTGTCCGATCACGTCCATATCCGGTTGCGAACCGATCACCATAGCGAATCCGGCACGAACCAGTTCCTGATCATCTGCGATAACCACACGAATGCCGTTGCTGTTGGTGCTGTTGTTTTCATTCATGTTTTCTACTCTATGTCCTATTCCCATAGAGCTCGGCGCATCGATACCCTGAATAGTCCCTGAAAAATTCAGCGGACAGGTCAAGCATTGAAGCGTGTCGCTAGTTACGCACTTCGCTTGGCCGTATGCATTTGACTGTCCAACGATGTGGCGGGAGCCAGTTGCATTTGCGGCTGCATGCCTTTGTGCTGTTCGTCGCTGAAACCGGTCTCGCGCAGCACTCTCAACAGTTCACGCATATGGGCCAGCGCCGCACGTCCGCGCGTGCCGATCGCCGCGAACGAGTTCGCGATCTGTGTGCTCTCGGGCGTAGGGGAGGCGTTTAACATGGCTAATCCGTCGTCCGTCTGCATGATCACCGATTCCAAAGTGGTCATCACTTCGGCCTGTATGGCAGCTCCTATGCGTTCGCGCTCTAGGTTTGCCGCAAGTACTTTCTGGCGTTCCTGCTCGGCACGCAATGCCTCTTCTCGTTGTTGCAATACCAGCGCGTTCGCGCCGCGTGAGCGGGTCCAGCGGGCGGCGGCGATACACGCAAATCCGATTACCATCACCATGCCTGCCGGGACCAGACCGTGGAGGATAACGGTCCATGCGGCTGGGGCATTTCGTCCTGGGATAATCAATTGAGCCACGATATGCCATAAGTCGGTCCCATTCCATCCAGCTGCCATTTTGACGCCGAACGTCCAAGAATCGATTGCCATGGCCATGCACACCCAGCGCCATGCCCGCTCGCGGCCGTACAGTACGGCGGAATATACGGATACCAAGGCGAACATGTTCACGAACAGACCATTGGCAGGCATGATGGAGGAGGGGAGCAAAAGCTGGATGAACGACACGACCGCCATCGACAAGGCGCTTGTCTCGGGAAAACGACGGCGGAACGCCAGCGGTGCAAGCAGCGCGATGGTTAACGCGGTGGTGAACGTCCGATCAGGCAACATCCAATGTATGCCGTCGGCGGCCAGAAGACGCAGATCGTTATAGGTAGTCGAATTGAGCAGCAGCATCAATGCCGCGGCTGTGAGCATATCCATCAATAGATAGTGGCGTTCGGTCCATTGAGCGAGCCGGCCGATCCAATCGAATCGATGTGCTGAACCGCCCTGTTCGAAGTGTTTTGACCGAAACAATGCCGGGAGGCGCGTGACGCAGCATCGAACGACACGACGCGAGGCAACCGTCAAACGTGTCCGTACGCGTGTCCAAATAGGAAGGATGCTCGGAACGACAGTGCGGGATTCGTCGATCTTCGGAAGCGAGGCCGAAATCGGAAGATTGTCTGTGCGTGGGGGAAGTGTGCCATAGACTTCGGCGGGAGCTGGGTCATGCGCTGAGAGCAGAGGAATCGACGCCGATACTTGGAATCCTCGTTCATGCTGCGGTCCGGCCGAAACCGTGCCGCCAAGAGCTGTAATGCGCTCGCGCATACCGATAAGACCGTAACCTGGCCGATGTCCATCCAACGCTGATTTGGCTCCGATTCCATCATCCGTGACGGTTACGGAAAGCGCACTATCCGACCAATGCTCGATGATCGATACCTGAGCCCCGGTACCGGCGTATCTGCGAACGTTCGTCAGAGCCTCCTGCACTAGGCGGAACACCGCTTCGCTGGCCTGGGGCGATAATCTGTCGGGTTGTACGTGGCCTGTTATGGTGCGTGAAACGTTGGTCGTGCTGTTCAATAATGACGGGATATCGTCATATGCGATCGCATTGCCATCGGCAGTGGCGTCTGTCTGCGTGCCGAACACCGAGAATACGCGCTGCATGTCATGCTGCGCACGCACCGCCTCATGACGAATCGTGCCCATCGTGCTGCGCGCCAAATCAACATTTTGTGCGCCGGCGTATCTGCCGCCATCTGCTTGCACGATAATCGTGGACAATGTGTGGGCCACCACATCGTGCATGTCTCGTGCGATGCGGGCCCGCTCGGCGAGCGCGGCGATGCGTGCCTCTTCGACGTCTCTTGCCTCGATGGCGGCATTGCGTTGCCTCATGGCGGCAATTGTGGCACGTCGCGCACGTTGCCATAATGCCATCACCACGATGCTTATCGCGCTGGCCGCGATTGCCGCAGCCATAATCAGCGAGTCCTCAAGTATCTTCATTCCGCAATTACCGGCATCCGGTACGATACCGTTCCCGCCCGGACAGACCGGCAACGTGGCGGCAGTGGGAAGCCAAGCGGTCCAGGTTATGTCGAATCCGGCCGCCGAACCAAACAACGACCCGATATTGAACGTCACTCCCCACACCGCGCCAGCCAGTAGACTCATCGTCAACGACGTAACGACAAACCGCACAGTGTGGCGGGCGTCACCGTATACCAATACGGAATAGAGCATGACCAGCGCGAGGAAATCGCTATAGATGATCGCCGGGCCGACAAACAAATGCACTACGGTAAGACCAACGAACAGCCATGCTGCGATTTCCGGGCGAACTCTACGCAAGGTCAGGGGGAGGGCGTTCGGCAGACTCCACAGCGCAGTCGCTAACTGCGATGAAGGAAACAGGAGTCCGGGATTGGTAGCAGGATCGGTACTTGTGGCCATCAGTGGGCTGAATGATATCAACAGCACAGCCAGCAGCGCATCGAACAACACCATGCGGATCGTTTCGCTGCGAATCCACGGTTTCATGCGTGTACAACAATCCGATATTCCCATAAACCTCAAGGCTAATCCGTTTTCTGGCCGTGCGATGTCACTCTCAGGACTGATTTGTGGACTAAAGTCTTGAGCCATGACACTTCTGAGCAAATATTACGTGCCCGGTCTCGCCATCGAGGACCATTCCATCGATGTGCCGTTGGATTGGGAAGGCCATGTACCCGGACAATCATTCGACGGCGAATCCGTCAAACTGTTCTACCGTGTAGTCACTACGCCGGAGCACGTACATGACGATCTGCCGCTTCTCGTGTTTCTGCAGGGAGGTCCCGGAGGTGCCGGTCCACGTCTGAACAGTCCTACCTCCGACGGTTGGATCGAGGAGGCCACGAAGCATTTCCGTGTGATTCTGCCCGATCAACGTGGCACGGGCCGTTCTTCGCGCGTGGATACGCATACGATGGCTCGTCTGGTTGCCGCCGGCGTGGACGCGCGCGGTCAGGCCGATTTCCTGAAGAAGTTCCTCGCTGATTCGATCGTACGCGACTTCGAGCATCTCAGACTCACCGAATTCGATGGCAGGCGGTGGGTGACGATGGGGCAAAGCTATGGTGGCTTCCTCACGCTGACGTACCTGTCCCTCTTCCCGTCGGGTGTGATCGCCAGCTTCACCACCGGTGGTATTCCTCATGTTCCGGCCGATGCCGCTGAGGTGTACGAGCATACGTTCCCGCGTATGGCGCGCAAGACGGCACAGTTTTATGAGCGCTACCCGCAGGATGAGGAACGGGTGGCGGCGATCGCCGACCAGCTGCCTACCGCGGCTGAAGTGTCGCAGTTTGTCGGCACCCTCACCGATTCGGTCCTGAACTCGGTGGCGGGCAGTGATATCGAGCATCGACTGGGCATTATCGCCGGTATGAAAGCGCACGGTTTCCCGCTACTGCCGAATGGGGACCCTCTTACCATCGAACGGTTCCAATGCCTCGGCTCCGATTTTGGCATGAAACCGAGTTTTGAGCGTGTCCATTGGATTCTCGATGACGCCTTCCTGAATGGTGACGGCTCCGCTTCCCCTGATTCGCCGTTCTCCGATGAGTTCCTCACCAAGGTGATGAACGCCACTTCGTCTCGCCCGCTGTATTGGCCATTGCAGGAGTTCATCTATGCCGACGGCGAGATGAGTGAGCCGATCCGGTGGGCGGCGCAACGTGTACGCGACACCCACCCCGAATTCGGGGCTGAAGTGCGTCCGATGAACTTCACCGGCGAGGCCATGTTCCCGTGGATGTTCGAGCAGGAGGCGGCGTTGCGCCCGTTCAAGCCGGCAATGGATGTGCTCATGGAAGAGACAAGCTTCGGCCGCATATACGACGTCGAGCAGCTGGCCATGAACGAGGTGCCGTTGCAGGCCGCCGTCTACTTCGACGACATGTATGTGGATTCCGGCATGCAACTCGATACCTTGAGCCGTGTGGGTAACAGCCACTACTGGACCACGAATGAATTCGAGCATGACGGGCTGCATGGCTCACTGGTGTTCAAGCATCTTTGGGACGAGGCTCTCAATCGCGGGGACCTTGAGGAACTGTTCTGAAAGGAATTGCCATGAACAATCTCACCATTGGATTCATCGGATACGGCAACATGGCTCAGGCCATCGCACAAGGGCTGGTCGATGCCGGCGTGATGAACGGCGGACAGATGGTGGCCTGCGCCGCCCACTTCGACAAGTTGCAGAAGAACACGGCTGCATTGGGTGTACGCCCCCTGCATAATCCGCTGGAGGTCGTGACGGCTGCGGATGTCATTGTCATTGCCATTAAGCCGTACCAGATTGAGTCCGTAATCGCACCGCTTGCAGACGAACTTGCCAAGCCCGGTAAATTAGTCGTCTCCATCGCGGCCGGCTGGGATCTCAAGAAATATCAGGACCTGTTCACCACCGAAGACGGCGTATCCGTCGACTCTTTGGACATTCATATCCAATGCACTATTCCTAATACGCCGATGGCAGTGGGCAAGGGCGTGCTGGTCACCGAATCCGTGAGCACGCTGACTGATGAGGAGACGGCGACCTTTGAACGTCTGTTCGGGCCGATCAGCCTCATCGAGCGCGTGGACAGCGCACATATGAACATCGCCATGGTGGTGGCCGGCTGCGCGCCCGCGTTCACCGACATGTACATCGAGGCATTGGGCGACGCCGGTGTCAAATACGGGCTGCAACGTGCCACCGCCTATCGTCTGGCCGCAAAAATGGTTGAAGGCGTAGGTGCTCTCTACATGGCCACGGGCATGCATCCCGGTGCCATGAAGGATGCGGTCTGCTCGCCTGGCGGCACCACCATCAAGGGCGTCGCTCAGCTGGAGAAGGATGGATTCCGCGGAACCGTCATCGACGGCGTGGACGCCATCGTCGGGTGACAGCCGGCGAATCGAATACGGGCCATAAAGCTGCAGAAGTTGGTATGGCTGATTTGCGTCGGTCGGCCGGTTTCCGACAGGACCGGCAAGGTCGTCAGCATAACGTTAGCGATTAGTTAGCAATCAGTAGGAAGGGGCGGGCAACCTACCATGTTCAGCATTATCGACATGTTCAAAGTTGGAGTGGGACCAAGCTCCTCGCATACCGTCGGGCCCATGCGAGCCGCACAGGCGTTCGTGACGTCGCTGGGACAGACGGGCAGACTGTCTGCCGTACGGCGCGTGCGTATCGTACTGTATGGTTCTCTGGCGCTGACCGGCATCGGACATGGCACCGACCGCGCGGCCGTGGCCGGACTGGAGGGCAACCTGCCCGCCACGGTCGATACGAAACATGTCATGACCATCAAGCAGGAATGCGAGCGCAACGGCACTCTCACCTTAGCGGGCGGGCATGCCATTCGTTTCGACTACGAGCATGACGTGGTCTTCGAGCTTTGGCAGCGTCTGGCGGCCCATCCCAACGGCATGCGATTCCAAGCGTTCGATGCGGCAGGCAGCTTGGTTGACGAACAAGTGTGGTATTCCATCGGCGGCGGATTCATACGGCAGGGACATCCCGACGATCATATGATTGGTGTTCACGACAAACCGGCAGCGGGGGAGTCCTTCGCGGACGCCGACGAGTCGGCTGCTACGGATTTTGGTCCACAAGCCCCGTATGATTTCGGCTCATGTCGTGAACTTATGGACATCTGCAAAACACATGGTCTGAGCATTGCCGAAGTGGTGTGGGCCAACGAAACGGCATTGCGTCCGCAACAGGCGGTGCGAGACGATCTGCTGAATATCTGGAAAGTCATGCGCGAATGCGTGCATCATGGTTGCACAAGCGACGAAGCCACACTGCCGGGTGGATTGGACGTGCCCCGACGCGCGCCAAAAATGTATCGAAGATTGTCAGGCAACGGCGATGTCCTCAACCGTGCGCGCCGCCTCGACGAAGCACTGGAGGAATCGGATTCGGCATGGGTGAACCTATTTGCGCTCGCAGTCTCCGAAGAGAACGCCGGCGGCGGACGCATCGTTACCGCACCTACCAACGGTTCTGCGGGCATCATTCCGGCGGTGCTGCTGTATTACTGGCATTTCGTGCATGCCGCTGATGAGGAAGGCGTGATCCGATTCCTGTTGACGGCCGGAGCCATCGGATATCTGTTCAAGCGCAACGCTTCGATATCCGGTGCCGAAGTGGGATGCCAAGGCGAAGTGGGATCGGCCTGCTCCATGGCTGCTGCTGGCTTGGCTGCGGTATTGGGCGGAACTCCTGAGCAGGTTGAGAATGCCGCGGAAATCGGCATAGAGCATAATCTGGGCCTGACCTGCGATCCTGTGGGCGGATTGGTGCAGATTCCCTGCATTGAGCGTAATGCCATGGCTGCGAACACTGCGATCAACGCCGTACGCATGGCCATGCTCGGCGACGGTTCTCATATCGTCACGCTGGACCAGGCCATCGCAACGATGAAACAGACCGGAGAAGATATGATGGCCAAATACAAAGAGACCTCCAAAGGAGGCCTGGCCGTCAACGTTGTGGAATGCTGAATATTCTGTAGTTGAGTGTCTCATAACGTCCAGCTGACCTTTAGACTGGAAGTCATGTCTTTAACAATCGGAATCGTCGGACTGCCCAATGTCGGCAAGTCCACCATGTTTAATGCATTGACCCGCAACAATGTGCTGGCCGAGAACTATCCGTTCGCCACCATCGAGCCGAACACCGGTATTGTGCCGCTGCCGGATGATCGACTGCCCGTGTTGGCCAAGTTGGTCAACACCGAGAAGATCGTGCCGGCTACGGTGACCTTCGTGGACATCGCCGGCATCGTCAAGGGCGCATCCGAGGGTGAAGGCTTGGGCAACAAGTTCCTCGCCAACATTCGTGAGGCGGACGCCATCTGCGAGGTCGTGCGCGCATTCGAGGATGACGATATCGTGCACGTCAACGGCAAGGTCGACCCGGCCGACGATATCGACACCATCAACACCGAGCTGATTCTTGCCGATCTGCAGACCATCGAGAACGCGCTGCCGAAGCTGGAGAAGGATCTTCGCGGCAAGAAGATCGAGCCGGCATATATGGAAGCCGTCAAGCAGGCCAAGACGATTCTCGAAGCCGGCGAGACCCTGGACAAGGCTGCTCGCGAAGGCCGATTCGACAAGGATTCCGTCTACGACCTGCACCTGATGACCGCCAAGCCGTTCATCTACGTGTTCAACGTGGACGACAACGAGCTGGCCAACGACGAGCTCAAGAAGAAGCTTGCCGCATCCGTGGCTCCTGCTCCTGCCGTGTTCCTGAACGCCCAGTTCGAGGCTGATCTGACCGAGCTTGATGAGGCTGATGCCCGCGAGATGCTGGCGGACGCTGGTTTGTCCGAATCTGGTCTCGACCAGCTGGCTCGCGTGGGCTTTGACATTCTCGGCCTTCAGACCTTCCTGACCGCAGGCGTCAAGGAAGTGCGCGCGTGGCAGATCCACAAGGGTTGGACCGCTCCCCAGGCCGCCGGCGTGATCCACACCGACTTCGAGAAGGGCTTCATCAAGGCCGACATCGTCTCCTACGATGACTTTGTCGCTGCCGAAGGTTCCATGGCCAAGATCAAGGAGGAGGGCAAGCTCCGCCAGGAAGGCCGCGACTACGTTATGCAGGACGGCGATATCGTCGAGTTCAAGTTCAACGTCTCGAAGTAACTCCGGCCATCGCCCCTCAGCCCTACTCCCGCTTGGGATTCCGGCTCCTCGGCGGCCCACCTCCAATCGACTTCGCAACCGAATCATTCGGTACTAACACATTGGTAATAGGTCGATAGTACCACGGTATGGTACAGCCGTACCGGATTGGTACAGACGCTCGAACGCCCCGCGCGGCACACGCCCGCGGGGCGTTCCCATACCCGCCGAACCCTTGGAATGACTGGGATTCACGTGGTACGAAGGCGGGGCGAGGGGGCGGTCCGGCGTCCATGCCGTGGTGGCGCTCGCGGGCCGCCGTACCGCCGTGGCGCGCCTGTACCAAGCGGTACTAGGCGCGGTACGGGTCCGGGGCGGACGGGACGGGCCGCGCATGCCCGTTAGATAGTAGGCGTGTGAGGGGGAGAAGTGCGGCGACCGACGCCGACCGCCCCCGCCGGAAGGAGAAGCATCATGAGGAACACCATGGGAAGGGCCCTCGCCATAGCAGCCGTCATGGCGAGCGTCATCTGGCTCGCCGCGGGCTGCGGCGCGACCGGCGACCAGACCACCGGGTCGGAGGAGGCGCAGACCAACGTGACCGTCAAGCCCGGCAAGGGCGAGACCGACGCGGATGGCCCCGCCTCGAAGCAGACCGGCGAGCAGGAGCTGCTCTGGCTGGGCCAGGGCTCGTACGACACGAAGGGCGACGAGGACACCGCGACCATCTCCGTGAACATGCAGTGGCGCAACACCGGCGACGGGCCGGCGAAGGCCAGCAAGGTGCTTAGCGTGAAGGCCACCACGCCGAAGGGCGAGGACGCGAAGGTCGCCTGGGACTACCAGCCGTCCGAGAGGGGGGACGCGGTCTCGCTGAAGGCTGCGGACCCGACCCTCAAGCCCGGTGAGACGGGGGACATCACGTTCTTCATCACCATGCCCTTCGACGAGTTCAACGGTGCCGAAGCGCAGAAGAACCCGGTGGTCGTGACCGTCACGGACAACGGCGGCAACTCCTTCCAGTGGAAGAGGTACGCGGTCATCGTCCGTAGCAGCGCCCAGCACGACTCCGGCCCCGGATACACCGCGCCGGACCCGACCAAGCTGGGCATGGAGGTCGGCAAGCAGGAGTGGGTGAACTGACCCCAGCCCAAGCCCCCGAACAAGGGGAATACAGGACCAGCACACGAAGCAACGCGGGTGGTCCGGGATGTTCCAACGGTTATCCCGGACCACCCGCGTTCGTGTTCGTGTTCCTGCTCCGTGTTCCTCCTCTTCTAGGACCACCCGCGCCGCCCCTTCCTCCTTCCTTCTCTTCTTGGCGGTTCCGTGAGCGCGTGGGATATGTGTGTTGGTGATTGGGGCTGGGTGGTTCCACGGGGCGTTCGTCCCGACGCCGGGCCCGTGGAGGGGAGACGATGACATGGGTGGTGCGTTGAGGAAGAAGCCGAAGACGGCGGGCCAGAGGGACGCGATCGACGCGCTCGTGGACCGCATCATGCCGGAGCCCGAGCCGATACCCGAGCTGCCGGACGAGCCGTCCGACTACCGCCGGGTCGTGCTTGCGAGCACGCCGGAGCTGAAGCGGCGCTGGGGCCGGGACGAGTACAAGGCGATGGTGAACGTCCGTACCGGCAACACGGTCACGGTCCTCCACGACGGGAGCGTGTACAACGTCCGGAAGAAGGCGTGCCGCGACCACCTCGTGGCGAACCGCGACGAGCATCTCCTCGCCGAGGGCATGGCGGTGACCCTGCTCCTGCGCATCACGCGCCCCGATCTGTACGAGCACAGCGTCCTGCCCGCCCTGCCGTTCGACCTGAACGAGGCGCGCGAATCCATGAACCTGCCCAAGTGGGAGCCCGGCGACGCGAAGGACGTGAACGAAGCGAAGGCCTGACGGGCGCATGAACGCCGGTCAGGGGAACCGGCCCGAGGAGGCAACCATAAGAAGCGGCGCGGGTGGTCCGGGATAATCATCAGAACATCCCGGACCACCCGCGTTCGTGTTCCTCTTCTTCTTCTTCGTGTTCCTTCCCCTTCGTGTCCGTGCGTGTCTGGTCCGCTGTGCCGCGTGTGTCTGTCCGGCTTGTTGTGGATATGGCGTTACCGGTATTCGCCGGGCGAACCATTCCCGGCATCAGTGCTGGGAGGCAGCGACATGGTCAATGGAACCGACGCCACGCGCGCGGCGGGCCCGCGGGACGGGCGTGGAACCGACGCGAGGCTCGGGGCGTTCAACGCGCTGATGCGCAGGCGGGCGGTCGGGACGGCGGCGGAGTTGAGGCCGTTCCTCGTGGGTCTCGTGAACGCCTCGATGCGCGCGTACCTCCGCACCGGGGCGAAGCTCCCGGACGGGGCGAAGGAACGGTACCGCAGGTGCCTCGTCAAGGCGCGTGACGCGGAGAACAACCGTCAGGTGGCACGCGCGATAGGCAAGCTCACGCCCGGCGTCGTGAGCAACGAATGGTTCGTCCGGCCGAGCATGCCGGGCGGGTATGCGATGAGCGACCTCGTCACGCTCTACCGGCTCGCCGGCGGAATCCTCGACCTGAGGGAGGACCACCTCGACGCGCCCGCGTTCGTCCGCGTGCTCCTTCGCATCAGGTGCCTCGAACCCGACGAGGCCGCCCTCATCACGCTCAGCGGCGTGAACGCCATCAGCGACGACGGCACCATCCCGCCCATCCAAGCCGGACGCGACGACGGGGAGAACCCGCCCGAGGAAGCCCCAGCCGAAGCCCGGTGAAGGGCGACGGGTGACGCGGGGCCTATGAAGGCGCCTGATGGGCAACGCGGGTGGTCCGGGATAATCACTGAATAACCCGGACCACCCGCGTCGGTTCTTGTCCTTCCGATTCCTTGGTTCCGGTCCTGCGTTCCGCTGCTTGTCTTCTTGTTGCGTGTGCTTCTCCTCCTGCTGATTAGTGGTGGCTGGTCGTGCTCGTGGTGCGGGGGATATTCCCTCCGTGATGGTTGGGGCGGTTCCGGCGCGTGGTCGCCGGGCCGTCCCCTTGTTGTTCCGGTGGCGCGGGGCCCGTTCCTGCAGTATGATGGTGTTAGAACACTTGTTCGAATGGTCGTCGCCGCCGGTTCTGATGGATTGGGGGTCGGGATGGCCGGTAGGAGCCTGAAGAAGTACCACGTGAATGATGATGGCGAGGTGAAGGTGTGCACCGCGAAGAGCGAGGGCCGGTGCCGGTACAGGGTCAACGGCCCGCACTTCTATGATCGCGTGGACGGGAACGGCGTGTTCGTCAGCGGCCGGGAGATGTGCGAGGAGTACGTCGCCGGCGTCGAGGCGAAGCTCCACGAGCACGAGGCGAGGGGAGGCCTGCGTAAGGGCGGGTCCGGTGGCGCGGGGAGCGTCGCGGATGATTGGTCGAGCCCGGAGCCGGGGACGTTGCTCGTCACCGCGACCCCGGCCCGGACGCATGACTCGAACGCTTCGTTCTACGGCAAGTTCGCGGGGTTCGACGAGGCCATGCGGGGCGTGGGAGGCGCGTTGCCGGTGCGGAACACGATGGGCATGTGGGACGGCAAGCTGGAGCGCTCCCGCGTGTATGCCGTCCCCGACCCCGGCCCGGATGGAATGACTGAGCTTCGAGGCGAGCTGGACAAGGTGCGGCGCGACTACCTGCAGGACAGCGTCATGGTGATGCGCGCCGACCCGGACGGGAAGTCGAAGCTCCTCACGGTGGACGGCCTCACCGCGAAGCAGGCGCTCGACGCCACCACGTGGATGAAGGCCTGCTACGCGCTGGACATCCCCGAACCCGCGCCGGGCCGCCCGGTGCCGACTGTTCCGGGTATTGTCGGCATCCTCATGGACCCGAACAAGAGGAAGCTGGTCGCCGATTCAAGCGACCACGCGCTCGGCGGGACCTACGCTGACGGCAGGCTCATGGTCGCCGTCATCGACAAGTACCAGGGCGACTCCCCGAATCATGACAAGTACTACCTCGACCTGTTCACGCGGCACGTGCTGAAGCGGCGAGGCGCGAACAACGTCAGCGAGACGCGCGTGACCGTGGATATGGTCGAATCAGACGACGATTACGACGAGTACACGGCGCGGCAGAAGCGCGGGGACGCGGATAACATCCGGTTAGATACGCAACGAGGACTAATACGGGGCAAGCAGTCCGCCTACCCCGCTGGCCGGACCAACAGGTACGGGGACGCTTCCCTGTACTACAGCCCGGCGCAGTCGAACACCATCAACCAAGTGAAGGAGTGGATGAATGATGGAGAGCAATGGGACAAGGACCGTAAGGGTCCTCACGGAAGCGGAGAAGGAAGACTTGCCGAAGTACTACGACGTCACCGTCGAACTCGCGACCGGTGACATTAAGTGCATGCTCCATGACGGGTACGAGTACGACGAGTCAACCAGCGACCTCTGGTTCGGCGAGGAGGACCCGACCCGCGACCGGCGCTTCCACGAGGCCATGGCGATAGCCCTCCTCACGAGGCTCCAGCATCCCGAGTGCTTCGAAGCCGAACGCAACGAGACCGGTGCCCAGGCCACGCAAGACGCACCAGCCGACGACCCGTTCGACGGAGGCAGGAACCTCCTCGTCATGGTGAACGGGCCACGCATCCCCGGTGAGGAATGACCGACCGCGGAACGAAGCGTGTAAGGGCCAACGCGGGCGCCCCATGAAGGGGCCGATAAGCAACGCGGGTGGTCCGGGATTATTGACGAACATCCCGGACCACCCGCGTTCGTGTTCCGTCCCTTCTTCTTCTCGTCGGTTAGATGTCTGGTGTGATGCAGGGTGGCCGGTGATGGTTGCCTGTCGGGTCGTTGATTGGAGGATTGGTATGAGTGGTATGGGTTGCCTTGAGCCGGTGGATGCGGTGAGCATCGGCAGGACGGGTGGCGCTGATGGTGGAATGTGTCTGTTCGCTGAGGGGAGCGAGCCGCCGCGTGGCGGCTTGAAGGTCCGGTTCCGGTCGCGGGTGAATCTTGCGATGTATATGGAGCTCGTCGGGCTGGATGCCGTGCGGTTCCTGCCGGGTGACCTCGCGCGCGGCATCATCGATTCGCCGACCAGCATCGATGCCGCGAAGCACTGGTACGAGCTGGGGGACGCCATCGGGGTCGGTGCCGCGGTGTCTGGCGGGTACGTGGACATGTTCGTTGAGGGGGCTCGACGCGACCCGGACCTCATTCCGGCCGCCCTCACCGGCATCGCCGATTCGGATAGGGGCATGCGCGTCAGGGCGGCGGCCCGCGCGTTCCACCTCGACACGGACGTCCCGGTGGAGCTCATCGAGGAGGACCTGCGGGACGCGCTCCACATGACCGGTGAGCGCATGGGCGAGTGGACGTTGTGGAGCCTCATCGTCGGCGACCCGAACGACGATGACCCCCGCATGCTCATCGGCGCCCGCCCCATGCTGATCGCCGAACCATCGGTGACGCGCGAGGCCGGGGAAGCGCTCGTCGCCGCGCTCCGAGGCGGTGAGGACAGTTGGGCCACGACGCCAAGCGACGATGACGTGGCGGCGTTCAACCGGCGAGTCCAAGCCGAAGCGGTGGAGCGGCTCCACGGGCTACGCGACACGTACCCGACCACCTGGCCGGAACCATACCTCGCCGCCACGGATCCCGACCGGCAGGATGAAGCGGACGAGGCGATGCCCGCCGGTCTGGACGGGCAGACCGCGAACGCCATCAGGGACTGGCGCGCAGCCATGGGCCGTGATGACTGGAACGGGGTCATCGACGCCCACGAACGGTTCAAGTACCACCGGCACGGTAGCCTCCCATCAAGCATCGTCAACGACACGTACCACGCAAGGTGGGGCGCCGAGGCGGCCGTGACCACGCCCACGCTCCTCCCCGCGCGTAGGGTCAACATCATCTCCGGCACCACGCCGATGGCCCCGGGGCTCGCCGACTACCGCGCCTACGGCATCAGCGCCATCACCACGGGCGGGGCCACCGTCACCGGTCGCGAAGCCGCGCTCCGGTACGCCGCGAACATCCTCCGCGACCCCACGAACCTCCGGTACGCCTCGCCCGAGTACACGAACGCCGCGTTCAACACCGACGCGAACGCCCTCATCCAGGAGGCCACCGGAGACGCCGACGACCCGAAGTGGCAGGCGCTCGCCGCCATCCTCGCCGCCATCCTCCGACGCACGGAGGGGCGGCGAAGCCAGGGGTACGACCCCAACCCATACACACGCGAACCACAGCCACGAACCAGCCTGACGCAACAAGCCTGACAGGCCAGCACCACACGCGGCGAACGGTCACGGACACCCGGACGGCGGCGAACCGCCGGGACGCCCAACAGGAGGAGGAAGATCAACGGAGGGGAGGACGGAAGGAGAAGGAACTACGAACGAAGACCAACGCGGGTGGTCCGGGATATCAGAACAACCCGGACCACCCGCGCTTCTTCTTGCCTCCTTCTCCTTGTCTTCTATTCTTCTTGCCCTTCTTCTCCGTGTGCCTGTCCTCCTCGCCTTGCCTTGCCGTTCGTGCTTGGCGTTGTGGCCGCGGGCTCCGGCCCTGTGCGCCCGGGCATGTGCGGGTCCCGAGGGGTGGTATGATCCCCGGATCAACGCGGGCCCCTCGCCGTTGCATCGGGGCGCTCGCCGTGGGAACGGAGGCTGAGTGATGGCTGGCAGGTACGCGAATGGTATGGGCGGGGAGGTGCTCGCCTCGAACGACCTGAAGGCGGGGCACATCCACTTCGATGGCCGTATTGACCCCGTGCAGACCTCGCTGCGCATGGACGCGCACCGGTTCGAGGAACACATGGAGGGGCCGGAGCCGGACAGGCCAGCAGTGGGGCGTGAGACCGGAATCCGCTACGAAGGGGAAGCGGAGCGGGACGGGCGGGTCATCGACCTGCTCCGCTCGGCGGCGGACCACGCGGACGCCGGTGAGGCGGGAGGCTTCATCACCGACATGCGCAGCCTCGCGCAGCTGAACGTGGCGGGGGAGGCCACCGGCGGGTACCTGCGCATCATCGACCTCGTCTCTCTCTCATCCGGAGCCGGGGCCAGCGCCATGGACTGGATGGCACATCACCGTCGTCAGGGCGAATCGCTCGCCCGCGCCATCCTCCCCGCCACCGGGGAACAGCCCGTCCCGGAACGCCTCGCATCGCTCCTCGCCGAGGTGAGACGCATGAACGAGCGTGACGCGCAGGCGAACGACCGCTACACAGGAGCCGACGACGACATCACGCCGGACGAGGCGAACGTCGGCGACGAGGAACGGAGAAGCGCGTTCCTCCGCGCGCTCGCCGGACCCGTGGAGCTCCCCGCCGCGAAGCGCAGGATGCTCGCGGCCATCATCACCGGCAACCCGCTCCTGCGCGGCGTCATCACGGAACCCGAATCCACCGACCAGGCGGCGGGAGCTGTCCGCGTCGCCCGCCGGCTCCTCGACGAACGCCGGGGCGATACGGTCCCCGTTCATGAGACCGGTGACGAACCTCTCCTCGAATACATGTCGGTCCTCGACGTGGCGCGGGAAGCCGGGCCCGGCACAGGCATCGACGTGGACGAGCTCACGGAGCGGGTCGGACGGACCGACTACACGCTCACCGGCATGGACAACGAGCTCATCCACCCGACCCGGCTCATCGCCAGCGGCTACTACGACGAGACCACCATCAGTGACCTGCTCACGCTCCTCGCGGAGACGAACAACAGCCTCGCCAACATCAGACGGTTCCTCCACGAGACCGACCAAGTGGCCCACCCAAGCGGGAACACCATCCGGCCATAGCCGAGCAGGACCATCGGACAGGACCCACACGCCACGGCGCAACGGAGGCGCCCACGGCAAGGAACAATGCGGGGAGGGGAGAAGCGGATAGAAGCGCAGATAGAAGCGGCGCGGGTGGTCCGGGGTATCGCGACGAACAACCCGGACCACCCGCGCCGCTCCTCGTCCCATTCGTTCAGCTAGTCCCTCCGGCCCTTCCGCTCCTGTCCTCGTGGGTTCGTTCGTCTTGCGGCGATTCGCCGGTTAGATAACTGGTCGAGTGACCGATGGCCGGTCGTGATGGGCCGGCCGATACTGGGAAGGATTGGACCGATGATGGTGAAGGGGAGCCGTAGGACCGGTGGCGTGATTCTGCTGATGGTCGGGGTCGTGCTGAGCATCGCGTGCTACGCGAACGTCGCGATGAACGTGGCGGAGGCGCTGCCGGTGGCGGCGAGCGTCATGACGGCGGCGACCGGCAAGCCCGCGCCTGTACGGAGTGACGGGGCGGACTCGACCCGCGAGGACGGGGAACAGGCTTCGAGGGGAGCCGGGGAGTCGGATGCCGATTGCCTGTATGACGGGATGACCGTGAGTCAGGCCGCGCAGTGCGAGAAGCGCGTCGCCGAGCAGGTCCGCAAGCAGCACGAGGAGGAAGCCGCGAAGCAGGCCGAGGCGCAGCGCAATGCCGAGCAGGAGGCGGCGCAGCGCAAGGCCGCCGAGGAAGCGGCTCGGCAGGAGGAAGCCGCACGGCAGGCCGCGGCCCAGGCCGAGGCACAACGTCAGGCCGAAGCCCAAGCGGAGGCGCAGCGTCAAGCCGCCGCCCAAGCCGAAGCGCAGCGTAAGGCGAACGAAGCCGCCCAAGCCGCAGCCGCGCAGGCCGCCGCGATAGGCCACGCCGTGGACCGCACCTGCGCCACGACCCTGCAGCAGGGGCTCGCCGCCTGCCAAGGGGCAATAGACCTCGGCGGCCTCGTGGAGATCACCGTCGAATCGCCCCACGGGCCCGACGACCCGTACACCACCGCATGGCTCGCGCACAACAGCAAGGGCGGGGACTGGATACTCCACACGAACATCGGCGACACCGTACGAATCAACGGCAGGGACTACGTCGTCACCGGCGGCTGGGACCAGGACCAGAGGAAGGGCAAGTACGACAGGCAGCTGCCGCGGTACCTCCTGCAGACCTGCTACTACAACAGCGACTACATGCGCGAACTCATCCTCCAACCCAAGTGACCAACGACCCCTCGCCCAAGCGACAAGACGCCGACCCCCGCCAATCAGCATAACAACCGGCGCGAGTGGCACTGAATGAATGAAGGAGATGGGGAGGAACACCAGTGTCGGGGCGGAACCACCAAGGAGGAACAGTGGAGGGACGTGGCGCGGGTGGTCCGGGATAATCACGAACAACCCGGACCACCCGCGCTTCTTCTTGACTTCTCCTTGGCCCTCCTCATTCCCTGCGTGCTGTGGGCCTCCTCTCCTTCTGCCGCTTGACCTTCGGGTCCCTTCTTCACAGGCTCCGCATATTCGGGGGTTGTGGTCCGCTCGTCGGGTCGTGGATATTCGTGTCATGATCAGGGCGACCCCGCGGTTAGCGGCCGGGGGTCGCCCGTTGTTCGTTCTGGAGGGCTTGTCCCGTGGGAGGTAGTGAAGTGAGGGCGCATCTGAAGAATGGTGTCGGGCCGGAGTACGTGAGGTGCACGGCGGTGAAGCATCCGTGCAGGTACGGGGCGAACGAGCATATGCAGTTCGCTAGCGTGAAGGCGTTGGACCGGTACAACACCATCGTTGACGAGTACGGCGATGAGGCGGCGAGCCTGCGCGCCGAGGGCGAGGCCGGGCGTGACGGGTCCGGTGATTACATCGACCTCGCGAAGGTGATGCGGGGCGAGGAGCTGGACAGGATGGAGTGGATGACCCTCGTGGAGCATCTCAGCGACCCGGATTACCAGGCGAAGGTCGCGCTCGCGAAGCCGCTGACGAAGCATGATGGGTCCACGGCCGCGGGTTCCACTGGGGTGAGCGGAGCCGGGTCGGCTGGTGCCGTTGATGGACCGTCCGCTGACCCGGTCTCGTACGCCCTGTCGATTCGCACGGCCGGTGACATGGCGCGGGAGTACGAGCGGATGGTGGACGTCAGGGCGAGGGACGTGGGCCGTGGGATGGTCGCTGAGGCGGCCGAGGCGGCCGCGGAGCTTGCGGAGTTCCAGTCCCTGAACGTGCCCGCGTCCCATGACCCGCGTCTCGGCGGCGAGTATGACGCGAGAACGAACGCGTACATCGACAGGATCCGCAGGCTCACCGACCCCGAGGTCATCCGGTCGGAGGCGAAGCACCGCACGAACGACGAGCTGTCCGCCATGCAGAGCGAGTATGGGGAGACCGTCGAGGGGCTCCGCGCGACCAAGGCGCTCAACGGGCAGATGGTCGGCGACGCGCAGGTCGCCGCCCTCACCGGTGAGGCGAGCAGGTTCATGACGGGTCCGACGCCCGACGACGCGAAGCGTCTCAACGAGCACGTGCGCCGTGCGGCTCGTGCGGCGTTCCACAGTGACGCCAAGCTGCTCGGCGCGCTCGGCGAGGCCGAGGATTCGTATTGGGAATCCTACGATTACGACGAGGCGACCGGGGCCGTCGTTCCCCGTAACGGCGCCACGATGGAGGAGGCGGAGGCGGCCGCGGACGCGGTCTCCCTGCTGTGCGACGCCGAGAATGGCCCCGAGGCGACTGGCGGCGTCGAGCCGGATTGGGCGGCCGTGCATCGGGCGCTCCTCGATGCTCCGGTGGCAGCCGGCTATAACGACGATGACGACATCGGCGTGGCCATCACACTCAGCGGGTTCCTCGCCGGGTCGGACGACGCGATGGAACTGTTCGAAGGACTCTCGGATGAGGACGCCGGCCTGGTCGGTCTCGATACGGGCCAGGAGCGCGCCATCATGCTCGGCATGTACCACGTCGGCGAGGACTGGAAGGTGGATACGCCGCGCCAGGTCGTTCCCGGCGTCGATTCCGTCCGGTTCACCGATGGCCTCCGCTCCATCGCCCACGTGAACGCCGGGGCCCCGGCCCCCGAGACGTACCGCACGAAGGCCATGAACCGCGCCGCGCAGTGGAACCGGGAATCGGATGCGCGGGACCGCGCACGGTTCGAGCGTATCGACCGCATCGAAGCGGCTCGTCGCGCGGGGAAGTGACCGTATTGCGTGATATTCCAATCCGCCCGCCCGGACCGGCGCACGCCATGACCGCCGGCCCGGTCAACGGGACCATCACCAGCGGTTCCTCCTATCCGGACGCCGCCGCCGGTAGTCGCGCATGTCCTCCAGCTCCCCGAGCTTCGTGGAGATGAGGGACTGCCACTCGCGCATGATGCGGAACGCGGGCGGGCCGAGGAACCGGTGCGAATCATCGACCGGTTCCTGCAGTGCGGCGCAGAGCGCGTCAAGCTCCACCGCCATCGAATAGCGGCAGCCGTTCCACTCGTTCCAGCTGGACGTGATGCTCGCCATGAGCCACGCGCACCAGGAATCCGCGTCAGTGCGCGCCGGGCGGATGGGGACCGAGAGGTCCAGCTCGTTCCAGTCGTGACGGCTCATCAGCAGGATAAGCACGGTCTCGCCATCCGAGCCGATGCCCGCCCGGTTGGCCATCCCGTGCAGCACGGCGAGGAGGGGATTCTCCTCATCCGGCGTGACCAGCCGACACGCCTCCGTCTCATCCATGCAGAACGTCCCCTCAAGGGCAAGCATGAGCTGCGACGTGAGGTCCGCCCTCGCGGCCCCGGCCACGGTGCGAAGCAGCCCGGCCTCCCGCATCAGGATTCCCTGCATATGGGCATACGCGGGACCGCCGATCATCGACCAATACCTAACATCGGACATAGCTGCGCCTCCATTCAACGATGCAATGACAGGCGCCCCCGATGAGGGAAGCTACGTGGCCCCGATCATACAACCACCCGGACACGGACACGCGGGGAATGAGAAGGAGGAATAGACGCGGCGCGGAGGAGGGGAGGGAAGAACGGGCGCGGGTGGTCCTGATTATCAGGGACGCGGCGCGGGTGGTCCGGGATGTTCAGTGATTATCCCGGACCACCCGCGTTGGCGTTCCTCATGATTCATCCCGGACCACCCGGGCTCGCGGTTCTTCCCGCCGTTCATTCAGGACCACCCGCGCTGCTTCGTTCTTCTTCCGGGGCGGTCAGTTCGTGGTGGTGTGTTGGGCGTGACGTCGGAGGATGGCGTCCACCTCGCGGGGGTTCCAGTTGATGTCCTCCTCCCAGTGCCCGTACTCGTTCGTGGCGTTCACGGCGGCGACCCAGTCCTGGAGGGCCTTGCGCTTGCGTTGGACGTCGGCGCTGTTGCGGCCCTTCGTCTCTAGGATGAGCATGGTGCCGTTCGTGAGGCGGATGAGGAAGTCGGGGATGTAGGTGCGGGGTGAGCCGTTCTGGTCGCGGTACTCCAGCGTGAAGCCGATGTGGGCGTCGTTCTTCACCCATGCCTGCACGAGGTCGCTCTGGTCGAGGAACTCGGCGGTGCTTCCCTCCCAGCCGGAGTCGGTGACGCATTGGCTGATGTGGCTGTGGCGGGTGGGGTGGCATTCGCGCTTCGTGTACCAGGTGGCCATGTCCTTGGTGGAGCGGACGCGTTGCGCGTCGTCGATGACGGGGACCCAGTCGCTGGCGTCCTCGTAGGTGAGGGCGTCGTACACGTGCTGGACGATGTCGTTCGCGGCGAGGATGAGGAACGCCTTGTGCAGGTCCTCGTCGCCCCAGTCGGCGAGGGGCGGGTTGAAGGCGATGCTGTCGGAGTCGATGTATTCCTTGATGCAGCGTATGGCCTGGGGGAGGAAGTCGACTTCGGTCATGCTTGCGGGCGCGTGTTCCTTCATCATGCCCATGAGGTTCGTGGCGATGCGGAACACGAGGGTCTGCTCGCGGATGGTCCTGCATTCCTCCTTGAGGTCGACGAGCGTGTAGTTGCCCATGTCGGGGTGGTTCTGCAGGACGCTGGCGAGCTTCATGCGGGATGGCAGGTCGTCGGTGTCGATGAGGAGCGGGGTGATGAGCTTCGGGTCGAGGTTCACGTTGGTGCGTTCGCGGCGGTTCACGCGCACGACGTTCGGCCAGGAGATCTCGTACTCGCCTCGGTCCTGCACGACGTTGACCATGGTTCTCGGTTCGTCGGGGCCACCGTCGTCGCCGTCGCCGCCCTCGTGGGGGAGGAACTGCATGGGGATGCCCATGACGGTGACGTACTCGGGGCGGAAGAGCCCGGTGTCGGGGTCCACGTCGTAGCTGACGCGTCTCAATCCTCGGCCGATGACCTGCTCGCACAGGAGCTGGGAGGTGAACGCGCGGAGGCCCATGATGGAGGTGACGGTGTGGCAGTCCCATCCTTCGCTGAGCATGCCGACGCTGACGATGTGGCGGACGTCCTCGCCGGGCTTGCCGGGTTGGCCGACGGTGGCGACCTTCTCCCTGAGTTCCTCCTCCTGCACGCTCTTCGCGCGGCTGCCGTCCTCAAGGCTGGCGATGAGCTTCGAGTCGATGCGGACCGTGTACCGCTTGTCGGTGAGCTCGTCCGGCAGGGCGGGCGTGGTGCCGTGGTCGAACATGTACTGGACGCGGGCGCTGGTCTCCGTGCGGTTCACGACGCTGATCATGACGGGCGGCACGGGGGAGCCGTTCTCCTCCCACCGGTCGTAGGTGCGCTTCCAGTCGGCGGCGAGGAGGCTGTACGCGGCGACGACGAGGTGGGGCAGCGGCGTCGCCTCCGTTGCGTCGTCCGCGTTCAGGGAGTCGCGCACGCCGTCCTGGGCGTAGATGCGCAGGAGCCTTGACTGGCCGGTGTCGCCGTCCACGTACGTGTCGTCGCCCACGGATAGGCGGGGCGTCTTCACGAGCCCGGACTCGATGCCGTCGTTCAAGGAGAAGTCGCTGACGATCCAGCCGTACAGGGAGTCCGCTCCGGTCCTGTTGCCGGACGGGGAGAACGGGGTGGCGCTGAAGTCGAAGCATGTGTTGATGCCGCACACGCGGTGGATGCGGTCCAGTGCGCCCATCCAGGCGGTGGCCTGCTGCTGCTCGGCGATGTACTCCCGCCGCTCCTCGCCCTTCAGGTTGACCTTCACCTCCGGGTTCGTGCGCCAAGCGTGATGCGCTTCGTCGTTGATGACGAGGAGGTTCCGGTGGTTCGACATGTCGCCGATGACGGAGCGGACGTACGCCGCGTCGGAGAGGGCGCCGCGCTTGTCGACCGTCTTCTTCTTCGCTATCTGCTCCTCCGTCTCCCAGGTCATGGACTGCCAGTTGCGGACGATGACCTTGCCCTGGCGAAGCAGGTGGCGCATGGGGATGGGGACCACGTTGAACTTCATGTAGTAGTTCCCCTCGCCGCCGAGCTCCAGCACGCGCAGGCGGTCGCGCACCGTCAGGCCGGGGGCCATGACGAGGACGTCCTTCGAGAAGCGGCGGTCGCCGGGGTACGTGGCCTTGTTGCACACCATCCACGCGATGAGCATCGACATGACTATCGTCTTGCCGCCGCCCGTGCAGAGCTTCGTGCAGAGCCTGCGGAACAGGGAACCGTCCGACGGGATGTTCACGCCGACCTTCTCCGGGTCCGGCGCCTCCACCAGCCAGATGAGCGTCTCGATCGCGTCAAGCTCGCAGAAGAAGAACGGGTAGTCGCGCGCGTCCGGCGCACGCCACCATTCGATGAGCTTGCGCGTCACGGCGGTGGAGCCGGGGTAGCCGGCCTCACGCCACGCCTTCACGCGCGGGCGGATCAGGTTCACGAGGTCCAACGGGACGAGCTGGCCCTCGCCGCGCGACGAATCATCGCCCTGCGACGCGATCAGGTACGCGGCCCTGCGCCGGCCCGGCACCCGCTTGAACCCCTGCTCCACGGAGTCGTACTCCCAATGCTCCTCGGGCTCCCGGTACGCCGAGCAGATGATGAGCTGTCCGATGCTCTGCTCCACTGCCATGAATCAATCCCTCCTCGGGAAGAACCACCAGCCGCACACCATCACCGCCCCAAGCCGGAGGCCGATGACGGCCGGTCAGGAGGGGGAGGATAGTAGTGGCGCGGGTGGTCTGGGTTGTTCGCCCATCATCCCAGACCACCCGCTCGGCTTCCTCCCTGTGGTTCCGTCGCGTGGTTCCTTGTTGGGTTGCCGTGCTTCGGTGTTGGGGTGCGTGGTGGTCTGGTGTGGTGGGCGTGTTGGTCGTTGTTGCTTGCTGGGTCCCTTGGGGTTAGTCCATGGGGATGGTGAGGACGGCCGTGGATTCGATGCCTCGGTTGTCGATGATCTTGACGGCGCAGCGGGTTCCCTTCGCCGCGGTGAAGGGGAGGCTGGTCGTGCCGCTGTAGGCCTTGATGAGGGTCGGGTCGACTTCGGCGCGGAGGGTCTTGGCGAGGTCCTGCCAGCCGTTCTTGCGGTCGGGGAAGAAGACCTGTTCGGGTTCGAAGACGAGTCCGTCGTAGTCCTCGTCGAGTTCCCACATGGCGATGTCCTTCGCGGATCCGCTGGTGAGTTCGCCCTTCTTGACGTCGTAGTAGTCGAACCCGGCCACGTTGACGCGCCATTGGCCGTTGCGGCTCTTCACGGGTTCGAGCTTGATGTCGGGTTGGCCGATGATGGTGAAGCCCTGGCCGTTGCGTTGCTTCTTGCGTAGGTCGGCGGTGAGTAGGTCGGGGTTCATCTGCACGGCGACGAGTTCCGTTCTGGGCAGGTGGAGGTTCGCGATGAGGTCCGTCGCCTCGGGGTCGAACTGGAACGCGGCGATGATGATGAGGTCGGGGCGCGGCTTGAAGGTCGCGGCCTCGTCGGCGGCGAGGTCCACGACCCTGCGGTCCATGGGCTTCGTGTCGGAGCCGAAGCAGACGACGATGCTGCGTGGGGTCTCCTCGTCCGTCTCTCCTTCGGCGGCGAGGTACGTGGTGCCTTCGAGCATGTCGAGGCGGCTGAGGCGGATGCGGTTGCCGCGCTTGTCGAGGATGCCGTTCGCGCGGAGCTCCTCCATCCATTCGCCCTGCTTCGCGTCGCCGTAGTTGCCGGCCTTCTCGTCCGTGGGGCTGATGACGACGGGGGACGGCGGCGCCTCGACGGTGAACGGTCCGGCGACGCGGATACGGGTCTTGTCGATGTGCGGCCTGTCATACAGGACCTCGGATTCCGGGTCCTCTCCTCGTGCGATGGAGCGGAGTGTGACGTGGTCGGCCGTGTCGAGGACGAGACCGGAGTCGATGCCCTGCGAGGGGTGGAGCAGCTCGTAGTAGTCGAACGTGGAGGTCATGAGCCGCTTCTTCGCGACCTCGATGGCGACGCGGCTCGTGTCGATGGTTATCCATCGGCGTCCCCACTTCTCGGCGGTCCATGCCGTGGTGCCGGAACCGCAGGTCGGGTCGAGCACGAGGTCTCCGGGGTCGGTGGTCATGAGCAGGGCGCGCTCGATGACCTTCGCGGTGGTCTGCACCACGTACAGCTTGTTCGAGGCGAACCCGCTGATGGTCGTGTCCGTCCATACGTTCGTGATGGGGTAGTACGGGTAATCGTCGTAGTAGCGGATGTAGCGGATGGAATCGCCTCCGGCAAGCGCTTCAATGCGCTTCGCGGCGATGAGGCGCTTCATCCCCTCCTCGCTCGTCTTCCAATAGCCGCGACCGGGGTCATAGGTCTGGCCGTTGAACTCGACGGAATAGTTCGTCGCGTTACTCGCGCTCTGGGAACGAAGGTTATCGAGGGAGTAGACGCGGCTGCCCATAGGCCTCGACGAGTAATCGAACACGCGGTGCGTGGACTTCTCCCATTCGCTGATGGTCATTCTCGACCCATCGGCGAGCTCTATGCGGTTGTACGCCTTCGCTCCGTCGCCGCCGAACTCCTTCTCCTTGTAGAGCTGGTGGTACTTCATCTTCTCCTTGTCCGCCGCGTACCAGACAAGGTAGTTCGATACGGATGACAGGCTTGTCAGGGCGTTCGGTGAGCCGGCTCCCGTGGTGGTGACGTAGGCGATCTGGCTGACGAAGTTCTCCGGGCCGAATACCTCGTCGCACAGCTCGCGGACGTGGTGAACGTTCGCGTTGCTGATCTGCACGAACACGCTGCCGGTATCGGCGAGCAGCTCGTGGGCGAGCTTCAGGCGGTCCCGCAGGTACGTGAGGTACGAGTGGATGCCCATCTCCCATGTGTCGCGGAACGCGGTCAGTTGCACGGGGGACGAGTCGATGGAGTCGTCCTTGCCTTCCACGACGTTCGGGGCGTTCACGAGGGGCTGGAAGTTCGACTTGAATCCGATGCCGTATGGCGGGTCGATGTACACCATCTGCACCTGACCGGCCATGCCCTCCTTCTGGATGAGGGAGTTCATCACACCCAACGAGTCGCCGGCGATGAGGCGGTTCGTCCACGCGACGCCATGCTCATAGAACTCGATGGCCTGGTTACGCAGCTCCGTCTCCTCGCGGGCCGTCATGCCGAACAGCGCGGGCTGGAAGGGATAATCCTTGCTCGTGTGCTTCTGCACGCGGCTGATGATCTTCGACGGCTTCACGGATTCGTGAATGTGAATCGAGGTGGTCGGGACCTCCACCTCGTCATGCTCCGCCTTCCCGGACCACACGAGCATCGGGTCGAAGTGCGGGTCATACGCGTAACGCCCCGGCTCCGCCTGCTCCGTATCGAACTGGGCCATGCCGGCGCCCGGATTATTCACCCTCTTGAACTCGTCATGCGTATACGCATCGACCACGCGCTCCGACTCGGAACCAGAACCACGCGCCACAACGCACCTCCCCAATCAGCCAATACCAGTAGCAACCAGTCTAATGGAACCCACCGGGCAACGGACCATACGCCACCCGGCACCACCGAGGAGACAAGACAGGGGAGAAGCAACGAAGCAATGCGGATGGCCCCCCGAATGAATGAAGGAAGAAGAACGCTACGCGGGTGGTCCGGGTTATTCGTCGATCCTCTTCTCCCTGCCCCGCCTTGCCTCGCGATGGTTCCGGACCACCCGCGCCCGTCTTCTTGGGGTTGTTCTTCTTGTGGGTCTCGTGGTTCGGGGGGCGGAACCGGTGTCGCGCGCATATTCATTGGTGTGGGGCGATGGTTGCCCTGTGGTGTCTTCTTCGGCGTTCTGCCGGTTAGACGAATGATGTGTGCGTCGGTTGGCGGCGCATTGGACCAATGCGATGATTGGAGAATAGTCATGGTGAACGATTCCCGGTTCGACCCGCGTGTGGCGGATGAGGATGATTGGAATTGGGCGTACCCGGCCGTCGTGGAGCTACGCGACGGCAAGGGCCCGGATTACGAGAAGTGCTACTACTCCGGGTACCCCTACCCGTGCTGGCTGCCTGAGAACGTGCATCTCGAACTGCCCACGGATGAGGCGGCGGACGCGTTCCTTGCCGGGGCGGAGGAGTGGCGGCACCCCGTGTACGCGCACCCCGCGAAGGACGGGCGTAGCTATGAGGTATGCCATGCGGCATCCCATGTGGATTGCCCGGTGAATGAGCGTCCGCATCGGGTGTTCCGTTCGATGGATGAGTTCCAGCGCGTATGGGGATGGGCGCAGCCGGTGGCGGCCCACTTGCAGAACGGCAAGGGGCCCGCGTTCGTCATGTGTGGGGACGGGTACGCCTGCCGGTACCCCGCGGAGGCTCATCGCGTGTTCCGCACGAGGCTCGCCCTCGCGCAGTTCGATGCGCTCACGCTCCTCAACGCATGGCAGTACCTGCCCGCCGAACTCGTCGCGAAGCTGCGGAGTCAGCAGGTCATCGAACTCGACCCAAGCTCGTACGAGGAACGCAGGAACTACGAGGACGCGGCGAGCCATGGGGAGAGCGACGCCATCGCCCGAACCGTAAGCCAGCTCGACCAGGCGGCGCTCGCGGATTACGCTCCGACGATCGCGGAGCGTGTGGATGGGCTGAGGAACATCGCCGCGTCGGTCGCCTTCGGAGGGGAGACGGATGAGGAGCCGGATGAGGCGCGGCGGATCCTCGAACGATGGCTCGGTTCAGTCTCCAAGCTTGACAGTCTCCACGACCCGCATGACCAGGGGTACCCGCTCATGGCGAAGTACCATGACGAGGCGCTCCGCAGCATCGCGTACGCCCTCGCCTCGAAGCTGGGCATCAGCGTCCCCGAGCCGGAGGCCGCCGCCGTTACGGCCGAGGCGGAGGACCGGTTCCTCGCGAGCATAGCGAAGCACGTCGAGGCGGCCGACGCCCTTGGCGTCCCTGTGAGTAAGGCCCTGCGCAACGCGGACCGCGACAGCCTCAAGTACCACAACCGCGACTGGATGGACGCCGACCTCTGGCGTGCGCTCGGCGAGAAGCAGGCGCGCATGTACAACGTGCATGGCATCAGCATCCTCACGCCCGAGGGAACCATCGACACGAACCCCGCCGCCATCACCGGCAGGTTCATCGCGAACCAGTTCCAAGCGGACCCGAGCGGTTACCTGCCCGGCCTCATACGCGCAATCCCCAGGGAGGACGACGTCCCTGGGGATGATGGACTGTACGACGCGTACTCGCGAGCCATAGGCGCGGACGAACCCGAATCCTCCACGCAACGGAACGCGGCGGCACAAGAACTCGCGACCCTCCTCAGCACGCGGGCCAAGCGGTACGTGAACGCCGACACCGACGCGGAGTGACCAACCATCCCCGCCAAGGGAAGGAACCAACGCGGACGGCCCTCATGAAGGGCTGATGAGTAACGCGGGTGGTCCGGGATAATCATGAACGTTCCGGACCACCCGCGTTCGTGTTCCTGCTCGTCGTTCTCGTTCCGCTGGTCGTTGCGGCGCGTGATTACCGGGCGATTATGGCGCTAACCCAACTTGCCGTACTTCGCAAGGATTATCGTCGCTTGTTGCGTATTCGTGCATGATTGTTGCCGGATCGTTGCGATTATTGGCGTTCCGTTGTTGATTCTTGCCAATCGTCGGTGATTGGCGTGCGGGTATTAGACCTTCCACGATATTGCGCCGTCCGAGCGGGGCGCGTGACCGGACCCGCACTTATATAGCCGACTTGAGCGACGGTCCATGGTGGACCGCCCGTCAGGAGTAAGGAACCTTGAATGAGCGGGAATAATGCACGCCGCGGCGCCGGGAGCGCGGCTGACGGTGGGAAGCGTGGCGGTAAATGGAGCGGCGCGGTGCTCGCGGTGCTTCGCAACGGCGGGGAGGGGCCGGGGTATATGGATGCGCACGCGTCCATCACGACCCGGCCCGAGGACGAGCGGACCGACATCCTCGGCGTTCCGATGGACCGGTTCCTCGAACTGCCGAACAGGCGGGCGCTTCAACGCTTCCTGTCCGGTGCGAGGGAGTGGGAGCATCCGGTCCTCGTGCACTTGCAGGTGAGCAACGATTCGACGTATGGGTATGAGGTGTGCGATGCGAAGGACCCGCGTGAATGCGCGGCCTCGCCGTACCAGCCACACCGCGCGTACCCGGACAGGCAGTCGTTCGACCTTGAGCGTGACTGGTTGACCGGGGACGGTGACCTGTTCGACCATCCGGAGCCGACGCCCGATGACGAGGACCCTGATGAGGAGTGGTTCTTCTGACCCGGTGGCCGCCGGATCATAAGTGAGGGCGGCCGGTAACTCGTACCGTCCGCCCTCATCCCAATGCACTATGGCAGTAGGTTATCCGCCTAACCGGCGGGGCTTGGGCAGCTCACCGCGGCTCACTGCCCGTTGCATTACTCCCAATATCTTCGGGAGCGTTAATCCGGGGCCTCCACGTGGGCGGCCCGTACCGGTGATGCTATCAACCCGCATGGCGGCGCGCGGCGCTTACGGCGAATCAGGGCGGTGCACAGACAATTACGATTCGGTGGCGCATACGGGACTGCTGGGCGGAATCGTTGGAACGACAAGCCTGACGGTGGTCAGGTAACGATTAGCCGGTTAGATGACCGGCAGGAACAAGTTGGAAGACCTCCCCGCGGATTGACCCTCCGTGCCGGTCGAGGTCCCGTGCCGGAGCTCCGGCGCGGTGGTAGTGATTGGAACCTTCATGATTAACGCTGGACTGGATGTCATGGCCGGCGACTGGTACGGCTTCTACTCGGGCATTGGGCGTATAGGCTGGACCATCCGCTCATACGACGTGGCTCGCAGGTGGCGGTACAACCCCACGCTCACGAACCTGCCGAACTACATGTACAACTGCGCGGGCGTCACCGCCGTGTACGCGCGCGCCATCGGCTGCGGCGAACCGGGCGGCCCCATCACCATCGACTACCGTGGCATCTACACGGGCGAGGGGGACTGGGCGAGGCAGGCCGAGCTCGCGTTCGAATGGGCCGAGCGGGACAACGAGTCCTTGTACTGGATCTCCCGCCTGGTGAAGCCGGAACCCGTGAACGGAACATTGGACGACAAGTGGCCCGTGACGATACCCGTCCAGTCACGCGAACCCGCCATGCTCCCGCTCCTCTACGCCGACGAAGCCGCGGCGGACGCCGGGTGCGCCGACGAGGAGCTCCTCATCACCGGCCACGACGGCAGGCCGATGCCCATCCGCCCCGACTGCTGGGCGAACCGGCGCCTTGTCACCAAGCTCGTCACGAAGCCGCTCCTCGAAGCGAACGGTCCGACCGACGGCATCATCGACAAGATGCGCTTCATGCTCTACACGCTCGCCGCGCCCCGCCTGCTCAACCAAGGGCACGACGAGAAGCGGCCGGACCCGCTGTACCGGAGCAGCAAGTACGGATGGCGCGACCGGCTGCCGAATCCCCGCCTGGCCAACAATTACGATTACCGGAACGCGCTCGCGGAACGCACCTCCACGGACCCGGCCATGCGCGGCGTGAACGGGGCGTGGCCGTTCCACGGGTTCCGGGAAGGCGAACTCGAACGGCTCGCATGGGAGATGGCCGAGGCCGGAAGCAGGCAAGCCGCATGGGCGGTGTGGCGCGCGTACTGCAAGACGCGCATCGAGGCGCTCATCCGCGAGGCCGCAGACTACATCGACTGGCCCGACGCGCGGACCTACAGGACGCCCCACGGTCTCGCGCACGGCACGCGCAGCGACTACGGGTACGACCGGACCACCACCACGGCCCGGCTCAAGCCAAGGAAGGGGAGCCGGGACACGAGCGGCCTCGACAGGCGCCGCGGCATGATGAACGTCCTGCTCATGCTTCCCTTCAACACACCGGGCAAGCTCAGGCTCCTCACGCTCAACGGGTTCGCCAGCGTCGAGGACGGCGGCTACTCGGCCAACCCATGGTACGGCACGTACACCGCATTCATCGGAAGCCTCATCGCCAAGATCGAAGCCGAGGAGGGGACCATCATCACCGGCATCCGACCCGGCCCCGGCATGACCCGCACCGAGGAGTACCGGCTCTGGATGACCTGGCTCCTCAACCGCCGCTCCACCGACAACGAGCTGCAGGGCTCCGGAACCACGAGCCCCAGCCGCAAGGACAAGGGAGGGGCCAACGACAAGCGGCCATACCGGGAACGCCTCGCCCCGATGCTCCACGCGTACCTCACACGCCACGCGAACAACTGGACGAAGCACAACACAGACAACCAACAAGAAGAACAACACGGATAACCAACAAGAAGACAAGAAGGAGCAACGGAAGAACGAACGCGGGTGGTCCTGATTCTTCTCGTTAAATCCCGGACCACCCGCGCCACGTGTCATTCCCTTGTTCTTCGGCGGATTGCGGGCCACTGGCCGGCGGCGTCATGCGCGTGCCGGTTCCTTGGGGCCGCTTCGGTTAGATGTGCCGATGATTGGGGATGACGGAAGGGACATCATGTTCAGGAATCATGTCAGACGGTTCAACGTGGGCCGTGGATTGTATACGGACGTTAAGCTGCCGGATGACGTCATGCGTCGCATTGGCAGTGGCGGGGAGGTGCGCGTGGGCGGCATCGATCTCGGCGAGGATAACGTCGCGACGCTCACCACGAACGTCACGGACCCGGTGATGGTGAGCGCCGCGAGCTACTGGGCCATCATCAGTCACGCGGATGAGATGGTCGCGTCCCTCGATTGGACGCGTGAGCAGGCGAGGGAATGGGCGAGGAGGAGCAAGGCGCGGTGGTTGAACCTCATGACCAGCGCCCTCGCCCGAGTGATACTCGACATCCGGCTGGATGTGGTCGTCATCGGCTACAACCCGGATTGGAAGAACGGGACCGGTGGGATGAAGCAGGCGGGCATGGGCGATGACGCGAACGTCACCGGCGCGCACCCCGGCTCGAAGCGGGACAAGGTCCTCTTCCAGCAGATACCGTACCGGCCCATCATCAACCTCCTCGCCTCGAAGCTCATGAAGCACCACGTCACCGTCATCATCACCACGGAGTCCTACACCAGCAAGACGGACTACGCTGGCCTCGAACCGATGGCGGACGAGTACCACGTGAACCGTACGCCGCTGCGCGTCCTCACTAACGCCGACGAGAAGAAGCTCCGCGGCATGCTCAACCACAAGTACGCCTGGGGGACCTTCGACGAGGAACGCCTCGCCTCGAACCCGAGCATCACGCTCCTCAACCGCATCGCCGGGCTCCGCGAGATGAGCCAGTACAGCAACGGCAGGGGGACGTTCGGCAAGGAGCGGTGGCGTGCGCTCCACCAGGCGCTCGCCAAGCAAGCCCAATGGGAGACCGAGACAGGGGCGGACACGCACTGGCACTTCAGGGGCAAGCGCATGAGCGACGAGAAGGAGATCTTCGCCCTCATGAACCAGGCGCTCGCGAAGTGGAACGACGCGCTCAAGTACGACCGGGACAAGAAGCACCATTACGACGGCGGCAGGCTCGCGTACAGGAAGTGCTTCAACGACCGCCAGTACCCCGGCGACGCGAAGATACAACTACGCCAGCTCCGCGACGCGTTCCTCCGACCCGACGGCACCATCGTCAACAGCGACGCGAACGGCGCCGGGAACATCATGCGCATCGGCCTCATCATCGCCTACGCCACCACACTCCACGAATCGGACGACAGCAAGACGAACGGCATCACCATCCACGAGGTCCACGGCAGGGACAAGTACTTCGGCATCGAAGCCGTCCTCCGCCACACCATCCAACCCGACGACCACACCATCAGCCGGCTCACGAACCCCCACAAGCTCACCCGCTTCACCAAGGAAGACACCGACAAGCTCACCCGGATCCTCACACGCCACGACAACACCACCAAGCAAGACAACACGCAAGACGCACCACAACACGAATAAGCACACCAACCACACGACCCAACCGAACCCCAACGCGAGTGGTCTGGGACCAATAGCCGAACGGCAGCGAAGCCGGAACGGCGCAGCACCGGGCACACGCAGCACGAACAGCGCCGGTACCCGCAGGGGAGAAGGAAGGACGACGGACGACGGAGGAAGGAGGAAGACAAGCGGCGCGGGTGGTCCGGGATGTTCGTGATGTCCTTGCGTTAATCCCGGACCACCCGCGCTCCAGTTCCTTCGCCTTCATTCCTTGTGCTTCTGTCTCCGTCAGCCGGTCGTGGCCGGGCCGGTTAGATGCGTTGGTGAAGGTCCGCGGCAACTGCGGACGATCAATACCTGAAGGAGTAACTACTATGAACCGCTTGATTACGACGCGGCGGGGCGGGAAGCCCATGCGCGTCATCGTGGCGCTCGCCGCCGTGCTGGGCCTCGCCACCGGCCCTCTCGCCGTGTCGGCGTACGCGGATGAACCGGCGAACGCGGATGCCGTGAAGGTCGGCGTCGCCTCGACGCATGAGCTCGTCGGAGTCGGGAGCGTCAGGACGTACCGCATCATCGCGAACGTGCCGGGCTCGTACTCGAACTGGCTCACGGACAGCGAGAAGCAGGACGCCGCTCAGGAGAAGACCAGCGGCGATTCGACGCAGCAGGACGCCGCGGAGGAGCAGGCGAGGCAGGGGGGCGGTGCCGTGTTCACCATCACGGATGACGTGACCGGCGGACTCAGCATCGACGCGGATAGCGTGGAGGTCACGGCGAAGGACCCGGACGCCCCCGCGGACGAGAAGCCGACCACGCTCACCCCGCCATCCACGACGCAGAACACACAGACCGGAGCAGATGAGAGCGGGAACGACAATGGCGCGGCGGCGAGCGGCGACGCCAAGCAATCACAACCCACCGTGAACCCGGACTACACACTCCAGTTCACCGGCGAGAGGAACGCCGGGTTCATCCTGAACCTCACAAGACCGGAGGAACAAGCCGGGCGAACCATCACCGTCACGTTTAAGGCATCCGTGTACGACATCACGAAGCACCTCGGCAACGGCGCGAACGTCACCTACACGGACCCGACCCTACAGGACCCGAAGCAGGGAACCGTCATCACCACGAGGAGCGCCATCACACGTCACTACGAGGCGCAGCTCGTCATCCGCAACACGGACGAGGACGGCAAGCCCATCACCGGCGCACGGTACATGCTCATCGACCACGCCACCGGCAAGCAGATCGCGCTCGCCTGCGGCACCGACCCGCACGTGCTCCAAGTCACGGCGGCGAACAGCGTATCAACGACAGGCGATTGCGATGGCACCATCACCATGCCGAAGGACGGCGAGCCCATCACCATCGACGGACTCGCGTCGGACGGCAAGGGGGCCCGCGAGTACGAGCTCAGGGAGAAGCAGCCCGCGGAGGGGCATGACCCTATCGGCGCCAGCATCAGGTTCACCATCACGCCGAAGTACACGAACGACACGTTCAGCGGCGTCGACTACAAGCTCGATGACAACGGGCTCGACATCCGCACCATCAACACGCTCCAACGGAACCGCGGCGACGGCACCGACCTCGCGCTCGGCCTCGACGTGCAGGGCACGGTCATCGACGGGGAATCCTCGCAGCTCAGCCGGACCCTCACCATCACCAGCACCACCACCGGAAGGGACGCGAACAGCGAAGCGCAACGCAGGGCCGCCATCATCGCCATCGGCGTGCTCCTCATCATCACCGGCGCGGCGCTCATCACCATCAGGAAGCTCCTCCAACCCAAGGAGTGACCACAGCGAAGCACACGCGCGGCGGCGCGGCGCGGCAACGAAGCAAGGAACACCACAAGAAGGAGAAGCACAGGGAAGCAACGCGTGGGGCGAACGTAGGAACGAACATAGGGGACGAACGCGGGTGGTCCGGGATAATCAGAACATTCCGGACCACCCGCGTTCGTTGTTGTTCTTCTTCTTGTTCCTGTGTTCCGTTGTTCTTCTGTCGTCCTATTCGTTGTCCTCCTCGTTCGGTTATGCGGTCTTGTTGTGTTGCCTGTTCGTGCGTGTGTGGCGTGTTGCCGCGGGTTGTGCTGAGAGCCGATTCCAGCGGCTGGTTCGGCTTGTGGTGTGTGACCTATGGAGAACTAGAGAATTAGACCTTCCTCGTCATTCTTGCGCATGGGCGCGTAGCAGGTGGTGGGCGTCGGTGGCGAATTGGATTACAGCTCGCCGCGCGCTCCTCGGTTCGGCCATCAATATGGGGCGTATCGGTGCGTTGATGCGTTGGGGTGTGCGTCGGGTCGTCGTTGCCGTGTCGGGAGGGATATTCTCCAGGTGTCGAGCGGGCGGCGTGAGGTGACTCCTTCCTGCGCCGCTACCTCCATGCGGTCATCATGGGGGACCATCCAACGCTCGGCGGAAGTTGCACGGAGGGGCGGCGTCGGCATCACACGGCGTCGCCCCTCATTCATGATCGCGGTGCGGCGCGGTGACTGCTGCGCCGTGTTGGTCGTGCCGCTCGTGCTTGGTCTCGGTTAGATGCCGTGTGTCGTTCGGATATGCGGTTCGGGACCATGGGGAGGATTGGCTGATGAACGTGTTGGAGGTAGTGATGCGTCGATGGGATACCGGCGCCGGCGATGGCCGCGCGCTCATCCGTCGTGACTGGGACCACGTGGTCGAGGAGGGTTCGATGCTCGTCGCGTGGGCGCGCGAGTCGGTTGGGGAGGGATGGCCGGGCGCGTCCATGCCCATGGACCCCGACGCGGTGCTCGCCGCGGCCAACGCGTTCGAGGACTGCACCGGGGATGGTCCGGAGCTGGTCGACGTCGAGGAGGCGTTCCTCGCGTACGGCGTGATGTTCGAAGCCGCGCTCGACGTGTCCTGCAGTTCGGGCGACCATGACAGGGTGCGGGATGACTGGCGCAACATCGTGATGGATGAGCTGCAGCTCGCGGCGCGCGGCTACTCCTCGCTGCCCGGCGAGTCGCAGGAACGGCTAGCGTTCATGGAGGGCGGCGGGTTCGAGACTCGCTACTATCGTCAGCCGGGCTCGGTGCTGGCCCCCGCGGACGCCACGCCCATCATCGAGCTCGTGAACCGGGCCGCCGTCCTTCCCGACCTCGGTGATTGGGCATGGCCGGAGTGCGCGCCCGGCGTCGTCACCGCGATGCGCGACCGTATCGGCGTACTCAGTACGAGGCCAAGCGGAGCGGACCGCAGGAACGCGCGCGCCGAGATAGAGGAACGGTACGAGGCGCAGGCGGACGGGCTCGCGCTGACGCTCATGTCGATACAGTACGAGCGGCTGCCGGTGCAGGCGCGGCCACGCTGGTACCGCACGAACGCCTGCAGGCGCAACTGGTGCGAGGTCACCATCGGGCCCGCCAGCATGGCGCCGACAGCGTCACTGCTCCTGCTCGGCCAATCGCCCAGCACGCAACGCCACGAGAAGCAGAGCGACAACATCGATGAGCAAGTCGCGACGAACGCCCGGCCATGGTCACGCATCAAGTACTCGCTCATTGAGAACAACGCCGCGTACGCCGCATGGGCGAGACGATACCCGGAACCGGAATCATCACGCGCCGCACGGAACGCCGACGACGAGCTCTGCGACGCCGACACGAACGGCATCCTCTGGAAGAGCATCGCCGTCATGCGCCACGACGACCCTGACGACGAGCTCCACGGCCTGCCCATCGAACTCGCCCTTGAGGACGTGCTCGACGAACACGACCCCGAATGGATCCGCAGGCTCGCCACGCACTGCGGCATCCACCACCCCCAGGCGATCACCAACGAGTGACCATCACCGCAACACGGGAATCAAGCAAGGGGGACGCTGGCACGCGGCCCGGCGAAGCGAAGACGAGAACGAACAACGACGAAGAACGAACGAGGAAGGAAGAACGAGGAACGCGGGTGGTCCGGGACATTCATGATAATCCCGGACCACCCGCGTTCGTTCTTCTCCTGTGTTCCTCCCTTCGTGCCGGTTCGTCCGGCGACGGTGCTGTTCTCCTTGTGGCGCTGTGCGTCAGGAGGCGAGGAGCGTGAGGAGGTTCGTTCCCGACCGGTCGTCCGTGCCGGCGTACAGGTTGGTGTGTTCGGGGAGGTCGCGCATGTGCGGCGGTGCGTCGAGCTTCCTGTACTGGGGGAGCGTGGCCACGTTCCCGTCCGGTTCGATGGCGTCGCGGCCGAGGTCGCGTAGCGCCTGCACCTGGCTGGGTGTGAGGACCTGCGCGTGTTCGATGGCGTCGAGGTCCGCGTTGCTTGTGATGTCGAGCGGGCGCGCGCCTATCGCGAGTTCCATGATGGTGAGGTAGTCGTTGAGTGATGCTCCGAACCGTTCGTCCACGTGGGTCGGGTCCGGGGCGTGCCTGATGATGACGCGCATCACCTCCGCCATGTGTTCCGGGTTCGGGTCGAGTGCGCGGATTATGACGCTGCGCGCGGCGGTCGGGCATTCGCGGCGCAGGAACGCGACGTACTCCGGGTCCTGTCGTGCGCCGCCGCTCGGTATTCCGAGCCATGGGTCCACGCCCCCGCTCCTCGCGACGTGGTTCATCATGTACGCTGGGTCCGCCATTGATGAGCCGACGAGCTCGTACACGCAGCGCCCCTCCACGATGCCCTGCAGCTTCACGAGCGGGTCGTCGAGACCCACGTGGTTCTCGGGGTTCTCCGGAGGCATGTACTTCGTCCACACCGCGGCCTCCTCCGGGGTCACGGGGGAGACGGGCGGCTTGCCGACGGGGATGAACGGCGTCCTGCACGCCACGGAATCATCATCCCGCCAACGCTCGGCGCCCTCGTCCGTGATGCCGGCCTCGTCCATCGTCCACTCGGCGATGAGCATCCACGGCGCGCGCGTACCGCGCGTCGAACGGCTCGGCGTGTGCGCGGCCACGGGCGCGGGCTTCGGCTCGGCGACGTCCCCGTCATCCGTCAGGTCGACGTACCCGGCCTCGTCGTCATCGTCATCGACGTCGATGGAGCGGTACCCGTCGAAGGTCTCCTCGTCCTCGTCCTCGTCGGCGTTGGCGTCGAACCGCGCGTCGACCTCGGGGTCGTGCGCTTCGAGCCAACGGTCCGCGTCGTCATCGTCCAGCCGCTCCATCTCATCGAGGTAGCCGCAGCTGAACCCTTCGTAATCGTCACCGAGACCGGTGACGCCGCCATGCTCCTGCTCGTAATCGTCCTGCTGGTAGTACGCGTTATCGGCATCCCAGTCGACGTCCATGTTCCACATGATGTTCCAATCCTTCCCAACACCGCGGTGGTCGGCCGCGCGGGGAACCCGACCTCCGGATTCCCCATTCGCAATACATCTAACCGGCCGGAACGCGCGCGACGCATGATCCGCGAACGAACCCGCAATAATTCCGGGAATCCATCAGGGGCGTGAACCCAACACCGGCGAAGAAGGGGTCACGCGAGCACGAGCAGGACCAGCACCGAAGCAGCAACGGAAGCACATAAGAAGCAACGCGGGTGGTCCGGGATGTTCTTGTGTTTATCCCGGACCACCCGCGTTGGTTCCCTTGTGCTTCTCCTTCTTCGTTCTTCGTCAGGCGGCGTTGCTTGTCGTTGCGGCTTGTGGCGTCGCGTTGTCGTTGGTGCGTTGCGCTTCGATGAGTGCGCCGAGCCGGTGTCGTGTGACTGGTCGTGTGCGTGTGGCCGTCAGTGGGGCTGGTGTGGGTTCCGTATCGGCTTCCCCGCTTGCGCTCGGTTCCAGTGTCGGTTCAAGCGTCGGTAGTTCGAAGGGGTTGGGTTCCCTGCTGGTGGTGCTTGCGGCGGCGGTGTCTTGTGTGTTGGTTGGTGTCCCGTGGTCGTCCTTCGTGGCGCGCGTCTGTTGCGTGTCGTCGTGGTGCTGTGAGTCTGCCGCTTCCGTGGTGTGTGGTTCGTGCGTCGCCGTCGTGGTGTCCGGTTCGGCTTCCTGTGGTTCGTGTGTGTCGTCCGTGTGGATTGCGTCTTCCCCGGCGTCGGCTTCGGTGGTGTCGGCGGCTGGGGTGGGGTCGGTCTCCGTCTCGTCGTCGTTCATGGTGAATGGTGTACCGGGCTTGACGAGTTCGATGTCGTTACTTGTCGCGGGGTCGAGGTCGGCTGCGATGTCGAGCATCTGCTTGTCGTCGTCGGTGAGTCCCGCTTCGCCGGGCTTGGCTGGTTGCTTCCCGTCCTTCGCCGTTGGTGTGTTCGTTGGTTGGACGGGTATGGCCTGGCTGATGGTGCGTACGACGCCGCGTGCGTCGAGCCCGGCGAGGTTGTGCGCTTCGAGGGTCGCGCGTCGCTGCGCCTTCACGCGGTCCACGGTTCGGCTGAGCATGTCGCCGAGCATCGTGAGCCACTTGCCGTAGAGGCGGAGGACGGACTTGCCTCCGAGGACGAACTGGCTGTACTCGCTCTTCAGTATTGGTTCGCGTCCCCAGTGCTTCAGCCACCAGCCCGCCCGGTACGCGGGGTAGGCGATGACGGTGCTGATGATCTGCAGCATGTACCCGTACAGGAGTTCGCCGGTGGTGGTCGCCGCCGTCACGGCGACGCCGGCCTGCGTCTCCCCGAAGTCGCGCACGTAGAAGGAGCGGTCCTGCAGCATGTCGCCGCGGTCCCGGTCCCTGCCCATGCGCGCGCGTTCCAGCAGTGACTGCTTCGGCTTCCGTTCGCGCTTCGACCGTCGGGCGCTTCGCTTCGTGCCGGTGTTCCCAGTTGCTGTGTCGCCCGGCTTCCTGGTGAGGAACATGCCATCGTCCACCTCCGCGGCGAGTGCCTCGAACGGGTCGGCGGGCTGCTCGTACGCTTCACGTGCGGCGTTCTCCGCGTCGCGTTGCGCCTTCGCCTCGTTGGATGCGGCGGCGAGTTCCTCGGGCGTGCGCACCGTCACGTCGTGCGGCTGCGGCGCGTCATCCACGTCGAACGCGTCGAACGCGCCGGTGCGCGCGGCACGGTCAAGCGCGGCGAGCTCCGTCTCGTCGACGTCATCAGTCGTCGCGTCCAGCGCCGCGTCGTCCAGTGTCGGGAACGCGGACTCCCAATCCTCCGGGGCCGTCGTGTTCTCGTTGTCCTTCAACATGTCACTTCTCCTTCCCCGTGACGTCGGGCGCGGATGCATCATCCGCGTCATCCCCGTCATCGGTATCCTCGTCATCGGCACTTACGCCTTCGGCCTCCAGCTTCAGCGTGAGGTACCAGTCGTGGTAGCTCGTAGCGATGTCCTCCACGAGCCGGTCAAGATCGCGTGGCCACCGGTACGCCGCGCCGAGGCTCCGCGCCGCGTACTTCCAGTACACGCACTCGTCGTAGTGGCGCAGGCCAAGCAGCCGGTAGCTATGCACGAACCACCCGACCCAATCGGAATCCACGGCGATGTAGTCGCCCCACTGCTCGGCTACCACAGGCAGGGAGGCGTCCGCCTCATGGGCCTCATCCATAAGCCCGAACAGCACGCCTGCCGTCGGCGTCCCAGGGTCGAGGTCCACGAGCACGCGATGCATCGACTTGAGCGTCTCCTCCTCGATGCCCATCAGCTCATCGACGTCGATGGCGGCGCTGATCGCCTCATCGATACGGTCGTACTCATCGTTCATCGAATCACTCATCGGAACCACCATCCTCACCGACAATCAGGCCGGCTTCACGCAGGCAACGGTCAAGGGACGAACGGACGACGCCCTCAAGCGCGGCGCGCCGCTCCACGTCCGCGTCGTCATACCCATCAGTCGCGAGCAGGCCCATGGACTCCAAGAACCAGCCGGCAACCACGGGCCGCAACGCGACGAGGTCGAACACGCGCATCGCAAGCTCGCCATGACCCGAGGACGCCAGCACGCGCATCAACGCATCGACACGCCCCGCCGCACCCGGGTCGCTCGGGCAACGAACCCAACCGACCTCCCTCAGGTACGAATCAACCAACGACTCCGAAGAGCCTGAACCAACACTCATGAGGAACCCCCAATCAATCCGCGCGACGACAACCGCCGCGCCCCAATGAATCACCACGTATCTAACCGGCGTGAACCCGCACGACGAGCACGCAACACCCCAATATGGCGACCAGCCCAATCACACGAAGCACACGCACAACACGAAGCAGGAGCACAACGAACGAACAAGGCGACAGCACAAGAACGAACATGCGTGATGAGGAACGAAGAGAATCAGAACCAACGCGCGTGATGAGGACGAAGAGAAGCAACGCGGGGGAGAAGCAACATGAAGAGAAGCAACGCGGGTGGTCCGGGTTGTTCGCGTTAATCCCGGACCACCCGCGCCAATCCCCGTGCTGCCCCCATCCTCTTCGCCTCCTTCATTGTCGCGTGCGTGGGCGTGGCGTTGATGATGTGATGTGTGGTTCTTGTTGTGTTGGCGCTGGGGAATAGGGGAGGGGCCGGTGCCTGTGGTCGCCCACCTGCACCGGCCCCTCCAAGGAACCCGGTAAGAGCCTGCGCCGCAACCGGCCCGCCCCGTGGGGCGTCGCTTATGGCCGGGGCGACGCTATTGAACCATGCTTGTCCTTCCTGTGATTGAGTGTCCTGTACGTGCGCTCGCCGCTGGTGCGGCGGGCAAGTCCCAATGTGTTCGCGTGCGTCACGCGAGGGCGAACATGTCCTCGTCGCTGAACAGGTCATCCACGGTCATGCCATGGGCGTCGGACCCGTCGCCCATGTCGAGGAACGAGTCGATGCTGCCATCCGCGTGGACCGCGGGGAGTACCTCGTTCATGTCGAGCAGGTCGCTGATGGATGCGCCCCTACGCGCGCTCACCGGTGCGGCCTGGCGGGGCATGTTGCTCAGCAGCAGGTCGCTCATGCCGAGGTGCTGCCTGTTCGGGGTGATGAGTGCGTTGAAGTCCATCGCGCCATCCTCGCCGCGCAGCGCGTCCATGACGCTACGCGCACCGTGACCGAGCCGTTCACGCGCCTCGCGGAGACGGCTGCCGAACGCGTTGCCGCGCACGCTCATCGAAGCCGAGCCCATCGCATCGCTCACCATCATGCCGTTCATCATCAGTTCCAATCCCCCGACGCGCCCGTCCCGTGGTCTGGGAACGAACCGCCAGGCGTCACCGCGGGACCAACCAGTCCCGCTCGGGTGGCGACCATCACCACCCGGCCTCGCGAACAATCTAACCGGCGAATCCCGCCGACCCATCATCCGCTGCGAATCATCTAACCGGAATCCAACCGGTCGGGAATCATCTAACCGGCTCAACGCCAGTTGCCAATCATCTAACCGGCATAAGCGCCAGTCGGCGATCATCTAACAGGCGGGAAGCCGAACCGCGACTCGCACATCATCTAACCGGTCCAACGCCGGAACAGCATGGGCAAGAAGCGGACGAGTCAAGGAAGGACCATGAAGAAGCAACGCGGGTGGTCCGGAATGTTCGTTGTGATTATCCCGGACCACCCGCGCTCGTTCTTATGCTTCTCCGTCTGGTTCTTCTTGCCCCTTGACCCGCGCGCGTTCCCTCCGTGCTTCTCCGTCATGTCTGGTGTGCTTGTCTTGGTGCGTTGCTGGTCGTGTCGCTTAGTTGCTGGTCGGGTGCCATACCTTCACGAGGAGGTCCTGCATCGTGGGGTGGCGGAACCGTCGTCCGCGTCGCTTCGTGTTGGCTGGCGCGTGTATCTTGCTTGGCGGGATGACGGGTCGCGGTCGCGTGGTGGTCTTGCCGTTGAACGTGGTCCTTGCCGTGGAGCCGCGCACGGGGTCCGTTGATTCACGGGTGCGTCCGAGCGCGACGCCGAGGAGCCGGTTCGCTTCGGCGCGCTTCACCATCATGGACCGGTACGCGTCAATCACCGCAGGTAATCCCCACGCGGGTACCTCGCGCAGGTCCTTCGTGCTTGTGGCGGTGAACACGTCGAAGTCATACACGGTGGTCAGCATGAGGAGTTCGCTCATCGCTATGGCCGGCACGTACCTGGTGCGCGTCTCCACGGGCGTGAGTCCGAGCAGGTAGTACGCGCGTGGCACGGACGTCGCCGTGAGGTCCGCGATCGCCTGCTCATCAAGCGTCACTCTCATCACCGGCAGGTCGTCGCCGCGAAGCCCGGTGAGGTTCGACCACGCGTCACGATGCGCGATGTACGAGCGTGGCTGTATCGCCATGATGACCTGGCTGCTCACTGGGCGGTGATGCTCACGGTCCCAGCGCTCCACCTTAGGGGCGACGCCCGCCACGTTCCGCTCATGCACGTCACGGTTCACTCCATCCCAATCGACCCACGTGGGTTCGCAGCGCGTCGGGTCCGCGTCACCGTAGTACAGGCCGAGTCGCCACGAGCAATCCGGGAACCGGAGCAGGCCCTCGCGACGCGCCCTCCGCTCCGACAACCCGGCGCGCCTCGCCGCCGCACGCGCCTCACGCATCGGCGAATCATCCCAACGCAGGCACAGCAACGCGACACCCGCGCGCGAGCACGCCAAGCCGGGCTCACCATCCGGAACATCCAACGGTGACGACGGCCTCCAACCATGCGACTCCGCGAACTCCACGGGGTCAACCCACCGGTAATCCTCCGGCCGGAACCCCGAATCAACGAGACCCCCAACAACCGACCTCAGCATCATGAACTCCAATCACCCAAGCACCGGGCCAAGCAGAACACCGGCACCGGATTCCCTACACACCATCTAACCGACGAGCCGCCACGCGACCCGACGCGCGGCACCACGCGAAGCACGACCACGCCAGCGGCAACAAGAACAGGAACAAGCACTGACCAGCGCGACAACGAGAACGACGACGGACAACGCGCGGGTGGTCCTGAATATAGGAGGGAACCCGCGGAGGACGAACGGGAAGAAGAACGAATGAGGGGACCGGAGGAACGGACACGGCTGGTCCTGAGTGAAGAAGGAGATGACGCAACGCGGGTGGTCCGGGTTGTTCTTGTGATTAACCCGGACCACCCGCGCCGCTTCCTCACCTCCGTCTTCTCCTGTTCTTCGTCCGTGTCCGTGCCTTGTTGTGCGTTACTTGCTGTTCGTCATCGTGCGGGTTCGTTGTTCGTGTGGACCCGCGTCGTGTCGGTCAGTCGAGGAATGACTCGCCGGGTGCGGGGAGGTGTTCGCCTTCCTGCGCGGCGGCGATGTAGTCGTACCCGTGCTTCTCGTTGTTCGTGCTTGGCGCTTCGCTGCTACCGGCGGCTTGTTGTTGTGGTTGCGGGGCGGGTTGCGCGAACGGGTTCACGGGCGCGGGCTCCTGCGTGTGCACCGCGTCGAGGAACCGTGCGGATGCGGGCCGAGTCGCGGCGGCGTCGGCGCTCGCGTCGTCACGGCCGTTCATGTCGTGAGCCGGTACCGGTGTCGGTGTGCGTCGCACCAGCGGCCGGCGGAACACGGAACCCTCCGCCGGTTCCGGCTGTGACGGTGTTGGTGTCGGTGCCTGTGGTGTGCGCATCCCGCGCCGGAACACGCCGGACCCGTAGCCGTCGCCGCGCGGTGCGGTGCTCGTCGTCGCCGGTCGCGTCGTCGCCCGCTCAGGTGCCTGTACTTGCTCCGGCGCTTGCACTGGTGCTGGTTCCGGCATTGGCGCTTGCCACATGTCGTGCGCCTGCTCCATCACCGGCATCGGCGTCACTGGTGTCGGAGTCACCGGCGTCTGCATCACAGGCGTCGCCACCTGCGGCGTTGTCGCTGCGGGGGATGGCGCCTGCACCTGCGGTGCGTTGCCGTGTTGCGTGTCGTAGGCGTCGATGCGCGGGGCGGGGCGTGGCGCGCGTTGCGTCACCGGGCGTGTGTGTTGCGGCGCGGGCTGCGCATCAAGTTGCGCATCAACTGGTGCGGGTCGCGCGTCGGCTGGCGTCGGCTGCGCTTCGACGGGCATGGGTCCGAGGTCCACTGCGTCGAGACCCGCGCCGGTGCTGCTCGCGCCGGTCGTTACCGGTCGTGCGGCGCGTGTCGCCTCCTCGATGCTTGGCGTGCCGTCGCGGAGCTGCTGCATGAAGAGGATGTGCTTCGCCTTCGCCTCCGCGAGTGCGTTCGCTTCGCGTTCGCGCTTCCTCGCCCGTAGCTCGCGTTGATGCTCCGCGTGCTTCGCGCGTACCTTCCTGAGTCGTTCGTTGACGGTCTTCATCTCGCGTCTCCGCTGTTCGCCGGGTGTGATGAGTTCGCCGATGGTGATGTCCGCTCCGGATTCCATCTTCCTGTTGTTCACCGTCGCGGCGTCGAGGACGATCTGCGGCACCATCATCAGCTCGTCGTCCCCGCGCCAATCCGCCTGCCACTTCGCCACGTTGTTCAGTGCGCGTTCGAGGAGCGTGCGCGTGTGCTTCTGCGTCACGACCCAGAGGCACGCGCGGTACGTCGCGATCGCCTGCGGCGTGCAGAACCCGAGGATGGTGCGCTCGTACGCGAACGGTTCGTCCTTCGGCTTGCGTTCCAGCTCCAATGCGAACGAGCCGCCGGGTCGTGCGATGACCATGTCCGCGCAATGGTCGGTGAGGTGGATGCACGAGTCATTCATGTCCGGGTTCAGCGCGGACTCGTTGCGGAACGAACGCGAATCCAACCAGCGCAGCGACCTTGTGTCGAACACGAGGCCCCTGCCCATGAGCACCCACTTCCAGTACGACGGGTAGTCGCGCTCCGCCTCGACCTCGCCCCAAGCGGCGTACGCGGAACCCGGCTCGTCCGGCTCAGCCGTGGCGCAGTCGTGCAGGAACCGTCCGATGAACCTGTCGCGCTCCGAGGACATCACGTCCTCCGGATCCGCGTACGGGTTCTCGGCCATGGCGTTCTTCACCCGCTGACGAATCGTCGCCATCATCAACGCCCAGACTGAACGGTACTCGTGCTCCGCAACGACGCCCGCGGAACCGGAGCGCATCTCGTCGCGCAGCCGCTCCCACTCGTCCGGCTCCAAGTCCTCCCACTCGTCCAACGTCAGGAAGTCGTTCGACGCCAAGCCGCGGCCCAGCGTGTCCTCCTCCTCGGCGAACGCGCACTGTATGAGCTGCGACGCGATGGACGACAACCCCAGCGTGTGCTCGCGCGCCGAAGCGTCGGAGTAGGAGATGGATGAGTGCAGCAGCTTCGAGGTCTTGCTCGTCGGCGACCAGATGTACGTGCCGACTGACGGACCGCCATACACGCTGAGGAACCCGTCCTGAACATACGTCCATAACCGCGCGACGGTGCGTGACTGGTTCCGCGCGGAGGAACCAGCGAACCGAATAAGGTCCGTGGTGCTGCAGGCCTGGAACCTGTTCACCGCGTCCAACATCAACACGTCATACTCCGTCAGAATGCGACCGCCCCTACGCGTCATGACAACACCCCCAATGAGTCAAGCGCGCCCAACCAACCGATACACGGCACAACCACACGTGAACCGGACCCGCACACCATGCGCGGGAACCGCCATTATCCTGACGTGGCACGCAAGAACCCCATATCCGCCGCGCCCCGCCCGGACCCCGTACCACGTCAGGATTCTGCCCGAATCAGCCGGGAACGGCGGCTAAGCGTGTCGCGTCACCGTCCCCAACACCCCCAAGAACGTTGGAATACCGCCGATACAGGGGCATACAACGTCAAGATTAACCAGCTTCGGACACCCGCTAACCCAGCCCGGATCCAAGCAGTAATCATGACGCGAGGACCCCGCACGGGGAGCCGGCCACGGGGCGGCCGGACACCACGCACAACGAATGGACCCGGACCACCCGCGCCATTCCTCAACGCCATTCCCCAATACACACAAGGACAATCACCAGCAACGAGCAGCGAGCGAGGCGTCGATGCGCGGCACGGCGAACGGCGCAACAATCAAGGAGCGCCGCCGCAAGACACGCGCACGTGAGGAGCGTCATGCAACGCACATGTATGATGCGCACGCAACAACACGAGCACGCGGATGATGTGCACACAACGCACGAGCAACACACAGCACGCACATACGCACGAGCGACAAGACGGAACCAACGCACGCGGCAACAAGCAGCGCGCATCGAGAAGGACATACGTGGCACAGACCGCAACGCGCTACGCAACGCGGGACGCGCAACTGCCACGCAACGCACAGCACAACGCGGATGGTCTTGAATGATTGATGGTCCCGCGCATCAGTGAGCGACAACAAGCCGCACCAACAAGCGGAGCAATCGACAAGCGACAGAACCAACGCGCACGACCAGCGTGCGCAACACCACCACGCACCACAAGGAGGAACGCCGGGCACGACGCGCGCCCCGGCCACGCGCAACCAACAACGGGCATGGCGACGAGCAACAATCACACACGCACCATGAGCGAACACCACGAAGCGGGACGAACAACAAGACGAGGAACAAGCAACAGGACCAACGCGCAGGACCAACGCGGGTGGTCCGGGATTAACGCGATAACCCGGACCACCCGCGCTACTCCTCACCCTCATCAATCACACCGGGGCGACGCACTCGCCCCGTGCCCCGCGTGGTTCCCCTTGACTCGCACGCGACAGCGCTCAAGGGGAACCGGGAAGCGACAGCACCCACTCGCACGCGACCGGGTGCTTGACCGACCATCAGTACCGGGGGAGGAATACGCGCCGCGCCCCCGGTGCCCTCCTGCCAATCCTCGGGTAGCGAGTGACCCCGCGCGAACCGACGCGCGTGGAGCACCGCCCCGGTCATTGGTGGACGAACCCTGCATGCGATCAATGAGCGGCCACGCTCGCGCGTGGCGAGGGAACCACCGCCCGTTACTGGTAGGCAATGCATTGACCATGATTGCCTGAGGTGGCGCGGGTGGTCCGGGTTATTGCTCGTGACCATTATGGTTATTGAGCGGGCTCGCGGCGTCGCGAGCTACTGGTCATGTGGCCTGTGCAGGGTCGTAATGCGTGCGCGTGGCGTGTGCGTGTTGCGTGTCGTGGCTGGTGGTGTGGTGGGGGCGCTCGCCGCGCGGCCATTGGGGCGGTCTTCTTTTTTTTTGGAGCTCCTCGTATCGTGGCGTTCCTGTGGTTCGTGGCGTGGCCGCGCGGCCATGTTGGCGGTGTTGTGCGCGTGCTGCGTGGGGGTCAATGAGCTAAGCGTGCAACGCGGGTAGGCGCGGGTTGTTCGGTGATTATCCCGGACCACCCGCGCTTCTTCTTGCTTCGTTCTTCTCCTGCTTGGTCATGGGAATAACCCGGACCACCCGCGCTTGTTCTTGATTCGTTCTTCCTCTTGTTCTTGTTGTGCTTGTGCTGTGGCTGGCTTGCTTCGTGGTGGGTTGTATCTTGGTGGCCATGGTTAGTGTGGTTAGGGTTCAGGGTGTGCCGGTGCAGTTCCCTCGTGTGTTCTCTGGATGTTCGGGGCATCCGAGTGGGTTCGTGTCGGTGTTGGCGTTGGCTCAGTATGGCGTGTTGGTTGAGCGGCCAGTGAAGGGTTGGGTGAGTGGTTGGGGTGACTTCGATCGGTTCGGTCGTTCGGTGGGGCGTTCTGTGTTCCGTGGCGCGGTGGACTTGAGTGTGTTGGGCTTGAAGGTTGATGCTGTTCTTCCGCCGGTTGTGTTGTTCCCTGACTCGTGGGTTGCTGAGGAGGTTCGTGGTTCCGTTGGTTCTGGCGCGGAGCTTCCTCATGATTATTCGTTGTTCATCGATGACCTTGTTGCGGTGAGTGCGTATAGGGACGCGTTCCGCAGGCGCATGGGGAGCATCATTCCGATGGGCTCGCGCAGCGCACTGCGAATGATGAGAGCGTGTGTTGATGGTTGGTCGCTGAGGCGGGAGTGGTTGTTGGATTCTTGGTCGTATTGGCTGCAGTCCTCGTATGATTATCCGTTGCTGGACTTGGAGGCGTTCGCGTGGTCCTTGTTCTTGCGTCGTCATGCGTTGGTCGAGGATTGGTTCAAGTCGTTACCCTTGAAGAAGAACGCGAGGATTCGGAAGTCGGACGTGCGTGTCACTGAGGATGTGTCGTTGATTCGTGAGGCGGTTCGGCGGTTCGGTGATGCTAATGGGGACCCGTTCTTGTTGCGTGACTTGCTGGGGGATGAGTGGCAGTTGTGCCGTTGGGATTACTTGTTGCGCGCGGCTGGATTGTTGCATTGGATTGACCCGTATAAGGCTGACTACGTCGCGGCTGGGTTGCTGGCTGGCTGGTCGGGGTGGGGTTCGGTTGCGGGGTCTTCTTCGTTCCTTGTTCCTGCATTGCCGGGTGAGTGGATGGAGGCTGGTACGTTGGGTGTGAAGCCGAGCGCGGCGGCTATTGACGCGGCGTTATCGTGGGGTAGGGCGAATGGCGCTCCGCGGGATGAAGTGGCGCTTATCGAGGCATTGCATAACTGGTGATCCGCGCCGCTGTCCTGTGGTGCAGGGGGCTGCGGACCCATCGGCTGGCGCGTTCCTCCGGCGTGGCGGTGTGGGGCGGTGCACGGTGCGGTGCGCCGCTGAGTGGTTCTCGGTGAGTGAATGACCTGCAAGTGAATGATGCTGGTCACGTGGCGCGGGTGGTCCGGGTCAATCACAACGAATAACCCGGACCACCCGCGCAGTGCTTCTTCCTTCTACTCACCTGCCTGTCTTGGATAATCAGGACCACCGCGTTGCTCTTGCTCTTGCTCTTCTGCTTCTTCTTGCTGCTGTTGCTGTTCGTTGTGGTGCGGGTCCGGTTGCGCTGGTGTGTTGTTGCTTCTCCTTGTTGCTGGGTTCTTGCTTGTGGTGCTTGTTCTTCCTGCTGGTGGTGGGGGATATGTGAGTAGCGTGCGGGGCGGTTCGTGACGTTCGTGGCGTCACGGGTGTGTGCGCCTCGCCGGTCCTTGGTAAGGGGAGGAGTCATTGATGTTGGTTCTTGGTGATGCGTACTCGTCGGGGTATGCGGCTGGTCAGGCGGTTGGTGGTGCGCTTGTGAATGGCGTGCTGCTCGTGGTCGCTGTCATGTTGTCCCGTTGGTTGTGGGGTCGTGTGGAGTCGAAGTACGAGTTGGATGATCGCCCGTGGGGTATTGGCTTCGCGGTCGCGGCTGTGCTTGTGACGTTCTACGAGGCGTTGTGCGTCGGCGGCATCATTGCGGCGCTCACGATGATGTGGCTCGGCCGGGTTGTCACCGTGGTTGCGGTTCTTGTTCTCGCGTGGCGTATCCTCACGCGACGCACGGTTCTCCTGTTATGGCTGACTGGTGCTGATTGCCAGTGGGTGGCCGACTCGGCGCGCGCCGGGCTTGGTTCGTTCCTGGATAAGGTGAGCGGGAAGCTCGACGGGGACGGGAAGGATGACGCGGGTCACGGTGACGCGAGCGCGAGCGCGTGATTCGGTGACTGACCGTTGCGGCTGCGGTGCGCTTGCCCCTGACGAGTGGACCTGAATCAGTGGGGCGGGTAGCGGTGGCCGCGTGACGCCTGACGATTAGCGCACTGACGATTAACGCGGGTGGTCCGGGATAAACACAGAACATCCCGGACCACCCGCGTTCTTGTTCTTCTTGTTCTTCTTGTTCTTCTTCTTGTGTGGTTATTCGTTCTCCTCGTTATGGTTCATCCGTCTTCACATCGTCTTCATAATTGGTGGTTCTGGTCTCGTGGATCGTTGGGCTCATTACTGGTTGGCTTGAGGGTAACAGGGGCGGATAACCGTTGTGATTGCTGGCGCATGGAGCGCCGGGCGGCTCGCCTCGTAGTGGAGCCGTGGCCTGGTGGTCATGGTGGGAAGGAGAACCGAGTGGTGGTTCTGGTTGATGGTGAACATGATGATGCGCGTGATGGTGTTGGGGCTTGCGCCGGGTCCGGGGCGCTTGGTGCGTTCCCTCGTTCGGGGTTGTGGGACGAGTGGGATGGCGTGCGCCTGTACTCGGGCGACGCGGCGTCGGTGCTTGCCTCGTTCCCGGAGGGGAGCGTGGATTGTGTGGTGACGTCCCCGCCGTACTTCAATGAGCGCGATTACCATGGCGGCGAGTTGGAGGTCGGTCATGAGGGGACGGTGGCCGAGTACGTTGAGCGTCTCGCGTCCGTGTTCCGTGAGGTAATCCGCGTCCTCGCCGTGGATGGTACGTGCTGGGTGAACATCGCCGATAAGTACGTGCGTGACCGTGGCGGGTCGAGCCTCGCGAACATCCCCGCGCTGTTGTCGGAGGCGTTGAAGAAGGATGGTTGGTTCCTGCGGAACGACATCATCTGGGAGAAGACGCGCGCCATCCCGGACTCCGCGTCGAACCGTTGCGCGAACCGGACGGAGCACGTGTTGTTCCTCACGAAGTCGCCGCGCGGGTACACGTACAACCTCGACGCGGTGCGTGTGCCGCTCGCGGGTTCGAGCGTGAAGCGTCTCGCGGCTGACGTCGAGCATGAGGCCGGTTCGGCGCGCGCTCATGACGGGCGTCACGTCATGCGCGCGGTGGGGGACCCGAACCGTGGCCGTAACCAACGCAGCATCTGGCGGTTCTGCCCGAGCAACGACAAGAACGAGCACTTCGCGATGTTCCCGCCCGAGTTGCCGGGCAAGGCGATAGTCACGGGCTGCAAGCAGGGCGGCGTCGTGCTTGACCCGTTCAACGGCTCCGGCACGACGGGCGTGACGGCTCGCGCGCTCGGCATGAGCTACATCGGCATCGACCTGAACCCGGAGTACCTCGGCATCGCGCGCGACAAGATCACCACGCGTGACTGGGACCCCGCGCTCCTCAGGAACGTGGACTGCTGACCGCGCGTCTCGCTCCCGCATCGCCCCGGTCAGTGATCAGCGGGGCGTGCGGGCCAGTGAGGAACGACCCGCACGCCCGTGGTGAGCCTGGTCCGGTACGGGCGCGAACCACTGGTCCGCGCTCACCACCGGTGTGGGGTTGGCGGTCGAACGGGTGGGACGGAGTGAGTGTGAGCGAGCACCGCTCGGCACGACGCGCGCCGAGCGGTAAGGAACGGCTAGTTGCGACGCGGGGTCGTTGGCGCGGGTGGTCCGCTTGCATGAACGGACGGAGGACGCCGCGCGGGTGGTCCGGGTTGTTCTGTTCATTGATAATCCCGGACCACCAGCGCCGCGCTTCGTGGTTCTTCTGCTTGTTGTGCTTGCTTCCTTGACGGGGTGCGGGCGCGTTGTGGGGATGCCCGTGAGCCTATTCGCGCCGTGCCGGTTATCGGGCCTCGGCGAGTTGGCAAGTTAGATGAATGGATAGGAGTTAGTGATTATGAGAATGAAGGGAGATGCGACCATGGTCAGGGCGCATAAGGTGAATGGCGAGGGACCGTTGTACGCGTTGTGCTTCGCGGGGAGCGTGGATGATTGTCCCCTCGCGAGTGGTGGTGATGATTCGGATGGTCGCTTGCACGTGGAGTTCGACAACGTGGTGGCGCTCGTGCAGTATGACGTTGTTGAGATGACGGGCGCTTGGGGCGAATTGTACTCGCGGTTCGCCGCGGCGCTGCGGGATGGTCACGCCATTGGTGTTGACGAGTTCGCTCACGCCGTGGAGCTTGGCCGGGCGGCTGAGTTCGAGCGGACGCGCGTGGCGGTGGATGACTTGCCGCCGTTCGATGCGGGGAACGTGGAGGACATCCTGCGTGGTCTCGCGGAGCGCGTCCGAGGTGATTGCGTGCTGCGCTTGGCGGATTGCGTCCTGGCCACCGATGCGATTCGCGACATGCCGGGCGAGGTCGTCCGGGAGGATGTCGTTGATGCGGTCTGCTCCGCCGGGGGAGTCACGCGTGAGGATGGCCGGGCGGTTCTCGATGTCGCCGCTGGTGATTCTGGTGATTCGCGAATGGACCTGATGATGGGGGCGTTGGTGCTCTCCCATTCCGCGCCCATGCTCGCCCTCCGTGCTGCTCGTGCGCTCGCCGAGCGTCATGGGCTGGACCTTGACGCGGGAGCGCGGTCCACCGTCACGGCGGAGGATGAGGCCGTCTTCAGGGACGGGATTCGTGAACGTGCGTCGTATGTTGCGGGGAGGCTCGCGTCATTCGCTGACGCTGACGCCGAGGCGTTGCTCAAGGCCGATAATGTCATCGGCTGTTGGGGGAACATCGTGGCGGCTAGTGATGATGGGGATGATGACGCGCTTCGCGCCGCCGTGCGGAATTACGCTGATGCGGTCCACGCGACCTGCGGCACGGGTGGTGGGGCCGGTCTCGTCACCGTTCATGCCGACGGGGGAGCGTGGCGCGAGTACGCGCGGCTCATGCGCGAGGACAGGTACGGTGAGGCGGCGCGTGCGGCGTGGTCTCATTGGGACGAGTGCCACGAGTACTACGAGGCGTGGCACGACTATCATCCATACGCCGGTCTCCTTGCGAGTCAGCTGCCGAGCGACCCGGACCTTGAGGATGCGTACAAGCACATGGCAAGCCAGCCCGGCTTCCCGTCCGTCGAGGACCAAGCGCTTGCGGGCGCGAGCATCCAAGCGATGGACCGCATCAGCACGATGCGGAGCAACGGGCCCCTCATGCGCATCGCCGCCGGCATCGAGCAGCCGATGGATGATTACCGGGAAGCGACGACCGGCGAGCACTACCGCCTGCTCTGCGCCGCGATCGGCGAACCATACAACCCCTCCCAGCCGTCGCCGAACCACAGTTACCTCGTGTTCGGCAGGTACGCGCTGACCCGTAGCGCTGATGGTTCCATCACCGCGGACCCGGACAGGCGCCGATGCTGCGAACGATGGCTCAACGCGAGGACCACGGACCTGCGCGTCGTGAAGCAGGTCCTTAAGGGCGAGGACTGGATGTACGACGAGGACATGGGCGTCACGATGGATGACGAACGAATCCTCAGCGGCACGAGCGGATGGGACTGGGACGTGGCTAGGGCGCTCACCAAGCTCATCTGATGACCGCTGCGCCAAGTCGGGCCAGTGCAGTCCCGGCGCGGCGGCCCGCCACGACCATCATCCCCGAACGACAAGCAGGGAACGAGGGAAGGGACACTGGATTATTGATGGACGACCAACGCGGGTGGTCCGGGATTAACGATGAAGCAATGAACAACCCGGACCACCCGCGTTCGTGTTCCTTCGTTCGTTGTCTCCATGCCAGGCCCCGCGAATGTTCCGGACCACCCGCGCACGTGCTTCTCTTCTCCTCCTGTCGTTCTGACTGGTTCGGCCGCACTCGCGCTTCGACACGTCTTGCTGTCCTCCTGGTGCTCCGACGCGGATGACCCCCGCGACCACACACGTCGCGCTCGCCGTCTTCTCCTTGTTGCCGTGGCGTGTTGCTTCGTTGCGTTGTTCTTCTTCTTGGTTCGGCGACCCGACCGCGCCCGTGTTCTTCTCTTGTTCTTCTTGCTTCGTTGTTGCTTGCTTCGTGCGTATTCGTTGCTGTTCTTGCGTGTGTTGTGCCCATAGTTGCTTGCTTCGTTGCGTTGTCGTTGCGTATTGGGCGTTGCTGGATATTCCCTTCCTGACGACGGGGCCGGGGCGGTCAGAGCAATAACGCACCCGCCCCGCCCGTTGATTGGCGCCACGGTAATCAAGTAGGAAGGGATTGGGTTATGCGCGCGTATGTTCTCGGGTGCTTGAAGGATGAATCCGCAAGCCCCACCATCGAGACGATCTTGATGATCGTCTGCTTCGTGGTCTTCGGTCTCGTGGCTATTGGCATGATTACGAATGCCGCCGGCCAGAAGTCCGCTGACATCGCTAACTGCATCGCGCAGTCCGGTAACATCATCACGAGCCGTTACCAGGGTGACGCGAACAAGGTCTGCAACAACCAGAACCAGCCGAGCTACAAGTGGCAGCAGGGCGAGTGACCCGCTGGCCAGTTGGCCGAGTCACCGGTACCGCCGTCGTGGCGTGTGTCGTGGTGATGGACAGGAGGCCCCGGTACCTAACACAGGTACCGGGGCCTCCTGTTGTTCCACAAGGCAATCCCGAACGGTAACGAGCACGACGCAGCGCGGGTGGGAATGAATGCACGGACGTAGCGACAACGCGGGGGCGGGTAGCAACGGTGCTGGTAGCAAGGTGACGGGTAACAACAGGATGGGAGCAACGGGTATGGAGGGACAACGCGGGTGGTCCGGGTTGTTCGTTGCTTCGTTGCGTTAATCCCGGACCACCCGCGCTTGCCCTCTTGCCTTCCCTTCTCCTCCTTCGGGATGGTTCCGCCCCACCCGCGCCGCCCTTCTTCTTCCTCATGGGGTTCCGGGTGCCCGCGCTCGTGCTTCGTCCCTTCGTTCTTCCGTCCGTTACGCTCGGTGTCACATCGCCACTCGCGCCGCGCGGTGCTCTACGCTATCCTCATCATTCAACGCGCGGGTCCTGGGTTCTCTGCGGGGGGGCTTGTTCCCGCGCCCCTATTCGTCGTCGCGGCGCGTTGTTGCTCCGTGGTGCGTTGTTGCTCCGTGGTGCGTGTGGTTCACTCGCCGGGCTTCATCGCGAGGATGCGTTGGAGGATTGCCTCCTTGTACTGCGGGGTCTCCTGCGGGTGCCTGCCGTAGGTGTTCCAGAAGCGGTCGTATGCCTCGTTGTACGTGGCTTCGAACGTTGGTTCGGGGAGGTTGAGCTTGTCGAGGTAGTCCTCGACGCCGTACCGGGCGAGTTCGCGTCGTGCGGTGGCGGCGCACCATTCGATGCTGGAGTCGAAGTCGTACTCGTCCCCGTTGATTATCTCGGGGCTGTCGCTGCTGTCGACTTGTCCCTCGCCGTGGGCTGCTCGTACCGCATTCGCCACGGTGAGCCATATGAACATGCCGTAGTTCTGCGTGATTGCTTGGAGGAACTCGGCGTCGTCGCTGAATTGGTGACCGCGGATCCTCGCGAGTTCCCGCTGTGAATTGGCCGCGGCGATGAGGATGCTCATGAGGTACTCCTCGCGCACCTCGCTCCAATCCAGGACGTGGCCGCGTACGGAGCGTACGCCGACGGGCCCAAGCTCGTAGTAGGGGTGGGACATGAGGAGGAGGTTCGCCTGGACCACGGCTTCGAGGCTCTCCATGCCGAACGCGTACGGTGAGGCCCCGCCGAGCAGCTCGATGTGCCGTCTACCCGTCAGCTTGCTGAGCTTGCATTGGACCGGTCCCTCCGGGTACCCGTAAGCGAGGAATCCCTCACCCGTGTTGTTGAGTATCTCCTCGATGCGTTCCGCGCGACGCTGCGCCTTCATGCGTGACTTCCTGCCCATCATTGCCTCCTGCTCAATCCGAACTTGCGCGGTCCCCGGTAGCCTCAACAGTGCCGTTCCCGCCTGACAGGAACAATTCAACCGCAATCACGCTCGGGACGGTAGGAGCCGTTCCTGACCGATTGTGTGGAAGATGTGAAGACGGGGCGCACGAGCATGGAGTGAGTGGTGAGCGAAGCACCGGGGCGCCAGTCGGCGCGTGGCGGGGACATGGTGGCCGAATACCCGAGCCGGTGGCCGGTCGGGGGAAGAACAGGGGCGAGCGCGGTGGGCCTGGCGATGCGCCTGAATGAATGTGGTGACGGAGCGTGGCGCGGGTGGTCCGGGTTGTTCAATGCAATTAACCCGGACCACCCGCGCTCGTGCTTCGTTCGTTCCTTCTTCTGTTGCCTCCAGTTCCGCCCCCATGAGTGACCCGGACCACCTGCGCTAGGTTCTTCCTTCCCGTGTTCGTTGCATTGTGTCTGGTCTTGTCGCGTGCTTGTTGTCGTTCCCTGTCGTTGTGGTTCTTGCTCGTTGCGTCTTCACATCTTCTTCATGATTGGTGATTCTGGTCTTGTGGATCGTTGGGCTTGTTGCTGGTTGGTTGGTAGTCAAGCGGTTCGAATCGGGCCCCGCATGGTGTGGGGCCGCCGCGATGGATTCAACCCGCACAATCCGTGCGGGGAAGGAGATGGGTTACATGGGTAAGAAGGCTCAGTTGCGGGAGCAGCGTCAGCAGCGCATGGCGCACAAGTGGACTAGCGTGAGAGTGAAGTTGGACGGGCGAGGCTCGTTCGTCATCACGGGCAACGCGAGCGGCCCTGTGTCGTGCACCGTCAAGTCGGTTCACCCGGATGGTTCCGTTAGGCCGGAGGGCACGACGAACGTGGATAGCGTGGACGCTGTGGTTCAAGCGACCCTTCTGCGGAGAGCCCGACCCCGTGAGTTGGGGCTTGGCCGCGTGGGTGAGGTGGTCATGCACGGGCACGAGGCGGATTGGTGGGACGTTAACCGCGCCTACCGGTTCCTCTGCCTCACGAGCGAGCAGTTGCTCGCAATAAAGGACATGAGGGGCAAGTTGTCGTCGGCGGACACGACGATCGATGAGATAGCGGATTACAGCGGCATCATGCACGGCACGTTCCTCCGCTGGACCCTCCTGAACGCGGCGCGTATGTGCAACGGCGAGGTGCCAATCGACACCGAAGTCACGTTCGACGCGGAGGGCAGCTGCATCAAGCGGGCCGACGAGCTGATGCGCAGTGGACTGGAGAGGCTCGGGCTCGATGAGTACGCGGACATCCTCGACCTGCCGGCGCCGACCATCGAAGCCTCCCGCAGGGATGCTGACCGAACGATACGCCGCGCGAAGGGGGGTGATGACGAGACCGGAGAGTTCCTACGTGCCTACGACAGGGGGCCGGCCTACGCGGAGGAATGGATCCGGGCACATCACCTGTGCGCCTGAGTCACGCCCCGCGCAGCGGCATGATAAGGAGCAGGCATCACCGCCAGCGGCTCATCGCCAATGGGGAGCACGGCACGGGGCTCGACCGTACCGTCCTCCCCGTCTTCCTGTCCGGCCGGTACGGTCGAGCGTTGCCGATGAATGAGAAGCACGAGCACGAGCAGGAGGACCCTGCAGAAGAACCCTAAGGCCAGACGGCGGCGAGCGCGTAGGGCCCGGTGACCCCATGCCAGTGCGGCGGGGGCGCGGAGCGGCGCGGGCGAGGCGTGGCGTGCTGACGTGGAGGTGGAGGAGGAAGTCGCGCGGGTGGTCCGGGTTGTTCTGTGATTATCCCGGACCACCCGCGCTACGTGTCCTTCCTTCTTCCTTCTCTCGGGTTGGGGTTCCTGCGTGTCTCGTGCTTGTCCTGTCCCTGCTGCTTGCTCATCCAAGACCATCCGCGCGGGTTCCCTGTTCTTCTTCATCCGTGTGGTCGTTCGTTGCTGTCTTGGTTCGTGGTTCTTCGATGAGTGTGGGGCAGGGTCGGCTGGTGGTTCCGTTGCGCTTCGGATACTTACTTGTCTGTGGGGAGCGGGGGTCGGTGCCTGGCCGGTTAGATACGTTGCGTAGATTGCTAGTGCGTCGCCGTGCCTCGTAGTGCGTGGCGCTTGATGGGTTGGGGGTTCTTATGGTCATGGTTGTTCCGGTGTTCGGTAGGTTCGTTGCGTTCCTCGTGGTGAACGCCACCCTGTGGGTTCCGAGCGTGTCGGGTGTGCTTGAGCCGCTCCGGTCCGTCCCGGTGAGTGCGGGTGGCGTGTCGGTGGAGCGTGTGGTCGCGCCTTCGAACGCGTTGATGGACTGACCGTGCCGGTAGCGGATCGCCTGCTGGAGATTAGGAGGGGGATTGTTGAATCATGGGTGCTCATGCATTGACGCGTAGGGATGCGCGCGCGGCGTTGTCGCCGGGGGAGCGTCGACGGAGGCGCTTGTGGTTCGTGGCCCACGTGGTCGCGGACCTCATGCTGCTCGTCGCGTTCCTCATGACGGTGAACCTCGTGTACTCGCAGGTCAGGGTGAACCTCGACCTGGCGAGGGAGGCGAACCGGACGGCCGAGCTGACGAACGCGTGGCCGGCGAAGGATAAGGTCGCGGCCTGGAACGAGGCGAACGAGTACAACAAGCGGAACGTCGACATCACCACGACGACGTTCGATGGGACGTACGCGGATTCGGATGCCGCGTACCAGGACGCGTTGAACCTTGACGGTACGGGCGTGATGGCCCAGCTGCTCATCCCGTCCATTAGCGTGAACGTGCCGGTGCGTCACGGCGTGGACCTCACGACGCTCGCGGAGGCGGTGGGTCACGTGTACGGCACGGACCTGCCCACTGGTGAGCCTGGCACGTTCAGCGTGATCGCGGGTCACTCGGGTAGCGTGCGCGGCATGTACTTCACGCGCGTCCCCCAGCTGAGGAAGGGTGACTGGATATACGTGGAGCTGCTCGGCAAGCGCATGGGGTACCGCATCGACAAGATAGAGACGGTGCTGCCGGAGGAGACGGAGAAGCTGCGCGCCCTGTACAACAGGAACAGCGACGAGGCGCGACTCACCTTGTATACATGCACCCCCGTCGGAATCAACACGCACCGGCTCCTCGTGAGCGCGGTCAGGGTTCCGGACGCCCCGGACCCGAAGACGCAGGTGGACCCCGTCTGGCCGAGCGGAGTCATCATCGTCGGCTCCATCATCGCGTTCCTCCTGCTCCTCGCGATAATCGTCCCTAACGTCATGCGCGCGTACCGGCTCCTCAGGAGGAACCGGAGGGCGAAGCACCGCGCCGGCTTGGCCACCGGGTCGGACAAGGTCACGGTGGTATCGGCCCCGCTGGTTCCTGACCCGGGTAGCGAAGCGAACCATGATACTGATGCCGAGGCGCCAGCCGACGTAGGGGACGCGAGAAGGGAACCACCAACCAGCGAACCAGCGACACGGATCGGGGACCACTAACATCACGGAGCCGTCTCCGTCTAGGGGAATAACACCATTGGGGATGATTCCCCGAGAACAAGAAGGTGAGGAGAAGACCGAGAAGCAGCGCGGGTGGTCCTGAACTAACGGAGGACGAGGCACAACGCGGGTGGTCCGGGTTAATCACAACGATAATCCCGGACCACCCGCGCTTGTTCCTTCTTCTCCTTCTTCTTGCCGTTATTCCTGATTCTTGTTCGATTCCTTGCGCTTGTTGATAGCATTCGGTGTACGCGTTATAAGAGTTAGCCCGGTGGGTCGGGCGACGGTAATCCGCGTTGGCGAGCGCGGTCGGTTAGGCAATCCATCCTGCTTGCCGCTCATTGGGGCTGTGTACATTCCCCGGTTGATACGAGTGGCGGCCGGTCGAAGACCGAGGAGCGCCGCAACGGGATTGTTCCCGTTGGAGGTAAGCAACCCACACTTGTGTGCCATTCGGGTGTGACAACGACAGCTTCCATGAGTAATGGGGGCGGGGTTAGGGCCTGGTATTGAATCCGTTGGGGTGCGATGCCGGGCCCTAACTGTATCTCCAGTGTCTTCTGAGTTGGTTGGAGGTTGTTATGGGTATCAAGAATGCCCTTGATGCGGATGCCATCGCGGCAAGGAATAAGAAGATAGGGGATAGCGGAGCGGCTACGCGTATGCGCCGTGAGGGGCAGGATGCCCTGACCGTCATATTGAAGGTGGATGGTTCGAAGCTCACGACTCGTCAGCTGGAGGAGTTGGAGGGGCAGTTCCGTGATGCGCGGCACTTGTATAACGATGCTGTGCTTAGCGGGTTGCCGATGGGCTACGTCATTCCACGGCGTGTGTGGGTTCGATTGCCTGACGGTAGTATGCAGCGGCGGAAGTTGTCATACATAAGCGCGCAGCAGGCGCAGGGGGTTGTGAATCTTGTCCGGTTCGCGTTGCGTAGTCAGCATGTGTTGAAGACGCATGGCGAGGCGACTGGCTGGCTGCGGCCCAAGGATGACGTCTCTTCCATTCCGCTACCTCAGTATGGGGTGACTTATTGGTTCCGTGATTCGACGGGCGGGCGGACGGTGCATATTAGCCGGATAACCGGGGACCTTCATCTCACGGGGTATGGTCAGTTGAACGGCTGGGACGAGATCGGCCCGGCAATGCTGATTCGTAGGAGGCGAGGTGATTACCGTATTGCTGTTCACGTGTTCATTGATCGTGGGAGGCATGAACAGGCAAGGCAGGAGGTCATCGGCGGCGTTCGTGATGGACTGGCGGCGCATTACGCGGTCGGGGGCATCGACGCCGGGATGCTGGACACGATAATCGAATCGGACGGGACGAAGAGCGGCCTTATCGTTGTACCCGAGTCGAACAAGTTGAAGCATTGGCAACGCGTCATGTCGAAGCATGTGGTGAAGGGGAAGCCGCACGATGCCACTTGGTGGAGGGCGAAGGGGTGTCTGGATGATGAATACGAACGCCTGGGCAAGGAACGGGACCGGCTTGCCCGAGAGTGGTTCCATTACCTCCTTGCGAAGTATGACGTGATGTACGTGCAGGATGAGCAGTTCGCTTCCTGGTTCCGCCGGGACGGCTTCATACGAGGGGGCCGGACCCTGCAGTGTGGAATCCTCGGCAGGCTGTGGTCCTTGCTTCGTGAGGAGGCGAAGCGGCATCCCGACCGGGTCATCATCATCGATAAGTGGCAGCCAACTACAAGCTGGTGCGAGGAATGTGGACGCCGTACGAAGCATTCCCCCCGTAGAAGGACGTTCGTCTGCAAGTACTGCGGGCACAAGGCCGATAGGGATGTGCACGCCGCAAGGAACATGGTCATCCTCGGCCAGTGCCCCGATAACACGTGAGGAACTGGCCCAACCACGCGACATACCCATCGGCCCATACGTTCCACCATTAAGCAAGACGAGGTAGGCACACGGCCGGTCGGCGCCGCACCCAGCGCCCTTGCGCGGATGGTCTTGAATGAATGAAGAACGGCGCGGGTGGTCCGGGATGTTCTCATGATTATCCCGGACCACCCGCGTTGCTGTTCTGTTGTTCTTGTTCTTCTTCTTGTTGTTCTTGGGGCGTCGCCTGTTACTGGCGGGTCGCGCTTCGTGCGTCCCCGAATAACCCGGACCACCCGCGTTGCTTCGTTCCTCCGCTTCTTCTTGTTGCCTTGTTGTTGCCTCTTGTTGTTCTTGTCCTGGTGGCGGCGCCCTGCTCGCGTGGGGCGTCGCGTTGTCGCTCCTTGTCAGTGCCAGTGCAAGCGGTGAGGTGAACCACCCCCGTGACGCGTTCATCGGCCCAACCACGCCACCAGCAGGGCTAGGCACGCTGTCGCGGGTGGGTAGGAGTACCTCGCCAGTCGCTCCGGCGCGGATGGCCCCTACGCGGATGGTCTTGAATGAATTGAAGAACAACGCGGGTGGTCCGGGACGAACGAGAACATCCCGGACCACCCGCGCCACTGTCTGTTGTTCTCGTGGCGGCGCTTGTTCCGGTTCGGTGCTTGGTTCCACCCCTCCTGCTTCGCCTTGTTGTTCTGTCTCGTCGTGTTGTGGTTCTTCTTCACATCGTCTTCATAATCGGGGGTCGGGCCCTTGTGGTGGGGCGTTCGGGTTCTTGGTTGTATGTGTGGTGTCGGGGTTCGTGGCCTCGGGCATGGGCCCGGGCGCCCCGGCAGCTGGCCCCTGTGAGTGGGGTGGATTGGAGTTGGTTGGATTGGTGATGGCGCACTTGAGGAATGGGGTTGGTCCTTGCTATGAGGCTTGCCGGGCGTGGCGTTCGGGGTCCTGCGGGTATGGGAAGCATAAGCGGTTCAGTGGGTCCGCGTCCCTCCTGCAGTCCAACATCCTGACCGCGTGCTTGAGTCATGATCGTGGCGTCGGCCCGTTACGCGGTCCAGGTATCCCCTCGAATCACGGTGTCATGGCCTCTGTATGTGATAAGTGGGGGAATCGCAGGGTGTCCATCAGGACGTTCTGGCGTGTGCTGCTCATTCAGGAGGCAGAGCAGTATGTGGCCGAGAACCGTGGTTCCCTGATGGGATGGGGCGGTGATGGCGGTGTGGTTCTGAAGCGTGCCGGGGAGCAGGTGACTCGGCAGTTGCTCCTTGATGTGTACACCGGGCTTGGTGGTTCCGAGGACCTGAGTGGTCTGCCCACGGAGATCATCGCGGAGGAAGTGCTGGATGGACTCGGCTCGGAGCCGCGTTGCATTGGCGGCGCGCCGGACCTCGCCGAGGAAGTGGCCGCGCTGCTTAAGCCCGAGGAGGGGGAGTGCCTCGGTGCGGTCGGTCGTGAGGTGGCGGACGTGATACGGCGTGACTGGTGCCTCTCATGGAACATGGTCGTCAACATCCTGCGTGGTCTCAAGTCGGTTCCCAAGCCGAGTGAAGCGGTGATGCCGGACGTGTCCATCGCCTTGTTCGACGAACGCATCCGCGCGTACGCCCGGAGGGAACTGCGCATCATGGTCGCGAGGCTCGGTGAGGGGATGGACGCGCTGGCCAATGGGCTGATCGGCTCCGTCGATGGCGCGCCGGGATCGGGGCACCAACGCAGGTGCGCGGTCCTTCATAAGCGGGTCGTGAAGTTGACGGCCAATCTCGAACAGGCCATCGGTGCCGGGGACTACTTGACCGTGGCCGAGCTGAGCATGGAGGCGGGCAAGGTATGGCAGTACGCCTACAAGGCTCTACTGGCCCTGCTGGAGAGCGATGAAGACGATGTGATGAAGTGGCTGCGGTCCCAGGCGGAGGACGTGCGGCAATGGGTGAAGTTCATGACCGCTGAATCGGGACTATCCGTCAGCGCTATGCTGACCCTGCTGTGGAGCGCGGAAGACGATGGGGTGAAGCGGCTGTGGTCCCAGGCGGAGGACGTGCGGCAACTGGTGATTACCGTGAGCGCCTACTCACGGCTCTCCTTCGGCCTGCGCGGGTACTACTGCCAACCCGTGCCGGGCACGCGACGCATCACCGACGGGGACGACGCGGACGAGGAGGATGCGCTGACCCTGCTGAGGGACACGTATGCCTTGGCTGGAACGGAGCCGTTGTATGGGCTTGAAGCGTCGGATTCGATTCTCTGCCCCAGCAAGGAGATCGAGTTCCTCATCCAATTCCCCGATTCGCCCGGCTCCCGGCCGTTCATACGCCCCACCACGATGGGCTTCTGCGACGAGCGCCGCCGGGGAACGCAGCACTCCGGCGGCCTGTCCGCGCTACGCCCGGACGGAAGCATCGAGCCGGCCCCCCTCATGGCGGACAGGCTCGCCATCGCGAGGGCCATGTACCTACCCGACATCGTCTCCCTCGACACGGGCGTTCAGACCGGTGAGAATAATCTGCCCAGCGGGAACTACGAGAAGGAGTGGCTGACTGGCGACGTGCAAGCCTCCATCCTCACGCGGCTCGCCTTCATCCGCGAGCGGCTCGGTAGCCTCGGCTGCGATGACTTGACGATGGAGGTACTGGAGCTCCTCACCTGCGGTGACAGGTGAGTCCCCTCCCGTCCCCGAGACGCCACGCCACAGGCTGGCGCAGGCCGGGCGGGACAATGTTGGTCGGTGCGCCGATGGCCGGTAGGAGGCCACAACGAGCACACCGACCAACAGCACCGCCGATGAGACGGGAGGGCAGGGATAGGGGCGAGGCGAGGCAGGGGGGAACGGAACCAGCGGCAACGCGGTCGGGGAAGGACGAGACGCAACGCGGGTGGTCCTGAATTAAGGAATGATGAAGCACGACGCGGGTGGTCCGGGACTAACGAGAACATCCCGGACCACCCGCGTTGCTGTTCTGTTGTTCTTGTTCTTCTTCTTGTTGTCTTGTTGTTCCTGCGCCGGTCGCGTGGGTTCGACTGGTGGGGTTCGTGGTGGTGCTCGTGCGGGGTGTGGTGTGGCTTGCTTGGCCTTGTTGCTTGCGATATGCGCTTCGTGTTGGGCGGGTGGTCCGCTCGTGCGTGGTGCCGGGTCGTGTGCAACCGGCTTGGTGCCGTGCTTCTTGTTGCTCGTTGAATGCGGGCGTGTTGGAAGGAGTCCGTGATGGTTGAGCTTGATTGGGAGTGGTCCTCGGGGCGTGGGTGCTGGTTGCCGTCCGGTGATGTGTCCGGCTTGGTGGATGGGTCCCGGTTCGGTTCGATGTACGCGTGCCTTGTGTTGAGGGCGCTCGCGTTGAACGCGCTTGAGGCTGGCGCCCGGTTGGAGTTGGATCCGGGTCTGCCGGTGGAGCTGGCGTTCGAGGATGTGATGGATGCCCTGGAGGATGCGGGCGTCATCGGGGCCCTGCCCGCGCGCGTGGCGGGGCAGGGGTTCTCCGTTCTGGATTGGAGGCGGTCGCCGCGCGTGCTGAATGAGGATGAGACGTACCGTTCCGGGTCAGGTTCGGTGGTGGATACTGGGGACCCGGCGTCGGATGCGGATTGCCTGAGGGCCGCGGGCGGGGCCGTTCTACAGGACCTGTGGGAGCTTGAACCGTGGTTCGCCGGTGATGATGCGGGTCTCGCGGATTCACCGTGCAACCTCATCCTCGCCCGTAGGGGCGAGCTCGTCGCGAGGCTCCTGGAGGGGAACCACGTGTCGGACGTGCCCATCGTGTCGCCTGGCCATGAGCGTATGGGTCTCATGCCGGGCGAGTGGACGCCGTCGGTTCGTCGGTTCATCGCGAGGTGCGCGATGCGTGACCTCGTGACGCGGGTCGCGTACTCCGTCACGGACCTGTGGTTGAACGGCGTCGCGGCGGTGGACTTCGGCGCGGGGATGTTCGGCATGGGCGGCGTGCCCTGGCCGGACTTCTCGTGGGAGGACGTGCCGGGTGGGCTCGACGTCCTTGCCGAGCCCTGGGCCGATGAGCGGCGGCTTGAGGAGGAGCTGGCGAGGAAGTGGCCGGAGTATGAGCCGGGTTGGCTTGACTCGGTGGAGGACCGGTTCGACTGGATGGCGGAGGACTGGACACCGGGACCTGATGGTCCGGTGGACGTCGCGGCCGTGATTCAGGAGCAATGCCCCGGCGAGCCGACGCGGTACCAGCGGTTCATCCTCGCGTGGCTCCACATGCGCCACTGCCTGGCGGGGACCAGGCTCGTCGATCATATGCGCGTGCTGCCTGACGATGGACCGCTCGGGCGCAATGACCCCTCGCACCTGGTGGCGCGCATGGCCCCGAGGGACCTGAACCCCGTGGACCATGGCGCGTACCCGCCTGACGCCGATCTCGGCGCGGTGGATTGGGCGAGCGAGGAGCTGCGCGCTCAGGTCCGGCCCGTGAGGGACGCGTACCTGCAGGTCCTCAAGTACCAGCCGGATGACGATTGGAATGGCGCGATGGCCCCGTGGCTCCTCGCCCGGCTCATGTGCCTCGCCCTTGACGACTACGAGGTGGATGGGGACGGCTACCCAATCCTGCCAGCCCCGCCGCTCGGGGATGACGAGGACGATGACCGGGACGGGGATGCCGGTGATGACGCGGTGCCGGGGGACGGGGGACTGGCCTGGTTCAACTACAACGACCCGGACCTCGCCATGCTCGCCCTCATCGGCCCCGGCATGCTCGACCCCGCGACCGGGAACCCGCTCCCCGAGTACCGGCGCTGGGGCGAACCCGCCCTCGCCCAGGCGAACCATACCCTCACCGCCGCGTGGTTCGACGGGGCGACGGGGAGCGTGACGGACCCCGAATCATTCCACATGCCCAGCTTCTCCATCATCGCAACCAGCATCCTCTACTACGGGCATAGCAACGACGAGGACATGGACAAGCGCACCGAGGACTGGCTGAACCGCATCAACTACGCTTACGGCATCGCCACCACACACGCCCCATACCCCACCGATGAATGGCCGGAGCCGGGTGTCTGAGCAGCAGGCCGATCAAGCAGGACGGACGGCCGGGCCCCATGAATCAGGAACCACGCTCCGCCCGAGGCGGACACCACGAGGGGGCGCGACGCGACGCGGGGACGGAACCAAGGGGTCGCGAGCCGGTGCGCCGCCAACCGACCGACAGCGAGCGCGGTTCACGAGGACCGAAGAAGCGAGGAGAAGACAACGACCAACGCGGGTGGTCCTGATTGTTGGGGGAAGCGGCACGGGTGGTCTGGGACTGACGAGAACATCCCGGACCACCCGCGTTGCGTCCGTCCTTCTCCTTGTCTGCTGTGCTTGTGGTGGGGCACTCCGTGCTTGGTTCGCGTCGTTGTTGGTTCCTCCCTGTTGGAGAAGATTCAGGACCACCCGCGTTGCGTCCGTCCTTCTCCTTGTCGGGGTGTTGTGTGGGTCTGGTCGTGGTTCGTTGTTGTTCCTCATGGATTGCGTGTCGTGCTTGTTGGTGGCGGTACGATCTGCGTGCTTGGTGTCCGTGGTTGTTGGTGAATGGTGGTGGTTCCTTGGTTCTGGCTGTGCTCGTGAGTGATGGCGGGCGTGCGGAGTGGCGCGTGCGCCGTGATGGGGCGGGTGCTGGTGTTGATGCTGGTGCGTGTTCGTCCGTGGTGGAGTTCGGTTCCGTGGTGGCGTTGTCTGAGCGGAACGTGTTGATTCGCGCTGGCGTCCCCGAGTCTGATTGGCCGGTGGGGATGGCGGGGTCGACGGCGATTGTCGATGCCCGGCTGGTGGTGATGGCCGCCATGCCTCGCGTGATGGGGTCGGTGATGCGGGATGCTCCATCCACCATGCTTCGTGCCGGTGATGATGGTGATGATGCGGAGTGCCTGCGCCTGTTCATGAAGGAGTGCGTGCGTCGCTTGGCCGCTCCCATGATGGAGGCCCTCACGCCTGGCCTTGATGGTGATCATTGCGAGACGAGGTTCGATGCTGCCGTCTCGGCCATGGAGGAGTTGGATTGGGGAGTGGAGTACCTCACGGCGGAGGGCATCCTCGACCCCGAGGCTCCGATGGATGTGGATGACGGGGCGTGGGCCGATTGGGTTGTCCCGCTGCGTGTTGCCGTCTCGGCCTTGGCCTCGACCATCGCCGCCGCTGGTTCAATCACATCCAACGGCGTGACTGGCGATGACGGTGCCGATGACGATGGCGCTGGTGATGACGCCGTGCCCGGTGAATCATCAATGCGGCTCGCTGCCCGACTGTGCCTGTACGTTGATGCGACCCGAGCCGGGGATTGTCTGTCGGACATCTCGGCTGGTCTCATCTCGGCGGAGGCGTGGCCGGGAGCCGAATCGGCCAGCATGACCTTCGATGAGGTGGTCCGCTCACAGCTCCACTACGCGGATGTGCTCTACCGCATGGACGACCACGGGGGAGCGCCGGCACCGGGTAGTCCTGAGCTGAGGCGAACAATCAACGCTGCGAGGCTCGGGTATGAGGAGGCGATGAGCGAGGCACGGTACGCGGACGCCATCCGCATCATCACCGACCTGCCCCACGCACAAGGCGCGTCGGTGCAGATAGACGATTGGCTTGCCGGTTCAGGACCCACGCCTCCGCTATCCGTCGATGACGTCGAGACCGACATCCTGCGAGGCGCATACCCATACCAGCAGCACGAGGAGATAGTCGGGAAGTGCCGCGAAGCGATTGCCGAACTGGAGCAGTGCGGGATCGACGCGGCCCTCCTCGCGGGGTTCCTCACAGGGACCACCACGGGGACGACAACCGCACGAAGCGCGTGGACCACTGAAGCGCACAATCCCCGAAGCGGCAATCGCTGAAGCACGAACCAGTGAAGCATCACGATTGACGCATGAACGATGGGGAAGTGGTGCGGGTGGTCCGGGTTCTTCAAGTAGAAGCGGCGCGGCAATGAGCCGAGAACAGAAGGACCTCGGCCCGACCCAGCAAGGAGCAAGACCATGGATGAAGAATGATGAAGGGCGCGGGTGGTCCTGAATCTTCTGCTCCTGAATCTCGAACGGCGGCGCAGGCGATGAGCCGAGGAACAGATGATGCGGCCCAACCCCAAGCAAGGACTGCCACGGACGGAGGAATGAAGCAAGGGCGCGGGTGGTCCGGGTTGTTCGTGAGTGAGCGGATCGCATGATGGTCCCGAATACTCCGGACCACCCGCGCGGCTCTCTCGTTCTTCTCCTGACCCTCAAGCGTTGGTTCCGCGGCTGGTCGTAGGGATGCTGCTGGAATCGGCTCTCAACGATTCCTTCACTGGGCCGTACCGTGTGCTTGCCGCTGGTGGGTAGTGGTGATGCTTGGTGCTCGGAATCCGGGGTTCCGTAGTGCGGGTCGGCTCGGTTCACGGGGCTCTGGAATCGCTTCACAGCGGCGCGTCGGCGGGTATCGGTGGCGCTCGCCGGTGTGGGTTCTGTCCGGTGGTCTGCGGTGTGTTGGTCGCGTATGAGCGTGTGCCGAACCGGCGGGGTGTGCGTCGAACAGGTGGGGTGGTGTGCGTCGAACCGGTGGCGGCGCCTTGCTGGTGCTTGTGGTTCCGGTCCGGGCGTGGGGGAGCGAAGAAGCGCCGACGAACAACCCGGACCACCCGCGCTGCTTCATCTTCATCCTTCGTCCTTCATTCCTTCTCCCCGCCTCGCCTGTTCGGCCTTCGGTCTCGCCTTGTGTGCCCCGTCTGTGCTTGTTGTTGTTCCTTGGGTTCTTCTTGGTATTGTTCCTGTGCTTGCTTGTGATGTTGTACTGGTGGGGCTTCTTGATATTCGTTGCTATTGTGTCTCCGGCGCCGCGCCCGTCGAGGGTCGTGATTGGCCATGTGTGCTTCGCCGTGAGCGCGACCGGGCCCTGGGCTCCACGGGTCGGTTCCGCGGACCGTCCGCTTCCCCGGCTTGGCCTGTGGGCGGCTGTGCGTGTACCCCGAGTGGTTGCGGTCCTGAGCGGGGCTGTGGTGATGCCTTGGTGCGGTGCGTCGTTGGAGGGACGGTCACGGTGCGTATGGGTATGGCGGTGACTTGCCCCAATCCGGCTCCGTGATGGGGCGTTGATTGGCCTTCCTGCGTCTTCCCACTGTTCCTGTCGGCCTTCTGGCTGGTGGTCTTCTGGTTGGTGATTGGGCTGTTGCTGGAATCGCTTCTCAGCGATTCCTCCACCCAGCCGTAGCGTGTGCTTGCCGCTGGTGGATAGTGGTGATGCCTCGTGCCCGGATTCGGCTGTTCCGTAGTGCGGGTCGGCCCCGGTTCTCGGGGCGCTGGAATCGCTCCTCAGGCGCGTCCGCATCAATCGCTCAGCCGAAGTAGTCGCGGTTCAACCTGTCGAGCGTGATGGTCTCGTCCGTGGCGTGTATGAATTGGACGGGCGGTTCGCCGTCCCGCTTCCAGACGAGGAGAGTGAGGTGCCTCCACACATCATCGCCCCATAGGTAGCGCTGTCGCCTGTACCATCCTGCGATGAGCCTCAAGTCCGCATCGGTGGAGCCGCGCACCGCGTCGAGGCCGGTGAGGAGCGTGAGTCGCCGTAGGTCTCGTGCCTCGCGTGTCTGGGCTCCGTCCGGCAACGCTTCGGACCAGCGGGCGGCGTCCTCCTTCGAGTAGCGGTGCCTCGCGTCGATGATCAACTCGCGTCGCTCCTCGAACGCCTGCTCCATCCAGTCATCAGCGCCGCTGACGAGCATGAAGGGTTGTGACTCCGCCCTCGGGGCGATGCACAGCTCGTCACTCGTGGTGTACACGCGCCACGGGTACGCCACGCGGGTCCGCTCGGCCTGACCGTTCCGGTGTATCGTCGCCGGGTCGAGCATCGGGTCAACGGCGGTGACGAGTCGGACATCCGCGTCGGGCCAGTACGCCCAGTGGTACGCGCAGCGGGTCCGGTCGTCCGGCATCACGGTGGAGCGGGCGACGCCGAACGTGAACGGGGCCGATTCATCCTCAGCCTCCGCCCGGAGCGCGTCATCCCCGCGAATCACGCCCTCGTCCTGCAGGAGGCGGAACAGTCGCGCCTGCGCCTCCATCCCGGAGAGGGCCGCGTTCCCCCTGGCCTGCCTGCCCCGTTGCTCCATGCTCCTCGGTCTCCTCGCCATTCGTATCCCTTCCATTCCCTGGGTTCGCTCACCGTCAGCCGGCCAATCATCCCGACCAGCAACGGTCATCCGCATCGGACACCAGCCCTTCATCCCGGCGCCCTCATCATTCAAGGTATCCCGCATCCAGCTTCACCGACGAACGGGCCCGATGAGAAGAACGAGGCGCGACATGACGGAGCGATGGGAGAGCGATGATGGACGGCGAGCGCCATGTGAACCACACCATGAAGGAGCGGGACGGTTCACGGACCGTGTTGAGTGGTCCACACCGAGCAATGGGAGAAGAAGACGAGAAGTAGCGCGGGTGGTCCTGAACCAACGCGGGGCCGATGTCACCAACGGAGAAGGGGGAGAAGCGCGGCGCGGGTGGTCCGGGTTCTTCTTCGAAGGTTCGTCGTCAGAGGTTCTTGGTGAGGACGAGAAGTGGAGGGCGCGGGGTGTGAACCAACGCCGGGTCGATGCCGCCAGTGGAAGGGGAAGGGGAGAAGCGCGGCGCGGGTGGCCCGGGTTGTTCTTCTGGTTATCCCGGACCACCCACGTTGTTCTTCTTGTTCTTCTGTCTTCTTCTGTTCCTTCTCGCCTCGTCCTTGTGCGTTCGTTCCATAACCGGTGTTAAGCCGCGTAACCGGTTCGGTAAAGCGCGTGCCAGCCGGGGGGCGTCGGTGCGGGTTCGTGGTGCTTGTCCGGCACTGCTTGGTGCCTTGTTCCTCGTGTGCGCGTGATGTTGTTGGGGGCTTGGGATCGTTGGTATTCCGGGGATTCTGGGGTGTTGCTCGGGGTTCCCGTGGTGCTTGTTGCTCCTTCGTGGCGTGTGCTTCTCCTTGTCATATGTGACTACCCGGAACGGCGTTGTTCCGGCGTTCTTGGGGGTCTGGGCGATATCGCCAGCCCTAACGGTCCGGCATCGGGCTGGACCGATGACTCCAAGGAGCGATTCCTATGGGCATGATTAGTGATGGGCGCGGTGTGAATGGCGCCCCGTGGTGCGAATGGCGTCAGTGATGGGTCCGCCGATGCGGCGCGTGGGCATTGGTGGTGGACGCGTGGCGAGACGGAAGCGGAGGCCGAGGCCGAGGCGGTGTGCCCCGGTGACCGGTTCGGTGATCGGTGGATGGGCGAGTTCTACTACAAGGAGGGGAGCCCGGCGAGCTGCAACCCGAGGCGGAACGGTGACGAGCCGGGGTTCCTCGACGTGCTGGACGAGCATGGCGCGAGGTACGTGTCGGGTCTGCGCAGGCCCCCGTCCAAGTCGCCGGTGAGGAGCGGCACGTTCCGGTTCGAGGTGTACATCGAGACGGAGGAGTGGATGAGCGCGTTGACGCTGCGCGGCTGGTTCGCCGTCGCGGGGTTCCCCGAGGTGACTATCCGCCGTGCGAGCGCGGATGAGCGGACGAGGCTGAAGTGCATCAGCAAGGACGGGCTGGCGCCGGGCGCAGAGCTGGACTGCAACGACGCGACCCTGCTTGACCCGGCGAGCAAGCGCCTCCTCCATAAGACGAACCTATTCGATAACCCGAGCGACCGGTGGGCCGTCACGGTGAACGGGAGCGCGTACGTCCCGCCGCTCACCGTGGATGGGCGCAAGCAATACGGTCGCTCCGTCGAGGACCTGCTGGGAAGCCGCCTCGCGTCCCTCGACGGGTGTGAGTACAGCATGGCGCGGGTGACCCTGCCGGATGGCCGGAGCGTGGTGCGGGCGAACGTCTGGACGGGAAGGCTCGTGCACGCCTCCGTACTGCTCGCCGCCCTGACGGGCAAGGTGGGGGATGACGCCGGGTTCAACCATTCCTCCATCGAGATAGAACGGGTCTCACGCCTGGATGTCATGCCCGACCTCGATTCGGATGGGACCATCAAGGACTACCGCCTCATCACGGAGTACCCGGACGCGGACTCGCTCCGGCCGCCCACAACACCGGCCGCCCCCATGCCGGAGGGCGGCGTGGACCCCGGCGTGAGCGACACCATCGTGGAGTCGGACGGGTCGAGCAGCGGCCTCATCCGCCCGTTCGGCACGCTGGAGTACCTGCACTGGCAGGACGTGGCGAACGAGTACGACCGGTTCGAGGCCACGACCAGCATCCCGCTCCTATGCTGGAGAGACAATCCGCTGCCCCACAGCGCGAATCAGCCGGAGTGGAGGCGGAATGACGGGCTCGTGTGGGACGACGAGATAGCCGCGTGGCGTCCGGAGGGTTCCTCCCCGGTCAGTTACGGCGAGCTGCGCGCGAAGTGGCCCACGGATGAATCGGGCGCCGGTGCGTGGGATGGCGACGAGGAGAAGTGGATAGACCCGGAGGACGCGGCCAGGCTCGTGCAGGAGCAATACGATCAGGCGTTCGCGCGCCTTCTGAAGGACCTGATTCGCCTCGCCGACGAATGGTGCAGGTACCTGCACGGGAAGTACAAGCACCTGTACGTCCAAGACGAGGACGCGGACCAGTGGTCCTGGCATGGGAAGTACCCGTGCGATGACGCGACGGAGCACTACTGCATCACGTCGCTGCGCAGCGGCATCATCCCCATCCTGTGGGACAGGCTCCGGCGCGAGTCGCCCATGCCGGGAGACGGGTTCGACTTCCCGGACCCACGCAGCATGAGGAACGGGAAGAAGCCGTGGGTCACGATGCTCGACCGGGACCAGCCAACCACCGCGTGGTGCCCCAAGTGCGGGCGACGCACGAAGCACGACACGAGCGAGCGCACGTTCCACTGCCAGTGGTGCGGGTACGAGGCGCAACGCGACAAGCACGCCGCACGGAACATGATCATCCTCGGCAAGAACCCCATCCCAAGGACCGCCCTCAAGCACGGGTACGGCAGGCCGATGGGCAACTACCAGTACAAGCCCGAGGACCAGCAGGGACGAGCCACCGGGCCCAGCTTGTCCGACCTCGGCTCACTCGTCGCCCTGCATATTGGCAATGGCGATGACGATGGCAATGGCGATGACGAGGACTGGGACTTCTGACCACGGCGCGGCGGTCGGTAGGTAGTGGGGCGGCGGCCGAGTGGAGCGGCGCCCCCCACACTAGCCGCGCCCCGCACCAAGCACCAACAAGCACCGGGCGCCGACGAGCCGAGGCACCGGCCCGAGGCAACAGCCCCGGTGAGTCCCGACACGAACCGCGACGAACCAGCCGGGCCACGCCCCACATACACGAGGGGAGCGTGGCCCGGCCCCGTTCAACGCCCCCGGAACAGGCGACCGGTGATTGAGGATACGCGGCGCGGGTGGTCTGAGTTCTTACTGAAGAAGAATGAAGGGACGAGCGCGGGTGGTCCTGAATCTTCGAGAAGCGGCGAGCGCGGTATGAGCCGAGGAGCAGATGATGTGACCCACACCCAAGCATGAGCACGACCACGGATGAAGATGAGGGGCTACGCGGGTGGTCCGGGATTATCGCTGGAGCTGGTTCCTCATCGGACCACTGCCGGGAAGTACGAGCCACTATCCTTCCTTATTGGTGCCTTAAACATTCGGCGGGGTTCACGCGGAACCATAGCCTGTACGGATCCGCGTCTTCACGACCCGCTTGTGATATAGAAGATGTGCATACCGCCTATCCGCTATTCCCCGCCTATGACACGGGAACACAGCTATAATCCGCCCCTTAAGGAATATGCGTCGCAATAGCTAAATACAGTATGACCCCCTAAATTAGCTGTGTTACTGTGTCACTTCCCCTTAAAGCCAATCAGGAGTAGGGCTGACGGCCAACACGCCTCGTTCAGATTGGGTGTGGTATCCCCGTGACACATACCCCATGCGCGTGTCAGGCGCGCTAACTCGGGCTGGAGGAGGCCCCAATACGCCGCAAGAACGTCACAATGGCACAATTACGGCACAACCACGAGCAACGAACGACACGGCCCGTAGCACAACTTCGTGATATTGAAGTATAGTGAATCGCCCGTTCGCCGGCACGCCCCTAATTCAAGGCTTAGCCTGACCAGAAGCAATCCCCCAATAAGGCGAGAAGACAACCAGCCCTTGGCGAAGGCTCGATGAGGAACCAACGCCGGGAACCTGAGCAACAATCCACAGCTTGAATGGGGAAGCAAGCCCCAACCCGCACGGCGCATCGAGACAAGGCGGTACAGAACCAATCAGGAACCAAGACAGAGGAACGACAAGCGGAGAAGCAGCCGGAGAAGGGGAAGAAGAACATCCCGGACCACCCGCGCAGCTCTTCCTCATCCTCTTGGTGCCTGTTCTGTCCCGAGGAGTTCTCTTCGGCTGATGCCGTACTCGTTCGTGACGGCGCCTTCTTGGTTCGTGCAGGTCCTGGTAGGCAGTGTTGTGGGGTAGCTGGGGCAGGTGCGGTAGTGCGATCTGTAACCGCGGCCGATATTATTATTCCTGACTCCTTGAAGGAGTTGAAGGCGTCCTTCTGTTCGTCTTGTTCCTGAGGCCCGCTCTCTGTCACCCGCCGTAAGGCGGTTGAGCGGGCTTCTCCTGTTCTTGCCCCGGACCACCCGCGCAGCCCGTTCATTCATTCTTCATCAGTGTCTTGCTTCTTGCCGTGGGGCCGTCCGTCTCCTCGCTCTCCTTGGCTCGTGTCTTGCGCGTATCGTTGGTGGGTATGAGTGATGATGGGCTGAGCGGTGCCAGTGCCGCTGATGAGCGTGGTGGTTCGAGCGAGGGGGAGGGGACCGGCGTCCCGGAGGTGGGGCGTGGTCGTTCGACGTTGCTCGCGATGATCATCGTGGTCGCGCTCCGCAAGTGGCTTGAGCAGAACCGTGGCGTTCGTCTCACGGATGATGATGTGGACGAGCTGCTGGGGGAGGTCGATGGCCTGCCCGAGTCGCTGGGCGTCATCGGGTCGCTGCGCGGGGCGGCTGCGGCTTCTATTCCCGCCTTGTCGTGGCCGCGTACGGGTATGAGTCGAGCGTGGAGCGCCGGGCCATGGCAATGCACCTTGATGCGGATGATGGCGCCCTGTACGGGCGCGAGGTCCTGCTCCAGGTGCTCATCGACATACGGGGACTAGTGGGTCTACAGCATGAGATGGAGGAGAAGCGTAGGAGCGGCGGAGCGGATTGAGGAATGCGCGGCGCGTATCGTGCCGTCGCTTGCCAATCCGGATCCGCGTAGGTACGAACCCCGCTGGAATCCGATTCGCCACGGGCGCGTAGCAGGTGGTTCCCCGTCATGGGCATCATCACCGCCCGATGCCGGATTCCGGCTGTTCCGATGTGCGGCACACGGCAACGCGGAACCGCCATGGAATCGTCCCTCATAGTCACTATCCATACGACCGTCTCGCTACCCGCTCGATGATTCGGCAATGACCGGCGCTTGAGCATCATCGTTCGATTGTCCGTTGAACAGCATTGCATGATGCATTCGTCCTGGGGCAGACTCGAACACGACCCGCATCAAGGAGGCCTCCTCACCGGGACATGTCCTGAAGCGTGGCGAGCGCCGGAGCGGGGATGACAATGATTGAGGATGAGCGGCGCGGGTGGTCCGGGTTGTTCTTCATCAGCAGCTTCGCTTCTGCCTGCCGCTTCTGTTCTTCCTGTGCCGTGTCTCGCGTGCCTGTTGTTCCGTGTTGTTCCTCGGTCTTGTTCTTGATCCGTCATCGGCTCGCCTTGTCTCGATGCATCAGCGGGTTGGGTCTTGCTTCCCCATTCAAGCTGTGGATTGTTGCTCAGGTTCCCGGCGTTGGTTCCTCATCGAGCCTTCGCCAAGGGCTGGTTGTCTTCTCGCCTTATTGGGGGATTGCTTCTGGTCAGGCTAAGCCCTGAATCAGGGGCGTGACGGTGAACGGGCGATTCACTATACTTGTATATCAGCGACTTGGAACAGCATCGAGCCAAGCACGAATAATACGCGTCCCACAACTGTTCCAGTGTTCCTCATTCCCCCTCCAATATGGCCTTGAATGAGCCTCGCAGACCGGCTTGGAACAGTAGAACGGCCTCCGGAACGGGGGTAGAACACTATTCTTGTATATCACGTTCCAGCGTTAGCCCTACTGTGGATTGGGATTCCGGACTCTGGAACAATGGAACAAGGAATTTACTGGAGCAACTATTGAATTAGCAGAATTCGCCCCTAGCCTTTAGTAGGCCGAGAACCGTGTTCCATTGTTCCAGTCGCCGAATAGTCAGATACCCTGTTACTCATTATGAATATCACGATTGAGATCGGACGACGCGGCATCGTACAGGCTATGGTTCCGCGTGGAACCCGCCGAATGTCCAAGACGCCAATAAGAAGGAAGACTGGCTCGCGGTTCCTGGCAGTGGTTCGAGGAGGAACCAACGCCGGACCGGAACACCGGCTCCGATTGAATGTGGACCCCGACCCGCACGGCGCATTGAGGCAAGGCGAGCCGAGAACGGCAAGAACAAGACCAAGGAACAACAAGCGAAGAACCGGGAAGAGAGGGGAACATCCCGGACCATCCGCGCTGCGTTCTCCTATCCTTCTGCTCCCTTGAAGATCTATGTGCTGTGTACTCCCCGCTACTGGATTCGCCGCTATACCTATGCCGCAGAATCAGTGCCGGTCCTCACTCACTCGTCTGCTCGATATGATTATGGCGTCCTTACTTGGACCTTGCTGGGGGTCGGTCCTCGCAACCCCGTCTATGACGGGTGGGCCGGCTCCCGTTCTATTCGTGCCGGGTCTAGTTGTTGGTTGGTTCCGGCTTCTCAACGATATTATGTTCCTGTTCGCCTAGTGCGAGCAGCCTTACTAATCAGGTGCATAGCCCGCGTTCTCAAGGGGCACCCCGAAGGGGGTGGGGGACGCGGGCTTCTTCGTTCTTCCCTCCTTGCATTCCCGGCGCTTCAAGGGCCCGCCCTGAGCATCCTCGGTTCATTCGTGGAGCACGTTCACGAATTGTTCTGGTCGGTGGCTCTGCTCGATAACATCCTCCGCGATATTGCCCTCGCAGTCGTGATTCTTCCCCGATTTAACCGTCTCGAAGATATTGCGCGAGTGAAGCAAGCAATGCGCGGTTCAGGCCTCCCCAGGTCTGTACGGCGTCGATTAGTAAGGAGACCCTATCATGGGTATGTCTGTTAAGACCGTCATTGAAGACGGCGTCGAAGTCCGTTACATCGATGGCATCACGGATGAGCTTATTGACTCGCTAGTCCCACGTTGGATGATGACGTGGCCATGGCGCAGGGCCCGGAACCTTATGAGGGGTCTCAAGATTGCGAGAACCCTCAACGAGGAAGGAACGTGGGGAGCCATCAAGGACGAGGAAGGCAATACTTGGCAGTTGCTGCCGTCGAAGGGCGTCCGTGAAGGATGGAGCCCGACCGTGATGGACATCAATGGGAACAGGCCCCGTCCTGACGAGTACTTCGACCCCGCGTCGATCATCGGGTATCTGATTCTTGGATTGGATTCCATCCTCTGCCAGGAATGGGAACGGAACGCGAACATCAAGGATGAGAAGAAGCGTAACAGCCAGTACCGGCTGTACGAGGCTCCAGTGTCCTCACGTGGCCCGGTTGAGATTCAGGTTGAACAGACCGCATCGAGCCTTCACCTCCAGCCGAAGGAACTCCAGTGCATTCTTATGCTTATGCGTCACGTGGATGGCGTGAAGACCGCTCGTGACGTGCTGCGCATCAATGGGACGAGCTACGAGTGGCGCCGCCGCAGAATGTGCGAGGTACAGCTTCGCGAGGACGAGGTCCCGTTATTCAGCGTCAATGTCAATACCGACGAGGATGCCATCCGTAACATCATGCCCCTTGTCGGGCAGCAAGGATTCGACCTATACACCACGAGTATGCCGTACTCGATAATCGCCACGGTCGAACACTACTTCCTGTTCAGCGACGATGGCGGCGCGGGTAAGTCCACGCTCATCGGCGCGTTCATGAGCGTGTTCAATAGCATCTCGGCCACCGTGACGAACCTCAGTAGTATGGCGCAGAAGCCCGGCTTCGACCAAGGGTACGCCATCAAGGCACTGTTGGGAACGAGGATGGCCTTCATCGACGAGGCTGGCGCAATCGACAAGTCCGTGGTCGGCATCCTCAACAGCGTGTCCACCGGTTCGCCGCAACAGGCGCGCTGGCACAACGGCGGCGAGGACTTCTGGTGCCACGACAGCCTCTACATCGGAACGAACTGTCCGGACCGGCTGGACGACCTCGATGCCAACACACGACGTAGGATAACCATCTCGTTCAAGAAGTCGGAGACCGAGGAATGGGGCGCCTGCGCAACCCGAACGGACGGCTCGCTGATTCTGGATGAGACCGGCAATGAGATGAACAAGCGTGACTACGCCATGAGCGAGGAATGCGTCGCCGAGATGTTGTTCCACGGTGTGAAGCTCATACTGAAGCGTCAGGAAGAGCTCGACCCGGACGCGGACATCCTCAAGGGCCTGTCCATGGATGACGTGGCGACTTCCGAGAACGCAATCCTCAACAGGGACGAGGAGCTTATGCAACTCGCCGAGCGTCTCCACGCCGACGAGGCGGTGCGCGCGTACATGAACGGTGAGAGCGAGGACGGTCGCTCCTACATACCCGTCGTTGCGAAGGAGATAATCCCGAGCATGCGTAACCGTGGAACCTTCTTGGAGGAACACGGCATCAAGATTCGTGGACCCAAGCGCATGTTCAAGGCCGAAGGCAAGCAGAAGCCGGTAATCGCCATCGTCGACCGCGACGCATTCCGCCCCGTGTGGGACCTCGTGCAGGACGACAAGGCGACCGAGCAGGTGCCGGAACCGAAGTGGTCCCTCGTGCCGAACGATTACACGGATAACGGCCACGCGATCATCCCGGATTGCGTCAACACGCTCGCCGCAGGAGTGAACGACTACCTCGGCGACGAGTACGACATGCACTACGAGGGTGGTGAGGACGAGACCAAGGACTACGCCGTCATCACCTACGACGACGGGAACGGGACGACCGAAGTCAGCCGGCTCGCCGTCGCTATCGGAAGCGCCGACGAGAAGACCGCGAACACCGACAGCCTCATCATCACGAGGGACACGGCAACCGTCAGGCTCGCGGACACCGGCAAGATCTACACGCTCAAGAAGTACGCCCACCTCGTGAAGCAGCACCACGGACAGCCAATCGGACAAGCCGCGCGCCGGAACGCGTCACAAGCCAGTACAACCGGCACCACCAAGACCCGCAAGTAACCACCACAGTAGACCCCGAGGAGGAACGCGGGTGGTCCGGGATTAACCGGAACCGATACCCGGAACCGAAGAACCCGGACCACCCGCGCCATCTTCATCCTTCCTTCCTCGGGTTCGGCTGACGGGGCGTGGCGCTTGCTTGGGTTCGCCGGTTAGATGACTTGCGTGGCACGGGTTGGTCGTGCGCGCTGTAGGGAAGCGATGGATTGGTTCCGTCGCCGTCTTGAAGGGATTGGTTATCATGAGGATTGAACGCGTCAGTGGCGAGGATGGCGTCACCACGATTCGCATCGTCGGCGTCGAGGCCGGTAAGGAGATATTCGACCGTATAGATGAGGCCACGGGTGACTTCGACTTCGGTGTCAGGAGCGCCTACATGGAGACGTTCCAGGGAATCAGCGTCGTCGGGCCGCTCAAGCCCGGCGCGCCGGAGCGGAAGGACGCTCTCGCGCTGATAGGGCCGGATGACGCCACGTATGGTGTGATGTTCGATGGTGGCCGGGCCGCGTGGCCGGGGTACTGGCGTCCGATACGCAGGACCGGGCCCAACGGCGAGACGTTCGACAGGAAGGCGTACTACGAGGTCGCCGAGCTTATCGGCCGCGTCATGACCGGCGAGTACGCGGTGATGGACGACGAGAAGGAGCCGGGACTGCCACTCACGCAGCACGACCGCTTCCGGCTCTTCGAGTCACGGTTCGAGCCCGGCAGCTACGCGCTGCGCGAGGTCCACTCCGACGTGTTCGGGTTGGGCAGGATGTCTTCGAATCCATACTGTCCATCCTGCACATCATCGATGGCGTACGGCACGCGAGGCGCTACGTGGACTTCGGCGACGGCACACTCATCAGGTGCCGCACGGAGCTGAGGAACTACTACGAGCCGGGCTCGACGTTCAAGTTCGAACTTGGTGAGGGGGACGTCCCGCTGTACCGCGTGAAGTCGGGCACGGATGGTTCCCCGATACAGGCGGTCGCGGACCTCATCGGGAAGACCGCGTTCGACAAGCTGAGCCGAGCCCTCCTCGCCGGCGTCCTCGACGTAGGCTGGGGAAGCTTCACCATCATCCGCGACCACACGGGGGAGGAGAACACCATCTCCAACGCCATCGTCAACGCCTACGAGCGCATGTACCGCAACGCGTCAGTGCGCGACATACGCCTCGCAAGCCTCGGGAACGGAGGAACCAACCGCGAGGGCAAGGCACTACGCGGCAAGCAGCTCGCGTTCGTGGACGGCGCCAAGGTGAAGCTCAGCGGATACACCGTCGAAGCGGGCCTGAAGCTCAGCACAGACAGGGTACTCCACATCGGGTACGGTGTGAGGGGATGGGGCGATGACTGCTTCTACACAGCACGCGCATGGATATACATCCCCACGAACAACCCCGACAAGCTCACGCGGAAGACCTACATGGACGCCCGCAAGATCAACGTGAACTTCAAGAAGACCACGCCACAGGACTGGAACAAGGAAGTCACCACCGCCACGGGCGAACGGATGCCCCTCGCCCAGTACATCACCACGGACGAGTTCATCAGCGCGACCATACGGCACGCCCTCAACACCTGCCTCGACAAGCACATCAGCGAACCCACGAACGGAATCTGCGCCGAGAACTGATTGATAAGGCAAGGAAGCGGCGCGGGTAGGACGGGCTAACCGACGTGCTCGGGCGGGACGGATGAAGGATGATGAAGCAACGCGGGTGGTCCGGGATTATCTCAAGAACATTCCGGACCACCCGCGCCACGTGTCCTCGGCGCCTTCAATCAAGCGATTCATCATCACGCCCATGCGCCCGTTCTTCGGCCCTATTCATACCCGGCACTGGTACCGTGCGGGGCTCCGGACCGCGGGTCTGCTCGATATTATGAGTTCCGTGGGGATGCTGATTGATTCGTGAAGGTTCCAATCCTCCCAATCCCCACGGCGCGTGATTAACCGAGCACGCGCGTCAAGTGGTCAGGAAGCGGCGCTCGCTGGTGGTCAGTCCACCACGGGCGCCGCTTCTTATTCCGGCTCCGCTTCTATTCCGTTCCTCCAGTCCTCGGGTCTGCGCTTACCTGCTCCGGCCCTGCTTCCTTCCCGTCCGTGCCCGGCGGTCGTCGATGGCCTCCAGCCGGGGCTCCTCGGCTTCTACCGGCTGGTTCCCGCATGGTATCGGGGCGTATCGGCTTGTTGGTATTGGGGATTGGTGCACTCCGGTGTTGTTGCGTGAGTGCGGCTGGATATTAACTAGTGACAGCAACTTGATATACATCATGCATCAATCGCACATCGCATCAGTCGCACATCATTCAGCGCGCATCACCGGATGGTGCGGCCGAATCACCAGGCCCCGGTAGGTGCGACGCAGGGGTGACGCAGGAAGGAGGCGCATCATGGCGCGGAACGGTGCAGGCGTGACCGTCGTGAATGGAGCGGATGGAACTGGCATGCCAAGCGCCACGCGGACGGACGGGGGGAACGGCAACGGGAGTGATGGGAACGGCGCGAATGGCGCGATCACTGGGCAGGGGAACAGTGCTACCGACACGGCGCCGTCGAAGCCCATGATTGACGGCGACGACTCGGTGCTGTGCATGCCGGACCGTATAGCGTCGACGCGCTGGGTCCTCACGTTCCCTTACCCGAGCCCCGTCACTTGGCTCACGCTCCGTGCGCATGAAGCGAGGTACGTGGGGTCCGCGCACGCGATGGGGGACGGGTCGCTGAGGTGCATCGTGTACCTGGAGACGGACTGGATGAGGGGCGACCAGCTCGATGCCTGGTTCCACGGCCCGGGGTCCCGTCTCGTCACCATCCGCCGCGCCACGGGCCGCACCGCATCAATCCCCTACGTCAGGGGTGCGGAGCGGAACGGCGACGTGACCGGGCCGTGGGCGAACGACCCGGAGCTTCTCCAGCCGTCATGGCTCCTCCGTGACGAACCTGCGCCGCCCGTCCCGATTGGCCTCGCGGTACCAGCCGACACGGCGAAGCGCGGCCCAGTCGAGTCAGGAGGCTGGCTCATCACCATCAGCGCGGCCGCCCTCACCGACGAACCACACGCGGCTGGAACCACACACGCGGGGGAAGACGTCAAGCATTGGACCGAACCGGCCACACCTACACCCATGCCCGGCCTCAGCCATGACGGCGACATCACGACCATCCTCGAATCCATCCGTGGCGTAAGCATCACGAGACACCGGTTCACGATGCTCCACGGCGACCCCACTTACGAGTACCACGTGAAGACCAACGAGACGCGCAACGCTAAGTACATCCGCAGCCGCCTCACCAAGGGCCTCACCACGCTCCCCGGCACCACGCTCACCGACGCGCTCCGCATCACGCCCACCGAGTGACCACGCCCCAGCGAGGATCCGCTCCGAACCAGCGGCCCCCAACAGTAGGAGGGAAGACAACACCCAACTTGAAGGGAAGGGCGCGCCCGGCCGACACGGCCCAACACCATGGCAAGACGCACGAGCCCGACAGGGATAGCGGCAGGGGAGAAGAGTGCGGGCGAGGGCAAGTATAGAAGTGGCGGCCGTAGCTCCTTGGGGGATGGCCACGGCCGCCGTTATGCATTGCCCCTGATGGGACGTTCTAATCATACGAGCCCATTCGATTCCTCGCCAACATGGGTCGGGAATCGGATGATAGCGAATCAGCGGTAGGTAGCGGCCGGCGGTTATTAGGAAGACCGACGAGCCGGCCGCCACGTCGCCCGAGCTCGACCTAATAGCCTCGGACGCACCACCATCGTACCCGCATCGAGGCGGGGAACCCAACCACACGTCCACATGACCCATAGCGTCACGGCGCCCAACGGGTCCGCCGACCGGCCGGTTAGATACTCAGCGCAACAGTGAAGCGGGGGCCGGCGGCCGGCGCCGCCCCGCGGGTCGGAAGGAGAACCAGCAATGCTACGGTCAATCGTCATCCTCATCCTCGCCATCATGGCGTTCGTCATCACGGGCAGCCTCGCCGCGTGGCTCGACGAGAAGCACCACACGGGCATCGCCCGCATCCTCATGCTCCTCAGCGTCACCAGCGGCGGGTACGTCGCATGGCGCGTCCTCAGCCTCGCCCTCGGGTTCCTCGGACCCGGCGTGAGCCGCATCATCCTCGCCGTCATGGTCCTCGCCCTCGCCGCCGTGATCGGCATCGTCTACCTCCGCATCGACGCCCAGCGCAAGGCCGCGCGCCGAGCACCACGGAACCTCGACGGGGAACGCATCATCAAGCAGTAACGGACTCAACCAGCGGCACGACCCCACGAGCCGAAGGAGAAGCGAAGGGAATGAAGGCGGCGCGGGTGGTCCGGGTTACTCCGCAAGGCCGAGGAACAGGAGAAGAAGGCCGGTGAAGGAAGCAGCGCGGGTGGCCGGGTTAATTATGGGAACGACCCGCGTCCGTGTTCTTGCTCCTCCGCCTCCTTGGTCCTGCTTGCCTCCGGGCGGTTAGATATGTGGCGAATAGGTTGTTGGGGCGGCTCGCCTATGGCCCTCACCGGCGTGGTTAAGCGGTGTGGGGATTGTTGGGAAGGAACTTGGAATGATTACTATGAGTGGATTAGCGCGTAGGGGAGGGCGTAGGCTGATCGCCTCCGTGGCGGTGCTCGCGTCCCTCGCCGCAATGGCGGTAGGGACCGCAGGCATCGCTAACGCCGATGCGACAGACGCCGCGTCCATCACCCTGAGCTCGATCGCGGGCCCCAGCCTGAAGGGGCGCGACTTCACCGCGTATAAGCTCGGGAGCTACACGGACGTGAAGCTCACGTCTGATGGGAACTCGGTGGATTCGTTCTCCATTAGTCCTGAGGCCGGGGTGGTGGCGCTCGCCGCGCAGGCCGCGACCGACGCGGGTATCGACACGAGCGGGATGGGCGGCTTGGACGCGCTGAACTACGTGCTCAGCGGGTCCGAGTCCGGTACCATCACCACCGCGCAGCTCAGCGCGTTCTCCCGCTCTCTCGCGAAGCTGCTCGTTGGCGCGGATGGTGCGGTCGGTGGGGATGACCCGGTGAAGGCCAGCGTCTCGACGTCGCCGACTAGTGGCTGGGAACTCACATTGGGTCTCACGGAGGGGTACTACCTCATCGTGGAGAACCTTGAAGGCGGTAAGGTCATCGCGGATGATGGTTCGTTCGCTTCGGGCCAGCCGATCATGGTGGGCACGAAGTTCGTCGTGGACGGAGCTAAACTGGAGCTCTCGAAGAAGTATAAGGGACTGTTCCTTGGGCAGGCCGTCGTGAAGAGCAACGTGTTCCATCTGGGCAAGTGGGCGTATCAGGGAAGGTCGTCCATCACCGGTGCCGAGGGGCTTAACCCTCCGCTCGTCGGCTCCGCGGGGAGCCCCGACGCGCCGCTGAATACGGAATTCACTATAGAATTCACGATACCGAATCGTATGACGTACGGGAAGTGGTTCATCAGCGACACCGCCGCGAACGGGTACTCGGCCCCGACCGACAAGTCCGTATTCACGGTCTCTGGTGATGATGAGGTGAATGCGGCGCTCCGTTCGAAGATACGCCTCGGTTATAAGGCGGAGGCGAACGCCGACCATACGGATGTCGTGCTCACGCCGGACCCGAATAGCTGGGCGCTCGTGGGGGACACATCCGATTCGGACGCGTTCACGCGGTACTTATACGAGTTGTACAATGACTACCATACAGAGGCAGATATCCAGTATACCGCGAAGAAGACCGGCGGTAATGACCGGGATGGGAACATCTCACGGAACACTATCAGTGGCGGGGAGTTCCTTCTTGGCGGCGGGTACGTCCCCGGTGCAGCCACCGCCGAGATCGGCTCGTACGACGTCATCATCCGTAAGACCGGCGTGGACGGGACCCCCATCTTCGGTACCGGGTTCGCCGTATCCAACAACTTCGAGAACTACTGCGCCTCCACGGACACGCACGAACTCTTCCGGGACGATAAGCTCTGCAACATGGACTACGCCAACGCGCGTAACGGGTACGTTCCACAGGGGGACCCCGTGAGTGCGGATGGGAAGTACCGCACCGAGCTCCTCACGGGCGACGCCAACCTCGACGGAACGGTAAGCCCGGACGAGGCGAAGGCGAACACGGCGGACATCCGCCTCAGGCTCTGGAGCTGGGATAGCCAATTGGGTGACAACAAGTTCTCCTTCACGGAGACGAGCGCCTCACGGGGTTACATGAACCCGCTCAGGGGCAAGCACTTCGCCATCACCATTGGGAGTAACGACTCAGTTGAAGACGACTATGGTCGTGTTGGTCGGGCCACGTCCTTCTCCCAGTACACCGACGAGAATGGGAACAAGGGCGGTATCGGCTTCAGCACCGACGCGCCCGCGTGGGTCACGTTCGAAGGCTACAGCGAAGCCGACCACGCGTACATCATCAACGTGAAGGACCCGAAGAACCTCAGCGAGCTTGCACAGACCGGCGGGTACGGCATCATCATCGCCAGCATCCTCGCCGCCCTCGTCCTCACCGGCGCCGTCATCACCATCCGGCACGGCATCCGGGACGCGAAGCGCGAAGCACGAGCCCTCGCCGCCTAACCCACCGAAGGCACAAGAAGCAAGGGGCAGGACCAGAACGCCAGGCCAGCGGCGAACGGACAGAATGGCCCCCACTGATGGCCCGGTAGTGGCGAATGAAGCAACGCGGGTGGTCCGGGATAATCATGAACATCCCGGACCGCCCGCGTTCTTATTCTCCCATAGTTGCTATTCCCACGTGCTATCCACGGCTGCTATTCCAACGCATCTCCCTGCTTCTCTTGCCCCCCGGTTATTCAGGACCACCCGCGCTGCCTACCTCTTCTTCCTTCTCTTCCTTCGCTTCGTTCGGCCCGGCAGGTTCAGGACCACCCGCGTTAATGCTCGTCATCCTTCTCACCAACACACACGGCGTTGCGTGGCGTGATTGGCGTGTGCTGGCTGGGGATTGGGGAAGTTCCCGACTTGGCATATTGGCACCTTCCCACAATGCCACTCAGCCCTACTCCCGCTTGGGATTCGTGGATATTGGGCAGGCCGCCGGGCGGTCCGTCCCAAGGGGTTCCGGCCGGCTGTAGTGGAAGCACCAGTGCCGCTGGCGTTCGCGCCGCTGAACGGGTATGGACCCGTACCAGCGGGATGACGAGGCGACTGGCGGTCGATGAAGGGAGAATGTCCAATGCTCAGCAACGTGCTCGGAATGGCGAGCGTACTAGGAATGGCGAACGCACCGGCAGACGTACCAATGCCGTGCTCGTTCGGCGCGTGGAGGTGTCTTGTGGCAGTCGTGTGCGTCGCGATCATCATCCTCGCCATGATGGCGCAGGCGCTGTCGTGGAACCGCCGCATGGAGCTGCGTGGGGCGGGCCGGTGCGAGGAATCCGAACGGTACCGGCGACGCGCATGGGCGGCGCGCATCATCATGTTCCTCGTCACCATCATCCTCGGCCTTGTTGCGGTGTTCCCGACACCGGATCCGGTCCTCGCGGCAACGTTCCTCCTCACCGGTGCGGGCGTCGACATCCTCGTGATGAGGAGCTGCATGGTGGCGATACGGGCCCGCTGCGACGAAGCGTACGACGCCGGGTACGAGGACGGCTCGCGAGAAGCGGGCAGGAACCAGACGCCGGTCCCGACCGACGCTCAGGCAGGCAACGAACCGGCAGCAGAACCAACGGACACGTTCAACGAATGACCACACGCTCAGGGCCGAGACCAGGCATGAGCGCCGCCGTGATGGCGATGACCCAACCGCACCTGACCCATCACGCCCACGGAGGAGCGATGGGTCGATGGTGAGACCGAACCGACCGGGAACGGGACCGGTAGGCGGATGAAGAATGGAGAACTGGCGCGGGTGGTCCGGGATAACCGTTAGAACAACCCGGACCACCCGCGCTTCTTCAATCTTCTTCTTCATTCTCCGTGGTCGTCCTATTGTTCCTTCGCCGTCACCGGTCGATGGGTCCCGCCGCGTCGTGTTCCTCCTCGTTCTTCTTCCCGGTCTTCCAGATGCGGTTCTCGTCGTCCTGCGGCTCCTCGCCGGTTAGATGCATGGCGAGTAGCTGATGGCCACCGTTCCGCGCCCCACCATCCGTGACGGGGCGGGGCGTGTGGCTGGTGAACCGTGAGAAGAAGGAGCAAGTGATGAGCAGATTGGGATGGACCAGCGACCGGCTTCGTGGGCGGCGCGTGACGATGAGCGCCGCGAGGAGATTCGGTGCCGCCATGCTGGGCGTGGCGATGCTGATTGGTTGCGGCGCCGCCGCGTGGGGCACCGTGGAGAACGGCGCCGCGTGGGGCGTGGATGAGCCGTCGAGCGGCGTGGTGCAGCGGACGGTGGGGGTGGCCGCCAAGCAGGGCGACGCCACCACCAAGGCGAAGGTGCGGGTAGCCGCGCGACAGTCCGAGGAGAAGCGGATAGCGGATGAGGCCGCCGAGTTGAAGGCCGGGCTGGAGCAGGCGAACGCACAGGCCGAGGCGAACCACCAGGCACGGCAGGCGCAGGCACGCGAGAGCGCCGAGAAGGCGAAGCTCGAACAGGCGAAGGTCCCGGCGCAGGCGCAAGCACAGGAGAAGCAGGAGCAGGCGCAGCCGCAGGCTCAGGTACAGCAGGCGCAGGCCCAGCCGCAGGCGCAACCCGCACCGGCCCCCGCTCCCGCGCCGAGCGGCCCGGTGGACCACCCGATAGCCCGCGTATGCGGCCCCGTGTCTCAACCAGCGGATTGCCAGGGCGCCATCGACCAGGGTGGCCTCGTGCAGAGCAACTACTACCCGTTCGGGTACCAGTCGCTCGGCCTCCATACCATCTTCGCGGCGCACAACAACAGGGGCGGCGCGTGGATACTCAACGTGAATGTCGGTGACGTCATCAGCATCGGTGGTGTGAGGTACCGCGCCACGAACCGCCAGACCGTCATGAGCGGCGGGTACGCGGATGTCATCTCGTCGATGATATTGCTCCAGACATGCGACTGGAGCGGCGGCACCGCCCAACTCATCACGCTCGAACGCATCTGAGCGGCATGGGAGCGTCACCAGCAGGGAATAGCGGGGACCCAACGCGATGACGCGGCACCGAATGGCAGGAACGGCGAACCGGGCAGGAGCGCCGCGAGTAGCCCTCCACAACACGACGAGGCACGGCCGACCCGCGTGCGGCCGCGAGTGGTCAGGAACCAACACGGGTCGATGACCAATAGGGAGAAGGGAAGAACAACGGCAGCGCGGGTGGTCCGGGTTGTTCATGATTAACCCGGACCACCCGCGCCGCCTTCCCCCTTGCTTCCTTCGGCTGTCGGTATCGGCTTGGGGAATCCCCTCGGAGATCAGCCGCATACGAGCTGGTCCTCGCCTTCTTCTCACCGCGGGGTGTGTGGCGTTCCTGCTCCGTGGTGCTTGCCGTCCTTGTGCCTCGCCGTGGTCTCGGCCTCGTCGGGCTCCTGCGTCGGTTCTTGCTCGTCGGGTTCATGTGGATATTGGGTTCTCGTCATGCGGGTCGTCACCAGCGTTGCTGGTGGTGGCCCGTTCGTGTTGCTGGTGCTCGTCATTCGTGGTGCTGGCTGTGGTGCTGATTGGAGGGGCTGGTGATGGGGCTGAGGGCTCACTTGAGGAACGGGTCGGGGCCGGGGTACGTGCCGTGCCAGGCTGAGCGGAGGGCGTGCCCGTATGGTGCGGCGGCCCACATGATGTTCGAGGACGTCGTGGCCCTCGCCCAGTATGACGAGGTGACGGACTCGGGGTCGTGGGACCTGCTCCGCCCCGATTCGAGGGAATCGCTGGAATCCGGGTACCGGGCGGACCCGACGTTCGTGCGTCACGCGGTGGAGGCCGGGTACGCCCGTCAGGTCACGCGTGAGGATGAGGCGGCTGCCGGTCCGAGCCGCGGCGTGGATTGGGGGAACCCGTCAACGGACGTGGAACGCGAGCTCGCCGCGCTCGACGCTCGCGTGGCGGGTAGGCGCGCCGACTGCATCATCCGCTCCATAGGCATGGGCGACAGGCTCGAAGGCCTCCCGCGCGAGCTCATCCGGGAGGAGCTGCTGGACCTCGCGCAGGATGGGACCATTCCACCGGACGGGGCGGTCATGCTCATTCGCCTCGGCGGCTTCGAGCACTCCGCGCCGTCGAGCGCCAAGCCGGCCGCCCCAGGCGTGCCCCTCATGGGAGCCAACCTACGGGCGGACGAGGCCGGGGCCGCGCGCGGGGCGAGGAGCCTGAGGGCCGCCGACCCGGCAGCCGCCCACGAGGCGCAGGTGAACCTCGCCAGTCGACTCGGCGTGTACCTCGGCCCGGAACCACTCGCCGCCGGCCCCGACGTCATCCGCGCGTACCGGGACAGCCTGCCCGGCCTCGCCGAGCAGCAGCTCAGGAGCAACGCGGAGCGGGCGGGGCAGGACGTCGCCACCGCCATGGCGTACCTCGACCCTCTCGGCGGCTGGATGCCGCGCATCGCCCCGTCCCTGCCGACACCACCATCGTGGGACGAGCTCGCCGACGACCCCGACACGCTCGCCTCCAGCCTCGCCGGGTTCGACGGGGGAAGGGCGGGCGACTCCAGTCCCGCGTCGAAGAAGCAGCTCCTCACCGCGTGCGTCGACTACTACCGGGCCATGCGCGACGGTGATTGGGATGAAGCGTCAATGGCCGCCGAGGACATCGCCATCACCACCCGGTACGAGGAACCATCGCCATACTGGGGCAACAACAGCCACAACGTGAGGATCAACGGCGTGCGCGGCACCGGCATCGAAGCCGCCCCGTTCCTCGCTTGGTGCGCGAAGCACGGTGCCGGGATGAGCAAGCCGAGCGACGTCCCGCGCCATCTCCACGGAGCATCCGAGCCCTACCCCGACCATTACCCGGTCACGTACCTGCCCGCCATCACCAACTACGCGAGGTATGGCGGCACCGCGCTCACACCGGACGGGCACGTCATACAGGACGGGAAGGAATGCGCGAAGCGCGCCCTCACGAACCTCATTAACGGGAACATACCCCAGGCGCAAGGCGAGCCCGCCACCGGGAAGGCCAAGCGGCAACAAGCCGCACAAGTCACACGAACCGTCCTCACGCACGCCCTCGACGCAGGCCTCGACCCGCATCAGGCAGACATCCTCGCGAACCTCACGCCAATCCCCGATTAACGCAAGAACAACCCGGACCACCCGCGCCCGCCTTCACCTTCTTCCCTTGCCGAGGCGCTTCGGTTATTCCGGACCACCCGCGCCGTCTCCCATCTGCTCCTTCTCCAATCAATCAGTCCGTCGCGTCTGCGCTCGTGTTCCCCTGTTCGGATATTCGCTTGTCATCGTCGGGTCGTCGCCCAGCCTGTGGTGCTGGCGGCGGCCCATCCTGTTGCTGGAGGAGGGTAATGATGAGAGCGCACCTGACGAGGAACAAGGCCGGCGAGTCCGTGTGGAGGGTCTGTCGCGCGACGCAACGCGCGTGCCCGCTGGGGGAGGCGGCGCACCGCGAGTTCGACTCGATGAGGGCGGTGCGCCAATGGTCCGTCCTCCAGCACTACCAGGATGACCTCGGCGTGACCCTGCCGGCCAGCCTCACCGGGATAGGCGTCGGCCACGAGGTGCCGGACGGGGCATGGCTCGACGCCCTCGCTGAGATGCAACCCGCCATCGAAGCCGCCGAGCAACAGGCCTACGAGGCCGAGCAAGCCGACCCCACAAGCAACGAGCCCGCCACGAGGGGCCTCCGCAAGACCGCCAAGCGCCAAGGCCTCCGCAAGACCACGGAACCCCCAAGCGGCGACAAGCCAAGCGACCCGCAATCAGGGGAGAAGGAAGGGGAGAAGAACGGGCGCGGGTGGTCCGGGATTACCGATGGGTCGGGTACCGATGGGCCGGGTCCTGATGTGGGGGAGCCGAGCGAGGAGGAGCGGGCGGCGGGGGAGGCGCGTTCCGAGCGCATCACGACGCTACTCACTGACCGTATCCCGCTCATGGATGACAGGCATGGTAAGGTCCCGGAGCTGAGGTCCACGGATGACGTGGCGAAGGCGAACGGCCGCCTCGCCACGTACCTCGACAGGAACTTCGACGGTGACCGGGAGGCGGCGACGCTCGACGCGCTTCGGTCCCTGTACCCCGGAGCGGACATCCAGCCCTTCGACGTGTACGCTCCCGAGGCGGAGCAGCCCACGAGCCAGCGCTTCCCGAGCAGGGCCGCGCGCGAGGACTTCCTGAAGCGCCGCGTCGAGGAGGTCCGCCGCTTCAGGGCGAACCGCATCATGGAGACGGGGGACAGGGAATCGACCAGCACGTACTATGACGCGACGAACGACCGGGTCATCTTCGTGACGCGCGGCAAGAGGGTCGCGAAGAACATGTACCCGAACGCGTACTTCCGTGGCACGGGGCAGAACCTCAGGAGCTTGAACTTCGGCTCCGTGCTCGCGGCCTCCGCCGTCGCGAGGGAGATGGACAGGGAACCCGGACTCGCCCCATCCGCGCGCGCCGACACGGTGCAGGTCATGCTCCAGCCCGGCAGGGACAGCCGATGGGCGGCCGCGAACCACGCATGGGCGTGGGGTCCCGGCAGCATCAGCAGCGACAACACGGACTGGTACCTCGATGACGTGAGGGACCGCCTCCGCCGCTCCGGTGTGGACCCCACCGGGTTCCCGACCCTCACGAGGAACCCGGACGGCTCCATCCCCGACCCCGGCACCGCCGTCGATTACCGGAGGCGCGTGGACGAGTGGTGCGACGCGAGAATCAGCGAGGTGCGTGACCCCAGCGGGAAGCCCACGAACCAAGTGGCGTACCTCGAACGGATACAACGCGACACGAAGCGCTGGGCCGCGCCCGCCACGCTCGCCACCGAGGACGCGCACGGCAGGTACCGCCGCGCCATCGGCAACATCCTCGACGACGAATCCAACGGGCAGATGAACAGGATGTACGCGAAGCGGGCCAACAGCGCCTCAAGGGCGAAGGTCTTCGAGTACAAGAAGAACAGGGACGAGGAGCACGACATGGCGGTACGCTCCAGCAGCTTCGCCCGCATCTTCGGGGGACGCCACATGGAGCTCGACGACAGCGCCGACCTCGACAAGTTCCACCGGCTCGACCGTGAGTTCGACGGATGGAGCCGCGCACTCCCCGAGCAGGTGGACCACGACACGAACTTCCGGTTCCGCTTCACCGGCAACCACAACGCCACCGGCCTCTACTTCCCCGGCATGAAGGAGGTCATCGTGGACCCGCGCCATCCCGACAGCCTCACGCACGAGTACTTCCACAACCTCGACTACACGAAGGCGAGAGACGGTCAGCTCAGCATGGACCCCACGTTCCGCGGCATCGTGCGCGACTACAAGAACAACATCGACCGTAAGGCCATGGGCGGCACGAACCCGGAACGCTACCTCGCCCCCACGGAGGTGTTCGCCCGCGCCGGCGAGCTCTACATGAGGTGGAAGCACCCCGACAGCGGCTCCAGCTTCCTCAAGACCAAGGAGACCTACGAGACCCGGTTCGACTACGCGCCGCTGCTGAAGCACAAGCAGGAGATCATCCAGCTGTTCGACAGCATGTTCAACAAGCAGTGAGCCCGACCAGACACAGGGCGGCCAACACGGCCAAGCCCCAGCCAACAGAGAAGAAGACGCGCACCGGGCGAAGACCAACCCGACGAACGAGGGGGAGGAGAAGGCGAGCGCGGGTGGTCCGGGTTCTTCAGGACCTGGAGCGGCAGGCGAAGAAGAAGGAAGGGTGTGGCGCGGGTGGTCCGGGATTACCGCAAGAACATCCCGGACCACCCGCGTTGCTTCTCAATCGCGTTGCTCCCCAACGCGTGCCTCAGTCGCGTTGCTCCTCATCAATCCATCGTTCCGCCAGCGTGCTCATTCGCCCTTATTCGGGTGGCCATTCGTACCGCTTCTCGGCTGCTTGTTCGTGCCGTGGCGTTCGGCCGGTTAGATACACGGTGGTTCGCCGGGGTGCCGCCCGGTGGTTCGCCGGTTAGATGCGTTGTGGTTCACAGGCGTCCGGCTGGTGATTGCCGGTTAGATGCATGGTGAGCCGCGCGGGGGATGGCCTGCGGGTCCGGGTACGGGTCCTGTCAGATATGTTCCTTGCGCTTGGGTGCCTGGCCCCCTGCCGGGGTTGGTGCCTGTCGGTTCATAGGGGTCGGCCGTTGGGGTCGGCCTGGGGTTCCGTGGCTGGTTGTTGGGACTGGTCATGGTTGTATGGAAGGGATACCTCTTATGTCGAGGACCGTTGTTACCCGGAAGCTCGCCGCGATCGCCGCTGCTTCCGCTACGCTGCTCGCGGGCGCCGCTCTTGGTGTGAGCGCCGCGAACGCGGCCGCTGCCCCTACTCAGGACAGCAATGACATCGTCGTGACGAGTTCCACCGGCGCGACGCTGAAGAACCGCTCGCTGAAGGCGTACAAGATAGCCTCCTACAGCGACGTGACGTATGACAAGGATGGTCAGGTCGAGGGCTTCGACCTGCACTCCAGCATCAGCGACGACGCCCTGAAGGCGGCGCTGCAGACCGTCACCGGTAAGACCTGGGATGAGCTGCATGTCGGCGCTGACGCGAACTCCAGCCCGATCCAGTACGTGGCCGACCACTTCCAGGGCACCACGGTGGATGATAAGGGCAACACCGTCCTCGCGAAGGATGACGTGTACGGCAACAAGCGCGCCGGTTCCGAGCTGATGCGCCAGTTCGTCGACGCGCTGCGTAAGCAGGACCCGTCCGCGTTCGCGGCCGGTGACGCGGTCACCGGTACCGTGAGCGTCGTGACCCCGGATGACCCGAACACCCCGGAGAACGAGGAGAAGGACGCCGTCACGTTCGACGTGCCGACGGACGGCGAGGGCATCTACGTGATTCAGGACGAGACGAAGGCGCAGGAGCCCGGTGAGACCGAGTCCCTCGCCATGCTGCTCGGCTCCCCGTTCAAGGCGGACGGCTTCGACGCCAACGCCCCGAAGTACGTCGTGAACCTCGCGAACGGCCAGACGGTCGGCTCCCTGTTCCTGAAGGCCGATAAGGTCGTCATCAGCAAGACCACCGACGAGTCCCCGGTCACGCTTGACTCGAAGCGCACGTTCACCGTCACCGCGAACGTCCCGCTGGACTACGCGTACTACACGAAGAACATCTCCTACGTCATCACCGATAACCCGACCGACAACATCCTCGGCCGCGACAACCTGACGGTCACCACGGACGGCGGCAAGACCACCCTCGCGGAGGGCACGGATTACGAGGTCGCCGACGTCCCGGCCGGCCAGGACGGTGCGGATGACCCGAACGACTTCACCGTCACGCTGAAGGACCCGAAGGCCCTCGCCGGCAAGACGATCGTCGTCACCTACGACTCCACCGTCGATTCCCTCGTGGATAAGATGGGCAACGACGTGAAGGTCGACTACACGAACTCCTCCTACACGGACGGCACCGGTGAGACCACCGAGACCCACCAGAACGTCTACCAGGCCGACCTGGCCCTGAAGAAGACCGACATCGCCGACGCCACGAAGAACCTCGCGGGCGCCCAGTTCACCGTCACGAAGGGCGACAACAACGACGCCGTCAGCTGGGCCAAGGACGGCGACACCTACACCGAGTCGAACCGCGCCAACAGCGGCCGCGCCTCGGTCGTCACCACCGGCGCCGATGGTTCCCTGAACCTGAAGGGCCTCGCCGCGGACGCGGACGCCGCCGTCACCTACCACTTCGAGGAGACCGCCGCCCCGGCCGGCTACCGTCTCGGCGACCACGTGAAGTTCGACGTCACCCTCACCCCGGTGTTCGACGCGAACGGCCGCCTCACGAAGATCCAGTACAAGCTCGTGTCCGCCAACAACGGCCAGTTCAACAACTTCCTCGACCTCAACAAGGGCGCCGAGGGTGAGCTCAGCCTCGACAACACCGTCGAGGTGAACGCCCCGGAGCAGGGCGCCGCGAGCACCATCCTCGCGAAGAGCATGACCGTCGAGAACACGAAGAACCCAAGCGACTTCGCCCCGACCGGCGCCGCGCTCCTGCAGTACGTCGCCGCGATCATCGTCCTCAGCGCCGCCGGCGGCACCATGCTCTACGCCGCGAAGCGCCACGGCAAGGACAAGGGCCAGGCCATCGCCGCCTGACCAAGCCGCGCGGGCAGGTAACCGCGCACCGGTAGGGGCACCCACGCAGCGGTAACCAACGCGGGAACCCCACCCAACACAAGAAGCGGGGCCCCGGCCACCAACCCGATAGGGAACGGTGACCGGGGCCCCGCCATGATCCCACACCACAACAAGCATCAAGCAACCCAACAAGCGACGAGCACGACCACGCGAGGCGCGCCGGAACGAGAACCCCAACGGAGGGGAATGATGAAGGAACGAGGGGACGGAGCGGGCGGCTGAACCACCACAAGTACACGCGCCAGTATGAATGAAGGAGAAGCGAACACCAACGCGGGTGGTCCGGGATTAACGCAAGAACAACCCGGACCACCCGCGTTGCTTCACTATGCCCTTCACAGGTCCACCAGCGCCGCGTTCCTGATAATCCGCTCCACGCCAGTGCTTGCCTCCGCGGTGGTGCGGGCCGGTGGTGCCCCTTCAGGGGAATCTCAATCCCGTTCGTCGGTTCGCGGATATTCGTGTGATGATCTTGGGCGGACCCACGGCTTGGTGCTGGTGGGGCCGCCCATTCTTGTTCCATGAGATTGAGGAGGCTAGTGATGAGGGCGCATAGGAAGAACGGCACGGGCGAGTACGTGCCGTGCAGGGCGAAGAGCGCGGACGCCTGCCCATACGGGGCGTACCAGCATCGGGAGTTCGAGAACGGCACGGCCCTGATGCAGTACAACACTATCGAGGGGACCGGGCATGATTGGGGCGAGCTGCAGGCCCGGTACCCATCCCTGTTCGAGCCCCTGCAACTGCCCGAGAATGTCAAGGCCGTGGCGTCCTGGAACCCGCGCTTGGTCGAGGCAGCGTACCCGCCTGACCATTCCGAGCAGCTGGAGGCCCTGATGATGGGTTCCTCGGTTGACCAGCGCGTGATCAACCTGGCGGTCGAGAAGATAGTGGCGGATGATTCGGTCGCGGCCGAGCGGGACGTCATCGCGTCGATGGACTGGACCGACCCCGACGCGACGTTCAGCGCCATCGCCGGGAGGATGGAGGAACGTTCCATCCACGCGTACGCGTATGGCGCTGGTGTGAATGCGACGGGCATACCGGTTGAGATGGTCAAGGAGGACCTGCCGGTCGCATACAAGAACGCCAAGGCCGCTCAATACGTGAAGGATTACCTGGGTAGGGACCGCGACTACTACGCCGGTGCGGTGCAGGACACCATAGCCGCCGACCCCGGCTTGGCTCGTAGCGTCGCCCTCGCCATTGGTCGTGCGAGCGGGGACCTCGTACCGCCCGAGGACGCGGAACTACCCGCCGCTTCCGTCCGAGTGTTCGATGGGCAGGTCCGGGCCGAGGCGGTGCGGGAGTACCCGGGCGCGGCCGCCCAGTACGCCGACTCCCTACGGAGCATCGCCGATGGTCTTGAGACCGCGATGAAGCGCAGCAAGGGACTACGTAGGTACTCGCGGGGTACCGTCATCACCACTGCCGTTGGGCGCCTCCTCACATGGCGGGATGTCCCCGACGACGTTAAGGCGCGTATCGAGCAGACGATACAGGGACTGCGGAGCGCCGCTGACGAGGTGCAGGGGAACGCGGCCCTCGACATGAGTGACGCGGGGAACGCCGCCAAGACCGCCACCACGCTGCGCAACGCTGATAGGCTCGCGTGGGACGCTGGTAAGTACCGAAGCGACATAGGACGCGACGGCGGGGCGAATGACGAGGCCTTCAGTACCGCCACCAGCCGGAGCGAATCCGCCAGGAGCGTCCTCGGCTCGACCATCCGCCGCACGCAGGGGCTACGCGGGTACTACGCGGCTCCCGTCCCCGGCACGGACCCCATCACCACGGAGAACGAGGCAGCCTGTCTGGAAGCGCTGTCGAAGGTACCGCAGCAGGACCACGGGCGGTACGACGCCCCGCCACGCACGAGAACCGAGGCAAGCGCGTTCCTCCAGGATTACGGCGTCACCGCGCTCAGGCCGGACGGGACCATCGAGACGGACCCCCTCACTGCGGTACGCCGTTCCGTCACTCGACGCCTCACGAGCGACAAGTACGAGGGCATGCTAGGCCGGTCCCGGGGAACCGAAGCAGAATCACTCCATGACAGGCTCGGGGACCTGCCCCGCACACCCGCGAAGCAGGCTGGTCAGGAGCCCAGCGGTGAAGCCCTATCACGAGCGAGCGTACTCAGCAGGATCATCACCGACTAACGAGGAACGCGGACGCGAATGGGCGTCCTCGTGACGACCGCCCCAAGCCGACACGACGGGAGGAACAGACGGGCGCGGGTGGGGCCGGACCACCCAAGGCGGCGCCCGCAGGAGAAGAAGAGAAGAACGATGCGAGCGCGGGTGGTCCGGGATTAACGAGAAGGGAAGCGGGCGGAAGAAGAAGCGAAGACATGGCGCGGGTGGTCCGGGATTACCACAATGGAGCGAATAACCCGGACCACCCGCGCCGCTTCTCTCCTCGCCTCACGGGTTCCTGTGCGGGGCCTGCTCGTCGGCCCGTGGATATTCGTGTGGTGATTCATGGGGCGGACCCACTGGCTTGGTGCTGGCGGGGTCGCCCCATTGTCGTGCCTTGGTTGGTCGTTGATTGGAGGAGCATGATGAGGGCGCACTTGGTGAATGGCGTGGGGCCGGGTTACGCGGAGTGCAGGGCGAGGGAGCGTTCCTGCCCGTATGGTGCGGAGGCTCATCGTGAGTTCGAGAACGGCTTGGCGATGCTGCAGTTCAACGTCGTGAGTGAGGAGGGCGGGTTCGATCTCGCGGAGGGCATGGACCCGGACCGGCCGGGGAGCGCGCTTGATTGGGATAACTACCGGAGGCTTGCGGAGCTGCGCGACTTGGGGCACGCGCTTCCGGATGATGAGTATGCGTCGCTCGTCGGGGCGGTCGCGGCGGCCGCCGCTGGTGATGGGGACAGGGCGCTGGTCGGCGGAGTGGATTGGACGGACCCGTCAGCCGCGCTGGAGAAGCTCGGGGACCGGTCCACGAGGCGCCTGGTGGAGGCGACGGCGAGGAGCCTGAACCTTGACCCTGACGCGTACTCGGAGTTGCCGGGGGAGATGCTGATCGAAGACATGCACGACGCGGTACGCGCCACCGGCGTCCGTGACGGTTCCCCGGCCAGTACGCCGGGTGGAGTGAAGCAGCGGAGCGTGGACGGCATCATGGGGGCCATCGACGTGCTGCGCGGGACCGATGGGGGCATCACGCTGCCGGGTAGCGGCACTCCACTATCTGGGTCCGCCCTGCTGGCCTTCGCGCGGATACGCGGCGACGAGGAGCTGGCCACCGAGGTCTCGAACCGCATCATGCAGGAGAACCGCATGCTCCTCGGCGACGAGGAATCGGCGCTACCCTCCGAGGCGGTCCGGGCGTTCGACAAGCGTGTGCGCGCCGCCGCGAGGAGGGAGCTGCCAGCCTGCGCGAAGGAGCTCGCCGACACGCTCGCGGTGCTGCACGGCGCGGTTATCAACAGCTGGCCGGAATCACAGGAGGGGTACCGGCGCTCGGCGGAACGGCTACGCGGCGACGTGGACGGGTTCCGGGGCAAGCTCGCCGAGGCGGCGGGGAACGGCGACGCGCTCCGGCTCGCCGAGCTCGACAAGGAGTCGGAGGACCTCATGGACCGGCTCATGGAAGCCTCCCCATACCAGGGGGACGATGACGAGGCGCAGCAGGAACCGTACCTCTCATACCGCAACGCGATCGACTGGGTGTGGTACGAGCAGATGAAGCTCGGCACGCTCACGCGCCTGGCCCACGGGCTACGCGGCTACTACGGCGGGCCGGTCCCCGGAACCGAACCCATCACCGGCCCCGGCACGGATGACGGCGAAGCACTGGGCAGGCTGCGCATGGCGCCTGCGATGCCCGACCACATGGTGAACGCGACCAGTGAAGCGGGCAACTGGCCCGACGAGCAGACCATGTTCGAGGACAGGGACATCAGGTTCCTCGCCGGTGGGGCCGCGAGAACGAACCTGCCACCGGGGTCCACGGAGGTCGCCGGCGGCGTCACCGCGCTACGGCCGGACGGGACCATCGAACCCGACGCCCGCCGAGCGAACCTCCTCGCGATGACCCGCATGGCGAACCACCCCGAGTGGCGCGAAGTCGAGACCCGAGCCGGAGGCACGCTATACAAGGCCAACCCAAGGGACATGATGAAGGCCCGGCTGGATGACCTCCAATACCCCGATGATGAGGACAAGGCCACGCAGCTCCGCGCGATACTCCAACTCCTCCTATGACCCTCCCATGACAAGAAGCCGGGCCGAGGGAAGGCGCGGAAGCGGCGCGTCACGGCACGGCGCTCCCACAGCGCAACGACAACAAGCAGGAGGAGGGGAAGGGCAGAGAAGAACCGGCGCGGGTGGTCCGGGATAATCATTAGAACAACCCGGACCACCCGCGTCGCCCTCAATAATCAGGACCACCCGCGCTGCTTCCTCAGTGGTTCCTCAAGCTGATTCCTCATCGGTGGTTCCTCAAGCTGATTCCTCATCGGTGGTTCCTCAGGTTGCGTCTTCGGTACCGCTCGTTCCCGCCCGTGTGTGGTCTTCGGGCGTTCGTGGGTTGGTGGGGTCAGGCGCCGGTGGGCTTGCCTCGTCGTGGTGGGCGTCGCGGCTTGTGCCTCATTCCCTCCGGCGTGTCCTTGTATGCGCTTCCGCTGCCGGTGCTGGTCCTGCGTGACCGGCGCGGCTTGCCGCTGTGCTCGTGCTCCTGTCTGAGCCTGTCGACCTCGCTCATTGGCGTGCCGCCCGGCAGGTCCTGCAGGTAGCTCGGCAGGCCTTCGCGGATCCGGATGTACGGCTGGTGCGTCTTGTAGTGCTGGAGCTGGATGTACTCGTGGAGCGTGAATGGCGCCTGTCGTTCGAGGTACGCCTCGTACCGTTGCTCCAGCCTTCTACGTATCACGTCGTACAGCCGGAGATGGTCCCTGAACGTTCCGCCCTCGATGACGCCGAACGCCTGTATCGCCTGCGTTCCCCTCAGCATGAGGTTCGCGTACTGTCCTCCGGGGACCATACCGTCCGTCTTCAGCTGCTCCAATGGAGGGATGGATGGCTCCACGCCCTGCATTATCGCCTCATCAAGCTCGTACAGCATCTGCATGGTGAGGGGCCGGATGTAATCGTCCTCGGGAAGCAGCCGGTACTCCTCCGGCGTGTATCGGAGATACCCGGCATCGTCGTTCAACGCGTCGGCGTAGTAGAGGATGCGCCGCAGGTACGAGACGCTGGGGTTCGTCCTGATGCCGCCATGACCCTTCTGGTAGAAGCGCTCATCGAGGATTGGGCGGAGAACTGGATGGTCGTCCGTGACGCGGTAGAAGTGCTCGTCCAGCCATTCGGCCCGCTCGCACGCCCCAGCGGGTTCCTCGATTCTCCCTTGGAGCAGGTCTTCGGCGGACTCGTCCATGTCGCGGATGAGACCAACCCAAGCCGCCCTGTCCCCGTCCTCAAGGTTCAACACCACGACCCTTGCGGGCGAATGGCCATCGGGCGGCACGACGAGCCGGATGGGGGCCTGCGCATCAAGCCGGTGCAACATGCCCCGGATGGCGTCCACCACGAAGAACCACGAACCCGCCTTGAGGTCGGCATTGAACGAGCGAAGGTCCTCCGCCGCCGTTGGGGTGGGCATGAGCCTCGGGTACGTGTTGCTCCGCAGGCTCTTCGCCGCGAGGGAACGTATACGGCTATTCGCGTCGGAGAACGCCTGAAGGTCCCTGTTCGCGCCGCGAATCTCCGCAAGGTCCGAGGCATCAACCGCCTCACCCTCATCAACGAACAAGTCAGACACATCCACTCGCTCGCCGGCATGACTCCGCCACCACGCGTCCCGCGCGCCACGACGATGGAAGCCGAACGGCAAGTACTTCGGGGCCACCTCGCGCCACTCATCACGAACCTCACTCATGGCAACATGATCGGACGCAATCGGGACTAACGCACCAAGCATGAAGCGAGACGCCAGCGGGAACCGGAGAAGGGGACCAGCACGGATGGCCATCGATAGGGGAGGAAGAAGAACGGATGGACCAACGTAGTGGTCCGGAATGAAGGGTAAGTGGCGCGGGTGGTCCGGGTTCTTCAGGACGACTTGGCAGACGAAGAAGAAGGAAGAACGGACGAACGCTGCGCGGGTGGTCCGGGATTAACGCAACGACGGCGAGAACAACCCGGACCACCCGCGTCCGTTCTTCTCGTGCTTCGTGTCTCCCTTCTGGTCTGGCTGGTACTGGGACCACCCGCGTTCGTGTTCGGGCTCTCATGCTTCTTGGTGCTTGTGGTGATGGGCGCTGCTGATATTCCCTGATTGTTGCCGGGGCGGTTCCTGCGCGTGCGCGTGGGCGCCGCCCCTTGTTGTTCCCGCGCTACCCGCGTTGTCCTCGCCTCACGCCTCGTGGCGGTGATGGCGGTCTGGTTGGGGGTGCGGGGGTCTGCTTGGATTGGGGGATTGGCATGAGGGCGCATAGGTTGAACGGGACCGGTCCGTACGTGGAGTGCAGGGCCGTTGATAGGCCGTGCAGGTACGGGGCGGACGTGCATATGAGCTTCGATTCGAAGACGGCCATGGCCCAGTATGACCAGGTCGAGGACTCGGGCGCCTGGGACGGGTTGCCGGAGGATGACGCCGCCGCGCTCCGTGCCGGGCATGAGGTGAACGCGTCGAGGGTGCAGCTGGCGGTGGAGGATGGTTACGCGCGTCAGGCGATGAGCGGCGAGCTCGCCCGTGACTGGGGTGATGACGGCATCGACCAGACGGAGGCGTGCGCCCGCCTCGGGAAGCGGGTCCGTGCCGGTCGCCGGGACGCGGTCCTCCGTTCCCTCGGCCTCGGCGACATGATCGGGGAGTTCCCGGATGAGATGCTGCGTGAGGAGGTGGCGGACGCCTCATACGTCACGGAGCGTGACCGGGACCGTGTGCTCGACATGAGCGGCCTCGATGACGTGGAGGTGGATTACGACCGGGAACGCGCCCTGTACCGTCGTGAGGCGAACGCCGCCGCGCTCCAAGCGACGCGGGACTGGTGGCATGAGCAGGGGACCGTATCCACACGCACCACGGTGAGCCTCGCGCAGGAGGGGGCCACGTACCTGCGCCGCGTCGACCCGGCCGCCGCGCGCGCCGCGGGAGCCGCCATGATGAGGCAGGAACTCGCCATTGAGGGCGACGACAGGCTCCTCGTCCCCGCGAAGAGCGCTGAGAGGGAGTTCTCGAAGAACCTGAAGTGGCGCGCCGTGGACCAGCTCAACGGCATCGCGAACGACGCGTGGGAGGACATGGACCTCGTCATGCGCGAAGCGGATGACAAGGGCGCCCTCCAATGGGACGGCGAGGACGGATCCGTGGACTGGGACGAGCTGGACAATAACGACGAGGCGTACCGGCGAGCCCAAGCCCGGCTCCAGGAGAAGTACGGCGAGGACTGCGAGCAGCTCCAGACACTTGAGGACTGCATCAACTACTACCACCACGCGCACGCCGGGGACTGGGAGGCCGCGGGCATCGCCGCGCAGGACATCCTCGCAAGCGGCATCGACCCCTACTACGACCCCGGCGACGACCTTGAGACGATGCGCGGCCTCGCCCCCATAGCGGTGAAGGGCATCGAGGGAGCCGACTCGGGCGACTCCGACCCGGCCCTCATCAACGACGAGGACGGCAGCCTCGCGAACTACCTCAAGTACGGCCGCTCCGCCATCGACCCAGACACGGGCGGCGTCATCCCGAACGAGCGGACCTGCGCGAAGCGCTACATCGCGAACCGGCTCACACACCCCGACGAACGCTCCAAGTACGAACCCCCGACCACGAGTCATAGCCTCCCCGAAGCCTGCTCCGCCGCGGGCCTCAACGACGAGCAGGCCAAGGCACTCGCCATACTCATCGCCTGACCCGACCGCCCCCACCGGAGCGACGCCCCAACGGGGATATGGGGAAGCCGGGACGCGCCCGCCGTGACGGGCCAGGCGAACCAACGACCAATGAGAACAAGAGCCGGGCAGCCGGGTCGGCTGACCGGTAAGGGAGGGGAGGACCACATGGACGGTGTCCTGTACTGGTTGAAGCGCATCGCCGCATTCATCCTCATCGCTGGGCTCTGCGTAGCCCTGCTCAGCATCTTCGGCAGCCCCGTGGAGGTGATCAAGGCCGGCTGGAACTGGCTCGTCTGGGCCATCGGTCAGGTAGCCGACCTCCTCACCGGCAACAAGCAGTTCGTGGACACCATCACGACGGACCCCGCGAGCATCCCCACGAAGTGACGAACGCCCCCGAACTCGCCGAAGGGATAGAAGAACCAACGCGGGTGGTCCGGGATTAACGTGAACATTCCGGACCACCCGCGCCGCGTCATTCCTTCTTCCCCTTCGGGAGATTCCGCCCCACCCGCGCCCCTGTCCCATTGGTTCGGGCCTGTCGGGCCGGGCGTCACCTTCTCCAGTTGCTCCTCCTGCCCGATTGCGAGTGGTTCAAGACCATCCGCGTTGGCCCCTCCCCGCCTTGTCGCCTTGCCTTCCCATCCATCCCGCCATTCTCCGCCTGCGTCGCGTAGCATTCCCTTCTCCCATGCCGCGCGTGCAGGCCGGCTCCGTTGTGGCCGGATATGTCCGTCGTGTTGTGAGTGCCGTCGCCGGTGGTTCAGGGGCGGCGGCCTTCCTATTCACCCGCGCACCGATCGGCGTGGGTATCGGGGGATGGAATCAATGGGCAGGGCAAGGATGATTGGGAGTGGGGCGCGTCGCGTTCGTACCCTCATTGCCGGTGGAGTTGGTGCGGTGCTCACGGTCGCGTGCGTGACCGGTGGCGCCTCGGCGCTGGACATGCACGACGCTGATGCGCGGCTTGACGCATCCATCGCATCGGCTCAGGCCTGGCATGGCCAACTCGCTAGGCAGGCGATGAAGAGTCACGACGCGGGCCGGTACACGAAGGACCAAGTACTGGAGCAGGACGCTCAGCTCGTATCGAGCATGGATGGTGTGGAGCAGGCCACGCGGGAGCAGCTCAGCATGAACGTGCTGCGGCCCGACACGACCGGCTACACGGCTGATGCGAAGCGCGCCCTCGCCGAGAAGCTGGACGAGCAGTCCGACGCGAACCGACGGGACGTCGAACAGTTGAAGGACCTCACGCCGAAGCTGGAGAAGAGCAAGGCGGAGCGTGACATTCTCAACGCGCGTGAAGCGGTGAAGGCCGCGCTCGACAAGGGCGACGCGCTCCTCAAGTCGAGTGACGGGAACGTGGACGACAATAAGACGCGCGAGGACCTGCGGAACGCGATCAACGCGGCGAACGGGTATGAGGAGGACCGTGACGTGAACGGCCTCAACGCGAAGGCGAAGACCATCACCGACAAGCTCCAGCCGGTGAACGACGCCGTGAAGGCTCGTCAGGACCGCATCGCCCGTGAACAAGCGGAAGCGGCGGCGCGAGCAGCAGCGCAAGCGACGGCAGCTCGCCAGACGTCGGGCAGCGGCAGCTACAGCGGCTCCTCATACGGTTCAGGCTACGGCGGCGGCTCCTACGGGTCCGGCGCACGCTCATACACGGGCACCGGCAGCGGCTACTCGGCCCGCCGCTCCAACGGCTACACCGTTGGCGGGAACTGCTACTCGGTAGGACAGTGCCAGGGCGCGATAGACAGCAGCGGTACCGACGTGATGCAGGCGTACCACACGGCGGGCGGATCCACGTACTACGGGATACACAACGGCAACGGCGGCGCCGCGATGTGGGGCCAGTCCAGCGCCACCATCAACGGCCAGCAGCACAGCCTCGGGGCTTGGCAGCAGGCACAGTACATCGACGGCAAGCCCTACGGCGTGGATGACGGCGGCTCATACGTCCAGACCTGCGGACCCGACGGGAAGGTGTACTACGCGAAGGTCAACTGACCGGCTCGGCCCCACGCCAGCGGCAATGAGCGTCGCCGGTGCATAGGTGCAACGCGGAACGGCGAACATACACGACGAAGCCCCTCCAGACCACACAACGGTCGGAGGGGCTTCGCCATGCCAGGGAACCGACGACGAGAACCCGCCCCCACCAAGGAGGAACATTGAGGGGACGCGGCGCGGGTGGTCCTGAACCTCGCGGGTCGGGGAACAGGAGGGGAAGGCCCAAGGAGAGCAACGCGGGTGGTCCGGGATTACCGCGAGAACAACCCGGACCACCCGCGCTAGTCCCCTGCGCCTCCCCTCCCGTTGGGCGTGGTCAGTGCCCAATGCGTGATATTCGATTGGCACGCGTAACAAGTAGTTGGTTCGGTGACCCGGACCATGGTAGCGCGGCGAGGCGTCGCCGCCCGGCCAGGCATGTGCAGTATCGTCCGACCGCCCCACCGAGGTGGGGAACGGAGGACAGCCGGTCGAAGCCCAGGAAGCGCCCTGAGGACGTGGCGGTCCCAATGAGGGAACCCCGCCAATCAGGAGGACGCAGGTCACGCGAAGGCCCACGGACCATTCGCCGGCATGAGGCCCCTCCGGTCAGCAGAAGACCGGAGGGGCCTCATCATGCCAAGGACCGAACCGACGAGAACCAAGCCCCGATAGGGAGCAATGAAGCGGCGCGGGCGGGGATGATCATCCCGGTCGCCGAGCAGGACCACGGCACAGACGGAACCCGACCCAACGGTCAGGGAGCGAAGAACGAGCGCGGAATGAATGAAGAAGAATGACGTGGCGCGGGTGGTCCGGGATTAACGCGAGAGCAACCCGGACCACCCGCGTTCGTGCTTCTTCGTTCCTCCCGCTGGTTCTTGCCGGTCTCCAGCCGTGGTTCCTCCCTCCGCTTGCCCTCGGGCGGCGCTTCGCCGGTTAGATACATGGTGCTGGTGGGGGATTGGCTCATCGTGGCGTGCGCCACGGGGGCCGGGATATTCCCTACTTGGTTGTTGGGTTGGCGGTCCGTTGGCCTTCGCCCCGTATCGGCGGGCGTTGGGCATCGTTGGGCCGCTTGGATTGTTGGAAGGACATGGCTATGTGGTCTCGATTGACCATGGGTCGCCGCCGGTTCGTCGGCTGGTGGCTCATCCTGCTCCTCGTCGCGGCGGTCGCCGGCGGCGGGGCTATGACGATGGCGCTCCTGCGTAACGCGAGCGCCGATGGCGTTACCGCCGATGATTGCTATGTGGTGACCGCGGATGGAACGCTTACGGGCGTGAAGAATTGGCTTACGGATGATAACGGCAAGGACCATCAATGCGCTGATTACTGGCTGAACAGCCCAGACGTGTTCAAGGTCCCGAGGACCGTGAAGGGCGTCGCGATCCGGAAGGTCTCGATCGCCACGCCGCACAATTGGACCTACTACGGGGCGAAGGTGGATACGAGCGAGGTGGGGGACCAGCTGGTCTCGTTCCGCTACGGCCCGTACCAGGTGGGGGATTACACCCCGACGAACACGAAGTTCGACTTCTCGAAGAACCCGAACCTTGAGGAGCTGGTGGTGCACTTCGACACCTGGTACGACAAGGACCCGGCGACGATCGACTTGTCTCATAACCCGAAGCTGAAGTACCTCGACCTGAGCGAGTCGAGGCAGTTGAACTCGTCGCATAGCGGGGAGATGCCGTTCAAGCTGTCCGACCTGTCGGCGAACCCGCTGCTGGAGACGCTTGACGTTACCGGCGTGGATAACCTCCACTCCGTGGGTGGTCCGGGCAGTGACATCGTCATCTCCGGGCTGAAGAACCTGAAGACCCTGTACGTCGGGTCGAACAGAGAGCTCACCACGCTCGACGTGTCGAACAACCCGGCGCTGCAGTGGCTCGGCGCCTCGAACGGCGGCCACTACAAGTGGGATGACGAGAACTGGGACGGCGAGAACGCGAGCGGCGACATCAGCATGGATGGTTCCGGCAACAGCGTCTCGGATCTTGCTTCGCTGGACGTGACGCATAACCCGGAGCTCGTGCATCTGAACATCAGCGGCAACAGCGACCTGCATAGCATCGACCTGACGAAGAACCCGAAGCTGGAGTTCTTCGACGCGTCGATGAACCTCGTGAACGGTTGCGCCGGCCTGAACACGAAGCTCGACACGTCGCAGAACCCGGAGTTGAAGGTGCTTAGTCTGCATCAGACTTGCGTCGGCACGGACACGTCCACCAAGCCGTGGACGAACCTGTGGGACACTTCGAAGAACACGAAGCTGGAGCGGCTCGCCGTGGGGCGCACCGGCACGAGGATCTTCGACCTGTCGAAGAACCCCGCGTTGACGAGGGCCGACATCGAGCGGAACTGGAACGGCTCCAATAATGTCGCCCAGTACGACTTCACGAACAACCCGAACCTTGAGGTGCTCCTCGCGAACGACTCGGGCCCGTGGCCGGACAACTACATCGACGTGACCAAGCTCCCGAAGCTGAAGTACCTCGACGTCTCCGGCAACGACCTGACGAAGATAGACTTCTCGCAGAACCCGCTCCTGAAGGGCGCGTACCCGCAGCAGGGCAACATGTCCCCGCACGGCTTCATCGAGGCGAACGACCTCCGCGACTTCGTCGTGGGCGGCGCCGGTTCGAAGACCTGGCAGGTTCGGGGCGGCCTGCAGCTGCAGTACCCGAGCAAGACCATCGACCCCGGCCTGAAGGACGTGGACGAGAACGGCTTCTACACGCTGAAGCTGGAGGACCTCATCACCTACCGGAACCATGACGGGTCCGGCACGAACGCCTCCATCCTCGGCGACGAGAACACGCAGTGGGTGCTCGGCAACTACTCCTGCTCCAGCAACAACGGCGGTTCCTGGATGTGCGACGACTGGTCGGGTACGAGGACGGACCTCTCCACCAGTGGTGAGAGCACCATCACGTTCGACCCGAAGACCGCCACGTTCAAGGTCCCCGCGGGCTCCACCGGATTCAAGTTCATCCCGATGAACCTCGACCCGGCTGGCGCCAGCGGCTGGCCGAAGCCCGCCACCACGCCTGCGGAGTGCAACGACCCCTCCACCGCCACGAAGCCGCACAGCATCCTGTGCACCGTGAACCAGATCACGTACACCGTCACCATCGCGAACCCGCTCGTCAGGGTCCGGTTCGTGGATGACGACGGCACGAACTTCGAAGGCAAGAACGGCAACCCGACCATCAAGGACCAGGTGCTCGACCCGCAGGACGCCGACCACGACACGGCGAAGCGCCCGACCACGGACCCGGTGAACCCGAACGACGGGCGTACCGGCAAGGTGTTCGACGGCTGGTGGACGAAGGCGAGCGGCGGCTCGAAGTACGACTTCACCACGCCCGTCAAGCAGAACCTCACGCTCTACGCCCACTGGGTCGACGCCATCAACGACGCCCCCTCGGACTGCGCGCCCGTCATCATCGACGGGGCCGCCAACAGCCCGCTCGGGGACGGCACCGGCAGCGTCGTGGCCTCGAAGAACCGCGTCTGGCTCGTGAACGGCGACGGCACCCTCGCGCACGAGGTGACCGGGTTCAAGGGCACCGTGGAGAACGTCATCGGCCACAACCCGCTGAACAGCGGCGGCGTCCTCGTCATCACCGACAAGGGCGTGTGGTCCGCCAGCGGCCTGTACGGCGCGGAGAAGCAGTACGAGAAGACCAGCGCGGAGGTGACCGTGGACGGCAAGTCCATCACCGGCGTGAAGGGCGTCGCGGGCGACAACCCGCTCGACTACGGCGTGCTCCTCTACACGGACGCGAACAAGGCGTACGTCCTGAAGAGCGCGGACGGCGGCATGACCATCGGCGACCCCATCGAGGTGACCGGATACACCGGCACCATCACGAACGTCACCGGCGGCAACGACATGCACAACGTGAGCGACGACTACGAACACTACGCGCACGGCTACATGCTCACCACCACGACCGGCGTCTGGCTCGTGGACGCGAACGGCAAGGAGACGAAGGTCACCGGCACCACCGGTTCGATAACCGGCGCGGGCGACTTCCCGCTGACCAGCGACGCCATCAGCATCGCCTACGGTCCGGACGGCGTGTGGCTCATCGACGCGAAGGGCAACGCCACGAAGACCAACGTGCCCGGCAACGGGGACTACAAGGTCACCGGCAGCGGCTACGTGAACGCGCATGACTACGGGTTCCTCGTGTACGACGACACGGACGCCTACATCATCGACCCGGAGGCGAACACCACGGCGAAGGTCCAGAAGCTCCAGGGCGAGCTCACCGGCGCGACCGGCACCAGCCCGCTCGCAGCCTCGCTCATCTACGGCAAGGACGGCGCGTGGATCATCGACGGCAACGACAACACCGCGTACCGCGTGAACGGCACGAAGGGCCCCATCACCAGCGCCGAGGGCAGCCTGCCCGGCGAGGAGGGCACCTCCCCGGCCGGCGTCAAGTACGGCGGCAGCATCATCACCGGCCCCGCGGGTTCGTGGGTCGTGGACGGCTCCTGGAACGTGACCGCGCCCAACAACGGCCAGGCGCGCCCCATCACCACCACCGAGGGACGCCTCACCGTCGCGCGCGGCATCTCGGCCCCGAGGGCCGAGGGCCGGGGCGGCCTCGTCTACTCCACGAGGGGCGCCTGGCTCGTCAAGCCGGACGCGACCACCATCCGCATCCAGTTCCCCAGCGAGTGCGCCACAGTCAAGTACCGCTGGCACGAGGACTCCACGGACAAGGACCTGAAGACCTACAACACGAAGGACAAGGTCACCTCCGAGATACCCGACGAGCTCGTCAAGAAGGGCGCCACCGCCACGCAGCCGAACCCGGACCCGAACGTCCCGACCGGCTACGAGGACAAGCTCGACAAGTTCCTCTACTGGTCCCTCGACAAGGACGGCAAGGACCCGAAGACCGGCAAGGAGTCCAGGTACGACTTCACCACGCCAGTCACCGGCGACACCACGCTCTACGCCCAGTACAGCGAGGGCACGTACCGCGTGAGGTTCTTCGATGACGACGGCAAGAAGTTCGACGGCACGAACGGCAAGGAGAACATCCCCGACCAGGTCGTCCCGTGGAACACGCCCGCCACCCAGCCCGACCCGGACCCGAAGCGCGACGACACCTACGAGTTCCTCGGCTGGTACACCTGCCGGAGCGGCTGCCGCAAGTGGGACTTCAACACGAAGGTCACCGATGACACGGACCTGTACGCGAACTGGCAGACCGTCATCCCCGACGAGCCGAAGGACTGCTCGCCCATCGTCACGAGCGCCTACGGCGACTCGCCGCTCGGTGACGGCGGCAGCATCATCGCCACGATGAACCGCGTCTGGCTCGCACACAAGGACGGAAGCGTCGACGAGGTCACCGGCATCACCGGCACCGTCAGGCAGGTCATCGGCTCCGAACCACTCAAGGACAGCGGCAGCGTCATCGTCACCGACGAAGGCGTATGGACCGTCACGAAGGACGCGAAGGCCACACGAATCAAGGCCAACGGCACCGACATCCAGAACGCCACGCGCGTCAGCGGCGAGCGCCCGCTCACCGACGGGGTTCTCGTCGCCACGAAGAGCGACGCCTACCTCATCAAGGGCGGCAAGGCCACGAAGGTCAGCGGTCCGACCGGTGACATCACGAACGTGAACGGCACCGACTACAGCGACAACCTGTACAGCCTCCTGACGAACTCCTACCCGGCCGACATCACCACCAGCGGCTGGGTCGTCAGCACCACGAAGGGCGCGTGGCTCGTCGCGGGGGATGGCACCGTGACCCAGGCCAAGGGCACCACGGGCGCCATCCGCGGCTCGGGCCCGTACCCGCTCAGCAAGGCGGGCATCAGCCTCGTCTACGGTGACGACGGGGTATGGACGATGGACGCGACCGGCGCCACCACGAAGGTCAACGGCATGGACGGCGGCGACTACCTCACCGCCGGGGCCGGCTACATCGATGACGACCACAACTACGGCATCGCCCTCGCGAAGGACAAGACCCTCTGGTACGTCAACACGAAGAACGGGGCGACCAGCAACGTCAGCTCCGACGGCTTCCCGTACTGGTCCACCATCACCGGCCTGTACGGCGTGTACCCGCGCTACGACATGGGCGTGAACACCGTTTATGGAGGCTACTTCGTCAGCGGCCTGCCGTACAACGACACGAACCTCATGGGCAGCGTCAGGGGCATCAGCGGCCTCAGCGGCGAGCTCACCAGCGGTGAGGGCGACATGCCGTGGGACAACGGCACCACCAGCGACGGCAAGACCATCGCGGGCGCCATCGTCACCGGCAAGAGCGGCGCATGGGTGCTGCGGAGCGACACCCGCGGCACCGCCATCACCGGCACGAGCGGACGGCTCACCGTCGCGGGCGGGGTCAGCAGCCCCAACGCCAGCGACCGGGGCGGCCTCGTCTACTCGAAGCAGGGCGCATGGCTCGTCAACCCGGACGGAAGCACCGTGAAGGTCAACCTGCCCGACGAGTGCCTCGTCCTCCACACCGTCAAGCACCGCCAGGTGAACGACGATGACGAGAACAAGACGGAGCACGAGGTCACGAACGCGAACGGCACCATCCCCGACCAGAGCGTCATCGACGGCCACCGGGCGACCCAGCCCGACCCCGACCCCACGGCCGAGGAGAACAACAAGGCCGGCTACACGTTCGACGGCTGGTACACCGACACCACGTACACCACCAAGTACGACTACACGAAGCCCGTCACGAAGGACGTCACCATCTACGCCCACTGGGTCAAGGCACCGACCGCGACACCGATCCGCGTGCTCGCCCAGACCGGCGGCGTCATCCTCCTCCTGCTCGCGGGAGCGGCGGTGACCACGACGATGCTCTACCGGGCCGCGAACAAGCTCAGCAAGCCCACCACAACCAACAGCGGCAAGTAACACACAGACACAATCCACAAGGGAAGCCCCCGGACCGGCAACGCCGGCACCGGGGGCTTCCCCATTCCAAGACGATAATCCCGGACCACCCGCGCCACTTCATCTCCTTCCTCCGCCCCGCCCGCGGCACTCCGGAGATTCAGGACCACCCGCGCCATCCCTCGTCTTCTTCTTCGGGTTCCCCTTCCAGCCCTCCTCGGTGTCCGTGGTTCCCAGCCGCTTATCAGGTTCGGCCGTGACCGCCTGGCCGTGGTGATGATCGGGGTGCCGGTTCCTGAGTGTGGGCTGAACGGGTTGGTTCCCGGCTGGAGATATTCGCTGGTCAGCGGCCAAGCGGTGAACCCCACGCGGGACCACGGCCGCAGGTTCCTTCCCACCAAGCCCATCCTCCCAACACCCCAGCGGGGCCGGTGCCACTGGCCAACCACCAGCAGGCACCGGCCCCGCTCGCGATCCGGGCAGGATTGAACGGCGACGCGGAAGCATGAGGGGAGACGCGCGGGTGGTCCTGATTCTTCCGATGACAGGAAGTACCAGGCGGAGAAGACCGAGGCGGGCGCGGGTGGTCTGGAACCCTGATGAAGAGAATGAGGGAACGGGCGCGGGTGGTCCGGGTTATTCCGTGAGGCCGAGGAACAGGGGGAGAAGGCCGGTGAGGACGCGCGCGGGTGGTCCGGGATTATCGTAGCGCTGGCGTGTTCTGCGCGTATCGGCGTTGGCTGTGCTTGGTCATGCGGCGGGGCCTGGTGGGGATATGCCCGTTGGTAGTGTCCGGCTGTTCGTGGCCGGTGGTTCCTGATGCGGGGCGGGAGGTGCCTGATGTCTGGTAGGGGTAAGGGGTGGCATGTGAACCCCAGGACTGGCGGGGTGGGCCGGTGCACGGCGTCCGAGCGGAGGTGCCCCGTGGGCGGCCCGCACTTCAGGACGGAGCGTGAGGCGCAGCGGTACGGCGAGGAGCTGATGGCCCGTGCGAACGCGGCGGCGTCGTCTCCTCGCGCCTCACTGCGTAAGTCCTCCGTCACCGCTTCCGCCGTTCCCTCCGTTCCCGCGGCTCCAGCCGTCCCGGCTCCGGCGCGTGGCGCATCCCCGTCTGGCCCGTCTGATGGTTCGTCCTCGCTTGAGGGGCTGGCGGCTGAGCGTCGCGTGGGGTTCCTGCAGCGCATCCGCGCCGCGCGTGCGGGTCGCAGGGCCGGGGCTCCGGCTGCGCCTGACGCGCATGGCGTGGTGATTGACTCGCCGTCCGCGTTGTGCCGGTACGCGTTGGACGTGATGGACGGGTATGACAGGGAGTTCCTCGTCAGGACCGGTGACTGGAAGCGGGAGGACCTTGAATCATACGCCCCGGAGCTCGTGCATCAGCTCGCCCTCGGCTATGAGCCGCGTTACCGGGAGCTTGACCTGCAGGCGAGCCGCGCCGCTCTCGTGTATGGTGCCGAGGATAGGTGGTCGGGCGAGCGTGTGACGGACGAGGACCGGGCGAGGTTCGGTCAGCTGATGCGTCTCGCGGTCGTGACCCGCGCTTCCGTCCCCGCCGCCGTGTGGCTGAGGCTGAACGACCGGTGGAACGACAAGTGGTCGGACCCCGAGGAGAACAGCGAGCAGATAGCGCGTGACCTGGCGAGGGTCGGCATCGAGGCGCGCGTGAACGGCCTCGCGAAGCGGTACGGGCGTGGAAGGTTCGACCATCCGTTCGACAGCATCCTCGGCGAGGCGCAGCGTGGCTCGCGGGCCGTGCTCAGCGACGAGCAGCGTGAGGCGGACCCGCTCGTGGATGATTCGCCTGTGGCCCGTGACATCGCCGGGGAGCTGGGCGGGCTGCGCCGCGTGGACCTTGAGGACCGGTTCCCGCTCGCCGTGCCGGAGGGTACGGACCCGGACATGATGGGCGTGACGCGGGCCGCGTACGACATCATCCTCAACAAGCTGGACGAGTCGCGCGTGCGCATGGACTGGAACAGGTTCTCCGACCAGGTGCTCATGCTCAGGAGGATCGCCGGCGTGACGGACGAGGATGACTGCTCGCCGCTCGACCTGCGGGACGACTACTCATGCCTCGCGTACGCGGCTGCCGTGGCGGGAGGCTCCGTCCAGCCGTCCGCGAGCGCCGTTCCGAGTCTCCTTGACTGGCAGGACCGGGAGGATGGGCGCGCCGATGCGACCCGCGCCGTGCTCGGCGACGCCGGTGATGATGGTGCGGGGGACCGTGTGGTGCTCGGGTTCGGTGATGATTCCGGTTCCCTCCTGCCGGTCGGGGTGACGGACCCCATGGATGACGAACCGTTCGACGGTCCGGTCGGCCCGTGGTCGTTCGATGGGCCGGATGAACATGGTGTGGACGCCGACTCGGCGTTCCCCGACGTGGCGGCGGGGGATGACCCGCTCATGCGCGTGGAGGCCATGCTCGGCCGGCACGAGGGGCGGGGGCGGCCTCGCCGCCGCGGCGCGGGGGCGAGGCACGCGGATACGGATGGCTGGTGGTACTCCGACGAGCCGCTCAGTGAACCCGAGGAGCCGGTCATCGACCATCCGTACCGGCCCATCCGGTTCACCGGGAAGCGCCAAGCGGAGCGCATCCGCGCCGTACCCGGCCTCGCCATGAAGTACCTCCGGCTCGGCGAGAACGGACTCACGGGCGGGTCCACGAGCGGGATGACGCGGAGACGCCCCGGCCGTGGACGCTAACGCCCGAGGAGCGAATCCAGCGGCGAGACGCGACTGGGCCGATGGACGGCGCGGAACCGGTGTGAATCAGAGGCCGGCGACCCCCATACCCACTACCACCAAGCACCTGCTCGTTCCCCACGGCGAATCCGAATACAGCGACAGGGGAGAACCCCAAGAAGCCGCCTAACCATCCCAGTCCGGCTCAGGGTACCCCACCCTTCAGGGTGGGGAGGAATGAGCCGCGTCTGGTTCCGCGTCTTCTCCTTCCTGCTGCGGTTCCGGGGCCATTGTTCCTGTCTTGCTCGTGGTGCGGCTTACGGCCGGTTAGATATAGGTCACATGGGTATGGGGGACTGGTGTTGGGCTGGTCCCGCCTGTGCATCCGCCGGGCCCGACCGGGTGCCGGCGTTGGTTGGAAGGAATGACCCTTATGAAGAACATCGTTGTGACCCGCAAGCTCGCCGCACTGGCCCTTGCCTCCGCGTCCATCCTCGGCGCTGGCGCCCTCGCCGGCACCGCCGTCGCCGCCCCGACGGACGCCGCGTCCATCACGCTGAGCCCCATCGCCGGCTCCAGCCTGAAGGGGCGCGACTTCACCGCGTATAAGCTGGGCGATTACGCGAACGTCGTGAAGAACGCCGACGGCACGGCCGTCAACTCGTTCAGCGTGACCACCGCCACGGGCGTCGAGGCGCTCGCCGCGCAGGCCGCGACCGACGCTGGTATTGACGTGAGCGCGAAGAACGCCTCCCAGGACACGCTGAACTTCGTGCTCAGCGGCTCCGAGTCCGGCTCCGTGACCGCCGCGCAGTTCCGCGCGTTCGCGAACGCCCTCGCGAAGGGCCTCGTCGGCGCTGATGCGACCGTGGGCGGGGATGACCCCGTCGTGGCCGCGAAGACCGTGAAGGCGGACGACACCACCATCGCGAAGGACGGCACCCTGAACCTCGACCTGACTGAGGGCTACTACCTCATCGTCGAGAACCAGGACGGCGGGAAGGTGCTGAATGACGACGGCACGTTCGCCTCCGGCCTGCCCATCGCGCTGGGCACCACGTTCCAGGACAACGGCAAGGGGCTCCAGCTGTCGAAGGACTACAAGGGCTACGCGCTCGGCTCGGCCGTCGTGAAGAGCAACACCATCCCCGTCGTGAAGACCGCGAACGCGGACTCCGCGAAGGTCGGCGACGACGTGACGTTCACCGCCAGGACCGCGTTCCCGAACCTGCTGGACACGAAGACCTTCTACATCTCCGATACCGCGTCGAACGGCTTCACCGCCCCCGCGGACACGGACTCCTTCACCGTGAGTATCGACGGCAAGGCCGTGAGCGACGACGTGAAGGCCACCGTCCTCGGCAAGGTCCAGCTCGGCAAGAAGGCCGCCCTGAACGCCGCGAAGGACGGCGTCGACATCACCGACGACGCGAACAGCTGGGCCATGGTCCTGAACGCCGCCGACTTCAAGACGGACGGGACGGACGCCCTGTTCAACGCCGCGAACGCGGGCAAGAGCCTGGAGATCAGCTACACGGTCCAGAAGACCGGTGGCGATGATCAGGACGCCACCGTCGCGAAGAACAGCGTCGACGCCGGCAACATCTACAACGAGGGGCAGGTCCCCAGCGAGGGCCACGGCGAGAAGAAGGTCAACTCCTTCGACTTCGACGTGGATAAGACCGCCGTCGACGGCACCACGCCCGTCTTCGGGGCTGCCTTCAAGATCGCCAGTCACGACACCACCGACACCAGCACCGCACCCACCGACACCTGGCTCGTCCGCGCCGCGGACGGCAAGTGGAGCAACGCGGCCGACGAGGCGGGCGCGACCACGTTCCTCAGCGGTGACACTGATTACGACGGCACCGTCAGCGACGCCGAGGCGAAGGCCAAGAAGGCCAGCATCGACTTCGCCGGCCTCGCCGCCGGCACCTACACCGTGAAGGAGGAGACGCCTGCAGCCGGGTACTCCAACGCGGCGCTGCCGACCTTCACCGTCACCATCGCGGATGACGGTACCGTCACCATCGCGAACGGCGGGACCCTCGTCTCGAACAAGAACGACGTCGTCACCGTGAAGAACATCCGCAACCTCGGCGAACTCGCCCAGACCGGCGGCATCGGCGTCATCATCGCCACGCTCATCGCCGCCATCATCGCCACCGGCGCGGTCGTCGTCATCCGCCGCGGAGTCAAGAACGCCAAGGCCGAAGCCGCAGCGCTCCGCGCCTGACCGCGAACCACGTGAGCGCCACGGACCGGTAACAACCAGTTCGTCAGTGACCACGCGGCCAGCACAACACAACGGAGCCCCGGACTCCCAACCCGCAACAGGGCAGGAGGCCGGGGCTCCGCCCGTTCCAGAAGCAGCGGAACAAGAAGCACAAGGAACGGGCGCGGGTTCGGACGAACCGACGAACCCGCATGGAACGGAGCACGCCGACAAGGGATGGGGAGGAACGCGGCGCGGGTGGTCCGGGATTAACGCGAGAACATCCCGGACCACCCGCGCTGCTCCTCATTGGCCTTCTTCTTCTCGGTTGCGGAGATTCAGGACCACCCGCGTTGCTCCTCTCCCTCCCCACGGCTGTTGGTGTTGCCGTGGTGTTGTTGTTCCTTCTCCTCGATAGTGCGCGCTTGGGATTGGCCGCGATATGGGTTACGTGGGTCTAGTTGGAGGATTCCGTATGGTTGATTGGGGTGGGGCTCGTTCGGCCCCTGTTAGGTTCTTATTGGGTGCACTTGTCGTGCTGGGTCTTGTCTCGGCGTGCGCGTTGCCGGGGGTAATCCGTTCGGCGAGCGCGGATAACCCGGATTCGGGTATCTCGACGGCGTCTGTGGATTGCTCGCCGAACATCACCATGGGGGACGCCAACGCGCCGCTGACCGGCGGGGCGCTCGTCGCGAGTGATTACCGCGCTTGGGGAATGAATCCGGATGGTTCTGTTAATCAGGAGCTGAGCGGGTTCACCGGGAAGATCAAGTGGATGGTCGGGTCGAATCCGAACTCGGATGCCGGGGCCTTGCTCGCGACCGAGGATGGCGTGTACCGGTATGATGGCTCGGTGAACTCGAACGGTGGTAAGGTCGTTCCGGTTCTGGATGAGAACGGCAAGCCCATCACGAACGTGAAGGGTCTCGCTGGGTCCTGGCCGTCCCAATACGGCTCGGTGGTGTACACGACGGATAACCGGCTGTACCTGCAGAAGCCGAACCGTGGGGACGTTATGCGTATCACGGGTTGGAGCGGGACCATCAACAACGTCACGGGCGGCGAGGTCATCGATGACGTCGGGACCGGGGCGAGCAGCAAGCCTGCGGGGTTCATCCTCGGCACCACGGATGGCGCTTGGCTCATCAGCGCCGATGGGGTCCTGAAGAAGGTCAACGGCATCAGCGGCAATACCGTGGTGCATGGCGACTTCCCCCTCGCGGATGGGGCGGTGAGCGCCGCGCTCGTGAACGGCAAGCCGTACCGCGTGAATAGCGATGGTTCATCCTCCGCCGTGAAGGATAGCTCGAACGGCACGTACACGAACGTCATCGGGACGGGCTACCAGGGCACCGGCGATGCGGAGTCCGGGTACTTCGCTTGGGGCCCTGACTCCGGTCTGGTGTTCGGTTCCAAGCCTGGCTTCGAGGACCTTGTGGGTTCCTTGAAGGCGCCGACTGATTCCGACATCACTGACAAGACGATAGTCGGCGCCACCGGCACGAGCCCGTTCGTCGGCTTCCTCGTCCATGGGCACGACTGGGCGGACATCGTCAAGGTCCAGCTCAATAATGGCGTGCAGATATCGACCGAGCGGCTGAGGGGGCTCAGCGGCGAACTGTCCAGCTCAGCCGGCAACCTGCCCAGCATGGAGGGCACCACCGGCAGCAGTGGTTATGGCGGCAGCATCATCGCGGGTTCGGACGGAGCGTGGGTCATCGGAGCGGACGGCACAACGTACAAGGTCGACGCCGAGGGGTCGCTCACGGCCGCCCATAGCGCGTCGAACCCGAGGGCGAACAACTACGGGGCCCTCGTATACGGGGCGAAGGGCGCATGGTACGTGAAGCCGGACGGCTCCACCATCAAGCTCGCCATTCCCGAATCCTGCCCCGTGGTCCAGTTCCGCAACCCGGATGGTTCGACGGTGAAGGACACCGCCGGCGCCACGATCAAGGACCAGACGCTCCAGTCCGGGCAGACCGCCACCGAACCGGACCCAGCCCCCAAGGCGCCGACTCACAGTTCGTTCTCCTACTGGTCCCTGTACAAGGACGGCAAGGACCCGAACACCGGCAAGGATTCGAAGTACGACTTCTCCACGAAGGTCACGCAGGACGTGACGCTGTACGCGCAGTACGCCACGGACAAGGTTAGCGTGCAGTTCCGCAACACGGATGATTCGACCGTCACCGGGTCGGACGGGTCGGCGATACCCGACCAGTCCATCGATTACGGGTCCGCCGCCACGAAGCCGAGCGACCCGAAGCGTGATAACTACGTGTTCGGCGGCTGGTATACGGACAAGACGCTCACCACGAAGTACGACTTCACGGCGAAGGTCGAGCAGGACACCATCATCTACGCGAAGTGGACCGCGACGAAGAACTGGGCCGTGAAGTTCCGCAACGTCGACGCGAATGGCAACGAGACCAGCGTGGCCAACACGTCAGGGCCTATCCCGGACGAGAGCGTGGTGGATGGCGGAACCGCCACCAGACCATCGCCAGACCCGGACCCGGCCTCGGATAACAGGACCGGCTACGCGTTCGAGGGCTGGTACACGGACAAGGCGCTCACCACGAAGTACGACTTCACGACGAAGGTCACGCAGGACGTCACCATCTACGCGAAGTGGGCGGAATCGAAGCCGCACACCGTGAAGTACCGTTGGGTGGACGCGAAGGGCAACGAGCACACCATGCACGGATGCCTTACGGATACCGGGTCGGGTTGCGCATCCTTAACCACCACCATCGATGACCAGACCGTCAATGACGGTGACAAGGCGACGAAGCCCTATTATCCATCGGATGGAGCAGACGGCACGGACCAGGGGATAATGGCAAGCTATAAGTTCAACGGATGGTTCGCGGATAAGACCATGAAGAACCGGTACGACTTCGATGCGCCAGTCACGCAAGACATCACCATCTACGCGCAGTACGTGCTCGAAGACCCAGGCGAATGCACCCCGACCATAGTCAGCGCATCCGCCGCCAACGTGCAGAGCGGGACCGGCGTCATCGCCAGCAACAAGCAGGTATGGGTCGTCGGATGGGCCGGCCGCACCGATTCGGGCATGAAGCCGATACGCGAACTCACGGGCTTCACCGGGACCGTGCAACGAGTCATCGGTGCCGATGCGGATAGCGGCGTGCTCATCATCACGAGCGACGGCGTATGGGCTACGACCGGAACAAGCACGACCGCTACGCAGGTCAAGGACGCGAGTGGAACATCCCTGCCGTCACTGAAGGGCGTATCCGGCGCCTATCCCGCCACGCATGGCGTCCTCGCCTACACCAGTACCGACGCATGGTACGTCAAGGGAACATCCGCGACGAGAATACCCGGCATCAACGGCGCCATACTCAACGCGACCGGATGGGACGACGACGCGAACGGCGGCAACTACATCATCGACACAACCTCCGGCGCATGGATCGTCAACAACGCCCGTGCGACGGCTATCAGAGGAACGACGGGCGACATCCGCGACTCCGGACCCGCGCCGCTGACCGGTAACGATCGCAGCCTCGTCACGGGTTCCAACGGCGTATGGATAGTGCAGAGCGACGGGACGGCGACCCAGCTCAAGGGAGTGGCCGGCTCCGCGGACTATAAGGTGAACGGCCGCGGATACATGGGCGGGACCAACTACGGGTTCATCCTGTACGGCGGTTCGAACGCCACGCTCGTCGTAGACACGAACCCGGCGAACGACGCACTCGGCAACATATACAACACGCCCAAGTACGCCACGGTCACCGGCACAAGCGGCAACCTCATCGGCGCGGACGGTAACGGCCCGTTCTCGGACGGCCGCTCCGTGGTGTACGGGGGAAGCGCAACAAGCGGATACGCCTACATCATCGGAGGAAGCGGGGGAAGCACGTTCTCCGCCCCAACAGCGATAGTAAGCACGCTCTACACAAGCAGGAGCGGCCCGGTGACCGGCATCCAATCCGCCTCCCCATACCGTGACGGAGGAGTAATCACCACCAGTCGGACGAAGCACGACAGCTACACCAACACCGACTACACGACAAGTTCCGTCGGAATGTTCACCGGGTCCGGCGACTTCAGCTGGATGCCGGACATGTTCCTCCCCGCGAACGACAACAACATCTCGTCGGACGGCGGAACGCGCAAGGCCTGGTACATCAGCGGAGTCATATACGGCAGCTCCGGCGCGAAGCTGTTCTCCTCGGACCAGCAAGGCAACACTTCGGCCCCATCGGTAGTCCTGCCGAGCGAATGCGTGACGGTACAGTTCCGCAACACGGACGACACCACGCCGGTGGGCTCCGACAACCAGCCGATACCAGACCAGCAGGTCCACAAGGGCGGAACAGCCCACGACCCGTACCCCGAACCGGTGCTCGACAAGAACAAGTTCGAAGGCTGGTACACCGACAAGACGCTCACCACGAAGTTCGACTTCACCACCACCATCGACCACGACACCATCATCTACGCGAAGTGGAGCACCGAAGGCACCACCACCCCGCCGGTCCGCGTGCTCGCACAGACCGGCGGCGCGAGCCTGCTGCTGCTCCTACTCGCGGCAGCGGCGGCGATAACACTCCACAAGACGGCCAACACGCTCAGCAAGCCGCAGGCCGGGAAGGAGCCGCAACATAAGCAATAAGCCAACGCTCCCAACCGAGCACCAACAATCCACAACAAGGCTGGCCCCGACCGGAACAACACCGGCCGGGGCCAACCCGTTCAGAACGAACCAGCAACCCGACCACACGGACCACACAACCAAGAAGACGACAAGACAAGCAACGCGGGTGGTCCTAATTCTCCCGGCATAGGACCAACAACGGGGAAGGGAAGCAATAGGAACCGGCGCGGGTGGTCCGGGATTAACGCAACGAATAACCCGGACCACCCGCGCTGCGTCGTTGGCCTGCCCCGTGAAGCGTCGTGGGGCCGCGTCGAGCGTGTCTTGGGTCGGCTTCGTCGTATGCGCCGGGCCCACTACCTGTCCGTTGACTGTCTGCTTGGCCCGGTTCCCTCGCCGGTTAGATACCTCATGTATGAATGCGTGGCCCGCGCCGCATCTCGGGCCGGTGATTGTGAGTGATTGGCCCGGTGCCGGGCCTAGTTGATTGGAGGGGAACATGACTGTTGGTGCTGCTCGCGCCGGGAGCGTGGGCGTCGGGTCCGCGCGTCCCGGTGGCGTCTCGTGGGTGAGGTTCGTGTCGTGGCGCACGTGGCTCGTCATCCTGATCGGCGTGGTGATGCTCGTGATCGGCCTCGCGGTGGCGATATACCCGCCGCTCATGCAGACCATCAACGAGTCGAGGCAGGCGAGCGTGAGCCAGTCCGTGGAGGAGCACGTGCAGGGCTGGCCGTACCCGAAGGCGGAGGACATGTTCAAGGAGGCGCGGAAGTACAACGAGGACCTGTTCAAGTCCGGTCAGACGGAGCTCGGCACGGACGTGCGGGACGTGCTCGGGGCGTCCAGCGCCACCGCGGCGGATGACGACGACCCGCTCGCGAAGCGGTACGACGACGAGCTGAAGGCCGGTTCGGATGGCGTGATGGGCAGCATCGTCATCCCGAAGATCAGCGTGAACCTGCCCATCTACCACGGCACGAGCGACGAGTCCCTCCTCGCGGGGGCGGGGCACACGTTCGGCTCGTCCCTGCCGGTGGGCGGCGAATCCACGCACTCCATCATCGCCGCGCACCGCGCCCTGCCTGACAAGCTCATGTTCACGAGGCTGGATGAGATGAAGGTCGGCGACTTCTTCCAGGTGAAGGTCATGGGCGAGACCCTCAGCTACCGCGTCGACCACATCTGGGTCGTGAAGCCCGACGACTTCACGCATCTCAAGATCAAGGAGGGCGAGGACCGGGTCACGCTCGTCACCTGCACGCCATACAGCATCAACACGCACCGCCTCCTCGTCAGCGGCGTCCGGTACACGGCGGACAGCCCCAAGCCCGACTCCCAGAAGGATGACTGGGCGATGCTTGAGAAGCTCGCCCCCGTCCTCGCGACCCTCGCATGCCCCACGCTCCTCATCATCAGCTGGACCATACGACGCAAGCTCAACGACAGGCACCACGCGAAGCACAAGGCCTGACAAGCACAGGGGGAGCGCCACCGCGCAAGCAAGGAGGAAGAAGAACACGACGCGGGCGGGGGATGATTCCTCGCGAGGCCGAGGGGCAGGAGAAGAAGGACAATGAAGAAGCGGCGCGGGTGGTCCGGGATTATCATTAGAACAACCCGGACCACCCGCGTTCGTGTTCTCCATCTTCTTCGTTGCCTGGTTCCCCCGTCCGTCTTGTTGTGCGAGGCTTGTTGTGTGAGGGGCGCCTGCGCTTGGTTCTCATTCAGGGTGCGCCCGCGCCTCGTTCCTCCTTGCGCCTGGTTCCTCGTGCGTGGTGGTCGAACGTTCGTCCGATCATTGACGCATGACGAATGGCGAGGCGCGGCCGCCGAGGCGGGCGTTGGATTGGGAGCATGTTGCTCAGGAGCTCTGGTTGCCGGACATCTGGCAGTACTGGGTCACGGAGGACACCGTTCCGGGTTCCAGCGCGCCCGAGAGGTTGGAGCAGAACGCGGAGACCCAGTTGTACGCGAACGTCAATGACTGGGTGCGCGGGCACGCGCACATCCTGCTCCGTAGGGTCCTGAAGGCCATCTACAGGACCCGTGCCGATGCCATTCATTACAAGGGACCGGGGCACGTGTCCTGGGAGGCGTGCTTCATGGTTGACGTGCTCAGTACGGTGGACCGCCTCGCCGACCTTCCGCCGGTGGAACTCGACCAATCGGACGGGCTTGCCCTGCGCGGCATCAGGCAGTCCCTGCATGAGGGATGGGAGAAGATCCTGAGCGGGCACGGCCTGTGGAACGTTCCCCGCCTCCTCGACAGATGCGTGTACGCCGTGACGGACACGCACCCGAACCTGCGCTTCATCCTCACCGAGCCGCTGCTCAGGACGAACCCCGCGATAACCGACGAGAAGCTCCGCGAATGGTGCACCATCGACAACATTCGACGAATCTTCTACTACGCCTATCCCGAACTGGACGACGTGGGCTATTACCGGTACACGCCCGAGGAATGGCGCGACCCCGACTACGACGGGGAACTTATCCGCCCGATAACGTACCCGATGTTCGACGCGATAGCCAACGCCGTTGCGGCGGGCAGACGCCCCGAGGTCCCGCTGCTGGACCTCCTCGCACGTGAGGGGATACTCGTGCCGAAGCAACTCGACAACATCACCAAGTACGGGCAGGATGCGTTCGACGCGTACGGGTACCCGCTCGGAGATAACGAGGCCGTTGACCACTACCGGTCCGACCCATCGGAGCGGCGCCGCGAACAGGCGAAGCAGCAGCACGAGTACCGCGAGGCGGGCAAGGGCAGGAAGCCGCCACGCCGCAGGGCTCCAGGCGCGCTCCCCAAGGACGACCACAAGGGAAGGAAGCCCCGCAGGCCACCACGCCGGGGCAAGCCCACCGGAGCCTGACGGAAGAAGAACCACCAAGCGAAGCCGCAGGGAACCAATCACACGGACGAAGAACACGGCGCGGGTGGTCCGGGATAATCAGAACATTCCGGACCACCCGCGCCCGTCATATGCTCCTCTTCTTCTCCGTGTCCTCGCGTGTGACGCACGCTCGTCGCGTAGCTCCTCGGCTGGCGGTGTGTGGGCTTGCCAGGCCCCGCAATGTTCTGCTGTATCCGGATTCGACACTCGCGACCAGCAGGTGCTTGTGCTCCATGGTCATGATGGACGGTGGTCCCCGTGTTCCCTCCATTCCGATGCGTGGTACGCCCGGTGGCCGGGCAGGTGCGGATCCTGTTCTCCGGCGCCCATCCTGAGCCGGGCGGCTTCGCTACTCACTACACGCGCGGGCCACACTGACGCCCATGCCGGGACGGCGGGAATGCAACTACGGTCGACATGACGCGTCATAGCCATCATCCCTCATCCATCACTCAACGGAGCCGAGCGACAGGAAGCACACAGGCTGAATGGGGTCGGGGCGGGAACCCCGGAACCAAGCCAATCCGACGCAACACGCGCCGAACCAAGCACACGCACGACGGGCCGGAACCGGAGGGAACAACGGCTACGCGAGTGACGGTACAGGCGGTACAACGGAACCGGCACCATCAGGCGGACGGATGGCGAGCGCGTCGAGCGGATGGGCGCGCGGCTGGCCGAACCAAGTGGAGCGGGGAGGGGGGAGTGGAGGAGAAGGAATGACGCTGCGCGGGTGGTCCTGAATCTCCGCGAGGCCGGGGAACGGGGTCGGAAGGCCGGTGAGGGGCAACGCGGGTGGTCCGGGATATCGCCGGAACAACCCGGACCACCCGCGCCGCTTCTCGTTCCCTCGGCTTCTCACCACTGTGGTCCTGGTTGGAACGACGGGCCGTTCCTATGACCGTGCCTGCATGATGATGCGGTTCGGCGGTTGGATTGGCGGTTCGTAGTCGTCGGGGAGGCCGAGGGCGGCGAGCGCCTGTCGTGTTGTTGGTGGTGTGTGGTCGGTCTCTTCGCTGGCGTCGTTGCCGCTTGGCTGTGTGGCGGTGTCGGGTTGCGTGAGGGCTGCGAGGCCGTGTTCGTGGATGGCGAGCGCGGTGGCGGGGTCGAGGGAGCCGTTCCTGACTCGTTGGGCGAGTGCTTCCGGTTCGGTGTCGGTGAGGCTGGTTCTGGTGAGGCGTGAGTCCCTGTCCATGTTGCGGATGTCGCTGATGGTCATGTTGTTCCAGATGACGGGGTCCGGGGCGCCGGCGTTGTGGATGAGGCGGAGCGTGTGGTCGAGTGCCTGTCCGAGGCGTTCGTAGGTGTACTCGCTGATGATGCTGGCGTACGCCTTGTCGTACTCGCCGGTGTTGGGGTTCTTCGCGGTGAGGCCGGCGTCCCTGAGGGCGTCGTGGATGAGGAGCGCGAGGGCGGTTCCGCTTGGTGCGGAGCGGCGCATCACGTCGGCGTTCGTCTGGATGGTGCTTCTCAGCTCTCCCAGTCCTCGTCTTGTGTCGTTGCGGATGGTCATTGTCTGTTCCTTCCTGATTGGTTCTTGGCGGGTTCCTGTCCTGCCGGCTTGTTCCTGCTGGTTGCCTGTACCGCTTCGCGTGCGGCTTGTACCGTTCCCGCGTAGCGGGTCCGGATGGGCTGTGAGGGGTGGTGGGGCCGGCGGCTGGTGATATTCGGTTGTGTTGGTTGACCGGCGTGGCCGGTCGTGTCGTGCGTCGGCCCGTTCGGGTCGGCGCTTGTCGTTGCGGGGTGGTGCCTTATGGACGCCGGGTTGGATGTTCGCTCCGGGTTGGATGCGCTGAACGGTGAGGTTCGCCGGGGCGCGTTGGCGCTCGTCATGGAGCGTGGGCTTGGTGATTGGTTGGTGAGGCTCGCCCACCGGACGGTGGAGAAGCCCTCCGCCCGTGACGCCGAGCTGATCCGCGTGATGAATGGTTCGGACGACTTGGCGGAGCGTGAGGCGGCGTTCCGCGAGTACTACGCGGAGTGCCGTCCCCTGTACATGCGCCGCTCCGTGCCCGGCAACGGCAGGGGCAGACGCCCATGCGACGTGCTGCTCGCGTTCGACATCGCGGCCGGGCGTGAGCCGGCGCTGGTCGAGGCGGACCTGACGGACGGGGGCAAGTACTCGCGGGCCGCGACGCTGCGCGACCTCGGTCTGCTCACGCCCCGGCTGCTGGAGGAGTGGAGGCTCCTCGGCGGGGCGCGCCCGGCGGATTCGAGTGCGCCGGTCCATGGGCCGTACCGGCCGAGGCGCACGCAGGGCGGGGTCCCGACCGGCGTCACGTGGGACGAGGCCCCGGCCCCGGTTACGGTGACCGATGACATGCATGAGCGGGTCGGCGCGTTGAACATGGAGCTCGCCTCCTACGCCCGCGCCGCCCTGCTCGACGACGACCGGCTCGGCACCGACCTCGCCAAGGCGCTTGCCGGGACCGGCGGCCCGTCGGGTGCGGATGTGAGGGACTCCCCGCTCATCGACGACATGAACCACTCGCCGTTCATCTGGCAGCGCGAAGCCGCGTACCGCAAGTACGTGGACCGGCACCGCGCCCGGTTCGACGAGACCGCGGCGAGCATGAGGGGAACGAAGCGGAACCCACACGACAAGCTCGCCCTCTTCGACATCGCGACGCGGCGCGTGGACGCCATCGACGAATCGGACCCGGCCCGCAGCGAATACCTGCCCATGCTCGTGCGCCAGACGCTGCTCACCGGCGCGGAGGCGAGCGCGATACGCAGACGCGGCGACGCGTGCATCAGCCCGGCCGGCTGCATCGACCTGCCCACGGTGCGGAGCGGCTCACCGGCCCGCGCCAGGTGAGCCGTGGCCGGCGGCGGCTCAATCCGACAGTGTCTCCTCCCCGAAGGTGCTCGCACATTATCCTCAACGGCGGTCATCATCCATTCCAATCCCCGGCCCCAACGGCCGGACGTAACCTCGGCGGCCCTACTCCCGACTGGGAACCGGCCGCCATGACAAGACCCAAGCTACGCGAGGCGGGACGCACCGGCCACAGGCCCCGGAACCCCGATTATGAAGAACGTGTGAAGACGCGAACCACCAGCACCACAAGCACGCCAAGGCAAGCGAACAACGGGATAGGCGGGAACCACGGCGGCAAGGAGAAGCAATAAGAAGGAGAAGAAGAACGGACGCGGGTGGTCCGGGTTGTTCGCGATAATCCCGGACCACCCGCGCCGCTTCTTCATTCCTTATTATTAGGGGCCTTATTATTGGGTCCCTCGTGCCGGCTCCGATCGTCGACGGTGGATGTTGGAGGGTCGGGCGCGGAGGCATCGTCGCCGGTCCGCGCCCGTCCCCGTTCGAATGGGATCTAACCGCCGCACCTGGCCCGTAGGGATATTCGACTGTCGACCGAACCGCGAACTAGTCTTCCGCGCGGGGCGGCCTTCTCCACGCGGGCCCCGAGCCGGCATCAAGCCGGACCGGGGCCCCACGTGTCTGCGGAAGAGGCCGGGCCACGGGCCGGACCGGCCGACGATGACGATCACACCGGCGCGACGAGCAGGGCCGGCGCCCGTGGATGAACGGCGAAGATGAAGAAGAAGGACGACGGGGATGGCGCGGGTGGTCCGGGATTATCGGGTGCCGTGGTTCGATGGTCGGGCCGCGTCACGTGTCCGGAACGGGGGCGCCGGGGCGGTGTCGGGCGTGATTCGGGCGGGTTGACAGCGTGGTGGTGGGGCGTTATAATGCACGCACCCAATGAAGGGTAATTCGCAATCCAATCACGGGGAATCGTCGGCCGGATAATTAGCCGATAACATACCTTATGTGTGGTGTGCTATTATGTTCGGTTATGTTCGCTGAATCGAACATGCGAATCGGGGGAGCGGGACGCGTTTCCGACGTGCGACACGCCCGGGCGGAGGCCGAAAAGCGAAAATAAGCCAAGGGCATAACCAACCAATCACCATTGACAAAACAGCAGCTGAGTGCTACAAGCAACCCGCACGTGAGGGGTCGGATGAAGGACTATCCAGTGGACGGGCACCGGCCGCCGGCCGCTCCGCATCGGTAGCATCACACAAGCGGACCGACTGTGATGGGCAATCCGGCCCTCGGGCCGTTCGGTCATACGCATAGTGAATCTGGAGCGTGATGGTGATGACGATACGCAACGGCCACGGTCGATGGCACATCAACAGGGACGGGGACGCGAAGCGCTGCACGGCCACGAATGGTGACTGCCCCTACAAGCGGCACTACCCCGACGAGGCCAGCGCGATGCGCGAGGTCGAACGGCAGCAATGGGAGATACACAAGGACGACCCGCTCCACACGCTCAAGAAGCGGAACCGCAGGCCACGCACCACGACCCGCTGACCACACGGGCCGAACAAGCGACGATATGCAGACCACGCACCGGGAGCCGAGCGGGACCGGTGCCACGGCCAAGCAGCCGCTCACTCCTCTTCTCGAAACGGAAGAACGGAATCCAAAACGGGGCCGTGCCCCTGACCAAGCCATGAGTCAGGAGCACGGCCCCTACCTATCCACGGGGAACCGAAGACAAGAACAAGGGACCACCGGCGCTAAAGGAAAGATGAAGTCAGCGCGGGTGGTCCGGGATTTTCATAGGGTGGGGCCGGGTGCCGTTGGTGCGGTGCGCGTGGCCGTTCCGTGCTCGGGTTCCGTGGCTATGGTGGCCGGTCCGTCGTAATCCACGTTCACGGAACCATCGTCCCTGATGGCCATGCTCGTGTAGTCAAGCAGCGTCAGTGCTTCGCTCCGCTCCAGCGTGCGGGGGTGGAGGGTCGAGCCGTCGAGGGCCGCGAACCGTTGGATGGCACGGTCCGTGTTCGGGATGATTATCCCCATGGCACGCAGCACCGGCAGGTCCCCGTTCACGAGGGCCTCGCGCATCAGGTTCGACTCGGGGTCGCGCGCGACCGGGTTCAGCAATGAGCGGTACCCGGCTATCTGCTCCGCGTAGGTGCGGGCGGCGAATCGTTGGACACCGGTGCGGGGAACCGTATCCAATACCCCTTCACGGCTCAGTCGGAACCGCAGCTCACGGTCGGTCCAATCAGCATCATCCATCCACAGGGAACCGAGACGGTACGTGGAGAGGATGGCCGCGCTCGACTGGTCACGGGCAGCCGCGCGCAGGGTCAGAACCATGAGCCGGGCCGAGGCGCGCGTCAGCATCGACGCTTCAGGCCCGGCGTCGCTCAGCAGCACCTCCAGCAGGTCGGCACAGGCCATCGGCCCGTGAAGCGCGAGCCGGTCCATGAGCATCGACTCCGTGGGGGAGGGGCCGGCCGCGTAATCCGAGGGAACGAACCCCGCGTACCCCAGCGCGGCGACCACGGAACGGTAATGTCCATCACCGACCCAACGCTCCACACGGGCCGCGGCATCACGCATCACCAGCCCGCGCAGGTTCTGCAAACCCATCGTCACGCGCACGCGCGGCTTCGGCTTGCGACGATACGAGTAACGGGACCAATCCACCGGCCCCGCGGCGATAGAGGCATCAACGGCCTCGCGCAGCGTCGCGTAATGCTCACCGCACCGGCATGCTACCCAATCCGGCTCGCGGCACGGCTCCACACCGTTCGTCAACGGGTTCAGATGATACAAACGCACGACGGCCTCCTCGCAAAAGCGATCAGATCATCCCAGATCCACACGGGGACACGCCCGGGAAACCAAAAATAATCCCGGACCACCCGCGTAACGTGTTGATTCCTCCATACCGCGGCGGCCACAAGGGTTCGCGGTCGTGGATATGCGGGTGACTGCTGGTGCTCGTGCCGTTGGAGGGAGGCAGTCATGCGTGGTGGTGGAGTGTGGGGTGTCGTGCGCGACACGCTCATGGTGATAGCGGGCCTCGGCCTGCTCGTAGCGTTGTGGTCCATCTTCGGGAACCCCATCGAGGTGGTGAAGGCCGGTGCGAACTGGGTCATCTGGGCCGTGAACCAGGTGGCCGACCTCCTCACGGGCAGCGAATGGTTCGTGGATACCGTCACCACGGACCCCGCGGCCATGACCCCGTGATTGACCCAATAGGTAAGGAGTGCCGGGCGGTGCTGGTCACCGCTGGATGAATGGGAAAAGACAAAGGTTTGCGCGGGTGGTCCGGGATTATCGTTGACCACTGCGCGCTCGCTGGTGAGGGGCCGGGGTGATGGTTATCCCGGCCCCTTCATTGCGTCAGAACTCGAAGCCGGCTGATGGGATGGTGCTTTGTGCCTCGTCTATGAGGTGGATGTACGTCTCTATCGTGGTGGAGATGTCCTTGTGGCCGAGTTCCTTGCTGATGAGCGTGATGGGTACGCCGCTCGCGAGTCGTATGGACGCGCTGTAGTGACGCAGTGAGTGGTGGGTCCATCCGACGCGCGGGGCCTTCCATTCCTTGCCACCGACGACGGGCACGGTCATGCCGGTATACGTGTTGTGGTTCGGTGGCCATGGGTTGTACTTGGTCGCGAGTTCCATGCGCTGGCTCACGTAGTCCATGACGGGGTTCGTGAGGAGCTGCATGCGTTTCTGGTTCGTGTAGCCGCCGGTGCCGGGTATGAGCTTGCCGTGGCCGCTGGCCCTCCAATCCTCGCTCATGCCGACCTTCAGGCTGTCCGGGTCGTTCGTGGGCCGTCGGGTCGGGAACATGAGCAGCCTTGTGAATAGGGCAAGCTTCGCGGAGAGCGATCCGCCGGCGGCGCGGTTCAGGGTCGGTGTGTTCCACAGGTCGATGAGCCACTGGAGCATGCACCAGCCGAGCGGAGTGTAGCCCTCGGCCCAGGCGTAACCCACCTCCTCGCGCGTGGAGGACCAGAACGATTCGTCGTCCTGCGTCCTCGCGTGTGGTGCGAAGCGCTGCATGCCGTCCATACCCGCTATCTGCTCTCGTAGCGGCCTCGGGTCGTCCTCGTACTGCCACGATGGCAGGTAGTAGGGCATGTGGACCCAGCGGGTCTTGTCATCCATCTCGTTGTTCCACTTCGGCCGGCCGAGCCGGTAACCGGAACCGGCCTGCGTGTACTGCTCCTCGATGTGGATGGCACCGTACCAGCCCCTGCGGCTCTCCGGTGGTTGCCGGCCGTCGAACCTCAGCGCGTCATCCGTCTCCTCGTCCCAGTTCTGGATGTGCGCGTCCACGAAGAGGAACGCCGCCTGGTCGGGTGTGAGGACGTTGCCCACGCGAAGCGCTATCTGCTCACCGACGCGGGTACCGACGCCGGCCCCCATCGCGAGGAACGCGGTGAGCCTGCGGTACTGCCGTGCCACGTCCTCGTTCGCGCGTTGGTATGCCTCCTCGGTTCTGATGAGCGGCCCGGTGATGCGGGCTATCCGCTTATCCTCGGGAATCCCCATCCTCCAGATGTCATCCAGCGGGTTGCAGCCCGTGGGGCCGTCGAGCGGCTCGTTGGTCCAGCCGCTCGTGGTCTGCTTCTCACCGCTCACCGTGTCTATCCACGTGGTGTACTCCGGCACCTGGCCGGTCCCGCGTCCGGTGAGCAGCTCATGTGCCGCGTGTGCCGCCGCCTCGCGCTGGGTGCGCATGTCCATCTCCTCGTCAAGCGGGGTCACGTTCATCGTGGAGGCCGTGAGCGTGATGAGGCACGCCACCCAACGCGTGGAGGGCACGTCCTCCTTCTTCACGGTGACGTTCGTCGTGCTTTCCTCGCGACGGTAGTTCGTCACGACGGGCACTGGTTTCGCGTAATCGTCGCCGGTCCCCTCGATGCCGTACACGGAGTGCGCGTAGTCGAAGAGACGACGGACCTCGCTGCGCAGCCGCTTCTGAGCGGCCGGGCGTATGCCGGCCATGTCGATGCGCGCGAGGTCGCTCGGCACCACGTCGCGTATCTTCTTGTCACCGATGACGAGCCACACGCGGGTCATGGCCTGCCGCTTCTGGCTCGTGGTCCCGGACCCCCACTTCGGATGGTCGCCGGCCCTGACGTACTCCTCGTACACGTCCTTCACGAGCGGGTTCTTCGGGGTTCCGTGCACCGGCCCCTTGGGTTTCCGGTAGCCGAGCTTCTCCGACGCGGTGTTGTACGCGTCGTCCTCGGTGCCGCTGACCGTCGTGGAATGCTTCTTGCCGGCGGCGTCGATCCACCAGACCCTCCAGTACGGGTAGCTGCGCGTCGGTGGGTTGGCCCAGGCCTGCTGGCCGATGAGGGGCACGCGCTTGTTGTTCCTCCTGCCCGTGCCCCTGCGGGTCGTGGTCCTGCCCGGTTCGGTGGTCTGAACCGTGGCATCCGTGCCCGTCACCGGCTCCGCGTCGTCGCTGCCGCTCGTCCGTGCGGCAGTCGGCTTCTTGCCGCTCCTCATCCTCATCTCCGTGCTTCGTTGCCCCGGCTCCTCCGGGTTCTCCACTCCAGAGACTAAGCCCATCAGCGCGGCCCTGCCGATCGGGTTTTCCCCGTTCTTCTGCGTGCCCGTCACCGCGGCTCCCGGCTCCGCTGGCTCGGGTTCCGGTGCGGTGACTCCGGGCCGGGTTATACTGGTCCTAAAAACGGTAGGAATGATGATGTCGGCACTCTGCTGGTCGTGGTGCTTCGGCTCCGTGTCTTGCGGCATTTCTTGCTCCTCACCGGAACGACCGCGGATTTTGCGAAGTATTTTGCGAAATCGGGTCACGGTGGGGTTGGAAACGGCTTGTTTCCAAGCGTTGGGTTAACTCGACCCCCTTATGGTGGAGTTCAAGTTCAACGTGTCGAAGTGACTCGAATCGGCTTGATTTCAACGTTTCTCGCTATGCGAATCCTGTGCGAACGCACCTCAATCATACATCCTGTGTGACTTCGCATACGACATGAGGCGTGTCGCACCAAGGGGTCCCGCAAGGATTCGCACAGGAACTCCATGACAGGAAGGCCCGCCCGGAACCACACCGGGCGGGCCTTCGCATACCCGGCGGAACCCAACCGGCAGTAGGCGGGGAGGGGAACGTCGAAGTTCCGCCGCGACTACACGGAACCGCTCCTGTGCGAACTCGCTCCGACAGGCGAGGGGAACCCGCATCGGCGTGCCGGACGCCCGACAGGCGCGCCGTGCCGAACGGAACCGCGCGAGGCGCAGCCGCCACACCACGAAACCCAAGCGGCAGTAGAAGAGGGAGGACCAACGTCATGCACCGGGGCGCCACTCGGGCACGGAATCCGCCGACACCGCACGGCGCGGCTCCATGACCTTGTGCAAAGTCACACGGCCACGCTCCGTGCGACTTCGCACAGGAGAAGAACGGCACCGGAGCCGACCCCGGTGTGAGGAATCCAAACAAAACGCAAAACCCCATCAGGAACCGCAGGGAAAGGCGGGACCCGGCAATCGGCCACCACCGAGAAGCCTCCAGGCCACTCGCTCCGCGTCCTGCCTCCTCGCGATTCCGATTCCCGGTGGGCGTCCGTACCGCTCTTGCGCGCCCATCGTCATGTATGGGCGCGGCGGGACGGCAGCCGATGCCGTTCCACTCCTTCCTCGCCCGGATGGGAGTGAATGGATCCGCGAGCATACGTGCGGTTCGCACAGGAAACGAACGGTGCGAAGCCGGGCGCGGGCGCGGATAATCCTTGTTTTTCGCATGGGGGCTGGTTCTCCTGTGCGACTATGCGTGGCTGGTGGCGTTGCCGGTTCGTTCCTGTTCGTGTGGATATTGGCCTTGTCGAGGTTGACAGGTGGCCGACCGGGCTTGTTCCGGAGGAAGTGGAGCATGGCGAGGGGAGGATCCCGGCGCTTGGCTGCGGCGGAGGGGCGGCGACGCCCCGATCCAGCGCGACGACCAAGCCCCGCGCGGGTAGGAACGACATGGACGGCCCCGCCTCGACGCGGACCGGCGGCCGGAAGCTGCGCTGGAACGGCATCCCGCCGGATACGACAACACGAACAAGGACGAGTTCATATGCTCGTACTGGATTGGCGGAACACGGGTGATGGCATCGCGAACTCCGACGACCCAATGACCCTGCCGACGTACGACTGGGCGAACCGACACTACGGAATCTACGGGAAGCGAGGACTGACCATCATGCGCATGGACGAGAACGGGCGCGAGTGGCTCACCACGGGCGAGGCGGCGGCCATCGTCGGGATGTCCCGGCAGCGGCTCGACCAGCTGTACCGCGAGGACAGGCTCGACGCGACGGTCGAGGTGGACCCCGCCACGAACCACCGGCGCTACGAGCGCAGGAGCATCGAGACGTGGGGCTACCGGTGGAACGCCGAGCAGGAGCTCCTGCGCAGGCGCGAGGCCGAGGCCCGGAGCCGGGCCAAGTGACGGCGTGCAAAACGGCGAGGGGCGGCACCATTCCCTCTTCTCCTTTCCCGTTTTGATGGTCAAAGACCATCAGCGTCAGTCCTTGGCTTCTCCACCCCGCTGATGCAGTCATCACTTGTGCCGCGCCCCTTCCTTCTCTTTGGTCTGCTCCATGGTTCATGCTTCGCTCGTTCTCCGTGGCGGTTCCCGCTTGTCGCTTGTTCGCTGCCCGTGCCGTGCGATATTGCCTTGTCAGAATTGACAAGGGCGTTGCGTCGGGTCGGTGAGCCCGACCGGCGTCCGAGGAATGATGCGGGGGAAGAGATGAAGCGTGCGGAGGTGCTTGGCCTGAGTGGTTCGTTGTTCCGGCCGGAGGACCATGAGTGGGTGGAGCCGTACTCGTACTCGCGTGCGAACGGTCTCATGGAGCCGGTGCCGCTTGACGTTCCGATCGGCGAACCCGGTCTCGTGCTGCCGTACTCGGGCCTCATGCTGCTGTGCCTGACGTGGGATGATTCGCCGATGCGCGAGGCGCGTGCGGCTGCGAGGCGCACCGGTCTCAGCGAAAGGCTCATCAGGCTCGCCGGTGTGAAAAGGTTCCCCGACACGACGTGGAGGCTTGGCCTGTACGTTCGTCCGGAGCGTGAATCATCGGGGAACCCGCTGTACATCGATGCGGCGGGGTTCAACAGGACCGTGAACGAGGGGAACCTCCCCGGTGCGGAGGAGAACGTCCTCGCGTGGGACCGTGCTCACCGTCGTCCCGTCAGCGACGAGATGCCGGTGGGCATCCAGCCACGCTCCTACGTGAAGTGGCGCGACGAATGGGAGCGCATGATGAACGGCACAACCGTGCCGGGCCTCAGGGTCACGCTTGACAAGAAAACCATGCGCGACTGCCAGGCCACGAGCGTGCCGCGCGCCGCGTACCTCCTCGGATGCGGTCCGTTGGACGCGAAGACCCGGTACCCCGAGGCCCTCGCCATGAGCGAACTCCTCCTCATCACCACCGTGTACGAGTACGACCCGCTCATCGCCACGAGCGCCGACGAGCTACGCGAGGTGCCCACCATGTTCCTGCCGCAGGTGATTGACGCATGGGTGGCGGCGGATGATGCACGCTACCAGGCTCGACGCGAATACCAGCGCGTGACATCAGCCGCCACGCGCACCACGAGGAACCAGACGCGCAATCCGAAGCACACCGGCCTGTTCAACAACCCGTCCACGCCAGCCGCGCGGCCATGCGTGCCGCCGAACAAGGCGCACGCGCCACGCAACGCGCCGCACAGGGGCAAGCTCCACACCGCGCCAACCGCCAGCGACCTCATCGTCAAGGCATGGCACCCCGACGATCAACGAACGAAACCGACGGGACCAGACGTGCACGACCGGGAATGAGGCCGGAGGGGAACACAGTACGAACGCGGTGCGGGTGGAGTGGGGAAATAAAACCAGCCCGATTCACAAGAACCCGCACCACCCGCGCCATTCTCATTCGTCCCTCGGATTCCGCGGCTTGTGTGGTCGTGGGGATATTCGCCTGTTGACGAAACCAACCCGTCTCGTGCGTGACTGGTTCATACACGGGAGGGGCGTGATGGGCGTGGGGAGGGGAGACGACGTGAGCGCCAGTGTGGAGCTGCTCCGTGGTCTGGGCTGGGTGCGCTTCACCGGGGCGCGTGCGGATGGCGCTTGTGTGAACGAGTCGTCCGTGTCATGCCGAACAGTGGCGCGTGGAGCCTAATGCCGCGCGCATTCGGCCTGCTGCTCCTGCGGACCGTGGTGGTCCGCTGGTTCGAGGAGTCAGTCGACGCGCTTGGCAACACCAGGTATGACGAGGACGCGGTCCGTGCCGTGAACTTCCGTATCCCGTTGGCGACGCACTGCACGGGATGGAGGAAGCATGGCACGAAGACGATGACGTGAGCAACGACAAGGAGCGGAGCATGGAGAGCAACGAGCAGAGGAATGACGAATCCGACTATGAACCAATCAGCGACGCGGCTACGGACCCGCTGGATGACGGCGACGTCGTACTCGACGAGGAGCCGACGGGGGAACGCTGATGGACGAGGACGCATTGAACGACGCGATCCGGTATGCGGCGGAACTCGACGAACTCGAAGGCATTGAACAAGCGACGTTGAACGAGCAGGGGCTCGAACGCACCGACCTCGAAACCGGCACGCCAAGCGTCGGGGCCATTCTCGGCATCGTCGATGCCTCGAACGACAGGCATCACACCGGCCATCCCATTCAGGAATGGGGACCCGTCCTCGCCGCACGACCCGAACTCCACACGTGGCTCGCCAATACGTACCGGCTCCTCAACGAGTACCACTACGACGAATGCTTCGAGGTGAAGATGCTGCGCGAGGAGAACGACGAATACTACGAAATGCCCGCGAACCTCCGGCAGATCATCCGAGAAGCCTACGAGGCATACAGGAACATCACGTTGAAGGAACAACCACCGGTAGCAACCCGGTGATGAGAAAACTGAGGGGAGGAACAAGAGCGACCGACATGAACGGCTCAATCATTCGGTTCCTCGCCCCCCTGTGCCTGTGCTTCGGCTGTTTGCTTCTGCGCGTGTCAGTCGAGGAATGATTCGCCGGGCGCAGGCAGGTGCTCCGCCTCCTGCGCGGCGCGCACGTAGTTGAAACCGGATCCGTTCGCCTCGCCGTTCGCGGCTCCTGTCTGAGCGTTGACATTCGTGTTCGTGTCAGGCGTCGGCACCGGTCGTGCCGGTGCGACCGGTACCGCGTTGTTGCGGTTCGTGTTCGTCGTGCTTCGCTGCATCGTGTGGAACGCGACCGGTATGCCATCATTCACCGGCTGTGCTTCCCTCCGCCGCGCCGTGCCCTGCGGCTGGCGTACGATGCGCCGGAACCTGCGTTCGCCCTCCACCGGTTCCACTGGTCGTGCGGTTTGCTGCGGCTGCGGTGTGTTGAAGATGTTCCCGTCCATCGCGTCGAGCGCGTCCACCGGTGAATCATCCCGCACCTGCACATCGACGGGCATGGTGGGCGTCGGTCTGTTCCCGGCTGACCGTTGCGTCTCCGTGCCGGTTGGCCGAACCGGTCGTGCGTGGGAAGTGTTGGTGTTCCCGGTGACGCGCGCCGTCTTCTCCGCCTCGATGCGTCGGTTCTCCTCGTATTCCTCCACGCGGATGGGAGCGCCGCCGGGTCGGCGCGGCGTGTACCGCTGCGCGGTTTCCGCGTCGCGCTGCGCCTGCTTCTTCGCGGAGAGAGAGCGGCGAATGGATGCGGAGCGCTTCCTGTTCTGCGCGATGCGGCGGCGACGGTTCGCGTTCACCGCGCCGCGATTCATCAAGGATCCGATGACCACGTCGGCGCCGGTGGCGTACGACTTCCCGTCCTTCAGGTGCGCGTCTAGGATGACCTGCGGGACGAAGAACGGCGCACCGCCGCCGCTCCAATTCGCGAGCCATTCCTGCACCTTGGAGCGTGCCTCCTCCAGCTTCGCTCGTGTCGTGCTCGTCGTCACGATCCAGATGCACGCCGAGTACGTCACCTCCGCCTGAGGGGTGCAGAACCCGAGCATCGTCCGCTCATACGCGCGCACGTCCTTCGCGGTCCGTTCAAGCTCGATGGCGATGGAGCCGCCTGGGCGGGCAATCACCATGTCCACGCAATGATCCGCGAGGCGAATCAGCTCGCGTTCAATGTCGGGGTTCATTCCGACCGCCTGCTCGTAGCCGTGCCAGTCAAGGAAACGATGCGCGCGCGTATCGAACCAGTAGTCCTTGTTCATCAGCACCCAACGCCAATAGTCGTTGTAGCTACGCTCCTCGGGAATGCTCGACCACGCCTCGTACGCGCCGGACGGTTCACTGATGGGCTGCTCCGCGCAACGCTTCAGGTATCCGCTGATGAGCCTCTCGCGCGCGGTGAACAGTTCACGCTCCGGCGTCGTGTACTGGTTCCGCTTCACCTCGTCGTTCGCGGTCTGCTCGATGAGTTTCATCACCTTGCCCCACACTGGACGGTACTCATGCTCGGCGATGAGATCCGCGTCACCATTCAGAATCTCCTCGCGCAGCCGCTCCCACTCGTCCACCGCGAAGCATGACTGCTTGTCAAGATGCAGGTAGTCGTTGTTCGGGGAACCGACCTTCAGCACGTCCTCGTCATACGCGAGAGCGCACTGCATCAGCTGCCCCGCGATGCTCGACAGCATCACCGTATGCGCACGCACATCCACCTTGCTGTACTGCAGCGGCGAATCAATCGCGCGGCTCGTCTTCGAAGTCGGACCCCAGAAGAACGCGGAGCCAAGCGCGCCGTCACCGGCACCGTTCAAAGTGACCAGACCGCGTTTCCCTAACGAACGGAGACGTTGGCCATACCGGCCGTTGTTCGCCATCGAAGTTCCGCCCGCAAGACGGACGGCGGAACGAGTGGACACGGACTGGAAGCGATTCACCGCGTCCAGCATTCCCCTGTCCATAGGGGTCAAGTAGTTCGCAACCATGGGAAACCTCCACGCAACAGCACGAGAACAGCGCCACGCGGCCGGAACCGAATCGACACAGGCGAACGACAAGCCGCATGACATAGGACGACAGGGCAATATCGCGGATGCCCCAAAACCACCCCGAACGCCCCGACGTATGGCACGCACATCGTCCTATGTCACGGAAAACTCCAGTAGAACCCCGGACCCCAAAAAACGTGAAAATGACCGCCAAACCCCCGGACCCGCGGAAACAAGCCAAAAACAAGCCAAGAACCAAGGGACAGCAGGGTCCGAGGACTCCGAAAAACACGCAACACAACGTTCAAGACCACACGCGCAGAGCACATGCTTCATTGGGAATTATGAACCAATCACGCCAAGGCGGGGACGGCAATCGCCGGACTACAAGGAACGAACCTCCACCACTCGCGCCGCGCGCGGCAGTACAACAGCCAGCCGCACCGGCGCGTGGATGAGCAACACACAACCACAGGCAGAACAACAACCCGGTCGTCGCACGGGCGCGCCGATCCTCACTCCGTCCCGTCACTCCGCCAAGAAACACACGGCGATACACGCGCCCCGTGGACCCGCGTGGTTCCCCTTGACCCGCACGCGACAGCGCTCAAGGGAAACCGGGAAGCGGCGGCACACGCTGCTACACACCGCTTGCTCGACCGACCATCAGTACCGGGGGAGGAATACGCTCCGCGCCCCCGGCGCTCTCCAGCCAATCCTCGGGACGAGGACGAGCGTCACGATGACCAAACCCGCGAGCACGATCGGTGCTCGCGGCGTGGTGAGTAGTGAAGCAGATCGTCCTACCCCGTGATTGAATGGCAACCCGTACAACGGATCAGTCAACCCGCAAACCATGCGAACAAGACCACACGACTGGGAGGCAACAGCAAAAGGAACAACAAGGTGATGCCTGGCGCGGGTGATTTGGGAGTATCAGTGCCGGGACCATCGGGTTGTCGTTGAACATGCGGTTCGCATCGACGCGAGCCGCCTCGCCACGTGGCGTCACTAGTAGGGTCGTATGATGCGTGCGGTCTGGCGCTCGCCGCGCGGCTGTGACTGGTTCCTTTTTTCTTTTTCCTGGCGAGGGGTGGAGTGGTGACGCGAACCCGGATCGCGTGGTGCCTGGTCGCGTGCTCGTGGCAGTGGCCGAGCAGCAATGCGCATGGGGATCTGCGCGTGTGGCCTTGAATGATTCTCTCGTGATGGTCTATTCGGGAATCCCGAACCACTCGCGCCGCATCATCATTGGAGAACTTGGCCATCCGCGCTGCGTCTTGCCTTGCCTTGTTTGTTTCTGCTTTGGGTTTGATCGGTTGGGGCATACTGACCACATGGCTGTTAAGCGGGGCGGGATTTGCCGGTTATGTGATTCCGGTCGGTGTGGTCGTTGCCACGGCAAGTGTATGGCTGCTGCTCAAGGCGGTGAAACGTGTCTAGTACCGAATCGCCAATCAGAAAGATTCACTTCTTAATCGGAAGCAGAGCTTTCTGGTCGAAACGTCAGGATTGAGGCCTGCGACAATCCGTTGTTGGCTTTTCGCGGTGTCATACCTGCATTCTGAAGCGATGCTTGAAGAGAGTGGCGACTGCCGTCTACGCATTGGGTTGCGGTTCGTGTTCGAGCGCGAGTTTCATCTTGCTGTTGTCCATCAGCCATGTGTACAGGTCGCGGTCCAGAATCATCGCCAGATCGAAGCACGCCTGCACCGCGTCCGCCAGTGTGATGCGCCGGTTCTCGCCCGGTAGCGGGATGCCGTTGACGAGCGGCTCGTGGTGGGCGACCCTGTTGCGCAGGGCGTGCACGGTCTTGACGATGTTCAGCGCGTAGCTCCTCGTCCATTTGGCGTTCGCGTCCAAGGCGTGCCGGCGCCCGCCGGGGAAGGCCTTGACGATGCCCTTGCGCCAGAGGTCGTTCTCGTAGTCGGCGCTGCCCTCGTCCGGCCAGTGAGCGTGGATGGCTCCGCCGTTCTCCAGCAGGTTGCGCCAGAATCCGAACGTCAACGCCGCGACGAGATGCCCGTGCGTGTGCCGTTTCTTTTGCTGGACGGTGAGATGGCCCCATGCCTCGCGGATCTGGCGTTGGGTGCGGTCGTCGAAACGGAGCCCCGCCATGTACCAGTCCGCGGTGCCGGACTGTTCCAAGGAGATGAGTGACAACTGCCGGTCCATGTGGTTGCGCAGGGCGACTTCGAGGACGGCGATGTCTCCCATGCAGGCGCTGGCCATGTCATGGTCCCACAGGTACAGTCGCAATGCCGGGCATGAGCGCCGCCGCGCTTCGGAATCGTAGGATGCGAGCCGTTCGTCGGTGATGCACGCGCGCAACGCCCTCTCCTGCGGGCTTCCCTTGCGAGGAGGCTGTGAGAGGAAAGCGGGTGCTAGGTTTGACTGTCGGCTCATGAACCATTATCATATTCCATGAAATCCCCCAATGGGCCTCTCCGGACGGTCTTCGACTGAGCCGTGATGCACTGGGGGTTCTCTTTTATTCAGTATTTTTACTCGGATTGGGATACCCGTCCATTGAATGCCGCACAGCCCAGACTATGAGCCGCACGCGGTTGGTTTGGCCGGTTTTTCTGAGGATGTTGCCGATGTGGGTTTTGACGGTGGACACGCTGACGCCCAGATTTGCGGCGATCCGGTCTTGTCAGGGGCTCAATCGCCATGCTCATGTCCGCCATCCTCAATCGCCGGACTGTTGGCGAGCGCCATTCCCGCGCCCATCGTCATCCGAAACCAACCGGCGCAGGGGCTGACGAGCTCACGGCTTCTCGTCGTGTATGGTCGTATTCCACGGGATGTGCAGTCACGGCGATTCATCCATGAAGCCGCAGCTATCGTACGTTCTGCGATACGCTACGTCGTCTGGTCTGACACATGGACTGAAGGGGAGTCCGTTCCCCTAAACAGGAGAAACAGACCCTACTCATGTTTGATATGTCCGAGCGGCGCTGCTATCGGTCTGAAAAAGAGGGATGGCGATTTCCGCATTCCACCCATCGGCGTTGTCCGTGACGGTGAATGTTCCGGATATGGATTCGATGACGGTTCGGTATCGCTCGAGACCGCTGCCGAGTCCGATCTGGGTCTCGTTGTTGTTTCTCGCATCGCTTGCCGAGATGATGACGTGCTGCCGGTCGAAGGAGATCGTGACGGCGTACCAGGCGTCGGGGTCGGCGTGCTTGGCGATGTTCGCGTAGAGTTCGTTGAGCAGCCCTTCGAGGAGGTCGAGGATGTCATCCGCCAGCGGGTGATCGAATGTCCCTAGGATTCCGTCGCCTTGGAATCCGAGGCTTTTGAGTCGTCGCTGCTGTGTCTGGATGATGTCTTCGAGTCGTTCCCGTTGCTGCTTGGCTTTCCTGCCGGCCATGTCTTCGTTTGTCTGGCTGATATGGGCGATATCGTTCGATTCGTCGGCATGTTCGAGTTGCCGTATCACTTGGTGGGTATGGTCGAGCGCGGTTTCGGCGATGGCGCGCAGGTCGGCGAGCCGGAGCTGGTATTGGTTCTGGTCAGCAGGCGGGTCGTCGTGGCTGGCCTGGTCGATGCGCAGAATCATGTAGGCGAGATCGTTGCTGATGGTGTCGTGCAGATGCCGTGCCGTGCGTTCGCGGTCAAGTTGTCGTCTGAGCGCCGCGGTCGCTTGCCGTTGGGCCAGCAGCAGGTTGAGTCCGAATCCCAGTGACAGCGGGCACAGGCACATGACGGTCATGCCGACGATGTTCGATGCGGTGAGCTGGTTCTGCGTGTTATTCACGGTAAGGGCGGCGAAGGCGATCAAGGAAGCGGAAGCGCCGAGGCGGGGTTTGGTGAACGAAAGCACCGCGATGGATGTCAGCGCGGCGATCATGATCGTCGTCAATGGCGAGAACAACCATAGCAGCGCGTACCCGGAGACCGCGAACAGCAGGCAAGAAACCCATGCCGGCGCTATTCCGAGCATGGCGCACAGGACGGCGACAATCAGCGAGATGCGCACGGTCGACCATGACAGCAGGTTCTGGGATGAATACACGCCCATCTCAATGAGAATCGCCGCCGCGAGGACCAGTCCGATCGCCAGTATGGCCGGATGACGTATGCGGTTCAGAGCAGATCGTATCGGGCGCATACGGCGAGAGCCTCCTTACGGTCGGCGGCATGGAGTTTACGGCATGCCCGGTTGACGTAGGTGAAGACGCTGCCCCTACCCACGTTCAGGAGCGCGGCAATCTCGTCGGTGGATAATCCGTGCGCGTAGAGCCGCAGCACGTCCCGCTCCCGCGAAGACAGCGACGGCTTGTCGGATTCCGGCAATCGCGTTCCGGAGACGCGTTCGGCGTTGAGCTTCAGATAGGCTTCCTGCGCTGTGGGGAATCCGCTGCCGGGGACAGGTTCGCCCTGCGCCGCGTATCGTATGGCCTGCGGGAGCTCCTTGATGATACGGTCCTTGGCTATCAGGCATTGCGCGCCCGCCTCGATCACGTCCTGACGGTATGCATCAAGATCGTAGGAGGTGATGCACGCCAGACCGATCGCCGGGGTGCGTCGGCGGATTCTGGCGCATATTTCCGCGCCGGTGATGCTGCCCAATGCCATGTCGCTGACCAGCACATCGGGTCGCGTTCCATTGGTCATGCAACGCTGCAACGCCACCGCCGGCGATGTGGTGCTCCAGATGACGTGGAACCGTGGGGAGAGACGGCTCGTCATCATGGCTATGGCGTTGAGGGCGAGCGAATCGTTGTCCAGTATCCCGACGGCGATGACCCGCAAGTCCGATGTGTCTGTCATGGCATCCATCGTATGCGCGTCCCATGCTCCTCGCCGTATCGTTGTCATGCGCGTGCATGACATGCCTGCATGACAGTCTTTTGCTTCTGGATCGCCTTCCGTGGGCTAATGGTGGATGACGGCTACGTGATCGCACGAAGGAGCATGATGATGAAACCGTGGATACGATGCAGGATCGTCGTTCTGACCGCAGCGATGCTGCTGCTGTCCGGGTGCGGGGCGGCCTCGAACGGCGGCGCTTCGGGCAATGGCGGCATGCTGACTTGGCAGCAGGCGAACGAGGAATACAAGGCGACCGTCGAGGACTTCCCCTTTGCGTTGATGAACGGCGACCAGTTCCCCGCGAACATGCCCAAGGCACAGACCGCATCCTCACTGTACGCCAAGGGCAACGGTGAGGGACAGGCGTACTCCTACTGGCAATGCTCGGTGGAACGCAACATCCTCGAAAACAGTCAGACCGACACGGAAACAGCCCGGAAGTCCCTCAAGCAGCTGCGCAGGCTGCTGGACACCGACTGGTTCAAGAACTACTACGAGGACAAGGACGGCATAGTCGAGAACGACGTGATCGGCAAGTCCGAGCTCGGCGATTATTCGACCATGAGGGACTTCTACAACACGGACTGCGCGTGGTACCGGCAGGAGAACGGACTGGCGCAATGAGCACGACCGCATCGTTCAAACGCCTACTGGCATGCGTTGCGGCCACGACGATGTGCATGTCGATGGCGGCTTGCTCGTCGCCGCAGACGCCGTCGTCCGGCGCGTCCTCCACGGCGAAGCAATCGGCATCCACGGTCAAGGTGCGCAGAGGAGGCATCACGCCACTGGCTTCCTCCTCCACCAGTGTGCAGGTGGCTCCTGTTTTCTCGCTTACGGCTCCGGTGAAAGGCTGGTTCCACGCCGAGGCTGGTCAGGGAACATACGTGCATGCGGGCGACCTGTTGGGCACCGTCGGAGACCAGCAGGTCAAAGCCCCGGTCGATGGCGTGATCGAAACGGTCACGCAGGACAACGACGTGGCCGTCAACTATCCGCTGTTCTCGATACGGTACGGCGGCATGAGCGCCAGCGTGGACGCGACTGCATTGCTGGCGACCATCGGTTCGGACCAGACGCTCGCCGGCCGGTTCCAGATCACCGGCGCGCAGGGTCCCACGGACTGTACGGCGATCGTGGACGACGGCGTCGCCGCGTCGGACTCATCGGGAGAGGCCGCGGCTGGATCGGCGACGACCGCGCAAGGTGCCGCATCGACGCGCGCGATGCAATGCCTGTTCCCGAAGGACGTGCAGGCGCACCCCGGGCAGAACGCCACCGTGGTACTGACCGCGCCCGCGATCGAGGACGCGCTGATCCTGCCCGTCACCGCGGTGGCCGGCCGACTCGGCTCCGGCCAGGTCAGCAGGCGCGACGGAGACTCGTTCACCACCGTGGACGTGAAACTGGGCGCGTCGGACGGCACCTCGATCGTCATCCTCGACGGTCTCAAGGAGGGAGACTCGGTGTCAGCGACGGCCCCGAACCTCGTTCCCGGAGCGCAATCATGAACGGCGCGTCCCTTATCCGCTTGAACCATCTGAGCGCCGAAGTGCGATTGCCCGGCGGTGGCCGTCTGACGACGGTGAACGATGTCAGCGCATCCTTCGAGCGAGGCACCTCCACCGCCATCGTCGGCAAATCGGGGTCCGGCAAAACCAGTCTCGCCTCCATCATCGGACTGCTCAACGCCGACTACAACGGAACGCTTTCCTATGACGGGCGGGACTGCGCCGCATGGAACGACGCCGACCGGTCGCGCTTCCGCTGCCGGCATATCGGCTTCGTGTTCCAGAACTACTCCCTCATCCCTCATCTGAGCGCGTGGGAGAACGTGGCCCTCCCGTTGCAATACCGGGGAGGCATACCCATGCGGACGATCAGGAGACGGGCCGTGCGCATGCTGCATACCGTCGGGCTCGAAGATCGCGCGGACAGCATGCCGTCACGCCTGTCGGGAGGCGAACAGCAGCGCGTGGCCATCGCCCGCGCACTGGTGGGCGACCCCGACCTGCTGATCTGCGACGAGCCGACCGGCGCGCTCGACACCGAAACCGGAGACATGGTCGCCGCCATACTGTTCCGACAGGTTCAGGAACTCGGGGTCACGCTCATTCTTGTCACGCATGACCCGCAGCTCGCCGCCCGATGCGAACGCCAACTGACAATCGACAGGGGGCGACTGTCATGATCCGTATGATCGTCAAGGACCTGCGCATCAACCCGTTGCGCACCGGTCTCACCGCCCTGTCGATGTTCATCGGCATCGTCGCCCTCATCGCCGGCGTCCTCGTCGGCACGCTCGGCCGCGACTACCTTGAAGCGGTCAACGCGCGTCTGAGCGGCAGGACCCCCACCTATAGCGCCATCATCGACGTGACATCGGTGGCGGGCATGCAAACCACCATGACCCTGCAGGAACGACTCGCGCATTTCGAACCGGGAAGCGCATCGGCGCAATACCACCTCAATGACCTCGCCATATGGGCTTCGTCGGGTGATGGCGGTCTGGAGATACGCCACGTCGCCGTCACCGTCACCGATGCCGAGAGGACAAGAGTCATGCCCGCGCCCATCATCGAGGGCGCATGGCTGACCGCAGCGGACAAGCCCGCCACATTGGAAACCGTGGTCAATGAAAACGCCCGCCAATACGTGCATGACGGCACCATAACGCTTGCCCGGACCGGGAATCCACAACAGGTACCGGCGCGGGTGAACGGCGTCATCGTCGACGGGGCGGACGAGCCCGTCATCTACGTCAACGCGGCCGCGCTGCAACGCTACTGGCCGCAAGCCTGGACGCCGGATGGGCTGACCATCCTCGTTCACCCCGATGCAGGCGTGGACGACCGTCACGCCAAAACCGCGTTGGATGACCTGTTGGCCGACGTCGGGGCCGGCAGCGTATCGTCATGGAACCGTTCAGACAACGCCGACGAGTACGAGCAGGTCATCGACTTCCTGCAACTCGGCGTCATCGTCACCGCGATGCTGCTGCTGGCGGTATCCGCCATAGGCATGATCAACATCGGATTGGCCGGCATCGAACAACGCTCGCACGAACTGCTCATCCGACGGGCACTGGGCGCGACCAGAGCCAGCATCGCCGCACAGGTCATCGGCTCATCCGTACTGCTCAGCCTTATCATCGCACTCGCCGCGGTGCTCATCTCCGCGTCACTGGTCTGGATGGTTCCATGGATGATGCCCGCCGACTCGCCGCTGGAACCACCGGCGTACCCGTACACGGCGGCGATGATCGCGGCAGGCGCATCCGTCGCCACCTCGCTTATCGGATCCCTCGCCCCGGCCATCAAAGCCATACGACTACAACCCGCACTGGCACTGCGCTGATTATCGGATGGCGATTATCGGGCTGAGTAAAAAAGATGGATTTTGAATCCGATGTTTTGAATCCGGCGCGGAATCGTGCCACGATCTTTGACACTGCTTCTGTCTACTCCGAGCGCCAGGGCGCGGTGCGTCACGTTGTGCTCGGGTGTGGGTTCTTCTCGCCGAGCCACGGGCGTGCCGGGGTATGCTTGGTGGTGTCCGGCATGGCAAGTGTTGGGACAGTGCATACTGGTTGGGGCGTGCTTCAGTGACTTCACGGTGGGGCGCGCTCCTTCCTTTTCTTGCTTCTGGCATCATGACGGTGCCTGGTTTCTGGGTGCTGCTCCACGGGTAGCTGTCCTACTTCAGGCGTGTGGAGGAGAGTGGAGACGGGTGCGATGGTCTGAGCGTTCCCTGTTGCTGCCTGTGCCTGTGATGGATCAAAACCATTTGCGTGGCGTTTTGGCTTTTTCTTGCGTGTTCCCGCTCACGGTGCGGCTGCGGCCTGTCGTGGTTCCTTGCGCTTGGTTCCTTTGCTGTTCGGCTGCGTGGTGGGTTGCTTCTATGCGCAATGCTGCGGTGGTCTGGATATGTTTCTGACGAATGGTTGGTTGTTTCGAGCAGGTGGGAGGAGCATCATGCTGAGGGGAATCATTCTGGTGTTGTTCGCGGTGCTGGGTTTCATCATTGCGGGGGGCTTGCGGCGTGGAAAGTGCTGGACGTGGTGCTTGGGTTCCTTGGCGCCGGCGGCCTCCCGGCTCGTGCCTGTCGTCCTCGTGGTTCTTGGTGTCGTGTACCTGCGCATCGATGCGCATCGTAGGGAGGCGAGGAAGGCGCCGCGTCGGGTTGGGGTGACTTGCCCTGATTCAGGTGCGTGGGGTCCGCTCCTGACGCACGTTGGTTTATTGCTGCTACTCGTGAGGGGCCAGAAGGCATGAGGACTGGCGGGGGATGCTGCGAATGCCCGTGTAGCAGATCAAGGCAAGGCGCGGCCGCGGGTGGTGTCGGCTTTCCTGAGCCTGAGCACCGGTGTTGTACCTTGTGGTTCTTCTTGTGGTGTGGTTCGTGTGTTGGGGGCTGCGCCGTGTTGTTGGGATGAGGAGTGGTTGTGGTGCTTTGGTGGAGTGATGGTGACTCGGGTCGTGAGCCGGTTGTGGATTGGAGGCTGGCTCTTTCCTCTTGGGAGGGCTTCCGTCTCGTGTACCCGGCGTTCGTGGTTCGGGGTTTGCTTCGTGCGGTTCGTGGTGTGGAGCCGGGGTATGAGGCTCCTGAGGCGTTGCCTTTGGAACTGGTGGTGGAGGATCTGGTTGACGAGTACTTGTCCCGCGTGGATGGGTCCGCTTCGGATGAGTGGTTCATGCTTGACCCGGCGAGACTGGAGCGCGTGGTGCGCGTCATTCCCTGTCGCGTAGACCTTGGGGATGATGGGAAGTGGCGGCGGTTCCGCGGTGTGGTGCTCAATGCGGCGCTTGATTCGGTTCCTTGGGATGTGGGAGATCCGGTCGGTGATTTGACGTTCGTTCTGCTGCGTGACGCCGGACTGTGCCTGGACTGGCACGTTTCGCCCTCCGACGTACTGGGGCTGGAGGGTGCCCCAACGCTTGCCGTCGCTCCGGTGGTGGTCGAAGCCGCGAGACTGCTGCTGCGCGTGGGACTGGATTGCTGGGCCGGTGGTTTGGATTCCTGGCATGGGACGGCGATGAGTATGGCTCCGAGCGACGCGGCGTATGTGGGTTCCTCGGAGCGTGACTGGCGTTCCCCGTCATGGCTGAACGGGTTGGTTCGCTCCATGCCTGCCGGTCTGTCGCGCACATACGTCGATGCGTGGCGCGACCTGTTCCGAGTGCTGCGCCACGTCGGCGTGTACCGACGCGACCACCACGGAAAATGGGTCCAGGCCGGACCGAAACCCGCACCACCGATCAGCGAGGATGCCCTCGCCGCGATGACGGTCGCGTGGGAAGTGATGCTCGCGCTGGCCGATCCGGCATCGGGCCCGTCCGGGAACGGGCGCGAGGCGAGACTCGTGTCGCGCGAGCTGGATGAGGCGCTTGGCCGGTTCACCGTTGACGAGGGACTGCTGCACCGGGTGAGGCTCGCCGGGTTGTGGCGCGCCGTCAGCTCGCTCATCGTGAATCATAGAGCGGAACCGGAACGCATGAGCGGAACCGAACTGTACCGCCGTATGCGCACACTCGACGCGCTCGGCTGGGAAGCGTGCCCGACCGCCGAGACGCTGGATTGGCTGGCCGAACGATTCGCCGGAACCGACCGGCAAGGTGAAAGCCGTATGGTGGATGAGTGCGGGATCCTCCTCGGCACATACGGCGGCTTCGAGGACTCATCATCCGTCTGCCTTGCGCAGGCCATGCTCCTGAAGTACGTGCTCGAATCATTCCCGGACCACGGCGGATTCAGACACAGCGGCAATGACGTGCGCGCCGCACTGGTATGGGGCCTTGGGTACGTGTTCCCGACCATCGATGCGAATGGCCACCGCCGCAGGGTGCAACTGGACGGGAACACGGACTGGTGGAGATGGGAGGCAATCCGCGCGGCGCGTGCGGCGTACCTACGCGGCTCGGGCACCGGCCCCGGCGCATGGCTGGAGCACCTGAAGGACCACGCGGCACCGACCATCACGAGTGACCCGAACGGCACGCAACGCACCAGCACCGACCCCGAAGCACCATGGGCCGTCACCATCCCCGACGACACGAGGCCAGCATAGCGAAGCGCCGCCACGCGGCGAGGTGACGACGCCCATCCATGCGTGATCGGCGAATGAGCGAAGCACACGATGACAGGCAAAGAAGCACAGCGGATAGGACACACGACGGAGAGCGCTGATGATCTTGGTTTTCGACGAGGAGATCCAGACGGGAAGAGCCAAGCCCGCCCGCGACTGCATTTTGCCTTGCTTCGTCGTGCTGGTTGTCCGCCCGCTACTTGCGTGGTGTTCTGTGCTCCTCCGGCCCGTGTTTCGCGGGATATTGCTCTTCCTGATTGTTGTGCTGTTGTGGTTCGCCCTGCTGGTGTCTGGTCGCTTGCCGGGGCGTTCCTGTATCTATGTGAGGAACTGCATGGCGGGGAATGGTACTGGGGTGTACCACGTGAATGCGAATGGTGATGTGGTGGCGTGCGCCGCCCATGCGCGCGCCTGTCCGAACGGGGGACCGCACTTCACGTCGATGGAGGAGGGACACCGGTTCGTGGAGGAGCGTCTCGCGCGAGAGTACGCCACGAGCCGTGGGAATGCCCTGAGGAAGACATACCGGGTCGGCGAGGACGCCGACGTGCATGATGCGCTCGCCGATGAGGAGCGTGAGCGTGGCCGCGTGCGGAATGATTTCCTGAGGCGGATCCGCGCGGCGCGTGCGGGGAGGCGTGACGCGGTGGAGCGCGGGAATGGGAAGCCGAGCATCGATACGCCGCAGGGGTTGTGCCGGTACGCGCTGGACGTGATGGACGGGTATGACCGTGAGTTCCTGAAGCGCACGGGTGATTGGGATGAGTCGCAGTTGAGGGATTGTCCGGCTGAATGGATTCATCAGTTCGCGCTCTCATACGCGCCGAGGTACAGGGAACTGGACCTGCAGGCGAGCCGTACGGCACTCATCTACGGTGCGGAGGGCAGGTATGGTGATGGTCCCGTCACGGATAGGGAGCGGCGGATGTTCGCGGGTCTCATGCGCCTCGCGTATGTCACGAAGGCGAACGTGAGCGCGGGCGTGTGGCTCCGCTTGAACGATGAATGGAATGACAAGTGGGCCGACCCGAACGAGAACCGCGAGCAGGTGGCGCGGACCCTCGCGAGGGTCGGCATCGAGGCGCGCGTGAACGGCCTCGCGAAGCGGTACGCGCGCGGCGAGTACGCGCATCCGTTCGACAGCGTGCTTGGCGAGGCGCAGCGTGGCGTTCGCTCCGTCATGCCGGAGGAACGGTTGAGGGACGACGTGCTCGTGGAGCGGTCTCCGCTCCGGTCGCGCATGGCCATAAGCCTCGCCTCGCTTGGCCGTGAGGACGTGGAGCAGCGGTTCCCGCTCGACACCACAGGCATGGAGCCGGAACTCGCGAAGGTGATCAGGCGCGCGTACTGGCAGGTGTTCATCAAGTTGGACGAATCGCGCAGGGCGGGGGACTGGAACCGGTTCTCCGACCAGGCGCTCATGCTCCGGCGCATCATCGGCGTCAGGGACAAGGATGATGATTCCCCGCTTGACCTGCGTGACGACCAGTCATGCCTCGCGTACGCGGCGGCGATGGCCGGTGGCTCCGTGAGCCCCACGACCGCAGCTATGCCCCGCCTCCTCGACTGGCAGGACCGCGAGGAGAAGCGCGAAGCCGAGGACAAGCAGAGAAGAAGAACGACCACCAACCATGCCGCGATTCCTGATGCACCGAGCGATGACGGTGACGTGCTCATGCGCGTGGAGGAACATCTCGAACACGCAGATGCCGGCCGTAGAGAGCCGATACACAGTGAAGATCGCGGTGAGAAGGAGCCGAGCGGATCTGCGTACGACTGGAGCGAGGAGGACGACCTCCTACCCGGAACGCCCACGAGCGTTGCGCAAACCGCCAATGCCGGAAGGCAAAGCACGGGGAACAGGCGACCCCCGATGAGGAACTGCACCCCGGGTTACGTCGAACCATCAAACGGAAACGGGATAGGGCACGAAACGACGCACGGGGGAGCGGCTGGCATCAAGCCGGAGGGGAATGGTGGCCGCGCCAAGGGCATGTATCACGCGCTCCGATTTGTCAGCCGCAGGGCCTCCTCGCTCCTGCGCCGGGTCCCATCCCTCATTCTCCCGTGGCTCAAGCAAGACGACGCCGCCATCCGCTCGTGGCGGCAATCAAGAACCATGACGAGGAACGGGAGCAATGGGCGGAAGCCCATCAACCAACGGTCGCGCGCACGCGCAAAGTGAGGGCAAGGAAAACCCAAGACCATCCGTGACCGGTATCGTCCTGATTCACCGAGCGCATTGTCGGTCACCACAGCGTCAGCTATGGCCCTTCTCCTCTTACTTGATTCGGGGATGACCACTGCCCCGGCGTGATCGTGCCCTCCACTGTTCGTGTGGTGGTGCAGTCGCATTCCGGTGTCGCGCGGATATGTGTTTCCTGCCAGGTGACACCCAGCCGGCGCGTGGTTTTTCTCTTTGTTCTCTTTCTGCCACGCGCCCTCGTTGCCTCCGAGCAGGCACGCCCCGGTTCGTTTGCAGCATCACAGTAGGGGCTGTCGCTGGGCCATGATGGCGACCGCCCCTCGTCATGATCGGAGCACTACACGGCACGCGGCGCTCCCTCGCCGGTGAGGATGGGCGCGAGTAGTGGCCGCCAAACAGGCGCTGGTGAGGAGGGCAGGACGCTGCGCTGGTGGCCCAAGAAATCCGGTGCTTCTCCTTTTTCTTGATGTCGTGTTGTTCGTAGCTAAACCCTTGTGCGAATTGGTGTTTACTGCTTCTCTTCACAGTAGCATCACAATGTTTGGAGAACCGTTGAAATGGGAACGTTTGGTTGAGAATACCTTGGTTCTTGTCAGACGGTCATGGACATCCGGCACAGTGCCGGGGAGGCCTTCTGACTGGTCCCGAGGAGGTCCTTTTGATTCGTGCCTACTACCCGCTGTTCGCTCTTGACGCCGCTTTCCCGACGAAGGTCGAGAAGCGTGGCGTTGCGCTTCCCAAGCTCGTTCGCGGTGACCATCGTTGGACGGCTGGCGTGGAGGGCGTTCCGACTGGCAGGTACGCACGAGTCGCTCTGACTTGGCTGTGCACGGTCGTTGTGGCGCGTGACGAGAAGGCCGTGGATCCGGTGACCGGTCGTGTGAACCCGCGTCGTGTGTTCGCCTTCATGCGCGAGGTATGCGAGGAGGGTCATGGCATGGGCGGCAACCAACGTCGTATGCTGCGCCTCGCGCTGCGTCAGCTGCTGGGCTGCTCCTTCGGTACGAAGCGCGGCGGCGAGTGGCATGAGGTGCGTGTCGCTGAGCCTAGTGATGATGGCCACCTGTGCCTGACCGGCGAGTTCATGGACATGCTGCGCGAGAACGTGGTGCTGGATTGGACGGAGGTCGTTCGTATCGGCTTCCCGCTGGATTTCGACGCATACGCGATGTCGATGCGTGATGAGGATGGCGTCACCGAGTCTTGGGAGGACCTCATGGGCAAGACCGGTCAGTCGGGGACCAAGTCGCAGATGCGCCGCACCTGGCGCGGCATCATCGAGCGTCTCTCGGCGAGGGGCATCCTGCAAGGTCTGGCCGATTCGGCCAGCATCATCCTCGCCCCGGCGAAAGAGTCGTTCGCGAAGCTGCGTGGAGCGGTGGAGCAGGCTTGGGAGCGCGTCTTCCCGGCGAGGGGCGTGCGTCACGCCATGCCGGGCGCGCGCCTGTACGAGGGCGATGCCGAGCAGGTGCTGCGCACGTTCCCCGAGTCGAGCGTGGACTGCGTCGTGACGTCCCCGCCGTACTTCGACGAGCGCAACTACGGCTGCGGCAAGCTGGAGGTCGGGCATGAGAACACGTTGGGCGAGTATGTGCAGCGACTCCTCCGCGCGTTCCGTGAGGTGAGGCGCATCCTCTCGGATGACGGCACTTGCTGGGTGAACGTAGGGGACCGGTACTTGAAGGACCGCGACGGCTCCAGCCTCGCGAACATTCCCGCGCTTCTCGGCGAGGCGTTGAAGCATGATGGCTGGTTCCTGCGGAACGATATCATCTGGGAGAAGACGCGCAGTATCCCGGATTCGGCGTCGAACCGGTGCGCGAACCGGATGGAGCACATCCTGTTCCTGACGAAGACCGCGAGGTACGTGTACAACCTTGACGCGGTGCGCGTGCCCCTCGCGCCCTCCAGCGTGAAGCGCCTCGCGGCGGACATCGAGAACGAGGCCGGGTCGGCGCGTGCGAATGATGGGCGGAACGTCATGAAGGCGGTGGGGAACCCGGCCAAGGGGCGCAACCAGCTCAGCATCTGGCGGTTCTGCCCGAGCAATGACAGGCAGGCGCACCTTGCGATGTTCCCTCCCGAGTTGCCGGGTAAGGCCATCGTCACGGGCTGCAAGAAGCATGGCGTCGTGCTTGACCCGTTCAATGGATCCGGCACCACGGGCGTCGCCGCGAAGGCCCTCGGCATGAAGTACGTCGGCATCGACCTGAGCGGGGAATACCTCGACATGGCGGAGAAGAAGATCGCCACGCAGTACTGGGACCCCGCGAACCTGGAACGGGTCGAGTGCTGATGAGCAGGGGCGGGTCGGGGCATCCGGCCACGGAAGAACGTAGGCCATTCGCGACCGCTTCCATGCCTCATCCTGTTTGTTTTCCCTCTCATTTGGGGCGGCGTGCTTGTGCTTGGCGCAGGAATGCCGCTGCGGTGATTGGCTGGTGTAGGTCGTGGTGGTCTGCTCGGGAGCGGGAACCTGTAGCGTCTGCAAAAACTTGTGGTTTTTGGCTTGTTTCTTTGCAAACCGCTTTGAGCTCCGCCCGTCGTGACGCCTCGCCATGGTTCGCGGCGCAGCTCCGTTGGTCAGTCGGTGAACCAGGGGTTGTCCTTCGGGACCTCGATGGTGAAGTCCGGCAAGTACTCCATCCCAGTCGCTGGGGTCTGTGGTGGTTTGTTCCTCGTGTCCCTTGTGCTTTTCGGGACGCCCGTGGGGTTCCCTACGCGGGGGGACCGGTGGTTCTTCTTCCGTTTCTTCGCTTTCTCCGCGATGTACTTCGCCTCGGTGTCCTCCGTGGTTCTGGTGTGCGGATCCGGTTGGAACCTGTTCCTCCGCGGAAGGTTCGAGTTCTCCTTTCGAGCCTTCCTCTTGGCTCGTTTCCGCTTCATTCTTCCCTTCCTGACGCCGCGTTCGAACCATTCCTGTTGCGGTGTTGGGCGGAAGAACACGAATGCGGTTCTGTCCTCCGCGTCGCGTATGCCGCCGGTGTCGGTGAAGGCGTACCAGCCTCGCCGCATGATTGACTCGTAGATGGGGCTGTGCCCTTCGTCCTTCGGCCTCCGCCAGAGGTTCTCGTCCGTTTCGGCGAGGCCGGGTACCTTGGTGCGGCTGCTTGTGTATACGGCCTCGTTCATTCGCATGTACGTCGCGAGGTTCACCATGGTGAAGGTGACTGGGGCAACGAGCCTGATTCCGGGGTCCTGCCCGGCGCGTCGTTTCCGAAGCGCCTCGCGGAGCTGGTCCTCGCTCTTGTCCCACGCCTGCTTGGGGATGTAGTTCATGTATCCCCATACGTCCGTCTCCGGCATCGCGTAGAAGAGACGCCTCCTCAGCGTTTCTGCGGTGATGCCCGGCATTTCCTCCACCTCATGACGGTCTCCCAGCACGTTCCTATCCTCGTCGGTGAGGACGTACCCCATCCGATGCCTACTGGTTGGATCGGTGTCGAGGTATCCGCGACGGAGGACCGTTTCCTTGTACTCGTCATCGGTGTCGGCGCGAATCGACTTGTGCAGCTCCTCCGTGTTCTCGTAGTCCGTCCATTCGACGTTGCGGAACTGCAACTCCCAGTCGGACCAAGTCACGAACGGCTCGTAGAACAGGTCATACGTGATGTCCGTGTTGCACTGCACGTCGAGTGATTCGGTGAGGTCCCGTAGCTCGTCGAGCCAGTCCACGAACCTGTGCCAGTCCGGCATCGGGGCGGGGACTGGTTCCATCTTCGTGTAGTCCTCGTTCCAGCGATTGCGGTACCTGCCGTATGGGAGGACGCCGAGCGGTGCCTTCAGCGCCTCGGCGCGCCACTCATCGAAGGCATCGAGGATTGGCTTTGCTTCCTCGTCGCTGAGTCCGGCGTTCCGGTATAGTGTTTCGAATCTTCCGCGGAGCCGCATGAGTATCACGGCGGCTCGGCCACCTGGCTCATACTCGGACTGCCCGACCTTCTCAAACGGGGACAGGATGGTCCCCACGAGTTGCACGTACTGCATGTTCCAGTTCAATCGATACAGGTTGACGACCCACATCTGTTCCTGCGGATTGTCCTCCGACCAGCGGTATCCCGATGCGCGGGCGGCTTTCGCGTCGCGCTTCCAGCGGAGATCGCTCATTGGGACCCCGATGTGGGTCGGTACGGTGCCGGGCAGTTCCCTGCGCAGCTTCGGTGCCGGTCCTGATCCGGCTGCTTCGTCGGAATCCTCGGTTTCCGGAGGTGTGGGCACCACTATCCGGTCGGTCTGCAGTTCCTTCAACGCATCCTGAAGGTCCCCGCCGCCGAGGTCCGGATTCTTCGTCGTTGCGGCGGTCTGCTCGGGGACGTCCTTCGAGATGCTCCCCAGCACGTTCTTGTATGCCCGGCGTGACCACATCACATCGCTTTCAAACTGCACCAACTGGACCACCTCCCGGAACAAGACCCATCATCCCCAACACTCAAGACCACCCGCGAACGCGCCAGTCGTTGCTTCCCCTGCCGTCGGCCAAAGACCACTCGCGCCAGACCTTGTCTTGGTTCGTGCTCGACCAGAGACCACTCCTTGGCCATGCCTCGCCTTGCCTTGCCTTGTCCCTTGCCTTTTTCGTCAACCACCACCTGCGACTAGCACCGGCTCTGAGCTGCGCGGCGGGAAGGGGAGGGGTTTGCGTTTGTTCGGTCAGGCTTTGCCTTCCCGGGGTCTTCTCGCTCTCCTTTTCCTTCGCTTCCTTCGCTTTGTTTTTTCTTTGCCTCCGGCGGTTCGTACCGTCTGATTCGTGGTTCGCCCTTGGTTCTTCGCACCTTTGATTGCTCGGGTCCGTTCCCCAAAAAGCGAGGAACAGACGTCTCGCGTATCGTCGGTTCGCTTGTTCTTGGCATGTTCCAGTCTGGCCCTTGAACTGAGCCAGTTGGGCCGGTTCTTCGACTCGGCGGCGTGATTCTCGATTTTTCTAGCCCTATGGCCCAGAACCGATTGTTGGTTGGCTCATGCCCAAAACCCTTGTGGGAGTAAATCTGAGAGGCAATTTGGCCTGCGGCCCACTACTCCTAGCCGATTTTTTGTTTTTGCCTTTTGCGTCGCAAAAACAAAATTTTGCTATAGGGGTTGGGCCACGGGCCACGGGCAGACGAGGCATAGGCGTGTCTTCTTCTCGCTTTTTTTGGGAAGAGGAAGGACTGGAGCTGGTTACAAGCCGAGGCGGGGCTGGCACGCATGACGATCAATGAAGGAAAGCGATCAAAAAACAAGCGAAGGGAGCGCGGAGAAAAGCCCGGCACGGCGAGGCCGGGCCGAACAAACTCCAACCCCTTCCCGCGCTGCAGAGCGGTCGGCCCAGAGCCGATTCCACGATGCGAAGAACCAAGCCACGCGCCGCGCATCGGAAACGCAAGAACCGCTGAGCCGAATGATCATCGGGAGCAAGCAGTCGCTACGCGTCGACACATAGTTCAATCCCAGTTCCAGCCCAGAGCGTCAACGAAACGGCGAATACGGGCAGCGCCACAGCGATCAGGGAAGGAGCAAAAGGCGCGCGGCGCGGGTGGCCTACGACCATCGATCCGCATCACTCGCGTTTCATCCCAGACCACCTCTCGCCGGTTTTTCTATCCGTTTTTCCTCCTGCGCGATATTCTCTGTCTTGTCGCCTTTCAATCGACAAACTTTGGGATCCATCCAGGTTCAGCTCGTCCGGTGCTTGCGCCGGCGTGTGGATGGGTCCCCTTGCTTTTTGCGCGTTTTTGTTTGCTTCGTGATGCTGTCCTGGCTTTGCATCCCGTGTACGTCCAATCCGTTTTTCCCTGTATTTGCAACGGCCTTGGTCGTTTTCGTCTCGCGCTTGATAGCAAGTATAGGAGCGATGCTCCGCCACTATTCGGGGCCGAATGAGGCAATCCACGATATTTCCTCGGCACAAGGTTCCGGCTCGATGTCGGAATGAAGTTTTTCGCAGATGGGGCTGAACTCCTGTCTTGCGAAGTGGTTGAAAGGTATCGACCCATGGCTATGAAGCTGGCTCCGGGTTGGAGCAAGGAATACGACTGCGCGACTCTCCGTATAGAGGGCGTTTCCGACGATGAGGCCGAGCGCATCGTTCCGGATGAGTTGCTGAGCGTGTACCCCACATCGAAGACGGTTCGTCTGATGCAGAGCATCTGCCTGTACCGCACGAAAGAGAAGATCCGTGACGGTTGGGGGATTGTGCGTGACAACAAGAATGTCTACTGGCAGATAGGTCTGGATGACCCGGACCTGCGTTTTGAATGGGCACCTCAGAACAAGGACAAGGGCGTTTCGGTGAGCGGCTCATCGAAGCGCGGCTTCCGGAAGAAGGAACGGCTCGCCGAGGACTACAACCAGCCCGCCTTCATCATCGGCGCGCTGATGCTTGGCCGGTACGGGTATCGTGCCGAGGCCGCAATCGGGGGCGTGTCCGAGGCGAAGGTTGTCGAGAACGAATCATCCGTGATAGGCACGAGTGTCGCGGATTTCGAGAAACTCGTGAAGAATGACGAGAAGTACCGCAAGGGGTTCAAGCAGGTGTTCGGTGAGGACGCTGAGCCTGATGACGAGCCGGACGAGGATGACGTGAAGTTGCTCCTCGCCGCGAGGAAGTACGGCGTGTACAAGCTGTTCGGCGAGAACCGGATTGGTGCGATGCGCCCCGAACTTGCGGCTGGCCGCTTGCAACTCGGTGTGGATGAGCTACAGGCCATACTGCGCCTCATGAGCCAGGTGGAGGGCGTCCACAACGTCCTGAAGCTGACCCGCTTCCTTGTACGGGAAAACGGGAAGCCCGCGATGCACGTGGTTTCTGGCGACGGGTCACTGGATGACATCAAGCTCGGCCCGTTCGAGGACCCGCAGCAGGACATCCTCGTGCCTACCGGTGGCCTCGCACTGAATCAGATTGCGCCGCTCGTGGGGCAGCGTCCATTCGACCTGTTGTGCATGTCGCTGGTATGGCCCATGGTGTGCCAGAACGACGAGGGCGGGTACGTGCTCATGAGCGACGACGGCGGCACTGGCAAGTCCATGTTCGTCAAGGGATTCACGCGCATGTTCCACTCGATAGCCGCATCGGGCATCAAGCTGAACGAACTCATGAAGGGTGGCTTCGAAGCCGGCCTCCAGTACATGAACCTCATGGGCAAGGACTACGCGATCGTGGAGGAGGCGGAGAAAGTCACCTCGGACTGCATGCCGCCGCTGAACGAGCTGACCACTGGGAATATGCAGATCGCCCGCTGGCACGGCGGCTCGCAGGCCTTCTGGTGCCATGTTCTGGTGATACTCACCACGAACAAGCCGGACGAGATGCCGGACATCAATGCGGTGGGTCGCCGTCGCGTCACTATCACGCTTCAGAAGTCGCCGACCGAGGAATGGCACGCGCCGATGCTTGATGGTCGGGGCAAGCGGATGCAGTACACCGACACGCGCACTGAAGCCAAGCAGGTGCTGAGCCGGTACGACTACGTAGCCTCCACGGACTACTGCCTCGCCGAGATGCTGTGGCATGGGGTCAAGCTCCTCCGGGAACGTCAGGCTCAAAGGAAGCAGGGCTTCGAGGGTATGCTCGCCGAACTGTCCATGGACGACCAGTCGAACGCCGCGAACGCCATCACCCGACACGACCCGGAGGTCACCGAGCTGATACGGACACTCCACGACGACCAGTACGCGCGTGACCTGATGAACGGGGTCTCGAAGGATCCACAGACGGGTATCGTCGCCAGCCCGAAGTTCCCGGAGACCATGCTCCCTCACCTGACGAACCGCGAGGCGTTCCTCGACCAGAACGGTATCTCTTGGAAGCGCGACAAGAAGAACGACCCGCGCCGCACTCTCGATGGGAAACGCCAGCGTGTGATTGCCCTCAATCCCGACAAGCTGCGCAAGGCGTGGGGCATGGTTCCCAGCAAGCCGAAGGTTACGGGGGACCTGACCATGGAGCAGCTCATCGAGCGCATCAACGGGTATCTCATGGACAGGTGCGGTGCGGGATACACTGCAGAACTCGTCACCAGCGACACTCACAACGTCGAGCCTGACACGACCCAACTGCTGTTCCACGCGCCGAACACGAGCATCTGCCTGACCATGGCGGCGGAGGTAAGTGACGGGAACACCATCTCACTGCCGGGCTGCAAGGTGAACCTTACCGATTCGAATGGCAAGGCCATCAAGGCAGTGACAGACATCGACGGCCTCGCCGGTCTCCTCCGCACCGCGAAGAAGGGCGCGTCGTACGGCGAGCCGATACCCGAGCTGAAGGAAGCGATCAGCAACGACTGACGAGCACTCAGCACAACGCAGACCACGTGCGCCGCACCTTGTTTGGCCCGTGAGTGGCACGTCGTGCTGGGTTCCTCTGGATATGATTCGAGTGTCCCGCCCCATCGGGGCTTCCTTCTGGGTCGCCCGGACCAACTCGCGTCTGCTGTTTCACGGAACTTGCGGGCGGCCCTTTTCACGTTTCTTTTCACGGTTCCGTTCGTTCTCGGACTCTCGTTGATAGGAAGAACTAGGAGCGGGGAAACCAGCTCCGTGCAAGGGGAACTGAATGATGCACGGGAGAACTGCAATCTTTTTCCTGGCGACGATACGGCAATGGCCGTGTCGGTGGAACAGTTGGTCGGTTTTGGTCTCCGGCCCTCTGCCAAAGTAGAAGGAAGCAATCATGTCAAAGAACATTGGTGAGTACCGTCTCAGCGACGTGCTGGCGAAGGCGCCGACGAACGGCAAGAGAACGGTCGCGCAGGTCGTTAGGCTGAAGCCCGAGGAGGGTGACCAGTTCATCCCGGTGAAGCCATCGTCGGATGCTGGTCTGCCGAAGCTCAGTTCACTCATCCCGTTCGGGGTGCAGGACCGTACGATGCCCGGGACGAGCTTCGAGGCGGCGGGCCTTCTCGCCATCATGGCGAAGCGGTATCTCGGCTCCGGTTTCCTCGCGCTTCCCGTCTCCACACAGATGGGGATTGAGACCTATAACCGCATCGTCATCACGCGCCGCAACAAACCGGTACTTGATGTGCTTCTCACCACGAGCGACGAGCCTGTGGAGAACGGCTGGGATTGCTTTGACGCCTCACTTGCGATGGTGCACCTCACCACGGAGAAAACGCCGGTCGCTTGGGAGGATGTCCTGTATGGCGTCAGGAACGGCAAGAAGGTCGGACAATGCTCCACGCCGGGGTACGTGCCTTTCGATGACCTCGCGCCGGTCGACGAGACCAAGGAGCGTGACTGGGGCGAGCGGATCAACAACGCCACGAAGCAGTTCCTCGGCGACGAGTATGCGGCGAGCCTCGAAACGTACCCGAGGGACGGATCCCCGGACGGTAACGTCACCGTGGACATGCTCATGTTCACGTGCAGCGGCAAGCCCATCAGGGGTCTCGAAGCGCTCCGAGACAAACGCGAAGCGACCGGAGCCGCCTACATCATCATCGGCACCGGCACGGCCCACGACGAGACCGGTGACACCACGATTCAGAAGGTCATCGAAAATCTCCCCGCACACGCGAAGGAACGGGAGGAAGCCGAGACCCTCGCCGCCGAGATTGACTTCTGATGCCAACGCTACAAGCGCAAAACACGAACGGGGCGCCCCGCTAGCCGTGTACCGCCTCGTCAAGGACGCCACCGGATTCTCCTCACTCCCCGCGCCGCAGGTTCGCCACGGCCGCGTACATCACCTCCAACGGCAACGTCATGGCCATCAAGGAACTGCTCGGCCACGAAAGCCTCGCCACCACGCAGGGCTACATTACCGTCAGCGGCCGCATGCTGCGCACTGTCATCGAACAAGCCCGCGGATACGAGGCGCGAGGAACGGGAGACGGATAAAGAACCTTCACCGGCAGTTATGCCCGCAAAGATCACAAGTATGGAAACGCACTCTGACGATTGATAATGCGATGCAGCTGTCATGCGATTGCTTGACAGCATGTTATCCCGTCGGCCGTTCTTGGATTGAATGGATATAGCGACGAAACCGAGTTCCAAGGAAGGGAAATGATCGCAATGGAAAAGTCCACTCATAACACGTCGGTACAAAACGACGGCACCAGACGGCTGATCGTGATCCTGGTGTGCGCATCCATAGCATTGCAGGCTCTCGCGTTTGCGATCCCGGAAGACGTCTTGAGCCTGCTCTGCCGAGCCGTCGGAGTGCTACTGCTGGTCATGGCGTTGATCGCCGCTGCGAAAAGCAACGGTCAACAAAAGCCTCTCCTTGCCATAGGAATTGGCGTAGCCGCAGGTCTGGTGGCTGTCGCTCTGGTGATTGCGCTCCTGTAACCCAAGCCGCTGAACCTACCGATGGTTCACAGCTTGTTTGGGATGGTGGCATCTAGTTGCCAGTGTCGCTGTTCCGTGTGGATGGTGAAGCTGCCGCCGGCTTTTTCGATGATGGTGCGGTAACGGGCGAGGCCGCTGCCCAATCCAAGCTTCCCGTCATGCTCGGCGATGGTGTCGCTGACGGAGATGCGGATCTCCTCGGCATCGAAGCTGATGGAGACGGCGTACCATTCGGACGGGTCAGCGTGCTTGGCGATGTTCGTGTAGAGTTCCGTCAGCAGGCCCGTGAGTAGTCGCATCATGCCGGGGGAGAGCGGATGGCGGAGTTCGCCGAGCAAGTTGTCGCCGGTGAAGCCGAGCGATTCGAGTTTCGCCTCCTCATCGTCGATCAGGGATTGCAACTCCGCCTGTTGCACGGCGGCGTGATCTACGGCCGGTTCCAACGGAAGTGTTGTCGTGCTGCGCGGTTCCGACGGTTGTGATGATTGCGACTGTTGCTCCGAATGTTCCTCAAGCGAGTCGATGACCGCGTGCGTGTGGATCATGGCGCGATCGGCCGCATCGCGTAGCTCCCGGAGCTGCCGGCGGTATTCATGTTCGCTGTTGGGCATGCCGTTGGTCTCGGCGTGGTCGATGCGCAGGATGAGATAGGCGAGATCGTTGCTGATGGTGTCGTGCAGGCTGCGGGCCGTGTCCTCGCGTTCCTGCCGGCGGCGCAGCAGATACGAGTCATGGTCACGCTGCCGCATCATGTGCAGCAACAGGCCGGTCAATAGCGGGAAGCAATAGAACGCGAGGTTCTGCAATGTCGCCACCAGCAGTCGGCCGCTGCCGGGTTCGACGCCGAACGTGGTGGAGATGAGCAGCATGCCGGTGGCGATCGCACCCGACCAAGTGTCCAGATAGGCGAGGAACCCGGTGCAGGTGATGATGACGGCAAGCGGCGTGATCATCGGCATCGCCAGCATGAGCATCTCGCCGGCCACGAGCGCCGCCCACAGGAACCATCGCGGGCGGAACATGCCGCCGATCAGACCGACGAGCATCACCAGAACCAAGACAAGATGCTGCACGCTCACCGTCGAGGAGGCATCCGCCGTGGCCCGGGCCATGTATTCCGCGATGAGGGCCGCAGCCAGCAGCACGCAGACAACAGCGATGACCGGATGGTCGTCGCCCGAACCGACTCGTCCGATAAGCCGGTTTACAGCAGATCGTATCTGGCGCATGCTTCCAGCACCTCCCTGCGGCTGGCCACGCCGAATTTCTCGGCCGCCCGGTGCACGTACGTGAACACACTGCCCTTGGTAATGCCCAGCCGGGCCGCGATCTCATCGGTGGTCAAGCGCTGCGCGTACAAGCGCAGGATGTCCTTCTCGCGCGCGGACAACGAGTCCTTCATGTCATCGGACATCCTCGCCGGCACCGTGCCGGACAGCAGCGCATGCGCCGATGCCGCGTCATGGAATCCCAAGGAGGCCTGCGCGGCGGTTGGCTTCCCGACGGCCGCCCGACGCACCGCGTCGGCGATGTCGGTTTTGAGCTGTTCCTTGGCGAGCAGTCCCTGCACACCGGCTTTGATCGCTTCATCCCGGTAGGCGTCCGTCGAATACGAGGTGACGCAGATGACGCCCACCTCGCTCGTCCTGCGCCGGATGCGCCGGCACACGTCCGCGCCGGTGATGCCGCCCAACGCCATGTCCAGCACGAGCACGTCCGGCCGCGTATGCGCGTTGTGGCAGTGCTCGATCGCCACCGCCGGCGACCCCGTGCTCCACACGATGCGGAAATCCCGGGACATGGCCGCGATCATCGCACACATCGCATCCAACGCGAACGGATCATTATCCAACACGCCGATACGGATCACGCCCGCCGTCTCCGGCTCGCTTCTAAGTCCCATAAAGCCCACTGTACCGCCGGTGACCATTGGTTTCCCGGCATGAAACGGCATCGCTGTCATGCGATTGCTTGACATGACATTGCGCTTGCGGAGCGTGCTTGGATTCAATGAGATTTGTTGGTGCGCGACGAAGGCTAGGAGGCCGCGGATGGGAAACCGCATATGGAAAGATGATGGCCGTGTCGGAACGATCATCGCTATTGCGTTCATCACGGCATTAGTGGTGGCGGGATTGTGGTTCGGATGGGCGCGATACCAAAGCTATAGTCCGGTTTTGAATTTGTCGCAGAGGTTCTCGATCTCATTTCCCAAGGATGCGAGGGCAATCGTCAGTAAGGAAGAGGAGAGTTTTCACGGAGACGGGTACAGGTACGTGAAGATCACTGCCGACCCGGGAAAAGCTAATGGCACCATTCTGGACGGCAGGGAGTACTCCAGTGGTCGATTGTCCCGGGAGAACATACGTATAGTCAAGGAAACGAATACGACTCTGCAGTTGGATCTGGGAACACAACTTGATGATCTGTACGATCAGCCTCATAGGGAGATAGACAACGAGAACGGTACGCTGATTATCATCCGTGATGCTGATTCCTCGGAATGGCATTTCTTCGAATGCCTGATTTGAAAGAATCTTCCATGAAGGATCTGCTGATTATCGACATGCTGCCCACGTATGGGCTGGTGTGCTACCTGCTGGTCAGCATTTGCGTCACGCTGGCGTTCCGCGGGCTTGCACATGCGTGCGGGGATCGACGGCGACTGTGTTCCGCCGTCATCGCACTGCTGATCGGCTCGCTATCCGTCGCTTTGCTCGCCGGCTGCGCGTACACCATCGCGATGCCATACGCACAACCGGACATGGTTGATTTCTACCGCACATACCGTCCCGCCGCGTTCGTGTTCCTCACGGGACTGTTCTGCGTGCAGTCCGTGTTCGGCGCCGCGACCGTGCAAACATCCCGTAATCGGCATAATACCGGCAATGGATCCGATCATGCTCACCAATGTGAACCGTCTTGCCGGCATGACGATGCACATCGCTCCGGTCGAACCACGGCGGTTCACGGAGAAGGCGCGAAAGCCAGCGTTCAGAGTATCCCTGTATCGTCCCCCATACCCTGAACAACGATTAAGGGCTGAATCAGGGGCGATACAGGCATGTTCCGCGATTCGGTGAACGCACACTGGAATCGTATCGGACGCAGGTCGCATGGCAGGCGCAAGGCGGCGCCAGCCGCGGGGAAGAAGGCAGTATCATGGGCAATCAGCAGCATCCGCAGCAGTGTCGTACCGCGCATGCTTCTGCGGAACGCGAATCCCGCAATATGGTGGATTCCGCGGGCGGCGCGTGTCCTGACAGGCAGGTCACGTTGTCCGTCGTCGTGCCTTGCCATAACGAGGAGGCTTGTCTGCCGTTGTTTCTGTCGGCCGCAGCACAGGCCGTTCGTGAGATCATCGCAGCGTATCCCGGTACGACGGCCGAACTGGTGCTGGTCGACGACGGTTCCACGGACGGCACCGCGGTGCTGCTGCGACGAGCGGCGGCAGGTGACGACGGGCGCGCCGCCTTCCCGTTCGTGGTTCGTTGGCTGTCGCTGTCGCGCAATTTCGGCAAGGAGGGCGCGCTGCTCGCCGGACTGGATGCCGCGCAAGGCGATGTCGTGGCAGTGATGGACGCGGATCTGCAGGATCCGCCGTCGTTGCTGCCGCGCATGTTCACGATGCTGGCCGATGATCCAACGCTGGATTGCGTGGCGACGCGGCGCACCACGCGCGCGGGCGAACCGCCGGTCCGTTCCATGTGCGCTCATATGTTCTATCGGCTGATGAACGCCATGTCTCCGGTCGTCGTGCCCGACGGTGCGCGTGATTTCCGTATGATGCGACGCCGGGTCGTCGACGCGCTGACGTCGCTGACCGAACGCAACCGGTTCTCCAAGGGACTGTACGCATGGGTGGGATTCCATACGGCATGGATCGACTATCCGAACACGCGCCGAGCCGCGGGCAGGTCCAGCTGGAATTTCTTCGCGTTGGTCCGCTACGCAATCGAGGGGCTGATCTCATGCTCCACGGTGCCGTTGGCCGTCGCCTCGTATATCGGGTTGTTGCTGTGCGTTGTCGCGTTCGGCGCGACCTGTTTCATCGCGGTGCGCGCGGCCATGTTCGGCGACCCGGTGGCCGGTTGGCCATCGCTCGCGTGCATCATCACGTTCATCGGCGGACTGCAGCTGATGTGCCTGGGCATCATCGGACGGTACCTGGCGAACACGTATCTGGAGTCCAAGCGCCGGCCGAACTACATCGTGCGCGACGGCAACATCAACGTTCGCGATGCCGGCAATACCCGTTTCGACCATCCGGCACATGACAGGGAGATGCTGTCATGATCACGACGAACCGCAAGACCGCCGGTCCATACGTCGAGCACGCCGGCGGACGCGCTGACGACAGCAGTGCCGGTTCCGCCGTCGCCATCCACCACTTGGTTCCCGTTCCCGTGTTAGTCGGCTGCTGTGCTCTGGCGACGACCTTGTTGAGCTGGCTGATGGGCCGCAATCAGTCGTTGTGGTTCGACGAACAGTATTCGTTGATCCTGGCGAGCCGACCCGTGCGGGAGCTGATCGCGCTCACCGCTGTCGACGCGCATCCGCCGCTGTACTATCTGCTGCTCAAGGCATGGATGCCCATCGCCGGCAAGAATGTCACGCTGATGCGGATACCGAACTGCGTGTGCCTCGGCCTTGCCGTGTTCGTGCTGGTCATGCTGATGCGCGATTTGTTTGGCGACCGCGCCGCAGCGGCGTGCATGCCGATGCTCATGTGCGGTGGTTTCATGTTGCGCTACGGCTACGAGTTGCGTATGTATTCGCCGGCGATGCTATTGGCCGTGGGCGGTACGGCGATGCTGCTGCGCGCGGCCGGTGTGATCGAACCGCGTGGCTGCCTCAAGCGAGACATGACCGACGGGCGCGATAATCAGCAGGACGGCCTTCACCCCAAAGACGGATATTGCCGCACCGCATGGTGGGCCGCGTACGCCGTGACCGTCACGCTCGGCATGCTGACGTTGTATCTGACCGCGTTCGTATGGTTGACGCATGCGATCTGGCTCGCCGCCCGATCGTGGCGTATGCGGAGTCTGTCCGCGTGGCGATGGTTATTCGCCTATATCGCGTCGGTCACTCTGTTCCTGCCGTGGATGCCGGCGTTGCTGGGCCAGCTCGGCGGGAGCTCCGTTCTGCCTCCGGTTCGTCGGCGCACGAACATGTCCGGCGTGGCGAACGCATTCGACATCATGCTGCTCGGCATGACGGAAACGGAACTGCCGTCGATCATCTCACTGCTGGTCGCGGCCACGATGACGCTAATCGTCGGCATATTCGTCGCAGCATGGCTGCCTGCACGGCAACAGTCAGTCGGAACACTGGCCTCGCAACAATCCGCCGAAGCTGCATGGCTGATCGTCATGCTGTTCGCCGTGCCGACGACGCTCCTGATGATCTGGTCCGCTGTCAAGGAGCTGTCCAGCGGCGGCTACGGTATGTTCTCCGTACGCTATCTGAGCGTGATCGCACCGTTTTTCTACGCCACGCTCACGCTGGCGTGCGTCATCGCGTATCGATTGCGCGGCCGTCGCGCGGCGCTCGTCTACGTCGTGGTCCTTGCGATGCTGGTTGCAGGGACGATCGTGTACGGCGTGCGCGGCAACCATAGTTTCGACCGCAACGATACGCCCGGATCGGCCCAGCTCAGCCAACATGTCGTCTGCTCGGCCGAGCGACCGGCCGTCGCACAGGACGAGTACACGTACATCGACGCGTACTGGTACTACCGCGACTGCCCGTACTACTACTTCCTCGACGCCGACGACGTTCCCACGCGCGGCGGATACGCGCCGCTGCACGATTCCACCGCGCAACTGAGAACCATCGACGATCTCGATACGGCTCGATTCACCTTGTTGTCATGGACGACGACCCGCAACTACGACAGGCTTCTTGACACCGCATCCGACCAGTGGACGCAAACCGGCGTCATCAAACGTGACGCGAACGCGGCCATCGACTACCGCCGATAATCGACTCTTCCGGAATGAAGAATCCTATGGGGTGCCTTTCCCGGGTGCTACGGGAACGTGGATGGCGAAGAGGCCGTAAGCTTGCCAACCGAGATTTGATGTCATGCGATCGCTTGACATGACGTTGCCGGTGATGGGGTAAAGCGCCTCTAATGGCGGTATCGGTTCGTTGCTTAATCCGGGGAGGCGTTATGGGTCATCTGCTAATTATCGACATGCTGCCCACGTATGGGCTGTTGTTCTACGTATTGGTTTCGGTGTGCGTCTTGGTGCTGCTTCATGGTCTGCGCAAAACGTCTCCGGACCAGCGCCGGCTGCGATCTGTCACGGCTGCGACGTTGGTTGTTTCTTGGGTTTGCGCCCTGTTTGCCGCGTTGGTATACGTCATGGCAGCGCCGGCGTCGCAGCCTGATATGACGGACTTCTATGTCATGTACCGGCCGGCTTCGCTGGGTGTTCTCTTGGTGCTGTTTCTTGCGCAGGTCGGGTATGGCATCAGGGCCATACGGCGATGATCGTTCTGCCATGCCGGACGGTGCTGATTTTGCGCGGGCGGTGTGGTGAGACCGTGAACCATTGGCGTGTTCCCTGCTACGTATTCAGTGAGTTTGCGGGATGTGCCGTGGAAGGAGCCGCATATGCAGGATGACATGACCTCGCCCGGTGGGGAGGTGACGCGCGACGAGGATCTGCTCGCGCGGGTCGCCTCCGGGGACGAGCGCGCCTTCGAGACCCTGTATGGACGGTTCGCTGTGGCGGTGCGGGCGTTCGTGCGTGCGCGCGTGCCGGATACCGGTATGGCCGAGGAGGTGTGCGCCGACGTGTGGCTGGGCTGCTGGCGGTCGGCGAGGGCGTTCCGCGGCGACGCGAAGGTGCTGTCATGGCTGCTGGGCATCGCGAAACGCCAGATCACCATGCGCGTGCGGCGCGCGCGCCCGAACGTGACCGCGTTGGACGACGCGCCCGAACCGCGTGACGATGGCCCGAGCCCGGAGACGGCCGTGCTGTCCGAAACGGGCATGGATGATCTGACGGCGTTGCTGCGCCGTCTGCCCGTCGAACTGGTGGAGACGGCGACGTTGGCGTGGCTGCACGGCCTGCCGTACCGGCAGATCGCCAGCCTGCTGGACATGCCGGAGGGCACGGTCAAATCCCGCGTCTCGCGTGCGCGCCGTCTGCTGCGCGTACAACTCAATCAGCAGGATGATGCGGATGGAAAGGAACGGTGAACCCCGATGACCAATCATCTTGACGAAACGACCGGCCGCTTGACGGACGATGAGGCCGACGAGCGTCTGCTCGCGGCATTGGCCGCCGTGGAACGATCCCGTTCGGGAGAAACGCCTCCCGCTACGGCGGTGATGGCGCGCATCCGCGCATCGCGGTCCCCGCTGGACGGGCCCGCATGGTCGTGGGCGCGTAGCCTGAGATTGTTCATGCTGCTGCTGGGCCGGCAGATGAGGGTGGTGCCGTGGCAGGTGGTGCCGGCCACGCTGGCGTTGATGGCGTTCGCCGGATTGGGGGCGCGGTTCTTCGCGGTCGGCTGGGGGATGACGGTCGTATCCCGCGCGTTCTGCTCGATGGTGCTGGCCGGCGTGTTGCTGAGCGTGACGATGGCGTTCGGTGATTCCCGCGCGGACATGATCTCGTCGGCCACACCGTTGGGTCCGGGGGCGGTCACGCTGGTCCGGCTGGTGTTCGTGCTCGCCTGCGACATCGTGTTCGGACTGTTGGTGACCGCCGTGATGGGCGTGCAGGGCTATGGGATGTTCGGCGTGCTGCTGGTCGGATGGCTGTCGCCTTTGCTGCTGGTCGCCGGCGTGGGCGCGATGCTCGCGATCCGGTTCTCCACGGGCGTCGGCTTCGGCGTCGGCCTGCTGCTGGTCGCCGTGATCCGTACGGACCTGCTCGGACTCATGGGCCTGCCGGCCGCGGGCTGGATCGACATGACCCGGACATTCGGACAACTGTTGCTGGCCGTCACGGGGCTGGTGGCGTGCGCGGTGGCGGTGGCGTGCGCCGGACGCTTGTCCGAGGCACGCATGACGGCCACGGCCGTCTGAACGGATCGAGGTCGATGAGTCGCCGGTGGTCGTTCGGCGTGTCGCGTGAACCATGCGGTCGGCGACCGCTACCTATCTGGTGACGGACGATAAGGAACGGCCGTCGAACTTTCGGACTTCAGGGAGGGACGGCATGTCGGGAATGATTCGCGCGCAGGCCAGGCGCATCGGCCTGGGATTGCTGGCGGCGCCCGCGGTCTGCGGGATTGCTGTTGCGGTCGCCGGCATCATGGTGTCCGGCGTGTGGTCGCGTACGCAGACGTTGACGGTGGTGAACTGGCTCGCCCAGCTGATGGTGATCGGCTCGGGCGTGTGCGTGGCGGTCGCGTTGACCGGCGACCCGCTGGTCGAGGCGAGCGAGTCCACGCCCGTGGGCTGGCGGCGCGTTGAGACCACGCGGTTCGTCCTGACGGCCGTGTCCGGTCTGGTCGGCGCCGTGCTCATGTTCGCGCCGTTGCACGTACTGGGCCTGTGGCCGCAGGACCTGGGATGGGCGAGTCTGATCGCGCCGACGGGCGCGGTGCTGGTCGTGGGGACGGCCGGGTTCGCGGCCGCCGCATGGTCCGCGTCCGCGCAGGCCACGGTCATGGCGGTGGTCGCGGTATGGATGTTCCTCGCCCTCCTGTGGGACCCGTACGTGCTCGACCCGGTCGCGCAGCGCGGCATCCCGCTCGCCGCCGCCGTGATCGCCATTGGGGTCGCGTGGCGGCTGCTGGGCGACGAGGAACGCAACGTGACGCTTGCGAGGAGGGGCATATGAGCATGCGCATCGGTTTCCCGCGATTGGTCCGCGTCCACACGATTATCGTGTGGCGGCAACGCTCCTTATGGGTCGCGGCCGTCCCATTGGCCCTGTTCGCGCTCCTGCTGGGCGTGATCTCCCCGGCCGGCCCGCACGACCACGGCGCTGGCGATCTGGCGTTCATGGCCAAGACGATGGCCATGTTCATGCCGATCGCCTACATGGCCGCGTTCACCGACTTCCATACGCGCCACGACCGGCTCGGCATCGGTCAGTTGGAGGACTCCACACCCACACCCGCGCCCGTGCTGGCCGCGGCACGCACGCTCGGCGCGTTCCTGATCCTCATCGCCCCGTCGCTCCTGCTGCTGGCCTGCGCCGGCGTCACGCAGACCCTGCACGGCTCGTGGTGGGCCGTCCCGCAGGCGCTGGCCGCTGGACTCGCGATCACCGGGCCGGCCGTGCTGACCGCGATGAGCCTGTCCTCGCTGCTCGGCGCGATCCTGCCCATGATCGTCGCGCGCATCGCCGGCGTGCTCGCATGGTTCGCGCTCGTGTTCTCCTCGCCGATGCTGCCCATGCCGACCGTCAACGGCACCATCCTCAACGTGATCGGCGACGCAATCGGCGCCGGATGGTTCGGGCTCAAACCCGTCTACCCGGCCGCGGGAGGCGTCCTCGCGGTCACCGGCACGCCCGCCAACGCGACCGTATCCCTGATCGCGCAGCTCGCCGCCGCCATACTGCTCATGACGTTGGGCGGATGGTGCTCGACACGCCCGCGCACGGCACGCTGAACGACACCGGCGGAACCCTCATCGGAAACATCGACACGGGAAAGAAGACATCATGTTCATCTCCATCAGCCACCTGACCAAGGACTTCCCGAGGAAGCCCCGCGCGCTGGACGACGTGACCTGCGACCTGCCGCACGGCATGGTCGGCCTGATCGGGCCGAACGGCGCCGGCAAGACCACGCTCATGCGCATCCTCGCCGGCATCATCCGCCCCACGTCGGGCCAGGTGCTCATGGACGGCCACGACCTGAAGGACGCGAGGACCCGCCGCGCGCTCAAACGCACGCTCGGCTACCTGCCGCAGGACATCGAACCCTACCCGCAGCTCACCCCGCTCGAATTCCTCGACTACGTGGGCGTCCTCAAAGGCATCGACGACACCCGGGGGCGCATGCGCCAGGCACGCGAGCTCATCGACCGGGTCGGACTCACGGACGTGGCCGACCGGCGCATCGGCGGCTTCTCCGGAGGCATGCGCCGCCGCGTCGGCATCGCGCAGGCCCTCATGGCGGATCCCCGGCTCATCATCGTGGACGAACCCACCGCCGGACTCGACCCCGAGGAGCGCATGCGCTTCCGCACGCTGCTCGCCGGCCTCGGCGGCGACCGCACCGTGATCCTGTCCACCCACATCCTCGACGACATCGCCCAGACCTGCCCATACGTGTTCGTCCTGCGTCAGGGCCGCATCCGCTACGACGGGCCGACCGAACAGCTCACCGGACACGCCGCGGGCCGCGTCTGGCTCACCCAGCCGGCCAACACCCCGCCACCCGCCGGCATGATCGTCGCCAACGCCGTCACCACCGCACGCGGCGTACGCTACCGCGTCATCACCGACACCCCGCCCGCCGACGCGCAACCCATGGAACCCACATTGGAGGACGGCTACATGGCCCTCATCGAGGAACACCCCGACCACCACTGACGGCCGGAGAACCGGCAACCAAAACACCGCCGAACACGACAAAGGAAACCAGCATGACCAACACGACACACGCCATCCGCTCCATCACGGCCACCGGCCTCGCCGCCATCATGGCCCTGAGCCTGACCGCCTGCATGGACGGCATCAAACACCCCGAAAACTACCCGGCCGACGACAGCAAAACAATCACCGCGACCAGCAACCCGCAGGACATCAGCGCCGACCAACTCGGGCACACATGGCCACTCACCGTCGACCACGGCACCGTCAGCTGCACGCACGACGCCAAAGGCGACCCCGTCATGCGCTTCACCGCACCCGACGGCACCCAATACGCCCTCAACCAGACCAGCGACAACAAGGACCTGCCCGACATCGACCAACTCCTCGCCAACGGCAAATCTACCGGCACCCTCACCAGCTTCGCCTTCACCGTCTGCGACGTGAAATGACGATGTCGGAATCATCGACGAAAGACCGCAGGGCTTCTTTCCGAACGATCTTGTGGTCTTATAGTCCGGTTTCCCGAGGCTCGTGTTCAAGCACGAGTCTCATCTTGCTGTTGTCCATCAGCCACGCATGCAGGTCGCGGTCCAGGATCATCGCCAGATCGAAGCACGCCTGCACCGCCTCCGTCAACGTGATGCGCCGGTTCTCGCCGGGAAGGGGGATGCCGTTGACGAGCGGCTCGTGGTGGGCGACCCTGTTGCGCAGGGCGTGCACGGTCTTGACGATGTCCAGCGCGTAGCGTCTTGTCCAACGTTCTCCCACCGCACGCGCATACTGGCGCCCATTGGAGAACGTCTTGTCAAGTCCCTTGCGCCACAGATCGTTCTCGTAATCGGCGCGCCTCTGGTCCGGCCACTTCGTATGAATCGTGCCTCCGTCCTCCAGAAGGTTGCGCCAGAAGCCGAACATCAATGAAGCAACGAGATGACCATGCGTATGAATTCCGCGCTGTTGCGGGGTGAGATGGTTCCATGCCTCGCGAATCTGGTATTGGGTGCGGTCGTCGAAGTCGAGCCCCGCCATGTACCAGTCCCCGGTGCCTGCCTGTTCCGAGGAAATGAGGGACAGCCGCCGGTCCATGCGGTTGCGCAGGGCGACTTCGAGGATGGCGATGTCTCCCATGCAGGCGCTGGCCATGTCGTGATCCCACAGGTACAGCCGCAGCGCCGGGCATGAGCGCCGCCGTGCTTCGGAATCGTAGGACGCGAGCCGCTCGTCGGTGATGCACGCGCGCAGCGCCCTCTCCTGCGGGCTTCCCTTGCGAGGGGTTTGCGAGAGGAAATCGGGCGCTGGGTTTGACTGTCGGCTCATAACCCATTATCATATTCCATGAATTCCCCCAATGGGCCTCTCCGGACGGTCTTCGACTCAGCCGTGATGCACTGGGGGTTCTCTTTTATTTCTGACAGCTTCGCGACGTGATTCGTTCGATGGATACTCCGTCGGAGTTAGGGTTAATAGACAAAATGTGGGTTAAGTAAAGAAACGTGGGTCTTATCCGCGCGTGTCATCGCGTGGCGTGGATTATTTTGAGCGTCCTGCCCATCCTTTTCTGATGCCGAATCCGTTCTCGTAGGCATCGATGCCGACGGCCGGC
>NZ_JAAIIG010000019.1 GCF_012932375.1 Bifidobacterium olomucense | reverse complement strand
GGATTGGAGAGGGGGGGCGGGCGGACGCTGGTCGGGTGCCGAGCGAACTCCAGTTTCGGGAGAGGGAAGGCAACGGGATGTTGACGGGAGGAAGGAAAGACAACAGCGTTGCTGCGGTAGGTCGTGTTCCCCGCGGTACGTCTCGGACGTATCCAGCAGAATCGATCTGAGCAAACGAAAACGGCACTTTTCCGCATGAGTCGCGAAAAAGTGCCGAAAACGGTCTGTCAGATCGATTGAGCGAGACGGCTCAGTCGTTGGAATTCTGCTTCAAACGGACGGTCAATTCCATCACGTAGTTGTAGATCTCCTGTTTTTGCTGCATTTCGTCGCTGACGCGGGTATACGCATGCATCACCGTAGTGTGATCGCGGCCTCCGAACACCTCACCGATGTCCAACAGGCTCATACTGGTCATTTCGCGGGCCAGATACATGGCGATCTGCCGGGCCAACGCCACATTTTTCGTGCGGGAACGTCCGACCAAGTCGTCAAAAGTCAGATGGAAGTACTTCGCCACCTGTCCGATGATGTCCGTGGGCTTGATCTCCACATCTGTGGTGAAGAAATCCTGTAGCGTCTGCTCGGCCAACGCGCGAGTCACCGGCTGATTGCTCAGCGAGGCGACCGCCGTCACGCGGGTCAACGCGCCTTCCAGCTCACGAATGTTCTCGGTGAAGCGTTCGGCGATCAGATCGAGCACGTCATTGGGAATCTTGGAGCCGTTCATCGACGCGATCATGCGCAGAATGGCGATACGAGTCTCCAGATCCGGCGGCTTGACGTCTACGGTAAGACCCGATTCAAAGCGCGAAATCAGTCGAGCTTCAAAGCCCTTCAGATTCTTCGGCGCCACATCGGAGGCGATGACGATGCGCTTATTCGCCTGATGCAGCGAATTGAACGTATGGAAGAACTGGTCCAGCGTTGCTTCCTTGCCGCCAAGGAACTGGATATCGTCGATCAACAGCACGTCCACCTGACGGTAGCGTCGGTTGAATTCGGCGATTTGGCCCTGGCTCTGGTTCGGATTCTGCAGCGCATCGATGAATTCGTTCGTGAATTCCTCGCTGGTGACGTAACGCACCTTCAGGCTGGGGTCCTTGACCAACGCATAGTTGCCGATGGCATTGAGCAGATGAGTTTTGCCCAAACCCGATCCGCCGTAAATACACAATGGGTTGAAATCCTGACCCGATCCTTCGGCCACGGCCAAAGCCACGGTTCGGGCGAAACGGTTGGAATCGCCCGGCACAAAGGAATCAAAGGTGAAGTTCTTATTGAGATGAGTCTCCGGATCGCGATTCATCTTCTGTCCGCCGACCGGGAACTGCGGTTCCTTGGGCGGCGCCGGCGCGGCCGGTCGCGGTTCGGGCTTCGGTGCCTGAGCGTGACGGTTGGCGCGGGAATCCTTCGCGAATTCGGTAACGGTAGGGGAGGCTGCCGGAGTATACGATTTCGCCGCATGACGCGGTTTCGGTTCCGGCTGCGTCTGCGGTTTCGCCTCGGTGCGGGGCACGACCTTGAACGCGGGGAACATCGAAGTGCCGGTCACGGTATGCAACGCGTGCAGCAACGGTTCGTTGAGATCGCCCTGAATGGCCTGCAACGTGTCGTTGTTATCCACGCACAATACGATGGTCGAACCGAAAGCCCCTTCCGGGACCACGCCTTCAAGCCAACCTTTTTCACGGGGGGTCAGCGAGGCGCTATGCTTAAGCATGGTCAGCGTATCCGCCCAGATGTGAGCGGCCTCGATTGCGGGGTCGCCGGAAACATTAACCATGTCGGCCCCTTGTCTCGTTCGCGCGTATAGATGCAATAGGTAATGTTTACTCCGAATTATGGAAGTTATCCACCGTGTCGCGTGTTGGAATTGCTGGAATGTGAATAACATACGTGTAGTTTGTGGATAACTTTTGCCGCCAAATGGTTGATATTCCGCCGTTTGCCGGGGAATCGGGCGCGACGCGCCGAAAGTCCGAAATGTGAAAACTCCTGCCCCGTTTTGACTTGAGGGCATGGGTGAGAGTACTTTGGTATAGCTTGACTCACGTGAGGGCAGCGTCAGCGTTGCCAAATAGACCTAGGAGCAATTGATATGAAGAGGACGTTCCAGCCGAACAACCGTCGTCGTCACATGAAGCACGGCTTCCGTCTGCGCATGCGCACCCGTTCCGGCCGCGCGGTGATCAACCGTCGTCGTGCCAAGGGCCGCAAGAGCCTGTCCGCCTGATCCCAGCGATCATTACCACAGCGGCATAGTCGAGGTGGAACGGCTGAAAAGCCATCGTGATTTTGTCGGCGTACTCAAACGTCGTCGCAAAGTCGGAGGCAAGGACATCGTCGTGCATTATCTGGTGCTCGACGACCAGCATGACGACCAGGCGAATCATCGTCGCCTGGGATTGGCCGTATCCAAATCCGTAGGCAAGGCGGTTATCCGTAATACGGTAAAGCGCAGGTTCCGAATCCTGGCCAGGATGCATGAGCACCAACTCCCGGAACATTGCGATATTGTGTTGCGCGCCAAGCCGAGTGCGGCTTCAGCCTCGTTCGATTCTTTGGATCAGCAGATTGCAAAGTGCTTTGCCGCGGTGTCGCATAAGGCGAAGTGACATGTCTACTTCCATCAAGGCGGTGATGATTCGCGGTGTGCGCTGGTACCAGCGTCACATTTCCGCGAATACACCGCCTTGTTGCAAGTATTATCCGTCATGCTCAAATTACGCCATTGAAGCGTTCGAACGGTACGGGGCCTTCAAAGGGGGAGTGCTCGCCGTATTACGATTGCTTCGCTGCCGGCCGTGGAGTCGCGGGGGAATAGACGACGTGCCGCAGCGATATTCGATTTTTTACAGATTTTCCTGGTCGAAGGCTCATGAGGAACCTCGACTGACACCATTGGCCAATATCCAAGGAGAGGCCCATCGATGACTAATCCAAACCAATTCTTTCTCGATAGTGGGTTCTGGGGATTCTTCTATAAGCTCCTGACCCCTGTCGAGTGGCTCCAGACCTGGATTCTGAAGCTGGTGCATGACTTTATGGTTATGCTCGGCATGAATGATATCGGCGTCTCTTGGGTTATCGCCATTATCTGTCTGGTGCTGGTGGTGCAGATCTGCATCTTCCCGCTGTTCTATAAGCAGATGAAGTCGATGCGTAAGATGCAGGCATTGGCACCGAAGATGCAGCGCATCCAGAACAAGTACAAGGGCAAGACGGATCAGGCTTCGAAGGAAGCGCTGAGCCGTGAAATGATGAAGCTCTATCAGGATAACGACGCCAATCCGGCTGGTTCCTGCCTGCCGTTGCTGATTCAGAGCCCGGTGTTCATGTCCATGTTCTACACGCTGTCGGCCATTCCATACATTGCCAACGGCGTGCGTGGGCCGCTCGGCGCGTTCGATAAGGCCACCGCGCAGCAGTTCACCGAAACCGACGTGTTCGGCATCGTGTCCGTGACCGACAATCTCACCTCCGCCAGCATGGGCGGCAAGATTGTGATCGGCACCTTCGTGTTCCTCATGTGCTTCTGCTTGTGGTTCACCACTTACTTCAGCATGAAGCGCAACACTCCTGCCGCTTCGATGAACAAGCAGCAGGAAAGCATGCAGAAGATGATGCTGTGGCTGTTCCCGGTGATGTACATCTTCTCGGGCGTCACCATGCCGTTCGCTGTGCTGGTGTACTGGCTGACCAACAACGTGTGCAACTTGCTGCGTACGATCTGGCAGGTTACGAACTTCCCGACCCCGGGTTCGCCGGCAGCTGCCGATAAGGAAAAGCGCGACCATCGCATTGAGAATGCCCGTCGCGAAAAGGCCGGTCTTCCCTCCCTTGAGGAGGAGGCTCTGGTGAAAGCCAAGGAGGAGGCTGAGCGCAAGGCTACGCAAGGTTTCCAGAGGCAGCAACCGCAGCGTAAGCGGAAGAAGAAATAGTGCATGATTACATCTCGGCACGTGTGTGATGATGTTTCACGTGAAACACCGCACACGTGCCGATGTGTTTTTCGTGTTTATCCCTATGTTGGGGGGCGTAGGGCTTTAGACTTGGAATCAACGCCGACATGAAGGAGTAACGCATGGCACAGGACGACGTCAAGACGATCGATCAGCTCAACGAAGAGGCTGACATCGCGGCTGACTACCTTGAGGGCTTGTTGGATATCGCCGATTATGAAGGTGATATCGAAATGGGTGTGCGTAACGATCGACCGACGGTGCAGATTGTGGCCGATGATGACACCGATATCAAACATCTGATTGGACGCAATGGTGAGGTGGTTGATGCGTTGCAGCAGCTGACCCGTCTCGCCGTGCAGCAGAAGACCGGCGAGCGTTCGCACCTGATCGTCGATGTGGATGGCTTCCTGAAGCGCAAGCGCCAGTATCTGCGTGACCTGGCCCTTGATGCCATTGACGCAGTGAAGGATACCGGCGAACCGGTGGATCTCAAGCCGATGAACTCCTTCGAGCGCAAGGTGGTGCATGATGTGGTCCGCGAGGAGGGGCTGAAGTCCCGCTCCCATGGTGAGGAACCGCATCGCTACGTGACGGTATATCTGAAGAACAAGTCCGAGGATCTTGTTGACGACGATGACCTTGATCAGGAGTGATTCGCTGTAGTCGGTAGTCCGTGACAGCGAAACAGCGCATGGCGTCGTGATAAGCGACGCCATTTCTGTGTCGGGACATTACATTGGTTGGATGTTGCTGAGTTTCACGTGAAACATCATGATTGTGACGGTGATTCTCTGAGTACAGCGATCCTATGAGTCTGATGCAAGTGTGATCACAGGGAACTGAACTGTGAAGGAAGGAAACAAGTCATGACAGACGTGCTGGATCATTCGCCGGTTCTGGCGGAAGTGTTAGGCGACGCGTTGCCGGTGCTGGAACGTTTCCATGCCAAGCTTGCGGAAGAGGGGGAGCCTCGCGGTTTGATCGGCCCTCGTGATGTCGATATCATCTGGGAGCGTCACATTCTGAATTCAGCCGCTGTGGTGCCTTTCATCCAGTCCGCGACGCGTGATGCCAAATTCAAAACCGTGGCCGACGTTGGCAGCGGTGGCGGTTTTCCGGGTTTGGTGGCTGCGGCCTGTCTGCCGGATCATCAGTTCACGCTGATTGAACCGATGGAACGTCGTGTGGAATGGCTGCAGGAATGCGCCGATCTGATGGAGCTGGACAATGTCACCATCGAACGTAATCGTTCCGATGCGGTGATTGCCCAAGTCCGTAAGCGTGCCGTTCATCCCTTTGCGGTGGTGACCTGTCGCGCTGTTGCACCGATGACCAAGTTGGCTGGCTGGACCTTGCCGTTGCTCAAGCCAGCTGGACGGCTTGTCGCTCTGAAGGGTCGGTCTGCCCAGGCTGAACTGGTGAAGGCCGAAAAAGAGATCACGCGCTTCGGCGGTCGCCGTCCGCGGGTTGTGGAGGCGGCAGTAGGACCCGATCTGGAGCCCACGCATGTAGTGCTGATCGACAAGCGATAAACAGACACTAAATGTGGGGTTGCTGGCGTTCTCGAAGCACTAGTTATCCACATTTCCAAGTGCACAGAAAAGTTATCCACAATTTTTCCGAAAGATGTGCACAACAGAGCAAAAGATTGATATTTCAACGATTATCGTCGATAGAAAACGCGATAATCAGACGTGATCGGAGGCACTTATCCACGGTTATCCACAGCATACGATGAAAATGTGGATAACTGTGGAATGTGTATCAGATCATGTCCACACGAATGAGAACACTGGAACATACGTCTGTGCAAGGAGGAACGATGGCCACCATGGATCATCAGTCGGAGCCAATAGAATCGGCTTCCGAAACATTGCATCGCATATTTGATGGTCATGGTTCAGGACTGGGCAATCAAATGGCCGATGAGAGCTCGCGATATAGCGCGTTGCAGGAGGCCGTTTTCCCCAAGCCGCAGCGGACTCGTCGTATTGCTGTGGCCAACCAGAAGGGTGGCGTAGGCAAGACCACGTCCACCGTGAATATGGCCGCCGCCATGGCGAACAAGGGTTCGCAGGTGCTGGTCATCGATATGGATCCGCAGGGCAATGCATCCACCGCGCTGGGAGTGCCGCACGCCTCAGGCGATCCGTCTGTCTACGACGTCATCGAAGGCCGTGCCGGACTGGGGGATGTGCTGTCGGTCTGCCCGGATTTCCCGACACTGGATGTGGTGCCGGCTTCTATCGATTTGAGCGGTGCTGAACTGGAAGTGGCAGATCTGCCGAACCGTAACACCCTGCTGAAAGATGCGCTTGACCTGTATTTGCGTCAATCGGACAAGCACTATGATTACGTGTTCATCGACTGCCCGCCAAGCTTGGGTCTGCTGGTGATCAACGCTATGTGCGCCGTGACGGAAATGTTGATTCCGATTCAGGCCGAATATTATGCTCTAGAAGGTTTGGGTCAGCTCATCAACACCATCGGATTGGTGCAGGAGCATTTCAACCCGGTGCTGCTGGTCTCCACCATGCTGGTGACGATGTTTGACCGCCGTACGCTGCTGAGTCGTGAAGTCTACAATGAAGTGAAGGGACATTATCCCAGCATTGTGCTGGATACGACCATTCCTCGCTCGGTGAAGATCTCCGAGGCGCCGAGCTTCTCCCAGTCGGTGATCGCCTATGACCCGCGTGGCATTGGAGCCATCTCCTATGGTGAAGCCGCACTGGAAATCGCAAAACGTTCGCAACAGGTACTCGACGCTATTGAGGCGAGGAGGAACAAGTAATGGCATCGAAATCACGACTTGGCAAAGGCCTTGGCGCATTGTTCCCCACGCTTCCAGGGGAGGAGAGTGCCAAATCCTCACAGCTTGAGCTGTTGCCTGATGCCGAAAAGACCGAGCCCGTGGTCTATGCGTCTGCGAAGTCGGCGTCGAAGACTGCCGATAAGTCCGATAAGAAGTCCGCTGCAAAACGAGCCGCGATGCCGAGCATCGGTTCTATCGCGCACCCCAGCGATCTGTTCTTCGGCGGCGACGTTACCACCTCCGCTCAACCTGCTTCATCTTCGCCGTCGTCCGCCATTTTGGCGGATGCCGTCTCCCCGAAAACCAATAAGGAAGCGGTTTCGCCTCAGCGTGATCGTTCCGATGTTTCACGTGAAACATCGGACGTTGCATCAACGGCGGATTCCAAAACCGTCGAGGCGAAGAATAAGGGCACTCAGGCCAAGAACGATAAGGACAAGGATGCGCAGCCGGAACTGAAGCCGGTGGAAGGCGGATATCTTGCCGAGCTTAAGCTCGCGGAGATCGGCCCGAATGCCCATCAGCCGCGTACGATCTTCGATGAAGACGAGCTGAACGAACTGTCCGCTTCCATCAAGGAAGTGGGTGTGCTGCAGCCGATTGTAGTGCGTCGCCGTCCTGCGGATCAGATTGCTGCAGCGAAGAAGTCGGGGGAGACCGAGGAATCCAGCGCCAATCCGTTCGCTGGTCGTATGGACAGCCCGTATGAGCTGATTATGGGTGAACGTCGTTGGCGTGCGTCACAGCTGGCTGGACTGGAAACCATTCCAGCTATTGTCAAGACCACCGCTGACGATGACATGCTTCGCGATGCGTTGCTGGAGAACCTGCATCGCGTAGCGTTGAATCCTCTCGAAGAAGCTGCGGCATACCAGCAGATGATTGAGGAATTCGGTCTGACCCAAGCTCAGCTGTCCAAGTCGGTGTCCAAATCGCGCCCGCAGATTGCCAATACGCTGCGATTGCTCAACCTTCCGGCGGCGGTGCAGAAGAAGGTGGCCGCTGGCGTATTGTCATCTGGACATGCGCGTGCATTGCTCGGCTTGAGTGATCCGGAAGAGATGGATAAGCTCGCCTCTCGTATTATTGCGGAGGGCCTGTCGGTGCGGAGCACCGAGGAAATTGTTTCGATGAAAATCGCTTCGGGAGAGCAGCCAAAGAAGCCGAAGACATCGAAAACCAATCCCTGGTTGGGTTCGGCCATTCAGCAGAGCTTGGAGAATCATTTCGACACGAAGGTGTCCATCAAGGGCACGAAAAAGCACGGTCGCATCGAAATCGTATTCTCCTCTCCGGAAGATATGGATCGTATCCTGCAACTGCTGGTTCCCTCGCAGAACGATGAGGCCGGCAAGGATAGTCACTGGGTGTGATTTCAAGATTTCGGATTGATTGTGGTGGGGCTTTGTCATGCCGCGATCAATCCGATTTCATTTCTTTCTTTCCCGTTGTTGCCGGATGAGGCGAAAATGGCGGAAAATGGGCCGTGTCGGTAAAATTTTACCGTCGCTGTGAACCATGGTTACGATAATCCTGTAGTCGAACAAACGTTCTAGAGCAGGAGGGTGTCATGGGTATGAAAAGGGTCTTTCGTAAGTGCAAGCATTCCACGCTGGTGAATACGTCGGGCCCATATACGGTGGTTGCGGCTCGTATCCGTGCTGCAGAGACAAGTCGATGTCCTGAGTGTGAGGCGGCGCGTGCATTGGGGCATGAGTCACGCTTTGTGCCGTTATGGGGCAACGAAGAGCATGCTATTGAAGCCGACCACATTCGCCGACGGGTACTGCAGCAGGCATGTGTCTTGGTGAAGTGTGCGCCGGAAGATGAGCTTCCGCTTTACGATCGTCTGATTCGTAAGATCCGTACGCTAAGTGATGCGGAGTGGTGGCTTGATCATAGAGACGATGCGCTGGTCTATTTGGCGCATACGATTCAGCCGGGTTTGTATTGATGGTTGATCGAGTGGGCGAGGCTATGGTTGCATGCATAAAGCCCAAGCTGAAGCGTATTCACGCAACTTGGGCTTTATGCACAAGGTCAGATATTCCAGACTGAGGGGAGGAGGAAAGGGACTAGGCCTCTTCCAGATAGGACTGGGCGTCAAGGGCGGCGCGGCAACCCATGCCGGCGGCACTGATGGCCTGGCGATAGGTGCGGTCCACGCAATCACCGGCGGCGAAGATGCCTGAAGCGCTGGTAAGGGTACTGCCGCCATTCACGATGATGTAGCCGTCCTCGTCGCGATTCACTACGTCGGTTACGAAGTCGGTGGCGGGAGTATGTCCGATCGCCACGAAGATCGCGTTGCAGTCAAGCGTGCTTTCCTCGCCGGTTACGGTATTGCGGAGTGTTGCGCTAGTGACATGTTTTTGCGGTTGCTTAGGCAATCCAGACAGCAAGCCGCCAGCATTCAGCGAGAGTTTGCCACCGAGGACCGTATTGCCGAGGACCGTGCCGCTGGATGCTGCGTCGCCTTGCGGCTTGGCACCCAGCCCGGGGAGCGTAATTGACGGTGACGATGCCGATGCTGCAGCGGAAGCTTCAGCATCAGAGGAGGTGGTGTCTGCTTGACCTGCGATGGAATCGGCCGGAGCAAGGTTGACGCTGTTGGCTTTGGCAACAGGTTCCGCAGCTGACGGAGCGTCGCTGTTGATGGCAGTGACAACGGTATTGGTCAGCAAGGTGAGCTTGGGATTGGCCTTGGCGCGTTCAACCATAATCTGCGAGGCGCGGAAAGTATCGCGACGATGAATCAGGGTGACGGACGAGCCGAATCGTGTGAGGAACAAAGCCTCTTCGAATGCCGAATCGCCGCCGCCAACTACAACGATGGGCTTGTCCTTGAAGAAGAACCCATCGCAGGTGGCGCAGTAGGAGACACCGTTGCCAGACAGTTCCTCTTCGCCTGGGACGCCGAGTTTACGTACGTTGGATCCGGTGGCCACGATAACGGCGGCGGTTTCGAACTGTTCGTCGTCTGAGGTGGTTAATCGGTATTGTGGACGTCCGTCGTGCTGGGGGAGTGCTTCCACCGATTCGACGTCGGCAGGGAGCAATTCCGCGCCGAATCGTTCGGCCTGCTCGCGCATGCGATCCATCAGTTCCGGGCCGAGAATGCCGTCCGGGAATCCCGGGAAGTTTTCCACTTCTGTGGTGTTGACGAGCTGGCCTCCGGGGGCTAAAGCGCCCGTAATAATCAGCGGGTTAAAACCGGCTCGTCCCAGATAAATACCTGCCGTGTATCCGGCAGGGCCGGAACCAATAATGATGACGCGATGTTTCACGTGAAACATTTTCTCATCGTGTGCTGACCTTACGCTGTTGTAGGAATCCGAAGGGATTATTGTTTTGCAGAGGTCGAGTCGATTTTGATTCCATGAGAATCGGTCGTTGGGCAAGGCAGAGTGAGGTGGGTGTACGTGGCAAGCGAGCGAAAGAGGTCCGGTGGCCGCAGCTTGCGGGAGCGTGAGGAAAAATATGAGCGCGGCACGCGTTCGTACACGATGTCTCATATTCGCGGCAAAGACACCTCGATCGAAGTGCTAGTACGCAGCTATCTGTTCCGTCATGGGTTGCGATTTCGGAAGAACGACAAACGATACCCTGGGCATCCGGATGTAGTGCTGCCGAAATATCGCACGATGGTATTCATTAACGGATGTTTTTGGCATGCGCACGACCATTGTCCGAAGTATTCGATGCCGAAATCAAACGTGGAATTCTGGACAGTCAAACTCCTGCGCAACAAAACCCGTGATGCTGAGCAACATGCCGAATTGGAGGCTGCCGGATGGCGTGTGATTGTGGTGTGGGAATGCGAGTTGGCGAAAGCGAATCGTGAGGCTCGACTGGACCACCTGGTGCAGCAAATCACTGGAACTTGCGACAAATGACATCGGATGACGACTGCTCCATGCCGTCATTCATCTCATGCGGGTATACCTATAGCTATGACCAAAAAGATTGCAGTATTGACTGGAGCGGGCATTTCAACGTCCGCCGGCATCCCTGACTTCCGTGGTCCGGATGGTGTGTGGACCAAGCATCCGGACCAGATGAGCGTATACGACATCGACCTGTTCCTGAACGATGCCGAGGCCCGTGAGTATTCGTGGCGGTGGCAGAAGGAGTCGCCGGTGTGGAATGCGCAGCCAGGCGCAGCACATAAGGCGCTGGTCAAGCTGGAACAGGCAGGTATGCTGACGCTGCTGGCCACACAGAATTTCGATGCATTGCATGAGAAGGCCGGTAATTCACCGGACCTTATCGTGAATCTGCATGGCACCATCGGTACTTCGCATTGCATGAAGTGCCATCAGAAATACAATACGGCGGACATTATGGCCAAGCTGGACGAAGAGCCGGATCCGCACTGCCATCGCAAGCTGAAGTACCGCGGTGATATGCCGTGCAACGGACTGATCAAAACCGACGTGGTGTATTTCGGTGAGGCATTGCCGGATGGGGCGATGGAGAAGTCCTATGATCGGGCCACGAAAGCGGACGAGCTGTGGGTGATCGGTTCGACGCTAGAAGTCTTCCCGGCGGCGAGTATCGTGCCGGTGGCGGCTCAAGCAGGAGTGCCGATCACGATTATGAACATGGGACACACCCAGTACGACCGTTTGGCCACACGATTGATTCGCGAGGACATCGCCGTCGCTCTGCCGAAGCTGGTAGACGAGACGATCGCCGAAGAAGCACGGTAATCCGCAATGATCCACAGTGACTTGTGGTAAGCACCCTGCGTCCGTTTTGCGAAAATGACTCACTGACCGACCGTCAGTGAGTCATTTTCGCAAAACGGACAACAACGGTAGCAACGATAACAGGGATAACAGCGACAAGAGTCGTATCAGTAGATACGCTTGGGCTGGAAGCCAGCTTGACGCAACGCCGCAAGGATGCGGTCGATGTGTTCCGGACCATTGGTTTCGACCGTGACTCCAAGAGACACCGCGTTGGTGTAGTGGCCGGACGCCTTGAACTGATCGTGATCAAGCGCAATAACATTGGCGCGCTGTTCAGCGAGTAACGTCGCCACCTTGACAAGCTGTCCCGGCGTATCCGGCAGTTCGACCTCAAAGTTCATGATGCGGCCGCGGGCGATCATACCCTTCTGAATAACGGCACCCATCGTCACGGTATCGATGTTGCCGCCGGACATAATCGGCACTACCACATGCGGTCCGCCGGCCTGAGCGAACTTGCGCGAACGCAAGTTGAGATGTTCCAGCGCAGCCAGAGATACGGCACCGGCCGCCTCCACGACGAGCTTGTGCTTTTCCAGCATCAGCAGAATCATCTCGTTGATATCACGCTCGGAAACGGTGACCAAATCATCCAAGAATTCGTTGAGCAGCGCAAACGGCAGATCGCCCGGATGCTTGACCGCCACGCCCTCGGCGGAAGTAATCACCTGATCGGCCGGGGACACATGGCCGGAAGCCAACGAATCCTTCCATGCCGGAGAGCCTTCCGGAATGGCACCAATTACACGTACTTCGGGCTTGAAGGTCTTGATGGCCAGCGCCACACCGGCACCGAGACCGCCGCCACCAAGAGGCACCACCACATCGGTGACGTTCGGTACGTCTTCAAGAATCTCCAGACCGATAGTGCCCTGACCGCAGATGACCTCGTAGTCGTCAAACGGCGGCACATAAATCATGCCCTGAGTTTCGGCGAGTTCGGCGGCGTGCGCTGCAGCTTCATCGAATACATCACCGTAGAGCACCACGTCGGCACCGTAGGCCTTAGTGGCATCCACCTTGAGCGGCGGGGTGATCTGCGGCATGCAGATGGTGGCCTTGGCGCCACGCTCGCGGGCCGCATACGCCACACCTTGTGCGTGGTTGCCGGCGGATGCGGTGACGATGCCGCGGGCCAGCTGCTCCTCAGACAGGGAGGCGATCTTGTTGTAGGCGCCGCGAATCTTGAACGAACCGGTGACCTGAAGATTCTCCGGCTTGAGCAGAATCTCATGGCCGGTCATGTCGCTGAGAGCCGGCGAGGGAATAATCTCGGTGTGGCGGGCAGTGCCTTTGAGTCGTTTGGCGGCGAGCTTCAGTTCCGCTGCGTGATCGCGTTGCAGCGCTTTCAAAACGTCCTTTTGTTCCATGATGGACATTGTAAGACGGTGGTCGGTGGCGATAGCGGCAAATGTCCGGATTCCAAGGGGATCAAGGGGCCAAGGTCCCGATATATTCTACGGAGCCACAGGTTCCAAGTGTCCACAGGTTCCGAGGTATCCACAGGTTCCGAGGTATCCACAGATTCCCGGTTCCGTGACTTGCTCATCGCCCTCTCGCGAAAAAGACTCACTGCCGTCGTCTCAGTGGAACAAATTCGCGAAGGGAGACGGAACGAAAATGGGATGAGATCGGGGGATAACGATAAGGGGGATAACGATAAGGGGGATAACGATAAGGGGGATAACGATAAGGGGGTGTTAGCGGTGTGTGAACCGCTAACACCCCCACATAAACAGCATCGAAGAAACCAATCGGAAACCAGCCGTTACAGCTGGATGGCCACGGCCTCCCACGGATCGAGCTCGCCGTTGGCCAAGGAGACCACAGCGTGCGAAGCGCCATAGGTGGAGATCAGCACATCCGGTTCCGCCACGCCAGTGGCCACTAGCTCGGCGGACTCACGAGGCAGATCGACGGTGCGGCCGGACAGGTTGGCCACCACCAGCAGCTTCTCGGCGTTCAGTGTGCGGGTGAATGCGTACACATGCTCGTCATCCGCGTCGATCAGATGCCAGTCGCCGGCGGCGATCACCGCGCGCTCGTGACGCAGGGCGATCAGCTTCTTGTAGAACGCGTACACCGAATCAGGGTCGTCGAATTCGCTGGCCGCATTGATTTCCGCCTTGTTCGGGTTCACGGAGATCCACGGCTCGACAGCGGCATCCGGCGCGGTGAATCCGGCGTAGGTGGACGCATCCCACTGCATCGGCGTGCGCGCGTTGTCGCGGCTGATCAGCTCCAGCGCATCCATCATATTCTCCGGCGAAACGATCTTCGCCTCCTCGACGCGCTGACGGAAGGCGTTGAGCGACTCCAGATCGCGGTACTGATCCAGGCTCTTGAAGTGAGCACCGGTCATGCCCAACTCCTCACCCTGATAGATGTACGGGGTGCCGCGGTGCATGTGCAGCAGCAAGCCGTACGCCTTCGCCGAACGTACGCGGGATTCCTCGGTGGAATCGTCGCCCCAGCGGGAGACTACGCGTGGCTGATCATGGTTGCAGAAGAACAGGCTGGCCCAACCGGTGTCCTTCACCGCCTCCTGTTGGCCGGCCATCTTTTCGCGCAGGTTCTTCACCTCGAACGGGACGACATCCCACTTGGAAGAAGGCTTCTGGTCAACGCCAACGTGGTCGAAGAGGAACAACATATCCAGCTCGCCATTGGCGGGATCGGTGATGTGCTCGTTGCGTGCCGGCGTGACGCCCGGTGCCTCGCCCACGTTCATGAAGCCTTCGCGCTTCTCGAACACTTCGCGACGCATCTCGGCAAGGAACTCATCCACGCGCGGACCATCGGAGCACCATGGGAATGGGGAGGAGTAGCCCTCCGGACCCACCGGATAATCCTCAATTTCGGATCCCGGCTCGCCCGGCAGCTTGCCGTTCTTGTCGATGGTCTTGGAAATCTGCGTAATGACATCCATGCGGAAGCCGTCGATGCCGCGATCCAACCACCAGTTCATCATGTCGTATACGGCGTGACGCACATCCGGGTTCTCCCAGTTGAGGTCAGGCTGCTTCTTCGAATACTGGTGGAAGAAGTATTCGCCGCGTTCCGGGCAGTACTCCCATGCGGAGCCGCCGAAGTAGGAACCCCACTGGTTCGGCTCGGCACCGGGTGTGCCGGGCTCGAAGCCCGGACGGGCGGGACGCCACCAGTACCAGTCGGCATGCGGGTCGTTCTTATCCTTGGAGGCCTGGAACCAGGCGTGTTCGTCGGAAGTGTGGTTGACGACCAGATCCATCACGATCTTCAGGCCGCGCTTATGCGCTTCGACCAGCAGCTCGTCCATGTCTTCCAGAGTGCCGAACAACGGGTCGATGTCGCGATAATCGGAGATGTCGTAACCGTTGTCGTCCTGCGGAGACTTGTACACGGGGGAGAGCCACACCACATCCACGCCGAGGTCGGCGAGATAGTCGAGACGGGAGGTGATGCCCTTGAGATCACCGAAACCATCGCCGTTGGTGTCCTGGAAGGAACGCGGGTAGATCTGGTAGACGACGGCGTTCGACCACCATGGATTCGGGGTGGCGCCGTTCGTGCGGATAGTGTCGGGAATGGTAGTGCGCTGCGGGGTGGTCATACCGGCAACCTTTCTATGGGAACTTCGTTGTTGGCCATGTGCGACGTGTGCTTCCACGAGCTGGAATCATCGGTTGCGGCGTTGCTGCTAACTGCTGCTCGCTGCTGCCAGCTGGCGTCCGTCGCCGCCGAAATCCAACGCATGGTCACCGTATTATTGAACCAGTCCGATGGTTTTATTCCCATCGCACCGGTTTACGGGCGTGCCGGAAAGTAATTGCCATCACCGGCGGCCGGCATAATCACGGGTGCAATTGCCGGCACGATTACGGGTGGAATTGCCGCATCGCTTTGCCTGAGTGCCGAGCCGCGATGTATTTTTGTGATGAACGCAAGAAAAAGAAGCACGTCAACAGCGAGTCAACAAGCGCGAAGGGGCTGCCTGTATGTCTGATGCCAATGCGATCCCGCAATGGTTTACCGGATCCGAGCATACGCATCGTGTGGCGGCGGCCGTGGCCCAATACGGGCCGATCGCGCGCACCACACTGGCGCAGATGCTGGGATTGAGCCAGGGCGCGCTGTCGCGTATCACCAGCGATCTTATCTACGCGGGAGTGATCGAGGAGGTGCCGGCGAATGCGGTAGCTGGCATGTGCGCCGGCAAACTTCCGGAGCGGTTCACGCCCCGCGAAAGCACCGAACGTCGCGGCCGTCCGCAGACCTCTCTGGTGTTGTGCGCCAACGCACGCACGTTCGTAGGCGTCAAAGTACACGGTACGTCGGTTGTGTCGGCAGCCGTCAACGCGCATGGTGAAGTGGTCTCCGGACGCCATGAACTGCCGATCGGTGAGGATCAGTCGCCCGAATACGTGACCGGTGCGATTGCGCAGCTGGTTTCGGCCTGCGCCAACGATGTGGCCGTTGCGGGATTGCCGGCCCCTACCGCAGTCGGCGTGGCTGTAGGCGGCCATGTGATTGATGATTCCGTAGTCACGTTCGCGCCGTTCCTGCATTGGGAGGACAGTACGGATTTGGGAGCGATGGTCGGGGCTGCGACCGGGATGCCGTGCGGAGTCTTCAACGATATCGATTCGCTGTTGGTGGATGCCTCTTGGTTCGGGCCGGGCGTGGGATTGGATATGTTCGCCGTGGTGACGATCGGCGTGGGCGTAGGCTATTCGCTGGCCGTGCATGGCGAACCGGTCCGGTACCCGGACAAAAGCTACGGACTGGTAGGTCATGTATTGATCGACCCAGAGGGGCCGCGATGCACCAGAGGGCACATCGGATGCTCGCAATGCCTGACCGACGATTCGATTGCCGAACAGTATTCCGCAATCGTGGGCCGACCGGTGACGTTCGAGGATTTCGCGGCCGATGCCCGCGCCCATGTTCCCCAAGCCACACAGTTGGTAAAACGCACTTGCTTCCGATTGGGCGCGTTGGTGGCTACGGTGGCGAACATCGCCATGCCGGGCCATGTGATGATTGCCGGCGAATCCGCGTTTCTGGCCAAGCTGGGCACGGACTCCTTGCGCGACGGCATCCGGTACTACCGGCATAGCCAGACCCAGCCGGTGAAGTTCACGATTATGAACCACGACTGGCAGCTGTGGGCCAAAGCCGCCGCCAGTCGCGTCATCGTCAAACACATCGGCTAGCGCATTTGCCATAACGGCGTGTGCCCGCATCCCCGCGCCCGTACCCCGCGCAGCGCCCGTACCCCGAGCACACTTTTCGCGCGAATCGGGCGCAAAACACGCCAGTTCCGGCCGTCTAACGCACTTTTCGCACGAATCGGACGGGATCCGGCCACCTAACGTACTTTTCGCGCGAAATGGACGCAAAACGGCTGAAAACCGCACGTTTTGCGCTCGATTCGTGCGAAAAGTGCGTTAGGAGTACGCGCAAGGAGTCAGGATGGCTTGTGGCTGGGGGAGGGGCGCGCTTGGGG
>NZ_JAAIIG010000018.1 GCF_012932375.1 Bifidobacterium olomucense | reverse complement strand
TGCCGTTCCACACATAGGTGAAGTAGGCGCTTATCGCGCCCCATACCGTGTCCCATATGGCTTGGATGGTGGTCATGTTCGATTGGATGAACGAGCTGATCGCCGTCCATGCCGCGCTCCACGCGGCCTGTATGGACTGCCATATCGGGGCGAGCCAGTCCATGAACGCCTGCCATGCCTGTCGTCCGACCTCGGTCTGCGTGAAGAACCAGACGAGCGCGGCCACCACGGCGGTGATGGCGACGATGAGCGCACCGATGGGGTTGGCGGTTATGACGGCGTTGAACGCGCCCTGCACGGCCGTGGCCATCTTCGTGGCCGTGCTCCATGCGGTCTGGGCGGTCTTGACGAGGCTCAGGCCGGTCGCCATCTCCTTGATTGCGGCGATCGGGCCGCCCAGGTCCATCATGAGCATGATGCCCTTGGACACGCCCTGCGCGCCGGCGGTGACCGCCTGCATGGTCGTGGTCAGCGTTTGCAGGCCGCTGTTGAGCGCCTGATAGCCCTTGACGGCGGCGAACGCGGTGCCGATGCCGATGATGATGGGCGCGAGTTCCTTGCCGTGCTGGACGAACCAGTTGAGGGTGTCGGCGACGAGTTTGAGGGCTGCGGCGGCACCGTCTGGCGGGATGAGTTTGAGCCAGTCGATGACTAGGTTGGCGACCTGTTTGACGATTCCGACGATGTTGTCCCATGCCGTCTTGAATGATTGGAGTGCGCCGTTTTCCTGCAATTTGCCGTATAGCTGTACGAGCCAGTCCTTAACGTATCCCACCATTCCGGCTGCGGCGTCGCCGATCTTGCCGAACTGCGAGCTGAAGTCGTTGATCGCGCCGGCGATGTTTTCCACGCCGACGGCTTCGATGACTTTCTGGACGGCCTTGGCTACACGGTTGCGGACGTTCTCGAACGCGGTGCCGATGCCTTGGGTGGCGTCCTTGGCCTGTTGGGCGAAGCTCGCGTATTGGGCGAAGCCTTGGTTGTTGAGGCGCATGACGGTCTTGTTGAAGTCGTCGAAACTGTAGGTTCCGTCCTTCATGGCCTCGTACAGGTCGTTGGCGTTGTGGCCGGCTCCCATCATGGCCTCGGCGACCTGATTGAGCTGTCCGGGCATGGCGGCCTGCACGGATCGCCACGCCTGCATGTCCACCTTGCCGGCGGAGAGCATCTGCGTGTACTGGGTGAGCGCGTTCTCCTGCTCGATCGTTGACGCGCCGCCGGCGAGCATGGCGTTGTTGAACGCGAGCGCGATGTCGGTGGCCTCGTCGAGGTTCGAGGTCAACGGGGCGAGCTGCTGCACCATGCCGGTCATGGCCGAGCTGGTGGTGGGCAGGCCGTCGAGCGCGCTGCTGATCTTCTTGATGCTCGCGGCCGCGTCTGCGCTGGAGTACCCGAGGTTTTTCATGACCTTGGGGAAGTTGTTCATCTGGTCGGCTCGTCCGATGGCGCTGTTGAGGCTGCCGGCGATGATTCCGGCGACTTTGTTGAACACGCTTGCGGCGACGCCGGCGACGGCTCCGATCTTGGCGGAGAAGCCGGAGGTGAAGTTGTTGCCGGCCTGTGCGCCGCCTTTGTCTCCGGCGGTGCCGAAGGCGGCCTGTATGGTTCGGCCGACGCCTTTCATGGATGGGACTATCTGCACGTAGGCGTGTGCGAGTTCGGCCATGTGCGCTCCCTTCGGTCAGGTTCGTGGCATGCGCAGGATGCGCAGCATGTCGTCGGGGTGGAGTTTCTGGACGTTGGCGGTCGCAGGGAAGCCGGGGCGTTCGATCGCGCCATGCCATTGGCCTTGTTTGGCGGCCTTGGTCTTCGTCCATGCGATGAAGCCGGTGTTGTCGGCGATGGTGGCGAGCAGGTGTTTGGCGGTGCCCCATGTGGCGCGTTCGTCGATGCGGCCCCATGTGATCGCATCGTCGGGGAGGTTGGCGGCGAGGTCGGCGGCGCGGCGCACCCTCACCGTGTGGCCGATCTCGTCCATGTCGAGCCCGTAGAAGCGTTGGAGGTCGGCCCGCAGGGCGTCGGGCGCGGCCTCCATCATTTCCACGAGCGTCAGGAGTTTGGGTTGAGCGCTTCGATGAGCTGCTGGACGAATTCGCCGACCTTTTCGAAGGGGATGCGCCCGTTGTCGTCGCGCAGCGCCTTCTTCACGTTCGTGTAGTCGTCGCCGCACAGCTTGCGCAGGAACGGCACGATAGCGAAGCCTCCGTCGTCGCTGTCGGCGGCGTGCTGGAGGTCGTAGAGGTATTCGACCATATCGAGGTCGTCGAGGATGGACGGGTCGATGGTCAGGGTCGCGCCCATGACCTCGACCTTGCGGGGCTTGTCCTTGGGCTGCTTGTGATCCTGCGGCTTTGCGGTCGTCATTGGTTGTCCTTTCATGGAAGTCGAAAAAAGCCGGCCGGATGTGGTTCCGGTCGGCTTGTCTGTTTATCGGTGCGCGGGTCAGGCGGCGGCGTCGAGCGCCTGCTTGAGCGCCTTGGTGGCGGCCTTGGACAGCGGGGCGATGATCTCCTTGCTGGTGGCACCTTCGATGAGGTCGGACGGGTTGGCGCTGTAGGTGACGTCGTATCCGATGACCTCGGTGCTGGAGTAGGTGATGTCTCCGACCTCGCTGATGGTGGCGTCGGGGATGATGATGCGCTTGACGCGGTTGCCGGTCATGAGGATTTCGAAGACCCAGACGCAGGATTCGCCGTCGGGCATGGCGTGCAGGACGGTGAGGGTGGTCGCGTCGCCGGTGCCCGTGGCGGTGACGTTGCCGTCGCCGTAGCGGGCCTTGAGGCTTTCGGCGCGGGTCTCGATCATGATGAACTGGTAGGTTTCGGCGTAGCTGCTGATCTCGTTGATGACCTGCACGCCGCCCATGTCGTTGATGGTGGTGTTGTCGGTGTCGGTGGCGTTGGTGATGCCGTCCTCGCCGAGGAAGCCGACGCATTCGTATGCCGCCGCGAGCGCGGTGGTGGCGTCGGTGGGCAGTGCGGTTCCGGCGGGGGCGCGGTAGGCGACGCCGGCGACCATCGGTTTGCCGAGGCTTACGTTCTTCTTGTTGTTCTTGGTTGCCATGTTGGTTCCTTAGGTGGTTGTGGTGATTTCCACGGTGATCTGGTAGCGGTGTTCGACCGGTGGCCCGTTGAGGCTGACGTCGGCGATGCTGTGTATCTCGACGTCGGCGATTTCGGGGAGCTGCCACATGTCGAGCAGCAGGTCGGCGACTTGTTCGGCCGTGTCTGCGGCCTGTGAGCGGGTGGGGGCGTTGACTTGGACGATGAGCATGGCGTCGTCCCTGTAGCGGTCTCTGACGCCGCCCGAGCGTTGCACGGTGATGTACCGTTCGGGGCGTGGGTCGGGCGTGCTGCCGTGTGCCGTGTATCCGTCCGGCGGGTGTTGGTTGATCCATTGGATGGCGGTCGATGCAATGCTGGGCATGTGGCGGCTCCTACATGGTGTGGAGGAGGGTGTTGTTTTCGTTGTTGTCGAGGAGGGCTTCGATGTTGGCGTTGTGGACGAGCGCGACGCTGCCGTGTTCGCTGTCGGCGGCGGGCACCGCCTCGTATTCGGCTTTGCGGTGGCGTTTGGCCCCGTTCGCCCTCATGGCCCATGCCTGCGCCTGTTCGTCGAGCGCGGCCTTGACGGTCGGGTCTCGCCGGTAGGCGCGGAAGCCTTTGATGTCGAGTTTGACGCGGGTTTTCGCCATGTTCATGCCTTCCTTGTGCTGGCCTGCACGCCGACGGGCCAGTGGCTGGTCGGGGTGAGGTTGGTTCGTACCGGGTGGGGGTCGCCGTGCACCCAGTAGTCGGTGCCGTCGATGGTGAGGCGGGCTCCCTTGAGGCTTTGCCACGGCCATGAGCGTGGCAGGTACACGGTGATGGCCGTGTCCGTGCCTTGGGGCCGTTCGGTTTCGGTGGCGTTGGCCTGCGTGCCGTCGGTGACGATCGCGTTGGCGATGGTCTCGGGTTCGAGGGCGGTGAACGTGGGTTCGTTCATGTCGTCGAGGCCTGTTGGTTCGCGGCGGGTGAGTTGGATTTCGACGCCTTGGATGCGTTTCATGGCTTGGCTCCCTCGAACGGGTCGTAGCTCCATGCCTGTTGGCGTCCCACGCCGAGTTCCTTTTCCTCGCTGGGCCATAGGCGCATGTCGGCTCCGCTGTTGCCGAACGTGTAGCTCTGGGACACGGGGCCGACGGTCTCGCTCATGTTGGTGACGTTGCTGTTGATCTCGCTTTCCTCGTTTTCGAGGGTGCGGCGGGCCACGGCGCAGCAGATGCGGCGCAGCGTGGCCGTGGTGCATCTCTTGTGTCCGGGGTATTGGCGGATCAGGTCGCTGGCGTCCTCCAGGAGGGTTCTGACGTGTTCCTCCTTGTCGGTGCCGGTGAACGTGCGCCCGTACCAGCGTTTCTCAAGGTCGGCGACGGTGGCGAACGGCTGTTCTTCCGTGTCGTCGCTGGCTGTCATGGTCAGGCGCTCACGGTGACGGCGACGGTGGCGACCTTCGCGCCGTCCTTGGTGGTGGCGGTCACGTTCGCGCTGCCTGCGGCGACGCCGGTGACGACGCCGGTGAGCGGGTCGTCGGCCGACGGCTTGACGGTGGCGGTCGCCGTGGCGCTGGACGCCCATGTGACGGTCTTGTCGGTCGCGTCGAGCGGGCTGATGCTGGCCTTGACGGTGTTGGTGGCGTTGACCTTGACGGCCATCGTCTTCTTGTCGAAGGTGATGCCCGTGACCTTGGTGGCCGGGGCGTTGGCTCCGACGGTGAGGATGGCGTGGGCCTTCTCATTGCCGTATTCGAGGCCGATCTCGCCGTAGAGCTGCACCTTGTCGGCCGCGCCGGTCTTGGCGAGCGGTTCGGCGAAGATGTGGCCCTTGCCGGGGATTTCGAGGAATCGGGGCGCGAGCTCTTCGAGGCTGAGGACGAGCAGCTTGTCCTTGGGCACGTAGGGGTCGAGCATGATGTTAAACCGGCCGAAGTCGGTTTCGATGGTCTGGAGGTCGACGCCGCCCACGTTGCGGGTCTCCTCGCGGTAGTTGCGGTCGGTGACGAACGCGCGGGTCAGGGCTCGCTTGAGGGTGGAGTTGACCACGATGGTGCGGGTCTCGGTCTCGCGGATGCCGCCGTTGTCCCATGCGAGCTGTGCGAGGTCGAGCACGTCGTCGGCGGTGAGCTGTTCGGCGGTGTGCTCGGTGCTGCGGGCGTTGGTGGTGATCGCCTCGATCAGGCCTCGGGTCTTGCGGGGCTTGGTGTTGTCGGTCGGGTTCTGGTAGGTGCCGGAGATGAACGAGGCTTCGACGTCGCGGCTGATCTGCTTGAGCTGCTGGGTGATCTGCCAGCCGAGCTCGTCGGCCGGGATGACGGTGCCGCCCACGCTGACGGTCGGCATGCCGTCCGTGGAGCGGTTACCGGTGGCCCCCTGCTTCGTGTAGCTGATCTCCACGCTTTCCTGATGGATTTCGACCACGTTGTTGGCGTGGAAGCGCACGCGGGCCTCGCCGTCGGGCGCGGCCGCGCCTTCGAGGCGCTGGCGGTTGGCGTCGGGGTCTCGCAGGTCGTAGCCCTGCCATTCGAACAGGGTGGCGGTGGTGGATCGGCCGCCGGTCAGTCCGCCGATGGCGGACAGCAGCGGGGTGTCCTCGCGGCTGACGGCGAACAGTTCGCCGACGTAGTTGGGGAGGTTGTAGGTGGTTCCCTGACCGGTGATTCCGGGCATGATGGTTCCTTTCGGATCGGTTGGTTAGTTCTTGTCGGCGAGCAGCATGCTCTTGAGCGCGATGGCCTTGGCGGTGTCGCCGTTCTTCTCGGCGGCGGCGATGAGCTCGTAGATGGTCTTGCTGCCGGTGGATGCCGGCCGCATGCCTTCGCTCGGCACGGTGACGGCCGGGGTGTCGGCCGCGGGCTTGGCCGCGCCGCCGATGAGCTTGGCGACCTTCTCGGCGGATGCGTTGACGGTCTCCTCGTCCGCGCCGGTCACGAGGTCGGCGTATTCGGCGGGGATGCCGTGCGCCATGCATGCGTCGGACACGAGCTTGCCGTGTTCGAGCTGCGCGATGCGGGCGGCCTGCTTCTGGTTCTGCTCGGTGAGCTTCTGCGTCTCGGTCTTGTTGGCCTCTTCGGCTTCGTCGTAGAGCTTGGCCTTGCGGCGCAGCTCGGCGATGTCGCCCTGCTTGGCCCGCTCCCTTGCCAGACGGCGTTCCACGAGTTCGTTCACCTCGTCCTGGGTGAACGTGCGCTGCGGCTCGTCCTTGGGGGCTTCCCCCGCCTTGTCGGCGGTGTTCTCGGAGTCCCCGCCCGTCTCGCCTTCGGCGGCGATCGTGCGGATGTGCTTCATCCATGACTTTCGGAACATGGTTGTTTCTCCTTGCCGGCTGTCCGGCCGTCGGTTGTTTGGGTTCCACGCAATGCGGTGCGAGTGCCGCCGCGATCCGGTCCGGGTCGCGGTAAATCTATTCGTTGTCGGTGTAGGCCCCCGGATTGAGCACGCGCATCCAGTGCGCCACCTGCGCGTCGGTGGCCCCGTGTCCGCCGGCCGCGTCCCACGCGGCCTTGTACCGCGAGTAGTAGAGGTCGGGGTCGTAGCCGGCGATGTGGGTCTCGTCCCTCTCCCATTCGGGCACGATCGAGCAGTCGCATGCGTCATGCCAGTGGGCGAGCGCTCCGGCGGTTTCCTTGGAGTAGTAGACGAAGCCGCGCGAGCAGAGCATTTCGCACCATGCGCAGGTCTTCGCGCCGCTGGGGACTCTGGCCCATCTGGGTTTGAAGGGGTCGTGCTGGCAGTTGCGGGCGATGGTCTGACGGCCTGTGTATCTGATCCAGCGTTGCATTGCGCCCGCGAGGAAGTCGAACGCCTGTTGCGGGTTGCCGCTGAGGATCATGGGATAGGCTTTGGCGTCGATGCTGCCTTTGATGGCGTCGGGGTTGAAGCTGCCGTAGGTGAGGGCGTCGAACGCGGACCCGGTGTTTTCGAGGCGTGTTGCTTCGTACCATTCGGCCGCTGCGGTGCCGGCGATGTCGCCGTATTTTGCGGCGAGTTGCGGGATCGTGTCGAGCAGCAGGTCGTGCTGCCATTCGGGCGTGAGCTCATTGAGCGTCGTCCATAGTTTGCGCATCTCCGCTATCGCCAGTTTGACCGCCTGCCGCTGCGTCAGGTTGAGCTGGTTGAGCTGGGTTCTGCTGACCATTCTCGGGTTCCTCCTGCTGTTGCGAGGTGAGCGCGGCGAGCATCTGCGTGGCGGTGGCGGTGGCTTGGTTGCGGCGTTTCTCGGCGAGCAGTCGGGTGATCTGTTCGTCGGTGAAGCCGGCCTCCTCCAAGGCGACGCTGGTTTCGGCGAGCCACGGGAACGCTCCGATGAGTTTGACGATCGCGTCGCCGCTGTCGATCACGCTGGGCAGTGCCGGCGAGCGCCATCTGGCGGTGATGCCGGCCATTTCGTCGGTGATTTCGGTGGTGTGGTCGCGGATCATGATGATGTCCTGTGCGATGCGGCGCAGGGCTGCTCCGTAGACGCGGTTGGCGGCGGAGCAGTCGATGACGAGGTCTTTTTCGGCTGCGTGCATGGCTTCGGCGCTGGATGGGTTGTCGGTGACGACGCCGAGGCTGGAGACTGGTACGTTGGTTTCGCCGGCGAAGCGGCTGGCGAGTTCCCGCATTTGTTCGACGTGGGGTTGGACGCTTTGTTGGCTGATCTGCTGGACGGTGGGCACGTCGCCGTTGTCGTCGCGGCTGATGGCGTTGATGCGTCCGATGATGAATTCCCATACGGGTATGGGGTTGCCTTTGTCGTCGAGGAAGCTGTCTTTGTCGGCTCCGAGCAGCAGCAGTTGCGGGGCGCTGTAGAATTCGGCGCTGACTTCGGTGCGCATGACGGTGCGCACGGCGTCGTCGGTGATGCTCATGACGGGGCGGCTGATGATGCTGCGGCCGAATGGACGGTCGATGTCGGGACGGTACGGCAGCGCCTCCATCGGCACGCGGCCGAGGTTGTGGTGCCATACGTGATCGACGACCCATTCGCCGGCGAGCTTCAGCGTGGTCACTTCGGTCGGCGTGTAGATGCTGTACAGCGTCGGCATGGCATAGTCGTCCACGTCGTTGACGACGAGTCCGGCCTTGAGGCTGCGGGTGCGGAAGTTCCACAGGCCGGCCGACCATTGCGCCGAGTAGGGCATGACGATCACCGGCGGCTCGCCTGCGTTCGTGTCGCCGGGCGAGACGGTCATGAACGCGACCGAGTGGGTCATGCTGCTGCGGATCGCCTGAGGCAGTTCGAGGGCGAACTGGTTGGCGGACAGCACGGCGTCGAGGTCGAAGGGGTCGTCGTTGGCGCTGGGGCTGACGAAGCCGTCGAACATGCAGCGTTCGGCGTGGGCGGCGACGGCCTTGGCGGGCCATCCCACGACCTCTTCGATGTGGCGCATGACGGGCGGGATGGAGAATCCGATGTGGTCGAGCCGGTGCTTGCCGTCCGCGTAGGCGCTGCGCAGCATGTTGCGGGCGCGTTTGCGGTTCCACACGGCGAACAGGGAGAACATGAGCCGTTCGGTTTCGGGGTCGAGGCCTTCGACGTTGCTTGGCGGCGTGAACCATTGCGGCCCGTGGGAGAAGTCCGTGACCGGGGTGAGTCCGTTCATGCGAGTCGTACCATCCTTTGCTTGCGGTCGGGGTCGCGGCGGCTGGTCTTCTGGTTCCAGTAGGCGAGCGCTGCGGCTTCGAGGGGCATGACGTCGGTGTTTTGGTCGCCGGGCTCGTATCCGTAGCCGTCGCCGATCTTGCGGTGTTTGGCGTGTGCTGCGGCGTCGTTGAGGCCGGGTTGGTCGAAGTGGGTGAGGCGGTGGTCGTTGATGGCCTGTTCGAACATGCTTACGGCGTCGGCGACCTGACGGCTGGTCGGGGTGACTATGACGCGGCTGGAGACGCCTTGGTCTTTGAGCATCTGGACGAGGGTGGGCGCTCCGACGCGGCCGTCGATGACGATGCCGATGTTTTTGCGCCATCGCTGTTCGAGGAAGTCGGCGAGCCACATGACGCCGTTGCGCATGCTGCGCACGTCGATGAGTTCGATGTGTGGCTTGAGGTCGCTGCCCTTGGGCGGGCGGACGCAGGCGACGAGGCTTGCGGTGGCTCCGTCGGGGCTGAATTTGACGGCGAAGCTGTTGCGGCCTTCCTGACATGGTTGGTCGGTCTTGCATGCGGCCCAGTCGTCGGGGTTGATCTCGGTGCCGTTGGACTGGGATTCGTCCCACCATCCGAGGCGTTCGCGGGCGAAGCCCTCGGGGGTGAATTTGGCGACCTCGCTTTCGATGACGGTTTCGACGAGGCGGATGCCGAGGCTGGGGTTGGCCTGCGCCCAGCGGGTGCGGTCGTGGATGTCGCCGATCTCTTCGACGCCCCATTCGTACCAGCAGGTGCGTTTTGGCTTCGTGGTGCGGGCGTTGCGGCGGATGCGTTCGAACACGGTGCCGGGCGAGCTTGGCGGCGTGGGGGTGCCGGCGTAGATGGTCTGGGGGTTGCCGCTGGGCGCGGACGAGGTGGCGGGCTGTATGGCCTCCATCTGTTCGTCGGTGAGTTCCTGCGCCTCGTCGCATACGAGGATGTCCACGGTGAAGCCTCGGCCCGAGCTTTTGGAACGGGCGATGAATTCGATGCTGCCGCCGTTGGTCAGGACGATGGCCTCCTGTCCGTTCGTGTTCCGAATGTAGTCCACCGCCTCCGCGAGCTCGGGGTATTGGCGCTTGTTCTCGAAGTAGTTCTTCATTCTCAGGAAGTGCTTGCGGCAGGTCTTGACCTCGTGGGCGGTGTGCAGGATTTTCAGGCCGAGTATGGCGGTGTCGTACAGTTCGAGGAATTCGATGACGCCGTTCTTGCCGTTCTGGCGCGGCACGCTCACCCCGCAGTCGCCTGCGGCCCAGCGCCCGTCCTTGAGGGTGCCCATCCAGCCGTCGAGGATGAGCCGCTGCCACGGGTCGGGCGGCATGCCGTAGCCCTCGGCGAGCGCGGCGGCGTCCGGCCCGTAGCTGTCCGCGTGGCGGGGTGTGAGCTGGTAGCTAGGTTGCTGTCTTCCTTTGAGCCTTGCCGCCATTCCTGACCTCCAGTCTCAGTTCGCGGGCGCGGCGTGCGCGTTCGAGCGGGTTGTCGCGTTGCGTGGTCCTGGTTTCGCGGCGGATGAGGGCGGTGTCGCCGCCGTCGGCGAACAGTTGTTTGTTGAGCGCCCTGATTTCGGCGCTGGCCTGTTTCATGGTGGCGATCTGGGGCATGGCCTTGACGTCGCCCTGGTCGTTGACGTAGGCGACGTGGGTGCCGTCGTCGGCGCTGATGTCGCGCATGCATTGGTCGAGGATCGCGTACCAGTTGACCAGGAGCGTGAGGGTGGGCACCGCCGCCGGGTCGATGTCCGCGCCGGCGGTCAGTTCGTCCCATTTGCGGCTTTTGTACGGGTCGGCGGCGATGAGTTCGGGCTTGAGGTCGTCCATGCGTCGCCGCCTCCCCTGTGTCACGCCTTGCGGAATTCGTACTGGTAGCCGTATTTCTTCTGGTTGGCGGTGAGCCATTTGTCAACGGCGTCGTCGTAGCTGGTGCCTTGCATCTGCGCGGTCCTGACGCCCTTGGCGAACGCCTTGGCCTTGAACTTCTGGGTCTTCCTCACGATGTAGCTCCCCTTCGCGCCGGTCGCGACGATGCCCTTGGCCGGGGTCTGCGCGGCGGACAGCAGGTCGCTGTCGGAGAACGCGCCGCCGCTGGGGTGGTTGTGGATGACCATCTGGCCCTTGCGGCCGGCGATCTGCACCGCGGTGCTGCCGCCGTGCTTGTATTGGTGGACGTATCCCTGTTCGTCCACGGTGATCGCGTATTCGGTGTCGCTGTCGGCGTGTTTTTTGCGGAACTTGGCTAGGGCCTTGTCGAACGACTGGGTTTTCTCGCCGTCGTTGAATTCGGCGGGGAATTTGGTCTTGCCGAGGTCTTCGCCGCTCTTGTGCGGGGCGTGGCCGAACCTGAAGGTCTTCATCTCGCCCTTGGTGCTGCTGGATGCGCCTCGCCCGCCGTTCTCGTCGATCAGGACGCTGCGCATCCCGCCCACGCTGTCGGCGAAGCTGTACGCGCCGTCCCGGTAGGCGAAGGCCGTGTCCCAGTCGGGGAAGGTGACGGTCTTGGCGTCCTGCGGGTTCCACAGTTCCATGTCGTCGGCGGTGAAGAGGCGGCCGCCGACCTCGCAGAATTCCACGAGCCTTGAATCGGCTTCGAATTGGGAGCGCTCCATGTTCTGCGTCTCGCTTTCGGGCAAAGAAAAAGCCACCCCGCAGGGCGGCTTTCGTTTGGTTTGGTGGCGGTCAGTAGTCGAAGTCGATGGTGCGCACGCCGGCTGCCTCGCGCAGCTCGCGTTCCATGCGCCGCTTCACTTCCCGGTAATGCCCCGCGCATTCGGGGCACAGGTGCCGGCCGGTCTCGACCTCGATCCAGTCGCGCCATGCGCTTTCGCGGTGCAGGATCGACGATGAGAACGGGCTGGCGACGTCCGGGTCGATGTCGATGCGCGCGCCGCACTTGTCGCACAGGATCGCGGCCTTTCTGATGTGTGTCACGATGTTCCTCCTATGCGAACAGGCATGCGTCGATGACGTCCCGGCCCCGCAGTTTGGCGATCCATTCGGCGGGGATGCCTTCGGTGCCGTAGACGATGCCGGCGAGGCCGCCGGCGACGGCTGCGGTGGTGTCGGTGTCGTCGCCGAGGTTGACTGCCTTGAGCGCACAGTCCGCGTAGTTGCTTGTGGTGATCAGGCACCAGACGGCGGCCTTGAGCGTGTCGAGCACGTACCCGCCGGAACGGATCGCGTTCTCGGGCTCGTCGGCGAGCGCCGGAGTGTAGCCGGCCTCGCGGATCGCCTCGATGGGCGTCCGTCCTTCGATGAGTTCGCGGGCGTAGTGGATGAGTTTCACGCAGGCGTTGGTGCTTGTGGGGTGCGCGTGGGTGATGGCGCTGACCTGTCGCACCTGTTCGTCGGTCGCGGTAGTGAAGGCGAGGGGGATGGTGCGCATGAGCGATCCGTTGCCGTTGTCCCAGTCGTCGGTCATGCCGTGGCCGTATCGGAGGGCTTTGACGGTGGTGTTGCCGATGTCGAAGAGCCCGTCGATGGTGTATTCGCCGCGCCGGTACCAGTCGTTGAACCGTTGGCGCATGTCGTCGGTGTCGATGCGGCCGTGGTTGGCGCGGATGGAGTCGCAGATGGCGAGGGCCATGCTGGTGTCGTCGCTCCATGTGCCGGCGGGCTGGTTGTGGGTGCCGTGGCCGGTCATTGCGGTGGCGTGGAAGGTGCCGCGCGGGCGGAATTCGTAGGGCACGCCGAGCGCGTCGCCGACGGCTTGGCCGAGGATGGCGTCGGTGAGGGCGAGGGTCATTTGGTGTTCTTCTTCTTGTCGAGGCCGAGGGCCTTGGCGTTGGCCTTCATGAAGTCGAGGCCGTCCTGACGGCCGCGCTCGGCCATTTCGCCGCGCCGGCGGGTGTACTGCTTGGGGTGCGACCAGTCTTCCGTCGTGGTCTTGGCGGCGGTCTTCTTGGTGGTCATGTCTAGTTCTCCTTTACGTAGACGTAGGTGTATGGGCTGCCGGGTTTGGTGGAGATGTTGGTGATGGTGTATTTGGCGTTCTTAGATACCAGCACCTCGTTCTCCTTGGTGAAGTGGCTGATGTGTTTGATCGAGGTGCCCTTGCTTTGGGTTTGGCTGACGAACACGACGGACTTGCCGCCGCTGCCCGATTTGGAGAAGCTGCGTGCGGTGCTTTCCTGCGTGCTCCATGAGGCGGTGCCGAGGTTGACGTCGAACGTTCCTCCGACCTTGAGTCCTTTGACGGCGGACGCTGGAAGGCTCATGCCTCGGTAGGTGACGCCGCCTCCCCATTTGGGCGCTCGTTCGATGTAGCCTTCGATCCGTTTGGCCTCGCTGTCGTACTTCTTTTGCAGCTCGGGGATGTCGGACGCCTTCTCTCCGCGTTGTGCGCGTCGGATGCCCGAGTATGCGCTGCCCGTGAAGTCCTGCACCGCGTCGAACATGTCCTTGGCTTCCTGAACGGTCGAGCCGATGTATTTGGCGGTCTCTTCGGCGTTCTTGGGGATTTCGTCGGCGGTGAGGTGGCCTTTCTGCCGTGGTTTTTCCTTGGCCTTGGTTTTGCCGTGGCTGCTGGTTGCGCCTCGTCCGCCCATGTCGGGTACCTCTTTTCAGTTTTTCAAGCAGGCTTGCGCCGGGGTTTACGGCGGTTTGTCGCCGGCCATGCGGTCGGTGACGGTGTTGGCGTATTCGATGGTCTCGATGCCGTGCATGTCGTGGCCGAGACTGCCGCCGTAGAGCAGCACGCGCTTCGGGCGCACGCGGGCGATGGCCTCGTCCATGCCGGCGTGCCAGAGGCGTTCGCGTTCCTCGTCGCCTTTGACGCCGATGGTGCTCACGGCGACGGTGGAGCCGGTGGGCAGGCCGTTGAAGCAGTATTCGTAGCTGTTCTCGTCGCTCCATGAGAGGGTCGGCACGACGGTCAGGCCCTGACGCTGCCACCAGTCGCCTATGGCGCGGCTGCGGTAGACGTTCCACTGCTGCATTGGTCGGGGCATGTCGAGGTAGAGGCTCCAGTCGGGCGTGCATGCCATGTCGAAGCCCTTGAGCAGTCCCATGTACTCCTCGGGCTTGTTCCACACTCGTTCGAACTGGTAGTCGTCGAGGAAGAAGTGGATGCCGACGCCTTCCTTGGGCTCCTTCCAGCTTTTGGCGTAGTTGAAGCCGATGAGGCGGGCGGGTTGGATGTCGCTGGGGGCGAGCATGGGCATGCCGTCGGGGCCGCATTGGTCGATGTCGCACAGGCGCAGGTTGTAGTAGTCGTCGGTGCGGGTTCGTTCCGCGCCGTAGGGCTTGACCTTGCTTTTGAAGTCGAAGCCGTAACGGGCGAAGTCGAGTTTGCCGTTGAGGCGTTTGGCCTCGCTTTTCAGCAGGGCGACGTTCCATGTGGCGATCTCGCCGGTCTTGTTGTCGATGAGGCGGAAGGCGTCGATCTCGTCGGCGGTGAGTCCGTCGCAGTATTCGACGTGTTCGTCGGGCACTTCCGTCCAGCCGAGGCTTTTCATGGCGGCGACTCGGGTGTGTCCGCATACGATGACGGGGTTGTCGCGCGATTCGAGGACGATGCTGCCGCGCAGGCCGAATTTCTGGATGCTTTCGGCGACCTTGGGTATGGCCTTGTCGTTGTGGCGGGCGTTGCGCTCGTAGGGGATGATGTCATTGATGAGCATTGCGCCTCCTTTTCGGGTTCCACTTGATGCCGGTCATGCGGATGAAGCGGCCGTGGCTGTAGAATTCCACGCCGTCGTGCCTCCAGCTCGGCGCGTCCGAATGGACGAACAGGTGCAGGCCTTCGCCGCTGCTGCTGATCTCGGCGAACAGGCAGCCTTCGCGTTCCAAGCGTTCGAGGATGATCCGGCCGGGATGGCCGGGTTTGACGCGGCCTTCCTTGTCGAGGATGTGGTCGAGGTCGTAGCAGGCGAGTCCGTCGCCGAGCATGATCCCGTATCCGTCGCCTTCCCCGGTGTTCGCCACTTCGTCGAACGCCGACCATGTGGCCGGATCGGTGCTGGATGCAGGCCGGCCGTCGGGTCGGATGGGTCGTTTGCCGTCGGCCCTCACCCACCGGTGCAGCGTCTTCATCCCCTCGGGTATGGCCTTGCGCCGCCGGTAGGCTTCGACGCGGCAGCGGCCGGAGCATACGCGCTGGCTGCTGCCGCCGTGGCCGTTGTCGTCGGCCATGTATGTGCCGTCTATCTCGCAACGCCTTCCCATATTCAAGACTATATCATGTTTTGTAACGCTTGACAAGCGGTATTTCAACGTTTTCGAGCGCTTCGAGCGTGGTTGCTGGCATGCGAGGCCGGCCGTTCGGGGCCGATCGGCGCAGGCCGGCGAACGCGGCCGATCATGGCAACAAAGCCCCGGAACCGCCGAAACGCGGCCGAAACGGCCATACACGGTGTTTCCGCGCCGTCGGGCGGAACGCCCTGCGGGGAGGTTCCGTGGAAAAAACAGTGCCGGGGGTATCCGAAGCCCTATGGCCCGAGAGGGGCTAGGCTCCCGGGGGAGGGTATACCGCCCCTACCATTGGCGCGACAGCGGGATCGGCTTGGGCGCGCGGCGCTGCGCCGGCGTCGCCGGCTCGGCGTCGAGTCTGGTGTATTGGTGGTTGCCCTTGCGTTGGTTGCAGCGTCGGTGCGTGAGCTGGCAGTTGTCCAGGTCGAACGGGTCGCCGCCCTTGGACACGGGCAGCTTCTCGTCGATCTCCATACTGCCGGGGTGCGGCGTCCTGAGGCTGGTGTCTATGGGCCGGCCGCACAGCGCGCAGATGGGCCGGCCGTTGGCTCGCGACAGCAGACGGCGTTTGATGCGGGCCCGTGCGGCCGAGTTGGTGCGGCGAACGTTCACAGCAGCCCCCACACCAACGGCCCGAACTCACCCGGTATGGGTATGGCGTGGTATTTGACCACCGGCTCGCCATCGCGGATCACGGGCCCGCCGGCATGGGATCGTATGCAGGTGGGCGCGTACAGGTGCCCCCTGTCATAGCGGCACATGCGCAGCGGCACGCTCACAGGGATCAAGCCGCGCCAGTCCCCCGCCCAATACCGCGCCAAGGCCTTCAGCAGCCGCATATGCGCCGGCTTGCTGGAATCGAGCGTGTTCAACCGCCCCCAATTCTTCGGAAAACGCTTCAGAACGCGAATGCGAGCCATCGATGTAGCCTCCCAGCCCATAGGAACAACGGCGAGGCGGCCGGCGGGAGAAAGGAGAGGAAAAGCCCGCCGGCGCTCGCCGCCTGTGATGTTTTCTCTCAGGTGCCGCATGACCGGAAGTTGGCGCTGCCGGCGGCGGCTGGCGGATGGCGCGGGATTCGAACCCGCGAGGCATGAGGCTTGCATCATGCCCGCCCGCCCAGCAAGCGGGTGCCTTCGACCGCTCGGCCAACCATCCAAAAGGATCGGATACGAAAAAAGCCCATCCCAACGGGACAGGCTTTATCGATACTCCGATTACACGCGACAGCGTAACACAAAACCGTCTCACGTTCAAACGCCGTCGCCGTCGCGACCGGCTCGATCCTGCGCACAGGCCAACAGCTCCATGATGTTCCACTCCCAGTAATGCCGGTCGATGCGCCGCGTGGACGGCATCTTGCCCCGACTGCGCCAATTCGCCAAGTCCTTGCCGCTCACGTTCACGCCCGTGTTCTCACGCACCCATCGGGCCGCGTCGGCCTGCGTGCGCGTGATGTGCATAAGCCCCGCGCTGCGCAGATACTCCAACCGCACACGCTGCAAATCAAGCCACGCGCCGCACTCGGGGCACACCGCATACCGCACGGAATGCGCGGCGTAGATCGGCGTACGCACCGGCCCATCATCCCCCACCACATGCAGACAGTCAGGGCATACCCCGACAAGACGGCGCTCGCCGGCCCGCGTGGTGGCCGTTTCGACCTTCTCCGACAGTCGGATCAGGTCGGCGTACAGGTCGCCGGCCGTGTCGAGCCGCGCGAGATCGCGCATGCGGTGCAGCAGCAGGCGGGCGATGTCGGCCCATTGCCTCAGGGTGCGGGGGCGTTCATGACGGTCGCGGCCGATCGGCTTGACGCCGAGCATGCCGCCCGCGAGCTGCAAATGCAGCTCTACAGCGGAGTAGAGCGCTTGGGCGGCTTCGTTGACCGGCGGGGCCGCGTATGCCGCGTTGCCGTGACGGGGCGAGCGCTCGCGGGTGGTGGCTTGTTTGTAGGCGATCTGTCGGAGGGCGGGCATGCCGGCCTTCAGCAGCCATGCGAGGCGTTTCGCCCAGTCCTTGACGCATTCGTCGCACAGGTTCGCGTCGCCGGCCGGGTTGCCGCAGGCCGCGCATGCTCGTTGTTCCATCATCCCCGCCCTCGTTGGTGCTAGACTTGCCTATTGGACAATGCGAGCCTCTGCCTTCGGGTGGGGGCTTTTACTTTATTTAATGTTGGCGAAATCGGTTTGACGGTTTATTTCTCCTAATTGCCTGTCGTGGAATTGGAGATTTCGCTTAGCTTGGCGTGTGAGGTCCATCTTGAGGAGGATGGTTTTCTCCTCATCTGTCGCGCCGACGAGTTCGCAGATTCGATTCATAACGTCCAGAGCGCCAGAGCCGTGGCCGTATATGCCTATGAGGCGCTCGCCCCACATGATGGCGAATGCGTTGAGGAATTCTCGGCGGCTTTTCATATGTTCCTCTTCGCGTATCTGGGTTATCTTATCGTCGGTGAACGCTTGTTTCGCTTCTTGCACCGCCTTGTCCATGATCTCCTTGTTGCGTTTCGTGACCTCGATGAGATTGGCTTTTTTCTGTGCGTTCAGGGTGGCGGTCAACTGGGTTACCTCGAATTGGGAATCGGAGTACTTGCCTTTCCACCATTCGATGTTGTTCTCCAGTTCCTTGATGCGGCGGTTTAATGCCTGGATTCGATTCTTGCCTCTCACGTCTGACTCCTTTTATTTGAACAATGGTTCGAGGAATTCCGTCCCGTAACCTTTCGCGGGTTTTGCGGGTTTCGGTTCCGGCGGGTTGTCGATGATGGCCTTCACCTCATCCACCGGTAGTTTCAATGTGCTTGCGATGTATTGGGGCGCGTAACCGTGTTTATGCCAGGTGCGCACGCGTTCCTTGATGATCTCACTGGTCATGATCCTCCTTGCAGTATGGGTTGTCTTCGAGTGTCTTGGCGGTTTTCGCGGCTTCCGTGTTGCCCGTGTACCAGCATTCGGCGGAATGCTGGCCCTCCTCCCAACCATCAGTCCACGCTTGTTCGGCTATCCGCCGGTCATGCTCCGTGAGCCATCGGCGGAACGCGGCCTTGCCATCCCAGTAAGCGGGGTTGGCGGTCAGCGAGTAGAACTGGTCGGTGCCGTCCGTGAAGAACTGCATGACATCCGTGTCGGTGGGCATCCACTCACTCATGATCGACCTCCGGTCTGCCGGCATACCGGGCACAGGCCTTGCGTGAGGCGCGGATCGTAGTCGCCGCACCGGGAGCACAAGCCCGGTTCGCCGCCATCCGAATCCAACAGGCTGATATCGGTCGGCAGACCGTGATGCTCGTACATGTGGTCGGCGAGCGCCTGAATGTCGTCGATATCGTCATTCGAACCGTTTGCGGGCGTCAAGCGCAGGTTCTCGGCGTCCAACGCGTCGGCGAGCGCGTCGAACAGGTCCTGTTTCTCGTAGATTCTGGCTTCATGCTTGCTCATTGCTGTTCCTTTCGTCCGGTGCCTCGATTTTGCTTACGTCCAGTTCGCCGTTCATCAGTTTGGGGAGCAGTGCGTCGCGTAGCTCGGCGAGCAGGGTCTTGCTGTCCTCGTTGCATTGGTAGATGACTTGTTTCCACATGGGCAGCAGCATACGGATGATCGGGCTGATGGTCGTTTTGCTGTTGTTCTCGAAACGGATTTCGTTCTTGTTCTTCGAATACGCGATATAGTCGTCGTGTCGGAGCGTGGCCTTGTCGCCGAGAATCGCTTTCAGGTTTC
>NZ_JAAIIG010000017.1 GCF_012932375.1 Bifidobacterium olomucense | reverse complement strand
GATAATATGCATAGTAATTATATCACGCAACTAGATTCTATTTTTGGAAGGTAGATTATGTCCAGTATGAAAATTGGTTTTGTGTCGATAGGCAACATCTACGATCGTAAATTATGGAGTGGTACTATAAGTTTTCTAGCCGATGAATTGTCTAAGAAATATTCTATAGTACCTATTTTTATTTCTAATAAACCTAGACGTTTTTTTGCCAAAATATATAAAATCTTTAATTTAACTAGTGTTTTGCGTATCCCTTTTTTGGGGAGGTACATTCTTCAATCAAAAATTTCGCATTCTAATTGTGATATTTTCTTTGTGCCCTCTGGTAGCGAAATCATTGGTAGATGCCGTTTCCCTGAAGATAAGTATGTAATTTATTTAAGTGATGCCACATATCATCTTATGTTAGATTATTACTATTATAATGAAAGCAAAAAGAAAATACAATATTTTAATAATATTGAATATCTTGCTTTGAAACGTGCGAACATTGTCATCGAATCTAGTGAATGGGCGGCCAAAGATGTAGTATCTTATTATAAAATAAATTCTTCTAAAGTTTTTACTTTACCCTTTGGCTCTAATTTGCCTGATCGATATTATGGGAAAAAATATTTAAATCATAATATAATCAGATTGTTGCTCATTGGCGTTGACTGGAAGAGAAAAGGTATTGATATTGCAATTGAAACCGTTCGTATTTTGAATGAAGTAAGTGATAGTAGGTATGAGCTTACAATTGTAGGTTTCAATCAACCAAATTCTCAGTATGAAGATTATATTCATTTTGCTGGGCGATTAAATAAAAATCTTCCTGAAGATGTTGATAGACTTGTTAATTATTATCTTTCTTCGGATATTTTCATTCTTCCTACGCAAGCTGAATGTTCCGCGATAGTTTATTCCGAGGCAGCAATGTATGGTCTTCCTGTTTTTACATATAAGACTGGTGGAACTGAAACCTATGTTGATTCGGGTTACAACGGATATTGTCTTAATCCTGGTTCTACAGCTAATGATTTTGCTGAGTTAATTACTAAATTTATAAATTCTGGCGAATATTCAACTTTTTCTCTTAATGCTAGAAAAAAATATGAAATGGAATTAAGCTGGAGTAATTGGTTTAATTCTTTTAATAATCTTTTATCGAGATTTAATATAAACAGAACGGTATGATGATATATAACACTTTTTTGCGACCGGTATCGATATGTGATGTAATTGAAGAACTCTTCCTGGATGAGATATTTTCAACCAAGACAATAATATTCAGCGAATGTTTGATGAACAGCCTCTTTTATTCTGCTGCTAAACTACAAAGCGATATGGCCGAAGGCATTCAAACGTTGACTCGATGCTTTGTCTCATTCGTGTTCCCTAGATTCAACTGACCACAACCATAAATCTGGGTAAAACTGAGGTATCAAGATATTTCGGACACTGCCCTATCTAAGAGTTGATATGCGAAAACAATCTATAAGTCGTATTCGTTCTCTGAAGTTTAATGCGGTGATGAACATGATCCTCATGTCATCGTCGTTCATCTTCCCGCTGGTCACGGTGCCCTACGTGTCCCGCGTCCTCAACCCGTCGGGCATGGGCGCGGTGGCCTTCGCCCAGAGCATCATCTCCTACTTCTCACTGGCCGCGCTCCTGGGCATCTCCACATACGGGGTACGCGCCTGCGCCCAGGTCAGGGACGACCCGAAGGAGCTCTCCCGCACCGTCGAGGAGCTCCTCATAATCCTCGCCGCCTCCACCACCCTGACCTTCGCCATATACATGCTCGCATTGGAATTCGTGCCACGACTGGCCGGCGACAAGCCACTCTTCCTCATCTTCGGAACCGCCCTGTGGCTCGCATCCTTCGGCGTGGAATGGTTCTACCAGGCCATCGAGCAATACGGGTACATCACCATCCGCAGCATCGCCGTCAAACTCATCGGCCTCATCCTGATGTTCGCGTTCGTCCACCAGGCAGCCGACTACCGCATCTACGGCATGATCGTCGTGTTCACCGGATACGGGGCCAACATCCTCAACATGCTCCGACTGCGCACATTCATCAGATTCGTGCCGTTCAGAGAACTGAACATCACACGGCATTTCAAGCCCATGGCCTCGTTCCTCGTCTCCAGTGTCTCCTCCGGCATGTACGCGCAGGCCGACATGGTACTCCTCGGCTTCCTCGCCACCAACCACATCGTCGGCATCTACCAGCTCGTCGCCAAAATCAAGACCATGCTCGCCATGGCCATCAACTCCGTCGTCAACGTCATGCTCCCCAGACTCTCCTACTACGCCAAGAACTCCCGGGAGAAATACCACGACCTGCTCGTCAAGAACATCGACTTCGTGCTCCTGTTCGCCTCCGCCGGCATCGCTTGCGCCGCACTCTGTGCCGACGCCATCATCGACATCCTCGGCGGCAGCCAATACAGGACCGCCGTCCTGCCCCTCCTGTGCATTCTCCCGGCTCTTTTGTTCGTCTCGCTGAACACGGTCCTGTCCCAATACCTCATCTCCTCCGGGCACGAGAGGCAATACGCCATCGTCAACTTCACGGGACTCGTCTCCTCCGTCATCTACTGCCTCATCCTCATACCACCCCTCGGCGCCATCGGAGCCGCCCTCAGCTGCAGCCTCTGCGAACTCACCGCACTGCTGATCCGCTGCTGGTACGCACGCGACTTCATCACAACCATCCGCAAAGACATACAAATCATCCCCGCACCCACCTCGGCCGCCACCGCCACGGGCATCATCCTCCTCATACGCCAGACATGGTGGCCGACGCACGCCCTCCCGCAAATCATCGCGACCGGAATAACCTTCACCATCCTCTACACCGCGATGCTACTGCTGCTCAAGGAAAGAACGGTCACCACGATCATCCACTGCATCCGCACACGATGAATCATTCCCGCGCGACCTCTCACGAAACGGAACCCCCATGCCCCAACATGCAAACCCAACAAACGAAAGAACGGCGACGCACATGCGCAAGACACGGAACTCGAGCATCGAACTCCTCCGCATCATCGCAGCATATCTGATCGTGCTGCGCCACTTCGTGGGCGCTAACGCGTTCGACGTATGGACCCAGCCACTGTCGTTCAACAAGATCATCCTCGAAGGCCTGCTATATCCAAGCGGCAAGGTCGGGGTCGTACTGTTCTTCCTGATATCCGCATGGTTCCTCTGCGAATCCACAACAGACCTCAAGGCCGCGCTCAGACGGGCATGGATCCTGGAACGAGAGATCCTGTTCTACAGCCTCGCCCTCACGGTAATCGTCCTCGCCACCGACAGGAGCCTGCTCACCCCCAAGATCCTCGTCAGCGCCATACTGCCCACCTCCACCGACCTATGGTGGTACACGACAAGCTACATCGTCTTCCTCATCCTCTGCCCATTCCTGACCATCGGGCTCAAGTCCCTCGGGCAACGGACCCACCGCAACTGCTGCCTGGCCAGCATCATCCTATGGAGCATCGGCGGCGGTCTCACCAGCTTCGTCTCGTTCGACATGACCAAGGAAAACGTGCTCATCTTCATCTACCTATACGCCCTCGTCTCATACTGGCGCTGGTACCAGCCGGAGCTGATCGACCGCCGCACGGCCACCATCTTCGTAATCCTCGGATACACGATATCCACCGCATCGGTCCTCACGCTGACCCCCATCACCCTCACCCTCGACCGGGGAACACACCAGCAGACCATGCTCGGACAGAACGAATGGATGCTGCCCGTCATGCTCATAGGATTCGGCATGTTCTCACTCGCCAAGCAACACCACTTCACCAGCAAAATCGTCAACAGCATCGCCAAATCCACCTTGGCCATATACCTCATCACCGTCTACCCCCCATCTCCACACTCCTATGGCAACGAATGTTCGACATGCACGGCATCTACGACAATCCATGGCTCACGGCATACGCACTCGGCATAGCAGCCCTGACAGCCATCGCCTGCATCGCCATCGACTACATAAGAAGAGCATTATTCACAATCAGCATCGACCGCAACCCCGGAAAATGGTTCAACAACCTATGGAAGCTCTCCACCAAAAAACACAACCACAACAACCAATAAACAACCAACACAGTGGTAGCCTCCTACTTAAAGATTCCTCGATTCTGTTCTGGTTCTGAGTAAAGTCACAGGCCACGCTCTCGTCTCAAGTCCAGATTAGGTTCGCAAAACGTTCTAAAGCTACATATATTTATCGCAATCGATGCGAAATCTTCTGAGTCGTTCGCGTCAAATCACGATACAAGTCGAACCTCGTATCATGTAGCTCAGCATATTGTGAACGCGGGTGAATTGTATCTGCACAATACGAGGTTCGACCTGATAACGTCCGGAATTATGCGCATTTTGGTCTAAGCGCGAGATGGGACATGGCCCGTGGTCTGCGTACGGTTTTCTGTCGCCAAACAACGATAAATCGCGATTGGCAACGGTTCAACGCCCACTGCCGTTTCAGGACGCCCCAATCCAAATGCAATTAATCCGCACAACCGAGCTCCATAATATTCGGTTCGCGCACCCCGTATGAATCATGCAGGGATAAAACAAAATCATCGCTTGTTCCGCATCGGGCACTGGTCATAATCCCACGGGCATCCATTACGGTAGGCCAACTGCTTATAACCATCAGAGACACTCTGACCAATCATGCGTGAGCAATAATCCAGATCGACGATTCTCGCCAGACAATAGATGGTCACTCGTTGCGCTCCAGACTGTTTAAGCATGATGGAGGCTGATTCGGCGGTGCCGCCCGACGTCCATGTATCGTCGATGAGCAGTACATGTCTCATCGTCTCATCCGAATACGAACCATCCAGCGAGAACGTGGACGGTGCGATCGCCCGATGTTTCTGCTCATTAGCCAGCAATTTCACCTCGGGGATGGTTTTATTCAGCATCGGCAAGACCAATCCGTTGAGTGGGTGCGGTTGACCGTAGCGTTCGCTGGTGGTGGTTGACGGTATGGTTGCCCATGCGCTCGGTATCACTCCATCAGACGTATGAGCCAGGCAACTCTAATGGACGACGAGCGCATCGCCAAGCACATATTTCAGTGTCTCGCAGTAATCCTTAGATTCAGGGCGGTCACTCTTGTATCCGTCCATGACGCGGTACATCTGATCGAACTTAATAGCATAGTTGGCGATTCTAATCCGATCAGCCATCAGATGTGCGACGTCGAGAGCCTCAGCCTGTTGACGTAGACTAGTGCAGCTGTAACAAATCGATGCGTAGTCCCGCTTGGGACCACCGCAGATAGGGCAGACATGATTCTTGGTGCTGTGGTATATCACTGTTTTTGCATAGCTGCCCAATCTCCAACCCATACTCTGCTCAAAGTGGGCGTATGCAGCCAGCAGATTCGGGTTCAGTGCGGAGTCAGGCATACTGTACTTTCGCGTCGAGAATGGCTTCCAGCAATGTGTCTACATTGTTGTCGAGGAATGAGATCCTATCAAGTGCTTTGCCGACTTCTTCGACACTGTGCACGACGAACACACCTGGCTTGTTGCGATATTCCTGTGCCCATTCGGTGCGCTCCAGCACGACGTCACGGAAAATCAACGGACGTCCGTGACGTTGCGCCTGACGAGCCTGAATACGCGTGCCGGAATGTTCCGATGCCTCAACCACCACAGTGGCCAGACCATATCCCGACATCAGCGCGTTGCGCATCGGGAATGTCTGCTTGGCCGGCGGGCTGTCAGGCCAGAACTGGGATAACACCAGCCCTCGCTCTTCGATGCTTTTCTGCAGTTCACGGTTGGATGCAGGATAACAACGATTAATGCCAGTGCCGATGAATGCGACCGTTCGTCCGCCTGCTTCCAGTGCCGCACGGTGGGCGAATGAGTCGATTCCTTCGGCCAGTCCTGCGATTACGGTCAATCCACGTTCGCACAGCATGCAAGCCGTGTCATGAGCGAAAATGGCACCCTCCGGCGAGCATTTACGCGATCCCACGACGCTAACGCCTAAATCGTTCGCAAGCAGAGACCCCTTGGCGAACAGGAACGGCGGCACGTCCACGACCGATCGCAGCCGCAAGGGGAACCGGTCATCGAACACGGTGACCAAGTCAAGCCCCTGCTCTCGCCACTGCGCCACTTTCCGTTTGGCTTGATTCCACACGGCATTCGCTTTCGCCGTGTATTCAACGGATGGCATGTCCTCCACTTCAAACAGTGAGCCCTGCTCATTCGTCGGCACATATTCGTGTTCACGAAGCGGATTATGCAACGGGTCCATCCGATGCCTGAGCACACGCACAGCACTGCCTTCAACTAGACACTCGTTGGCCAACGAAGACCATGTATTGGGCCGTTCACAGCACTCGATCAACGTGATCAGAGCAGCGTTTTCAGCATCAAGCCGCTCCCTATCATCAAACTGCAACTCCAATCACCTCCAACATCGTAGAACCTCGCTCAACCGGAAAACAACGAGATATCGACATACCATTTTACCGGCGCACAGGTAAATTATTCTCTTCTCGAGCAATTCGTTACTCGAATAGTAGCCGCCGACATTCAGAACCCGATGTGCCTTTCTCGTGCATAGAAGGTCAGTGTCTCGGCGTCTAGCATTACCTTCTCTTGCTTGATGTCTCTTTGACTGTTTTCCTGATCATTCGATCCAACATGGTCTCCAACACAGTTTGATCAACTTGTAGGGTCTGCGGTGACATGGCTAATGTCCTTGTTTCCAATCGCGATCTATCTTTGCTCGGCGACAGAAAATCGTACATAGAACGAGGGTCATGCTCTAAGACATATGTCAACTATCTGCTGAAGCTAAATACGTGCCCAGTCATGCATTAATCTAATGCGCCGAATCGACCAAAGCATCACCACTCGCATTACCAGCGAGAATTGCGTGTACCCGTCACTGCTGGAGGCCGTCGAATACTGAAGTACCGTGAATAATCTGTTAGAGCACGGAATGCTTCAGACCTGCTGCACCTAAAACCGGTAAGCATTTTTTGGATTCTTTAAGCATATTTTGCATATAAAAGACATAATAGCAATATTATTCACCGCAGACACAATGCTATAATGTCTAGGCGTGCGCAATAATATGCATTATATGCATGATATGCAACGAAAAAGGAATGTGATGAGCGAAACTGCGTCGGTGACGGTGTCCACCAATCTCAATATTCAAAGCACAGACAGCTCAAGTCGGAAACCAGTGAAGAAAACAAAGAACAAAGGCGCAGCAAAGGCGGCAAACGGTGTAAGAAAGAAGGGAGAACCGACATCGGAAAATCATGAGAAGAGTGAAAGTAAAGGCAGCCTACGTTTTCTTCTACGAGCCGCGAAAATTATCAATGGACTTGAATGTTGCGATGGTTTGAAGCCTGTTATGTTGCAATATATCTGCGATCATCTGACCGAAGAAGATTTGACAGAGCCATCCGTTGAGAAACTTGTGTTTGAGCTCAACCGAACCCCGTATTCAGGTGAACAGATGAAAATTGATATGTCTGCGACCAAAAAGTTCAATAGATATTCAGCGTTATCTGCGATAGCAGACAAAACTGGTATATCATATGACGATCTGTCTTCAATCTATGCGATACAGAATGGGCGACTGTCCGTGCGTACGCCTACCGAAACCCTTGGCACAAAGGAGTCGGAACGTAATCGTACGGTCGCGATATTGTGTGCAGGCTATTGCTGGATTGCAGATAGAAGGATGGAAATACCCATTGACGAGGTACGCAGAATTGCTCGTGGGCACTACGAAGTGAGTCGAAATCTCGTGAAACATCTCACAGCTGTTCACGGTTTTCATATTTCAGGAGAAGGAAAAAGCAAAATGATAATTCTGCAGCAGGATATATTTCTGCCGGTTTTTCAATCTGCGCTTTCTCGCATATTAGGTCATGCCACCGTGTGAGGAATAAGCGCATATAGAACGGGTATATAAACTCAATGCTTGAAGATCTGTCTTGGGTAGGGTGATTATTCGCGCTTCATCTTACGATACATGAGATTAATAGGGTGTGGGTTATTGTTCAAATTTGAAGAATTGTTTGTCTCCCTTGGAGTTGTGGTGCTGATGAATACGCTCAATGTACTTAACGTGTGTACATATTTTCCGCGGTGACGAATTCGATAGAGTCGTTTTGTAGATAGCGGTTTCGGGTGGCTTCGCTAACAGGATTCTTGGTGAAGAGCATGAATTTTGTGTTATCCGACGGGTATCCGTGGATGAGCGCCGCTCGGCGATGCGATCGCTCCAGGGCTTCCGTTTCGTTGAATGAATTACACCATTTGCATTCGCCGAGAAGCAGTTGCTTATCTTGCGGGTTCGCGGCGATTACATCGATATCGGTCTGTTCTCGTGCTATTGGATCATTGCCCCACCATTTGCCGAACTGTGTCGCGATGAAGGGAAGCATGCCATTGGCATTGGCGCGCATAAGCCATTGCCGGCAAATGGTTTCGAATTGTTGCCCTACATAAGTCTCGAACGCCGGCCCGAAAGCAAGCTTGCGGGCAACCTGTTCGCTGATTCCGGTTTCGATGATGCTCATATTGCGCCCGACAAACCGGAACCAATACGCGAAGAATGGATCCGAAATCATATACATGCCCTTGCGTGATTTCTCGGGATTGTCGCCAAACGGCACCATGCGCTCAATGATGTGCAAGGATGACAAGGTCTTCAGATAATTGCCGATTCCATCGGAGTCCACGCCTGCGTGTTCAGCAATGAGTTTTGGTGAAGAGTTGCCGGCGGCGATGGATTGCAATACGGAATAATATGCCGCAGGCTCGCGGAGCTCCTGACGTAGCAGCATCATTGGTTCCTCGCGAAGAGGACCGAGATTGTCGAATATGAGCCGTAGCACGTTGGCCTCGAAGCCTTCCGATTCGTTGATGCGGGCCAAGTAATACGGTGTGCCACCGAATGTAGCGTAATGGTTCACTAGGCCATGCGGATCGGTGGAAGGCAAGAACTTTGCCGCATCCGCGTAATCGAACGGCAGAAGCCTGATTTGGGCAGTGCGCCGACCATACAGTGGACTTTTGCGGCTTAGTACATTGTTTTCCATGAATCCTTCATTGCTTCCGGAAAGAATCATGGTCACGTTTGTATTGAGCAGTCCGTGATCGATGGCGATTTGCATGATGGACGGCAGCGACGGCTCCGCTGCCGCCGCATACGGGAATTCATCAAATACGAACACAAAGCGACGTTTAGATTCGCGGGCTTGCTGCGCCACGAATTGCAGTGCGGACGACCAGCTGCCGAACGCCGGCATTGAATCAGGCATGCCGAAGAAATTAAGTGCCGTACGAGAGAAATCCTCGAGATTCAGTTTCGCGCTTTGCTGTATTGCAGTGAAATACAAGGCGTCTTTGTCTTTGACAAACTCATCGATCAAAGCCGTTTTGCCTACACGCCGGCGGCCATACAGCACCACCATTTCAAAGGAGTCGCTGGCATACAGCCGTTCCAGTGTTTGCAATTCATGCTCGCGCGCGATGAACATTCTGCTTCTCCGATGACGACAAACAACAATGATACGGTTAACTGTATCATGATTAAGGTAATCACGACATGGTTAATTGCCCCGCTCGAGAATGGCGTCTGGGCCCGTACTCACGAGTCGTAATGGCGATGAGGTGCGGAATTGTGAGCACTTTGGTCTGGTTGCTAGATAGTGGCACGGGCCGTGCCTGGCATATGATTTTCTGTCGCCGAGCAAAGATAGATCGCGATTGGAAACAAGGACATTAGCCATGTCACCGCAGACCCTACAAGTTGATCAAACTGTGTTGGAGACCATGTTGGATCGAATGATCAGGAAAACAGTCAAAGAGACATCAAGCAAGAGAAGGTAATGCTAGACGCCGAGACACTGACCTTCTATGCACGAGAAAGGCACATCGGGTTCTGAATGTCGGCGGCTACTATTCGAGTAACGAATTGCTCGAGAAGAGAATAATTTACCTGTGCGCCGGTAAAATGGTATGTCGATATCTCGTTGTTTTCCGGTTGAGCGAGGTTCTACGATGTTGGAGGTGATTGGAGTTGCAGTTTGATGATAGGGAGCGGCTTGATGCTGAAAACGCTGCTCTGATCACGTTGATCGAGTGCTGTGAACGGCCCAATACATGGTCTTCGTTGGCCAACGAGTGTCTAGTTGAAGGCAGTGCTGTGCGTGTGCTCAGGCATCGGATGGACCCGTTGCATAATCCGCTTCGTGAACACGAATATGTGCCGACGAATGAGCAGGGCTCACTGTTTGAAGTGGAGGACATGCCATCCGTTGAATACACGGCGAAAGCGAATGCCGTGTGGAATCAAGCCAAACGGAAAGTGGCGCAGTGGCGAGAGCAGGGGCTTGACTTGGTCACCGTGTTCGATGACCGGTTCCCCTCGCGGCTTCAATTCGCGACGGTATCACTCAGCAAAGCGCCCGCATACTGGAATGGTTCATATAGCGGATTGGTCGCGATTGTGCCGCCTAATAATATTTGGAGCTAATTACTCGAAGCATCTGCATACTTTGTTTAGAAACAATCTAATAATAAGTATTATCGACAACGGACAGCACACTCCGTCTCGGAGCAGAGACGGAGTGTAAAACAGTCTACTTCGGGTAACTCCATACAACAGCATGAAGAAAAGCGCTTCATTGCTCATATAAATTTCTAATTCTGTACCGTATCATTAAAGATGCAGAAAAGATAGCTGGATATTCCGAAAGGATAGACATAATTTTACATGGTACAGAGAGATAATGTCGTATTGGTTTAGATATAACCTTTAATTCGTTGATTAATTTAAGAATCCTATCTCTTATAGCAGCGTCAGATGTTTTTCTGTATCTACGTAATGCATACCCAAAGTCCCGAATAATATCACGGAAAACCGAATCATAAACATCATTAATATTGTTTGCAATAACAAAATCTAATCTTTGGATATATGCTTCTATACGATCTAAATTTTTGATAGAAAAAGGAGAGCTTATAATACTCTTTTCATTCTTGGTGTAGTGATATAGTTTTTTGGAAGTTAAAGCAACTTTACGAGCTCCGAATAATACCTCATGATATATGAATTCGTCCTCGTGTATCTTCCCTATAGGAAACATATTATTTTCACATAAACTCCTATTATATAACTTATCCCAAGCGACTATTGGGCGTGGCTCTCTTCTTTTTAATGATTCCTGTAAATAGTCTAATCCAGTAGTGACTAAATCTTTCATTTGGCCACCATTGTTATCATGCTCATCATAATACGAACAAATAGATAAATCCGCATTGTTATTTAGTATTAAATTAAGTAGAGCAGAAACATAATCAGGTTCGAGATAATCGTCACTGTCCACAAAAGCAATATACGCCCCATGACAATGTTCAATTCCATAATTTCTTGCAGAGGAAAGACCGCCATTTTGTTTATGTAGTACTGTTATTCTCGGATCTTTTTTTGCATAGGAATCACAAATATTTGGAGAGGTATCAGTAGACCCATCATTCACTACAACAATCTCTAAATTCCGATATGTCTGTAGGATAACACTATCTAGGCAACGAGAAACAGTGCTTTCCACATTATATACTGGAATTATTATCGAAACAACGATATTATCTTTTTCCATTCCTGCATCTCCTTGACATTTAAAGTTTTTTTGCAAAAGTTAGTTCTATGCTATTAAATATTTTTCCGGGGTGTTTATCTATGGTAAGGGCAAAGAGCGCACGTCGCAATTGGTCTATCAATATAGCACCAAATGGAACGCATACGGAGCATAAGAGTGCAGGAACTATGACTTGCCCCCTCCATGTGATGTGGCTAAAGGTAAAAATTTCTTTCCATAAGAGAGATCGAATGAAAGGATATTCTGTGATTAGGTATGCGGCAAGTGTAGATCCAGCAAGATAATCAATTAGTCTGCTGTTTTGTTCTGGAAGAGAAATAACCAGCAGAAATATCGGAACAGCAACGCTGAGAATAAGAATATTGCTAAAAACCCATAAGTCATCTATAAATCGATTGGCTACAGCAGATAAAATGGGGATATAACACATAGAAACAATCTTCAATATCGTCGAAGTGATAATCCCAGAAAAAATGGTTATCGCCAACCTTTTTCTTTGATGTATTAGTTTTTCTCTATCGACTCTAAATCTGATATATGTGATAACAATAGCCAGCGTTAGAAGAATCGACAAATCCTGTCCACTTTTCGGTATTTCAATCCCAGGAAAAATAAATGCAAAAATTGAGTATAGCGTAATTGCTAGAACACACAGTTGCTTATGCTCCTTATCGGTCAACGCTTTAAGTCCTACAGACACAAATGGCATTAGTAGATATAGGATTGCATAAGCTGTGATAAACCACCATGTCCCATTTAGAAGAGGAATAAAAGAACATAGTAATTCTTCTATATTAAGCTGTTTGCTAACCATATAATATACTATGTATAGTAGTGTGCTATAGAAAATTACCTGTCGATCAAATACCCAGACCGATTTCAAACTTTTTAATAAAGTCTTCCGCGATTCAGACAAATACCAAATTGATATACTAAAAAAGAGAACGTTTCCTATTTCTCCGCACATTGAAATATATGGAGAATGAATGATTAATTCATCAATTCTATTATAAGAACCATCTTCTATAGATGGATTATAAGACACTAGATGATAGAAAATAATCATTCCCATTGACAAAAGCCGTAGCAATTCTACGTTGGAGTTTCTTTTGTGACTATTTTTCCCCATCTCAATTGACCTGTGAACTATTGTTCTCTTTCGTATCATTATCTGAATCCGCAAATCTATAATTTATTTCCGATGGATTTTTTCCTTAATCGTATTGACAAGAATTGATCGTTCCCGTGATCCCAATAGGAACACCATATCGGTGGCAATAACGACAATTGAACAAATTGCACAAGCTGCAATAAGTGTGATCCATGAGTTTATTTCGAAGTTCATTAAGTCTCGCAATGCGTAACAGACTCCTGCCGCGATTGCGGTTGCCGCTATGTATTGAAGATAAACAGGGTAAAAAGCAAAACGCGATAGTTTCAGACAACGTGCAGCATATATTGGCACAAAGGTAAGGTTTGCAATGAAACCGACGATTTGCGGTACTGCGGCCACCGCGTAGATTCCATTGGACGGAAATGCATACACGCCGGCTACCATTGAAGCGAATGAGATGGCGCCACAAATCAGCCAGCCGATGGAGTATTCCCTGAGCTTGTTGACCAGCAGCGGCACTCCCTGCAGTGTGGTGGCCACTCCCGAAAGCAGGAAACCTCCCATGGTCAGTTGCATGAGGATATTGATCATCCGGGCATCTTGTCCTGGTTGCCATAGCTTGATGAAATCCTCGCCTACGACTAACAACACCACGAAAATGAGATTTACGAACAAGCCGCAGATGCGCATGGCGGATTTCAGTTCACGGATGAGATAGTCTATTCGTCCCTGTGCATAATACTTGGTTTGCTGCGGCGAGAACAGGGATGTGATGGTGCCCATAAGGCTCGACATGGTGGTTGGCACCAGTTGAGCTATGGAAAGCAGGCCCATGAGGTATGGGCTGATCATCAGGTTGGCGACCAGCAAGCTTAAGCCATCCTGAAGTATTTGCTGTAACTTGATTACGCAATTCCATATGCCCGCTGCGAGCATTTCACGGATGGCTGGCCAAGAAAAACCATGACGCACAAATCTGAGCTCGGGCACCAGTCGTTTCGTGAACACATAGTTTGCGACAAATGTGATTAACGTAGCCGCGCATGTCCCCAGTCCGACATACCACACCATCGCCGGTAATGTTCCGAACAGAAGGATAAGCACGATTACTTTGACCACAACGGCTGCGATATTAGCTACGCTGCCGAGATATAGCTTGTTTTTGATGAATGTGGCGACAGTGAAAACCGTCGAGATCGTCGACAACAGAAAATTCACAACAATGAACGTGAATAGGAGCTTGACATCGCCGACGAGGTGTGGAGAGATATTGATTACGCGTTCGAGGTTCCAAATCAACGGAACTGACACCACGGCCAATATTGCAATAATGAAAAGGTTGGACGAGAGCGTGGAAGTAAAATACTTATCCGCGGTCTTCTTGTCTCCGCGATGGTAGGCGACGGTGATGAAACGTCCGGCCACGGAGTTCAATGCCAATGTGGCCAACGCCGCATAATTGACCATAGTGTTGGCGAGTCCTACGAATCCATATGCTTCGGCGCCGATGCGTTGCACGATGAACGGCGTCAATAAGAATCCGATGCCGAGATTTGCTGCAAAAGCTACAAGGCTTGCCACAAGATTGAGAATGAATTGACGCTTGTTATCCATGTTCTCAGTTTTCTCCCCGAAACTCATAATGGATAACGACGAACAAGATGCCAGAAGTCCTTCTTTACGAAGCGCAGGCATCGTTTCGTCCAATACCATCGAGTGCGTGCTCCAGTTACCATAAATTCCGGCAACAATGTTTTGGATTCCTCTGTCTCTGGTATCTTGTCTTCGTCGTTGTAGTCTTTGAACATTGAGAACCATGTACTTGGCAGGCAGCAATATTCATTTGGTTTTTCCAGATGACACATGAGCAAAACAATCTGATCGTCATCCAACAAGCCGCATCGAAGAAGATGCTCATATTGGTTCCTTACATCTTTATGGAATTGCCTCGCATAGATAGTGTCTAGTTCAATGCAATTGCCCTGAATATAGGTATCTGTACGCCGTACGCAATCGAAAATTGGATCAGTCGGGAATTCTCGTAATTGGAACAGAGACACATTTCCTGAGGGACGATGATAGTTCCATTCCCGGTCGAACCAGTATGAATCCTTATAGTATTCCCCTCCATGATCGAAACCGAAGTCAATCCATGCCATCTTGTTTGTGGACACCTCAGATGATGCTTGAGCTAGACACCAGAACTTCGCATACATGGCGAAATCGTAAGTGGGATTGTTCACTTCCGGCTTATCCGGATAAAGGCTGAACTCAGGAAATCGTTCACCAACTTGATGCATGAGCTTGAAAAGGTCAACATCGATATCGCTCAACCGAGGCACTGTGTGAATGATGGTATTCTCCCGTCCGTAGGAAGCGCGTATGGCTCTGACCCTGACCTCGTTTTCGGGAGTCGTATAAACGATGAGATCATTGCGTATCCGAGCCCAGTGTGCGAAGTACGTGAAATACTTGTCGTCAGATCGCCGTGATTCACCGGACCATTGTCCTCGTCCGATCGGGAAAAACGCTGTCACGAGCGTTATACCATCACACAATTCAGTTGTTTTCATAAGAACCTCCAACACGTTTATCTCTCGTATGTCAAGACTCGGCCATAGCCGTATATGTTATCTCTGGGAGTAATTGATTTATGAGAAGTATTTGTTTTATCGGTTGATAAGGGAATTCACCGTAGCTACAAACCGCTCATAGAATTTCTGCTTGGTGAATTCTCTTGAGCGCAACTTTGCGTTTATGCTCATGGATCGCAACCGTTCAGGATCGTGTGCCAAAGCCTCTATAGCTGATGCAAGATTGGCAACAATGGAGTCGTCTTTAGGAATGGTGATAGCGCATTCCGGAGTCACGTATTCTTGTATGCCGCCGGATTGTGTAACCAAAAGAGGGAGCCCCATGGCCATGGCTTCAAGACATACGGTTGGTGCGGCATCTTCCCACAGTGAAGGAACAACCTGGATATCTGCAAGTGATGCATAACGCCAAAGATGGTCGTTGGGGACGTAGCCGGTAAAAATAACGCGATCAGAAAGACGATTCACATACTGCTCAACCGAATCCATATATTCAGTATGGGAGTTAAGCGCAAAATTTGGGCTACCTATAATTAGAAGTTTTATATGTTTATCTGGGATATGATCGATTGCTTTGAGTAATTCAAGAACACCTTTAACAGGAATAATCCGGCCACAAAATAGTGTTACGAAATCCTTGCTACTAAGCCCAAGTGAAGCACGAAGACTCTCTTTTTCCTCAAAACAGATAGATTTATCGAATGCGGCTGAGTCTATACCATTATGCACTGTAACAATTTGGGTATCATCATTATTCAAGCAATGGGTACGCCAGGCATTGCCCGCAAAATCACTTACAGAAAGAACAGTGGAATAATTTTCGCTTTTAAAATCCACTTCTGGAACGTAATGAAGATGATACCAAAGACGATTTTTGAATATTCTAAAATACCTTTCTGGAGCAGAATTTGGACCGCCTTCGAAAATAACTGCATCATAATAATGATTAGGTTTCCTTGTTAACGCGCGTAAACAAGATGAATAATAATAATTATACATGGGAACATAGTTATTATTAATTCTTTTAACAAGAAAATGTTTTATCCTATATAAAAAACGTATAAGAAAAGAATTTTTAGCTATTGTTATAAAATTCGTTCGTCGATACTTTTTTGACAAAAAAAGTGAATGCTCGTCATATATAGTGGCGACTGTAAGATTAAGAAGACCATATTCCTCATTTTCATCTATTAAATTCGTTATAAGGGTTTCAATGGCTCCGCCTTGAGAGGCAGGAACAGGAAGTAAACCTGGTGCTATAAAACAAACATTTGGTTTATAGTCATTCATAAATACAGTCCTTTACGATTAAAATTTGGAAAAATAAAACAGACGAATTCTATAATCCGTAAATTTCCCAATAAAAGTTATAAGGCAATCCCTGTCCACTTGGGACAACATAATATATAAAATAGAATAAATAAAAGATAAATATACAAATAAAAATAGATTTTTTGATCAATGAATCATTAATTTTTGAAATACAAGAAGGAAGAAGAATGATTAGAAAGATAGTAAAATACCACGCAACTCTGTAAAATTCCACGATTACATGAGACCATCCTTGGAAAATTATTCCAACACTGAATAGTAAAAGTAAAATATTATCCTGATAAGAAATTCTTTTTTTCAAAATTAGGAAACAAAAAATAAGGAAAATAATAAGCATCAACAATGTACCATAGCCTGTGTCGTTAGTGTTTAAGCTATAGATACCGCTTTCGGCCAAATCCATCCTATAACGCAACATAGGGATAAGATTTAAAAGAGTAAGAATTGTGTTAGAAAAAAGAGTACCAAAAATTGATAATAATATAGTAAAGAAAAGGAATATAATATTATACGTGAGATAAAAGCAAATAGGATACGCGATGAGAAAAATAAAACTGGTACTATGTATCAAGCCTGCTAAAATCACGGAAACAATAAAAGCAATAAATCTTCTTTGTTTCAAATAACTAAAGGAAAACAAAAGTAAAATGCAAATAGCAGTGAACTGCCTTAACATTGAAAAGGTAAAAAGAAGATATGAACAAAAAAATATAATACATGAAATTAAAGCATTAGAGGAATATTTATATATAAAGATTCCAAGACATGTGTAAAAAATTGCGGAAAGTATAATCAAATAAAAGCGATAATTTCCAATAGATATTATTTGAATGATTTTAGAAAGAACATTGAAGAGCCAACCTTCGGCAAAAGGATTTGAAATAACAGAAAAGAAATTCTGGGATCTAAGATTATTGAATAAATCTAAATATGTACCTCGTGCATCAGGAATACCAACATTTATATTTCGGAATGCAGTGATAAACCACATTAAACAAACTGAGATTGTACATGAAATTTTCTTTACGGGAATTGCGTAGAAAACCCCTGCAATAAGGAATAGAGTAAAAATATATACGCCCATGTGAATCCGGTCTAATTACTGAAGAGTTGACTACAATCTTTTTATTACAATTTATTTCGTAATGTATGTATTAGCTTGGCATAATAGAGTCCTATATCATCACGAACTATATTATTATCATAAAGTTTAAAATCTTGCTCAAGCTGCTCAATGGACCTTGTCTCGCCATGTGCTTTATCAGCCACTCTTCTACTCCTGCGAATCATCCATTCGTTTTTAGATTTCGTAAAATAGTGATTTATGCGCAGGAAGCAAAGAGAAGAGCATCCTTCAAAATTATATGCTCCCTTACATTTATGCCCTAATTCATTTACGCTATAAAACCCTAAACGATAAATTGGATAGTGGGCATTTTTATAACAAACAACCAATCTTGGATTTGCTATTGTTTTGATACAAGCATTGCCTCGACCGCCATCGATATCTCGGTAAAGATAATTCTCAAGGACTAACCCTTTTGGCTTTTGCACATGTCCGTTTGATCCGTACATACGCCAATTAACCGCTATACCTCCAATATGCTTGGAGGAAGTAAATATAGAATCAACAACTTTACATATATCGGAATCAACTCTACAAGGCATCAAAAATTCGTCAGCATCAATAAACGCCATATACTTTGTCTCATATTTAAATCGAGAGATGGCATCTTCATATGCTTTATATTGCATTGCGATTCCCGGCATTGATGTGTATGTGATGAAATTTGGGTCGGAATAATTATCAATCAGTTCTTTGGTATGGTCTGTGGAACCATTATCGTAAAGATAAATATGTGAAATACCTAATACACGATAAAAATCAAACCATTCTAATAAATACTGAGCTTCATCCTTCACAATCGCTACAACTGAAAGATTGTATTCATATGACCTAAATTCCTGTATTGGCTTAAATGAATTAAATAGACGAAAAGGAAAATATTTGATTTGCTTTAATGTTTTTCTCATAAAGGGAACAAATTTCCATATTTCAACCATTTTTAAGCCTTACGTAAATATCGGAACAATGCAAATTATTTATTTATTAAGGAATCCTGGTATACATTTAGGATTTGGGAGGAAATATCCCTTGCAAATTCCTTGATGGAATAATTTTTGGCCTTAGCTTTAATCTCATCAATAAGATCATTATTCTGAATAGCAAATTCAATTTTTTTTGCTAAATCGGAAGGATCGCCAGAACGATACAGAAATCCGGTTTCGTGATCCTTGATTAGAAAAGGAGTGCATCCGGAATCAGCTCCTATTACTAGGTTTTCGTAATACATTGATTCAATAGTGACTCTACCTAGCGCTTCCATTCTGGAACAAACCAAAGCTATATCACTGTTTTGTCTATAAGGAGCTAAATTATTCTGATATCCCTTATAAAATATATAATTTTTAGCTTGCTCAGGAATCAAGCTATTGACATATTCTTCGTTTCCTTGACCGCATACTGTAAGCTCAATTTTAAACTTTTGATGCAAAATCTTGGTAGCTTCAATGGCGTCTCTCTGCCCTTTCCCTTCGGAAATAAAACCGGCAATGAGTAACCGACATATGCCATCCTCCATAAATTTACGAGGATGATCTATTGCTGAATCGTATTCGACGGTGTCGTATATTGTTGTAAACGACTTAAACGAATAAGTATTTAAATAATAATTTTTAATTACATCGGAGATGAATATAGCATTAGAAT
>NZ_JAAIIG010000016.1 GCF_012932375.1 Bifidobacterium olomucense | reverse complement strand
GTACAAACACGCTCTTGAGTTCTCAAACCACCACCACGCCGGCAAGCGACCCCGAACCATCAAGGAAGCGGAGGCCCGCCGTGCCGAGCGGCAACAGATGAATAACTTACACGCACCACGGCAATCATGCAAATCAAGGCGCGCAAAAACCCCGGAAACCGTTGCAAACACTAGCCTTCATCGGCGTGTCGCAAGACCGTTTCCGGACAGTCGATCCACCAACAGAATAAACCCTTCGTCATTGCTGGCCCACCAAACAGCCACACAACGGACAACGAATTACATCACAATCACATCCAAACCAAGGCAACCCAGCTCCACACCAATCGTTACGCGGCCTTGCGCGCGAGCTGCACGGCAGTACCGGACGCAGTGACCATCAGCATGGACCCATCTGTACCAAGCACTTCGTAATCGATATCAACACCAACTACTGCGTGCGCGCCCATTGCCTCGGCGCGCTGCTGCATTTCGGCGATGGCCTCGTTGCGCGCATTCGTCAGTTCTTCCTCGTAGCCCTGGCTGCGTCCGCCAAACACATTGCGCAAACTTGCGCCGATGTCCCTGAACATGTTTACGCCGGCGACCACTTCGCCAAACACAATGCCCTGATAGTTCGTGATGGTGTATCCGTCGATGGACGGCGTGGTAGTGACAAGAATCATGGCGGGCCTCCTTTGGCTTTTTGGCTTTAGTCGTGCCATTTCGTTTACGTACGCGAAGCAATCATGCAAGCTTACTGCAATCCTATCGGCATCGAGCCGACTTGGGACTTACCTTGAGCGAAACGGCAAAGGCAATGGGCACTACGCAACGTCACCGTCCGCATTCCCGTCCGCATCCCCATCCACGGCGGGGATCCATGCGGCATAGCCCTGGGCCTCCATTTGCGAGCGCGGCACGAAACGCAGGGCGGCGGAGTTCATGCAGTAGCGCAGACCGCCACGGTCGGTCGGGCCGTCCTCGAACACATGGCCCAAGTGAATCTGCGTTTCGGCGGTGCGTACCTCGATGCGATCGCGGCCGGGAATGCGATGATCCTCATGCTCCGTGAGCAGCGAGGCTGCGAGCGGGCGAGAGAACGCCGGCCATCCACAGCCGGAATCGAATTTGTCACGTGAGGAGAACAGCGGTTCGCCACTGACGATATCCACGTAAATGCCCGGCTCGAACTCCTCGTCATACTCGTTGACGAACGGGCGCTCGGTCGCGGCCAGCTGTGTGACCGCGAACTGTTCCAGCGTCAGATCCCAAATCCGCTCCACGTACTTCTGGCGGCGCTTCACGTTCGCGATCGCCGCAATCGGCACATGGCAGTAGCCGCCGGGATTGTTGATCAGATAATCCTGATGATGCGCCTCGGCTGGGTAGAAGTTCTTGAGCGGCTCCACCAGCACGGCCGGACGTTGCGGCTGGCGATCAACCAGCTGCTCCAGTGCCGCCACGAACACGGCTCTCTGCGTATCGTCTGTATAGAACATGCCAGTACGGTACTGGCGTCCACGATCCTCGCCCTGCTGGTTCACGGCGAACGGATCAATAACCTCCAGGAACAGCAGCGACAGCGTGCGCAGACTCACCTGAGACGGATCAAATACCACTTTCACCGTTTCGGCGGCGTCGGTTTCACCGGAACACACCTGTTCGTAGGTGGGTGACTCCACCTGCGACTGCGCGTAACCGACCGTGGTGTCCACTACGCCATCCACGTTCTGGAAGTAACGTTCCAGGCCCCAAAAACATCCGCCTGCGAAGTACGCGGTTTGGGTTTGCGGGCGTGCGGTCGAATCTGCATTCACGTTCTCACTCATACGCCCCACGGTACTACCGTTCCGGTGGCCCCGCTTGAATCGCCCACGACCTATAAACGCTGGATCAGGCTGCATGGGGGGGGGGCTGGAATGCATGCTAACTCGATGCTAACTCGCTTACGAGGGGCTGATTTCCGCTTGCCTGAAGGTCTATCTGTTCTACAAGGGGCTGCGCCGAAACGATAACGCCCACATTCGGCCCTATATCCCAACGTTATTCCGCCGTTTTCCGTTGAAGCTACTTGGCCGACAGCCCCTCGTAACGCAGATAGACCTTCAGGCAAGCGGAAATCAGCCCCTCGTAAGCGAGATATCGAAGACACCAAGAGAAATGTCAAGAAATGCCAACGAAGACGCACCATTAGCACCATTATCGGCTCATATATTGGCTCAGACGCCCGATGAGGGCATATGCTAAGCGGTATGAACGCACCTCAGAAACAGCAGACCCGAGCGACATGGACTCGGGTCTCCGGACCAAAGCAGGCCTGGATAACGATTATCGGCACTGTGGCTGTAGTGACGATTGCAGCGTTAGGACTCGGGTTCTTTGTGAGCTGGGGATTAGCCGCCATCGCGCTCATCATCATGATCCCTGGCGCAATTTCGCTGTTTATTCTGGCCCGGCACCCCGAATCGACTGGAGGCCGGAGCATGCTCGGCATTCCCAATCCAGATACGCTGCTGGATCCGTTGCGCAGACCGGAAGAGCGCCGCGGCAAGTAGTTGAGCACACGAGAATTGACACAGAACCCTCTTCAGTCGATTCGCGACATCGCGGCGTCTTCTCATTAGAGGGCTCATTAGAGAACAAGGGCAGAAGCACCCCATCCAGTCCGCGCCGCCATATTAAGCCCGACTGGCAGTTGCAGCTATTTACTATTTACGTGGTTTACGCGCACTGACAAGGTAGTTCAACACCGAGCCGGTGGCCACCAGCAAGGCACCGAACCAGAACGGCACGGAAAGCGCAAGGCCAAGCAGCGCGGCACTGGCACCGGTGGAGAGCACCGGCGTGGCATAGGATGCGATGGCCAGCCGCTCCATCGAGCCATGCAGGATGCCATAGCCCCAGCATGCGTAGCCGCCCGCGATTACCACGGCGGCAATCACCACAAACAGCCACGATTTGAAGCTTGGCACTTGGGCCGGCATACCTTGGCCGGACGCGAAGTGGATAATCCACAATGCCACGGCCACACACGGGAAGAACACCGACGTGCCGTCCACGCCTTTGGACCAAGCCGGCGTGCACACCGCATAAATCGACCAGGCAAATGCGCCCAGGAATGCCAATACGTACGGGAGCGGATTGCTCGCAATATGCACGACCGCCGCATGCCAGTCAAGCCCGGAATTGCCGCCGACCGCCAGCACCACGCCGGCGGTGGCCACAACAGCCCCCGGCAGTACCTTGAGCACCGCGTGCTTGCGCTGTGAGACGCCGGCCGCGAGCAGCACCATCATCGTCGGCCACAAATAGTTGACCAGGCTTACCTCAACAGACGAGGCATCGGTGGACGCCAAGCCCAGCGACAGTGAAATCGAGGACTCGTAGAACACGAACAGCAAGCCGCCGCCGATCAGGTACTTGCGCGGGAATTCCTTGAGCGGCACCGGACGACGGAAAATCAGTAGCAACACGCCGCCGAATGTATAAATCAGCGCGGACCCCAATGTGGCGCCGAAGCCTTCGGAGACAATGCGCACGGTGCCGGCCATGAAGCTCCACAACACGATGGCCATCAGGCCGATGACGGTCGCGCCTGAGGAGACCACATGCCCGCCAGCCAGATTTGGCTTGGTGCCTGCATTGTTCTGATTTTGCGCGCTCTTCGCCACTGCGTTCCCCCTGTTCCACCATTCCGCTGTACTGTCTGCGGCCACTCTACCCATCGGACGTGTACATCGGACGTGTACAACGCAGAATGCACGAGGCGAATCCTTTGTATGTTCGCGCGGGTCTCGTCAATCGCGCGAACATACAAATGTCTGCCGCCCGGATTCCGAGAAAACAAAAATGCCGGGTGAGTATTGCCTCACTCGGCATTTCAGTGGCTATGTTTCCCGCCGCCCGTTGACTAGTCGGCGTAGAAAACGTAGAACGGGCAGCGCAGGGAACAAGCTTAGGTGACGAACTCGTCCTTGGTCCCAGTCGATTGCCTCCCGGTTCGGAGGCCGGCCCGGCGAACTATGCCGCCGGACCATATGCTTCACAGCTGAGCTTCAGAACGAAGTCCGATTGAGATTGAGACTTGATGCTTTTTAACGCATCAGCCACGCAAGAACGGACTTCGCTTCACGAAGGCTTAATCCAACCTTCGCTCGGCTACCGCCTCACTCAGTCTGAGAGCAGTCGGAAGCCCACTGGGCTTCCTTGATGCACTCAGCCCTCAATCGCGATCTGGTGCTTGGACTCGACTTGCGGCTGGGCCTGCATCTTCGGAACCTGAATGCACAGCGTGCCATTGCTGTAGCTGGCGTGAATATCGGATTCCTTCACATCGTCGCCAACGTAGAAGCTACGAGAGCAGGAACCCATGTAGCGTTCGCGACGCAGCCAACGACCCTCATCGGAAGCGCAAGCGCACTTCTCATCGGAAGCCTGAGCATTCTCACCGTGAGCAGCCTCAGGGGCCTTATCCTCATGCACGCTGCTGCGAGACGCGGACACGGTCAGATAACCGTTGTTGAGTTCGAGCTTGATATCGTCCTTCTTGAAGCCAGGCATGTCGATGTCAACGTCGTAGCCGTTGGCAGTCTCACGCACATCCGTGTTCATCATGTTCGCCGGCATGGCCGCAGCCACCTGGTTGTCCATGTTGCGCCAACCCTCAAAGAACGGATCGTCGAACAGATCAGAGAACATCGTGTCATTCATCAAAGCCGGAAACATTGCCATAATCGGTACTCCTCAATTAGGAGAGAACCTGTTTGGCTACCAGTCGCAAACCCCATGCGGGGCTTGCAACGGTTATCGTGGCAGGTTCCGGAACCCTCCCGGGCTCTCAACCTTTGACCTTCACTTCACCCAACTTCCCACGCCCGCAAACATTCCGGAGTTTTACCCACAGTGAAATTCCCCGGAATTCCAGCTTCCCTGCCCTCCCTCATCCGTACTTTTCGCGCGAATCGTGCGTTAAAGACGCTATTCGAGGCCCTCTAACACCCGTTTCGCGCGAAAAGTACGTTGCAAGGCCATATTTAGCGCTTGTAACACTCGATTCGTGCGAAAAGTACGGATGGCAAGGGACGGAAGGGAACCGTGGGGGGGGATGGGAGGGAACCGTGGGATGGGGCGCCACGCACGAGGGCACAGCCGCGCTCCACGTCCGCCTCACGTCCGCCACGCGCGAGCGCACCGTTTGTCACGCAAACGCAGCCACAGAACAGGCCGCGCATCCGTCAGACAACGCGCCTACAAACCTGCAAACTCACATCTGCTGGGCGTTGTCGAGCAGCGCTTGCTTGAGATCGGCCTCGATCTGGCGCATCTTGGCTTGCGCGGCCTCACGATTGGCCTTGCCTTCCTTCTGGATCTGCACGGTTTCCTTCAGGGTGGCAATGAGCTCGGAGTTGATCTTCTCCAACGTGTCGATCTCCACCACGGAACGCTGGTTGGCCTTTTCCGCGTCCACGGCTCCCTTGTGCAACGCCGCAGCATTGCGCTGCAACAGCTTGTTGGTCACGTCATCAGCCTTGTTCTGCAGGTCCAAGGCCTTGCGCTGATTGGACAGGCCCAGCGCGATCACCATCTGGCTCTTCCACACCGGGATCGTGGTGGAGATGGTGGTGTCGATCTTGTCCACAATGGTCTGGTCCGCGTTCTGGATGATCTTGATCTGCGGCGCGGTCTGCAAGGTCACCACGGAGATGCGGTCAAGATCGTCCAACCGCTTTTCGAAACGGTCCAGCTTGGATTTGAAATCCTTCAGCACCTGCGCCTGCATCGGATCGCCGCTACGATCCGCCTCGGCCTCCAACGCGGGCAGCTGCGTGGCGCGGAAGTCGGCGAGCGCCTTCTTGCCAGCCAGCACGGTTATCTTCAGCTCGCGATACTGCTGCGCGTTCTGCTGGTACATCGTGTTGTACATGGAGATATCGGCCACCAGTTTGGCTTGAGCGGCTTCCAGACGGGTGATGATTTCGTCGATCTGCGCATCCACCTTCTGATAGCGGCGACGCAGCTTGTCGATGGAAACGGCCACCTGCCCCAGAATCGGAACCTTGCGGAAGCCGCCAAGCTCGGCCTCATCGATGGTCACCAGCATGGTGTTGAGCAGTTCGCCGGCCTCACCGGTGTCTTTGGACCGGGTGTCCGAAAGGATTTCGTCGGCGAAGGTGGAGGTGGCGCGCTGGGCGTCCTTGCCGTAGGTGGATTCGATGCCGTCGCGCGTGAAGTCGATTTGGCCGGCCAGCTGATTGACGGCCGTCTGGTCGACGGCCGGCAGTTTGGCGATCTGCTGGTCCGGGGTCAGTGCGGCAACGGCTGCGGCATCGGCGGCGCTCGGCACCACGTCGCCGGTCGGGGCACCGGTACCGGCGAGCGCTGGGTTGGTTATGGATGCGGAACCTTTGGTGAGGTCCGCGAGGGTGATCTGGTTGGGCATTGGGGGTTCCTTTCGCAATATGGAAATAACGGAATATTCGCGGATGATATGCGGCTACTGCTTGACACCCTTCAGCGTGGCGATGAGCTTTTGCATGGCGTCGTTGTTGGGCAGTTCGGAGACTGCGGATATCTGGTCGAGGGTGCCGGGCACTTTGAACCGGCTGATGGAATCCGTACCGACGAAGTTGGCCGCGCGGAATCCGTGCCGCTCCCATGCCAGCTTCTGCATTGCCGGCGTCTTGAGAAGATTGAGCAGCTTCACGCCGTTGCCGTCCAAGGCCATCATGGTGTGGGTGCTCCAGACGGTGGGCGTGGGGTACACGATGGTCACGTCGTCCTTGATCTGCTTGAACGCATCGGGCTGATTCACGGCAAGATCCAGAATCTGTGATTCGTAGCCCACCATCATCGGCTTGGAGCCCACGCCGAGGGTAAGGAACTGGTTGAACGAGTCCTCTGATGAGGTTTCCATCCAACCCGATTTGGCGAAGATACCTGCAATGGTGGCGCCGTCACGTGCGACTGAGTCCACGGTGGCCGGCTGCCCGCCGTTCAGGACCGTGGCGATCAGCGCCGCATATTCGTTGCCTGAGTTCGATTGCACCGGGTCGGTCGAGTCGATGCGGAACTGCCCGTAGCCGGCCGTGTATCCTACGTCCGCCCAGGTCTTGTTCTGTTGCATCGCGTCCACGGCTTTGGCCATATCCATGTGGTACGCACCGCTCTGGTCTTTGGTGATCAGGCCGCCGGCAACCAGTCCGTCCACAACTGCTTTATGCGTGTACAGCACGATCGGTGAGTTGAACACGATATCGCTCTGCTGCGCTTTGACTCCTTTGGCGTTGCCGTATTCGACGGCTGCGCGCGAGGAGGGGAACAGGTAGTCCATGCCGGACCGGTCGGCATCCATCATGGCCAGCGACCCGGCTTTGCGGTAGTCCACGTCAAGTCCCTGCTTGGATGCGGCGGTTTTGAACGCGGCATCGTCGAACAGGCCGATTTTCTCACCGCCAAGGTATCCGGTCACTGTCACCTGCTCGACCGGTGCGGCAGGTTCAGGCCGGGACTGCCGCCAGACCAACGTGCCGCACACCACGGCCACTACCGCCAGCAGTGCGATGAGGCCGACGATCTTGGATTTGGACAATTTCATGATTGCTGTTGCTCCGTTCTCGGCTTCGGCTGGCTCGTCGTGCCGCCCGGCACGACGCTTGCCGCACCACCCGGCGTATCGCCCGACGCACGCTCCGACTCAACTCCGCGCGACTCACCAGCACCAGAACCAGCCGCAGCCGCCGTATCCGTGTCATATCCGTCCATGCGCGCGAGTCGTTGGATGGCGTCGGAGTCGGCGGCGATGCCCAGCGTTTTGGCACTGACCGCACGGCTCAGCTCGCCGGCCGCCGTCTGTTCCAATACCTGCAACGCCTCGACGGTCTCCTGTCGTGCTTTGGCCACTTGGTCGAGCGCGCCCGAACTTTCCACATCCACATACGAGCGCAGCAGTTTCTCGGTCTGCATGCCGTACACGGTGATGTAGTGGCGCAGAATGGGATAGGCGGAAGTGTCTCGCGCCACATACTTGACGAGATCCTGCGTGGCCACGATGAAATCGTTCGCTTCCTTATGCACCACAGGGTCACGCACCTGGCGCAGCAGCATGCCGATGGAGTTGAGGCGCGTATTGGCGGCGTCGATGGCTTCGGCGGCCTTCTGCCCGTTCGGCAGTGCGGAGACGAGTATTTTGCCGATGCGACGTTCGGGCTCGGTAAGCGTGGAGACGGCCACATACCCCAGCGCGGCCAGCACCACGGCCACACCCATGCCGACCACACCGCCGCCCGCGAGCCAGAACCCGAACCCGGCGAGCAGCGCCCCGGCAAGGAATCCACATATCACCTGCAGCACGCCACTCCCCTTTCCGCCGCACACGTAACCGCCGCACACGTAACCGCCGCACACGTAACCGCCGCGTACGTCACAGTCGCCGCGCACCCACTCGTCACGCACGCAGCTTCGCCAATGCTTCCCTCACTCACCGCAGTTACCCGAGTCATCCGTCCAACCATCAGTTGAATCCCTTGACTTGCCGGAACACGGCGGCAAGATCGCCTGAACGGCCGTCGAATACCTTGGCGTTGCTCAGCGAGGCGAGGGAATCAAGCTGGCTTGAGTCGGCGTCGCCGAACATGATGGAGAAGATCGGCAGATCGCGGCCGTTGGTCTTATAGTCGCTTTCGAAAACGCCCTGATTATCGGTGACCGAACGGCCGTCGATCATCAGCACGATGGCCGTGGTGTATTGGCTTGCCTCGGATTCGCCGGGCAGCTGCTGCAGGGCGGCGTCCAGTCCGAGATAGATGTCGGTACCGCCGGACGCTTCCGTGGCCGTCGCCTTGCTCAGCAGGTCATCGGTGTTGGTGCCGGTCGCCTTGATGGGGTCGTGCGCCTCGGATTCGAAGGGGATGAGAATGTTCACATCACCGTCTGCCGGTTCGATATACGCAGCCTTGGCTTGGGCGGGATTCAACGCCGCGTTCAGCCCTTTGACCACGCCGTCCTTACCGTCGCCGGACATCGAGCCCGAGTAGTCAACCACCCAGATGGTCCAGCTGGGTTTGCGCAGCGCGGTCTGATACACGTTGAGCGCGCTGTCGATCACGGAAGCGGCGGGCAGCGGAATGGTCTTTAACGCGGAGGCGTCGGTGGTGATGCCCCAGTCGGAGCGGAAGGATTCCTTGACGCTGCTGTCGGTGGCGTAACTGACCACGCCGCCCAGTCCTGTACGTCGGCCGGCGCGCTCGAATTCCAGTTTGGCGTCCTGAGAGGCAAGCGCTTTGGCGAAGGAGTCGAACGAATCCTTGAGATTCTGGCCGCGGTCCACGTATCCGAGCGGCGAGTCGGATACGGCGATGCCGTCGGCCGGGTAGACGGCGAGCAGCGGATCATGACCGTTCTTGGTCAATGTTTTGTCCGCTTGAATAACCAGTGACTCATAGTTGACCATGGCGTCGAATCGGTCAGGATTGGCCACAACCATGTCTTTGAGCCAGTCCGAAGAGCCGGAGGATCGATCGACGCCGCTGAGCAGCGTTTTGACTTGGGCCGTCAGGTTCTTGTTGTTCAGGTCCGCTTCGGTGAGCGGCCCGTCACCGCCGCGCAACGCCGTCATGAACGCCAGGTATGCGGAGGCGCCGGAGTTCGACTGCGTGGCGGAAGTCATCGAGAACTTCAGGTCGCCGCGTGTGACGGCTGCAATGATGTCCGCCGTGGCGACCGGCTTGGTAGTGCCGTCTTCGTTGGCCCACCCCAAGGCGACGGCCTTGGATTTGGCGATGCCGAATACGATGGGCGTGGTGGAGGTGCTGGTGGCGTCTTTGACGATGTGCTTGGTGTCGCCCATGGAAATCCACATGGAGGATGCCGGCCATACGGCATCATAGCCAAGGGAGCCGGTGGTTGCCTTGCCGCCGTTTTTCAGCACGCTCATGATGTCGAGCGAGCCCATGTAATGCATGGTGATGGCCACATTGGATCGGTCGGCGGCCAGTTGGATGGCGGTGGCCACCTCCTTGTTCTCCGATCCGGAGGCGATGTTCAGCGTGGCATCCGGCTTGCCGCCTTGAGGCGTGAACGTCTGCGTGTTCGCGTCTTTGGAAACCTGTTTGGTGCCGCTGTTCGGCAGCAGCGAGCAGCCGGCGAGCGCCAATGTGGCAGATACAGTAACCAGCACGGCCAGCCCCGCGACGGCACGGCGGCGAAGTGAAGACATGATGCCCATGACTCCATTGTTCTCCCGCCGCCTGAAGCATCGCAGGCCGAAAGATGACCGCAAGGTGAACTCTCGATGAAGAGCTACACCCGGCACGCTCACATGCGCAGCTCATATGCTCAGTAAGAGGCGCTGGCGATCATCGGATCGTCGTAGAACTTGAGAATCTGCTCAAGGTAGGGTTTGAACGTGCTGTTGGGCATCGAGAAGATCTCATGACGGGATTCCGGGAAACGCACGATATGCGCCTCGCTGCCGCCGTCTTTGACCATCTGGATGAACCGGTTCTGCGGCTTGTTGAGCACCCAGATGTCCCGGCCGGATTGGAACAGCAGAATCGGCGTCTCGACTTCCGCGCAAGCTGCGGGATTCAGTACCGCATGGCTCAGCTTCAATGCCTGACGCACCCATTCGAACGCCGCGCAATAGGTCTGATATTCAGGATGTTCGCACCGCAGCTTGAAATACCAACGCTCGCGGGCCTGTGAAGCGCCTTCGTTGCCTTTCATCGAAAATTCCGGCGTGAAGTCGCTCTGGCCGAATACGCGCTTGCGGCTGAAACCGAGCTTGCACAGCACACCGACCAGCACACGGGTCACTCCCAACGGCATGCCGGTGGCCGGGGCGATCATCGGGGCGGAGAGCACCGCCTTGTCGAACAACGTGGGGTACCGCTCCAACACAGCCGCACCGATGCCGCCGCCCATCGAATGACAGAACAGATTCAGGGGCATCCCGGCCGCGTACTGCTGGCCGATGGTCTGGGCGAAGGCGGCGAGATCGACTACGTAGCGATGCCAGTCGTCAATCCACACCATGCAATGATTGTCCACGTTGCGCGCGGACTTGCCATGGCCGCGATGATCGAGTACGCAGACCGAATAGCCGGCGAGCAGGAAGTACCAGACGAGCTCATCGTACTTTTCGGCGAACTCGGTGAACCCATGGCTGATGACAATCGCGCCACGGAAGGTCGCGGTGGCCCCCTGCTCGCGGATGGCATCGAACTTGGCCGCGTCATAGCACAGATAGTGCAGCTTGCCGGCATGACTGTCGTCGCCGTCCAACGCGTCTCCGGCCAGAGGCTCAAGCCCGGCCGCCTTTTCGGCGGTGGCCGGGTCGAACCAACCCTCGTCGCGGCACTGTTCCAACGCGGGCAGCACCACACGCGTCATCGTCTCGGCGTACTCGGCCTCGTCAATCATCGTCACCTGCATGCCCCTTATCTTAGGGCCAGCGCTTCCTTAAGGAAGTCACGCTGCACAATCAGCAGGTTCTCCGCCACCGTTTCGTCGTTGGTCATATGCGTGATGCCGGTCAGCGGTAGGAACGTATGCGGCCGGCCCGCCGCCATCAGCGCCTGGGAGAGACGCAGACTGTGGGCGATGGTCACGTTGTCGTCCGCGAAACCGTGGATCAGCATCAGCGGACGCGTTAGCTTCGGCGCATCCTGGATAATGCCGTTGCGCGCGTACACCTCGGGGTCGAGGCCCAGATAACGCTCGGTGTAATGCGTATCGTACAGAGTCCAGTCGGTGGGCGGCGCGCCGGCGCAGGCGGCTTTGAATACGTCCGGCGCGTCCAGTACGGCGAGCGCCGAAAGGAATCCGCCGTACGACCAGCCGATCATCGTCACCTTGTCGAGGTCCGGCGCGGGAACGCCGTCAAGTTCCGCGACGGCGGCCGGCAATGCGTGGACGGCTTCGATCTGGTCGGCGAGCGTGATGGGCTTCATGTTCTCGAAAATCTCGCGATCCCACTTCGGGCCGCGACCGGTGGTGCCGCGACCGTCCACAGTGACCACCAGGAAGCCCTGATCGGCCCACCATTGGGCCTCCCAGTAGAAGGACTGCGCGTCCACCACCTGCTGGAATCCGGGGCCGCCGTAGGGCTTCATGAGCACCGGCAGCTGCTCGGCGTGCGCATACGGGCTCTCGGCGCCGGGCGCGATAATTGCCGTATACAGACGGTGCTCGCCCAGACGGGTGAAGTGGAGGTTCGGCGTGAACCCGGGTTCGGCGGCATGGTTGGCGATGCCGGCGGAATAGCCCTGCGGTTGGCCGGGCGCTTCAGCATCAACGGCCGCATCGACGGCATCCGGCACAGGCACATACGAATGAACCATCTGCACACCGGCATGGTCCAGATCACGGCCGGAAACGACCATGCCACGCTCACCGTGCGACGCCGTCCAGACGCCCGGACGCGTGGTGATAGGCACCGCGCCGCCATCGGCACGACCGTCATAATCGAACAGCACCACATCGAAGCTGCGGGCGTCATGTTCACCGCCCGCCGCGCTCCAAGCGGCTGGCAGACCCGCTACATCCGGTTCGCGCTGGACCACGGCCATCACGTCATGATCGCCTACATGCAGCACTTCGCGCACGTTCCAGCCGGCTGGCGTAAACGGGCGTCCATCCACGGTCAGTCGGTTGGTGTCGGCGTCCATATCGTTCAAGGCGCATACCAAGCGACCGTCCGGCGTATAGGCGGGAGTGCCGGGCACCAAGTCGATCCACTGATCGTTATGGTGCCTTTCCAGTACGCGCGTGGTGCCGAACCAACGTTTGCCGGCCATAACTTTGAGCACCTGATCGTTGCGCTGGCAGCGGTCCTGCACGAGCAGCAACGGATCGTGGCCTTCGCTCCAGTTCACGGCCGCCACATACTCGTACGTATCGCGATCCCACTGCACATCGGCGGTGGCGGTGATGCCGGCGTACCGATCGTCCTCATCAAAGGCAAGCGTGGCGAGGGTCAAGTACACGTCGGCGTTCCGGGTCAGCGCGGCCGGGTATCGGCGGGCGGCGGCGGGGGCCAGCGGATTGGCCGGGTCGCTCAGATGCCAGACCTGTTCGTCGGCCGTATCGAACGATTCAAACAGCACATGCTCGGAATCGGGAGCCCACCAGAAGCCGTCATACCGGTTCATCTCCTCGCCGGCCACGAATTCGGCAAGGCCGATCTTCCACGTGTTCTCGGCAGGATTGCCGTCCTCATCCTCCACCGAAACGGTGTAGATCGCGGTGATGCGATCGTCGAACACGTCCGCGTCGTCCGGCCAGTCGCCGATATCCACCAGCATCAGCGAGGTGCCGGTCGTGTACAGGATATGCGTGCCGTCCGGGGCGATGCGCGGGTTCAGCACCGGCGCGTAGGTGTCCGGGTCGTCGTCCAGCCAGGCGCCGGCGATTTCGCGGGTGCGCGCGACGGGCTCGCCACGGTCGGCTGCCGCTTCGGCGTAGACGTCCGGCCATATGATGCTGCCGTCCGCCTGACGCTCGCCGATTTCCGTTATATACAGTCGTCCGTTGATGGTGAAGACGATGCGATCGCCGGACTTGTCGGCGGAATATCCGACGATGCCGGTGCCGCCTTCGCGCGCGCGTTCGCGGCGGGCACGCTCCTCGGCGGGCACGTCCTCGCTGTCCGCGCCCTCCCCCAGCAGTTCACGCGGGTCAGCCAGTTTGGTTTCATGATGTTCGCCGTCCGCGCCGAACCAGCTCATCCACAGTGCGGTCACCAGATCTTCGGGGCCATCCGAGCGCAGGAACAGTGCGCGGGCACCGTCGCCGATCACCTGCGCCGAACGTGGGGCGCCGCAGGTGAACCGTAGGGTGCGGGCCTTGCGTCGAGGGAAATTCGCGATGGCATCGTTGCCGGGTACGCGCTGATGAGATACGTTGCAGGTCACGTCGTTGACGTCTGTATTGCTAGCCATACTCCCCCAACCTACGCAGATACCCGGTCGGCCGCAAGGCAGCACCCGAGAATGCCGCAACGGCGCTCACGCAAAGACTCACCCAAAGGCTTACGCAGCGACTAAAGCAGAGGAATGGTGACAGTGCCTGTGGCATTAGCCCGCACGGCCGGGCCAGCCATTACGATTGGGTGAGTATGTCTTCCGCGCGAGTCGCGGAAGCGGTATCTGCACACGGTTTTTCGGAAAGGTCAACTGGGTATTATGGCACGGCGTTGGACCCCGCAGCGGTTTGTTACACTGCGTCGCATCCGCGTAACCGCCTGTGTAGCGGCAGTCAGCATGGTGACGGTCGGCTCATTCGCCTTCACCGCGCGCAAAACCGTGGCCCTGACCATCAACGGGGAGACCACGCAGGTCACCACGTATGCCATGACGTCCGCCCGTCTGCTTGAGGAGCAGGGTGTGGATGTCAAAACGCATGACATCGTCACCACATCGTCCGGCAATACGCTGGCCAATCATGCCGTGGTCAGCGTGCAATCGGCGTATCAGACCACCATCACCATCGACGGCGTCTCCGTACCGTTCTGGACCGTGGCCACCAGCGCCGACCAGCTGCTCGGCTTCTTCCAGGAAAACCAGCCCAACGACGCTGCCATCACCGTCGATATCGACAATGTCTACAACCAGCTCACCGGCGGTCTGGTGATCAACCAATCCGGTCCGGTCACCGTCATCGCCGACGGCAAAAGCTCGGTGGCGCCCAACGGCAAGCTGCCGGCAGCCTCCATTCTGGACTCCAAAGGCATTGTGCTGAACAAGGAGGATCGCGTCAGCGTCGAAAAAGACGGCGACGAAACGGTACTGCGCGTACGCCGCGTGACCCATGGTGAGGAGACCCGCACCTCGATGATCCCGTTCTCCACGCAGACCGTGATCGATCCGAATCTGGCCGAAGGGCAGACGGAAATTCGTCAGCAGGGCGTCAACGGCGAGAAGACCCAGGTGTATGACGTCACCTATGTGGACGGCGAGGCCGAGTCGGAGACGCTGAAATCCGAAACCATTACGGTGATGGCTGTCGACCAGATCATCGCCGTGGGTCCGGATTCTTCCGCTTCTGACGGGTCCGACTCGTCGGACTCCGCAAACTCCGGAGATAAGGCCGACGCCGGCTCGAATCCGGGCGATGAGAACGCGGGCAAGGACGATTCGTCCGACAAGAACTCCGGTAATTCGGGCAACGCCGGAAACTCCGGAAGTTCCGATACGCCCGCCCCGACCCCTACGCCCGACAACGGCAACAATTCCGGTGGCAGCAGCAACTCCGGGAGCAACTCGGGTAATAATTCGGGGAGCAACTCCGGCAATAATGCAGGCGGCACCGACAACGGCACTGATAACTCCGGCGGCAATTCCGGAAATTCCGGCTCGACCACCACGCCTTCAGGCCGCCTCTGGCACGCCACGGTGGCCCAGGCACAGGCCTATGCGGCCGGTGCCGCGGCACAGCGCGGCTGGACCGGAAACGAATGGGACTGCTTGGTCAAATTATGGAATCGTGAATCCAGCTGGCTGTGGTATTCGGAAAATCCGTGGTCCGGCGCCTACGGCATCCCCCAATCGCTTCCCGGAGACAAAATGGCCACGTTCGGCGCCAACTGGCGCGACGACGCCGCAGTGCAAATCGATTGGGGCCTGTGGTACATCGCCCAACGCTACGGCAGCCCGTCGGTAGCCTGGCAACATTCGGAAGATGTCGGCTGGTACTGATCCGACACCACCAACGCAAACTGTATGAGACACCGAGGAATCCCAAGGAATCAAGCATATGAATCATGATGACGCCTCCGCCGACCACCTGCTGGGTGCCGCAGATATTCGCCGTATTGCCGCCGATGCCGGCGTGAGCCCGACCAAGAAGTTCGGCCAGAATTTCGTTATCGACCCCGGTACCGTACGTCGTATCGTGCGCGAGGCGGGCGTCACCGCGAACGATCATGTGATGGAGGTGGGCCCCGGTTTGGGTTCGCTCACGTTGGCCATTCTGGAAACCGGCGCCGCGATGACGGCTGTGGAAATCGACCCGCCGCTCGCCGAACGGCTGCCAAGCACAGTGGCCGAATTCATGCCCGAGGCTGCGGACCGGCTCAAGGTCGTCAACCGTGACGCGCTGACCGTCACGCCGGACAATGTGCCGGATTTCGACGGCGACGACTCATTCACGCTGGTGGCCAATCTGCCCTACAACGTGGCCACGCCCATCCTGCTCACCCTGCTGGAGCGATTCGATAATCTCGGCTCGTTCCTGGTGATGGTGCAAAAGGAGGTGGCCGACCGTCTGGCCGCCACTCCCGGCTCCAAAATCTACGGCACTCCCAGCGTGAAGCTCGCCTGGTACGGTACGGCGGAGCGCGCTGGGGTTATCGGCCGCAATGTGTTCTGGCCGGCACCGAACGTCGATTCGGCGTTGGTGCGATTCACTCGGTTCAAGGCAGATGATGCGGCGTCGCCGGCATTCGGACCTGACGCGCCTTCTCGTGAACTGGTGTTCCGTCTGATCGACGCGGCATTCGGCCAGCGTCGTAAAACACTGCATGCGGCGCTCAAAACCATGGTGCCGGCCGAAGCGTTCGAGGCCGCCGGCATTGATCCGACCCGTCGCGGCGAAACGCTGACCATCGTCGAATTCGCGGCATTGGCCAAGGCTGTGGAAAGCACCGGAAAGGAGACGGCATGAGTGCAATATCCCCCACATTGGTGCGGCATAGGGCGTCCGACGCCGCGGCCATAGCCGCCACCGCTGTCAACACCGCCAACACCGCCAGCGCATCCGATACCTTGCATGCATCGAACGCCACACCGCTCACCGTAAGCGTGGACTGCCCGGCGAAAACCAATCTCGTACTACATGTGGGACCGACCCATGAAGAGTGGGGCGGCCGCCACGAGTTGGACACCATTTACTGTGCAGTCGGCGTCTACGACACAGTCACCGCTACGGCCAAGCAGCCCGGTGCCGGGTTCTCGCTGGCCATTGAAGGCGCATATCTGGGCGATTTGGCCTCATCAAGCGCCGACATGCGCCGCAATCATGCGGCATTGGCCCTGTTCGCCATGGCCGAAGCGGCCGGGCGCGAACCGGATGTGGCGTTGACCATCACCAAACGCATTCCCGTCGGCGCCGGCTTGGGCGGAGGATCGGCAGACGCGGCCGCCACGCTGTTGGCGGTGAATCGTCTCTGGGATTTGAACTGGCCGGTGGCGCGTCTGCGGGCCATCGCCGCCACTTTGGGCGCGGATATGCCGTTCTGCGTGACTGGCGGCATCGCACGCGGCACCGGATTCGGCGAACGGATCACCGACATCACCCCGGACAGCGAACAGGGCTTACGTCTGGCACAGGAAGGGTTCGCCGGTCAGGTGCTGGTGGGCGCATACCAGTCGCAGCTGAGCACTCCCGAGGTGTATCACACCTTCGATGTGGTGGGTGCGGGAGCACAGGACGCCAATCATCTGCAGGCTTCGGCCGTCAGCCTGCATCCGCGCAGCGGTCAGGCGATCGAAGCCGCCACCGCAGCCGGCGCCCGTCACGCATTCGTATCCGGATCCGGGCCATCGGTGGTGGCGTTCGTACCCGACGACACCGTAGCGGATCAGGTGATCACGGCCTGGCGAGACGAGGCGCTGGTCGATCGCATCATCCGGGCCATTGCCCCGGCAAAGCCCTCGATCGGCGTCAGCCATTGACGCTAAGGTAGCAACAAGTCGAAGATAGGCAAAGGAAGTTCCACGATGATGCATCCGTTTGATGAACGTGAGGCCCGCAAGGCGTATGTACGCCGCCGTCAGACCATCGTTTTCTCCATCAGCGGCACGCTGCTGGCCATCTTCCTGGTCGTCGCCGTGCTGTTCAACTTCCATATCTTCGGGCTTGGAGAGGTCTCCACCGCCCGAACCGCGCCGAACTTCGGCAATGCCGCTCCGTGTGCCGTCAAAGACGCCAACGGCAAGGCCACCTATGCGGCGAACGCTTCCGTGGGCGTGCGCGTGCTGAACGGCACCGACCATCTTGGTTTCGCCAAGGCGGTGGGCGGCGCGCTCACCAATCGCGGCTTCAGTGTGCAGAGCATCGAGAACTATTCGAGCACCAGCGTGGAGCGCACCACCATCTACTTCGGCAAGAACGCGATCAATCAGGCCTATACGCTGGCCGGCAACTTCACCGATGCCACAATGATCATGACGGCGCGCGAAGATCAGCTCATCGACGTGGTGATCGGCGCCACGTTCTCGGATTTGCAGGACACCGAATCCTCGCCGAAGTCCGGCAAGGAAATCACCAACATCGAAGGCTGCAAGGCAGCCGACAGCATGACCAAGCTGCCCGCGGACACCAAGCACGACGCATACACCACGCAGAGCGACGCGCAGTGATGCGGTTGCCCGTAGACATGCGGTAACGCCGCGATACGCGCAGGCACGACGAAAACAGTGGCCCGGTGAGCGATGCAATATGCAATGCTCACCGGGCCACACTGTTGTTATGCGCTACAGGTCTCTCGTCTCGTAAATCTCAGACCCCTTCGGCGACCTCTTCGGCGTACCAGCGCTTCAACTCGGCCACCGCCACATCATGCTCCACCGGCCCGTTATCGAGACGGTAATCCAGCATGTGCTTGTAGGCGCGGCCGATCATCGGACCGGGTTCCAGACCCAGCAGGGCCATAATCTCGTTGCCGTCCAGGTCGGGACGGATGGCGTCGAAGTCTTCCTTGCGCTTGAGCTCGCGAACGCGCTCTTCCATCTCATCCATGGCATGCGCGAAAATCGCCGCCTTGCGCTTGTTCTGCGTGGTGGCGTCCGCGCGGGTCAAACGGTTGAGCCGCTCATACAAATGGCCGGAATCCTTGACGTAGCGGCGCACGGCCGAATCGGTCCACGGCTCATCCACATAGCCGTGGAACCGCAGGTGCATGTTCACCAGTTCGGACACGTCATCCACCACATGATGGTCGAAGCGCAGCGCCTTCAACCGCTTGCGGGTCATTTTGGCACCCACCGCATCGTGATGATGGAAGCTCACCTTGCCGCCCGGCTCGAATCGACGGGTTTTCGGCTTGCCGATGTCGTGCATCACCGCAGCGAGGCGCAACGTCAGATCAGGAGCCGGCACCGGGCCGTCCGGACCGGTTTCCAATGCGATCGCGCGCTCCAGCACCATCATCGTGTGCTCGAATACATCCTTATGCCGATGATGTTCATCGATCTGCAACTGCAGCGCCGGAATCTCCGGGAAGACGATATCCGCCAAGCCGGATTCGACCAACGCCTCCAGTCCGGCGCGCGGACGGTCGGACAGCAGCAGTTTGGTCAGCTCATCGCGCACGCGCTCGGCGGAGACGATCTCGATACGGTCGCGCATCGACGTAATCGCTTCGGCGGCATCGGGAGCGATACTGAAGCCGAGTTGCGCCACGAAACGCACCGCACGCATCATACGCAGCGGATCATCGTCAAAGGACTGGCGCGGGTCCACCGGCGTACGCAACACGCCTTTGGCCAGATCGTTGGCGCCGCCGAACGGGTCGACGAACTCAAGATCCGGCACGCGCAGGGCCATCGCGTTGACGGTGAAGTCACGACGGGACAGATCGCCTTCCAGAGTGTCGCCATAGTTGACTTCCGGCTTGCGTGAATCCGGATCATAGGTGTCCGAACGGTAGGTGGTGACCTCCACCTTCACTTCGGTGCCGTCGGCACGCCGGCGCATGGCACCCAACGTACCGAACTTGCGGCCCATATCCCAGAAGCCGTCACGGCCCCACCGACGCAGTATCGGCTCAAACTGCTCCGGCCGCGCCGATGAGCAGAAGTCCAAATCGTGGCTGGGCCGATGCAACAGCAAATCCCTGACCGGGCCGCCGACCAACGCCAGCTCATAGCCCTGCTGTGCAAACAATCGGCCAAGTTCGATGGCTTCGGGCCATACTTCGAAATCCAATGGGCGCCTTTCCGTATGCGACGTTTTTCTGCCCTACCAGCATACCGTTACCCCACCTGCACACGGGGTTGAGTAAGGTGGAGAACATGATTACGCCCGCCGACCTTGCCCGCATGCTGGGGCAAACACCCGATTCGGCGGTCAACCATACCCAAGACAAGCTGCTGTATACCTCGCAAACACCGCAGAATTCCGCCGATTATGGGGATTATGAGGTTCAGGAGGCCACCGGCGACTTCGCCGTCGCGTCGGCAGATGATGCCGGCGAGGCCGCCGACGAACCGCGGTCGGCGGAAGGACACATCCCGACACCGCAGCCGACGCATCCGCAGCCGCCGACGCCGGCAACCGTGTTCGGCATGCACGCCACCGTCACCATCGCCACCCCGAACGAGACGATCGTGGGGCAGGTCGATGGCATCGCCGGTGCCGTGGCCCCGGAAATCGCTCCGGCGGACACCCGCCCGACGCCGGCCAACGTCTTCGGCAAACTTGCCGACGGCCAACGCAAACCGGCGGTTCCCCAAGACCCGCAGCGCAACCTGCAGACGGTGAAGGGTCTTCAGGAACTGCAGCATCAGTCGCATCCGGCCGACCGCGCGAACAAGTCGCCGGCAGCCGTCACGCCGGCGCATATCGCCTCATCCACCGCCGCGCGCATGGCCAAGGTGCATGCCGCGTCAACGGCGCCGAGCGGCCCGACGCCGGCCATGATGCCGCAGCGTCGCGCCACGGACGGTCCCACCACGTTCGCTTCGCTGGATGCGCAGGAACTGCCGGTGGTGCGCGAATATTCGGCCGGTGGGCTGATTTTCGACGACCGCAACCGCGTGGCCATCATCGCCCGTCATTCGCGTTCCGGACATCTGGAATGGTGTCTGCCCAAGGGCCATATCGAAAAAGGTGAGACCCCGCAGCAGACCGCCGTGCGCGAAGTGCATGAGGAAACCGGCATTCTGGGTGAAGTCATCGACTCCATCGCCACCATCGACTACTGGTTCACCGGCACCACGCAGCGCGTACACAAGCTGGTCCATCACTTTGCGCTGCGGCAGATCGGCGGCGAACTGACCGTGGACGGCGACCCCGATCACGAGGCGGAAGACGCCATCTGGGTGCGTTTCGATGATCTGGATGACGTATTGAGCTATCCGAACGAGCGGAAAATCGCATGGTTGTACGCCAGAAAGAAGAACAGGCAGGCAAACGAGTGAACCTACCCGGAGTCTCACGATACGGCAAACGTCTGGCCCGATCGTTGGCGGCAGGACTCGCCATTATGGCGATGCTCGCCTCACCGACCCTCGCCAAGGCGAATGATACGGACGATCCCGCCACGGCAACGGACGGCACCACAACCAGCCAGGCCGAGGCACAAGCCGACTATGACATCACCATCGACCAGGCCACACCTGTCGTCACCGCCAAGTCGGGCTACCATATCACCTTCACCATCACCAATCACACGAATCAGGCCACTGAGGCGGGCACTGCATACCTGAACACCAATCTGCTGTTCACGTTCGTTTCGCGCACCGACATGCAGAATTGGGCGGAACATACGGCAGGCATCCCCACTCCCGACTCTTTGGGAACAGTGCAGGTGCCGGCGATCGCCGCCAACGGCAGCGCTACGGCCAGCATCAACGTGAGCACCAGCCAACAGACGTTGGCGGCCCTCGCCAGCTGGGGACCAAAGCCCCTGATGCTCTCCTATATCACCGGCAATCAGCTGCTCGCCGCACTGCCCACCTTCCTGACCCGATCGTCCGACGGACTGACCACCGCACAGACTCCGGCCATGAACCTGACCGTAGCCGTACCGTTCACCTCGTCCGCCTGGGAAGTCGACGAGGACGCGGTGAAACAGCGTATTGCGGAAACCGATGAAGCCGGCGACAGCTCAAGTTCATCGTCCAAACAATCGGATGACACGAGCACCGCGAACAACGACTCCGGCAAATCGGCCGTGACGGAAGACGGCAAAGCAGCGGCACCGGCAACGCCGAAATCGTCCGAAAAGGACGGCGCTCAATCGTCACCGTCGTCCGCTGGCGCTGGCGCCGTTGCCACCGATACGGTCGCCCGGGCCATCACCCTGTCCGGCAACGATGCCGACACCGCTGGCGAGCTGGGCCAGACGTTCGCCAAGCATCGATCGCTGCAGGTGGTCGCAGACCCGCAATATCTGCAGGAATCCGCCGTACAGCCGTCCATTGCGGCCATCATGCAGCCTTCCGACTTCGACATCACCACGTACGCCGCGGTCGGCGATGACGAGGCGTACCGCAAGGCCGGCATCTCCACGGAACAGTGGAACGCCGACCGGGCCACATCGCTGTATGAGGCGAGCGGAAAAACCGAGGAATCCACTCCCATCGCCTGGCAAGGCAGCGGCCCCTGGACGCTGGACGCCCTGACCGCCGCCCGCACGCAGGGCTACAGCACGGTGATCGCCGACGCCTCATTCGACGCCGACCAGACCGACGCCGTACACACCGGCACGTATGTGGTGAATACGGATGCCGGCGATGTCACTGTGCTCAAAGAGCAGGCTGTGCTGGGCACGCTCGCCAAGGGGCAGGCCACCAGCGATACGGCCGCCGCCGAAACCAGCGACGCCGGTCGCCTGGCCCGTCTGATGGCCCAGAGCGCCTTCTACCAGATGGAACAGCCGTACACCTCGCGTTATCTGTTGATGACCTTCTCCCGCAGCGATTCGGCGGCATGGATCGATGCGGTGATGAGCGCCCTGGAGCAGGCCTCTTGGCTCAATCTCACGGATCTCGATACGATGACCCAGGCCGAGCCGTACAGCGTAAGCAGTGAGGTCAACGTCGATGATTCGAAGGCCGCAGAGGTCACGGCCACACATTCGACCTTGAACCAGCTGGCCAACAGCCGCGCCGATATCATGCGCATGGCCGGCTCGATTTTGAAGAACGAGCTCAATTCCAGCGAAGCCTCGTCGCTCGATCCTCAAGCGCTGGCCCGTCACGATGCGAGCAGCACCGCCACGCACACCAGTGATCCGACGGCTTGGATCGGCTCGTTGCTGGCCATTCACGACGATATGGCGGTCCGCGCGTTGACCGGTGCCGCCGATACCGATGCGTCCACCCGCATGACGACGGGCGCGCAGACGCTGGCCAGCGATCTGCTCAACAGCGTGCATATCAATCCGTCCGAATCGGTTTCGGTATTCAGCGAATCCGCGAAAATGCCGATTACCATCAGCAACGATCTGCCGTACGCCGTGCATATTCGAGTCAATTCGATCACCGATTCCATGCAGATCGTCACCTCGCGTGACGCCGAGGTGAGCATTCCCGCGCACAGCGACGCTCAGGTGACGTTCACCATCCGCGTGTCCACATCCGGCTCCACTACAGCGCATGTGACCATGACGGACCGTGAGGGCAATAGCTTCGGCAATACGCAGAACACCGCCATCACCAGCGTGATGCGCATCAGCGACGCCTCCGGTTTCATCATCATCGGCTTCGCCGTACTGCTGGGCATTGTTGGCTTGTGGCGTCAATTCCACCGTAAGAAGGATCCCGACGAATGAGTTCTAGCGTTGGCCGTAATTCGTTGATCATGGCCTCCGGCACTGCGGCGAGCCGCATTACCGGGCAGTTGCGCACCATCCTTCTGGCTGCGGCCATCGGCACCACCGGTTTGGCGGCCAACGCCTATCAGGCCGGTTCGATGATTCCGCAGTCGGTGTTTACGTTGGTGTCCGGCGGTATTTTCAACGCCGTACTGGTGCCGCAGATCGTGCGCACGATGAAGGAAGAGGATGCGCAGGAACGCCTGAACCGACTCATTACGTTGGCGATCGGTCTGTTGCTGGCCATGACGCTGCTGATGACCGCCTGTGCACCGTTGCTGACCATGCTGTACGTGGGTGGCGGCGACCATCAGATGATGGCGCTCACCACCGCTTTCACGCTCTGGTGCATGCCGCAGGTGTTCTTCTACGGCCTGTATACAGTGTTGGGGCAGATTCTGGCTGCGCGCGACCATTTCGCCACCTATGCGTGGAGTTCCACCGGTGCGAATGTGATCAGCTGCGCCGGTTTCACCGCGTTCATCATGCTGTTCGGCAAAGCCAATGAGCAGCCGCTCGACTTCTGGACGGCGGATAAGATCGCGCTGACCGCTGGAACCTGGACGCTGGGTGTGGCGTTCCAAGCATTGATTCTGTTCGTGCCTTTGGCTCGTCTGGGATTCAAATACCGGCCCAGTTTCGGGTTGAGCGGCTTCGGTTTGAAGGCCATGGGCCCGGTGGCGCTGGGATCGCTCGGCGTGGTGATCTCCAGCGAGTTGTGTGGCATCGTACTCTCCCGCGTGACCACAATGGCGCCGCAGTACGCCCATGAACTGACCGGGGCAAGCTTGTTCACCGTAGCCGGCAATGCCACCTATCAGAACGCTTACACGCTGTTCATCCTGCCGTATTCGCTGATCGCCGTCTCCGTTTCGACAGCCATATTCCCGAAGATCTCCCGCGCGGTGGCCAACAACGATCTCGACGAGGCCCGTCATGATCTGGGCAGCGCCTTGTCGAACGTGGGTTTGCTGCTGACGTTCTTCGGCACCGCGATGGTGGTCTTCCCCGAGCCGATTATTCGTGCGCTGCTGCCGTCGGTGTCGATGAATGAGACGATGCTGATCGCCTATGCGCTGGTGGCATTGGCCATCGGCACCCCGATGGGCGCGGCGTTCCTGCTGATTCAGCGCACATTCTATGCGTTTGAAGACGGCTTGCACCCCTTCCTGTCCGCATTGGTGCAGTACACGATCACCGCAGTGCTGATCGTGGGCGGAACGACAATGCTGCCGCCGGAACATTGGGTGACATGGAGCACCTGTGCAGTGACCATCAGCTCCATGGTGGCGCTGCCGGTGATGGTGGCCATGCTGCGCAAACGATTCGGCGGGTATCTGGGTGGTCGTGCCGTCGCGCTGACCTATGGCAAGGCGCTGGCGGCGGCCGTTGTGGCCGGAGCGGTCACATGGTTGGTCAAGCAACCGCTGACGGTGCTGTTCGGCGTACGTATTCAACCGGTCGGCGGCCACATGAGCTGGTTCTCCGCAATCGGCATATGCGTGGTGCTTACCGTGGTGCTGTCCGTAGTATATGTGGCGATGCTGTGGGTGCTGCGCACCCCGGAGCTGAAGGCGTTTATGCGCTCGTTGCGTGCGCGGTTCGGGCGAAACGGCGAGGCCGGCGACGGCGCTGCGGCCAGCGCTGAGTCTGCATCGGATGCCGCTGCGGCAACCGACGTCCGCGATATCGCGAAGCCGGAGTCGCTGCCGGCAGACGCCGCAGCCGACTCCGGCTCTGCCGGCCCGACGGATTCAGCCAAACCGAACGCATCATCGGCCCTGTCCATTTCATCCCCGAGGACCATGCGCAAGGCCAGCCCGACGGATAGAATGTCAACGTTACGTTTCAATACCACCAACAATCGTACGGAGTCTGACGAACCCATGAAACCGCATCTGGGAGATACCATTCTCAACCGATACACGCTGGTCTCCTCGTTGCGTGAGGAACCTGGCCTCGAAGCGTGGAAGGCCAACGACCGCGTGCTGGCTCGGGATTGCCAGCTGTTCATCATTTCGGATCGCGGTGCGTTCGCCGCCGTCAACGAACTTGCCGGCCAGATCACGGCCAACAAACCCAATCGAGTCTCCCCGGTACTCAAGTATCGTATGGAATCCGGCGTGATGCTGATCATCATGCCGTTGGACGAGGGTCAGTCCCTCACCGAATACTTCGGCGATGCCGGCAAGCCGCTGAGCTACAGCGCCATGCATTCCATTCTGGGCGAATGCACCGATGTGATGCGCTCGACGCTCGCTTCCGCAAGCAGCCTCGCGATCAATACGGACACGGTTCGCGTCACGACTTCCGGAGTGCAGATCGCCGATGCTCCCTGTACTCCGATGATTGTGGATACCTGCGGCGTCACTGCGCAGGACAGCCCCGAACGTCACGCCATCCGTCAGTTGGCGGCCTTGCTGTACGCCATGCTGACTCACGCCCCGGTACGTGCCGGTCAGACGTTCGATCTGGCCCAGCTTCCGGCGGATACGCCCGGCGAATTCCGCGTGATCTGCAAGCGCGGACTGGAGCTCAGCGAGTCTGACGAGCATACGCTGCCTATGGCCACACTGGTGGAGCTTGAGGCGCTGCTCGGCGACTGGAAGCCGCTGAACGAACTGGACGGCGCAGACATCGCGCTGTCGAGCATTGAGGGACGTTCCTCCATCGGCACGGCGGCGCTCAAGCCTGTTGAGCCGGCGCATATCGTGGCCATGCCCAGCACGCTGGTGGACCGCACGCAACTGCCTGAGCTCTCTATTGGCGCAGCAGGTGCCGCCGCCGGCATCGCCGGGGCCGCCGGTGTAGCCGGAGGTGCCGTACCGCTGCCGGAAGGCAAGCAGGATGCACGCCGTCTCTTTGACTTCAATCTGTCTGACGCCTGGCAGCACGAGAATCTTTCCGGCGAAGATACCGGCGACTGGTACAACGAGATGAATCCGGCACCCACCGGCGGCCCGGGAGACAACTCCCGACTCACTGTACCGATTGCGGTAGGCGGGCTGAGCGATACCACCGTGGGTGAAACCACCAGCCGCATCCCGGTGTTCGACGCTTCAGGCCGTGAAGTAATGCCTGGCGAGGAGTCCCTGCGCGCTCTGGAAGAGGAGCAGGCACGCATCGCCGAGGTCAGCGCAGTGCCGCCAAGCTTCGAACCGAAAGAGACTACCGGCAACACCCGTGCAGACAACAAGCTTCCCGACGAGCATCTGCTCGGCACCTTCACCACGAAGGCGGTAGCCATCGTGGTGGCGCTGGTGCTGGTGATCGCCGCCGCGTTCTGGGCGGTGCACGCCTTCCAGTCAAGCGGCGTCAACCCGGCAGACCCGCAGTCCAATACCGCGGAAGGCGAGTGGCCGGATATCGATGCCAACGACGTGCCGTTCGGCAGCAATACTTCCGGCACTTCCGGTGACGAGACCGACAGCACTTCGTCCGATACGTCGACCGACTCCTCCAGCAGCAGCACGAAGTCGGAATCGACGGACACTTCGACGTCGACCGACAAGGACCAGAGCAAGTCGGACCAGACGGACACCTCGGAGTCCCAGAAGTCCACCTCGAAGAAGAAGACCACGGCCGATAAGGACGCCAAGGCTGTGCCGACGCCACGTCACGTGAACAACACGGCGTACACCATCGCCAGCGCGAACTTCCTGACCAATCCGGGCGGCCAGCAGGGATACGCCTACCATCTGCACCTCGATCAGGCGCATGACGTATACCGCATGACCGTCACCATCCGCACCTCCGGCGGCACCGGCTACATCCGCGCGAACACCACCGAAGACCCCACAAAGGGCGAACAGGTGGCCAAGTTCACGTTCGCGGAAGGCGGCACCACCGAAGTCAAGTTCGACAAGACGATCAACACCCAGGATCTGATCCTGTGGGTGCCGGTCGACAGTTTGCCGCAGAACCAGCTGTACATTCAGAAGGTGGAGGTCTTCTGATCGTTCGGCAGCGAACGTGGGCTGAATACTGTATTGCGTGTGCGTGAGTGGGGCGTCTTCCTGGTGCGGAAGGCGCCCCGCTCGCGTTCTTGCGCTGTGTGACGTGACTTTCCCCGCTCATCCCCGCGAATGATGATGGCCTCTGATCATCAGCGGTAGACTGACGGTAGGCCGGAAGAAGGGGGTGCCCGATGTCCCGCAGCGAAGATGAGAACTACGATTTTTTCGGTGACGAGCAGTACGACGATGTGCGCCGAGCCACAAGGGCCAATGGCCGTTCCCGCAGTAGACGAGCCGTTCGGCCAGCGCTGAAAACCAGCAGTCCAGCATCGCGATTGTTCAGCAGACTTGCCGCAGTCAGCGGCGTGCTGGCGGTATTGGTTGCGCTTGCCTCGGATGTGCATGAAATAGCCCCGGATGCAGTGCCGGCCATGACCGGAGTGCCGGGCCGCTATATCGCGTTGACGGCGGCAGTGCTGATCGCCGTAACGGTGCTGATGGTGATTACCGCACGGGCGACCATGCCCAAATATGCCACGCATGGGGGCGTCGGAGCCGGCGGCATCGTTGCGCTGGTGGCGGCGATGCTCTGTCTGACGGTCGGAGTGGCCGTGGGTGTGCTGTTTCCGGAAGGGCTTATCCACCAGTCGAATGACAAGGCACCGGTAGACGACACCTCCCAGATGGAGCAGGGCATAGAGCAGGCGGCCGGAGCATGCACCGGCGGATGGCAGGGACTGGATACCGGCGGTGTTCCCGGAGTGACCACCGTGCAGATGTGCGCCGAGCCACGCGTGGCGTTCGTCTCCTTCGAGTCACCGGCCGCTGCGGCTGTAGGGGCGCCTCCGATGCGTAGCGGCATCGTCTCGCTGCTGAACCAGTACAGCACGGACGAGCGGGCGCAAGGCGACTGGCAGTTGCTCAGCGGCGAACGGTGGATGGTGTTCGGCGAGAACGAGGCGATGACCGCCTTGCAGCAGCAGTGGGGAGGCACGATGGAAGCGATGAGCGCTTCGGACGCATCGGCGGCGGAATAATCGCCATACCCATCATCGAAAACTTCTATATTGAGACAGTATGAGCGAAGCAACGAACAGCACGCACCCTGCGCGCGGCCGCGCATCCACCACGGTTCCAGGTCATTTTGGCGACCCGCTCACCGTTGAGCATGTCACGACCTCACGCGGTGGATTCGATCAACATCCCACGCATCCGATGTTCCTCTGCCTGCATGGCTGGGGTTCCAACGAGGACGATATGGCGGATATCATGCGCCTGATCGCCCCATATAACGATTTCGTATCCCTGCGGGGCCCGCTGACGCTCGCCGAACCGGACGCCGGTGACGCTGCCGGCACGGCCGCTGGAACCGCCCGTGATCCCGGCAATTACGCGTGGCTGCATGACGCGCTGCCCATCGGCGAGGATCTCGACCATGACGCCTACGCCGCCGCGCTGGCCGTGGACCAGTGGGTGTCGGCCAATATTCCGGCTGATCGGCCTGTGGTGCCGCTGGGCTTCTCCCAAGGTGGGCTGGTGGCTGTTCATCTGTTGCGCATCAATCCTGAACGCTATCGTGCCGTCATCTCCCTGTCCGGATTCAACGCGCCCGGCCAGGTACCCGGCACCGCACCCGCCGACGATCGGCTGGCGGACTTCGACATTCCGGTGTTCTACGCGTACGGCAAGCTCGACGGCGTGATCCCCAAATACGAATTGTTCGCCGCCGCCGCTTGGCTGGAGGAGCATACCTGGCTGAAGACCAAAAGCTACCACGGACTCGACCATAACGTCAGTCTGGAGGAATTCGCCGATCTGCGGCAGTGGCTGCTCGACAACGACATCACCTCCGGCGTGCTGTAGCGGCCGGCGCTGCTGATCGTCGGGCGTGGCGCGGCGGCTGATTGCCGTAACACACAGCTCCAGCTTCCGGTGCGGGATACAGTGCGGGCTGCGGAAAACCGGCCCGAAGCCTTTGTATGTGCGCGGTTTTAACGTATACCGCGCGAACTTACAAAGGTTTTTGAGGCGTCAATCCTTTGTATGTGCGCGTACCCCTTCGTTAGCGCGCGAACTTACAAAGGATTCGTCGCTGATTGTTGCGCGAAACGGACGGCAACGCCCGTTTGCCACCCGACCGGTCATAGACTGGGCAGCGTGAGTGAAGCGAACACCAGCACCAGCCGCACTGGCGGCGTATCACAGGTTGACGGCCTTCAGGAGAACCATCTGGACGAGTCCCCGCGCGGCCTGATCATCATGGCCGTAGTGGGCGTGGCCGTCGGCATCCTGTCCGGACTGTTCGGCATCGGCGGCGGCACGGTGATCGTGCCCGCATTGGTATGGCTGGGACTTACGCAACGGCATGCGGCCGCGACTTCGATGATGGCGATCGTGCCGACCGCGGTTTCCGGTGTGGTTTCGTATGCGATGGAAGGCGACGTGGATTGGGTCGCTGCCGCGCTGGTGTTCTGCGGCATGTTCGTAGGCGGGCAGATTGGCTCCTGGCTGCTGTCCAAGCTACCCGAGCTGGTGTTGCGATGGGCGTTCGTGCTGTTTCTGGTGTTCGTGATCGTGAATCAGGCGATGTCGAATCCCTCACGTGACGCACGTATCGTGATGCATGCCGGCACGATTGCCGGGCTGGTGGCGTTCGGCCTGATTGCCGGCATATTGGCCGGTCTGCTGGGCATCGGCGGCGGAGCGATATGCGTACCGGCGCTGTCGATTCTGTTCGGAGCCAGCGATCTGATCGCGCGCGGCACTTCGTTACTGGCCATGTTCCCGAACGCCATCACCACGTCGGTGGCCAATGTGCGGCGGCATCTAGTGCATGTGAAGGCCGCGCTGATCATCGGCATTACGGCGGCCATCACCGCGCCGCTCGGCACATGGATTGCCGCCGCCGTCAGCCCGCGCGCCGGCGCGATCCTGTTCACCGTCTACCTGTGTGTGCTGCTGGTTCGCTCCCTATGGGTGGCGATACAGGCCATACGCCGATAAGTCCGAGCCATGAGCGCACAGTCCAATGGACTGTGCGTAAGTGAGGGGAGCGGCTGTGCCGCGACGGTCATGCAGGTCAGATGCCGGAATCGGCATCGACTTGCATGACATAAATATTGCGTCTCAACGTACGCATCTGAGCACGGCTGATATCGCCGGCTTCAAACATGTCCTGAATCACACCCAGTTCAATACCGTAACTTTCGCGCTTCACATCATCAATCTGCTGAATTACCTCAGCACTACCGGTCATGTTCGGACGGGCCTGCAGCGAGGCTTCAGCGCGACGGTAATCAAGCAGCAGCGCCGAGCAGTGTTCGGTGTTGTACGTATCCTGACCCATTTCGTCCAGCAGTTTGCCGATGACGTGATGAATCGCCTCGACCTGAATTTCGCGCGTACGGGCGAAAATCTGGTCTTCGCTCACCAGCGGCGTGGTGTGACGGATCTTGGAGATCGTGCGCTTGGTGAGATTGCCGATACGACGCTGCAGCATACGGCCGCGGCCACGAATCTGCGATACCGTATGTCCGGAGCTCGAATCGGTGGACGCGTGGCGCAGCGTGTTCATGATCTGGTCGAGCATACGCTCGCACGCTTCGACGTTCAGTTCCTGCGTGGCCTCGTCCGCCGCCGGATGCGCGCGGGTTTCGGCCAGGCGGTCACGCACGAACTCCTTCTCCCAATGCAGCGCTTCGATTTGCAAACGCTCCAAGCCTTGCGGATCGGATTCGCCGATGCGTTGCTTGAGACGGCTGATGCGCTTGGTGTACTGGTCGATCACCATCAGCACGGCACGGCGATTGTCGGGCGTGATTCGGCCGGTCAGTTCCTCCACGGTGGAGCGCAGCACTTCGATGGTGATCGGCACCATTTCGGCAGTGGTGTCTTTGCCTCGGTTCGGCGCGAGCAATGGCAGCAGGAAGTTGGCCAGCAGCAGGGTCATGACGATGACGCCGGAGGCGATGAAGATCAGTTCGTCACGCATCGGGAACGGCACGCCGCTCGCCAAGTAGTACGGGATGGTGAACATCAGTGAGAGGGTGATGGTGCCTTTCGGGCCGCCGAAGGTCATCACGGCGGCCGATCTCCACCGTTCGATGGTCATCGGACGACGACGACCGGTCGCCGTGTCTCGGGCGATGCGCAGCATGGCGCTCACCCAGATGAATCGCAGCACGATCACCACGGCCGTGACCAGCACGATGATGCCGATCAGTTTCGCGTTGCTGATATGAGGATCGGACCAGCTGGCTTCCATTGCTCCCGGCAACTGCATGCCCAGCAGGATGAACACCGCACCGTTGAGGGAGAAGCTCAGCACACCCCACACTGAACCGGATACGATATTCGTGCGTGCCACATTCGGCCCCACGCCAGTGCGATCGAAACGCATGAACAGGCCGGCTGCGACTACGGCCAGAATGCCGGACACGTGGAATTCTTCAGCGCCCAGATACAGCAGGAATGGCAGGAACAACTCCATCAGAATACGGGTGGTGGTGGTTTCCCAACCCAGCGAGCGCACGGTTTCAAACACCCAGTTGGCGAGCGCGCCGACGATCAAGCCGAACAGCGTGCCGCAGATGAATGAAAAGACGAATTCGCCGGCGGCCTGTCCTACGGCGAAGTCTCCGGTGAATGCCGCAGCGAGTGCGAACTGGAAGCCGACGATGCCCGACGCGTCGTTGAAGAGCGATTCGCCTTTGAGCACACCTCGTTGACGCTGTGTCAAGGATGCCTCTTTGCCGAGCGAGCTTACCGCCACGGCGTCGGTCGGGCCAAGTGCGGCACCCAATGCCAGCGCAGCCGCCAACGTGATTGCCGGCCAGACCGCGTGCAGGATGAATCCGACCGCAGCCATGGTGGCGATCGCCAGTCCTATGGCCAGCGAAAGGCTGAGTTTCAACGTTTTCAGCAAGGCTGACTTGTCGATTTCATGCGCTTCCAGATAGAGCAACGGAGCGATGAAGAGCACCATGAACAGCTCTGGGTCCAGACTCGCATTGGGGAAGAACGGCAGATAGGTCACCAGCACGCCAAGCAGAATCTGCACCAGAGGCGTGGAGACTTTGGGGATGAAGCGACTGATAAACGAACTCAGCACCACAGCTGCGATGATGCACACAATGAGTTTGAATACCGCCATACTTCGCTTCCACCCTCTCTATGGTGAGCGGCGGAAACCGCTGCTCGTCGCTCCCGCACGAATCTGCGGAGTGCAGGTTTTCGTGTAACAGCCAAAGTATAGGAAACCTGTTGCTACAACGCGTTAAGCCGTGCGCCGAAGCATACGGTTTAGACTCGTCGTATGCATGATAAGGACGCGATGCTCAAGGCGTTGGAGCTGGCCCGTACCGCCGCGGCGGCCGGCGATGTACCGGTCGGTGCCGTGGTGCTCGACGCTGATGGCGCGATTATCGGCCGCGGTTACAACACGCGCGAAAACCACGGCGACCCGCTGGCCCACGCCGAGATTCTTGCGATGCGCGAAGCCGCCCAGTTCCGCGCCCTCCATGCGGCAGACGGGCTCGCGTCGTCAGGACCAGTTGCGTCAACGGCAACGGCGTCAAGAGGAAAAGCCGCGGAGGTAATCGGTGCATCGCCGGACGGCTTGGCAGGCAACGTCGCCAGCGGGGAAACGTCCGCGGCGAGCATCGGACCGACGGCGCGCGCGTGGAATCTTGCCGATTGCACGTTGGTGGTCACGCTTGAACCATGCCCGATGTGTGCGGGCGCATGTATCCAGACGCATATCGGCCGCATCGTGTTCGGCGCGTGGGACGCCAAACTCGGCGCCTGCGGTTCGGTCTGGGACATCCCCCGCGACCCGCATGTGGGCCACACCCCCGAGGTATACGGCGGCATCCTCGAACGCGACTGCCAAGCGATCCTCACCGCCTTCTTCGCCGCCCGCCGATAGCCCCCCCCTGCAC
>NZ_JAAIIG010000015.1 GCF_012932375.1 Bifidobacterium olomucense | reverse complement strand
ATGGGGCGAGACCATCTGGGGGCTCGCCGTCCAGTACGACGCATGGCCCCTGAGCGCATGGCATACGCCGTCCGGCGACATCAACCGGTACTGGGTGGGCGACGTGGTCACCTACAACGGCGGGGGATCAATGCAATCCCAGCCGGTACGGCAGTGCGTGACCCTCGTCTACGGCGACTACGTGAGCAAATTCTGGGCCGACTGGTGGAACGTGACCACCCCGTCCGGCAGCCCGCATCTCGTCTATCCCGGCGACGTGATCTGCCACAACTGACCCGAACCCGACCTGGGAACCTTGCACTCGATACCGGGCAAGGTTCCCAGGTTCCAACCACGGAATCGAGATTGACATGACCAAAGAAGACATTGAACCTAACACCGCCGGCACGGAACCAGCCATGCCGGATTGGCTGTTGCCGAACCGCGCCTACGACGTGCTCAAATGGCTCGCGCTGATCGTGCTGCCAGCCATCGCCACGCTCGTGCAGGCGCTCGGCCCCGTGTGGGGCTGGACGTGGGCCGATCCGGCCGCGACGACCATCAGCGCCGTCGCCCTGACCATCGGCGTCGTCATCGGCGCAAGCACCCTCAAGGCCCGCGCATCCAAGGCCTGACAAAACCAAGCCCCCGACCCTATCGCATCCAATGCGGCAGGGTCGGGGGCTTTTCGTCGTTTATGAAGTCGAATGCACTGTCGCATATAATAGAATGGACAACGAATATAGAGTGCCTTTAGAGTGCCCGACGTGGAACGGGACGCCCGGAGACATTGGAAACATTGGAAAAACGAAAGTGCCGCGACATTCAAGTTCTCCCCAACGTCTAAGAAGTGATTGTTGGGTAGCGTCGAGGGTCTTGAGATCCAATCGATTCCAAGACCCTGTTCGTTTCCGATATTATGCCGGAATATATTCGCGAGCCGAAGGTTGGGCTGAAGCCTTTCGGCAACCGCAACGAGCAATCAAGAGTGGTCTGCTTGTTTGCGATGCTGAACGAACTACAAGACGTACTACAACGCGAGGTCTCTTCTCAACTGTTCTGAAGCCCGCACTTTCATAGGACGTGTGCCGATTCTGATGGCAAGACCTGCATCCAGTAGTTCGCCGACGTATTTTCGCGCACTTTGCTTGGATAGTTTGAGATGATATGCTGCGTCATCCAAGGAAACGTATTTCATCGAATCGAACATCTCCTCCTGCATGAGGGAATACAGCAACTCGTCGGCATTGGCGGAAAGCCTATGTTCTTCGGAGATCCGTTTGCAGATGTCGCCGCCTTTAACGAGCCGATCAACTTTTTCTCCCAATTCGTCAATCAACTCGTCCTGGGCTTCTTGGATGAAGCCGAGTATCGTGTTCACGAAGAATGTGAGTTCCCCGCAGTTCAGCGTGTCCTCGGCTTCGGTGAACGCCTTGTAATAAGCGTTCTTGTTCTCGGCTATGGTCCTGGACAAGGAGAGCACGGTCGGCATGGTCAAATCGTGATTCAGATAAAGGGCCAGCAAATAGCGCCCCGTTCGGCCATTGCCGTCATAGAACGGATGTACATATTCGAACAGGAAATGCGACATGATTGCAGCCTGCAGACGTGGAATCGATTCCGATTCCGCCAAATGGATCATGTCGGCAAGCAGAGAACTGATGTTTCCCTCTCCCTTGACGCCGTTATGTATCGGCAGTCCGTGAGGGCCGAGCACCTCCACGTCGTCCTTGCGGAAGAGTTCGCCATCCGGCCTGTGCCTTTCTTCGATTTCATCCAACGCCACTTTATCGTAGATGGCGCGTATATCAGCTATATCGGCGGGAAGCGAGGCATCCTCACCGGTGAGGTTCAGATAGAGTTTCGCGAATTCGCTGAACCGTGTTTGTGATTCACCTCCTTCCTTCATCGATCGTTCCGCCGCCGCGACCGCAAGTTCGGTCTCTTTGCGAGTGCTGCGTACACCTTCCATATCGTTAGTGGCAAACAGTTCCTCGCTGATGGAATGCCTGATCCAGTCCCAACGCATCACGCCGGGTATCTGATTCCATAATCCTGATACGCGCCGTTCGGCGAGAAGTATATGCTCGGTGAGCATGCTCGTTTCACGTGGCGTGGCACAAAACAGTTCGCCTAATGGGGTGATGACGCCGGTGCGGAATGTGGACTCGACTTCAAGACGCTGCCTTGCAAGTCGATCATGATTGTTGTATGAATCGTTTGTTCTGTCGGCATGAAACAAACGTGCCAAGCTTCTATATTTCATACCCATAAGAACGGTTCACCTCTATTGACTGATGTTAAGTTATATAAACTATAAGATAGAAATGAATTGAAGTCAATATGGATGTGTATTGATGATATAATCTATCGTTTAAATACGACTGGATACAGCCCACAGTAGAGCTTATTCGCGTCATCTGAGGAGGTTCGTGCAATAGGGACAAGCGGTGATGCCGCCGACCAGCATCGCGTTCGTCACCTTTTCAATCCTCACCCTCCGTGAGGAGAGTGACTGCAAGCGGTCGCGGCATTTCACGCCGTTCTGGTTATTTCAATCCTCACCTTCCGTGAGGAGGGTGACTCCGGCATGGAAACGATTGGCGAGAAACTGGATTTATTTCAATCCTCACCCTCCATGAAGAGAGTGACACGTTGCCGCTGCGCCCTGCTCTTACACGCCTGAATTTCAATCCTCACCCTCCATGAAGAGGGTGACCGGGCGGCTACTACTGGGTGACGGTCTTCCAGAAATTTCAATCCGCACCCTCCGCGAGGAGGGTGACCGCCAGACCACGGGCGCGGCGGCGCGCTTGCCGCCATTTCAATCCGCACCCTCCGCGAGGAGGGTGACCGTGGGTGACCGGATGCGTGGGGTCGTTGCCCCAATTTCAATCCGCACCCTCCGCGAGGAGGGTGACTGAGGCTGGAGGCGACCACGCCGGCGACTTTGTTATTTCAATCCGCACCCTCCGCGAGGAGGGTGACCGTCGAGTCCTGCGTCCACACCTCCGACAGGGAATTTCAATCCGCACCCTCCGCGAGGAGGGTGACGGCCGCGCCGGTCTTGGCGAGCGGTTCGGCGAAATTTCAATCCGCACCCTCCGCGAGGAGGGTGACCATCAAAACCAGCACTCTACCTGTCTTATTCGTAATATTTCAATCCGCACCCTCCGCGAGGAGGGTGACTGCCGACCGTGGCCTTGCCGGCTTGCGGGTCGATATTTCAATCCGCACCCTCCGCGAGGAGGGTGACCGCATCCATGAGATATCCAGTCCACATTTTGGGCAGTATATTCACAGATATTTGCAGTCTATCAGCTATTCATCGCCTAAATCATCCTAAACTTATATCGCATCCTAAATATCAGAGACACCCAGCCACTATTGAGTTATCAAACGACAAATGAAGTCCGGAATATTGCCGAATCGCATAAAGATTATGCTCATCCCCCCATCAGCGGCGGTGCGAACCTCTGTTAGTTTTATGACAGCTCACACATCGCACCCATTCACGATATCGAGCATCGCGCCCCAGAAACAAACTCAGGTCAAACGAAGATACGCAGCACATCAAGCTGCCTTATATCAACATGACATCATCAACTGGCAAATGCCGCTGCTTACCGACATTTTCAATACGATCCGCATACTTCGCACCTAGATTGTAAAAACGAAGACTATCGCTTTCCATATCGATAATGTCATCCAGCTCATGACGAAGCTGCAAATAGTCTGACGGCGAAACCGAACATTCAAAAACACTGTTCTGCACACGCTGGCCATATTTCATACAAGCTTTCGACACGAGCCTCAAACGTCTTCTTCCGGAAGCCGTTTCAGTATTCACATCATATGCAACCACAACCATCATCATTATCACTTCCACATGAATGGAGGATAGGTATCTAAATCACCGCGTATGCATCGCGCCAACAACAATGACGGCACATGCGGAACCAATCCCCATGGAATCTTCTCTCCAAGAAAAGGATGAGTAATTTGTTCGGTCTTCCGCCGCTGCCACGCCGCAAGCACAACTTTTCGTCCTACATCAGTCAAAAATATGCCACCGTTTTCCCGTTCTTCAAAATGAGAAACCCGTACGGCACCAGTATTAACCAGAGTTAGAGCAAAGCGATCAGCCACAACCGGACGGAACTCTTCCATAAGATCTAAGGCAAGAGAAGCCCGACCCGGACGATCGACATGCAGAAATCCCACATATGGATCTAGACCAACTCCCTGTAGGGCTGCAACACAATCGTTCGTCAGCAAGGCATATGTAAACGATAGCAACGCGTTCATTCTGTCCATAGGAGGACGCCGGCTACGTTGCTCGAAGAAAAACGAATCCTTGTCTCGGAGGATCAAGTCATCGAACGTAAAGAAGTAGTCTTTTGCGGCCTTGCCTTCAATACCTCGTACCTCATCAACCGAAGTACAGGCCAAAATTCTTTCTAGCCCGTCTTTCAACAAAGCGCTCTGTTGCGTTAATCTTTCCACATTCACCCGTAATACATGATCACGCTTCGTTCGCTCTACAACCCAACGGCAGTTGAACACCTTCCCAATAACGAATGCAGCAGCGAACTCCCGAGCAGGACCTGGAGAATCCGCTCTGCGAAACTGTTCCCTTCGCAACAGAACGTTACGATTATTCTCGCCCAGCACCGAGCAATAGAACCGTCCATATGGCGAATAAAAAGACATGCCGACACCAAGACGAGTACATTTGCCCATCAGTGCAGGAGAAGCTCCTTTGTACGAAAAACTAAGAATCTGCTCAATAGAACGTAACGGAACCTTTGCCAAGGTCTTTTCACCATTCTGGACAACCACGTTGTCATTCTCCAACGAGAGATAAGCGTCCTCACTGGTTACGAACAACGTATTCAGCATAGTTCGCATTATTCACCTCCTCGATTCAATATCCTTAATTTCAGAAACGTTCATGATTTCACGAATACGCGCATTAATATAGACTCGTGCCGATTTCTTTTTTGATAGTTCAGGAAGACATATGTTTTTAAGCGAACATGCGCGGCATTCTTTCCCGATTCTGACTTTCGGTGTATGTCCACGCGTATACAAATCGTGCATCTGGCGGAACATTTCCGTTACCGCATTACGTAATGAATCATCAAATTCAACGATTTCTCGATGCCTTGTTCCCTGATAAAATAACGCTCCTTCACGTATATTGCAGGCCAGCATCTCTTCCAAGCATATTGCCTCAGCGCATAATTGCAGCCGATCAGCATCCTGCACTTTGGGCTGCCCATGTTTATATTCAATCGGATAAGGCAGCCACGAACCACTACGCCCTTGCAGCGGCACGCCATCCGGAGACATCCGAAACTCTACAACATCGCAGGCTCCAGTCACCCCTAATCGACGCGAGAATACCTTCAAATCGCGCAGAATCAGCAGCTCTCCTCGCTTTTCCGAAGCGTCATAATCATGTGCCCGCTCATGTTCCAGTGATCCGGCCGTAGTCAGCACATTGTCTTCCCACGACTGCTCAATATGAATCAACGCCCATTGTCGTCGACAAAATGAAAAATGTTGGATACCCGAAAGAGCCAACCAATCCTCTTCTGGATAACTTGTTGGTTCCACCACACAGACCCCTTTGCCTCATGTCTTTATAAGGTTCATCCAAAAATGAACTGCGCATATGAGCATGGCCGGGCTGATGGAAGAACCGCCAGCCCGGCCACACCGTCTACTTACAGTAGGCCATCAACCATTTCACTTACGGCAACAGAATCTGGAATCAAATCCTTGTTTACGTTCACTGCATAATCCCCAAAGCTACGCGTAATATCAACGCCATCACGTTTGCAAACGTCGATACTATCGAACAGCTTCCATGAAGGTGCATCGCCAAGCGCACTATCATGCTTGAACACATACAGTTTGCGCACCGCCATGTTGCCTCGCGCTGCAGAACGATCAAATTCAAACATGTTCAGAATTGACTGCCATAGCATGTCAAGATCTTCATCGCTGAACCCGGTGACATTTTGTGCGAGCTTTGCAGACACATAACCATTCATACGATACAAACCGTAAGGGATGATGAACTTGTTACCCATCGTATTATTTTTTTCCGCAGCATCCGCTTCCGTAGTCACAGCAACACGAGTGATGGAAATTTCCTGAATACTCACCGGATCGATCGAACGGGCAAATCCAAGCTGAACCGGACCGCGAACTTGCCCACAGGCCAGACTGCCTTTGACGAATGTCGTCATTACTGCGCCAAAAGTACGAATATCAAAAAAGTTCGCACACATATAATCACGTAGGCGACGATCCAGTTCAGGATCGTCTTTTTTCAAAGCTTTTATTTCCTTAGCAAAGTCCTTGTCTTCAGGCCTTGCATCAATGTGTTCAGCCTCCAATGCCTCACTATCAAGACGATTGAGTGTCTTCCGCTTCTGAATGTACATGCGCCACGGAGATTCTTCGCCCATAGCAGTTTGCACATAGTCGCGAATCTTACGTTTGATACACACATCAGTCACCAGTCCGTTACCGGTTTCAAGATCGACGCGCGGCATGTTACCCGAATCAGGGTCGCCATTCGGGTTACCATTTTCCACATCAAAGAGAATAGTGAAGTCATAACGGCTTTCAATGGGCTTGCGTTCAGTCATTGTCTGCTCCTTGGTTATCGTCTTTGATGGTCTTGTTGAATCGCTGTTGATTTTCGAAATAGTATCCGAGCTGGAAAGCCCCACGCTCTTCGAGCGTAAGTCTTGACGGATAGTGGTCACCCACCTTCCCGGTCAATTCGCCTAAAGCCTTTTCCAGCTTGACCTTATAGCCTTGCGACTGCCAGGTTTTACGCATATGTTTTGCTGCGAGATCACCTAGAATCGGGAATATACGGGCAGGAGTCGTGGATGCACTGGTGAAATATTTATCCTTAATCGTCGTATTAATGCTAGGAATGGCCGCCAACTGGATCTGTTCGTATATAGAGAACAACCGGCCAAGTATATATGGCGTGTAATCACTGTCTCTATTAATATCCACTTGCAGTACCTCCTTGAACTGCTCGTTTGTTGTTTTTCGTAAATAATATGCTTTGATAATTGCCGCTTTATCAGGCGAAATATCACGCTCAGCATTAATGCGTATCTCAATAGCATAATACCGCCGCTGGAATCGGTAATCGTAAAGTCCATACCAATCAACTCACGGCAACCGTCAATATACTGGTCCGCTTTGTAGCCGGGTGTTGCCATAACAAGCTCAAGAACCGGGACATTCGGAATTGACGATATACGCTGAGGATCCGGATCACGCAGTATTCCTCCATGCGCGTGCAGGTCCCAAAATGCTTGATCGCAAGGCGGGTTCTAGTGATCGTTGCAACACCTTCGTTGCTGTCTGATCTGGTTGCGTTGGATCGTATCATGCCGCGTCGAGCAGATCGAGGACGGCTTCGGAGGGTTTCCGGAATCCGAGGATCTTCCTCGGCCGGTCGTTCATCTCCTCCGCGACCGCGTCCAGATACGCCTGTGAACACCCGCCCAGGTCGGCGCCCTTGGGGAAGTACTGGCGCAGCAGCCCGTTCGTGTTCTCGTTCGTGCCCCGCTGCCACGGGGAGTGCGGGTCGCAGAAGTACACGTCCATGCCCAGAGCGGTCGAGACGCGTTTGTGGAGCGCGAGCTCGCTGCCCTGATCCCACGTCAGCGAGTTGCGCAGATGTTTCGGGAGCCGTCCCATCTGGTCGATGATTGGATTGGCAACAGTGTGTTGGACTGTTTCTAGAGGGTTTTTCCTTGTTGTGTGAACTCCACGGGGCTCAGGTATCCGAGGGTCGAGTGGAGTCGTTGGTGGTTGTACCACCACACGTACCGGTTGACGTCCGAGCACAGTCGATCCACGCTCGTGTAGACGTTCCTGTGGATGAGCTCCTTCTTGACGAGCCGGTTGGTGGATTCCACCACCGCGTTGTCGTAAGGGCTGCCCGGCCTGGAAAGGGAACGCGTGATGCCGAACACGTCGAGCATGCGTTCGATGCGTTCCCCGGTGAACTCGCCGCCGCGGTCCGTGTGGAACACCTCGATCTCATCCAGGGGGAAGCGCAGCGCGGCGAACGCGGCCAGCACGAGATCGGTGTCATGCCTGACTCCCACGGAATGGCCGGCGATCTGCCGGTTGGCCAGGTCGCCGGGCAGGCAGACGTACGCCCAACCATTGCCCACCCTCACGTAGGTCAGATCGGAGGCCAGATGCGTGCGCGGCCTATAGCCGTCGAACTCACGGCCGAGGATGTTCGGGGCCGGATCGTCGTTCGGCTTCGACGGATGCGGCCGGTACCGGGCCCTCGAATACGAGCTCGCCATACCCCCGGCCTTCATGATCCGGTTGATGCGGCGGCGCGACATGACGATATGCTCACGGCGCAGCCGGGCCTTGATCTTCCTGGCCCCGTACACCTCGCCGCTGTCCCTCCACACGCGCTCCACATCGCCCTTATGGGGATCGACGCGTTCGGTCTCGGGGTGCTCGAGCATCCAGTAGTATGTCGACTTGGCAACGCCCAGGATCCTGCACTGCGCTGATACGGGGTAACGGCCGGCGTTGGACCGTATGACCTCTACTTTCGCGCGAATACCGGCGCCGCTTGTTTCAGAACATCCACCTCCATCTCCAACTGGCGGTTGCGTTTGCGCAATTCGACCGGCTCGTTCTCCTCGGGCGTGCGGTTGTCGGCCGCCCTGGTCGAGCCGCTGTTGCGGATCCCCCGCACCCACCGGTGCAGGGTGGAATGGCAGATGCCGTACTCGCGCTCGATCTCCACAGGCGGCTTGCCGTTCTCGTACAACTGCACGATCTGCCGCTTAAACTCCTCGGTGAACCTGCGCGGATGCCTCGGATCGGCCATGACCATCAACTCCTTCGTTGCCCAGTCCCTCAATGAACCGTCCAATACATTGGAGCCAATCCAAGCGGCGACAGGCTCTGCTCGCGGATCCATTCGAGCGAGGAGCGCTGCGCGTGACGGTCGTAGACGATGCCCGACGTAACCATGTCCCTCCATGATCGCGTGGCGTAGCCGCCGTCGGCGAACAGCAGTACGTACCGGCCCGACGGCGCCGTGATCTTCATGGCCACCTGACCGTCGGTGTGGCCGGGGATGTTGATGAGCTGCACGCTGCGGTCGCCGAACAGGTCGTAGGATCGTCCGGCGGGGCCCTCATGGTCGTTCCAGTCGTACAGGTCGAGGTCGATTCCCCTCCACCACGAGGCATTGAAGCGCACGAGACTGTTCGGGAACCGCGTGGCGCACCGCATCTCGTCCCTAGATACCATGATGCGCCGGGCGTTCCTCACGCCGCGCAGTCCATTCGCGTGGTCGCAATCGAGATGGGAGATCACCACCACGTCGAGATCAGCCGGGGACAGGTCCTGCGCGGCCAGCTGCTCAGGCACGGTCATCCCCGTACCCACTACACCTGGTTGACCCGGTACAGGGACCATGAGCCGAGAGAGCGGATCTGCGCCCCGCGGTCGTAGACGCCGCCCGGGCTCATGTCCCGGCCCCAGCCGGTGTCGAACAGGATACAGCCGTGCGGCGTGGTGACGAGGAACGCGCACACGGGCAGCCATATGCGCTTGGACGCGGGCACGAAATAGCCCGAACCGCGGACCAGTCCGCACCCGTTGCCGAAAGGCAGATCCGGTGAGACACGAACACGGCCGGCCACCATAACCTGAATGGAGATTGCTGAGTTGTTGGCACTGTTGTTGGTCATGGCTCCATTACAGAACGCCGTGTGATGGAGAGGCTTCGTTTCGCGCTACACAAAACGCGATTATGTCCACGATTGGCACCTGTGGCTTTCTCTCCGATCCAATCGTCCGTCACACCGGGCGCAGACCTCGGCGATGCACCGTTCCCGACACAGACCACGCCGCAACGGCCAGCGCTCCCCATTTGATGAGGGCCTTGGAATCACTGGAATTCCAAGGCCCTTTGCGCTATGAAGCAATCACTTCTTAGACGTTGGCGAGAACTTGAACTCGGTGAGTCTCAAATTCTACATGGTCTCGACCTTGTGGAATCGTTGGAACTATGCGGTTTGTGTTTCGCACAGAAAACGATTCGCACAGGTCTTTCGCACAGGAACCGTTCCACTCGGCTCCGCGCGAAAGCAAAAAATAGCCTGTCATCATCACGGTCTTTGGTGCCCAACATAGCACCGAACGGAGCCTGACTCACCGAGCCGGGCGGCAGGCGACCCGCAGAGCATGAAAGGGCAACGACCATGGCCAGCAGCAAGGACAGCGGCGACGCTTCGAAGAAGAGGAAGGAGAAGCGGGTACGCCGCAAGCCCATCGACTACCTGCCGAACGTGAGGCTCTACGAACCCACGAGCAACGACGGGAAGGGCAGGTACTGGCGCGCGAGGGTCACGCTGCCTGATGGACGGACCTCCGACGTGAACGCACCGACGAGGGACGCCGTGGTGGAGAAAGCGAAGGCGAAGCTGGGCTTCTACGTGCCTGGCGTGAGCACCTCATACCCCACGGTCCGCGAAGCCTGGGACCAGTACGCGAGGTCCGACGCGCACGACGCCTGGAACAGCGGCACCACGCAGACGAAGACCGCGCAGATGCGCCGCGTATTCCTCGCCATCGGCGACCTGAGCGTCATGAAGGTGACGCCGAAGGACATCCAGCGCATCGACCTTGAGGGCATCTCCACGAACCAGCAGACCCGGCTCAGGGCGAACGTCCGCGCGTTGTTCGACTACACGAAGAAGCTGTACGGCACGCAGGACGGGACCTTCTACGCGGGTCAGATGAAGGTGAACGCGAGCATCGCGAAGGAGAACGCCGCGAAGCGAGTCGTGAGCCTCGGCCTCATCCCCAACACGATGTACATCGCGTCCCTCATCACGCTCACCGCCTCCACGATGAACGTCACGCCGCTCGACACGGTCCTCGACGCCCATGACCAGATGATGCGGCTGCGCTCCCCGCACATGAAGCAGCTGCTCGACCCCGCCACCGCCTCCTCAATCGAGGACGGAACCGACAAAGAACCCGAGTGCATCACGACCATCGACCCGATCACCGGCGAGAAGCTGCGCACCAGCCCATGGGTCGATGTGCCGATGGAGGGGTACGTGAGGGCGAACCCCACCGACGACCTCTGGCGCAGGGGGCTGCCGGAGCAGTTCCTCATCAAGCCCTACGGCACACCCCACTACACGCGCGACATGCAGGGCTTCCTGCGCAGGCAGACCCTCGACCGTGCCGAGCGCTACCGCATGCTCGCCGCATGGTTCGGCATCGGCGCGGGCGGCGGCCTGCGCATCGGCGAGGAACTCGCGCTCCGCATCAGCCACCTCCTCACTCCCGCGCAGTCCGAGTTCCTGTTCGTCACGGCGCACATCCAACGATGGGACGAGGAGACCGAGAACGCATGGAAGATCGACGCCATGAAGCCCGGCCCCACGCGCGAGGGGTTCTACGGAGCCATCCGCGTGGACGAGCAGTTCACGCAGGTCGGTTCGACGTTCGCGCTCGGACTGCCGAAGTGGAACTCCCCCGGCAACATGAAGCGCCGAACCGTACACCTGCCGTACTACCTGCCGTCCCCGCTCCATTCCGGGGACAAGCGGAGCCTGCGCGAGCAGATAGCCGAGCACGCCCCCCGGTTCAAGCCGCACGACAACCCCGAGAACGACGCCTCGTTCTGGAGCAGCACGCCCACGGAGGTCGGCACCCTCTGGGCCGAGGGATACGTCCCCATCGGCTGGATCCTCCTGCAGCGGCTCACGGACCTGTGGAACAACAAGGCACTCGACCGCGCCTCCACGGACGCGCTCACACACGACGTGCTCCTCGGCGAGAAGCAGGCGAACTACCAGCGCATGCTCCTCTTCCCGACCCGCAAACCGGTGAAGGACAAGGAAGCCGCGAGGAACACGGACATCACACGACCCGAGGGATGGACCGGCCAGGTCAGCGTCATCCCCGGAACCGGCAACTACATCCATCCCTCGAACCTCCAGGCGGACCTGAACCCCATCTTCGACTACGTCAGCGCCCGGCTCCAGCTCTTCCCCGGCGCGTACCCGGAGGGCCACGACCCCGATGCGAAGGGCGGGCGCAAGGGATGGACGCACCATTCGCTGCGCCACTACATGGCGAGCAGCCGTATCGCCATGGGCGTTCCCCTCACGCTCATCAGCAGGGAACTCGGCCACGCGAGCCTCTCCACGACCATCAACGCATACATCCAGGTGCTGAACGAGGCGCAGGCATCCGTCCCGCCCAGCGGATTCGAATACTGAAGACACAAGGAGCAGACCCCGCCCGTGCGACTTCGCATAGGGGCGGGGCCTATGCGACTTCGCACAAGACGTGCCGCATGGCCATGCGGCACGAAAACGCAAAGCAAACGCAAAAAGCCATCAAAAATCGCAAGAAAAACGCAAAACCAGTATCAAACCGCCCAACCGGAAACTCAGGACCACCAGCGCCAGCCCTCGTTCTCCTCTTGGTTTGATTGGATGCGGACCACCAGTGCCGCGATTCGCCTTGTTCGCCGAGGCGCATACCTTCGTTCGGAACTGCCTTCGCACCGGCTTCTTCCTCCTGTGCGAAGTCGCACACACGCCTCGTTCACCCCGGCTGTGCGAAGTCGCACACGCCCATCATCGGTGCCGTGCGAGTCGCACAAGCGATTCCAGCCATCCCCCACGCCCAGCTGTGCGACGCATCGGAATCATCGGGAATGCGCGACCCGCGTTCCCGATGACCATCACGGGGCAGCGCATGGTGGCCACCGGTGGGTAGTCGCATTTCAGCAACACACCCAAGCCCTCGGAACCAGCCGCGCCACGGCGGGAACGGCAATCGAACAAACGTTCCGCAAACCACAAGCCAACGGGAAAGGCATCGCCGGAACCAAGCGGGACACCAGTCGAACAACAGTTCGAGGATGGGCGCGGATGGTCTGGAACCATTGGGTTTTCGTGGGGTATGTCGTGTGATACATTGGATCGCAATACTTCGTACATTTGTTCGATTGGTGGTGGTCTGGCATGATTGAGGTCTTCCATCTTGGCCGTCTCACGAACCGTCCCGAGCCTTGCGAGGACCCGAGGGGTTGGGCGAGGTGCGCCTGCGGCAGGCACTACCTGACGAGGCGCGAGGCCGTGGACGCGGGGATAGCCGCCGGTGCCGTGGATTGGATGAACTTCACCTTCCCTCGCCGTGCGAAGCCCGTGTGCGCCGTGACGCTCGGGACAAGCCGCCTACGCGAGCGAATCATGTCGGAGTGCCGGGAGCGCGTCTCATCGTGGAGGGCGTCCGGGCTGCACATCATCGACCTGCTGTCCCTGCTCGGCCTCGACCCGGAGCGGAGCCGGGACGCCGAGGCGATCGACCGCGTGGTGACCGCCTCGGACCTGCGCGGCCTCGCGGCGCTGGATTCCGAGCTGGACCGGGCGTACTCCACGCACCACTCCATGTGGATGAGCGAGGCGGACGAGGCGCTGTGGATGGGGTCCATGCTCGTGCTGCACGCGGCGATGGGCCAACCCGAGACATTGAGCCTCATGGCCGACCACCGACTCCGCCATCTATGGACGGAGGACCGGTATTGGAACCGGCGCACGCTGAACGAACGGACCAGCCCGAACGGATCGCTGGACCTGACGCCCGTCACGGGAGTGGAACGGTTCTCGGAGCGGATGCTCGAAGCCCAGCGGGAATCCGCGCTTGAACGGCTCGGCGCGGAACCGGAGTCCGCGAGGACGAGACTCCTGCGCGACGCGCTCGTGAACCGCGACTTGCCGGTGATGATGCGGGGCGGTGCCATCATCCCGAACACTGACGAGGCGATACGCCTATTCGGGGCGAGGAACCCAGGCGGCATTCTCACGGAGCATGAATCCGACCAGCTCGTGGAGCACGCCTCGTACTGCATCACGGCCACGGGCGAGGTGGACGTCGACTACGACGCGCCGGACCCCATGCGCACAATCGGGAACCCGCGCTCACGGCATGACCGGCGAATAGGAACGACGACGGGAACGGAAGGCAGGTGAAGAATGAGCACGGCAATGGGCAGGACCGGGGACCGGAACATCACCGACCTCGCGCTCCAATACATGGCCATCGAGGCCGAACGCAGGAGCATGGAGGCGGACGATTCATGGCGCACGCGCGTGGAGCGGCATGGGAGCGGCTACGTGCTCGACATCGTGAACCGGCGAGCCGACGCGGCGCGGTTCAAACTCAAACGGCAGGGACGCTGCTCGGCGCAGGACCAATGGAACCGGGGCATGTGGGGCACGCTGCTCCTCACCGCGCTCACCGTCACGCCCGAGGAGCAGGAGGAGTATGCGCGCACCAGCCCCAACGCGAAGCACGGTGCCAGGCTCGTGGCCATCATCGACCCGGAGCGCCTCGTCGTGCAACGCACCATCGACGCACCCGGCCCCGGCACGTACGAAGCCCTCTACATCGAAGGCAAACGCGGAGACCTCCACGACACCGGATACGCATGGTGAACCACACACCACGCACGCCCCGCACGACGCAGTGACGCACCGGGAAAACAAGCAAGGCAAGGGGCGAAGCGCGGTCGCGAGTGGTCCGCGTCGTTCCGGGCCTGGCAGTTCGAGAAAACCTAGGGCCACCCGCGCCGCAGTCGTCTGCGGAAAAATAGCGGAGGCGGGGAACATCCCCGTTGATGCTCCCCGCCTCCGTTTTGCGTCATATCGGCGCGTAGGCGCGTGTCAGTCGTCGGCTCGTTCGATGCGGCTCCTGACGGACTGTGCGATTGCCTCGATCATGCTTCCGTAGGGGTCCTCCTCATCAGTGTCCCTGTGCGGGTATCCGCGAACCCAGCTGTTCCAACCATCCGCGTACCTGAGCTGGAGCGCCGTGCTGTTCCAGTCGCTTGCTTCCTCGCGCGTATCGTCCCGCGCATCGTACGTGAACTCGTCGCCGGACTCTACCTCGTCGCGGTCTTCGTTCGTGGCCCATACGAGGAGGACGCCGAGGCTCGTGACCTCGGAGTCGGATTGGTCGTCGGCGTAGTCGGGGTCTGCGTCGGGGTCGTAGTCTGCGTCGGCGTTGTAGAGGTACAGGATTCCCCAGTCGGTGTCCTCCGGTTCGATGGCGATACCGCCATCGGGGACCTCGTACTCGTGGGAGAAGTCCCAGTAGCCCCACCGGCTGCCGCTCCCCATGTAGTAGCGCTCGCCCCCGGCCTCGCGCAGCTTGTCCATCACGTCATCGGCGATGCTCTTCAGCGTTGTCATTTCCTTGTCCTTTCATCGTTGGCCGCCGGTTCTCCCCCGGCGTTCTGTTGCCCGTGGAATACCGCAAATTCACGCGCATCCTTGGGTCCGTCCTCGCACGGAGCGGGTCTTCACGCCCGTCCCTCGCGGATTCAACGGCAACGCTACCCGCGCTTCAAAGCCGCCGATGAATGGGTTCAAGCAAAGAAGTGATGGAACGGTGAAGAGTGCCGTGTGAGGCTTTGTCCCGCTTGGGGACCGGTGATGAAGCATACGGTCAACCACAAGGGAACGCCGGGAGCGGGCGCGGATGGTCTACGTCGTTCCGAATCCGGAAAGCAAGGGAAACCTTGGGCCACCCGAGCCGCGTTTCGCCTGTTTCCTTGGGCTGATTGGCCTGAGGCCACTCGCGCCGTATCGAATCCCGTTCGTGTCTGGCGGTCGTGCTGGGTCAGTGCTTGCCGAACATGCCGTCGAAGAGGCGGATGATCTCCTGCTTGTGCTTCAGCAGGGGCGCGTAGTCGAACCGCGTCTCGTAGGTCTCCTTGGTCTTGAGGAAGCTGGAGCCGGAGTCGGGATGCCTCCAGTTCATGTATAGCTCCCCGGCTCGGGCGAACACCTCGGTCGGAGCGAGGTAGCGTTCGGGGTTGGTTCCACCCATCTTCTTCCGGTCGATGTTGTCCTTGTAGTCGCGCACGATGCTGCGGAACTTGGGGTCCATGCTGAGCTGCCCGTCCTTGGCCTTCGTGTAGTCGAGGTTGTGGAAGTACTCGTGCGTGAGGCTGTCGGGATGTCTCGGGTCGACGATGACCTCCCTCATGCCGGGGAAGTAGAGGCCCGTGGCGTTGTGGTTGCCGGTGAAGCGGAACCGGAAGTTCGTGTCGTGGTCCACCTGCTCGGGGAGCGTGCGGCTCCAGCCGTCGAACTCATGGTCGAGCTGACGGAACTTCGCGAGGTCGGCGCTGTCATCAAGCTCCATGTGGCGACCGCCGAAAATGCGGGCGAAGCTGCTGGAGCGGATCGCCATGTCGTGCGCCTCGTCCCTGTTCTTCTTGTATTCGAAGACCTTCGCCCTTGAGGCGCTGTTGGCGCGTTTCGCGTACGCGCGGTTCATCTGGCCGTTGGATTCGTCGTCGAGGATGTTGCCGATGGCACGGCGGTACCTGCCGCACTGGTCCTCGACGCATACCCTCGCGGATCCGGACCACCGCTTCACGTCCCGCTGCAGCCGTTCGAGGTGCGCGACCCGCTTGGATGGCGAGCCGTCCGGGTCGCGTATCTCGCCGATCCGCCGGTCGCACCAGTCATGCACCTGCTGCGCGTAGTCCATCGCCTGCTGCGCCGTGGCGATGGTGGCGTCGTCCCCGAGGTCGAGCACCGGGAACCCGGAGGGGTCCGCGCCGCTTCCCTTCACGTGGTCCGCGACGCTCCGCATGAGGCTGGCGGTCGCGTCGCCGCTGATGGAGTCGGGATGCCACTTCCAAGCGTGGTTCGCAGCCGCCCATTGGCTGTCCCTGCCGGGTTGGAGCATGACCTGCACCACCTCGGCGCGTGCGCTCGGCGCGAGGCCGGGTTCCCTGTCCATCTCGCGGGCGACCGCCGATGCGGCGAGCACGGAACCGAAGTTCAGGCTGCGGAGGTTCTGCCCGGTGCCACGGAAGTAGGCGTTCGGGTATAGGTTCTTCGTGGTGCGTTTGCCGCGCGTCACGAAGATGACCCGGTCGTTCGTCGCGTCATAGTAGGTGGCGGATTCCTTGTCGCCCGACTCCAACGCGCGGTTCGCGTGGAAGCGCTTCACCTCCTCGGCGCGACGGCGCAGGAAGTCGTCGCGCGTGGCACGGTTCGGGAACCGCTGGCTCGTCGGCTGCCCCTCGGCGGGCGAGTATGGGTCGAGGGGTTGGATGTCGGCTCCGGGGTACAGGGACCGGAGCGCGTCGAGCGTCGCCGTCGCCCTGTCGCCATCGAAGTTCCTGTCGAGGTACGTGGCGAGCCTGCCGTTCGCCTTCGCCACGTCATCCGTGGAGCGTAACTCCGGGACCTTGCCGTGCCGGTCATCCATGAGCGGGATGCGGTCCGTCAGGAGCGTCGTGATGCGCTCGGAGCGAGCCTCCCCCGCCGCACGCTCCTCCTCGCTGGGTTCCCCGTCATCCACCGGCCCGGAGACGACAGGCGCGGATCCGCCGCCATCACCCGGCTCGTCATTCTTCCGAAGAGCGCGGTCATTCCCGCGCTTGCGCAGGCCGCCCGTCGCGGATTCCTCCCCGGACTCGGATTGGGATCGCTCCGCCTCGTAGGTGCGCTGCTCGGCGGCCTCGATGCCCGGCTGCATCTCCGCGAGCGCGTCCAGCCACACGCCGTCCGGCACCTCATGGCCGACGCCGAGTCTGGCCAGCGGTTCCGGTAGGGGCACGCCGAGGTCGTCCTGGTAGTGCTGGAGTACGGACCACTGGCGGATGGCCCTCGTGGAGTCGAACTCCCTGTGCGCCGCCTCGCCCAACGGGCAGGCGCGCTTCGTTGCGCGGCAGGCCCTCCACACGGATTCGCCAGTCTTGCTTCTCGTCAGGTGCGCCCTCATCGCAATCCCCCAATCCACTCACAAAGCCACAACGCGCGGGGCGCGATTCTCTCGCCCGCGCAACAACAACGGGGCGGACCGCCACCGGCGACAGCTGGGGCGACCCGCCCAATGACGAATCAATATCCCCACGACAGGAACCGTCAGGGACCACACGGAGCGCCGCGCAGGTGGTCTGCGTTGTTTGGAATGAATCATGCGCAGGAAGACCCAAGGCCACCCGCGAGCGCGACACGTGCGTCGCCGGTCTGATTGTCAAAGACCACTCGCGAGCGCGCCTTGCCTATTCGCCGGTCTGATTGTCGGAGGCCGTCCGCGCCGCGTCTTTCCGCCTATTCTGTCATGCTTTCGCGGTTTTGTTGGTTCTCCTCGTCGGGGTTCCATTCAGGTAGGTCGAGGCTTGCCCTTGCCTCGTTCAGGTCGAAGGGGAGGTCGGGTAGTGTGCTGTGCTGGTAGAGGTCGGGCCTGGCGATGCGCAGAAGCATGGTGACGGCCATGCCTTCGGCGAGGAGGTGTTGGTCACGGTGCTCGATGAGGTGGTCTCGGCATTCCTTGCGTTTGATGTTGTATACGGTTCCGTCGCGAAGCATCGTGACGGTGTTTCCGGTCCTAGTGTTCACCATGACCTTGTACTCGTCGCGGCCCAGCGCTTCTTCAGCTCCGGCGTGCTCTGAAACACGACCCTGCGGTAGTCGCCCGCCTCGTCGGGCAGGTCGGGTATCGGTGCGGGTTTCGGCATGATTCGGTCCACGAGCGCTTCGATGGCGGCGTCCTGCCGCTTCTCATCGTTCTTCGTGTTCCTTGTGTTCTCCCTCAGCGCCTCGCCCATGGTCTGCCTCCCTATCCGCTCGCCTATCGGCGTGCTGCCTTGGCGGGGTTTCCCTTCCCCGCCTTGTTTCCCGTCATTGGCGTATCCGGTCGGAGCCGGGGCCTGCATGGAGGCGGATCATCGAGGACCGGGTCGGCCTTGCGCGTCGCGGTGCGTCTGGATGGTGGATGTGGTTCCCCACCTGCTTAATACGGCGCATGGGGAAGTGACGTGGGGCGGGTTCGCGCACTTCGTCGCGGCGCTTGGCCGTGGCCGTTCCGGCCCCTCCTCCCGACTGGCACGGTGGTGGATGACTCGCATGGGACTTCGCATACGAGCGCCGTGGGGAGCCGGTCGGCGTTCCGTCGGGTCAACGATACGACGATGCACGGTTCGGCTCGCCGGTGACGCTCCGGACGGTTCCGACCGTCGAGCATTCCTGCATGGATGCCGCAAAGCCCTGCCATTGGTCTGGTCATGGAAAAGTGCACGGGACGTCGAGGCCATTCACCACGCCGCCGACACTCGATTCGATGAGCATCGACCGCCCCAGCTCCCCCGCCATACAACTCAATCGGCGATGATTCGACCCGGTTCCATCGCCATTCCATGGCGCATGGGCGGGGCAAATCGACAGTCAGACCAGCAGGATGAGTCTGACGCAATCAAAACAGGCGAAGAAATGGGTTCTCTGTGTATTTCCGTTCGATTCCGTGCGCTCCGAACATGATTTGTGAAGATTCCGTGACAAGCGGCCTCTCGTCTCACCATTCGACCATCGTCTCATTTTCAGGCACCGTTTGCCCCGGAAATGCACCCCGCAGCAAGTGAACAATACCGAACATTCCCGAACACAAACCGCAAACCGAACAGAATATACACTATCGGTTCTTTTCGCGGGTCCTGGTACCCCGCATGATTTTTCGATTCCCCCACCCGATTGGTGCGCACAATGTACCACCGCACCGGCGAAACCGCAACCCCGCCGAAACCAACCAAAACGACCATCATTCTCGCCGGAAACCAACGGACAGGCACGAGAGGGAGCGGCGGCGAGGAGCACGCCGAGTCACGACGCGGGGCGGTCCGCGTCGTTCGCCGCCCATCGCCCTGGATAGCCAAGACCACCAGCGCCAGCACCTGCCCTTCCCCTGTCCCACTTGGGGTTCGCGTCCACTCTTCACAGTTCCATCACTTCTTTGGTTTTGCCTGTTCCGTGGCACTTGTCCGTTCGCCGGATGATGGGGGCATCGGTTGCGGGAACGGCCCGCGACGGGGAATCGCCGGGTTCGGCGATTGGAGCACAACGCCACGGATGGCGGGAAGGAAGCAGAAGAGATGAATCATCGGTATGGGACGGGCATGACCGCGAAGAGGGACGAGGTGGCGCGCGCCGCCGTGAACCAGTGCCTCATGGACAGGGCATCGAGGCAGCTTGAAGCGCTGCTCGCCTCCTGCGACCCGCAGCGCGGGTACGACGCGGATCGTGGTCTTGGCGCGCTGGGCTTGAAGCTCATCCAGCAGGTCCAGAAGGGCACGAAGGCCTACCGGTTCCTCAGCGCCTGCGGGTACATGGACAAGGAGAAGGTCGAGCGCATCGATTCGGTGCTCGACGCATGGGATTCGTCGCGCGCGGCGCAGCTGTTCTCCGGCAAGCTGCCCGGCTCGAAGCGATGGGCGAGGATGCGCGACGGTCTTGACGACCTCATCACCGAGGCTGCAAAGCTCGGCACACCGGGCACGATCTACAAGGACGTGCTGCGCGACAAGCCCAGCAACCTCCTGTTCCTGCGCAGGCTCGTGTGGCGCGCCCACCCGCAGGGCGACGACAGGGGTAGGTGCATCAGCCTTGGCGCCTACAACGATGGGGAATCCATCGGCAGCATCACCGTCGATCTCCTCGCGAACGCGCACCCCGACCACCAGCTACTTCAGTACATGGAGGAGGACCGGTTCATCACCCGCGAGGAACGACTCGCCATCCAAGCGAAGGGATGGGGCGCGCTGCACCGGGACGGCACCATCCACTGACACGAACGACGAGGGGAAGGAGGGGAACCAGGCATGGCGCTTGACGACGAGGACAAGCTGGAGCTGCTGAACCAGCGCGTGCGGGGCTGGGCGAACGCCGCGCTGTCCAACTGGGCGGCGCTGGGCGATTGGGTCTCGATCCTCGCCAACCCCGTCATCCCCGAGGGGAGCCGTGGCGCGGCACGCGACCTCGTGCGGGGCATGTGCCGTGGACCCGTCCTCTCCAGGCGCGCGAGCCTCGAAGGCTACCGTCAGCGGTTCCTCAAACCAGCGGACCTGAAGCGCAGGGACCAGTATGGCGCGTGCATCAACGACGTGCTCCACACGTTCGACATCGCGCAGGGACTCGAGCCCGCGTTCCCCACCACGGAATCCGTGTGGGACACCGACAACCTCGACCGGCTCCTCCACGGCCAGGCCATCGGCGAAGAGGACCGGCTGCTCCTCGCCGAGCACGGCCTCGCGGCGGTGGACGACACGGGACTGCCTCGACGCCTCCACACACCCGGCACCGCGAACCCGCTGGCCGACCAGCCGGAACACCGACCAAGCAGGAAAGACCTCGCCGGACCATGCCCGACCGACGACACCGAAGACGAGGAGGAACCGGCAACCGAGGAGCGCCAGGAGGAGGAAGCGGGGCAGGACGCGAGGACCGCCACCGTTCAGGAACTCCTCGTCACGCTCCGCAACGACCCCACCATCCTCGACGACCTACTCAGCCTCGTCGAACCCGCCGGAACATGACCGCACAATCAGGAGGGGAGAACGGGAAGGAAGAGAAGAACTGGCGCTGATGGCCTTGGTTTTTCGGTGACCGTCACCCCGCATGGAAAGACCTCAAACCACCAGCGCCGCGTTCCGTTTTGCTCTGTTCCGATTCCGGCTCGGATCATAGCGAGGCGGGCACCGGGTAGTTGGCCCTGTGCGCCCGCCTTCGTCGGTTTCTTGTGAGGCGTGGCCGTTCAACTGCGGTGGGTTCCCGTTCATTGTCGGGCTGTTGCGACTCCTGCGCTCCTGTCCTGCTCATATCGGGCGGGACCTGAATGGTGCCGTCCCCGGGGTCGAGGGCGATTGCGCCGTACGTGCGGAGCGTGTTCCATTTCTTCCTTGGTGATGACGCCTTGCCATATGAGGACCCAGATGGTATCGATTCGCCCCTCGTCGAGTAGCGGTTTCACGTCCTCCTCGCTGAGAGGCCGGCTCACCCGCCCGTTCGGTCCACGGTTCCTTCGTCTGAACGGCACCCCGGGAATCGTGAGCCAACGCTCCGGAACACCATGCTCCACCAACAGCCGCTTATCCGGCTCCGTGAGCACACCGCTCCTGACGAGGCTACGGAAGTAGGCCATGCCGTATCGGCTACGCGCCTCCCCCGTGACCGACTTGACCGGGATGGACTGCACATCGTGGAGAACCTCATCGAAAAGGAGCAGGAAGTCATGCGCGTTCGCCTCCTTCTTGCCCTTCGCGTAGTTCGCCATCATGTAGTCCACACGCACCGACCCGTAGTACGCACGGAACGCAGCCTCACGACACCACGGCAACGACTTCCCATTCATCGCATCGATGAGCCGCGACTCCTCCGACGTGGGTTCGCGCTTCATCCGATGCGTCTGAACACTCATTCAATCACCGATGCCGGGAATCATGAGCCGTCCACGGGCCGCGACGCGTACACGACCATTCAACCCGTCGAGCCACGCGCCAGCCTCACCGGACAGCTTTCCAGCATCCACCATCCAGCCATCGGAACACCTCACAATCCTCCAATAGGAAAGAACATCGAATATGAACGAGTCAAAGTCAGCACGAGCGCCGCCAAGGCGCTCGCCAACACCGAAAATATCCGCACAACAGCAGCACAACGCACCACGAATCAAGGAGAAAACAATGTCCAGCGGAACCGGAAGGAGCAGCATACTCCCCGACCCGAAGCTCATGGCGCTCGGCTCCATCATCAGCCTGAACGCGCGGCTCATGCTCGACGTTACGCCCGGCCCCACCACGCTCATGCTCAGCGTGAACGACGCGCTCGCCAACGCCGGGGTCCCCACACGCGCTACGGACGGCTCATACCTCACCGCGTACGCGGCCATCCTCGACACGTACGTGAGGGGCGACCTGCGCGGCGGTCTCGTCCAAACACACCGATACCTCGACGAAACCGGAGCCGACCCGAGAACCATCACCGTATGGAATCACCTGACCATACCCGACCTGCTCCTCATCACCGCACGAGCCGAAATCGAACCACGCCTCACCATGCAGGACCTTACCGATACAGAGCACCTCACCCGCTACGTCACAGCGGGAATCCTCACACCCGAGCAGGCCATCAGCATCCACCACCAAGGCACCGACGCCATCCACGACGGACGAATCCTCACCACCAGCCCCGCCGACCTCACGCCAGACGAGCAACATCAATACGAGGAGTGGCGCTCGCTGGACCTCCCCGCACGCCCAACCACGTATGCCAGCATCCCAGACCCGGCAGCCGGAGGAGCCACCGGCGCGGGGAACCCGATGAAGCGAGGGACGAGGTGGCGGCACGAGCAGCAGATCAGTGAGGAGACCACCACGCACATAGCGAATAGACATATATAAATTGAGTCAAAAACCAACAGGTTTGCTTTGCGAGACTTTGCAAAACCCAAAAACGGCGCCCCACACCGGTGTGGGGCGCCCTTCTCCTTGCCGGGCAACCAGTGGGAAGACCAACCACAGAACAGGACGAACGAAGAAGCAAGAAGCCGAGGAGCAATGCAAGTGGAACAAGGAAGGGCGCGGTCGCAAGTGGTCTTGAGCATCAGGGATGTATTGTTCGAGGGAATGACGGGCCCGGGGAAAACCGCCACCACCAGCGCCCGCTCTTCCCCTTTCCTAGTAGTGATTTGACGACCGGCACCGCCGACGGTTCCATCAGTGATGGCCCCGATGCCGGGGGGCATTGCCCGACTTGCCCATGCCGCGCGTCGGGTATCGTTCACCAGCGTTTCCGGATCCTTGGGTTCCGTCGCCGGTACTCACGCATGTCCTCCAGTACCCCGAGCTTGGTGGAGATGAGGGATTGCCATTCACGCATGATGCGGTACGCGGGCGGACCGAGTATCCTACGAGTATCGTTACCGACCGGTTCCCGCAGCACCGCGCATAGCGCGTCAAGTTCGACGCTCATCGGGTAGCGGCGGTCATTCCACTCGTTCCAGTAGGCCGTGATGCTCGCCATGAGCCACGCGCACCACGAATCCGCGTCCGTGAACGCCGGGCGGATCGGCACCGCGAGGTCCAGACCATTCCAGTCATGACGGCTCATGAGGAGCAGCAGAACCTTCTCGCCCTCGGAGCCGGTGCCTGCCCTGTTGCTCATTCCACGCAGGATGGCGAGGAGCGGGTTCGGTTCGTCGGGCGGCGCGATCCGGCACGCCTCCCCCTCGTCCATACTGAGGACTCCATCCAGTGCGAGCATGAGCTGAGAGGTGAGGGTTACGCCCGCAACGCCAGTCACGGTGTGTAGGGTTCCCGCCTCCTGCATCAGGATTTCCTGCATCGGGCCATACCCGGCTCCACGAATCATCGACCAGTACCCGGCATCATCAAGCATGGCTACGCCCTCCACTCAGTTCAGTGCAATGTCAGGCGACCACCACCAGGAGCCGGTCTCGTGGCAACGATCATAGCGCGGCAACCGGCACGACGCGCTCGCCAAAACAATCCCCGCAAACCACGAGGAGAGGGAGGCTCCGGAACCTAACCTGTCAGCGTTCTTTGAAGTAGGTGAAGAGGTGTCGTTCCTTGATGTGGAGGGTGGTGATGGTGGTGGCGAGCAGGTAGGCGGTGTTGGTGGTGATGGTGGTTTGTATGGCGTTGAGGGTGATGGCGGTTCGGTCGGTGGTGTCGATGAGGAGTCTGGCGGCGGTCATGTCGATGGGCAGGCTGATGGCGGTGGCGAGCAGGATGGTGATGCCGGTTTCGATGATGATCTGCGTGGCGAGTGCGGGTTTGGGGACGCCGCAGTGCAGTGCGGAGGCGATTTCGAGCCGGCGGCCGCGTATGAGGAGGTATCCGATGGCGAGGGCGATGAGCGCGCCGCAGGCGGGTAGGATGCGTGTGGAGCGTTGCCGGTAGAGGGTTTGTCCGTCGAAGCCGTCGCCTTTGGTGGTGTTGAGCTGGCCGAGGGTGGGTGCGTCGCCGCCGGTGGTTTTCGCGTTCGGGGTGAGGGCGGACCAGAGGGCGTTGCGTGTCTGGCTGGTTTGCGGCCAGGTCTTGGCCCAGCAGGCGTCGAACGTGCCGGTGGCGGGGGTTTCCTCCATGAGCGCGTACGCGTATCCGGGGGTGCGTCCGTCGTCGGGGTATTGGTAGACGCCTTTGACGTGCGCGGTGCGCCCGTCGGCGAGGCCGATCGTGCCGCCGGTGGAGGTGCCGAGCGTTTCGGCGACTTGTTGGGAGGCGATCAGTCCGGTCGTGTTCGTGTCCTGTTTCGTGTCGAGGAGTCTGGCCAGTCCCGGGGTGATCTGGTAGAGGGGTGTGGTGGTGTCGGGCAGTGCGGCGAGGGTGAGCGGGTCCGTCGTACGGATCGCGCCGGCGGCCTGGACGCCTGTGAGGCTGGTGAGGCGTTCGCAGGATGCCGCGTCGATGCCGTCGGACGCGTTGAGCACGAGGATGTCGGCCCCGGATTGCCGGTATGCGCTTGCCTGATTAAGGATGGCCGAGCCGGCGGCGATGTCCATGACGCCCATGCCGGCGGCGGTCAGGGCCAGGGCGAGGACGGCCGGGGCGAGGCGGGCGGCGCCGCTGGTGATGGAGCGCCATGCCTCGGAGATGACGGAGGTTGCTTTCATCGTGGTGTGGTTCATTGGTAGTTCTTCAAATCGATGATGTCGGTGCACGCGTCGCGCGTGTTCGGGTCGTGGGTGGAGACCACGACGATCGTGTCGTTGCGGGCGATACGGGAGAGTGATTCGCTGACCGTGGCCGCGGTGTGCATGTCGAGCTGGGCGGTGGGCTCGTCCACGAGCATGAGCGATGGCTGGGCCGCGAACGCGCGGGCGAGCATGAGGCGCTGGGCCTCGCCGCCGGACAGTTCCGCGAACCTGCGGTCGGCGACCCGGGTCAGGTTGAACCGGTCCATGAGCGTGCGCGCCTGTTCCTCGGCCTCGCGGCGCGGGAGCCCCTTGGCGAGCAGGGGCAGGCTGACGTGGTCGATCGCGGTGCGTTGGGCCACGCCGTGCGGGTTCTGGAAGATCCAGCGCATCGATTCGATGCCCTGTCGGGTCACTTGGCCTGCGGCGGGCGTGGTCCAGCCGGCGATGATGCCGAGCAGCGTGGACTTGCCCGCGCCGCTCGGCCCGGTCAACGCGTACACGTGCCCGGGCGTGAGGCTCGCGGTCAGATCGTGGAACAGGAGCGGACCGTCGGCGTACCGGTGGCCGACGTGGTCGAGGTCAACGCGCATCGCACGCCGCCTGTCCCGGATCGGCCTTGATGCGCGCGGGAGCCTTGCCGTCGATCGTGACCAGCGTGCGACCCAATGAGCTGCCGGCCACGTGCGCCTTGACGCTCGTGCCGTCGGTCGCCACCACGCATCCGTCGCTGCCCTTGAGCCCGGTGAGGGCGGACGCGGGCACCGAGTACACGCCGATCGGCTTTTTGAGCTTGTAGGTCACGGTCACGCTCGTAGTGTCCTCGCCGTCCTTGCGCGCGCCCGTGTACGTGGACCATCCCGCCATCGCCTGCAACGCGGCCGTGTCCGACACGATGCCGTCGTCGCCGATGGGATAGTCCTTGCCGTTGATCTCGACCACGCGATCGCCCTGGATGCGGCCGTCCGGCAGGGACGCGGCCTTGACCGACGCAACCCCGGCCAGGCCGCGGAACGCGGGCGAATCCGTCGAATCGCCGGTCACGGTCGAACCCAGCGACGCCGCGCACGACACGCTCATCGCCTGCGCGGGCAACCACACCGCCAACGCGCGGGATAACGCGCCCTGCTGGACTCGGGCCGCCGCCGCGGCCGTGCCGGCGTTCGCCGCGTACAGGCGCCGCCACGCGTCCCACGTGGCCCAGTCGAACACGCCCGACCGAGAGCCGCCGTAGCTGAGCGCGGCCAGCTCGTCCTGCAACGCCGTCACGTCGTCGCCCTTGTCCCCGTACGCCAGATCACGATACAGGGGCGTGTCCGTGTGCAGGCTCACCAGAGACGTGCCGTCCACGTCGTACTCGTGCGACCCCGAACGCACCACCCCGTCCGCGGGACACGACGCGAACGTGACCCTGCCCGACACCGGGAACGCGACCCCGCTGGCCGGCGACGCCGTCACGTCCACGTTCAGGGAACGCGCGTCGTCGAACTCCTCCGACCCCAACGCGAGACTCCCCGCATCCGTGGAAGCCGACAGGGACGGCGGCGTCGCCGTCCGCTCCAACCCCACGGCCAGGCCCATGCCCGCCGCCAGACACGCGGCCATGCACGCCGCCACGAACCCCGCGCCGTTCACCCGCCGACGCGTGCGGGCGCTGTTCTTTCCCGATCGAAACACGAGCATCACCCCTCCTCTACTTGCCCGGGTTCGCCAGGCACTGGGAGAACGCGTCCGACGACGTGTCCAGCTTCGACGACCCCTCGGGCTTGCCCATCTCGGTCAGGTAATCCTGCTTCGTGAACGAATCAGGCACCAGCTTGCGTCGTTTCAGACACCCCACGACAAGTTCGATCTCGTCCGCGTTCGACGGGTTCTGCACCATCCGCTCGTACAGGTCGCGGATCTGCAGGTTCGTGCCCTTCGCGCACGCCATGCTGTCCTCGTTCGCCTTGGCCGAATCGTAATTATCGTCCGTGTTCATGTGCTCCTGCATCAACCCGGTGGACTGGTCCGTGTCGAACTCCACGTCATCGCCTTTGGCGGCCATGCACTCCTGGTACTTCTCGTTCGCCTCGCGGTAATCCGACTCGCTGATCCTGCCCGCCTTGACCGCGCGCTCCAACACCCCGCGCTCGAAATCGCTCGACGCCGACTGCAACGCCTGCTTCAACTCCGCCTCATACGACGACGATCCGGAAGGCGACGAAGACGAGGAGGAACCCCCATCCGACGAGCCGGCGTTCCCGGAACCCGGCATCGAACACGCCCCCAAACCCAACACCACCGACAACACACCGGCGGCAGCAACCACGCGCAGCATCCGCTTCGACAGCATGATGATGTGCTCCTTTCGTTTGAACATTGACTTGACGGGAACACACCATAGAAGCCGGTCCGATGGGTTTTGGCGGTTTCGACCCGGTTCCGACCGTTTTTGACCGATTCCCGACCTCGTTCGCCGCGGCCGATATGATGTGCCGCAACCAACCAACCGGAAAGGAGACGTCGATGCGCGTGCTGGTCGTCGAAGACAACGTGAACCTCGCCGACGTGGTCGGCATGGGCCTGCGCATGAAGGGCTTCGACACGACGGTCATCTACGACGGACGCGACGCGATCGACGAACTGGACGGCAGCCGGTGGGATCTGCTGATCCTCGACCGTGACCTGCCCGGCGTGCACGGCGACGAGATCTGCCGGCGACTACGGGCGCGACGCGATCCCGTCCACATCCTCATGCTCACCGCCGCATCCCGCACCGACGACATCGTGCAAGGCCTGGGACTGGGCGCGGACGACTATCTGACCAAGCCGTTCGCGTACGCGGAACTGCTCGCCCGCGTCGAAGCCGTCCGACGCAGGCTTGGCCTGGCCGATACGGGACCGTTCGTGCGCGATGGTTTCCGGGCCGATTTCCGCACCGGCGACATCAGCATGAATGGTGAACCATTGCGGTTCGGCCAACGCGAGCTCGCCGTGCTGCGTATGCTGGTGGAGGCGCACGGCGCGGTGGTCGGCGTCGACCGGCTGTACGACGAGGTCTGGCAGGACGACCACGCGCATGCGAAAAGCATCGTCAAAAGCACGGTGTACACGCTACGGTCCAAGATCGGCCCGGACCTCATCGAGACCATACCCGGACAGGGATACCGCATATCATGAGCCGGCAGCACGCCGCACGCGCGCCACGGCCGCGTCCGCACATTCTCCGCCCGTCGCAATGGTCGACGCGAAGCCGTCTGACCGCCATGATCGTCATTGCGTTCCTGCTGCTGACGGCCGCCGTCACCACCGGCACGTTCCTCATCGTGGACCGGCAACTGTCCACCATAACGGTCGGCGGCATCGACACGAGCATGGGCGCCGACACCGCGGACGAGTCACTCCGCCAGCCGTCATCGCACGATCCCGACGGCGATAATTCCGGCTACACGTCCATTCACGTCAACAAGGACAGGGGAGACGGACTGTCGCTCAAGGCGACGGCGGGCGATAGGCGGACGCGAGACCTCGTGCTCGCCACGACCATCGCGCCGATCCTCACGTTCGGCGTGCTGGCGGCCCTCCTCACCTGGACCATCGCCACCAACAGCCAGAAACGCATCAACACGGTGGCCAGGCAGATCACGAACGTGGACGGGCCACTGGCCGCACGCCATGCCGTCAGCATCCCGGAACGCAACGACGAGGCCACGACCATAGCCAACGCCTACAACGCCATGCTCCACGACCTGAACGACGCCATCAAACGCGAGCAACAGTTCATCGCCAACGCATCCCACGAACTGAAGAACCCTCTCGCCGCCACCTCGACCGCCCTCGAAATACCACTCGACGCGGGACTGTTCGACGATGCGACCCGCCCATTCGTGCGTAAGGCGCTCGACGCCAACCGCAGCGGAACGGCGCTCGTGCTCCGTCTGCTCGAACTCGCCCGCATCCAACACCTCGACCACACGGACCTCACCCGCCTCGATCTCGCCGACATCGTCTCGGACGTTCTCGACAGGGAACACGACGCCCTTGCCCCACTGACGGTAACGACATCGCTCACGCCCGCAACACTATCGGCGGACCGCATGCTCATCAGCCAACTGGCCACGAACCTCATCCTCAACGCCGCGCAACACAACATACCCGGCGGCAGCATCGACATCACCACCGCAACCGGCCATGACGACAACAACGGCGACTATGCGACGCTCACGATCTCCAACACCGGCAAAGACCTCACCGGGATCGATCCGACGGAACTGCTCGCCACGTTCAACCGCGGCCCGGAAAGCAGAATCAGCAACCGACACGGCACACCCAACCACGGACTCGGCCTATCCATCTGCGACGAAATCGTCCGACTCCACCACGGCACCATAAACCTGCACGCCAACTCGCACGGAGGCTTGACCGTCACCGTACGGCTGCCGATAGAGTGCGCCGGCCAGTAGTTTTTCTGTTTTATTGGGAAAGAAGCGTCATATTGACAATCGTCACTCAGCTGGCGAGGCCTTGTGCGGGTTGTATTCGGGTGGCGTTGCGTGCGGGAATGGCCGCGGCGAGCAGTGCCGCTATGAGGATGACAGGGATGAGCACGCCGATCTGCGTCCACGGCAGTCGTGTGGTGAATTGGTTGGTCATGCCGCCGATCTGGGCTTTGACGCCGGCGATGCCGAGCGGCAAGCCGACGAGCAATCCGATAAGAGTGCCGATGATGGTCAGGGTCAGCGCTTCGATGGCGATCTCCGTGCGGATTACGCCGCGTCTGGTGCCGAGCGCGCGCAGCATGCTGATCTCGTTGGTCCGTTCGATGACGGACAGCGCGAGCTGGTTGGCGAGCCCGGTCAGACTGATGATGACAGTGATGGCGAGCATCGCGTAGGAGAGCATGAGCAGCATGTTGAGCACGTTGAGGATGTCGCTGCTTTCCGCGATGCCACCGCCGACCGTGGCGTTCGGATCGGCCACGGCCAGCCGGTTGACCTGGCCGGCGAGCTTGGCGCGGTCGATGCCGGGTTTGGCTTTGAACCAGATCATGCTGGTCTTCAATGCCGGTTCGATGGCGTCGGCGTGAGGCAGTGCGGCGAGTTGGCCGTCGGTGATGATGACCGCGAGTTTCGGCGATTCGGTGAGTTGCGAGGCGTGCGCCTTGACCGTGACGGGAACGCCGGCGACGGTAAGCGTGAGCGTGTCGCCTTCCTTGATGCCTATGGCGCTCATGTAGCGCGGGTGGATAAGCGCGACCGGCACACCGTTCTCCTCCCTGGCGCGCCACTGGCCATCCTTGGCAAAGACGGCGGCGGCCTTGTCGGGGATGACGTCGAGTACTTGGGGCGTGGTCTTCGCCCCGTCCGGCGTTTGGTCGATGGCGATGGTGCGTATCGGGTAAGAGCCTCGCGCGTCGGTGATTTCGCTGGCATGCTGCAGGACCTTGTCGGAGAGCGCATTGCCGTCCGGCGTGTAGAGGGCGGCACTGACCGGGTAGCGGTAGTCGAGGTCGGCGTTGATGGTGGCGGTGCCGGTGGCCGCTGCCGAGGAGAGCGCGGCGATCAGGCTGATGCCGAACGCGACCGCGGTGACGGTGCCGCCCGCGCGCCGCGCGTTCGCCGTCAGACTCGCCGCGGCCAGTTTGCCCGCCAATCCGCAGACGGACAAGACCGCACCGATGGCGGGCATGAGCATCGCGACGAGTCCGGGCAGGGCGAGTACCAATCCGAGTGCCAAGGCGAGTCCGCCAATCAGTGCGACGGGCATGTGGAAGCCTGCCGCCCCGATCCATAACAGCGCGACGCCGGCGATCGCGCACACTGCGCCGAACACGATGCGCGGAACACTGCCGTTATGCGTCCTGCCACCCGCCTTCACGTCGTTGTTTCCGCTGCCGGGCTGTGCCACTCCGTCCAATGCCTGGATGGGTGGGATGCGCGTGGCGTGGCGCACGGTCGTCCATGCGGTCAATACCGTGGCCGCAACGGTCAGCAGCAGCGTTCCCGACAGCAGGAGCGGGTTGGCGGCGAATCCGCCGAACGCCTGGCCCATCACCGTCATGGCCGCGTATCCGCCGCCCATGCCGATCAGGGCGCCGATAATCGTGCCGGCTATGGCGGTGATCAGCGCTTCGGACAATACCAGCGAACGAATGTTCGCTCTGCGTGCTCCGATCAGGCGCAGCATGGCGATGTCCCGCGTGCGCTGCGCGATCAACGTCCGGTAGGTGCTGGAGATCACCATCATCGCGCAGAGCAGGGCGATGACGGCGAACACCGCCATGATCACGGTCAGCTGCGTGCTGCCGCCGGCCATCATCGCCGACGCTTGCCGGATCATCTCCGCGCCCGTGGCCGCCGTGACGCCATCCGCTCTGGCAGCCGTCGCAAGACGTTGGGCGACCGAATCGATGTCGGAGGGGTCGTTGAGTTTGACGAACAGTTCGCCCGGCGTCGCGTCGCCGAAGTACGTCGGGTCGGCGTAGATCGCGTAGTCGGTGCCGGTCATCGGCTTGAACCGCACATCACTGACACCGCTGACCGTCACCACATGTTTCGTCCCGTCGGATGATTTCAACGTGACCGTGCCCCCAACGTTCACGCCGAGCTTGTCGGCTGTATCCTGCGAGATGACGATCTGGTCGGCGGACCGTGGCCAGTCGCCGGATTCCAGTCCGAACCAGCGCAGGGACGGGTCGCGGGCGACGGAATACACGTTCGCCGTGCCTCGCGCATCCGTGCCGTATGCGGTGACCGTGGCCGCATAATACGGTGCCGTCGCCTTCACCTTGTCGTTGACACGCGCCTTGGCAAGCACGTCCTCGGCCCACGAGGGCTTCAATGACTTCGCGTCGGCGTCGCCGGGATCGATGATGACGTCCACCGGCTTCAACGGCGCGGCCGTGACCGTGGCCATGCTCGCGGTGGACGTGCCTTGGAACACGACCGTGCCCGCCAGCATCGCCGCCGACAGGACCACCGCCAACAGGACGGCGAGCAGTCGGGATGGAGAATGCTTGATCTGCGCCCACGTCACCCGGATCATCGCGCACCCGCTTCCGCGTTCGCCGGTTCGGCGCTTTGCTCGAGCACGCGCACCACGTCCACCGCGACCGGATGCGCGATGTCCGCCGCGATCAGCCCGTCGCGCACCACGAGCGCCCGGTCGGCATAGGCGGCGGCGTTCGGGTCATGCGTGACCATCACGATCGTCTGCCCGCGCCGCGACGCCATATCCCGCAGAATCGCCAGCAACTGGCGCGACGACTTCACGTCCAGTGCCCCGGTCGGCTCGTCCGCGAACACCACCGCGGGATTCCCGGCCAGCGCGCGGGCGACCGCCACGCGCTGCCGTTGCCCGCCGCTCATCTCCTGCGGCTTGTGATCGAGCCGGTTCTCGATGCCCAGCTCACGTGCGATCCCCCGTATGGCCTGCCGGTCGGGCTGCCTGCCGCGCAGCGTGAACGGCAGTTCGATGTTCTGCTCCGCCGTCAGATACGGCAGCAGGTTGAAATCCTGGAAGATGAACCCGATCCGGTCACGCCGCAGATCGGACAACGCGTCATCCGACAACGTCGAAATATCCGCGCCATCGATGACCACCCGGCCGGAAGTCGGCGTATCCAAACCCGCCAGCAGATGCAATAACGTGGTCTTGCCCGACCCCGACGGTCCCACGATCGCCGTGAACCTGCCCTTCTCGAACCGGGCCGTGATGCCCGCCACCGCGACCGTCTCGGCCACGCCGGAACCGTACGTCTTGCGCACGTCAAACGCCTCCACGGCAGCCGGATATGCGTCCAAGCCGCTGTTTGCTCCCCATGTGTCCGTCATGTCTGCACCTTCCTGTTGCGTTCCAATCGTTCCGGTGATCGATAGCCGAAACGTCCTTTCAGGAATCAACCTACGGGGGCCGAATCGTGCGGGATATCATCCGCATGAATCAATTCACGCTCGACCGGCACCGAAGTACGAACGACCTGGTACCTAGGTATGAACTCCCGTGGAATGAGGAATGGGAAACCATCATTGCGAATCATGGTATCGGCCAACCGGCACGGGTAACGTCGTTGGCATGAAGGTTCATACGGAGGATGCGATCGCCCTGTTCGGCGTGCTGGTGTGCATGCTGTTCGGTGCGGCGGGCATGGGCGATTGGGTATGGGCGAGCGTGGCCGTCGCCTCCATCGTGTTCATGAGACGGCGGTTCACCGTATTCGCCGTATTGGCGGTCGCCGTTCCCGCCGCCTACACGACGGTCTATGGTTCGTTCACGTTGATCGGCCAGCTCGTGGCCATAGCATCCGCGTTCCTGTGCGGTTCCAGCAGGGTAAGGTGTTGCCGGCTGATCGGGCTGGCATCATGCCTGTTGCCCGTGACCGCCTTCGCACTGCATCTGGCGATCGCTCGCTCCTCGGATTGGACGATGCCCGTGGCCGGGTTGTTCGCGGGCAGTCTGATGCTGGCCGCATGGCAGGCGGGCCGGCTCAACCGCGCCAAGGACATGAGGCTTGAGACGGAGGAGGAACGACGGATCATGGCCGAACATGATAGCGACATGCGTGCGCGACTGGCCGTCTTGGAGGAACGCATGCGCATCAACCACGAGATGTACGACATCCTCGCCCACACGCTCACCGGCATCACCGTACAAGCCGAAAGCGGCAGAACGACCACCGCCGACACCGCAGCGCGCACGGTGTTCGCGGACATCTCCCAAGCCTCGCAAGAGGCCGTCGCCGATCTACGGGCCCTGCTATCCGACAACACGAGAGAAGACCGCTTGCCGGAACCCACGCTCGACCAGTTCGACGATCTCATCGCCGGATACCGGAAGCAGGGGCTGGTCATCGACCTGCATCAGGAGAATACGCAATCGCCGTACCTGCCGACGGGACTGTCCCACGCCGTATACCGGGTGGCCGAGGAATGCCTGACCAACGCGCTGCGCTACGCGCAACCCCGCTGCGTCGACCTGTCCCTGACCATCACCGGCGACGATATACGACTGCACTGCGAAAACCCGTATGATGCTCTCCCCCGCGCATCGGCATCATCGAACACCAACGAACGACAACGGCATGGGCACGGTCTTGACGGCATCCGGTGGAGATGCGAGCAATACGACGGCCACGCCACCGTCAGCATGACGGATGGGCTCTGTTCGGTTGATGCCGTCTGGCCGCTGCCCCATCAACGGGAACCGTTGGCGACGGCATTGAACAAAACTGCTGACGGGCACGGGCAAGGAGGATGGCAATGCTGACGATGACGAATATGGACGGGACACGGCCCATTCGCGTGATGCTGGTCGACAACCAGACGTTGATCCTCGACGGATTCGCACGCATCATCGACGCGCAGCCCGATATGAGCGTCATCGCCACGGCCACGGACGGCGAAACCGCGATACGCACAGCCCGGCAGGCCAAACCGGACGTGATCCTCATGGACATACGCATGCCCGGACTCGACGGCATCCAGACCACACGCACCATCATCCGCGATCTGCCGGAAACACACATCATCGGGCTGACCTCATACGACACCGACGCCTACGCGATCGGCATGCTCGATGCCGGAGCCAGCGGATTCCTCCTCAAAAACAGCAACGCCGAACGGTTCCTCGACGCCATACGCGCCACCGTCTCGGGCAACACCGTCATGGACACCACCACCATGAACCGCCTCAACCAGCGCCTCGCCGCCGCTTCCGCCCGAACGTCAACGACGGCAAAGGCATCCGCGGATGACGGCGAGACCTCGGATAGCGGGAACAACGATCTCCCCGATTTCACCAGCCGGGAACACGCCATCCTCGCCCGCATCGTCCAAGGCGACTCCAACGAGCAGATCGCCGCGCGCCTTGGCGTCAGCGTGTCCACCGTCAAAACCCACATCGGCAACATCCTCAGAAAAACCGGCCAAACCAACCGCGTGCGCCTCATCGTCTGGGCCGCACGGCACCTTCACGGACTGTGAAAGCCCTCTGCCGGAGAGTGTCCGCAGCAAAACCGTTTCATGCGTCATCTCTAGATGACATTTTCGTGCGTCTTCTTGCTGCTCATTGTCCCCTCGATGGAGAGTGGGTATCAAAAGTCCGATACGCAGGTGAGGAAGGTGGATGATGATTCGGCATTTAAGAGGAACGGGGAGCGATGCGATGGCGTTGGCTCCGGTTGTGGCCGAGGGGGTTTCGAAGAGTTTCGAGCCGCGCAGGGGTGAGACGGTGCCGGTGCTGAGGCATGTAGATTTCATTGCCGGTTGGGGTCAGATGACGGGGATTGTGGGGCCGTCCGGTTCGGGCAAGTCCACGCTCATGTATTGTCTGGCGGGGTTGGAGTCCGTTTCCGACGGTTCGGTGCGGGTGCTGGGACAGGAGGTGACCCGTATGAGCCGTGCGCGGTCGGCGCGGTTCCGGCGTGATCATCTGGGGTTTGTGTTCCAGTCGTATAATCTGGTGCCTTCGATGAGCGTGGAGGACAATCTCAGGCTTCCGTTCACGCTGCGCGGCGTGAGATTTCCGTGGGATCGCGCGGTCGGGCTGCTTGACCGTCTGGGGATTCTCGGGTTGCGCAGGCAGAATGTGACGTTGCTGTCGGGCGGCGAGCAGCAGCGTGTGGCGTTGGCCCGCGTGCTGGTCGCGGATCCCGAGATCGTGTTCGCCGACGAGCCGACCGGCGCGCTGGATACCGAGTCGGGCGGGCGCGTGGTCGATGAGCTGCGTGCTTTCGCGGATCGTCCCGGTCATGCGGTGGTCATGGTCACGCACAGTCCCGAGGTCGCGGCCCGGTGCGATCGCGTCGTGCGGATGCGTGACGGTGTGTTGGCCGAGGTCGGTTCCGATTCGTCCGGTCTTGATGGGCGGGAGGCGATCTGATGCGTGGGCTGCTGCGTGATTTCAGGGATGCGACTGTCGTGTGGGGTGCGGTGCTGTTGCTGCTGGCCGTGGTGCAGTGTGTGTCGGGCATGGTGATGGTCATGCTGTCGAACGCGAGGCTGGCTATGGCGGTTCCGGGGTTGCACGACAGGGCGGTGATGTTCTATATGGAGTTGAGCGGTCCTCCTCTGGTGCCGATGGTCATCGTGGGCATGCTCATGGTGCTTTTGGTGGTCTCCTCGGCCATCCGTCAGCGCCGCCGCGCCCTCGCCTTGATCGCGTTGCAGGGCGCCACTCCCGGACAGTTGACGTTGCGCGTCTGCATGCAGGTACTTCTGTTGGATGTCGTCGCCACGGTCGTCTCGCTTGTCGTCTCGCCGGCGTTGGCACGGGGGCTCTACCCGTTCGCGACCCGGCAGTTGGAGGCGGACGGATTGCCGTTCCTGCCTCAGGATGTGACGGGCATGCTGCTGGCGTGGGGTTGCGGCGTCGTCTTCGGTTTCGCGATGGCCTTGGTCGGCTCGCTGTTGACGGTGCGTGCGATTGGCGGCATATCGCCGGTCGAGGCGTTGCGCGAGGCGTCGGATCCTCCGAAAACGGTCGGCGCGCCCCGGCTCGTCCTTGCTTGGATCATGTTCGCCGGGGCACTAGTCTCATTGGCGGCCGGTCTGCTGAATGTGCGGAAGACGTCGATGGCGCGGATGTCGGTGCAGGTCACGTTTTCGTCCATGTCGCCGCTGGCGTATGGCAGCATGATCGCGATGCTGCTGTTCACCGTCTCCGTCTGTCTTGCCGGCCCGGCCGTGCTGTCGGCGACGGTTCGCGCGTGGACGACGGTGGCATGTCTTCCCTGGCCGGCATGGCGTATCGCATGCCAGCAGACCCGGGCCAGGGTGTGCGCGTCCTCGTCCACCATCATTCCCTTGGCCGCCGGTTTGACGCTGCTCATGTCATACGAGTCGCTCACCGCGACCATCACCGCGTGGACGCGGCTGCTCCCCGCCGGAACACCGACGGTGGAGGTGCCCGGTTTCGCCCGTATCCTAGCATTGATCGGCACGTCGCTGGTCCTGGTGCTGACGGCGGTGTGTTCGGGTTATCTGATCGCCCAGCGGGGACGGGAGCTCGACCTCGCGCTGGTGTCCGTCAGCGGTGGAACCCAGGGTCAGCTCAACGCCATTGCCGCATTGGACGGGCTTATGACGGTCGCCACCTCGTCCCTGATCGCGTTCGTCCCCAGCCTGCTCGTATCCGTCTCGTTCTCCATCGGCATCTGGCTGTCGTTCGATGTGCTGGTATTCGGCATGCCGTGGATTCCGTGGCTCGTGGTCGTTCTCGTTCTTGCCGTCATGGCGATGCTCGGCTCGTGGATCACCGCGCAACGTGGCATACGCACACCGCCGACGGTCGTCATCGCGCATGCGGCGGGAGAATAAGCGCCGAGCGGATACGCATGCGCGTATGTCTGACCGTGAGCCGAGGATACGGGATATGGGCGATGCTCCGTTGGAATTGAGGAAACCGGGTGGCATGCTGGTCTATGGGCTTCCCGCCGCGGTCACGCTGTTCATGCTTCGCATGCTGTGGGCCACCAAGCGTGATTCCGTCCCGTCGGATCACTCGTATTGGGCCATGCACACGCCGATCGTGTTCATGCTGCTGGCGGCGGCCGTCCTTGCCGGCGGCATCGCGCTGGTCTGGCGGTACGAGAGACCCGAATGGGTGATGGCCGGGGTGCTTGTCCCCGCGTTGCTGCTGGATCTGGCTGGAGTGGGCGAATGGGCTCCGATCATGCCGATGATCGCCTATTGGGCGTTGATCATGACCGTCGCCGGTGATTTGCGGGTCCTGTGCTTCGGGCTTGTCTCCTGTATGGTGCTGGGCAGTCAGGCGTTCGCCGGGGACGCTTGGCGTCAGGCCGGATGGTCGATCTGGCTTGACGTGCTGCCCGGCATGCTCCCTATGATGGTCATCGGCGTGTTGGGCTATGCGGTCCGCAACCGCCGCCTGTCCGCCCTCGCGATCCAACGCGAACACGACGAGCGTCTGCGCGCGGACATGCTCGCCCGGCAACGGGACGCGGCCGTGCAACGCAGCGGCATCGTCGGCGAGATGCACGACAGCGTCGGCCATGACCTGACCACCATCATCACCCTGGCCCAAGGACTGGCCGAACAGCTGGACGGCCGGGACGTGGAACCGGAGATCATGCAGGCCATCGACGCGATCCGCGACATCGCCAAAAGCGGCCTGCAGGACACCCGGCACGCCTTACGGGCCCTGACCGCCACCGACACGGACCTGCCCGGCACCCCGACGGTCACCAGCGACACGCGACCATACGAGATGAATCACTACGCGATCGGAGAATCGGAGAGTCGTTACACATGGGACGACATCCGGCCGGTGCTCGCGCACGTACGGGTCTCCGGCGTGATCGCCACATTCACCGAGACCGGCCGACGCAGTGAGGATCCCGATCAGGCGGACCTGTGCTTCCGGGTGACCCGCGAGGCCGTCACCAACGCGGTACGCCATGCGCCCGGTCTCGCGCACCTGAATGTCTCATGGGATCACGCGACGGATGGAAGCATGATCGCGACCATCACCAACGACGGATCGACGAACCTCCCCAAGCCTTCCGATGATGCCGGAGGCACCGGTCTGGCGCGGATCGCGGACGCCCTCGCCCGAGCCGGAGGATCCCTCCGCTACGGGCCGGACGGGGCGGAAACCGGTGTCTGGCGGGTGACCGCGATGCTGACGTCCGTCCGGCCGACAAGGGAAAGGGGTGACGTGGATGACGAACATCATGCTGGTCGATGACCTGCAATACGCGAGGCTCGGCTACAAACTCATGCTTGGCAAGGCAAGCGACATCACGATCGTCTCCCAGGCGGGCGATGGCCGGCAGGCCATCGCGGAAATCGAACGACTGGAATCGGAAGGAGGCCCGCTGCCGGACGTGGTGCTCATGGACGTGCGCATGCCCGTGATGGACGGCATCACCGCGACCTGGGAAATCACCCGCCGATGGCCCGCCATTCACGTGCTGATCCTCACCACATACGACGAGGACGACTACGCATACGGCGGGCTGGACGCGGGAGCCAGCGGATTCCTGCTCAAAGACGCCAGTGCCGCAGCCGTCAAGGACGCGATTCACGCGGTAGCGAACGGAGACGCCGTGGTCACGCCACGCATCACCCGGCAGATTCTCGAACACGGCATGCCCAGACCCGCAGCGGGCCGCGAACAGCAGAAGCTACGGGATTCGTTTGCGGCTCTGCCGCCGCGCCAACGCGAGATATGCTCCCTGATCGCGGAAGGTATGACCAACGAGGAAATCGCCCGCAAACTGGTACTGGAACCCGCGACGATACGACGAACCATCAGTCGAATCCTCGCCACCTTGCAACTGCATGACCGCACGCAAATCGCCGTCAGCTGGCTCAAATCCGGGCTATAGGACTTTCTGGGGTGTTAAGACCCACGTCTGACCCTTAACCCGTTTTTTTACTTAACTCCGGGGTTAATAGACGAAATGTGGGTCTTAAATCTGGGGTGAGGTGTTCTCCTGTCTTGTGTGTTGGGGTGTGATTAACGTTCTAAGTGTTAATCCATTCGGTTGCTTGACTTTTCAGGTTGGCTTGTTCCATGAGCAGGAGCAAGTCTTCAAAGGCGAGGAAATGCCCGGTTTGCAATGAGTCGATGCGTAAGAAGGGATTCACGAAGGCCGGGACGCAACGCTGGAAATGCGACGTATGCCGGTTGAGTTCGACCATGAGACGGGAGGACCGGACACGCATGACAGAGTTCCGTGCGTTCCTCACGTGGATTACGGGTAAACAGTCCATGAGCGAGGCCGCGAGGTCCCTTGGCTTGTCCGGGAGCCGGCAGTTTTCAAGACGTATCGCGTGGTGCTGGAACGTGGAGCCGACGTTGCCAGGAGATTCCCGTTTCCACCGGTATGTGATGGTGGATGGCACGTACGTGCCGTATGGCTGGTGCCTGCTGGTCCTGACCGGCGAGGATGGTCGGCCGGTGAGATGGCAGTGGTGCTCCACAGAGACGAGACTGGCATACCTGCAATTGTTTCGTGGCATAAAGAAACCGGGATTGCTGGTGTGTGATGGTGGGCAAGGATGTCTAGCAGCCGTAGAGACCCGGTGGAAAACAGTTCCCGTGCAGCGTTGCCTCGTGCACGTATTACGCAACACTCGCATCGACTTGACGAACAAGCCGAAAAGCAAGGCGGGACAGGAATTGCTCAGGCTCGTTCGCAAGCTCACCAGAGTGAAAACCGCTGATGAGGCTGCCGCATGGCTTGCGGCTCTCAATACATGGCACAGTGAACACGGCAGCTATCTCAAGGAGCGTACTACCGCTCGGCAGGATCCCATACACGCGAAGGGACGTAAATGGTGGTGGACACATGAACGGTTACGCCGTGCCTACTTCAGACTCACCAGACTCAATCGCAGTGGGATGCTGTTCACGTTCTGTAATCCCACTGTCGTCGGAGACGGTGGGATTCTGCCGTCGACCACGAACCAGTTGGAAGGTGGGGTTAACGCTGTAATCAAACGCATGCTCGACCATCACCGAGGACTGTCCGAGATGCACATGAAGCGTTGCTGCGAGTGGACGGTGTACATGCTCACAGCTAACCCCGATCCCATGTCGTTCATCATTCCCGAGCACTGGAAAACCAAGAAGGCGGAGAGTGCGGGGCACGACGAGCCGGTTCCGGGAACCTTGACCGCAGTGCAACTGCCCACCACCGGCATCAACGCTTACGAGAATGGATTCGGCATCAGGACAGGATGGGCCGGACGCTCAAAATGACCCACGCCACGCCAATAACACACGCGAATAAGACCCACATTTTGGGGTTAAGTAAAGAAACGTGGGTCTTAAATCCGGGGTTGGGCGTTCTCCTGTCTTGCGTGTCGGGGCGTGATTAACGGTCCGGGCGTTAATCCGGTCGGGTGCTTGACTTTTCGTGTTGGCTTGTT
>NZ_JAAIIG010000014.1 GCF_012932375.1 Bifidobacterium olomucense | reverse complement strand
GTCGTGCAGGTGATGTTTTTGGCGGAAAATGGCCGATAATCACTATAATTAGTTCAACACGCCACTGTTGTCCACTAAATATAGGGGTGGGGTTGCCGTATTCTTCTAGAAGTTCTGCAATCGGCACCCTAGAGATATCCATCGGGCCTGTCTTCAGTGCGGCCAAATGAAGGTGGAATCAGGATGACGGTGGCGGGAAAAGAAGATGTAAGAATGAGCGAAAAGAGGTGCCTGATGGACGCACAGATGATGGCTGATGCCGTCGCTGACGAAACCAGAGGAGTCGCAAAGGGACGTGTGGTACTCGTCGAGAAGCGTGACGGTCGAGTGGTCGATTTCGACCCGATCAACATCATCTCTGCCGTCAAGTCCGCCTTCGGTGATCTCAACAAGGAGGTCGGTCCGGAAGAAGAGGCGATGATTCGTGGTTTCGCCAATCAGGTGGAAGGCGAGATCAAGGAACGTTACAACGGTCCCGCCAAGATTGAGGATATTCAGAACCTCGTTGAGCATGCACTGATTGACGCTCACCTGTACGACGTGGCTCGTGCGTACACCAACTATCGTCTCGATCGTGATATTCAGCGTGCCAAGGCCACCGACGTGAACGAGGCTGTGGCTCGCTTCATCAACCATGACCCGACGCTTATCCACGAGAACGCCAACAAGGACTCCAACGTCTACGCCACCCAGCGCGATCTGCTGGCCGGTGCCGTAAGCAAGGCGGCCGCGTTCAACATGCTGCCGCCGGCCGTCTCCAACGCCCATATGAAGGGCGACATTCACTTCCACGACGCCGACTATTCTCCGTTCACCGCACAGTCCAACTGCTCCCTGCCGAACTTCTGGGACATGCTGGCCAACGGCTTCACGCTCGGCAACGCCCCGATGGCCTCTCCGAAGTCCATCGCCATCGCCGCAACGCAAATCACCCAGATCATGAAGGACGTGGCCTCCAGCCAGTACGGTGGCCAGACCGCCAATCGCGCCGACGAGCACTTGGCCCAGTATGCCCGCAAGGATTACGAGAAGTTCCTTGAGGAAGCCCGTGAGACCATTCCGGACGGCATGCCGGTGGAGTTCGCCCGTCGTCAGGTCGAGAACGCCAAGCAGAACGAACCTTCCAAATTGCACTTCGGCTCTCGTGAACCGCTGCCGATGGATACTCCGTTCCACACCGACGTCGATGAGCTGGAGCAGGAGCGCGAGATCCTGGCCAAGATCCGCACCCGCAAGGCCATCTACGATGCCATGCAGACCATGGAGTACCAGATCAACTCCAACCGCGTCTCCAACGGCCAGACTCCGTTCGTGACCGTCGGCTTTGGCCTCGGCACTGACTGGTTCTCCCGTGAGATTCAGCGCGCTATTCTCCTGAACCGCATTCGCGGCCTCGGCAAGGAGCATCACACCGCCATCTTCCCGAAGCTCGTGTTCACCGTCAAGCATGGTGTGAACGCTGACCCGGGCGATCCGAACTACGATCTCAAGCAGCTCGCCCTCGAATCCGCCACTAAGCGCATGTACCCGGACGTGGTGTTCTACGAGAACATCGTCAAGATCACCGGCTCCTTCAAGGCGCCGATGGGCTGCCGTTCCTTCCTGCAGGGCTGGATCAACCCGGAGACCGGCAAGGACGAGGAAGACGGCCGCATGAACCTGGGCGTGGTGACCGTGAACGTGCCGCGCATCGCCATCGAGTCCCACGGCGACAAGGCCCGTTTCTGGAAGCTGTTCAACGAGCGCATGGAAGTGGCCCACCAGGCCCTGCAGTTCCGCATCATGCGCTGCAAGGAAGCCACCCCGGTCAACGCCCCGACGCTGTTCCGCTTCGGTGCCTTCGGCCGCCTCGGTGCCAACGACAATGTGGACCAGCTGTTCAAGAACGAGCGTGCCACCGTCTCCTTGGGCTACATCGGCCTGGCTGAAGCCACTGCCGTCTTCTACGGCAAGAACTGGATCCGCGACCACGGCTGGGATCCGGAAGGCAAGGAGTTCGCGCTGTCCATCGTCAAGCGCATGAACGAGATGTGCAAGCAGTGGAGCAAGGCAGAGGGGTACCACTACTCCGTGTACTCCACGCCGGCCGAGTCCCTGACCGACCGCTTCAACCGCATGGACCGCGAGAAGTTCGGCCGTATCGAAGGCGTGACCGACCACGACTTCTACACCAACTCCTTCCACTACCCGGTGTGGCTGCAGCCAACCCCGATGGAGAAGCTCAACTACGAGAAGGACTTCCCGTACTACGCCTCCGGCGGCTTCATCAACTACTGCGAGTACCCGTGCCTGCAGGACAACCCGAAGGCACTGGAAGCCGTGTGGGACTACGCCTACAACATCGGCATCGGCTATCTGGGCACCAATACCCCGATCGACCACTGCTTCGTGTGTGGCTTCCAGGGTGACTTCGAACCTACCGAGGAAGGCTTCAAATGCCCGGAGTGCGGCAACTCCGATCCGGACAAGTGCAACGTGACCAAGCGCACCTGCGGCTACCTCGGCAGCCCGGTCCAGCGCCCGATGGTGCACGGCCGTCACGAGGAGATCGCCCACCGCGTCAAGCACATGAGCGGTGAGACCGGTCGCGTGACCTTGGACGACGGCACCACCCGCGAGTGGTTTGAAGAAGCCAAGTAATCGTATAGCGTGAGGCGCGCAGACCTCCCATGATATGTTGTTCGACACGCTCCGGGCCGCTCAGGCCGAGTCTTTACGGTCGTACAGCACATCATGGGAGGTCTGCGCTTATCGTTGCGCTCAACGTTACGGTTGGGTGGGAGCGGGCAGAATCGTGCAGCTGATTGCGAATGGTTCTTATGCTGCCGATTGGCTGTAGGGTCGATTGATGGGAGGATGATGATGGACAGGAAGCCGACGTTGCATGATTTTGCGGCAGGGGAGAGTGATCGCGGACCCGGTGTGCCATCATCGTTGACCAATAATCCCAAAGCCGGGCAATGGGATGGGCGGCGCATGTCCAAGCGGATGATCGCCGACTACAAGACCTTCATCGTGACCGATGGTGAAGGCGTGCGTAACTCACTGTATGTTTCCGGGTGCCCGTTCCACTGTGTCGACTGCTTCAACTCGTCCATTTGGGACTTTCAGGCCGGCCATGAATACACCCAGAAGCTCGAGGACAAGATCATCGAGGATCTTAAGGCCCCATGGGTACAGGGCATCACGTTCCTTGGTGGTGAACCCCTGCTCAACACCCCGGTGCTGGTGCCGCTGGCACAGCGCATACGTAAGGAATTCGGTCACACCAAGGACATCTGGTGCTGGACCGGATACACGTGGGAGGAGCTCATGCGCCCCGGAGAGACGCCGGACAAGCTCGAACTTCTGCATCTCATCGACATCCTCGTGGACGGCCGGTACTTGAAGGACCAGAAGAACTCCCTGCTGCAGTTCCGTGGCTCCGCCAACCAGCGCATCCTCGACGTGCCCGAGTCGTTGGCGGCCGGCAAGCCGGTCATCTGGGCCAAACTCCACGACCAGGAGCGCGACATCCCCGAAATCTACTTGAAGGACCGCGAGGCCGGTGAAGGCAGCCAAGCTTCCTGACGGATGGTCAGGAGGTGAATCCACATTGCGGGAATCGTGAGTTCTTCTGCCGTAAGAGCCGGCCTTCATGTAATCATGAAGAGCAAGGCAGAGCCTCATGACCATCCAGGAAGCTAGGTGTTCGCCTGGATGGTGTGAAAGGCACGCGCCGTAGAACCAGCAGAACGCGAAGGCATCCGCTATGCGGGACTACCCGCGGGTGCTCCAATCGATGGTGGTGGCGCGTCGCGTGATGCCTGCCGGCGCAATCAGCTCGCATCGTGCATCACGGTCGCGATTGCCCTCGAGACGGTCGAAGAGCAGGTCGGCGGCTCGTTCGGACAGCCGCTCAGGCGTGGTGGATACGTTGGTGACCTGCCACTCGAATGATGTTGCGGCGTAGTCCGAGCAATACGACACCACGGAAACATCCTGTCCGGGAATCACGTCGTGCCGGCGCAACGTGCGCAGCAGCCATTCGGTCGGCTGAGGCTGACGGACGATGATGCCAAGCCGATCGTCGGCATGCAGCAGCAGTTGGTCGACGGTCTTCTCGATGCCGGGCCAACCTTCGCCGAGTCGTTGCACGATGGAGAATCCCAGCCCGCGTTCGTCCGCGCGTTGGTGTGCGGTGCTGTAGAACTCGTCGACGAAGTTGTATTCATTCGGGTCGCTACCCAGTTGCGTACCGACCATCGTCACGTGGCGATGCCCGGTGTCGGCGAGCTCGTCCACGGCCAGCAGTGCGGCCGTGCGGGCGTCGGCGTCCACGCAGTCCAGCCCGCGTGCGTTGTTGGCGCGGCCCACGAGCGTGACGGGCTGGCTGAGCTCGGCGGCGATGGGAATGCGGGGATCCTCACGGCTGACATCCATGAGAATGAAGCCGTCACAAATCGATTTGCCGGCCATGCGCTTGAGTGCGGCCACGCCATCGTGCGTGGTGGTGAGGATCACGTCATAATCGCGTGCGCGTGCGCTGCGCACGATGGCGTCGATGTACGGCGTGGTCTCGTTGGCGTCAATCGCCTCGCTCATCTCCACGAACAGCGCGATGATGTTGGTGCGGTTCGTCTTCAACGTGCGTGCGCCGGCGTTCGGCTGGTAGTTGAGCTTGCGCATCGCCTCCTCGACCCGCCGTCGCGTAGCCTCGGACACGGTGTTCTTGCCGTTGATGACGAACGACACCGTGCTTTGGGATACGCCCGCCAGGGCGGCGACGTCCTTGCTGGTCGGCGGTCGTGTTCCGGCTTGTCTGGTGGTCATGAGGTCCTCTTGCGTTGTATTGCGGCGGGATGCGCCGGCGGTCGCGTCGTCGTCACGCCGCAATTCGATATTAGTCCGTGCGGCTAACCCCTTACGTTGTCGGCCTTGTGGCCGGCTTTTCCAATTGACTGAAGGGGGTCTATGCGAATTATGCGATCAGCCTTCGCGTGCGAAACGCGGCAGCCGGTCAATCGGGCAAGGCGTGTCGATGACGGCAGGCCCCGTGATAATCTGCCCATCATCCGAACGCCAGCGTCCTTCGGGAATCGATACTCGCCGGGAAACCGCATGGCGCTGCGTGCAAGGGGCGACGATGATGTCACTGCCCAGAAGGAACTGGTCGGTGACGGTATCCATGTCGGGGAAGTGATAGGCCATCGGGCGGATGATGGGCTCCCCGGTATGCGCCGCATGGTCGGCAAGCCGGAGAATCGTCGGCAGGTATTCCTCGCGAATGGCCAATGCCTTGCGTACGGCTTCGAGATGATCGGCGTCCAGCACGCGGGAGGGCGCGGTGGAGAACTGCATCATCGGGGAAAGCGCGGCGATCTGTGCGTATCGGACGAAGAACTCCTGATCCACGTCCGAATGCTTGGTGCTGTTGACCTCACCGCCGCCGATCATATCGGGACAGACGAACGGTTGGCCGATCATGCCCTGTGCCAGCATTTCCGGAATCAGCGAGCCTATGCCGTGCTCATCCCAAGCGGCGGGTTTGTCCTGAAGCCTTTGCGCGAGTGGCTGGCCGCCCATCTTCCAGCAGGCGCGGAACTCGTTGAACGGGTAGTGGACGCCGATCGCCGCCCACTGTTCGCACATGTCGTTGGACGTCATCGGAGTGAACGGCAGGTCGTCGTCGTGGAAGTCGTACAGGTCGGCGCCGTCGAACTTGAAGCCGTCCACTCCGAGCTCGCACAATGCGTCGAGTCGGCCGCGGATCCACTGTCGCGCTTCGGGGTTGCTCAGGTCGAGCACGGCGCTCAGCCCGTTCCACCAGCGGCGTATGGCTGTGCGTCCGTGGCGGTCGCGCAGCATGAGCCCGCGTGTCTCAAGCTCGCGGAACACCGCGGAATCGGGGCTGACGAACGGAACCAGCCAGACAATGACGTCGAATCCTTTGCTATGCAGTTGGCGGAGCATCTCCTGCGGGTCCGGGAACGTGGCCGGGTCGAAGGTCCAGGTTCCGTAGTCGGGGCTCCACTTGTCGTCGATCATCAGCACGCCCGGAGGCATGTCGGCCGCCAGCATCGCATCGGCATAGGCGAGCACCGCCTGCTGGGTCGGGCGGTAGGGCATCTCGATCCACGTGTTGTATTGCGGCTTGACGAACATGGCCTTGGCGGGCGTCGCGCCGGATGGCGGGAAGTGGTTGTGGCTTGCGGCAAGGAATGCATCGCGCAATGTGCCATCGCCATCATCATGCACGACGATGGAATGATCGGCCCGCACGGTCAGGCGCTCGCCGTCAAAGGAGAACGCGAACGGCTTGTCGCACCATATATACCGGCCACAGGTGGAGATCAGCAATGGCGCGCTTTGATTCGAAGCTTCGGGCAGCTGGCCGTCCTCGTGCTTCCAGGTGGCCAGATCGCAGGAGAACGGTTGTGCGCCGAATGGCATGAAGCGGCCATCGGCGGCCCTGCCTCCCCACCAGCGTTCATCGGTAAGTAGGTCGATTGTCGTGTATTGAGCCGTGTTGTTCATGGTAGGTCTTTTCTATGTGCGGTATACATCTGACGCAGCTGCGGTGCCGCGCGTATCTAATACGTATTATTACGACGAAGGTGTTTATTTACAAATCTCGGCGTGGCGTGTTTCTTTTTGGATGGACCGGAAGATGACTGTTGAGCCTCGGGCTTTGATAAATGGCTTTATTTCAGTCTTTCAGAGAATTAATATCATTGCGACACGCCGCTTTGCCGCCGTGACCCCTTGGTGGCATACTGAAGTCACGTATTCACTAATACGTATTAACAAATCAAGACGGTGCACAATGGAGGGGCATAGTGGCCCAAGGTTCACACCGAGCTTGATCAACGTTCTTGGCGACGCCAAAGCGGGTGTCGCAGGAAGGAAGGAACACCATGAAGTTCTCCAAGACCGTCATCGCGGCTGTAGCGGCAGCGGCGATGATCGTTCCTTTGGCCGCATGCGGTAGTGGAACGGCTGATTCCGGCAAAACCACCATCACCTACTTCTCGTGGAACAACGAGAATCAGGTCAAGCCCATCATCGAGGCCTTCGAGAAAGCCAACCCCGATATTAAGGTCGATCTGAGCACCGCACAGGGCGAAGCCGCTGATTACGCGCAGACGCTGACCACACGTGCCGCAGGAAACCAGCTGCCCGATGTGTTCCACATGTCCATCGAGACGCGCAACGAAGTGCTGGACGCCGGATTGGCCAAGGACTTGACTAATGAGTCGTTCATGGATTCCATTCCGGACACCAATAAGGACCTCTATACCCGTGACGGCAAGGTCTACGGCATGAGCCCCACCGCATGGGTCGGCGTCATTGTATATAACAAAGACCTGCTCAAGCAGGTGGGATACGATTCCGTGCCTGAGACGATCGATGAATTCTGCGAGTTGGGCAAGAAACTGCAGGCTGCGGGAATCACGCCGTACATGGACGATCCGACCGTCGTTTCCGGCTCGTTCCAGCCGATGCTTGGTGGCTACTACGCCAAGCAGGGCATCGATACCAGCGAATGGCCGGAAATGGGCGAAGGCGGAAGCTTCGAAAAGCAGTGGACCCCGATCATCAAGGAATGGCAGAAGCTTATCGACTCCGGCACCATGCCCAAGGAGGTCGTGGGCGTGAACAACGACCAGATCAAGCAACAATTCATGACCGGCCAGCTGGCCATGTTCCGTTCTGGCCCGTGGGACTTCCCCGACCTGAACTCCTCCGGCGTCGACTACGCCACTGCTCCGTTCCCCGCGGTGGAAGGCGGCGAACCGTACGTGGGCGGTGGCCCGGACTCCCCGTTCGCCATCTCCTCGAAGATCGATGGCGATAAGCTCAAGGCTGCCGAGAAATTCCTTGCCTTCATGAATTCCGAAGAGGGACTCAAACTCGAGGAAAAGAACATCGGTCAGATTTCCGTCTCCTCCGAATACGCCGCCGACGTGGCTCCGCAGCTGCAGGACATCTACGACAAGTACGTGACCACCGGCAAGTACTACTGGACCAACTGGTCCCAGAACGGCAACGTGATGGCCACGGAAATGACCTCCCAGTGGCAGCTGCTTATCCAGGGCAGCACGGACGCCGCTTCGGTGGCCAAGCACATGGACGAGACCTGGAAGGCCAACGCCAAGTAACGCGATTGGTGTGGATGCGCAATCAAAGCGAATGCGCAAATCAGCGGCGACCGGTTTTCTGGGTGCTGGGTTTTCCATACTCCAGTGCTGGCCGCCGCTCCGGTCGGGGCGAATCTCCTGACGATTCTCCTCTCCTTTGCGCCTCGATAGTTTCGCCCCGACGCACTCCTTATGGAAAGGCAATAAAGACATGACGGCACAAACATGCAACCCCGCAATGATGCGGCAGTCTGACAGCAGCGGCGACGCCAAGGTCGGTGGACGCGATGACGTCCGCAAGACGCCGTGGTACAAGACCCGCGGATTCGTTGAATCGGCATCGTCCACCGGATTCCTGATTCCCGTCCTCGCGGTGTTCGTCGTGCTGACGCTGATCCCCTTGATCCAGACGGTGTATTACTCCTTTACCGACTACACCGGATTCAACCCCGATGTGAATTTCGTCGGCTTCGACAACTACCGCAAGGTGTTCACCGATCCCTCCCTGCTGGTGGGCCTGGGATTCACCATCCTGTTCGCGCTTTCCACCACGCTGATCACCACGATTATCGCCATCCCTCTGGCGGTGCTGCTCAACACGAAGTTCTACGGCCGCTCGTTTGCCCGCTCACTGTTCTTCTTCTTGGGCGTCCCCTCGCTGATCGTGCTGGGCATGGTGTGGAGCTTCATCCTCTCCCCGCTCAAGACGGGCGCGCTCAATTCCGTGCTGGTGTCGATGGGACTGGATTCCGTACCGTGGCTGGCCAATGAGACACTGGCTCGCGGCTGCGTGATCTTCGTGGCCATCTGGGCTGCCGTGGGTTGGCATGCCACGTTGTATCTAGCGTATCTGCAGGCGATTCCCGCAGATCTTTACGAGCAGGCCGCCGTCGACGGCGCCAGCGGATTCCAGAAGTTCATCCACATCACGCTGCCGCAGCTCATTCCCGGAATCGTGGTCTCCACGTTCCTGCTCATCACCAACGGCCTGAAGGTGTACGACCTGCCCTTCGGCATGACCAAGGGCGGCCCCGGATATTCCACCAACACCATCACCCAGGCGATTATCGTCCACGGTATTTCGCAGTCGCAGTACGGTCTCGGTTCGGCGCTGGCGGTTCTGTTCACGCTGGCATGTCTGATCGTGGTTCTCGGACAGGCGGCTCTCACCGGTGCCATCTCTAGGAGGTTCGCGTAATATGAACAAGCTCAAGCCAAGCACCAGGGCGAAGATCGGCGTGTGGGCGCGCACGATCCTCATCAACGCCGTGGCGATCATCATGGCGCTCCCGCTGTACTACATCATCGTCAACTCGTTCAAGACCTCCATCGACATGGCGAAGTCTCCGTTCGGATTGCCTGAAACATGGTCCATCCAGAACTACATCGACACTTTCGCCAACCTGCCGATCGCCCGTAGTTTCCTGAACTCGCTGATCGTCACGGTCATGGCGGTATTCCTTCAGCTGTTCATCGGCTCCCTGGCCGCATACGGCATGATCCTGCGTAAAAGCTGGTTCACTGCCGGAGTCGGCGCCGTGCTGATGATAGCCTTCTGCATCCCGTTGCAGGCCACGCTGATCCCGCTGTACCGCATGGAGGCCAACGTCCATCTCGTCAACACGTTGTGGGGCCTGATCGCGCTGTACCTGGTCAACTCGATTTTCTGCTACTTCCTGATTGTCGGCTACATGCGTAAGCTGCCGATGGAGGTGCTGGAGGCGGCGCGCATCGACGGCGCCGGCCCGTTCAAGATTTACTACAAGATCGTCCTTCCGATGATCACACCGATTCTGGCGACTGTGGTCGTGTTCCAGACGCTGTCCACGTGGAACGACTTCCTGCAGCCGAATGTGTTCCTGTCCTCCACGGACAATCGCACGATCATCCTGCAGGTGTTCAACTCCATGAGCCAGTTCACCACCAACTGGCCGGCATTCATGGCCATCACGGTGATCGCGCTGGTTCCGGTGTTCGTTTTCTTCATCTTCTGCCAGAAGTGGATTGTGTCCGGCCTGGTTGCCGGATCGGTGAAGGGATGATTCGGAACGGGATTGGTCCGTGCGGTTTTCCGGAACCATCCCACGCATGATTGATTCCATCTCTTGGCACCTCTCCGGTGTGTGCCGTTCGACGGTGTCGACGGTGCCGCCGGAGGGGTGCCTTGCTTTCAAGGAGAGTGGCCATGTCCCAGCAATCGCTCATCATCAGCGGCGTCCCGTGGTTCGATGATCGCGGTCGGACGGTCAACGCGCATGGCGGCTGCATCGTCGAGGAAAGTGGCCTGTACTATCTCTTCGGCGAGTACAAGACCGACGAGGAGAACCGGTTCGCCGGCTTTTCCTGTTATTCGTCGCCGGACCTGGTGCACTGGACGTTCCGGCGAATCGTGCTGCCGCAACAGGCGGATGGTCTGATGGGTCCCGGGCGCATCGGCGAACGGGTCAAGGTCATGCGCTGCCCCGCAACCGGGCAATATGTGATGTTCATGCATTCCGATGATTGGGGATACTGTGATCCGCACATCTGCTATGCGGTTTGCGACACGGTCGACGGCGGCTACGAATTCCGCGGCCCGCTGACCTTCCACGGCGAGACGATCCGTCGCTGGGATCTGGGTGTTTTCCAGGATGACGACGGCACCGGCTATCTGCTCATCCATGAAGGCGACATTTATCGTCTGTCCGATGATTATCTGTCCGTTGCCGAACAGGTGGGAGAGGGCATCGCACTCGGCGGCGAAGCTCCGGCAGCCTTCAAACTTGGCGGACGGTATTGGATGCTGTTCTCCAACAAGACCTCGTGGGATTGCAACGACAACTACTGCCTGTCCGCGTCTTCGATGCGCGGTCCATGGACCTATCAGGGCCTGTTCGCGCCGGAAGGCACGATGACCTGCAATTCTCAGACGCTGTATGTGCTGCCGGTGCACACCGAGCATGGCGAGATCGCGGTGTACATGGGCGACCGCTGGTCGTTCCCGCATCAGGCCTCCGCAGCCACCTATGTCTGGCAACAGCTGTCCGTGAACCATGGTCGGCTGCGGTTGGCGGAATACCAGCCTGCATGGTCGCCGGTCTCGGGTAAGGCGGAGCCGCTCGAAGGGCGGCGCATCGATGTCGGGTTCCGATCGGATAAGGCCGGCGAATCGGTCGTCGTTCCATTCCATGGCTCGCGGGTGGCGCTGACCGGACGGGCCGACCAGTGGGGGTCGTACGCGAGAGTTGGTATTCGCAGGGCCGGTGCGGGCGAGGAATCCGCGATGGTGGTGGATCCCATCTTCGTGAGTTGGTATGCCAAGTCGCCGGACTTCGGTTACCGGTACGTCTCGCCGGAACTGCCCGAGGATGATTACGTACTTACCGTCACGGTCACCGGCGAAGTGCCGCAATGGACCGACAAGTCGGGTCAGCGGTTCGGTTCGGTGGGCTCCATGGTGGATGTGGACGAAGTCATCGTTGCGCAATAGCGGAGCGGCGAGCGGTGCGACGGTGCGGTTATGGACATTCTGCGCAGAGGCCCGGCAATATCTTGAAAAGTGTTGGGAAACATGCTTCCCGTGAGCGAAATCACCTTGCTGGGCGTCATGTTGGGCAGGTGGTCGGACTATTCTTAGGGCGAGAAGTAGCCGGGCGAAGCCGTCCGCAGGGTGCCTGCCAGCCGTCCGAAACGGTTCGGGATGCCTTGCGGTGCGTGAGAAGGCGATTATCCCGGAGGCCGAAGCTAAGAGGAATACATGGTTGACACCGCATCGAACGTGACCACGGACGCCGCCAGCACCGCGAATGCGAGCGTAAACGCCGCGCCGAACACGAATACGAGCGCGACCACGGCGGCCGTATCGGGCAACGCCAAGCCTTTGCGCGTGGGGCTCGACATCGGCTCGACCACGGTCAAGGCCGTGGTATTGGATCAGTCCGACTCCCTGAAATCCACCCTGTTCTCCGATTACCGCCGCCATCATGCCAATGTGCGTGCCACTGTGGCGGGTCTGCTCGTGGATATTCACAAGAAGCTCGAAGAGCTTGGCCGGGGTGACGAGCCGATTCGCCTGGCCATCACCGGTTCCGGTGGTCTGGCCTTGGCCGACAACATGCATGTGCCGTTCATCCAAGAGGTCATCGCCGAGACCGAAGCGATCGACAAAGAGTATCCGCAAGCGGATGTCATCATCGAGCTCGGTGGTGAGGACGCCAAGATCACGTACCTGAAGCCCACCCCCGAACAGCGTATGAACGGTTCGTGCGCGGGCGGTACCGGTGCGTTCATCGACCAGATGTCCACGCTGCTGGACACGGATGCCGCCGGCCTCAACGAGATGGCCAAGAGCTACGAAAACCTGTATCCGATCGCATCCCGTTGCGGCGTGTTCGCCAAAACCGACCTGCAGCCGCTCATCAACGATGGTGCAGCCAAGCCGGACCTCGCGGCCTCTATTTTCACTGCTGTAGCCACGCAGACCATCGCAGGCCTAGCGTCAGGCCGTCCGATCCGCGGCACCGTGATCTTCCTCGGCGGCCCACTGTTCTTCATGTCCGAACTGCGCGCCGCCTTCCAGCGTGCACTCGAAGGCAAAGTGGACGAATTCATTGTGCCCACCAACGCCCACCTCTACGTGGCATACGGTGCCGCGTTGCAGGCGGACATCGACTCCGACGACGAGGGCCATCATTTCGAAGCCCGCACCTGCGCGGATATCCTCAAGCGCTTGGAAGAGCTGGAAAACCTGCCATCCAACACGCCCACCATGCCTCCGCTGTTCCCCACGGAAGCCGATCGTGAGGCCTTCAACAAGCGCCACCACAAGGAGCACATCCACATCGGCACGCTCGAAGGTGCGCATGGACCGCACTTCCTGGGCATCGATGCCGGCTCCACCACCATCAAGGCCACGCTCGTCAACGATGATCGAGAGATCGTATGGTCCTCCTATGCCAACAATGAAGGCAGTCCGCTGACCGCGGCCATCAACATCGTCAAGAAGATCCAGTCCGAACTGCCGTCAGGCGCGTGGATCGCACGCTCCTGCGCCACCGGCTACGGCGAGGGCCTCATCACCACCGGTCTGCATCTGGACGAGGGCGTGGTCGAAACCATGGCTCACTATCGCGGCGCCGAAATGGTGAGCCCCGGCGTCACCGCCGTCATCGACATCGGCGGCCAGGACATGAAGTACCTGGCCATCACCGACGGCGTGATAGACTCCATCGCCGTCAACGAGGCCTGCTCGTCCGGTTGCGGCTCGTTCCTGCAGACCTTCGCCATGTCCATGGGACTGACGATTCAGGAATTCACGCAGAAAGCGCTCGCATCCACGCATCCGGTGGATTTGGGCTCGCGCTGCACCGTGTTCATGAACTCGTCGGTCAAACAGGCGCAGAAGGAAGGCGCGTCCATCGAGGACATCGCGGCCGGCCTGTGCTATTCAGTGGTGCGCAACGCTTTGTACAAGGTCATCAAGCTGCGCGATTCCGGCGAACTCGGCGACACTGTGGTGGTCCAGGGCGGTACGTTCCTGAACGATGCCGTGCTGCGCGCCTTCGAGCTGCTGACCGAACGTGAAGTGACCCGCCCGAACATCGCCGGTCTCATGGGCGCGTTCGGCGCGGCCTTGACTGCCCGTATGCATTATCAGGATGAAGCCGACCATCTGGACGTGGCCGTCAAGGCTGATGGTTCCGAGGAGCCGGCCGCTCCGGCCGCGGCCGAGTCGGCACAGTCCGATGCCGCTGCCAAGGCGCCGGCCGATGGCTTCAAGAAGACCGTCGAAGAGCCCGATACGCACACCGTCGTCATCGATGGCGTGACCCACACCGCCAGCTCCATCCTGACCGGCGAGGCGCTCGACAATATGTCGATGACCACCGAGCGTGACGTGTGCAAGCTATGCCAGAACCACTGCAAGCTCACCATCACCACCTTCTCAGACGGCTCCCGCTTCGTAACCGGCAACCGCTGCGAACGTGGCGGCGATGCCAAGAAGAAGCGCTCCGACCGTCCGAACCTGTACGACTACAAGTACAAGCGCTGCTTCGCCTACCGCCGCCTGACCGACAAGAAAGCCACCCGTGGCGAGATCGGCATTCCGCGCGCACTCAACATGTACGAGAACTACCCGTTCTGGTTCACGCTGCTGACCTCGCTCGGTTTCAAGGTGATGATTTCCGGCCGCAGCTCCCACGAGCTGTTCGAGACAGGCATCGAATCCATCGCCTCCGAGAACATCTGCTACCCGGCCAAGCTGGTGCACGGCCACATCAAGTGGCTGCTCAACAAGGGCGTGAAAACCATCTTCTACCCGTGCGTTTCGTACGAGGACAACCTGGTTCCCAACACCGACAACCACTACAACTGCCCGGTGGTGGCCAACTATCCGTTGGTCGTCGGCGCGAACATGCCCGAACTGCGCGATCCGGACGTGCGCTACATGCACCCGTACTTCAACCTTGCCAACCATGAGCTCATGGTGGACCGCATCGTCGAGGAATTCGCATGGGCCAACGTGACCCGTGAGGAGGCCGAGACCGCCGTCAAGGCCGCCTACGCCGAAGACAAGGTCTTCAAGCACGACGTGCAGCAGGAAGGTCTTGCGGCGCTCGCCTACATGAAGGAGCATGGTTGCCGCGGCATCGTGCTCGCCGGCCGTCCGTACCACATCGACCCCGAAATCAACCACGGCATCCCTGAAACCATCTGCTCACTCGGCATGGTGGTGCTCTCCGAGGATTCCATCTGCGAACTGCAGCCGGGGGAGAAGCTTAACCTCACCGCCTTCCTTGCCGAGGGGGAGCAAGACCCGCGCTCCAAGAACGCGGCGGGCTTCCGCCATGTGGGCGACCGCACGGTCACCAAGATGCCGTTGCGCGTCACCAACCAGTGGGCTTACCACTCCCGTCTGTACGCGGCCGCGCACTTCGTGGCCTCCTACCCGGGACTCGAACTTGTGCAGTTGAACTCCTTCGGTTGCGGCCTCGATGCCATCACCACCGATCAGGTGGCTGAAATCCTCGCCGACAAGGCCGATGTGTACACGCTGCTCAAGATCGACGAGGTCTCCAACCTTGGTGCCGCCAAGATTCGACTGCGTTCGCTCAAGGCTGCAGTCGAGGAACGCGAAGCGAACAAGGCGCGCGAAGCTGCTGCAGCTCAGGCCGCGAGCAAGCAAGCGGCAGTGGCCGCTGAGGTACAGGCTGAGGATGAAGCCGCAGTCAAGGCTCGCGAAGCTGCCAAAGCCAAGGCTGAGGCTGATTTGGCTGCTGCCAAGGCCGCGCTCGCCGAGGCGCAGGCCGCTGTCGAAGCTGCTGAGGCCAAGGTGAAGGCCGAGCAGGCTGACTCCGCGGCCACTGCCGGTCCCAAGCCGATGGGCTTCCGCAAAACCGGCTCCAAAGCGCCGACCCCGGGCCGTCAGGTACTGCTTGACACCACGATGGCTTCCAATCCGAAGCTCACCAAGGCCATGCGCGAAGCCTCCAAGAAGGCAGCGCAGCGTGACCTTGACGCTGCAGTGAACGCCAAGAACGTGCTCGCGGGCTCGAACGGCACGGTTGACCAGCCGGCTTCCAAGCAGGGCAAAGCTGCCAAGAAGAACGCGCACAACAACGCCACGATGAGCCGCTACGCCCACCGCGAGAAGTTCATGAAGAACATGAAGAAGGATTACACCATCGTGGCTCCACAGATGAGCCCGATCCACTTCTCGCTCGTGGAATCCGTGATCCGTTCCGGCGGCTATAAGTTCGACATTCTGAAGCATGCCTCCCGTGATGACGTGGAGACCGGTCTGAAGTATGTGAACAACGACGCCTGCTATCCGGCCATTATGGTGATCGGCCAGCTGATCGACGCCATTCAGCAGGGCAAATACGATCCGGACAAGGTATGCCTCGCCATCACGCAGACCGGTGGCATGTGCCGCGCGACCAACTATTTCGGCCTGATTCGCAAGGCCCTGATCGATGCAGGCTATCCGCAGATTCCGGTGATCGCCATCTCCACTCAAGGTTTGGAAGACAACCCAGGTTTCAAAGCGACTCCGGCCTTGTTGCATCGCGCGGTCAAGGCGCTGATTCTGGGCGATCTGCTGATGAAGTGCCTCTACCGTGTACGTCCGTATGAGGCGGAAAAGGGCGCGGCCAATAAGCTTTACGAGCAGTGGGACACCATTGTGCGCGAGACCATCGAGCATCATGGCTTCTCCAAGACTGCGGCCAAAACCCCGTGGCTCAAGAAGGGCTACCTGCCCTATGGCACGCTCGCCAAGGAGATCGTGAAAAGCTTCGACGCGCTTCCTTTGAAGGACATTCCGCGTAAGGTGCGTGTCGGCGTGGTGGGCGAGATCTTGGTCAAGTACCAGCCGGATGCCAACAATCACGTGGTGGATGTCATCGAATCCCAGGATTGCGAGGCCGTGGTGCCCGGAATTATGGAGTTCATGACCACACGTCCATACATCACCGACTGGAACGAGAAGAACCTCGGTATGGGCGGCAACAAGACGTTGTACGCGCTGATGCGCTGGGGTCTTGATCGGTACAATGCACCGATCAAGAAGGCCATCGCATTGTCCCACGGCAAGTTCAAGCAGGACGATCCCATGCCCGAACTGGTCCAGAAGGCCGGCGAAGTCACTTCCATCGGCGTACAGGCCGGTGAGGGCTGGCTGCTGACGGCCGAGATCCTGGAGCTCATCGAACAAGGCTGCCCGAATGTGATCTGCGCACAGCCATTCGCCTGCCTACCCAACCATGTGACCGGCCGCGGCATGTTCGGCAAGATTCGCCGACTGCATCCGGAAGCCAACATCGTCTCCATCGATTACGATCCTGGTGCCTCCGAAGCGAACCAGCTCAACCGTATCAAGCTGATGATCGCGGCCGCGAAAAAGGCTCACAATGCCAAATTCGCGGAAACCGGCGAGCCGCAGGGCTTTACGTCCGCTGACTGATGTGAAAATGGTACGGTAGCGCAACCGTGTTTGGGCGACAGGTGACGTATTCCGACACACTCAAGGCCGTTCGGCCGAGCTTACGGTCTGAATACGTCACCTGCCGACCAAACACTCCATAGCAGTAATGTGCACCTTGTAGTTCGGCTTTGTGACATGCCTTTGTGGCATGCGAGGCAAGCACCCGCTATCGGTTTTTCATATAGCCGATTGGCGGGCATTCGGGCGCGGCTGCGGCTTGGCTCGCATACCATACCGTTTATGGTTACTCCGAGGATTAGTTATGCGCATCTGCTCGCCAAGCCGAACCCCAAGCATGTCGAGAGTCTGTTGAAGTTCTTTGAAAGCGGCCGAGCCGAACGGGGCACCGGTGGATTCGGTGTGGAGATCGAGCACTTGCCGGTGCATAACGGCAGCGATACAGCCGTCAGCTATTACGAGCCGAACGGCATCGAAGCGCTGCTCAAACGACTCGCTCCCTACTATGACGAAGAGAAGGAATACTGGGAGAACGGTCATCTGGTAGGTCTGGGACGCCCCGGAGTTTCGGTTTCCCTGGAACCCGGCGGCCAGGTGGAAACCTCCATCGGCATCCTGAAAAAACCGAGCGATCTGATTACGCTCTATACCAAGTTCCGTCGTGAAGCCGACCCGATTCTGGAGGATCTCGACTTCCGTCTGGTCAACTATGGCTACCAGCCCAAGTCGAGCTTCGCGGACGTGCCGGTGAATCCCAAGGACCGCTATGACGCGATGACCGACTACTTGGGGCGCGTAGGCCAGTTCGGCCCGTGCATGATGCGTTGCTCCGCGTCCACACAGGTCAGCATCGACTTCGTGGACGAGCATGACGCCATTGAGAAGATGCGTCTAGGTACCGTGATCGGTCCGATTCTGGCATACTTCTTCCGCAATACCCCGTATTTCGAAGGCGAGACGAACCCGTGGCCGCTGCTGCGCCAGCGCATGTGGGATTACCTTGATTTCCAGCGCACGAATGTGATTCCGGGACTGTTCGATCCACGTTTCGGCTGGGAAGACTATGCGATTGACGTACTGTCCACGCCGCTGATGTTCGCTGATTTGACGCACACGCCTGAAGCAGTGGCCTCCGGTGCCAGCCCGAAGGAGCTGCATCGCCCCGCCTTCCGCGAGAATGCCGGCGATGTGTACCCGGATCGTGAGCTCAACCCGTACGAGATCAACCACATCATCTCCACGCATTTCAACGACGTGCGTTTGAAGAATTTCGTGGAGCTGCGTCACTGGGATTCGTTGCCAATCGAACGTGCGGAGCGCTTGACCGAAATCGTGGCATCCCTGTTCTATGTTCCGGAGAACCGCGAACGACTCGAAAGCTACTTCGATGGCATTACCGAAGAGGAAGTGTTCGAAGCCAAGGCCAATATTCAGGCACACGGCCGTCAGGCTTCGCCATACGGTCAGCCACTCGAATTCTGGAAGGAATTCCTGGGGCTTGAAGGGCTCTTGTCGGACATCCCCGGAGACCCGAACCACCCTGACGTGTTCCAGGAGTGACGCGATAAATCTACATGCGCCCGGCATCGCAATGATGCCGGGTCATTCTTACGCGCATGGAGCCTTCCGCCGTATGGCTGCCCCAAATCTCGCAAATGGTCACATGACGCCACTGTTCCGGATCGAATTGCGCGGCCATGGCAAGGGCCTCATCGAAACATGCCGTCAATGACTCCCGCTCAATGACCTGTCCCTCGGCCGGGCCGCCATGCGGATGAAATACAGTCAAAGCGGCGTCGAAGCCATAATTATGGCCTCTTGATTCGTTGCCGTCAGAGGCATTGCTCATGGCAGCCGGCTCAAATTGCTGATACGCGTATGCCTTATCCTCAAGCAGATCAACCAGAATGCCTCGGCGCAGCAAGCGTGGTAGTCCGGCTTCGCGTACGGCGGCACGCAGCGTGGTCATCGACCGTAAATAAGGTTTGAGCTGAAACGCATCACCATAATATGGCCATGATTTACCCAGCATCCACGTCGAAGGCAGATCAGAACACACCACGCCATCATCCGGTGTACGAGCTTTGCGGGTCACCTCACCCAGATAATCATCCAGACTGATTTCCAGAGTACGCAATCGGGCGGCTTCCCTCACCACCCGTTCGCGCCCGGTTTCCATCAGCGTGCGCCAGTCAAGCGTACCGTCGATTTGACGGAAGGACTCAATCGAATCAAGTGGTACTCCTGCGTCCAAGCAGAGCCTGATCACATCCATTTCCAGCATTTGATCAGGCGTGTAATACCGGTAGCCGGTGCGGGAATCAGTTGCGAACGGTGTGAGGATGCCGTGCGCATCGTAATAGCGCAACGCTTTCGTACTGGTGCCATCCAATTTGGCTACTTCGCCGATCGTCAGCAGATCATCATCCTCACGCATTGATGGCGCTCCTTTGTCTGCCGTGCCGATTTGACCTTGCCCTCGGGGCAAAGTTTAGCATCGCAGATACCAAGCCCGGAAGCATCAACGTAGAGGAGGCCGAGTTTGGTTCCACAAGCGCACGGTGACGTGTGTTGATTGTGATCGAACACAGGAGGTCCGCTCATGGACGAGCGCAAAGACAGTAGTTGGCTAGGTCTTTCCGGCGATGTATGCGTGGTCACGGGAGCAGTCGGCGGCATGGGCACCGCCATTGCCGCCGAGCTGGCGCATGCCGGAGCTCGACTGGCATTGGTTGATATCAGCGAGGAACATACCGCTCAATATGCGGCCCAGCTTGCAGACGAGTATGGCGTTGAGGCGCGAGGCTACGGCTGTGATATCTCGGATGCGGATGACGTGGAGATTCTTAAGAACGCAATCGTTGAGGATTTCGGTAGCGTGGATGTGCTCGTCAACACGGTAGGTATTTTACGATTCGCGCCGCTGGAGGATCTACCGCTTTCCGACTGGCGCGATGTGGTCAATGTGAACCTGACCGGCGCGTTCATCCTTTCGCAAGCGTTCGGCAAAGTAATGCTGGCGCAGAAGGCCGGGCGCATCGTACACATTTCCACGGTGGCCTCACATTCTCCCGAAACCTTCTCCGGCGCATATTCGTGCGCCAAAGCGGGTCTGGGCATGCTCTCCAAAATGATCGCCGCAGAATGGGGGCCGTTCGGCATCCGCTCCAACTGTGTATGTCCATGCTTTGTCAAGACACCGATGAGCGCCTCCTTCTACGCCGACCCCAAGGTGACTGAAGAGCGTGAACGCCTGATTGCCTCGCGTCGTATCGGCGAGGTGCAGGATATCGCCAACGCCGTGGCGTTCCTCGCATCCAAACGATCCGATTTCGTCAACGGCGACGAAATCAGCGTGGATGGCGGATTCCACTTGATGATGGGCGACCTGACACCCAAACCGGGCGGCCGGCGTCAATTCGCCATCAACTCCCTGAAGCAGCGTGGACTGCTGTAATTCGCCACGCTCAACGCGCAATCGCAGCGCAGAAAGGATATCCATGACTTCCCCTACCACAGTTTCCGGCTCCAACGCAGCTTCCAAGCATGAGCCCAGCCGATACGGCGTGCTCTCCGCCGCGTTTGTGGTCATGTTCTTCGTGGCTTCGATCGCATTATTCAGTGTCTTCCTCAACCCGCTTTCCGAACAACACGGTTGGACTCCTGCCGAGGTGAGTCTCTCATACTCCATTTTCCAGACGGTGATGGCCGTTACCGGCATCTTTTCCGGACGTATCTCCGATAAGTTCGGCCCGCGCACGGTGATGCTCGTCGGCGGCTTCGTATTCGGTCTCGGCTGGTTCCTGACCGGCATCGCCGACAGTCTGCCGATGCTCTACATCTGCCACGGTTTGATCGCGGCAGTCGGCAACGGTCTGGTGTACAACCCGGCTCTCACTACGGCACAGCGCTGGTTTCCGGATATTCGGGGCAAAGCGTCAGGTATTTTGCTGGCCGCTGCCGCCATCGGTCCTGCTACGCTCGCGCCGCTGGCGAACGCCTTGTCCAGTGCGTTCGGCGTATCCAATGCGCTGAAGATTCTGGGTGCCACGTTCTGGGTGACCATTACTGTGGGATCGTTGTTCGTACATCCCGCTCCGGCAGACTACCGCCCCAAGGGCTGGGAGCCACCAGTTGCCGACAAGCCGGCAGCGGTTGCCGCATCGACTCAGCCCGGCGATGACGGCAGCTTCGACTTCAAGGCCATGCTCGCTTCGCCACGCTTCTACATTCTGCTCGCCGTCTACGCGATGGCGGCATCCTCCGGCACCATGCTGGTAGGTGCCGTCTCCTCCATCTCGCAGGAACATGTGGGAGCCGTGGGCACCATGACCGCTGCGGCATTCGGCGCGATGGCCGTATCCATCTCCACCATCTCCAATTTCCTGGGGCGTTTGACGTTCGGCGCGCTCTATGACAAGTTCGGCGCATTCAAATGCCTGTCGTTGATGCTGGTAACCACCGCACTCGCCATGATTGCGATGTCTTTCGCCTATGACGCCGTGTTCTTTGTGATCTGCGTGATTGTGCTCGGTTTCGCATTCGGCGCGCTGCTGGTCATTTACCCGCCGTTGACCGGTGAAACCTTCGGCACCAAGAATCTTGGCGTCAACTACGGCATCATGTTCCTCGGCTATGCGCTCGGAGCGTGGATCGGTCCGAGGCTCGCCACCGGCTTGCATTCCGAAACCTACGGCTACCGCATCGCGTTCTATGCGGCTGCAGGCATCACGCTGCTGGGCCTGGTGATTGTGCTGATGCTCGCCGTTCACGTGAAGAAAACCGGCACGATGATGCCGGCTAGAAAGTAAACAATCAAGGAGCAATCATGAGTGAACAACTTCGACTGGCTGTTATTGGCGCTGGAGCCATGGGACGTGACCATATCCGTTATATTCAGGATGATGCGGATGCGCGTCTGGTGGCCATCGCCGATCCGATGCCCGCCACCGAACAAGTGGCCAAAGACGCAGGTGTGCCATGGTTCGCGGATTATAAGGAAATGTTGGAATGCACGGCCTTGGATGGTGTAGTCATCGCCTCTCCGAACCATTTGCATGTGCCGATGGCTCGTGAAACCATACGTCATGGCATTGCGACGCTGGTGGAAAAGCCGATCAGCGATGACCTGGATGATGCCCGTGACTTCGCGGCTGAGGCGCGTGCCTCCGGCGTACCCGTGCTCGTAGGCCAGCATCGCCGCCATAATCCTAAGGTTCGTCGCGCCAAGGAAATCATCGCATCAGGTGCGCTCGGCAAAATCGTGACCGTGGCGATACTGTACAACCTGTACAAGCCGGACACTTACTATGACATCTCCTGGCGCAGGCAGAAGGGTGCCGGTCCGATTCTGGTGAACATGGTGCACGACGTGGATCTCATGCGGTATCTCATCGGAGAGCCGGTGGAAATTCAAGGTATGTCCGCCAATTCGGCGCGTGGTTTCGAAGTGGAGGATTCCGCCGTGGCAACCGTGCGGTTCGCCAACGGTACGTTGGGTACCATCACGTTGTCTGATTCCGCGGCGAGCCCATGGAACTGGGAGTCCACTGCTCGCGAGAACCCGTTTTTCGCTCCGTACGATACCGATGCCTACTACATCATGGGTACCAAGGCCTCGCTTTCGCTGCCTCGGCTGCACATGTTCTCGCACGCGGGCGGCGTGAGCGACTGGACAAAACCGTTTATATGCGAAGTGCAAGGTGTGCGCGAAGGATTGCCGCACCGCTTGCAGCTGAAGCATTTCGAGCGCGTGATTCGCGGTGAGGAGACGCCGTTGGTGACTCCGGAGGATGCGATCAAGACGCTTGAGGTGCTGAACGCCGTGAAGCGCGCGGCGGACGGCGGAGAACTCGTGCGGCTGTAGATTTTCGTCGGCATGCTGTTTCATCCTTTTCGCGCGAATAGTGCGCGATGAGGCCCCTGTGGGGGCCTTTCGCGCCGGATTCGCGCGAAAAGTATGTTTGAAAGTGCTCTGGTGCGGCCGGAAAACAGTTTTCGTGCGAAAAGTGCGGTTTGGCGGCTGAATTTGGTATGGAAACGTACTTTTCGTGCGAAAAGTACTCTTGGGAAGATGGGGAATGCCTCTTATCGAATTAACATTCGATATAATGGCTGGCATGGTAGCTGCGACGAAAAACAAACGAGTACGTAAAAGTCCCGAGGAACGTCGCGCCGAAATCGCGCAGGCGGCGGTGCGTCTGGTGGGGGAGAAGGGATATTACGGCACATCCTTGAAAGATGTGGCGGATGCGGTAGGCATGAGCCAGCCGGGTCTGTTGCATTACATCGGCAACAAGGAGGGATTGTTGTCGATGCTGATTACCGATAATTACGATACATTTGGCACTCCGGACGACTTTATGAAATCTGGGTTGCCGGGCAGTGCCCCCGAACGTCTGCTGTTCCCCTCGTATTTGCGGTATCTGGTTCGTTATAACGCGCAACGGCGCGAGTTGGTGCGGCTGTACATGAGTCTTGAGGCTGAGGCGTTCAGCCCGGAGCACCCTCTGTTCGAGTACTTCGAGCATCGCCCGGAGGCGGTGTGGGATCATTACTCGCGATACTCGTGGGTGATTCCCCCGCAATTGGGCTCGTGGGAGGACTCCATGAAGCCGATAGTCCGCCTGTGCATCGAGGCCATGGACGGCGTGCAGTTGCGTTGGATGCGTCAGCCTCCAGTGGATCTGTATGATGAATGGCTGAAGTTTGAGGCTCTGATTTTCCCGGCGCCGCTATGGGATAACTATCGCTGATGTCTTGGCTGAGCTGAGTGGCTGATATGCCGTCGACAATGCCGTTGACGGCATATCAGTACTATGAGCTTTTTGAATAATTGTAGATAGATAAAAGTACTTCCGCGTGTCGTTGCTGGTTGTTTCCTGATGGTAAACGTTGAAATTTCAACGTTTACATGTATCTAATAGTTGTTATATAAAAATTTGACAAACGAGTCGCGCGTATTTATGCTAATGGCATATCTAATGCATGTTAGATACATGTCAAAGCAGACAAAGGAAAAAGGAAACACGAGGTCAAGGATGAGTGCTTCAACCGCAATCCCCGCAGACGAGCGTCTGGCGGCCTTCAATGCGAACATCGCCGCGGCGGATAAGGATCCGTCGCTGTCGCCCGAAACCGGAAAGACCATGGATAAGGTCACTCTATTCCGCTTTGGCGCGGGCTTCCTGGTATTCGGCCTGCTGTGGATGAGTGGTCTGGCCATCGTCTCCGCCGTGCTGCTCACCAAGCATCTGCAGTCCATCTTCGGTCCGGATGTCGAAGGGCTGACCGGTGTAATCAACGCATGCACCGCAGTGGCCTCGCTTGTCTCCAACCTTCTGTTCGGTACCCTGTCCGACCGCTCCCGCTCCAAGTGGGGTCGTCGTACCCCGTTCATCGTATTGGGTGCCGTTCTCGGCGGTGTCACCTTGTTCTTGACGGGCATGGTCTCCAACGCCGTGGCCATCACCGTCATCTACTGCCTGTGCATGTTTGGTCTCAACGCCATGATCGCCCCGCTGGTCGCCATGATCTCCGACCGTATCCCGATGAACGTGCGCGGCACCATGTCCGCCTTCTTCGGTGCCGGCCAGACCTGCGGCGCTCCGATCGGCACCCTCATCGGATCCGCGTTTATCCTCAACCCGTTCCCGGGCTTCATCCTCGCCGGCATCCTGATGTTCCTCGGCGGTATCGTCGCTGTGCTCATCGTACCGAAGGAATCCTCCGCCGACTTCCTGCCCAAGGACGAGGGCAAGGCCTCCGATGTGCTCAAGAGCTTCATCCCTCCGAAGTTCTCCACCGCTCACGACTTCTACAAAGCCTTCGCCGGTCGTCTGTGCATGTTGCTGAGCTACCAGATGATCACTGTCTACCAGCTGCTCATCTTCCAGAAGTACATCGGCCTCGACGACAAGGCCGCCGGTGCCGCCATGGCCACCATGTCCGTGATCACCATGGTCGTCTCCCTCGGTGGCTCCGTAGTGGCCGGACCGATCTCCGACGTCATCGGCCGCCGCAAGCTACCCGTCATCGCCGCCTCCGTACTGTTCGCCATCGGTATGGCCATGCCGTGGATCATGCCGACCACGTTGGGTATGTTCCTCTACGCCGGCATCGCAGGTCTTGGCTACGGTGTCTACTCCTCCGTGGATCAGGCATTGAATGTGGACGTACTGCCGAACAAGGAGGAAGCCGGCAAGGACCTTGGTGTGCTGAACCTCGCCACTACCCTGGGCCAGATGCTCGGCCCGGTGCTCATGTCCGTGATCACCATGACCCTCGGCTACGCCGCCGCCTTCCCGATTTCCATCGTGTTCGCGCTGCTCGGCTGCGTGTTCATCATGATGATCAAGGGCGTTAAGTAAGTCTCGCGCCCAGGCGCAACATCAACTTACGGCTGCGGCCGGTCCGCTCGAATAACTTCAGTGGACCGGCCGTTCGCATACGCAAAGCCGGTAATCCATCCAACCGAAAACGACCAATCAAACCCAGACACAAGGCAGGGGAGTGACCTGACGATGAGCAAGCACAGCGTAGACCGTATTCTGTTCGGTGCCGCGTACTACGACGAATACATGCCTGCCGGCGAAGACCGCATCGAAACCGACATGAAGATGATGGACGCAGCCGGCATCAATGTGATCCGCATCGCCGAATCGACCTGGAGCACCTGCGAACCGCAGCCGGGCGTCTTCGACTTCAGCCACGTGGACCGCGCGCTGGACGCCGCGCAGCGTCACAACATCTCTGTGATCGTGGGCACGCCCACCTATGCCGTGCCCGCCTGGCTTGTGCGCATGCATCCGGACGTGCTCGCCGTAACCCCGAACGGGCCCGGCAAGTACGGACCGCGCCAGATCATGGACATCGTCAATCCCGCCTACCGCTACTACGGCGAGCGCGTGATCCGCGAACTCATCAAACATGTGGCAAACCATCCGTCCGTCATCGGCTATCAGGTGGACAACGAGACCAAGTACTACGATTCCGTGAGCCCCGACATGCAGGCGCTGTTCGTCAAATACCTGCGCGGCAAGTTCAACGACGACCTCGACCAGCTCAACGCCCACTTCGGTCTCGACTACTGGTCCAACCGCGTGGACGCCTGGGAGGACTTCCCGGACGTGACCAACACCATCAACCAGTCGCTGCGCGGCGAGTTCGATCGTTTCCGCCGTGCGCAGGTGGCCGAATTCCTCGCCTGGCAGGCGGATATCGTGCGAGAGTACGCCCGGGACGACCAGTTCGTGACCCAGAACTTCGACTTCGAGTGGCGCGGCTACTCCTACGGCGTGCAGCCGGCTGTAGATCACTTCAAGGCCTCGGCCGCCGTGGACATCACCGGCGTGGACATCTACCATCCCACCGAGGACGAGCTGACCGGCACCGAAATCGCGTTCGGCGGCGACATGACCCGTTCTACCAAGAACGGGGCCAACTATCTGGTGCTTGAGACCGAGGCGCAGGGCCAGCACGGTTGGGTGCCGTTCCCCGGTCAGCTGCGTTTGCAGGCATACTCGCACTTGGCCTCCGGCGCGGACATGGTGGAGTACTGGCATTGGCACTCCATCCATAATTCTTTCGAGACGTACTGGAAAGGCCTGCTTTCCCACGACATGGAGTCGAACCCCACCTATGAGGAGGCTGGCGTGTTCGGCCGCGAGGTGGCCGACCCGGCCGTGGGTGAGCGCCTGATCCATCTGAAGAAGCGCAACAAGGTGGCCATCATGGTCTCCAACGAGGCCTTGTCCGCGCTTGACTGGTTCCGCGTGGAGACCGGTTTCCCGGATGGCGCGGGCGTCAACTACAACGACATCGTGCGTCACGTGTACGACGCGCTCTTCCAGCTCAACGTGGAGTGCGACTTCTTGCCTGTGGACGCGCCCACCGAACGCCTCGCCCAGTACGCCATGATCGTGACCCCGGCGCTCTACTGCACGCCGGAGGAGACCGTCGCACACCTGCGCGGCTTCGTGGCCGGCGGCGGCCACTTGGTTTCCACGATGCGTTCGTTCGTCGCCGACGACGAGGTGACCGTCTGGCATGACCGTGCTCCGCATGGACTCACGGACGTGTTCGGCCTGACCTACAATCAGTTCACCCGCCCGAAGGGTCGCGTACCGGTGACTTTCTCGGATGACGCCGCGCTCGCCGGCACGCCTGAGGCTTCGGCCGAAGCGCTTATCGAGCTGCTCAAGGCAGATGCGGCAGCCGACACCAAAGTGCTCGCCCGCTACGGCCACTACGCTTGGGGCTCCTATGCGGCCGTAACCCGCCATGCATTCGGCAAGGGCAGTGCCGAATGGATCGGAACCCTGCTCGACGCTGACACCATGAAGGCCGTGATGCGCGAGGCCGTGGCCCACGCCGGCATTGAACCGGCCGGACTGACGCTTGCGGGCAAGATCGTCGTGCGTCAGGGCGTGAACCAGGCCGGTGAAACCGTGACCTATCTGCTGAACTATTCGGCCGATTCGGTCACGTTCGCCAGCCCCGTGGCCGGTTCCGTAGTCGTGGCCCCGCAAATCGTCGGCTCCGACGGTCTGATCGACGAGGTCGCGTCAGCCTCGCTTGCCGTGCGCTCCGGTATGCCGGTCGCGGTCGGCGACGAGCTGACCGTCCCACGCTGGAACCTCGCCGTCATCGCCGGCTGAGCGGCTTCCAACGCGGCGGAATGCATGTGATAAATGAGGTATCTATCGAAAGGTAGATACCTCTTTCACTTTCTGTGGTGAGCAATAAGACACGCCGGTAAATCCCAATGAATACTTTGCGTTATCATTTATCTAGTAGCTTTTAGATAAAGAAGTCGACTGACAGCGAAAAGCATAACTCAACGAAGAGCCGCACAGATCGCCTGAGCCGCGGGTCTGCGCAACAATCACCGAAAGAAAGGAAATCCATCATGACCGCATGGATCGCCACCACCCCGGACGCCAAGCTCGTGGATCGTTCGGCTGAAGTCGCCGCCACCGGCGCTACCGCCGCTGCTGACCTGCAGCTCGATGGCAACGAATACCAGTCGCTGCGTGGCTTTGGCGGCTGCTTCAACGAGCTCGGATGGCTGCCGCTGCAGACCGTGACCGAAGCGGAACGCGACCAGATCATCAAGGAGCTCTTCGATCCCGAGGAGATGAACTTCACGTTCAATCGCGCGCCTGTCGCCGCCAACGACTTCGCCGACCACTGGTACAGCTATGACGAGGTCGAAGGCGACTACGACATGGAGCACTTCTCCGTTGAGCGCGACGAGGAGACCCTGATCCCGTACATCCATCGCGCCCAGGAATGGCAGCCGGATATGCGCCTGTTCTCCAGCCCGTGGTCCCCGCCGACCTGGATGAAGCGTCCGAAGGCCTACAACTACGGTCGTCTCATCCAGACCCCGGAAAACCTCAAGGCCTACGCCAAGTATCTGGTCAAGTACATTCAGGCCTATGCCGAGCACGGCATCACCGTGAACCAGCTGCACGTGCAGAACGAGGTGTTCGCCGACCAGAAGTTCCCGAGCGCCCTGTGGGATGCCGAAGCGCTGAAGGTCTTCATCCGCGACTACCTCGGTCCTGCCTTCGACGAAGCCGGTCTCGACACCGACATCTGGCTGGGCACCTTGAACGGCCCGGAAGACATGAAGTGGACCGGCGGCGGGTACGGCATGGCCTTGAACAACTACAACCGTTTCGTGGACAACATCCTCTTCGATGATGGCGCCCGCCACTACATCAAGGGCATCGCCTACCAGTGGGCCGGCCAGAACTGCATCGCCCGCACCCACGAATCCTGGCCCGAGATCGAGCTCATCCAATCCGAATCCGAATGCGGCGACGGCCAGAACACCTGGGAGTACGCGGAATACGTGTTCCACCTCATCAACCACTACTTCCGCAACGGCGCCACCGCATACACCTACTGGAACATGATCCTGGACGATCAGGATTCCACCTGGGGTTGGTGGCAGAACTCCCTGTTCACCATCACCGCCGACACCCACGAGGTGCGCCGTAACCCCGAATACTACGTGATGCGCCACTTCTCCAAGTACGTGCGCCCGGGCGCCAAGCTGCTCGGCACCACCGGCCACTTCAACTCGATGGCCATCGCCTTCCGCAACCCGGACGGCACCGTGGTCGTCGTGGCCCAGAACGCACTGGAGAACGAGATGCCGTTCGAGTTCGCCGACCCGGCAAACGCCTCCCGCGGCCTCAAGGTCACGCTCGCCCCGCGCTCCTTCAACACCTTTGTGCTCGACTGATCGTTTTTGGTTGTCTTAAGACTCTCCTCATTGCTCCGGTGAGGGGAGTCTTTCTTGATTTCGTTGGTTCGTGGACTGCTGGCAAAACCGTAGTTTCGTTGTGACGCGCAGTGGAAACCGTTGTTACCGCTTGGTAATGAAGTGGGATACACTAGGCGTCTATGGCCGCAGAAACCACTTCCGATCGCAAACGAGTCCGCAAGACGCCGCTGGAGCGTAAGCGCGAAATACTCGATGCCGCAGTGCGACTGATCTCCGAGCGAGGGTACAACGGTACGTCTGTGCAAGATGTCGCGGATGCCGTGGGTGTCACCAAACAGGGCGTATTGCGGTATATCGGCAGCAAAGACAATCTGCTGGGCATGGTGTATCTCGAAAAATACAACGTAGGCGGCAATGTGGCCGAGTTCTGTGCGTCCGGTTTGCCGGGATCCACAGACGATGACCTTAGGCTGCCTGCGTATTTTCGGTATTTGGTGCGATACAACTCACAGCGTCGTATGCTGGTCCAGCTGTTTTCCGTACTGCAGGTGGAAACGTTCAATCCTGATCACCCGCTACATGATGTGTTCGCCGATCGGAAGGATTCGATTTGGCGGTACTACGCCGGCTTTGATTGGCGTATCCCGCCGTCCTTCGCCTCTTTTGAGGAAGTGCGTCCTACGGTGCGTAAGGCGTTGGAGGTCATGGATGGCGTTCAACTGCGTTGGCTGCGCGAGCCGGCCATTGATTTGAACGAGGAGTGGGCTGAGTTTGAGCCGATGCTGTTCCCGTCCCCGCTGTGGGATGGGTATCGCTGAGGCGGGATGCGCCTGGCTGTCCGGCCGCGCAGTTGCTGCCTGTTTTGCTGCCTCCTCGGTTCGGAAACATCATCGTTCTTCCCGCGTGTTGCGGTATGTATCGCGATAAACTACCGATTGGTAATTAAATAATTTCGATTTCATAGAGGAAAGCGAAACAACCATGGCCGCAACCGAAGCAACCGCAGCAACCTTGCCCTACAAGAACCCCGATCTGCCCGCCTCCGAACGCATCGCAGACCTGCTCTCCCGTATGACGTTGGAGGAGAAGGTCGGCCAGATGATGCAGCTCGACGCCCGCGGTGGCGATCTGGATGACCTGATTGTCAACAAGCACGTCGGCTCCATCCTGCACACCAGCCCGGAAGACCTGCCGCGCGCGGTCAAAATCGTTAACGAGGAAACCCGGCTGGGCATTCCGCTGGTTATCGGCGATGACTGCATCCACGGTTATTCCTTCTGGCCCGGTGCCACGATCTTCCCCTCGCAGCTCGGCATGGCACTGAGCTGGGACGCCGAGAAGGTGCGTCAGGCAGGTCGCGCCACCGCCGAGGAAGTCTCCTGCACCGGCGTGCACTGGACCTTCTCCCCGGTGCTGTGCATCGCGCGCGACACCCGCTGGGGCCGTGTGGATGAGACCTTCGGTGAAGACCCGATGCTGATCGGCGAACTCGCCTCTGCCATGGTCAAGGGCTATCAGGGCGGCGCCAAGGCCGGTGAGGAACTGCCGAAGGATGCCATCCTGGCCTGCGCCAAGCACTTCGCCGGCTACTCCGAAACCCAGGGCGGTCGCGACGCCTCCGAGGCCGACCTGTCTCACCGCAAGCTCGAATCCTGGTTCCTGCCGCCGTTCGAACGCGTTGCCAAGGAAGGCTGCGGCACGTTCATGCTCGGCTACGAATCCATCGACGGTGTGCCGGTGACCTTCAACAAATGGCTGCTGACTGACAAGCTGCGCGGCGCATGGAAGTACAACGGCACGTTGATCACCGACTGGGATAATGTCGGCCGCTCCGTATGGGAGCAGAAGGTCAAGCCGGATTATGTGCATGCCGCTGCAGATGCGGTCAAGGCCGGCAACGATCTGGTCATGACCACCCCGCAGTTCTATGAGGGTGCCATCGAAGCCGTGAAGACCGGTCTCTTGGATGAATCTCTGATCGACGAGGCCGTTGCTCGCATTCTGGCGCTGAAGTTCCGCCTCGGTCTGTTCGAGGACCCGCGTCTGCCGGACGCTGAACGCATCAAGACCGTCATCGGCTCCGAAGCTCACCAACAGATCAACCTGGAACTTGCCCGCGAAGCCGTGGCGCTCTTGCGCAACGACGGCAGCCTGCCGTTCGCGGCCGGCAAGGCCAGGCGCATCGCCGTGGTCGGTCCGCTGGCTGACGATGCACAGAACCAGCTCGGCGACTGGACCGGCAACTCCGGACAGGTTTCCTGGATGCCGGACGGCCAGCCGCGCGGGATGATCACCACCGTGCTCGACGGCATCAAGCAGCTTGCCGGCGAGGGTACCGAAGTCGTCTACTCTCGTGGTGCCAACATCGTGGATCTCGTCACCGATCCGGCCGGCGAACTCTACCCGGATGGCCAGCCACGCCCGAAGATCGGAGTTTCCGCCGCGGTCGATCAGGCGATGCTCGACGAAGCCGTGGCCAATGCCCGTCAGTCCGACCTGATCGTAGCCGTAGTGGGCGATACCGTCCAGCTCACCGGCGAAACCTGCTCCACCGCAACCCTCGAACTGCTCGGCGGCCAGAATGCGCTGCTTGACGCACTCGCGGCCGTGGCCAAGGAAACCGGCAAGCCGATGGTCACCGTGCTGGTAAGCTCCAAGCCGCAGATTCTACCTGCCTCCATCGTGGGGGAGAACGGTGTATTCGCCAAGCGCGTGAGCGACCCCGAAACCGGCGCCGGCTCCATCCTGTGGGCCGCGAACCCGGGCATGAAGGGCGGTCAGGCCATCGCCGAAATCATCTTCGGCCTGACCAATCCGTCCGGCCGTCTGCCCGTTACCTTCCCGCGCCATGCCGGCCAGTTGCCGGTCTACTACAACCAGGTGCGCGGCCAGCATGGTGACCGTTACGCCGATCTGACGCAGGATCCGGCATTCGCCTTCGGCGAGGGCCTGAGCTACACCACCTTCGAATATGGCGAACCGGTCATCACCGGCGGTGCGTCGAATGCCGACGGCACTTTTGCCGAGTCCGATACCGTACGCGCCGAGATCACCCTGACCAACACGGGTGACATGGCCGGCACCGAAGTCGTGCAGGCCTATATCGGCGACATTGTGACCTCCTACAGCTGGACCGACCGCGAGTTGAAGGCCTTCCGGCGTGTGGAGCTTGCGCCCGGTGAAACCAAGACCGTTTCCTTCGATATCCCGGTGGCCGATTGCACCATCGTCGATTCCGAAGCTAACCGCATCGTGGAGCCCGGTGAATTCGAACTGCTTATCGGTCATTCGTCCCGCCGCGAAGACCTGAGGCGCACCACGTTCACCGTGGCGTAATTTTCGCGATTATCCGGTCCGATATTTTCCGTCCCCGTCTCCATATGAGACGGGGACGTTTCTTTTGCGGCAGAAGCGGGACGGTTTATTTCCCCGCAGTCCGATGGTTCGGACGTCGTCTTAATGGTTGTGCCGGTATCCGTCCCACGTGGGCAATGGCATAAGTACGTTTTCGCAATCGGCCCACATGTCCATAAGGTGTTGTCCGGGCGTGCGCAACCAGCGCAGCTGAATGCCGTCCATCATCGAAAAACCAGCTTGCAGCACATGTTCCACGTTCACGCCGTCCGGCACGCACCAGTTGATGTTCAGCGCATTGGCGACGGTTTGACGCTCGCGGTCGACAAAGTAGGCATGTGCGGGATGTTCGGGATCCAAGGCCTCGGCGCTCAGTGTGGAGAACATATGCACCAGTGTCGGGCGTTTGGCGTTGATCTGTACGATTCTGCGCCACATATCGGCGATGAGCGGACGCTCTTCGCCGACCATGGCAGACATGACGTCGATGGTCTCGCGATCGTATACCTCGCTCAGCACCAGGTTGAGCAGACCTTCTTTGCTGCCCACGTAATGCAGCACGCCTGCTTTGGTGAGGCCCACTTCGGTGGCGATGCGCTGCAATGAGGTGCCGTAGTAGCCGAGCTTGCCGAACGATTCGACGGTGGCTTCGATGATGGCGTTGCGGCGATCGTCGTTCTGTGCATTGGGAGAGGTGCTGCTCATGAAGGCAACCTTACGGTCGGTTAGTTGTGTTTTCAAATGATTCTGGCGTGTTGTTGTCTTGAATTTGATAGTCTACTTACCGATCGGTTGGTCGAGGGAAAACGGTTTGGAATTCGCGGGGGAATTTCATCGAGCGAAAAATCCGGCGCTCCAAAACGTTCGATGTCTCAAATCGCCAACTCCCGCCGCCGAACCGCAGACACAGTCGCTGACGTACATACTCGAAGAAAGAGGTTTCCATGAGCGAACAGACTTACCCTTCCGTCAAGGACCTGACCATCGAAGAAAAAGCGTCCCTTACCTCCGGCGGCGACGCCTGGCATCTGCAGGGCGTCGAATCCAAAGGCATCCCCGGCTACATGATCACTGATGGTCCCCACGGTCTGCGCAAGTCCTTGGCCTCCAGCACCGGCGAAACCGATCTGGACAACTCTGTGCCCGCCACCTGCTTCCCTCCGGCCGCAGGGCTCTCCAGCTCATGGAACCCGGAGCTCATCCACAAAGTCGGCGAAGCCATGGCCGAGGAATGCATTCAGGAGAAGGTGGCCGTGATCTTGGGCCCCGGCGTCAACATCAAGCGCAATCCGCTCGGCGGCCGCTGCTTCGAATACTGGTCCGAAGACCCGTATCTGGCCGGTCATGAGGCGGTCGGCATCGTCGCCGGCGTGCAGTCCAAGGGCGTAGGCACATCCCTGAAGCATTTCGCCGCCAACAATCAGGAAACCGACCGTCTACGCGTGGACGCCCGCATCAGCCAGCGCGCCCTGCGTGAAATCTACCTGCCGGCCTTCGAACACATCGTCAAGACCGCTCAGCCGTGGACCATCATGTGCTCCTACAACCGCATCAACGGCGTGCATTCCGCCCAGAACCACTGGCTGCTGACCGACGTGCTGCGCGACGAATGGGGCTTCAAGGGCATCGTCATGTCCGACTGGGGCGCCGACCACGATCGTGTGGCTTCCCTGAACGCCGGCCTGAACCTCGAAATGCCGCCGAGCTACACCGACGATCAGGTGGTCTACGCCGCCCGTGACGGCCGTATCTCCCCGGCCCAACTCGACCGTATGGCTCAGGGCATGATCGACCTGACCAACAAGGCCCGCGCCGCCATGAGTATCGACGGCTACCGTTTCGACGTGGACGCGCATGACGAAGTGGCCCATCAGGCCGCCGTGGAATCCATGGTGCTGCTCAAGAACGACGAGTCGCTTCTGCCGCTCGACCCTGCCGCGGGCGAGCAGATCGCAGTCATCGGCGAATTCGCCCGCACCCCGCGCTATCAGGGCGGCGGCTCCTCGCACATCACCCCCACCAGGATGACCAGCTTCCTCGACACCCTCGCCGAGCGCGGCATCGAAGCCAGCTTCGCCCCAGGCTTCACACTTGATCTCGAACCGGCCGACCCTGCGCTGGAAGCCGAAGCCGTCGAGACTGCCAAGACGGCCGACAAAGTGCTCATGTTCCTCGGTCTTCCGGAAGCCGCGGAATCCGAGGGCTTCGACCGCGAAAGCCTTGACATCCCGGCCAAGCAGATCGAACTGCTCAAGCGGGTCGCCGAAGTGAACCCGAACGTGGCCGTGGTGCTTTCCAACGGTTCCGTGGTCTCCGTGCACCCGTGGGCCCGGTACGCCAAGGGCATCCTGGAATCCTGGCTGCTCGGCCAGGCCGGCGGTCCGGCGCTCGCCGATGTGATCTTCGGCAAGGTGAGCCCCTCCGGCAAGCTCGCCCAGTCCATTCCGCTGGACATCAACGATGACCCGAGCATGCTCAACTGGCCGGGCGAGGAAGGCCATGTGGATTACGGCGAAGGCGTGTTCGTCGGCTACCGCTACTACGACACCTACGGCAAGGCCGTCGATTACCCCTTCGGCTACGGCCTGAGCTACGCCACTTTCGAGATTTCCGATGTGCGGGCCGCCAAGGCCGGTGCCGACACCGCATCCGTGACCGTCACCGTGACCAACACCTCCGCCGTGGACGCGGCCGAAACCGTGCAGGTCTACGTGGCTCCCGGCAAGGCCGACGTGGCGCGCCCGGTGCACGAGCTCAAGGGCTTCAAGAAGGTGTTCCTGAAGGCCGGCGAATCCACGACCGTGACCATCGACCTTGACGAACGCGCGTTCGCCTACTGGTCCGAGAAGTTCAACGACTGGCATGTGGAATCCGGCGAATACGGCATCGAAGTCGGCGTGAGCTCGCGCGACATCGCCGCAACGGTGAGCGTGGAGCTTGACGGCGACGGCAAGACCCAGCCGCTGACCGAATGGTCCACGTTCGGCGAATGGTCCGCCGACCCGGTGGGCGCCAAAGTAGTCGACGATCTGGTTGCGGCCGGCGAGAGGGACGAACTGCCCAAGCTCACCGATAACGCCATGATGCGCATGTTCCTGAACTCCATGCCGATCAATTCGCTGCCCACGCTGATGGGCGAAGCCGGCAAGGACGTCACCAAGTTCCTGCTCGACGGCTACGCCGAGTTGAATAAGTAAAAAAGAATGTGCTTTAGGCTCCTTTCTATGAATCAGTAGAGAGGAGCCTTTTGTGCTGTATGACACTGTGCGACACGCTGATTGTTGCATGTGCAACTGTTGTATGTGGCGCGCATTACACTGTTTCGTTGCATATACAACAGTTGCAGATGCAGTGCAATTGTCGAACAGAAACAGCAATAAGCAATCGAAATGGGGGAGCGATATGGATCATCATGCCCTCAGCATCGAAATGCGCTCACTGAGCAAAGCCGTGGACCGATATTTGGGTGAAAGCATGCCGGAATCCGCACGCATCGCGACCGGTGGCAACGCCCATATCATCATCTTCCTGGCACGCAATCGTGGACGGGACATCTACCAGCACACCATCGAGCGGAAATTCTGCATCACCCGCTCCACGGCGTCCCGCGTATTGACGTTGATGGAAAAGAAAGGCCTGATCGTGCGCGAGCCGGTGGCCCATGATGCCAGACTCAAACGCATCGTGCTCACCAGCAAAGCCGATTCCATCGTGGCCGACCTCAAGGCCAACGGCGATCGTGTGGAACGTTTGCTGGTCGAAGGGCTGTCCGCGGAAGAGCAAACAGCTTTGCATGATTGCGTCAAACGCATGCGAGCGAACATCGATGCCGCACAACGAGAATACGAACGCGATATGAAGGAGGAGAATAAATGAGCGATACCGCACCCGAACGCAATGCCGCAGCCGGCAATGTGACGGCGGAAGACAGCGCAGCCGCCACCGAGGCGGCCATCGAACGCTCGCGCAAAGCCGTCGAGCCGGAGCGCCCCAAGCACATCATCCGCACACTGACCGGATCGATGCGCGAATACACCAAGGAAAGCCTGCTGGCTCCGCTGTTCGTGTTCATCGAAGCCATTCTGGAAATCGTGATCCCCACGGTGATGGCCACCTTGATCGATCAGGGCATCACCGGCGGCAGCATGCCGGCCATCATCAAATTCGGCCTGATTCTCTTGGTCTGCTCCCTCGTCTCCCTGGCTTGCGGATTCCTGGCCGGAAAGTATGCGGCCATCGCCGCGGCCGGCTTCGCCAAGAACCTGCGCCGCGACCAGTTCGAGCAGGTGCAACGCTTCAGCTTCACCAACATCGACCGGTTCTCCACCGGTTCCATCATCACCCGTCTGACCACTGACGTGACCAACCTGCAGATGGCCTACGGCATGATGGTGCGCATGGGCGTACGCGCCCCGATCATGGTGATCGTGGCCTGGATCTTCTCCTTCCGCATCAGCCCGTCGATCTCCATGGTGTTCCTCGCCTGCATTCCGATTCTGGCCATTGGCCTATGCGGACTCGCGGTACTGGTGCATCCGGTATTCGAGCGTGTGTTCCACACCTACGACGCGTTGAACAACGTGGTGGATGAGAACCTGCAGGGCATCCGCGTGGTGAAGTCCTACAACCGCGAATCCTTCGAAATCCACAAGTTCGACCGCATCTCCAAGCGCATCTTCAAGGACTTCACGCTGGCCGAGCGCATCATGAGCTTCAATAGTCCGATCATGATGTTCTGCATCTACGCCTCGATGATCCTGATCTCCTGGATGGGCGCCCAGCAGATCGTGGCATCCGGCAACAACGCCGCACTGGGACTTACCACCGGTGATCTGACGGCACTGGTGACCTACGCCATGCAGATTCTGATGGCCATGATGATGCTGTCGATGATCTTCGTCATGTTCATCATCTCCCAGGCCTCCGCCGAGCGTATCTGCCAGGTGCTGCAGGAAAAGAGCACGGTGGTGGACCCGGAGAACCCGATTAAGACCGTGGCCGACGGTTCCATCGAATTCGATGACGTCACCTTCCGCTACTCCGATAGTTCCGAAAAGCCGGTGCTTGACGACATCAACCTGACCATTCCTTCAGGCGCCACGGTAGGCATCGTCGGCGGCACTGGTTCGGCAAAGTCCTCGCTGGTGCAGCTGGTCCCCAGACTTTACGATGTCTCCGCCGGCTCGCTCAAGGTCGGTGGGCGTGATGTACGCGATTATGATCTCGAAGTCCTGCGCGATCAGGTGGCCATGGTGCTGCAGAAGAACGTGCTGTTCTCCGGCACCATCGCCGAGAACCTGCGCTGGGGCAATCCGGACGCCACCGACGAGGAGATTCGCCACGCATGTCAGCTCGCCCAGGCGGACGGCTTCATTCAGGAATTCCCGGATAAGTACGACACCTACATCGAACAAGGCGGCACCAATGTCTCCGGTGGTCAGCGCCAGCGTCTGTGCATCGCCCGCGCGCTGCTCAAGAAGCCGAAGATCCTGATCTTGGATGACTCCACGTCCGCGGTCGACACCAAAACCGACAAGCTGATTCGCGAAGCCTTCCACCATGAGATTCCGGACACCACCAAGATCATCATCGCCCAGCGTGTGGCCTCGGTGCAGGAATCCGACATGATTCTGGTCATGGACGAAGGCCGCATCATGGCCCGCGGCACGCATGACGAACTGCTCAAGACCTGTGACGAATACCGTTCCATTTACGAATCGCAGACCAAGAACACTGCCGCGGGCCAGGCCGAACTTGAGCAGGCCGCGGCCGAAGAAGCCGAACGCATGAAGAACGCAGCAGAGGAAGGAGAGGCACGATGAGCGACAAGCAAAGCTTCAAGAACCGCAAGCCCGCCATGGGCAAGCCGGCCCCCGGCACCACCAAGCGCATCTTCGGCTACATCATGCAATACAAGTGGCGCGTGGTGGCCATCGTGGTGTGCATTCTCGTCGGTGCCGCCGCCCAAGCCGGCTCCGCACTGTTCCTCCAATCGCTGATTGATACCTACATTCTGCCGTTGGTCGGAGCCAAGAATCCGGACTGGGGTCCGCTGCTGCAAGCGATTACTCTGATGGGTTGCCTGTATGTGGCCGGTATCGTGGCCAGCTGGCTGTGGCAATGGTTGATCGTCACCGTCGAGCAGGGCACGCTGAAGAAGATTCGTGACGACATGTTCGCCCACCAGCAGCATCTGCCGATCCGATACTTCGACACCAACGAACACGGCGACATCATGAGCCGCTACACCAACGATACGGACACGCTGCGCCAAGCCATCTCCCAGTCCTTCCCGCAGATGTTCGCCTCCGCCATCTCCGCCATCGCGGCAGTGATCTCCATGCTGTGGCTCTCCATCCCAATCACCGTGTTCGTGCTGTTGTTCACCGTGGGCCTGTTCTTCGTGGTCAAGGCGATTGTCGGTCGCGCGGGTCGCTTCTTTGTCAAGCAGCAGCAGTGGCTGGGCGACGTGAACGCGTTCGTGGAAGAATCCGTGAACGGTCAGAAGGTCATCAAGGTCTTCAACCATGAAGACGCCACGCAGAAGATCTTCGACGAGAAGAACGAGGAACTGTTCGCGGCTTCCGCCGAAGCCAACACCTGGGGCAACGTCACCATGCCAGTGGTGGGCAACATGGGTTACATTCTCTACATCCTGCTCGCCATCGTAGGCGGTGCTATGGCGCTCGCCGGCGTGGGCAACGTGGGATTGAACGGCTTCGGTCCGCTGACCCTCGGTACGCTGATCTCCCTGCTGACCCTGTCCCGCTCGTTCATCAACCCTCTCGGTCAGGTGTCCATGCAGCTCAACATGGTGATGATGGCGCTCGCTGGAGCTTCCCGTATCTTCGCGCTGATGGATGAGGCCGTCGAGTCCGATAACGGCACGGTGACTTTGGTCAACGTGGAACTTGGCGAAGATGGTCGCACGATGCGCGAAGTCGATCATGAGACCGGCCACTGGGCATGGAAGCGTGAGGAAGGCGACGACGGTACGCGTTCGTTGAAGGCCGCGGAAAAACTGCATGGTGCCGCCCGCGAAGTGGCATTGAAGGCCAAGGAACAGGCGATTACCTCGCCGGACGGTCGTCTGACGCTGCTGCAGGGCGATGTACGCTTCACCAACGTGACGTTCGGCTACAATCCGGACAAGCCTGTACTGCACGATATCACATGGTTCGCCAAGCCCGGCCAGAAGATGGCGCTCGTCGGTGCCACGGGTGCCGGCAAGACCACGGTGACCAACCTGATCAATCGCTTCTACGACATTCAGGAAGGCCAGATCCTCTACGACGGCATTGATGTGAAGAACATTCGCAAGCCCGATCTGCGCCGTTCGCTCGGTATCGTGCTGCAGGACGTGAACCTGTTCACCGGCACCGTGATGGACAACATTCGCTACGGACGCCTCAACGCCACTGACGAGGAATGCATCGAGGCGGCAAAACTGGTGAACGCGGACGGCTTCATTCGCATGCTGCCGCAGGGCTATCAGACCGTGCTCGAAGGCGACGGCTCGGGCCTGTCCCAAGGCCAGCGTCAGTTGATCTCCATCGCGCGCGCCGCAGTGGCCGATTCCCCGGCCCTGATTCTCGATGAGGCGACTTCCTCGATCGACACTCGCACCGAGGAAGTGGTGCAAGCCGGCATGGACGCGCTGATGAAGGGCCGTACGGTCTTCGTGATCGCGCACCGCCTGTCCACCGTGCGCAACTCCGATGTGATCATGGTGCTCGACCACGGCAACATCATCGAACGCGGTTCGCATGACGAGCTGATCGCGCAGAAGGGTGAGTACTACCAGCTATACACAGGCGCGGTGGAACTGGAATAATTGCTTGGCTTGTCCTTATCCCAGGAACATTTGAGGCCCTCCTCAGCCAATCGAATTTGCAGGGGAGGGCCTTTGCCCTCTTCGTGGGTAGACGTTGTCCACTCATCTTCGCATAATAGGAAAGCTTGTGTCTGGAGGGAAGACCCGCTAGCACAGCACAGCAATATAAGTTGCGGGAGGAGACCACTCGTGGCTTCGAACCCTTACATATGTGCGGATAAATAACGAGTCAAGACCGCATATGCGTAGGCAAGAGGTTACTGGTGGCGACCATTTGAACCGCGTTATAGAAAGAAGAACCATATTATGGCTCCCAAGAAGAAAGTCTCAGCGCTGATCAAGCTGCAGATTCAGGCAGGCAAGGCCAACCCGGCCCCGCCGCTGGGTCCGGCCCTCGGCTCCCATGGCGTGAACATCATGGACTTCTGCAAGGCTTACAATGCCCAGACGCAGGACAAGATGGGTCAGGTCATCCCTGTCGAGATCACCGTTTACGAGGATCGCTCCTTCACCTTCGTTCTCAAGACCCCGCCGGCAGCAGCCCTGCTGAAGAAGGCCGCTGGCATCGAGAAGGGCACCGAGAACCCGCTGACCCACAAGGTCGGCTCGGTCACCAAGGCGCAGGTTCGCGAAATCGCTGAGACCAAGATGGAAGATCTGTCTGCTCGCGACATCGAGGCCGGCATGAAGATCATCGAGGGCACCGCTCGCTCGATGGGCATCACGGTTACGGACTGATAAGGAGATAGACAGATGGTAAAGCGTTCCAAGAAGTACCGCGAAGCCGCTGAGCGCGTCGATCGCAACAACCTTTACACCGCCAACGAGGCCATCGCTCTCCTGAAGAGCATGCCCTCCTACAACTTCGACCAGACCGTCGAAGCTGTGTTCCGTCTGAACGTTGACCCGCGCAAGGCTGACCAGCTCGTGCGTGGCACCGTCAACCTGCCTCACGGCACTGGTAAGACCGCCAAGGTCCTCGTGTTCGCTCGTGGCCCGAAGGCCACCGAAGCTACCGAGGCCGGCGCCGATATCGTCGGTGATGACGACCTGATCGCCAAGGTTCAGGGTGGCTTCCTCGACTTCGACGCCGTGGTCGCCACTCCGGACATGATGGGCAAGGTCGGCCGTCTGGGTCGTGTGCTCGGCCCGCGTGGCCTGATGCCGAACCCGAAGACCGGCACCGTGACCATGGATGTCACCAAGGCTGTCAAGGACATCAAGGGTGGCAAGATCGAGTTCCGTGTCGACAAGAACGGCAACCTGAGCTTCCTGATCGGCAAGCTGAGCTTCGATGAGGCTGCTCTGGACGAGAACTTCAAGGCTGTGGCCGACGAAGTCAAGCGTCTCAAGCCGTCCACCGTGAAGGGTCGTTACCTGACTAAGGCGACCATCACCTCCACGATGAACCCGGGTGTGCCGGTTGACCCGAGCATCCTGGCCTGAGCGAGGCTAGCTGAATAAGCTGAAAGCTGTTAAGGGATCTTTCCAATTGGGAAGATCCCTTTTCGTATTTTGTGCAGTTGCTCGCATGGCCAGAGTTACTTACCGGAGCGGGAAAGTCGTGCGAAATACATTCGTGGCATTCAGGTTCAAGTAAGAACAACGAAGTTGAACTGGGAGTGAATTGTTGCGACACGCCGTCGGATATTTGGTGTCGGTCCTCGCCGGCGCGGGATAGGGGCGTAATGTGACAGTCAAGGCGTGGTTTCATCAAATTTCGACACGCCGAGAGAACGCCGGCGTTGCAACGTTTTGGCGTGTTTTTGCGCGCCTTGATTTGCGTGATTGCCGTGGTGCGTGTAAGTTATTCATCTGTTGCCGCTCGGCACGGCGGGCCTCCGCTTCCTTGATGGTTCGGGGTCGCTTGCCGGCGTGGTGGTGGTTTG
>NZ_JAAIIG010000013.1 GCF_012932375.1 Bifidobacterium olomucense | reverse complement strand
GAACAAGCCAACACGAAAAGTCAAGCACCCGACCGGATTAACGCCCGGACCGTTAATCACGCCCCGACACGCAAGACAGGAGAACGCCCAACCCCGGATTTAAGACCCACGTTTCTTTACTTAACCCGCAATTGAGAAGGACTTATATGAAGAAGTTGACTAAGGCGGCCGCGCTGGCCGCTGCCACGCTGTTGGCCGCCAGCATCGGTGTGCCTGCAGCGTTCGCTGCGCCGCAGACCCCGGCCGATACGACTGATTCGACCCAGACCACGACTACGCCGCAGGAAGGTGATTCCGCGGCTCAGACCCCGGCCGAGGGCAACGAGGGCGGCACTGCAGACGGTGCGACGAACGAGAACGGCACGCCTGCAACGGACGATGCGAACGGTGATGCCGCGCAGGATACCACGCAGGGCGATGCGGCGACCCAGCCGTCCACCCCGAACGCCGGCAACAACGCCGGTGACAATACTGGCAACAACGCCAACAATGAAGAGACCACTCCGGCTCCCGAACCGGAACTGAGCACCGAGTGCCCGCTGCCTGTGACCAATACGTTCAACCGTAGCGGTATGACCTTCACGGTGACCACGAACTGCCCGCAGAATTGGGATGATGTTCCCGCCGTGCTGTTCAGCAGCGTGATTTCTCAGGGCAACAATACCTACACGTATTCGTACCGTACTGGTGAGTCGGCAAGCTCCTATGTATACCAGTCCGTCAACGGCGGTTTCGTGGATCTGGCACCCGTTGAAGATCCGCAGTACGCTGTGATTCCTAATGGTCGCGGCGGCACCGACGTGAAGGTCGTCAACAAGCTGCAGTCCGCTGACGACGAGAACCTGACCCTGACCGCCACTGAACTGTTCACGGTGACCGCCAACGGCAACCTCAAGCACACCGTCACCTACACCAGCACCGGTTCTACTCCGGTGACCGGTGCGATTCTGCAGACGCTGGACACCGACCTCAACGGCGACGATCACATCACCGTGTACGCCAACGGCCATGGTGGCGCCTACATCGCATCCCGTGACTTTACGCTGACTGCCGAGAAGCTGGACGGTACCGCCCGTCTGCTGGCTGGCCGCTGGAACCACCCGGAGACCGGTCGTGACGTCAGCAGCCTGAACGGTGTGGTGTCCACCAATCAGGACACCTCCATCTTCTACGAGTCCGGTCAGCTGAGCCTCGCTCAGGGTGCCAGCTACACGATGTCCTTCCAGGAAACCGTGTACAAGGCCGGCGAGGATGTGCCGGATGCTGTGGAAAGCCACACGCTGAACTTCAATACTCAGGGCGGTTCCGCTGTCGCTGCACAGCGTGTGTCGCTGACCGGCGTGACCGTCAAGCCCGCCAACCCCACCCGTTCCGGCTACACGTTCGTGAACTGGACCACGGATAAGGAAGGCAAGAACGTCTTTGAGTTCGGCCAGCAGCTGACCGAAGACACCACCATCTACGCCCAGTGGAAGAAGGCCCCGGTCACTGCAACGCCGGCTGCCACGAAGCCCACAGCCAACAAGAAGACCGAGACGCTGGCCAACACCGGCTCCTCGGTAATGCTGGTTGCAGCGCTGGCTGTCGTCGCGATGACCGCCGGCGGCGCGGTGCTCGCTCTCAAGCGCAAGAACGCCTGACTGTCCATATGCAGGTTGACTGTGCACGCCGGCTGACAAGTCGCTGCGCAGGCTTACTGCCGAACACGTCAGCCCGGAGCGTGTAGCCAACGGTTCGCCGCGTGACCGCACGCTCAATACATCGGCGGCTGTTTCAAGATGTTGTGATGCATCTCGAAACAGCCGCCGATTCGTATGTGTTGAGTTATTTATTGTGGCCTGTTATCTCGTTGACTGATCGCTCGTTGGTCCGACAAGTTCCGGTTTGTCGGTTTGCAACGGCCGCTCGGGCAATCGGGGCCACCAACCTTCCCGCTGAAACCGGTAGCGTACGTTTCTCCAGATTATTTCCATCATCATCTGGAAGAACGTACGCTGACGATCGCTCAACGTACGTTTCTCCAGATAAGGCGGGAAATAGTCTGGAAGAACGTACGCTGAGCCAAGCTGTTTCTGATTCGGCCGGCCAGCGCCTCAGCTGGCCAGTGCCATGGCCTCGTCGTAGTCGGGGCACTGCGGTACGCCGTTGACGCTACGTTGAATGGCGATGGAAGTGGCCGCGTTGGCGATTTTCACCGATTCGGCCAACCCGCGTCCTTCGGCCAGCATGGCGCACATCACGCCGGTATGGCATCCGCCGGCGGAGCGAGTATGTACGGCCTTGGTGGGGTAGCCTTCGATGTGCATCGTCTCGCCGCCGGGCTCGCGCACCCAGGCGCCGAGCGAGCCGACGCGCACCACCAGCGGCGCACGCAGCGTGGAGCCGAGTCCCTCGCACAGCTGCCGCATAAAATCGTCAAGTCCTCCACCGATGGTGACTTTGCTGTCGTCTATAGGTGCGCCAAGCCGTTCGGCCAGTGTGGTGGCTTCCTGCCGGTTGCAGGACCACACCGGACGGGCGAGCACCAGATCCTCCAGCATGTGGTCGTTGACCAGGCGCAGCGTATTCGTGGGGTTGATCACCAGCGTGTAGTCGCGTTTGGCCGGGTCGGTACCGGCCCTGAGCAGGAATCCGTCCACGCCGGCCGCGGTGTGGTCCATCAGCGTATTGCCGCTGATATGCACCACGTCTTTGTCCTGCGGTTCCAGCATGTCGAACGTATCGGCGTCACCGTGCGCCTCGGCGCCATAAGAGGCGATGAATGTCTTCTTCGGTTGCCCGTCGGCGAGCACCACGCGGAAGCCGGAATCTTCGTCCAAACGGTCCGGGCCGATATGGGTGATGCCGTTGTCCTGGAACGACTGGCGGATGAAATTGGCCCACAGTCCGTTGCCGAGAATGCCGGCATGTTCGGTGGGTGCGCCCATGCGGCTGGCAGCCTGCAATACGCGGTAACTGCCGCCGATGGAAGGCTTCGGATGGTCCGCCACTGCGAATCCGCCTTGTGGAGGCACTTCGTCCACATTCATCATGATGTCTACCCACACCTGTCCAAGCGAAATCACGCTTGGCTGATGAGTACTGATTCCGCGCCTGAGATTCAGCATCGCGTCTCCCTTCGTTGGTGGCCGTATAAGAGCCCCTTCGCTCTCGTGCCTCTTTATTGGAAATTATAAGAGGATTTGACCGTAGAGAAACGGACAGGCGCGCTGGTTTTATTGGATAAGCTGTATGGTTTACCGGTGTTTCAGGGGGATTTCAGGGAGGCCGCGACCGCTGTGAACCGGCTCACAGCGGTCGCGTGGCATGTGTTCACAGCATGACGAGCGCGAAGTCCACCAGCAGCTTCACGCCGTACAGCGTGATGACGCCGCCGCACACGCGGTTGAGCACGTCGATGATCTTCGGGCTGAACTTGTGCGCAAAGGCGTTGACGATGAGCGTGACGCCGAGGAACCACAGCACGGAGGCCGTCTCGACGCCGGTGATGAACGGGGTGGCCTGTCCCGCGTTGAGGGTGGCGGCGAACGCGCCGAGCATCAGCGTGCCGTCGATGATGGCCTGCGGGTTGAACCAGGTGACGGCGCAGGCGGTGCCGATGGTGTTCAGTAGTCCGTGGATGCCGAGGTGCTTGGCCGGTGCCGGGGTGGAGGCGGCGGAGGTCGCCGGCGCCGCCGCACCGTTGCCGGCTTCGGCGTGCCCGTCGCCATCCGCGTCCTTCCCGGAACCGCGGCGTTTCGGCAGCATCAGGCCCATGCCGATGCGCATCACCACAAGGCCTCCCAGACTCAGCACGATGGTCTCCAGCCACGGGTGCGCCTGCATGAGCGCGCCGATGCCGAAGAAGCAGGAGAGCGAGAGCGCCATGTCAAAGCAGATGACGATGAGCGCGGTGATCAGTGCGTTGCGACGCGTACGCGTCAACGCCGAATTGATGACGAACAGGTTCTGCATGCCGATTGGCGCGATGTACGCCAATCCCATCGTCAGTCCCTGAATGTACAGACCCATGATTCCGTTCCCTCTGCCTCTGTTTGGTTGGGTGACGCTCGCCCAGTAAAAACCAGCCAAATCTCATTCGGCTGGTTAGTTGTCTATGGTTGCCTGTGCTGGCAAACCTTTGTTTTCCAATGCTGTTGTTCTATGGTATGCGGCGGATTACACTTGACAACCAGCCAAGCAATGCTAGAAACACCCAACCAAATTTTCGCCAATGGTCGGGCGTGAGAGAACAGTAAGGAACAATAAGGAACTGACCATGGCCCGTAGCGCACCATTGGATATCGACTGGCGGCCGGACCGCGAGAGCGGCAAGCCGGTCACCGAACAGATCGTCGATTACCTGTGCGGCCGCATCGCCTCCGGCGAGTGGCCCATTGGAGCCAGGTTGCCCAGCCAGCGTGCCATGGCCGATCGGTTTGGGGTGAATCGGTCCACTATTATCGCAGCGTTGGAGGAACTGGCTGATTACGGCATCATCGAAGGATGTCACGGTGCCGGCACCAGAATCGTCAGCAATACATGGTCGTTGATGCTTTCGAACGCACCTGATTGGGCGGATTATGTCTCATCGGGATTCTTCAAAGCCAACAATGCCACGATTCAGGCCATCAATCGATTTGAGTTCGATGCTACTAAGGTGCGGCTTGGCACTGGCGAGCTTGATCCGAGGCTGTTCCCGCGTGACATGTGGAAGTGTGTGGCGCGTCAGACCGCCGAGGAACTTGAATCGCTTGGATACCCACCGCCCGAAGGGCTGGATGTGCTGCGTGAGGCAGTCGCCCTGCATATGAAGCAGTGGGGAGTCGATTGCAGACCGGAGCAGGTGCTCGTCTCTTCCGGCGCGTTGCAGGGATTGCAGATGGTTTCGGTAAGCCTGCTGTCATCAGGGTCGACCGTGTATGCGGAGGCGCCGAGCTATATCAAATCCTTGCAAGTGTTCCAATCGGCGGGAATGAAGCTTGCCGGTGTGCCCATGGATGCGCAAGGATTGAATATGGAGGCCCTGCGTGCCGCACTTCCTGATGCATCGTTTGGGGCGCATGCGCGTGGCGACGCGGTGCTGTATACCATTCCGACAAACCACAATCCGACTGGAATCACCATGACCGCCGAGCGTCGGCGTGCTCTGATTGACGCTTGTGTGGAGTGTCGGTTGCCGGTTATCGAAGATTGCGCTTATCAAGATCTGGTGATTGACGGTCCTGTGCCGCAGTCGTTGAAGACGTTCGATACCACCGGCATGGTGATCACGGTGGGAAGCGCATCGAAGTCGCTGGCGCCGGGATTGCGTATTGGATGGATAGTGGCCGACGAGCGAATCGTGCATCGTCTGGCCGACGTCAAAATGCAGATGGACTATGGTGCCAGCACGCTGAGTCAGTGGGTGTTCGCGCGATTCCTCACCTCCGGGATGTATGGCGAATATTTGAAGCAGCTGCGCACCGAATTGCGCCGTCGGCGGGATGCCGCGGTAGAGACGCTGGAGCGCTTGTTCTCGGGGCGCGCTCGCTGGAATGTACCGCAAGGCGGCTTTTACATTTGGTTGACGTTTGATGAGCCGGTGCGTATGGGGCGTCTTTTCCAGCGCGCACTCGAACATGGCGTGCTACTTAATCCTGGCGATATCTATGATTTCGCCAGCGACAACTCGCTGCGTTTGAGCTATGCGTACACGACGCCGGAAGAGTTTGCGTGTGCCGCCGAAGTGGTCGCGTCGCTGGTGTGAGATGTGCGGCTGCCCGGATTGGCGGGGTTGCGTGATGTGCTCTGGCAGTGGGGATGATAAAGTCGTGGTCGGCGAATACCGCGGCATAGTACACGCAAGGGTTGCGATTGTCGGTATTGAGCTATATATTTGTGAAGTTGTGTGTTCGGCATGTCGGGCAAAACCGGCGGTCGGACGCGTGAAAGACTTGAAACATCAAGGTTTAAGGGAGTCCATCATGGCAGCTCGTTGCGCAGTGTGCGGTAAGGGTCCGCAGACCGGTTACACCGTTTCCCATTCGCACCGTCGTACCAAGCGTAGCTTCCGCCCGAACCTGCAGTCTGTGCGCACCACGATTGACGGTGAGAACACTCACCTTCGCGTGTGCACTTCGTGCCTCAAGGCCGGCAAGGTTCAGCGCGTGGCCGCGTGAATCGTGTACTGAACGTACCGGACGTAATCAATCGTCCATCACAACCCGCTTAGCTTCGGCTGGGCGGGTTTTGTTTTGCCCGTGGCGGGTGATCCGCGCGCACGTCTGCCGTGCGAAGGACCTGCCGCACCGTGACTGCCGCACACGTCTGCCGCGCCGCGAATGAACCATCCATCGGAAGCGGCGAAGCAAGAACGCACCGGAAGAAACGCAACCGTCACTAGAATAGGCCGCTATGAGCATTACGTTGAGCACCGCACTCGCATCGCTGATCACGAACAAGCGTCGTGTGTCCGCGCTCAAATCGCTGGGCGTCACCACAGTGGGCGAAGCGTTGACCTACTACCCGTTCCGCGTCACCGACCCGGTACGCCTCAGCGCTATCCGCGAGGCGCAGCTTGGCCAGCAGATGGCATTCGTGGCCACGGTGCGAGACGTACGCGTAGTGCCCGGACGTATGCTGCGCGCGATAGCTACCGTGGATGACGCCGATTTCGCCAGAACCCGCAATATGCCCAGCGGCACGGCACAGCTCACTTTTTTCGGTGGCCGCAAGAACTACATCGACTGGGTCAGCATGCGGCTGAAATCCAGCCCGACTCTGGTGGTGTCCGGCACACCCAGCGAATACATGGGGCAGCTGCAATTCACGCACCCCGACTTCCTGACCGTCGCCCCCGACTCATTGGCCGCGAATGCATCGAATACGCCGGCCGTCCAGCCGGGCTCGAAACTGAAGTACGACGCCGATTCTCTGGAAGAGGCCATACTGCGCGTCACGCGTCCGCGCCCGGTCTACCACGCCAGCTCACGCATTTCTTCCGAACATATTCACGAAACGATTTTGCATCTTCTGTGGATGATGGGCGCGCGCACCTCGACATCAACCGCTGCCGAGTCTGCCGAAGAAACGTCTTCATCGTCCAGCGCTCTCGCCCAAGCCATCCCCGATATCCTGCCCGAACAGGTTCGCGCCGCCAAAGGCCTGATGCACCGAGCCGAAGCGTTCCTCGCCATCCATGACCCCGATTCGCGCGACCGCTTCAATCAGGCCATCGAAACCTTGCGCTATGAGGAGGCGTTCATCTCCCAAACCTCGCTGCTCAAGGCCCGCTCCCACGCACACAAATCTGCGGCACACCCATGCCCGCCGAGCGGTGACGCCAACCTGCGCGACCGATTCATCGGCTCGCTGCCGTTCAGCCTCACCGCCGGGCAGAAGCAGGTCATCGACGATATCTCCGCCGACATCTCCCGCAGCTGGCCGATGCAGCGTTTGCTGCAAGGCGAGGTGGGCTCGGGCAAAACCGTGGTGGCGCTCGCCGCCATGCTGCAGGCCGTCGGTGCCGGGTATCAGGCGGTGCTTGTGGCCCCGACTCAGGTACTTGCCGAACAGCATGCGGACACGATTTCCCGCATGATCGCCGCGATGGAGGCAGCCGGCGAAACCCCGGAAACCCAACCGTCCGTACCGGTCACACTGGTCACCGGTGGCATGAAACTCGCCGCCCGTCGCAAGGCGCTCGCGGCAGCCGCCAGTGGTGTTCCGGGCATCATCGTGGCTACACACGCCGCGTTCTCCAAAACCTTCCAAGCCCCACGCCTGGCGTTGGTGGTGATCGACGAGCAGCATCGGTTCGGTGTCGAGCAGCGTGAAAGCCTTAACACGAAGTCCGATGACGGCACCACCCCGCATCTGCTGGTGATGACCGCCACGCCGATTCCACGCACCGCCGCCATGACGTGGTTCGGCGACCTCGATATCTCGTGGCTCACCGAGTTGCCGGGCGGCCGCAAACCGATTCGCACCATCGTGGTCAACGAGGCTGACGCGGCTACGATGGGCCGGATGTTCGCGCATATTCGCGCTCGCATCGACGCTGGGGAGCGGGCGTACATCGTCTGTCCGCGCATCGATATGGACGAAGACGAACTGTCGGCCGCCGGCACGTCCGGCTCAGTCACATCCGCCGCACAATCGTCGTCGCCTGAGCCGTTACGTACGTCGCGCACGTCGCGCACCTCCCGTACCCGCGGCAACGGCGACATCATCGGCATCGACGATCTCTACGAAACCTACGACGACAACGGCGAGACCGAGGATCGGCCGCCGCTGCATTCGGTGGAGGAGATCGCCGCACGATTGCAGAAACTCCCGCAGTTCGCCGGTGTCCGATTCGCTACGCTGACCGGCCGTGATAAAGACGAAGTCAAAACCCAAGTCATGGCTGACTTCGCGTCCGGAACAACGCCGGTTCTGGTCTCCACCACGGTGATTGAGGTGGGTGTGGACGTCAAACAGGCCAGCTGCATCGTCATTTTTGATGCCGACCGGTATGGTCTGTCCCAGCTGCATCAGTTGCGCGGTCGCGTGGGTCGCGGCGGCACGAATTCGTGGGCGTTCCTGATCTCACGCGCCGATTCCGGATCGATTGCCGAACAACGACTGGAAGTCATCCGCAACTCGCTCGACGGTGCTGAAATCGCGCAGGCGGACCTTGAATTCCGTGGTGCCGGCGACGTATTGGGCGATGCTCAGTCCGGCGGCAAGTCGAGTCTCAAACTGTTGCGCGTGGTCAAGGATGCGGACATGATCGCCGACGCCCGTGCTCGTGCGGGGCAGGTGTTGGCCGCCGACCCCGACCTGACCGGTGAAGTGCAGCTTGCCGGTGCGGTGCTCGACTTCACGCGCGGCAACGAGACTTTCCTGACCTCCAGCTGAGATCCGTCAACAGCCCCGGCTGAAATCCCCGTAAGACCCTTCAACTTGAGCATGTAACGCGCCTGTTTACCTGAACTCAGTACGGTGTGGGCAGTCTACCTGGCGGACTGTCTACAAGGAGGGCCGATGAGCGAGACCATGCGCGATGTGCTGTTTCTGATCGTGTTGTTCGCCGCGAATGTGATTCAGGCGATCACCGGATTCGCGGGCACGGTGCTCGCCATGCCGTTCTCGATGCTGCTGCTCGGCACCGACACCGCCAAAGTGGTGCTGAACATCACCACGCTGCTGGCCTGTCTGTGGCTGGGCGTGCAACATCATGCCTATATCCGGTGGAAAATCCTTGCCGAAATGGTGGGATTGATGGCGGTGGGCATGGCCGCCGGCGTCGCCTTGTATGCCGTGTTGCCGCTTGCCCCGCTGCAGAAGGCCTATGGCGTGTTCATTATCGCGATTGCGCTGAAGAACCTGATCTGGCCCTCGCATGCCGAGCCGCCTCGCTGGTTGCTGATCGTCATTGTATTGCTGGCCGGTGTGATTCATGGCATGTTCATCTCCGGCGGCGCGCTGTTGGTGATTTACGCGGCGGTCAGGCTTACGGACAAGAACGAATTTCGTGCGACGATGGCTTGCGTATGGGTGGCGTTGAATACGGTGCTGACCGTGCAGCAGGGGATTGCCGGTGTGATCACGCCGCACGCCCTGATGCTCACTGCGGCCTCGATTCCGCCGCTTATCGTCGCGATCGTGATTGGCAATCGGTTGCAGCAGCATGTCAGCCAGCAGGCGTTCCTGAAACTGACGTACGTGCTGCTGGTGATTTCCGGCGCCTCGATTGTGCTGTAATCACAACCGAAAATCCGAATCACCCCAAATCACAATCCACAATCGGCAAACCAAGGCGAGGAGAACGTGAATGACGGTTCGACTGAAGGATCTGGTCGAGCAGGCCGCTGACCAAGACATGGTGCTGGTGGCCGGCAAGGGTGGCCTTGAACGCCCGGTGCGATGGGTACACATGGTGGAGAACGAGGAGATCGCCGGCTTTTTGGAAGGTCAGGAGATCGCCTTCACCACCGGCATCGGCTTGGAGACGCAGGAGGATCTGTATCCGCTGGTCAAAAGCGCCTATGCTTCCGGCGCTTCGGGCGTGGTGGTGAACATCGGCCCGTTCATCCATCAGATCAGTCCGGAGACCGTCCGTTTCTGCGACGATCATGACTTTCCGCTGTTCAAAGTGCCGTGGAGCGTGCATATGGCGCAGATCATGCACAGCTTCAGCTTGGCCATCACGATGAGCGAGAAACACAGCATGGAGCTGGCTGCGGCCTTGGAGAACGCGATCTTTCACCCCGACCGCGAGGAGATGTATCTCGAATACCTGGAGCAATCCGGCTTTGGCAAGGACTGGAATTATTGCGTCACCGTGTTCAGCGCATGCGCCGAAGCGGGGCGTGGCGGGCAAAGCAGCCATAACGCCGACCTCACCGCCAAATACTCGCGTGAAGCCGAATCGTTGATCACGCGCAAGCAGTGGCGGGTGGCCGTGGTGCATATCGAAGACCGTCTGGTGCTGGTGTTCGCCCGGTATACGGCCGAGCAGGTGGAGCTGATGATTCGTGAGATCATCGCTGCGATTCGCGGTCGCGGCATTGCGTTGGAGCGTACGTACATCGGTGTGGGCAAGGTGACCAGATCCGCGCGCTGCATTGGCAAAAGCTACAATCAGGCGCTCAAGCTGGAGCGTTTGCAGCATCTGCGCGGCCGGGTGGGGGAGATCGCGCTGTACGACAATTCCGGCATCGATAAACTGCTGCTTGCCGTTTCGGATCGTGCGATTCTGGAGGATTATTATCAGGACAGCATCGGCCCGCTGGTGGAATACGATCGCGTGAACGGTACCGATCTGACCGAAACGTTGCGTGCGTACTTCCAGTTCTCCGGCTCGGTGAAGGAAACCGCCGCCAGCATGTTCGTACATCGCAACACCGTGAGCTACAAACTCAACAAAATCGAGGACATTCTGGGAGTAAGTCTGTCTGATTTCCGCACGCGCGAGTTCCTTTCCGTAGGGCTGCAGGTACGCGAGGTGCTTGATTGCTAGGTAAGTGATTGTGCTGGAGCACAATCATCTTTAGGTTCTGCAATATAGAACGGCAGCGTGTTCGCTCATAGACTGCAAAGCAACCAAGGAATCCACAAGGATTTCATGCAGTCGCCGAGCGGATGACTTCTGAGAAACGCAAAACGATGCACCGGAAACAATTGTTTCGATTGTGTATCGTGCACATTTCTTTGCGCATTGGATCTCATCTGTTCGGCTACCCAAAGCCCCATGAAAGGACGAGACGATGAGCGAATCACTGGCAACCAAGGAACTGACCGGCGAAGAAGTGGCCGAGCTGCACCGTGAATACGTAATGCAGTCCTGGCACAAGCAGGGCGAGCCGGTGATGCCGGTCAAGTCCGCCAAGGGCATCTACGTGTACGATTACGACGGCAACAAGTACGCCGACATGTCGTCCCTGCTGGTGTGTTCCAACCTCGGTCACGAACTGCCGGAGATCGTGGACGCCATCAAGGACCAGGCCAGCAAGATGTGCTTCATGGCCCCGGCCTACGCTTCCGAGCCGAAGTCCAAGCTCGCCAAGATGATCGTCGATCTGGCCGGCAACGACTTCTACCAGCGCGTGTTCTTCACCAACGGCGGTGCCGACTCCAACGAGAACGCCATCAAGATGGCCCGCATGGTCACCGGCCGCCAGAAGATCTTCAGCTGCTACCGCTCCTACCACGGATCCACTCTGGGCGCATCCTTCGCATCCGGCGATTGGCGTCGTTTCGCCACCGAGGCCGGCGGCGCAGCCCCGAGCTTCGTACACTTCATGAACCCGAACATGTATGAGGACGGCTTCAACCGCGGCGAGGACGACGAAAAGGTCACCGCCCTCTACCTGAAGCGTCTCGAAGACCAGCTTATCTACGAGAATCCGGATGACGTGGCCGCGATCCTCATGGAATCCATCGTCGGTGCCAACGGCGTGATCCTGCCGCCCAAGGGCTACATGGAAGGCGTGCGCGCCCTGTGCGACAAGTACGGCATCCTGATGATCTGCGACGAAGTCATGGCCGGCTGGTGCCGCACCGGCAAGATGTTCGCCTGGCAGAACTTCGACATCAAGCCCGATATCTTCACCTTCGCCAAGGGCGTCACCTGCGGTTATGTGCCGCTGGGCGGCGTGGTGGTCTCCAAGCAGATCTCCGACTACTTCACCGATCACGTGCTGCAGTGCGGCCTGACCTACTCCGGCCATACGCTGGCCTGCGCCGCCGGCGTCGCCGCCGTCAACTACTACGTCGAACACGACATCGCCGGCCATGTCAAGGAGATGGAAGGCATCCTGAAGCCGTTCCTGGAGGAGATGGAAGCCAAGCACAAGTGCGTGGGCGAATCCCGTTGCATCGGTCTGTTCTCCGCCATGACCATCGTGAAGAACAAGGAGACCCGCGAGCTGATGAGCCCGTACCACACCGCCAACCCGGTGATGGGCAAGATCATGGGTGCCCTGAAGGACAAGGGCTTCCTCACCTTCGGCCGTGAAACCAACGTGAACATCTGCCCGCCGCTGACCATCACCGCCGAGGAACTCAAGGCCGAACTGCCCAAGGTGGACGAAGTTCTGACCTGGGTCGACGAAAACTTCTGCGACTGAGCCGCGCTCCGGCAGGAAAGGAAACCGATCATGCTTTGGGACTACCAGCAGCCGGTCGCTATCCGCTTCGGCAACGGCCGCGTACGTGAGATCAAGGACGTTGCCGCCGAAATGGGACTGACGGAAGGCGGCCTGCTCGTCTCCGAACGTCTGTTCGCGCAAAACGGTACCGCCGAGCGCATCGTCAAGGATTCTGAAGGTGCGATCACCGAAATCTTCTCCGACTTCTCGCCCAACCCGGACGTCACCGAAGTGGACAAGGCCGCGGCCCTGATCCGCGACAAGCATCTGAAGTTCGTCGTCGCGATGGGCGGCGGCAGCGCGATGGACCTCGCCAAGTCGGCCGCCAGCATCGCGCTCACGAACGACTCCATCACCGAGTACCACGGCACCGGCAAGGCCATGCCTCAGGAGCATCTGCCGATTATCGCCGTGCCGACCACCGCCGGCACCGGTTCCGAGGTCACCTGCGTCTCGGTGCTTACCAACCGTGCGCTTGGCAAGAAGGCGCCGATTGTTTCCGACGGTTTCTTCCCGTCCGTGGCCATCATCGACCCGGAACTGACCTATTCGGTACCGCCGCACGTCACCGCCTCCACCGGTATGGATGTGCTGAGCCAGGCGATCGAAGGCTACTGGAGCAAGGGTCATCAGCCGATCTGCGACGCCTGCGCCATTCACGCCGCACCGCTGGTCTTCAAGTATCTGCCGATCGCCGTGGCCGAACCGGACAATGCAGAAGCCCGTCAGAAGATGTGCGAAGCCTCGGTGATCGCAGGGCTTGCGTTCACCCTGCCGAAGACCACGTCCTCGCACGCCTGCTCCTTCCCGTTGACCAACATCCACGGCATTCCGCACGGCGAGGCCTGCGGTTTGACGCTTGACTGGTTCGCCCGTGTCAACAAGGACGCCCAGCATGGCCGCGTACAGGAGTTCGCCCGCGCCATCGGTTTCGAGGATGTCGATGCCATGGCCGACGCCATCCATGAGCTCAAGGTCAAGGTGGGATTGCGTACGGGCTTGAAGGACCTCAACCTGAGCGCCGACCAGATCGCCGATCTGGTGCGCATCAGCCGGCACCCGAACCTGTACAACAACCCAGTCGAAATCACCGACGAGATGCTGCAGGAGATGTACGAGCATCTCGCCGCGACCGACTGACCGACCGGACCGGCCGGCCCTGACGGGGTCGAATATCTCCGATCCCAGTATGTGAACGGCTGGTAACTCACCGGAAACGCGACGTTCGCAAATCGTAAGCGCTACGTAACCGAATCGATGGTTGCCGGCCGTACAACTCACCTATCACCTGCGGCATCACGCGCTTCCCGCATCGTTCCGGACGCGGGAAGCAGTGCGCAATCCTGCGTACAAGGGCCGCAAAACTACGTAAGAACACCAAGGAGACGATGATGGCAACGCTTTACACCGGCGGCACGATCCGCACCATGACAGCGCCCGACGCAACCGTCGAAGCGCTGCTGACGGACGACCGCGGCCACATCGTCTTCGCCGGCGACCTTGAGCAGGCTCGTGATCGTGCCCGTTCGATGGTCACCGTGGGCGCCCGTCACCCTGAAGAGCGCGACTTGGCCGGCGCATGTCTGATGCCCGGCTTCATCGACTCCCATTCGCACTTCGCCGGCATGGGTCAGCGTCTGACGGACGCCGACTTGGCCGGCTGCGCGGATTTCGCCGAAATCGGCACCCGGCTCAAGACGTTCCTTGCCGCGCATCCGCTGCCCGCTGGCGGCGTGCTGCACGGCTTTAATTATGACCAAAACGAGCTGGCTGAAGGCGTACACCCCGACCGTCATGTACTCGACGCCCTGCTTGGCGACGTGCCTACGGTGATCGCCCACGTTTCCGGCCATGTCATCATCTGCAACACCGCGCTGCTCAAGCTTATCGGCCTCGACCTGCAGCAGTCCGAAGCACCGGCCGGCGGCGTGTACGGCCGCGACGAGAACGGCGAACTCAACGGCTACTTCGCCGAAACCCCGGCGATCATGCCTATTCTCATGCACCCGGCCGTAATGCCGAAGAAGGGCATCGAAGGACTCGTCGGCGCAATTCAAGACGAATACGCCTCCCACGGCATCACCACCTGCCAGGATGGCGCGACAGCCCCCGGATACGCCGAACGGTTCGTCAAACTGGCCGAAGCCCACAAGTTGAAGCTCGATCTGACCTGCTACCCGATGATGGGCCAGGATCTCGATGCCGTATTCGATTCCGTCGGCTCCTATGCCAGCGGCGGCACCAGCGAAGGCATCCAATATTTGAACCATCTGCGTTTCGGCGGCGTGAAACTGTTCGTGGACGGCTCTCCGCAAGCTCGTGGCGCATGGCTGAGCGAACCGTACAAGCCGCTGCCGGCATCCGCGCATGCCAACGCCAACACCAACACCAGCGAGCCGGCCGGGTATCGCGGCGCGGGCATCCTGAGCGACGAAGCCATGCGCGCATTCCTCGACCATGCCCTCGAACGCGGCTGGAAGGTGATGGCCCACTGCAACGGCGACGCCGCCAGCGAACAGTTCCTCACCCAGTACACCGCCGCGTACCGTGCCAGCAGCAAGCCCGACAAGTTCGACCTGCGCCCGGTGATGGTTCATTGCCAGCTCACTCGCCGCGACCAGTATGCGCGCATGGCCGCAGTACACATGATTCCTTCCATCTTCGTATCCCACTGCTGGTTCTGGGGCGACGCCCACATCAAGAACCTGGGATTCAAGCGTGCCTCGCGTATCTCCGCCGTACATGATGCGCTGAGCTACAACCTTCCCTTCACCTTCCACACCGATTCGCCGATCGTGCCGCCGGACCTCATCTTCGCCGCATGGTGCGCGATGACCCGCGTCACCAAATACGGTGTGGCGCTCGACCAGACGCAATGCGTCGGCGCATGGGAGGCATTCAGCGCCATCACCCGCAACGCCGCCTACCAGTACGGCGAGGAAGCGCGCAAGGGCACGTTGGAAGCCGGCAAACTCGCCGACATGACCATTCTTGACACGGACCCGCTGGCCGTGTCGACACAGCCGGGTCCGCATGACCCGCAGCAGGACCGGGCCGAAGCCGCGGTTCGCGTCCGCAAACTCCATGTACTCGAAACCATCAAGGAAGGAACCACGGTTTGGACGGCATAAGCGCCGAGCGCTGACCGCGCCGGCACGCAACGATAAGAGAGGCATCGTTATGGGAAAGACACACAGCACCGCCAAGGCGGCATCATCGGAAACCGCGTCGGATACGGCATCGGAGGCAAGCGCGCCTGACGTCCGGCCATTCGGTTGGCGAGACAAAATCGGATACATGTGCGGCGACTTCGGCACGGACTTCATGTTCGTGTTCGCCGGCACCTGGTTCATGATCTTCTACACCAAGGTGATGGGTGTTCCCGGCACCATCGTGGGCACGCTGTTCCTGCTCGCCCGTCTGCTCGATGCGGTGATGGACGTGACCGTCGGCGTGGTGGTCGATCGCTCCAAGGACCATCCGGGCGGCAAGTTCCGTGTGACCATGATGCGTTTCACCGCGCCTTTGGTGCTGCTGTCCTTCCTCATGTACCAGACCTTCGCCATCGACGCCGCCATGTGGGTCAAGATCGTCTACATGTCCATCACCTACGTGGTGTGGTGCTTCTTCTACTCCTGCGTCAACATTCCGTTCGGCTCCCTGGCCTCCACGATTTCCGCCGACGCCGACGACCGCACCAGCCTGTCCACCATGCGCAGCATGGGCGGCACCATCGGCGGCCTGATCCTCGGCATCGTGGCCCCGATCGTCATCTACCAGAAAGTGAACGGCCATCAGGTGATTCGCGGCGGCGACGGCACGCATATCTTCTCCATCGTGGCGGCCGTCGTATCCATCGCCGCGTTCATCGGCTACGTGATCTGCTACTTCAACGTCACCGAACGCGTACACCCCGACCCGGACCAGAACGCAAAGGAAGGGGAGAAGCGCTCGCCGGTCCACATGATCGTCAACGCCTTCTCCTCCCGTTCGATGCTCGGCATCGTGGCGGCCGCGCTCAGCCTGCTCGTGGCCCAGCTGTTCAGCAACCAGCTGATGACCTACGTGTATACCGACGTGTTCGGTTCGGCGGCGCTCGCCTCGATCTCCGGTCTGCTCGGCACGGCGGTGATGTTCCTGGTGGTGCCGTTCGTCAAGCCTCTGACCAAGCGTTTCGGCCGCAAGACGATCTGCTCGTTCGCTTCGGCGCTCGGTGCCGTCGCCATGCTGCTGCTGTTCGTGATCCAAACCCGCAACGGCATGGTGTTCCTGATCGGCGCGGTGTTCATGTACTTCGCGCTGATGGGCTTCAACCTCGTGATCTGGGCCATGATCACCGATGTGATCGACGATATCGAAGTCACCAGAGACACCCGCGAGGAAGCGACCTGCTTCTCCTGCTACTCGTTCGCCCGCAAGATCGGTCAGGCGGTTGCCGGCGAGCTGGCCGGCCTGTCCCTCGACTGGGTGGGCTACCAGTCCGGCGCCACCGCGGTGCAGTCCACGGCGACCAAAGCCGCGCTGTACAACGTGGCGACCTTGGTGCCGGGCGTATTCTTCCTACTCACTTTCGTGTGCTTGGCCGTGATCTATCCCTTAAGCCGCGACCGTGTGCTCTACAACGTCGAGGTGCTGCGCGTCAAGCGCAAGGGCCTGACCGGTGACGAGGCGCGGCTGCTCGTCAAGTACGAAGGCATCACTCCCACCGGTGTCACTCCGGAAGGCAGCACGATTGAATGGCCTGACTTCCACGAACTCGACAAGGCCCGCGAACTGTCCGCCCGTACGGGAGTGGCGATTCGCGACCCGCAGGGGCCAGCGGCAGACGACCGGTGACGTTCGGCGGGAAACCGGGCCGACGAGAAGAACCTGAGATAACAAGGAGAGACGATTATGAGCGATGCAACAACACCGACTCCCAGTACGACCGGTGCCCCGACTCCGGTGGTGGCCGGTACCGCAGTGGCCGGCACCTCGATTGTGGAAGGCGAGGCCACTGCCAAGCGCAAGCCAATGCCGGCATGGATGAAGTCGAAGAAAATCCAGCCGATTATCTCCCTCGTACTGCTGATCGCCGTATGGTGGGCGGTCACTTCGGCCGGACTCATCAACTCGCTGTACCTGCCCGGCCCCAAAGCCGTGTGGGACGCGTTCATCGAGGCCAACAGCTGCCGGCCGGCGTCGGAGGGCTCCTCGCGTATCGTCTGCGGTGAGCAGCAGTACTTCCTCTGGCAGCATCTGGTCGTCTCTCTGGAGCGTATCGGCGTCGGCATGGCTTTGGGCATTGTGGTCGGCGTGCTGGTCGGCTTCATTCTGGCCGAGATCGGCTGGCTGAACCGCATCATCCTGCCGTACATCAACTTCATTCGTGCCCTGCCGCCGCTGGGCTACATTGGCCTCTTGATCGTCTGGTTCGGCATCGGCGACACCACCAAGATCTGGCTGCTGTTCCTGGCCGCATTCCCGCCGATCGTGCTGGCCACCGTCGACGGCATCAACAGCGTGAACCGCGATCGCGTCAACTCGGCGCTGTCCCTCGGCGCATCTCGGCCCAAGGCGTTCCTGTTCGTGGTCTTCCCGAGCGCCCTGCCATCCATTATGAACGGCATTCGACTGGCCATCGGCTTCGCATGGACCACCGTGGTGGCCGCCGAGCTCAACAACGGCATCCCCGGCATCGGCGCGCTGGCCTACCTCTCCGGTACTGAGCTCAATACGCCGTTGACCATCGCCTGCATTTTCGTGATCGGCATCGCGGCGCTGCTGCTCGACTGGCTGATTCTGGGCATTACCCATCTGGTAACTCCGTGGGTCGGCAAGGAATAACGCTCGCGTGAGCATCCGAGTAGTCATAAGAGAGGAATCGAACATGCGTGAAACAACCTGTGGAACAATGCTTGGCATTCGTGGAACACGCCGTGAAACAATCCGTAAGATTGGTGCATTGCTGGTTTCCGCTACGTTGCTCACCAGCCTTGCCGGTTGCGCGAAAATGCCCACCGCAGACGAACTGGTCGGCAACACTTCAGGGGCGGCCGTCACCGACTGCCCGGTGGAGGGTGCCAAGAACGAGGACTTCACCGGCACCATCCGCATCGCATGGCAGGCCATTCCGAACGCGGATCTGATCGTCAAAGACAAGGGCCTTCTGGAAGCCTGTCTGCCGAACGCCACGATCCAGTGGAGCCAGTTCAACTCCGGTGGCGACGTGATTCAGGCCTTCGGCTCCAACTCGCTGGACATCGGTCTGGCCGGCTCCTCTCCGGCGGTGCGGGCGGCGTCCGCTCCGCTGAACCTGCCGGTGAAGGTGATCTGGATTCACGACATCATCGGCGACGCCGAATCTCTGGTGGCCCGCGGCGGCGACTACAAGTCCATCAAAGACTTGGCCGGCAAGAACATCGCCGTGCCGTTCGGCTCCACGTCGCACTTCTCGCTGCTCTCCGCCCTGCACAATGCGGGCATGAACGAAACCAGCGTGAACCTCATCAACCTCGACCCAGACAAGATGTCCGCCGCATGGACCCGTGGCGAGATCGACGCGGCCTGGGTGTGGGACCCGGTCCTGAGCAAGCTGAAGGCGGACGGCGGCACCATTGTGACCTCCAGCGCCGCCACCGCCAAAACCGGCTCCGCTACCTACGATATGGAACTCGCCACAGACTCCTTCATCAAAGCCAACCCGAAAGTCATGGAAACCTGGACCGCGGTGGAGAACTATGCCGCCGGCCTGATCTCCAGCAAGGAAGACGACTCCGCGGAATCCATCTCCACGATTCTCGGCAACTCGGTCGATGACGTGAAGAAGCAGTTCGCCGGATACACCTATCCGCAGGCCAAGGACCAAAGCGACATCTTCCACGGCCAGCTTCCCGGCATCTTCAAGGCCACCGCCGAATTCCTGAAAACCCAAGGCAGCTTGGACAAGGTGAGCGGCGACTACGCAAGCGTGCTCTACACCGGCGCCATCGACCAGGTGGCCAAGCAATAGCGAAGAGATGATTCGCGTTCCGCCTTTCTTGCGGGGAAGGCGATGTCAGCGAAGTTGACTGGGCGGTCCGCGACACCGGCCGCCCATAGCGAAAGGACCTATCATGGCGAACAACAACGTGCTCACGTGGGGCGAGCTCACCGAAAAGAAGACGATGGACGACCAAGGCGTGGCCGTGGACATCCGTGGCGTCAACAAGCGCTTCACCACCCAGCAGGGCGACGAAGTCACCGCACTGCACGACATCAACCTGACCATCAACAAGCATGATTTCATCTGTGTGGTCGGCCGCTCCGGCTGTGGCAAAACCACGCTGCTCAACATGCTCGCCGGATTCGAGAAGCCCACCGACGGCGAACTGGTCTCCGCCGGCGTGGTCATTGACGGTCCAAGCCCCAAGCGTGGCGTGGTCTTCCAAAAGCCGCCGCTGTACCCGTGGCTCACCGTGCGCAAAAACGTGGAATTCGGCATGAAGATGCAAGGCGTGCCGGCTGCGGAGCGCAAGGAGAAGGCCGATCATTTCCTTGAATTGGTGGGACTGACCTCTGCCGCCGACCGTCGCCCCTATGAGCTTTCCGGTGGTATGCAGCAGCGTGCGCAGATCGCACGCGTGCTGGCCACCGAACCGGACCTGATTCTGATGGACGAGCCGTACGGTGCTCTGGACGCCTTGACCCGTGAAAAGCTGCAGAACGAGCTGCTGCGCATCTGGCGCGAACGCCACAGCACCGTGTTCTTCATTACCCACAGCGTGGATGAGGCGATTTTCCTCGCCACGCGCGTGATCGTGATGAGCGCGCATCCGGGCACTGTGAAGATGGATATTCCGATCACCATCCCGCGCGATCCCGACGATCCGGACAACATGGAAAAGGTGCGTGCCACCCCGGAATTCGTGCAGCTGCGCGAGGAGATCACTCAAGCCATCTACGTGCAGGACGATCAGGAGTAGTTGCAAGCAACGGCTAAGCTGGTGGTCATGCGCGTAATTTCAGGACGATTCAAAGGCATGGCACTGGCCACCCCGAAAACCGGCACCCGGCCCACCACCGATCGCACCAAGGAAGCCATTTTCTCGCACCTTGACTCGTGGGGAGTGCTGGACGATGCCCGCGTGCTGGATCTGTTCGCCGGCACCGGCGCACTCGGCATCGAGGCGTTGAGCCGAGGCGCGCGTGAGTTGGTGGCTGTGGAAAGTTCGCGTCCGGCGGCCGCGCTGATCGCCAAAACGTTGGCTGATCTGAAGAAGCATCGTTCATGGAACGAGGATTTGCGCGCTCGCGTGCTGGTGAAAAAGGCCGAGGCTGTGGCAGGTGGCTTCGGCGAGGCATTCGACGTGATTTTCATTGACCCGCCGTACGCCTTCGCAACCGACGCCTGCAACCAATTGCTTGCCGACCTGGCGGCCGGCAACGCCACCGACGATCGCACGGTGATCATGCTCGAACGCTCGATTCGCTCCGACGACCCCGTTGCGCCCGTGGGGTGGGAGATCACCGAGCGGCGCAACTACGGCGAAACCGCCGTGTTCTACATCGAACCGATTGCCGAGTAGCGATTAGCGAGTAGCGAATACTCGAATACTAACGGTCCAACTTGCGCGGATGGGCGGCGGAAACCTCCCAGCCCAATGCCATCAACGTTTTACGGTCGGCCTTGTCCAACGCCTTGCAGTCAAGCCTGGCGATCAGATCCGGACGAATCTCGTTGGTGCGGGCCAGCTCTTCGTCGCGGCGGAAGCGATCGACCTTGCCGTGGTCGCCGGAAAGCAATACCTCCGGCACTGAGATGCCGCGCCACACTGCCGGCTTCGTGTACTGGCGATGCTCCAGCAGCGCGCCTTCGCCGGTGTAGGATTCCTCCACAATCGAATCCGGATTGCCCATGAATCCCGGCATCAGGCGAGTGATGGCCTCAAGCATCACCGATACCGCCACCTCGCCGCCGTTCAGTACATAATCGCCGATGGAATATTCGCGCACATCGATGCCCTGCGCACGGTAATAGTCGGGAATGCGGGAGTCGTACCCCTCGTACCGCCCGCAGCCGAACAACAGATGCTCAGTGTGGCTCAGCTCGGTGGCGTCACGCTGGGTGAACAGGGGAGCGGACGGGTTAGGGAAAATCAGTACCGGAGCGGCGGATGAGGTTTCGGAAGTCGGCTGTACCGCGGTCCCGGCCGCATCGGTTCCGGCCGGAGCATCCAGCCCCAGCAGTTCGTCAAGGCACTCCGCCCACACTTCCGGCTTCATCACCATGCCGGCACCGCCGCCGACCGGCGTATCGTCCACCGAATGATGCACATCGTGGGTCCAGTCACGCAAATTATGCGCGGTGATTTCCAGCAGTCCCTTGGATTGGGCCTTGCCCATCAGGCTCAGATTCAGCACTTCGAAATATTCGGGGAACACGCTCACGATATCGATCTTCATGCCACATAACCCTACCGGCACCCGTCCATAATCAGTCCGGCAGCGGTAAGGGGGGACGCTGTGCGCGCGCAACGCCTTACAGGCCGGTCGTTACACTATTGCCCTGATGAATACGACGATGAGAATCCCCACACGCAAGAAGCCGGAAGTACTGTCTCCGGCCGGCAACCTGCGCGGACTGAAAACCGCGGTCGATTACGGTGCGGACGCCGTCTACTGCGGCGGCAAGGCGTTCGGCATGCGCTCGGCGCCCAAGAACCTGAGTCTTGAAGACTTCGAGGAGGGCTCCCGCTACGCCCATGAGCGCGGCGCCCGCGTCTACGTGACCTGCAATGTGCTGCCGCGCAACAACGAGATCGAAGCGCTGCGCGAATACGTCGGCCAGCTCAAAGACACCGGCGTGGACGCATTGATCGTCTCCGACATCGGTGTGATGCTGATGGCCCGCCAAGTCGCCCCGAATCTGGAGCTGCATGTTTCCACGCAGGCTGGCGTGACCAATTATCAGGCCGCCAACGCGTTCTACGAGCTGGGCGCTCGCCGTGTGGTGCTGGCCCGTGAGATGGATCTGCAGGCCGTACGCGACATTCGCGCGAACATTCCCGACGATCTCGACATCGAATGCTTCGTACATGGCGCAATGTGCATGGCCTTCTCCGGCCGCTGCCTGTTCTCCAACTATCTGACCGGCCGCGACGGCAACCACGGCGAATGCGCGCAGCCCTGCCGCTGGAAATATTCGATTGTGGAGGAGAAACGCCCCGGTCAGTACTTCCCGATCGAACAGACCAAGGACGGCGCCTACCTGTTCAACTCGCAGGATATGAACATGCTTGGGCACCTCGACGATCTCATCGACTCCGGCGCCACGAGCCTTAAGATCGAAGGTCGCGCGAAAAGCGCGTACTACATCGCAGCGATGACCAACGCCTACAAGACCGCGGTGAACGAATATATGATTCAGCGCGGCTTCGAGTCCGCCGACGGTACGGTATTACGGCCTTTCCATGATCAGGTGATTCGCCCCGGCGACCCTGACTTCGGCGATCCGAACGCCGAAGATGCGGTGATGCGTAACGCCGACGCCGCCTTCTCCGGTGTGTCCGACGAAGGCTATGAGCAGCTTGGTGCCGCTGCCCCCGTGAAATCCGATCCGACCGCCGAGCCGGACAACCTGAGCTACCGCGCCCGCTCCACCCGGCGCAAGTCCAACACCGCAGCGGAAACCATCGAAACCGACTGGCAGCACGCCGCCGTCCGCCCCGCGCCGCACGTCGAACTGCCCGAATGGCTGCTGGAGGAAACCGACAAGGTGGCTCACCGCGACTATTCCACCGGCTTCTACTATCCGGAACACAAGGTGACGCAGAACACCGACCGCTCCGCCTACTTCCGCTCCTGGATGGTGGTCGGCGAGGTACTGAGCTGGAATGCGGACGAAGGCGGCCGCGTAACGCTGATGAGCCGCAACAAGATCGAGCCCGGCCAGGAAGTCGAATTCCTGCTGCCCGGCGAACGTCCGTTGGCCTTCACCGTGCCGGAATCCGGCCTGCGAGACGCGGACGGACTGCCGGTCGCCGCCATCAACAATCCGGCCCACGTATTCTCGATGCCCTGCCCGCATCCGGTGCCCATCAACGCCGCAATCCGATCCCGCACCAAAAAGCCCACGTTGAAAGCCGAATGACCATGACTGAATACCACGACGAAATCCTTGATTCCAACGCCATCAGCTCCACCGACAAAGCCGGCCGACCCATTCCGGTGACCATTCCGATCGCACTTGCCCCCGGCATCACCGTGGTCTACACCACGCGACTGGGAGGCCTGAGCACCGGCGCATACGGCAACCTCAACCTCGGCGGCAAGTCCGGCGACAATCCCGAAGCCGTACTGTCCAATCGCATCGCCCTGTCCGAGGCGGTCGGCGCACGGCTGTCCTTGGTCAGCCAGGTGCATTCCGGCGTCGCCACCGATATCGACGAAGTCTTCCAACCCAACGCCCCGTTCGGCTTTGACGCTTCCGGTACGCACGGCGTAACCGACGACAACGAGCCGTTCGTTATCGAGGCGGACGGTCAGGTGACCTCCCAGACCGGCATCGCTTTGGGTATGTTCGCCGCCGACTGTCTGCCGGTGCTCATGGCAGACCCGGTCACCGGCGTTATCGGTGCCGCGCACTGCGGCCGCCGCGGACTTGAGCACGGGGTGATCGAAGCCACCGTCGAACTGATGAAACTCAAAGGTGCCGATCCGGCGAACATCATCGCCACACTGGGCCCGCGCATCTGCGGCGACTGTTACGAAGTAGGCGACGACATCGCCGACACTTTCGTCAAGCGATTCCCGCTGACCAAAACGACCACCCGTTTCGGCGGTGCCGGCATCGACATTGCCGAAGCGGCGATGATCGACCTTTCGTTCGCCGGCGTGCATCAGATCGTCGACTCCATGCCGCGCGTCCACGCCGCCACCGAATATCTGGAAGCCGACGCCGAACTGGCCGAACTGTGCCGAACCGACGGTGAAGGCCCGGTTGATCTTGCCGAACGCATCCGGCACATCAACCGCAGCATGTGTACGCTCGAAAACCCGCTGTGGTATTCGCATCGCCGCGCCGCGCTCGCTGGCAAGCCTCACGAAGGCCGCCTCCTCGCCCTCATCATCCGCCACTGATAGCGGGTTGCCGGGTTGCCTACGAGCACATTCCGTGGAGAAAGGTGTGACGCGGGTCACGCTCGGGCAGCCCTCACCCTACGGTGGTGCCTATGACTGAGAGAGATATTGCCGTGAACGCTGACGCTGAGCCGGGAGCCGAACCAATGGCCAAACCGGCATCCGAACCCATCGCGCAACATGTGCCGGTGGTGGCGGTGGTTCTGGCGGCCGGCTTCGGCACACGGTTCGATCCGGACAATCCCAAGCAGCTGGTCGCCGTTGGCGGCAAGCCTATCGTGTGCTGGAGCATCGAGGCGTTCGAGCAGTGCGCGCGGGTGAGCGACATCGTAGTGGTGGTCAATCCGAAGGTACGCGGCGAAGTGGAGTCGCTGATCGACGAAGCCGGATACGCCAAGGTGCGTGTGGTGATCGACGGCGGTTCCGAGCGCGTCGATTCCACGGCTGCGGCACTGGATACGCTCGCCGCCGCCGGCATTCCGGATGATGCCAAGATCCTTATCCATGACGCCGTCCGCCCGTTCGTGGCACAATCCGCCATCGATGGCTCGATCGACGCGCTCGACCAGTTCAAGGCGGCCACCGTGGCGTTCGCATCCACCGATACCGTGTTGCTGACCGAGGATCTGGGCGATCGCAAGGTGGTCAAGTCGGTGCCGGACCGCCCGAATACCTATCGTGCGCAGACCCCGCAATCCTTCCGTTTCGCCACGATTCGTCACGCCTACGATTTGGCGTCAGCCGACCCGGACTTCCATCCCACGGACGATACGCGCGTGGTGGTGGACTATCTGCCCGACGAACCCGTGGCCATCGTCTCCGGTGCCGAAACGAATCTGAAGATCACTACGCTGGCCGATATTCCCACGGCCGAACGTATCGCCGAGCAGCTACTTGGGCGGGATGCCCACGGTGTCAGCGGTGTCGTCGGACGCGGTGCCGTCGATCCCAAGGAGGAGGCCCGCGCCCGCATGCATGCGTTGCTCGCCCAGGCCGCCGGGCAGATGCGTCGCTAGCTTCGCCGCGGCGAACGTGCAGGTCGCGATAGACTGGACGCTATGCGTGAACTCAATGTGGTGATTTCAGGATTCGATCACTATGACGGCATAACTGTCAATCCGGCTCGCGAAGTCCCCGCTGCCATCGCAGAACAGGGTATCGGCGCCGGCGAGGGGCCGGACGATCTGCTGGGCGAAGTCGAAGTGCATGTTCACGCCGTCAGTCTTCCGGTGAGTTTCGCCAAAGCGTGGCCCACGTTGCTGGAGACCATCGATGCCGTGCACCCGCATATCGTCATCGCCACTGGACTCAAGCGTTCGGCGCGCAGCGTTCTGCTGGAGCGTTGCGCCACCAATCTGATGGATGCGGCCAAACCGGACGCGGACAACGTCATCCCGCGCCGCGAATCCATTGATCCCAGCGGTCCGGCCGCATACTGGACGCGACTGCCGTTGCGCTCCATCCTGAAGGATTTTACCGACGATTCGATTCCCGCCTCCTTAAGTTCGGACGCCGGCACCTTCGTGTGCAATTCGCTGTTCTACAGTCTGCTCAACTGGACGTCCGCCCAAGACCGGGTGCTCAGCGGATTCGTGAGTTTCCCGCCGGTGATACCGGCCCACTCCGGCCGGCACGGGCTCACGTCGCACGGACTTACGTTGGAACAGCAGATCGCCGCCGGCCGTGACGTGGTGCGCGAAACCGTGTGTTACTATCTCAAACCCACCAGTTCCGATATTTTGATCGCCTGACTGTGCGCTGGATTGGGCGCAGCACAGCCTGGAATCACCCCGCCGAAGCGCTCGATATAGAACACGTTTCGCACGCATTGTAACGATTGCGCGATGACCCGCGTTCCGTGCCGTGCTCATGCGCTACAGTGCTTCAAGGAAGTGCCAAGTCGCTTAAGTATGTGCGAAAGGATAAAACAGCCATGGTGGATCGTTTCCCGGTGGTGCTGCGAGGATATGACAAGGAAAAGGTGGATGCCGCCTTTGAAGCCACTCAGGAGAGCGTAAAACGTGCTCAGCAGACGCTTGCCAGCATGCGCGAGCAAATCGCTGCTGACGACGACCGCATCCTGCAGCTGCAGGCCCAGCTTCAGGAAGAGAAGAATCGTAAGTCCGAGGGCAACAGCTTCGCTTCCCTCGGCGCCAACGCCCAGCAGATGCTGGCCTCCGCCGAGCAGACCAGCACCGAGCTGCTTGAACGCGCCAAGCAGGACGCCTCCTCCATTCGCACCACAGCTCAGGCGCAGGCCGAAACCCTGATCAACAACGCCAAGCTGGATGCCCAGCACATCATCAGCGACGCGAACGCCAAGGCCGCCTCCATCCTGACCAACGCCAACGAGCAGGCCAAGTCGGTGACCACTTCCGCGGACGAGCACGCCGAACAGATGCGTTCGGAAACCACCAAGACCATCACCGAACAGCGCCAGACCGTTGAACTGGAGCTGAGCAACGCGCGTGAGGAGCACATCAAGAAGCTGGCCTCCGAGCGCTCCACCCAGGAACGCGAAATCGCCCAGATGAAGGCCGAAGCCACCCAGCAGGTCGCCGCACTGCGCAAAAGCGCCAACGAGGAGATCACCAAGCTCAAGTCCGATTCCAACGATCAGATCGAGGCCGCGCTCTCCGATGCGAACAAGAAGCTTGCCGACGTGCGCGAACAGGTGTCCAAGATGATGACCGAGGCGCAGCGCAAGGCCAGCGAAATCATCGACTCCGCCAAGGCTCAGGCCCAGGAGATCACCGATGATGCCGAAGTCAAGCGCACCAGCACGATGAGCAAGGTCAACGCGGAAGTCGAGCAGATCCGTCACGATATCGCCGCCCAGCAGGACGAGGCCACCAAGAAGGTCAACGAGCTGCTGCAGCATCTGGAAGAGCGTCGCGTATCCGCCAAGAAGGAAGCCGACGAACTGGTTGGTCAGGCCAAGATCGTTCGCGAAGAGGCTGATTCCTATGCCGCCGCCAAGCGCGAGGAGGCCGATCGTCAGGCCGAAGCCATCGTGCACAAGGCCGGTGAGGATGCCGATGCCCAGATCGAGGAGCGTCGTGCAGCCGCCCAAAGCGAGCTGGATGGTCTGTCCAAGCGCATCAGCGATCTGCAGGAGCGCGAATCCGTGATTACGCAGCGTGTTTCCGAGCTGCGTTCCATGTTCTCCCAGGCGTTCGCCGGATTCGCGTTCGGCGGCGCGCAGGCCGGTCAGGCCGCGGCTCAGGGCGATGCCCAGGCTGCCGCCGCCTCTCTGCCGGTGATGGCTCCGGTTCCTGAGACTGCGCAGGAGCCCGCCGAGCCCGAGCATGCCGAGCATGCCGAGCATGCCGACGAGGCTGCTGGCGATGCCGAAGCCGCAGATGCTGCTGCGGCGGACGAGGACACGGCCAAGACGGAAGTCATCCATACGGAATCCGTCGAAGCTGAGTCCGCCGAGGCTGCTGACGGCAACGACGGCGAGGAGACATCCGCCGAATAACGGTTCCGTTGCGCGCTCATTTCTGCGACTACCCAGAAGCCTGACAGGGAGCTGCGAAACGAGAGTTGTCCGCGTAGTGAACTTGAACATGATCGCCGATGCGGCACGGTATCGGCGAATGACAGCCCCTCGACTAGACTACTAGCGGCATGAATACGGCACCTGTGCGTTCTACGCCAGGTGCCGTATTCGTTTGTTATCCCGCGTCACAAGCGCACTGATCCATAGAAGGAGTAGACATGAGTGAACTGACACCGTTGAGCGGTGAAGCGCTGAACGCCCTGCGCGACGATTTCGATGCGAATGGCACCAATCGCTTGGCGATGAATGCGGTGACCGCAGCCGGCATCGACAAGGTGGCCCGCAACTATGATCGTGCCCGTCTGATGCAGCGCCGCTTCTCCACCATCGTGGACAACGGCGAAGCCACCCACCAGGATCGTTCCGGCCGCTGCTGGCTGTTCAGCTCCCTGAACGTGGCCCGCTTCATCGCCAAGAAGAACATGAACCTGAAGGAGTTCGAGTTCTCTCAGAACTATGCGATGTACTTCGACAAGCTGGAGCGCGTCAACTACTTCCTCAAGGATGTGGCCGCTCTGGTGGCTGCCGGCGAGCCCGCCGACTCCCGTCTGATGCAGCACCTGCTGGCCGATGTGATGGGTGACGGCGGCCAGTGGACCATGGCCATGAACGTATACAAGAAGTACGGTGCCGTTCCCAAGGATCTGTTCCCGGAGACCGCTTCTTCGATGAACACCGGCGAGATGAACACCCAGCTGCGCCATATGCTGCACACCGCCGTGGCTCACCTGTATGCCGCCAAGGACGATGCCGCCAAGACCGAGCAGATCATCTCCGAGGCCACCGCCGCCGGCCACCGCATTCTGACCATCCACCTGGGAGAGCCGCCGGTCTCCTTCGACTGGGAGTGGACCGACAAGGATGGCGAGTTCCATCGCGACGGCGAGATCACGCCGGTTGAATTCTGGAACAAGTACGTGGGTTCGGCCGGTCTTGAGGATTACGTGTGCCTCGTGGACGATCCGCGCGCCGAGCATGCCAAGGGCAAGAAGATCGGCATCGAGCACTTGGGCAATGTGGCCGGCGGTGACGCCACCGAGTACCTCAATGTGCCGAATCAGTTCATGAAGGACTGCGTGCGCAAGATTCTGGTCGAGCAGGGCATTCCGGTATGGTTCGGCGCTGACTGCCACCCGTTCATGGACCGCGAGAATGGTGCTTGGGCCACCGACCTGTTCGAGTATGGCAAGGTGTACGACGTGGACTTCGACCTCGACAAGGAAGCCCGTGTGCGTTTCGCTGATTCGGCGATGAACCACGCCATGGCCTTCGCCGGTGTGGACGTGGCCGATGACGGCACCACCACCCGCCGCTGGCGCGTGGAGAACTCTTGGGGCACCAAGATCGCCGACAAGGGCTACTTCACCATGTCCGACGACTGGTTCACCGAGTACGTCTACGAGGTAGCCGTCCCGAAGTCGATGCTCCCCGAGGAGTACCAGAAGGCCTTGGAAGAGCCCGCCACCATGCTCCCCGCATGGGATCCGATGGGAGCTCTTGCGTGACCTTGTCACGCAAGAGCTAGAAGCCGGGATCAGAAAACAGTCCGGTGGACTGTTTTCCCGGCTTCCCGGCTGGCTCTCCGGTGGGGGTTGTCCCAGATCGGAGCGACAACCTCTAGGAAAGCCCGGTCGGTTTTCCATTGGGGCAGTACATGGCCAGCGAGCCGTGCGGCACGGCAAAGACGATGTCTAAGTGCCGCCCGGGGCATCTTCTTAATTGCGAAGACTCGAAAAATTCGCATAAAAACGCGCTCTTCGAGCCCCTACAAGGATACGATGGTGGTACGTAACCACGAAATCGCCGTTCTTGACATTTGGTACCACGCGACCGTGGCACATAACTCGCATAAAACGTTTTACGCATGTAATGTGCCGCATCAGTGAAATGTCAAAATGGCTTGTTTCCGCCATTTTTGATGTCGCGTGCGTAATGAGCGCATGTGTGCTCGTGGTACGTAACCGCAGAATCGCTATTTTTAACATTTGGTACCACGCATTCGCGGTCACGGGTCGCAGCCATAAGATCGACGTTTTGGCGTTGTGCCCCGCGCGGCTGCGGGCCTCAATCGCCGTCGATCGTTTTACGTACGTGTCATCCCGCATCAAGCACTACCGAATCAGCTTGTTTCCGCCATTCTCAATTTCTTGTGCGTAATGAGCACTGTATTGTCCCGAGACATGTGTCAATGATGTCCCGAGACAATACATGCGAGCAATGAGTGCACGGTCCGCAACTGCATAGTCATCCCCAATGCATTTCCATCCCACGTCTCGCTACTCCGCCAAACCCCATCGCCTCCACTACATATGCAACCTTCCCCCAATCACCCGCCGGCTCTTGAAAATTGGGAGACATATACGCATACAATAGATTGAACCGGTTCAACATGTGTCGCTTCACGCAATTGGGCGCAATGAAGTGACACATGTGCCGATACGTAACGAAAGGAATGACAATGAAGTCTAAAACGACCGTCCGGTCCGCTGCCGGCAGGGATGCGCATGCTGGCGCAGTCCGTTACGATGCCGAAACTTCTTATGACACTGTCAGTGTGCGATACCGCGGATTCGATCTGCCCGACGTAACGTTGACGGGTGGTGAGTTCTGCCGACGTCAGATGCTGGTGCGTGATTATGTGCTGCAGTTCGATCTTGACCGACTGATGCACACCTTCCGCACCAACGCGGGATTCAAGGACGCCGCCGAACCGTTGGGCGGCTGGGAGTCGCCGGACTGCGGATTGCGTGGTCATTTCGTAGGGCATTTCCTGTCTGCCGCGTCCAAGTTCTACGCTTCGTACAGCGCGGATGAAGCGGCGGATGAATTGGCCTGTGATACGCCGGACGACGATACGCAAGTCGAGATGCGCAACCAATTCAAAGCAATCGTCGATCGCATCGTCGACGTGATGGCGCAATGTGCCCAGCCGAACGGATACCTCGCGGCTTTCCCCGAATCCGAGCTCGACCGGCTGGAATCCAAGGATTATCGCAAGGTTTGGGCACCCTACTACACGTTGCACAAGATTCTGCAAGGCTTGGTGGATGCCTACCGTTACGTAGGCAACGAGACGGCGTTGCGACTGGCGCGAGGATTGGCCGGGTATATCGGTCGGCGGCTTTCCGGGCTCGGGGCATGGAAAATCGACAACATGCTACGGCCCACCCGACTCAATCCGCTGAACGAATATGGCGGCATCGGCGACGCCCTGTATGCGCTGTACGACATCACCCATGATGCGGATGTGCTGGCGACGGCCAAAGTCTTCGATCGTGAGTATTTCCTCGGACCGATGACCGCCGGCGAGGATGTGCTGGAAGATTTGCATGCGAATACCCATCTGCCGCAGATCACCGCGGCGGAACATCGGTATGACATCACCGGTGAAGAGCGGTACCGTACGGCGGCCGAGCATTTTGCTGGGTTCCTTGACTCGCGTACGTTCGCCAATGGTTCCAACAGTTCGAAAGCCACCCATTTCACGTTGGAATATGGTGTTTCGGACAAAGCTGAGCATTGGGGCGCCGCCGGCGATCTTCACGATGCCTTGACGTTCGGCGAAAGCGAATCCTGCAACGGCCACAACACCGAGCGCATCATGAGCCGACTGTTCTCCTGGACGGGAGATATTCGTTACGCCGATTGGCTGGCGCGGCTGAAGTTCAACGCCGTGCTCAACTGTTTCAGCCCGCGTAACGGCCTGTCGCAATACCACCAGCCGATGGGATGCGGCGCATATAAGATCTTCTCCACGCCGACCGACACATTCTGGTGCTGCACCGCCTCCGGTGTGGAGGCCGCCAGCGAGCTGGCCCGCAACATTTGGTTCGAGGCCGTGCCGGAAAGCAGCGTCGAACCGGGGGAGTGCGGCGGTACCGTGCCGACCGTGGCGGTAACGTCATACGTACCCTCGCGGTTGCATTGGCGCGATCAGGGCGTGACCTGCACGTTGGATACCGATTATCCTGCGTCGGATCGCGCGACGCTGCGCGTGACGTTTGATACGTGCGGTGATGCGTGTAGCGACACGTGTAGCGACACGTGCGGCGACACATGCAGCGACGTCACCCGGCGTCTGGCGTTCGTATTCCGTTCACATACGGTGGAAGGTGCAAACGTACCCCTGACCCGCGCCTCTGACGGTTTCGCGCGAATCGAGCGCGACTGGCACAACGGCGAGTCGATTACCTTGCATATCGCGCCCGACTGGCATACGGAAGCGTTGCGCGGTGCCCCGGCTCGTGTGGCTGTACTGCACGGTGACGTACTCATGGCCAAGCCGGATGTCGATATCAATGTAGGTGACCTGCCGGCTGCCGGGGAAGCGCTGGCGGCCCGCGCCGCGGCGATGCACATGCGCCCGCTCTACGACATCGCCGGCCACGAGCGCTACAGCGTCTACCTCAACACTGACGCCGAACACCCCATAACGCCGGTCGAATTCAGTCCGGTCGCCGAAGGGTCCAACGACCCGCAGTAGGGGAGGAGCTTGCGGCGGGGCCGTAGTAGCCCACAGTAGGTCGAGGCCAGCCTCAGCAGGGCGGGGCGTCGCGGGGCGGGGCGGGGCAGCTACCGCAAAGCCCGTGTCGAGGCCCGTTCCACAAACGTGAAGTCAGTAGTCACCGTCTGGAACGGGCCTGTATCGCCGTTGATGCGACCGATCAGCATGTCGACCGCTGCCGAGGCGAACGCTTCCATATGCAGATCCACCGTGCTCAGCGTCGGCGTGCTGAACTGGCATTCCTGCACGTTATCGAAACCGATCACCTGCACATCCTGCGGTATTTGCAGTCCCATACGTTGTAATTCATGCACCGCGCCGAACGCTAGAGCGTCGTTCAAGCAGATGATGATTTCCGGGCATGCCACGCGGCCCAGCAGATCTCGTATCGCCCGCTCGCCGTCGCTGCTCAACCAGCGGCTCTCAGGAATAACGAGGTTCCAATCCACCGGAATGCCGAGCCGAGAGAACGCCTCAACGAAACCACGAAGTCGCAGAGGCCCGGCACCCTCTGAAGCTTGCATCACATTATTGGCGTCAACACCCTCGGGAGCGCCGATCAGTCCGATGCGCCGGAAGCCTTTGGCCAGCAGCCTCGATACCAACGCATCCATGGCTTCGCGACTGGGAACCCGCACGCTGTCGGCTTTGCCGTAGGCGTCAAAATCACCGACGAACACTATCGGATACTGTTGCTGCAATATCGCTCCCTCATTCGCCAGCGGTTTGCCGGAAAGAAAGATCCAGCCATCCGCGCCAAGCGAAGGGATTCGATCAACCGCCTCTGGCAGACCGGTGCCATCTAAATCATAGGTGTTGATTACTACGCCGTAATCGCGCTCTCTTGCGACTTCGATCAATGACTGTGCGAACAGTGCGGTGAACGACTGTGTGAAATCGAACGTGGCCAATCCAATCAGCTTGGACACGCCTGTTTTCAACGAGCGGGCCGAGTAATTGACGGAATACCCCATACTGGTGATTGTCTTGCGGACGCGTTCACGCGTTTCCGGACGCATGCTTCCCGAGTTGTTGATGACGTTGGAAACGGTTTTTATGGAGACGCCCGCCTGTCGGGCAACGTCCGTAATGGTTACTCGCTTTGACGTCGACATTGTCGGTACCTCCAAACTTCCGCTCGTCTCAAGTCGTCGCAGCCCTGTGACTGCATTGGCACAGCGGCGCTCGCTTATTCGATAATTAGTATCTTATCTACCGTTTGCTGTCATCAGCGGTTGTGCGCTCAGGCTTTTCCGCCAGAATGCGAACATCCCACGGTCGTAACAGGACTTCTTGCACAGGCTCCCCGCCGTTTGCCGGAGAACAAGGGGAGGGGAGCGTGATGCGCTCGCAGTCCCAACTCCAGTTGAACAAGGCATGTAGTCGATCGCCATTTTCATTCACTGCCGATGTATGCGTTACTGCTGTGTCCTTGCAGCAGTCGGACCATACGGAAGCCGGTGCGAGTACGACGTCATATATCGACGTCATCAGCTCGCGATTGGGAATCGTGCCTACAACGGTAACGCGTCCCGCGCCTGTCTGATGGGTGGTCGCCGCCGCAAATCCGCTGAAGAACGGATGCTCGTATTGGCATAATGTTTCGCTGGAGGTTGGTTCGAGATGTTGTGCAACTATGGTCGCCGCGCTGTGCGGGCGCATGTCGTATCCTCGGCATCCGCGAATCGGAAGCTCACGGAGCAGATTTGACGTCTCCTGATAGGAAGCGCCTGCGAGCTGTTGTAATCCTGCTGGCTGCGTATGACTTTGGGCACGGGCAAGTTCATCTACGATTCCGGTTTCCGGGCCTATGATCAGGTGGCCGCCGCACTGTACGTAATCTTTCAGCCAATCCGTCAGTTGATCGGAAATCATATATGTTCCGGCTGCTACCAGAACCGGATGATGCAGCACGAATTGTTGCGCCGGGTAAAGAAGGTTGCCGTTATCGTCGATAATCTGGGTGTCATATACGATACGAGTCTGTCTGCCGGAAAGGAAGGCTCCTTGGTAGAACGTGCGGAACAGTTGCTCATAGGCTTGCGGATTCCGTGCGTCGTGAGCGTCAGAGAAGCCGTTGTCCGCTTGGTAGGGCTCGCATTCCATGGCCCAACGTGACTGCACCGAATACAGCATGGTGATGTCGTAATCCGGGTGCAATCCCAGAATTTTGGTCCCGTATGATTCGAGTTCGGCTCCCAGCTGGGCAATCTGATGATAGACGCGCCCCGGTTTGCCATCGTGGGGAATAATACCGCCCCAGAATGTCTCTGCCCCTGTCGTGATCTGCCTCCACGGCCAGTATTCGATCATCTGGGCTCCACGCAGAATGAACTGCCAAGCAGCTTGACGCCACTGGCCATCATAACCGGGGAATCGATCTGCAGAACCTCCGATCGGTCCGCCATTGCACTCGGCGATACCAAATGGCTGCTGTTTCAAGGCATAGATGCGATCGCCATTGAGGCTCAATCCCCATGGCCCGGTGGTTTTCCACTCGCTTTCGGTCTGGGTGCCGTAATTGCTGTCCGGATTGTTAAGCAACATTCCGTCCTGCATTTGGTAATAGGGATCGAACGACACCACATCCAATAGTTGTGCGGACTTCGCCTCGTCGAGTGCCGGACGGGCCAATGCGAAATTCACAGTGATGAACTGATCATCACGGCAGAGTGCGCGAATCCAATCACGCTGCTCACGCAGCATATCATCGGTGAGCTTCGCTTGATATCGTCGCCAAGCAATGTCGTATTGCGGCTGATCATTGCCGGACGGCTCCCACAGATCATCCCAATCGGTCAGTTCATGAGACCAGAACACCAGTCCCCACTGCCGGTTGAGTTCCTCAACGTTGCCATACTCTCGACGCAGCTCGTCTTTGAACCCCTCGAATACGAACGGAGAGTAATCGATTTTCAAGCCTGGCTCGTTATGCAGCTGCCAGCCGATCACAGCAGGGTGATTCCGGTATCGTTGCACGATCGCTTCGATGATGCGGCGCGAATAATAGCGGAATGTCGGATGCGTGTAACTGTGCTCTTCCCTTGAACCGTATGCCGAACGCCGCCCGTGAATGTCCACCAACGTTATTTCCGGGCATGCACGAGCAAGCCACAAGGGAATCGCGAATGTCGGTACTCCGATGATGGCTTCCACGCCATACTCGTGGGCTTTATCCAACACCGGTTCCAACCAATCCAGATCAAACCGGCCGTCTTCGGGCTCCCAATGCGACCAGCTGCCTTCTCCGACACGGATGGTGTTGCAGTGCGCTTCGGCAAGCAGACGCATGTCCTCGTCCAATGTGTCGAATGCGTGATATTCGGCATAGAATGCCGCTCCGAAACGGAACTTGTACGACTGTCTGCTGTCCATAATGTGTCACCATCCTGTGTGATGCGTTGGTGGGCAATATGACGAATTCCGGCTCCGGCATCTGTGCCGAAACCGGAATTCGTCGATTCAGCGCTAGTGTTTGCTGATATTTACTGGTGCTTTGCCGGTATTTGCCAACTCACGTGAGTCGATTCGATTGATCGAATCACGTGAGCTCAGCGAATCAAGCCTTGACCGAACCCGCCGTCAATCCGCCGACCCAGTACCGTTGCAGGAACAGGAAGGCGATGACCAGCGGGATGACCGAGACGAAGGCGCCGGAGGTTACCAGATTCCAGATCTGCTCGGCGCCGGCACCCATGTTCGAGCGCTGCTGCCACTGCGTCAGGCCGACGGTGATGGGGAAGAGCTTGGTATTCGACAGCACCACCGAAGGCAGGAAGAAGTTGTTCCAACAGGCAACCACGGACAACAGGAACACCGTGGTGATGGCCGGCGTCATAATCGGCAGCGAGACTTGGAAGAAAGTGCGTAGCTCGCCGGCCCCGTCCACTCGTGCCGCTTCCAGCATCTCGTCAGGCAGGGAATCCATGCAGTATACACGCATCAGATATACGCCGAACGGCGACAGCAGCGACGGCAGCAGCACTGCCCACACCGTATCGTTCATACCGAACTGCGACATCAGCATGAAGGTGGGAATGGCCAGTGCGGTGGTGGGGATCATCAATGAGCCGAGCACGATGTTGAAGTAGGTCTTGCGGCCCTTGAACTTGAATTTTGCGAATCCGTATCCGGCCATCACGGAGACGGCGGTTGCACCGAATCCGCCCACGAAAGCGTACAGGAACGAGTTGAACAGCCAACGCCAGTAAATGCCGCCTTCATAGGTGGAGAGTTCCTTGATGTTCTCCCACAGGTTGAAGGTCTTATCGAACCACATCGGGCCGCCTGAACCGACGAACAGTCCCGAATTGGTTTTGGTTGCGGCTACGACCAGCCACCATACGGGGAACAGGAAGTAGACCACGCAAATTGCCAGCAGCACGTATGAGGGGATGTGGTGTCCGCCGCCGATAGGGGCTCCGGTGTTGCGGGATTGCTTCGATGAACGCGTTGTTGAGCGAGCCATTGGTCAGCCCTCCAATCCAGATTGCTTGCGGGTCAGTCGCATGAAGAAGATGCTGAAAATCACCACGATCAGACCCAAAGCGAACGATACGGTCGCCGAATAGTTCAGCTGGTTGTAGTTGAAGGCCAGCGCCTGTGCGTACATGTTCGGGGTGTACTCCGGCGCGATTACCGAGGGTGCGCTGTTCTTCAACACAGTTGGTTCGGTGTAGAACTGCAGCGTGCCGATCAGAGAGAAGATCGTGACCATGACCAGTGAACTGGAAATCATCGGTGTTTTGATCTTCAATGCGATCTGGATTTCCGAAGCGCCGTCGATACGTGCTGACTCATACAATTCGTGCGGAACGGATTGCAATGCCGAATACAGGATCACCATGTAGTAGCCGGTCCACTGCCAGGTAACGACATTCACCAAGGAACCGAAGATGCCCTGCGGGGTCAGGAAGCCCGGGGTCGGTAGTCCGAACAGGTCGAAGAGCGTGGCGAACGGGCCCATATCCTTCGAGTACATGAAGCCCCACATCAAAGCGCCGATCACTACGGGAATGGCGTACGGCAGGAAGACCACCAGTCGGGAGAAAGCTGTGAACTTGTTCTTGACGGAGTCGATCACCAAGGCGATCAGCAATGCGAACAGCAGCTGGATCGGAACCATCACCACTGTGTACAGAACGACTCGTCCCATACCGGCCAGAAAGATGGGATCGGTGAAGGCTCGGGCGTAATTGGCCAATCCGGTGAAGGTGCTGCCGCGTACCTGCGTATAGGTGAACAGGGAGACGTAGAAGGCGTATACCAGCGGTATCACCAGGAACAGCAGGAAGATGATGGCGAATGGTGCGGTGAAGAACCAGCCCCACAGGTTCACCTTGCGCGCTGATTGAGACCGCGTGGAGGATGTGTGTTGTGATTGTTGCTGCGACATGTTCGCATACCTCCCTTGTTGTGAAGGGGCCCGAAGACCCCTTCACAACAAGCAGTGTTTCTGCTATTGGATGTTATCGGCTGTTGCAGGTCACTTGACGGTGAATCCCTGCTGGGTGGCGTAATCCGAGAGGGTCTTGTCCAGAGCCGTCATCGTGGAAGAGACGTCTTCGCCATCCTTGACGGCCTTGGTGAAGGCCTTGGTCTGCTCGTCGAAGGCATAGGTCTGGAACGGCAGGTATTCGTAGCCTTGGTAGCCTTGTGCGGTTTCAGCGAGCACGGCGTTGACCTTCTGGTTGTTGAAGAATTCGTCCTCGTAGTTCTTGAATGCATCGGAGTCGAGCTTCTTGACCCAGGTCGGGAACAAACCGGAGTCGGTGACGGCGATTTCCTGGGCCTTGTCGTCCTGGAACAGTTCCATGGCTACTTGAGCGGCCTTCTCGGTGTGCTTGGCCTGATCGGTGACGGCGATGCCGGAGCCTCCGTAATTCACGGCCGGAGTGGAATCGTCCCAGACCGGAGCCTTGGTGACCTGCCAGACGGATCCTTCCTCGGCGCCGCTGACACCCTTGATGTAGCCGGTCACCCACGAAGCGCTGACGTAGCTGGCGTAGGAGCCGTCGACGATTTTCTTGTACCATTCGGCGGTGAAGCTGTCGTCCGTGGCTACGACGTCTTCCTTGGCGAGACGCTGCCAGTACTCAAGCACGCTCTTGACGCCCTCGGATTCGAAGTTGATGCTGACCTGCTCCGGATTCGAGGCAGAGTACGAGTACACGTCGTCGGTTTTCTGCGCAAAGAGCGCGAGGTTCCAACCGGTGCCGTTTGCCTCGAAGTTGCCGATATGGCCCTCGAAGCCTTTCTCACGCAGTTCCTTGCCGGCCTGCTCGTATTCGGCCCAAGTGGTCGGCACCTTGACGTCGTACTTGTCGAAAATGTCCTTGCGGTACATCATTACGAATGGTCCTGCGTCGACTGGTACGCCGTACACGGCGTCCGATCCCAGTGTCACGCTGTTCCAGCCACCTTCGGTGTAATCGGACTTGATCTTTTCCACGCCGAACTGCTTGAGATCGATCAGATGCTGCTCAACACCGGACACGTACTGCGGCATGGCGTCATAGCCCAGCTGGATGATGTCCGGTCCGCCGGACTTCGCTTTGATGGCCGTGCTGAATTTCTGATAGGTGGTCATGCCGTCCGGCATCTTCGTCCAGCACAGCTGAACGTCGTCATGCGTGTCGTTGAAATTGTCCACGATCTTGTCGAAGGCCGGGTACCATGCCCAGATGGTGACCTTCTCGACGCCGTCTTTCTTGACGGTGTTCTGGCACTTGGCATTGTCGTTGGCGCTGGCGTCGTTGCTGACGGTCTGACTGCCGCCGGAGGCGGATGGTGCGCCCGGCGAGCTGCAGGCTCCGACCGACATCGTCATGCATCCGGCAGCAATAAGTGCAAGCATCTTCGGCAACTTCTTGTTCATTCTCTTATCCTCCTTTGGATATGTGCTGGTGTGGGATCAGGGCTGGAATTCAGACCAAGTTTCGGCTGGATTCCGGTTGAAACGCAGTCGGGAACTCAGACGTTACTTCAGTTTCCTCGTTCATCAGCGAACATCAGCGAATATGAAGAGCGGTCCAGGACACCGGTGGAAGCGTGACATGTACGCCGTCCGGGGCCATGGCCACAGTGGTGTTGTCGTGCAGGGTCACACGATTCTGATCGTCAAGCGTGTTGCGCGCCTCAAGATCGTCATCATGCAAGGTCTGGGCTGAAACGGAGGTCCACTCCGTGCCGGCTCCGGACGTAACGGTGAGATCGATTGCCTGTTCCTGGGAACGGTTGACGGCAAACACCGCCACCGAACCGTCGGCGCGCCGTATGGCCACTGAATCGACGAGAGGAACCTCACCATATCGTTGAGTGGAGTAAGTGTCGCATTGCAGAATCGGGTCCAATACGGTGCCACCTTTGGCAAGCCGTGCCGTTTCTGCAAACGGATAGAACGTGGTCTGCCTCCATGCAGGACCACCCGGTTCGGTCATAATCGGGGCGATGACGTTGACCAGCTGTGCGAGACTTGCAGAGCGGACGCGGTCTGCGTTCTTCAGCAGGGCGATCAGCAGATCTCCGAAGACCACAGCGCCGCTGACCGGGTAGATTTCCTCAAGCAGACGTGGGGCGACAGGCCAATTGCCAATGCCGTGAGGATTGGTGTCTTCCTTCTCGGAGTACCAGACGTTCCACTCGTCAAACGAGATATGAACCTCATGGTCGCTTTTCAGCTTGGCTTTGACGGTGTCGATCATTGCGCCGACCTCCTTGATGAAGGAGTTCATATCTTCACCGGAGGCCAGGAAGCTGGCCATGTCGCCGTTGTCGATGTGATAGTACGAATGGCAGGAGAGGAAATCGATGTATTCGTAAGCGTGCTGCAGCACAGTTTCTTCCCATGTGCCGAACGACTGCATGTAATGATTCGACGAACCGCAGGCGACTAGTTCAACGTCCGGATCCAGCTGACGCATGCCCAAGGCGGTCATGGCCACCAGCTTGCCGTAATCGTCGGCTTCCTTATGGCCTAGCTGCCAAGTGCCGTCCATCTCGTTGCCGAGACACCACATTCTGATGTTGAACGGTTGTTCGGCACCGTTGGCGCGTCTTTGATCGGAAAGCGCTGTGCCGCCGGGCACGTTGGCGTATTCCAACAGGTCGAGAGCTTCCTGGGTGCCACGCGTGCCGAGGTTGACGGCTTCCATGAGCTCGTTGCCGCCGGCTTTTTCAAGCCACTTGGCCATTTCGTGCAGACCGAACTCGTTGGTTTCGGTGGAGTGCCATGCCAGATCGAGGCGACGGGGGCGGCTCTCCTTGGGGCCGACGCCATCCTCCCAGCGGTATCCGGAAACGAAGTTGCCGCCGGGGTAGCGGATCGCGGTTGCGCCGAGCTCTTTGATCAAATCGATGACGTCTTGACGGAAGCCGTTCTCGTCGGCGGTGGGATGTCCCGGTTCGTAGATGCCGGTGTAGACGCAGCGGCCGAGGTGCTCAACGAAGGAACCGAACAGGCGGTCGTTGACCGGAGCGATGGTGAAATGGTCGTCTATGGTCAGAGTGGCTGTGCCAGTGGCTGGTTGCTTGGTCATGGCCGTTCCTTTCGGTGTGGTGCAGTGTGCTACCGCAGTGAGACAACGTTGTACTTACCGAGCGTAAGTACGTGTCGTGTTGCGGTTTGCTGGGTTTTAGTGTCTTGTTTGTATTGGGTACAACCTTGTACTTTTGATGTTTATAACTATACCCCGCTGCATCTGTTCGCGCAAGTCCCTTAAGTACAACCTTGTACTAAATCGTTGGATTTTCGCTGGACACGCCGTGTGTGTCGGCGGTCGGACCTGTGTTGCTTTGAGGCGACTGTTTGATTGGACCTTGTTCTTGCCTGCCCCACGATGTAGTCAAGGGTATCCCGCTGCGAAAGAAAAGAAGGCAATGATGTCGGGGGTGGAGAAGAAGCGATAGATTGTTCGTGAAAAATCTCTGAAGTTCGCTGCAGGTGTTTGCTGTTGTGCCGTGAAATATAGGGTGCGCTTATCGCAAGAGAACTCGTCCAGCAGCGCGGTCTTCCCGATACTCCGACGCCCGTGCAGCACCAGCGTCTGGAATCCGTCGCGCTCCCAGAGCCGGTTGAGTGTGCTCGGTTCATGTTCGCGCTTGACAAACATTATGTCTCTTTTCAGAAAGATACTCATAAGTATTAAACCGAAAGCATGGATTGCGACGTCTGTCTTTGAGAAGTGTCTATCGATTTTTAACGAACTAAAAATTGTGTTTCTTGACCTCTCTAATTTCGAGTATACTAGAAATTAGAGAGGCTAAGGCGTATGAATTTTATTAAACGTGAAAAATTGATTGCTTCACTGTTGCAGCACCGAGATTCTCCTGAGGTCAAGGTACTTACTGGCGTGAGGCGTTGCGGCAAAAGCACTTTGTTGGCAAAATACGCTGAGCTTATTGAACACAGCGGAGTGCCAAAGTCGAACATCTTTGCAAAGAGATTCGATGCGTTCGATGTGCCGATCGGCTACGATGCCAAGGATTTGCAGTCTGATCTGACTCACGCGATTGCACAGGCTCAGCCGGGGCCGTTTTATGTTTTCCTCGACGAAATACAGGACGTACCGGGTTGGGAAGAAGTGGTGCGCCGATTGCATACTAGGCAAGATACGGATGTGTATATCACCGGATCGAACGCATGGTTGCTGTCTGGAGAGCTCGCCACTTATCTGGCTGGACGGTATATCGCCATACCGGTGTATCCGCTGTCTTTCGCCGAGTACCGGGAATATAGGCAATCCCAGGGGACGAATGACTCGGTGGATTCACTGTTTGCGCAGTACATGATGTTCGGAGGCATGCCGGGTTTGTTCGTCACCGGTTTGCCGAATGAGGCGAAGGCCACGGAAATGCTTACTGCGGTGTATGAGTCCGTGGTGGTCAAAGATGTGGTACAGCGTTACGGTGTTCGTGATTTGTCGACTTTGGAGAAGCTTACTCGTTATCTGTTCTCGACTTCGGGAAACTTGTTTTCCGTAAACAACGTGGTGAAAACGTTGAAAAGCACAGGAATAGACGTGACTCATGCCACTGTGGATAACCAGATTGATGCATTGGAGAAGGCATTTATCGTGTACTGCGCAGAGCAATCGCGCATACGTGGCAAAGAACTATTGCGCCCGCAGCGCAAGTATTATCCGGTGGATAACGGGCTTCGCAATCTGGCCACCGGGTTTAACGGATCAGATCGTGGTGCTCAACTGGAAGGCATCGTGTTCATGGAACTGAAGCGCCGCGGATATAGGGTGAGCGTCGGCACCCTGCCGAGTGGCGAGATTGATTTTGTCGCGCAGCGCAATGCGGAAAAACAATACATCCAAGTCACGCTCAATATGACCGAGGAGCACACCCGTCAGCGCGAACTTGCGCCACTACAAAAACTCGACAGCGCCTTCCCAAGGCTTGTCCTTACGCTCGACTGGTACAGCGGGGGAGTAACTTCGGAAGGTATCGTCATCACCAATGTGATTGATTGGTTGTGTGGTTTGATGAGCTGTTGACTGGTTCTTCCTGTACGAAAGAAACCAGCCAATATAAGCAAAGAGATTTTTGCAAAAAACGAATTCTTGGTATTGACTTCCTGGAACGATGAGATAATTTCGTGTTCTCTCTATAGGAGATATTAATGGAATGCTTGCATCTGTGCTGCTCGCCAAGGGTTATTCTGGATTCTACTGGTTCTGCCCAATTCACTGGTGCCAATCCAACCAGTGGTTACACACTTAACGGGACAGGCCCTATCCGATTCAAGAAATCCTACGCTGCTGAAAATGTTCGCATTGATTTCCGTGGTGGAGCGAGCTGTAAATGATGTCTCGTCGGTTCGCGAAACGATTATTACGTATTTGCGTGAAGCTCAAACCATAACTCGTTCACAGGTTGAGCGATTGGTGGGGGTAAGTTCATCCAAAAGCCAAGTACATACTCAAGCGTCTTGTAGATGAAGGGCTTGTGCAGCAGGAGGGTCGGGGCGAGGTACTTATTACGTTCTTCGGTGATTTTTGAGGGGGTATGGCCGTAGCCGCTCATCAAAGTGCGGCCGCTGGGTTCTCTTGCCGGCAGTACCGTGGCAAGCGCAAATGGCTAGGTAGGCGGTATCGTCGTGTGTTTGCTTGTCATTTGCTTCTCTTTTGCTTTTAAAAGCAAAAGAGAAGCAAATGACAAGCAAAAGAGATTTCGTTGGAATTCCGCCGTATTACGGTCGTTGCAACGGGAATCGTACTTTACGAGGCAAAAGAGATTTATGCCCAATACGGCAAATAGCGAACGTATCGCTTACCTGCATCCGGGTCGGCGACTTTGAGTAGATTCTCGTCAAGACAGCTTTTGATTAATCGCGATATCTGAGAAGAGCCGCTCGTCGGAAGAGCGAAACGTTCTCGAAGCGTTGAATTGGTCATAGGGAGTCGTTGTGCATATTGCACGCAGGCATGCCAGTATGCTGCATCCATGCGTTGCCTCTGGGTGAGTTCCCGGTAAGGTGTTGCCTGCATGAGTGTTACTCGCATATTGTCTCCGGGCTCTTCCACCTGAGGGGCTGGTAGATGATAGCGCTCGCAGTCCAGCACGATTTTGTCCCATCCTGAACCGGCTTCCTCGCATAAATGGAGACGTCGGCAGATGGCGGCCATTTTCTCATTGCGCGAGTGCGGTGGATCGTTGATAAGTCTTGCGATGTCTACTAGTGAACGTCCCGGATTGGTGAATTCGATACGGCCGTCGAAGATGCAAATCATTGGTCCGGCGCCGGTGATGGAGAGATCTTGGTGGATTAGCATGTTCGCTATAAGTTCGCGAAGAGCTATATGAGGGAATGCACGCAGTGTGGTGCGACGTGCTCCTTGAATTATTTCTTTTTCCGGTAGGAGCGCTTCGAGATACTCCAGCATCTGGTCAAGTTTGGTATAGCTGGTAGTGAATGTGCGGCTGCGTGAGGGGGCAACGGACGATTGACCTTCATAGCGAATGATTCGCAATGCCTTGCGGGATACGGTAGGGAACTCGTTGAGGTCTCTGGCGAAGAGCAGTGCACCCAGATTGGTGATGGCGTAGCGGCCGCTGTCTTGTGAAGCAATGAGCTGCTCACTTACGAGCATATGCAATGTCTGTTCGGCTGATGCAGTCTGTGCTATGCCGAATTCCTGCCGATACCAATCCGTATCCAGTTTTCTGAACACCTCTTCTGCGGTAAGACCGCTTAATGCATATTGCAGTTCGAAAACCTCCGCTCGAGTCCTGTTCCAGAGTTCTTCTTCGCGGCGAGAACCGTGTTTGAGCTCTTGTGTGGATGAACCGGTGCGAATATATGCCAGTCCCTGCCATAGCGCAGGCCGATACTGGGCGGGCCATATGCGCAGAAGTACGAGTTTTTTATCAAATGCCTCCACCGTTTCGAACCGGAATTCAACATTGTCGGATAAATGTTGGCGGAGCCATAGCTCAAGTTCTTGGTTGCCTACCTTTGTGGTTTTGGGATTGAAAGATGTGCCGATGAGTTCATGCGAGGAATCGTCAATGCCCCACACCTTATAGGCAAAAGTGTGTCCTAGCAGAGCTGCGGAATTCGCGAGAGCGGAGATATCTCGGCCGATGCGATTGGGATCGGTGTTGCCATGTTTGAATTCGAGACATTCGTTTTCGTTGTCTTGACTGGCTAATGCGGTGATAAGCGCAATAAGATCTTCCGGCATGGCTGAGCCTCCCAAGTGCTAAACGCAGTATGCTTATACAATAGCTTCTTTTGATTCTAAAAGCAAAAGAGAAGCAAATGGCAGGCAAAAGAGATTTCGTTGGAATTCCGCCGTTTTGTGGACGTTGTGGCAGGAATCATGCTTTACAAGGCAAAAGAGCATATGACTTTGCAAAGAAGGTATTTGGGGGATAGAGCCTCTGTACCTTAGATTGGCTGCACTGTGTTGGACGGTTCCATGCGGGACGCGCGATGAGGGGTTTGATCATCATGGCTGATTCAAATCATCCCCATCATTACGAGGAGGAGTTCAACAGCTCCACTCGACCCTCGGGTACCTGAGCCCCGTGGAGTTCACACAACAAGGAAAACCCTCTAGAAACGGTCCAACACACCATTGCCAATCCAGCTCGACATTGTGCCGTAATCCTATACCCGTGGGATAGGTAAAAAGGAGGTGTTCGCAAAAAATGAGCTAACACAACAGAAAAGTGGGAAAGTTCAGTTAGGTGATTTTCTTGATTTAAGTAAGTGATACATGCCACGAACAAGATGAGATTTGATATAGAGTTTTTTCAATAAAGCAATTGCCCTATATTTAATGTATAAATAAAAATATCGGCAGAAGTAAGCGCAATCAATCAACAAATTATGAGAATAGTCGAATGACATTTCATGTGAATCGAAGTATTCTCTTAATTCATCGCCTGGAATCATCCAGAATGGTCCCTCTCCCAAATATCTAGGATGATTTTTTATTGGCTCATAATAAACATTGATGTATATTGGTGAAATATCTATCAAGCGGCATACTTTTTCTAAATTTGAATGTCTGAGACTAGTTTTGTTTAAAACAATTAGATTGATGCCTGGATTTCCAAAAATGACATTTAATGGGATAGTACCATTCATACAAACAATTGTTGTGGCATTGTTGAAGACATCGATTTGATCATCAAGCGACATAGACTCTGGATATAAAATTTTGAAACCATTGTCTTCAAATAAACGCTGTATGGGATGTTCTCCAAGTTCCTTTTTTCTTGCGTCAGGGAAATGAAGTCTAGATAAATATATATTATCCCCATGATATTTATCCGAAACGACCGCGGAAGATGCTTTTTTGAAAGGTTCAACAAATAGATTTTTCGAAGTTTCGGGATTGGCCGGCGTAGGTATAACTATCTCTTTGAAACAGGTAGGAGAATCGACGAGAACGAAATCCCTTTTTGAAAAACCGAGTAACTCAAAGAATTTCAGATAGTTACCTGAAGGTAGTATATTGTCGGAATTTAAAAAGACTATTTTATAATCTTTATATTTAGCCTTATCAATTTCACAAAGAAACCATGCTCTATTTAGACAATCGACAAGAAAATGTCCCCATTGCTTTACGAAATATCCTAGGAAAATGACTTTCAAGTCAGCGTGATGTACGCCGCTCCTATCGAAGGGGTAGGGGGCTCCGAATCTAAACCAATCTCCGATATATTTCGATTCTTCAACGAATTTGCCGTCATCCCTTAAAACACCTCCCTTATTGAGAACGCCACCTTTGCTTTCCGTAATTGGAAGGATAATGCCGTTGTTAACGGTGATGAATTGGTCGTTCATTATCAAGTCCTTTGAAGTAAAGTGATAAGGTTTCGAATTCCATCACATAAATGTGTATTGAACTAAAGGTATTAAATAGGATAGGTTTTTTAAAATTTGGTCTGATTGATTATTGCTAGATTAGGTTTCTTTCTACTATGTTTTTAGATTCTATATGATTATAGGATTTGTATACCGCGTACCTATTTTTCCCAAATATGCCGAATAATAAGAGTTAATTTGTTGTGGTTGAAGAGTAATAGAAGCGTATATGCAATACAGGTGACGATAAATGCAATCCATTCATTAATGTGCCATGCTACTGTCATAAAAATGAGTGTGAGTGCTATTTCTTGGGTCAGCATTATTGCATCTTTTTTTCTATCGTTGCATAACAAGGAAGATAGGTAGGCATCGGATGTTACGCTGCGAATTACAATTGCAGCGGTCATTGAGAGAATGATGAATGTCATATTTTTAATTACTAAAACGCCTATAATTGAAAATATAAGACTTGCGACCATCGCAAGAAGATTGAGATAGAGAAGCATCTTCTCCTTGCGGAATACCTTGAGATAGGTGTTATATAGCATTTGCGTTTTCGCGTCAAAGTAGCAAATAGGGAGCAAAAGTGCTGCGTATCTAATGCTGTCGGTGTATTGAGGAAGCCAAAGTTCAAGGATAATTTTTGCGGGGAAATACAACAAGAACATAACGGGAAGGAATAGAAATAAGCCATCGTTGCATAGTGCATAGATACTTTTTTGCTTGTCTTTATGCACTTGGCGCAGCATTGGGAACATTACCATGCCTACTTGGCGTACGAATACCAATGCGAAATTGGTAAGTGTGATTGCCATAGAAACTTTGCCAAATGCCACAATTCCCCAGTTCATATCAATTGCTTGACGCCCAATGCCCAAGATGAGCATGCTGGCAATGTTCGCAAACATGAGTTTAGATCCAGCGGAGATACTCTCTCTTAATTCCCTAAAGACCAGCCTGTGCTTCAGTGCATGAGCAGAGAACAGATTCTTGCCTTTGTGGAAACAATATGCAAGTGAAAGAGCTTGCGCGATGGTGTATGCAATAACGTATGGCCAGAATGTGCGTCCTTTGCAGGTTATGCAGACAATGATCATGAAAATGAAGGCTAGCTGCTGAATCAGAGTTGATTTCGAAAACCAAGACGTCTCGTTTGCTGCCTGAAATATGTATCCAAGGAAGTTTTGCATCGTAAAGAAAACAAAATAAAGAGATGCGGTAATGATAATAGATAAGCGGACACCATTCCCAATGACAAACCATGAAACTATACAAAGTAATACCGCTAATATGGTCTGATACACAATACCATATAAGAATTGTCCTTTAATTGCGGCTTTATCCATTTGCGGTAAGGCTATACCACCATAACGGAGATAGACACCATCATTTAGTCCAAGCGCAAGAAAAGGTAGATATTGAGAATAAAAGATGAAAAGTTGCCAGTAGCTGAAATCGGTGACTCCAATGAATTTAGGCAAAATAAAATTTACGGAAGCACTCAGAGCCAGTGCAACTCCTTGCGCTAAGAAAGCATAGCCTAAATTTGATTTAAACTTGCTTGTTGCCGTATTATTCCTTTGTTTTATACTCATTATTAGTGCTTAGGTATGTAATATGATTGAAACCTATTGAAGCATAAGTTTCCATTGTTCAAGATTATTATTGAATGAATAATTGTTATCCCAATTATCTCGGGCATTTTCGCTCATGATGCTATATCGAGTCCAATTATCTGCAAGATGAACAATCGCGCTGCTCCAAGAGTTCGGATAATTTTTTCCAATAAGGAAACCGTCAATTCCATCATTCACGTACATAGTGTTGATTCCTATTGCCGAAGCAACCGACGGCAATGCGGCCGCCTTATATTGGAGCAATTTAAATCCGCCTTTTGCACGGCAAAAATCGGTGTCTAATAAAGGCATTAGTCCGATATGAGATTGAATCATCATTTGGTGGGCAGACTGTTCGCTCCATTCGACATTATCGATAAAAAAGTTTTTTCCGATATAATTAAGTGGTTTATTACAGACAACATGTAAAGTAAGTTTCTTTTGATATTTGGCAAGAATTATTTCGCCAGCTTTTTCTAATTCATCAATTATTTTTTCCAAAAACGGAAGGCTTGTTGCGGTTGCAAGCCATAAAAGTTCTATTGCTTTATTATAGGAATTCTTTCTTTGATTAATTAGAGTAATTGAATCATTCCTAACCATCTGTCCATCAGTTGTTGGTAATATTTTTACACGAGATTGAATATTTTTAGGCAATCTTTTCTTTAATATGCTACCGGTTACAACAATGGTATCCGCATTGGATTCAAGAAGCTTATTTTCGAATGATGTAATTTCTTTACTGCAAGAAATATCGTCATCGAAATCCCAGATAATCGTTTTTGTTCTCTTAATAACGAAGATCATTAATGCTTTATTCCAGGGAAAAACAAATTTCGGTGAAAGAGCCCGCTGGATGATTATACAACGTGGAGGATTAATTATATCCATAAGAAGGTAAAACGTGAGTCGGAATTGTATTTGAAGATAGTAAAGTGAATACCAATACATTTTCTGGAATATAGTCGAGGCTTTACCATGATGCTGGTATAAATAGTCAGAAGATAGTTTTCGTGCTGATATTTTTGTTTTAATATACGGCAGATATTGGAGTATTCGAAAATTGCTAGATGGGCTTGTCTTCCCGCTCCTGGTGTAGGCGACCATTTTTGTAGACATAATATTCCGTTTCAAGTTATTAGTTGCAATATAGATGTATATTTACTTGATAATTGTTGTTATTTGTTTAGCGCTAAAACGTAGAGATTGGCATGTTCTCGTTATTTCGGGGAAATGACCAACGGCAATATATAAAACGAAAATCTCATTATCTGGAATTTGCAAAATATTACGAGTTAGTTTTTCGACTTTCGCTGTGAACATTGTATTAAGCGGGCATGTTCCGAGTCCATGAGACTCCAAGGCGTAAAGAAGATTCATACTGAATAATCCTCCGTCAACGTACCCTTCATTTCGTTCATACTCCGTCATAAAAGCTGAAAGATCGGAGGTGATGACTAATAATGCAGGAGGAGTGGGATAGCCATTAATTCCTGCTTGTAGGCGTAATAAATCGCTGATATTTTTTTTATTAAGTACAATATGTACTCTTGTGGGTTGGCGATTGCATACGGATGGAGTTGTCATAGCTAAATCGACTGCATCCATTATTTCCTCTGCCGTGACCTTCTGATTGGAAAATTCTCGAATGGAATGCCGATTTCGAGCTAATCGGTTAAAAGGAAGTGTCGAATTAAGTAACTTATCGTTTCGATTAATTTCGATGCAAGCATGCTTTGGATCGTCGGGGACGTTGATTATAGAATTCCATTGCTCGGAAGAAAAAAGACTCTTTTGCCAACCGAGATCGTAGCCGATAATTTGATGTCGACGTACATATTCGTGTAATACGGAGATGCTGTATGCATAAACGAAATTATTCTTTGCATTGGCATCAATCTTTTCAAGGCCGGTAAGCATTGATGGTAAGGAATTGAATATTTTTTTTCCGAAGCCATATCGAAAATCACGATGACTTAAGCCTTTTTCAATTTGATGCGTAAGAAAGATAATTCGACTCTCAAATTGGGCTTTAGTCCTTGGTTTTAAAGGAGAATAGTTACGCGAAAACCGAGCAGCTTGTCGTAGATAGTCATGTCTTAATAGCAATGACTGTCTTAATGTTCTCAGACTTGTAGTGAACATATTGATAAATGAATTTGTAAGCTTTTCCTTTTTGCTCATTTATTCTCCTAATTAAAACGTCCAGTTGACAGATTGAAATATGTCGGAAATGTATGGAACTGTGTCACCAAACCCTCTGTAATAAAAGCTGTACCACCAATATGCTATAAGAAGAGCAATAAATGGTATTTTCATAAAAAATGCAATTTGCTTGGGCCAACGTTTTTGGATTATAAATGATGTCTTTCCAATTAGGATAAGTCTCCAAACACTGAAGAATAGTCCTATTCTAGCTGCATATCCAAATTTGGTTGATAAAAATGTAAGTATGCAACTTATTATGGTGAATATTATTATAAAATCGGGTTGTTCGTTATTCCATTTTTGATATTTATATACAAAAAGACAAAGTATTATAAAAGGGATAATTGATAGAACAAGCATTGTTGGAGAGGATATACCCTCCGGAAGGTCAAAATAATGAATATATTTTAACGGCAATATCCCAAAGCTTAATAGCATCATGCAGATTGGTCGGAAAAATGCTGCGCCTATTGATGTCATTATTATCAAAAATGTACAATATTTATGATATCTATTTATGCTTATTTTATATTCTCTTGTTAAAAACTTATATATAGCATATATGACAAAAATTATTATTGCTGATGAATGAAATGATATTGCAAGAAGGGCGAGAAAAAATGATAATATTTTTTTCTTTTTAAGAATCGCTCCGATGCAAAGTAAGCAAATTCCCAGTGCTAACCACTGACGAACTATATTTAGTGTTTCATTGAAGTGTAGACATAAGAAGGAAAACCAGGCTAGCGGAATAGAGATTTCATTTTCATATAGTTTAAGAAACGAATATACTGCGAAACCTGTTACGAATGTTGTGAGGAAATGTAACCAATGCACATCATGGAATACATGTGCAATTAAAAATGCAAATATCTCATATCCGATTTCAACATTATGATTGTTCAATACTTGGGATATATTTATATATGTATTGACGCGTTCATATATACCTATCACGTATGTATCTACATCAGTTCCTACTGTGTGGTTCCTTAACCCAGCCAATATAGTTATTGGAAGTATTGTCAGTAATAATGAAAAATCTATATAGAGTGACTTTTTCTGCGTCAGGAATAACCTTAGTTTTGTACATGAAAAAATACTTGAAATTATAAAGACTAGTATGTAAATCATTAGTTATTCCATTACTGTTTTTAGATTTAATTTAGGTGCATTACAGTTTTTTTATGCAAGGACTTTATCTAGGAAATCTGTCCCTCTTTTTCTTTCGTTATCGAAGTATTGATTGATAAAGCTAAAATCTGTATGCTTATCGGCAATGTCTAACCGATTAAAATCAGTAAGATGCCGATGTGTCATATTCGTAGCTTTTAGAATGTTGGACAGTCGACTGCTGAACTTCCCTGGGTAAATGCAAACGACCTCTTGATTGAGGTTGAGACTGAATGCAGTTGCGTGGAACGAATCGGTGATTACAAAACGTGCATTAGCGATTAATGAAACAAACTCTTCGACCTCTGGAATCAGAATAGGAGAGCCTGGAAGCCGCATCTGATCATACCGAACGCACACACGCATAAGTTTGCAATGGTGACGTTTAGCAAAACGGATTGCGAAATCATCGAACAATTTATTTTTGTTGAGCTGATAAATCAATACATAATCGTCATTCACGACAGGCGGTGTAGCCATTTTTTCCCAATATGAGCGTTCAAGCTGTAGGGTAGGGTCCGAAACATGACATACATTATTTATACCTAGGTTGCGTACGGCTGTGACGGCACTTTCTTCTCGCATGGAGATGGCATCATATCGCGAAAGTAGCTTAGTGACTTCCGGCTTCTCCCAGTCAGCAAAATCATCACGGCCGATGCTGGCGGAATACGCAATTTTCTTTGCGTTATCGGGAGCAAACTTTAGATAAAAAGCCTCTTCTAGACCGCGATTCCATTCGCTGTTCCACACCTGATCACTGCCTGTGCAGTAGATATCTGCCTTGGGGGTATTTGTCTCTAATTGTGCTTCAGATGTGTAAGTCTGCTTGGTAAGCGTAACATTCTTGCTAAGAAAACCATCAAAAACATGCCTCCAGCGATGAATGGTTGGGTATAAAACTGCTCGCTTAGCGGCAGATTTTACTGGGTTGTCATTGAGTGTAAATTCGCGGTAGAAATTCTTCTCTAATGCATCTTGGCGCATATAATTGATAAATTCAACTTCACATCCGTATTGCTTAAACTTCTCTTGGGTGGCGAGTGTCTGCAATACGGATCCATAATTCCTGATGGAATGTAATGTGATTACTTCGACTTTCATGCGTCAGGTGTCTCCTCAATTTAATGAATGCTATGATTACGAACCATCTGATATATAAATCTGCAGGTTGGTTGGCCGAGATATGAGAGTAAGGAAGCGATGCGAGCATCGTGTCTTGCATTCTTGTCTTTCAAAACACGACAACGATTGTGTTGGATACTTCTCCAAAGCTCTTCGGCATATTTCTTGTTATTCATATCGTTCGGCTTGATTTTCATAAGTAAATTGAAATATGCACTTTGTAGTTTACAGTTAATCGCCGGTTGAATTGATGGATAGCGTTTTTCTACCAAATCTTGTATTTCTCCGATTTGATCAATCAGATCCATACTTCTCGGTGTAAACGAACTTGATTGAATACTATTCACACGTTGGCGATAGAAATAATCTGCATATTGTGTAAAAACAATACGGTTTGATCGATCAATAAGTCGAGTTGAAGTGGCGATGTCTTCATACAGTTTTCCTGTTGGGTACCAAATGCCGTCAAATAATTCTTTTCGACATATTTTCGCGAAAGCATTTGGTTCAATATGCCTCATATAAAGCATATCTTCTAATGCGTCACATGAGTTGAAGATTATTATTTCACCACTCATATCCTGTTTGTTATTGTATTTACCTGAAAGTAGTTTTTTCTCATCTGTTCCATCAGTGAAATAATGGAGCGGTGTCACCGCGAGATCAGCCTTATTTGTAATAAGAGCATCATAGAGGTGTTGAATATAATTTGGAGAGACGAAGTCATCGCTATCGGCAAACGTAAGAAATTCGCCATTCGCATGCTTAATACCGTAATTTCTTGCGTCGGAAAGACCGCCATTGCGTTTATGAAATGTGCGAATTGAGGGGGATTGAGCCGAGTACTCGTCAGCGATTTTACCGCTGTCATCTGTCGACCCGTCATCGACAAGAATGATTTCAATCGGAGAATAAGACTGTGATAAAAGACTATTAATGCATGCAGGAAGATATTTACTAACGTTATATACAGGCACTACTACCGATACCAATGGATTTGCCATCAGTTCTGAACCTCCGAAAACAGCTTTTGATACCATCCGCTTAGTTGTTGTGCGCTGTTGGTGATGTCGTATCCGGCTTGGCGTATGAGGTTGTGAGTGTCCTGGTGCTGTTCGGCAACAGGGGCGGAGACCATGGCGTTGATCCATTGCGCCTTGTTTTTTAGCGGGATGAATTGTATGAGTCCAGGGATGACGTCGGTCTCTTTGGACACGTTCGTGGAGGCGAGGATCGGCAGTCCGGCGGTTTGCGCTTCCACGGCGACCACGGATAGTCCCTCGTAGGTGGAAGGCAGGGCGAGTACGTCGAATGCTTGACAGAGCTGATTCATGTCTTTGCGGATGCCGAGCACTTTTACCGAACGTTCGATGCCGAGCTCGTGTATGCGCTTCCGAACTTCATCCATCATGTCGCCGTCTCCGGCGAGGGCGAGAATCGCATCCGGACGGCGCTCCAAGACCTGCTTGAACACATCCAACGTGAACAGCTGGTTCTTCTGGAAGCACATGCGGCCGACCTGGCCGATAAGCAGTTGATTATCGCCAATGCCCAGCTCGGAGCGCTTAGCCGCACGCACCGCAGCATTGAAGTGGAAAGTCTCGGGCTCGATGGCGTTGCGGATGATTTTGACCTTGCCGGCTTTGTCCAGCTGCGAGCCAAAAAGCCATTGCGCGGTGTAATGAGAACAGGCCGCATAATGCGTGGGGTACACGCGCGAGAAGGGACGCAAACACATTTTCACTGCAGTCTTCGCGTATTCGCGCGGGTTGGATGTGGAATGACTGTGTGCAATCCGTACCGGAACTCCGGCCCGTTTGGCAGCGCCTAGGGGAAACACGCTCAGCGCGTTCATATGCGAATGCACAATCACCGGATGCAGTTTGCGAAACAGCTTCTCGCACTCCTTTATATATAAGGGCAGCTGCTTGTACGAGGGAATGGTAAACACGCGTCCGCCGAGAGACTCAATCTCGTCGACGGGTACCACGGTGGAATCGTCCTGGACAATGAAATCAAACTGGACCTTGTCCCGGTCGATATGACGGTAATGGTTCATCACAGTGGCCTCGACGCCACCGCCCATCATCCTCCCGACGACTTGGGCAACGCGAATAGGAGACGACATAGCCGACATCACCGAAACAACCCCAAATCACACAGCAGGGGAGTGAAGTTCAAGGCGATAGTTGACATAACCGCCCTTATCGGCTAATCGGTCGGCTTCGGAAACGGGATATCAGACGAAAACTGATGAAAACACAGGCTTTTCTGTGCTTTCGGTTCGCAGTCCCCGCGCTTCACCCGGTGCGGCAATGGCGGTACAGAATCAAATTCACTGTCTCATATAGTAAGAAGATGCCCGCAATATGGATTTTGGGTGGTGAAGTCCCAGTGCGAAGGGAGCCGCCCGCAGCAATTACTATTTCTATGTACGCGTTGTCCCGCAATCACACACGCCGATCAGCATTAACTATAAAGATGCTGATGGGCGCGGCGCAGAAGAAGACATGTCGTAAACATGGAAATGCAAATTCCGAGACCATTGATCATCGACCATTGGCCATTGATCATTGCAGAAGTAGCCCTCCGTCCGTTCCGGGGGGCAAAATTGATAAAAACCATAACTTTGCCCCCCGGAAGATAATAATCAAATGGAGGCGTCGATAGAGAGAGGACAGTGCACATGACGCTGTATCCAAGGGAATGGTATCTTGACAGGCTTCGTCCTTTCTACAATGATGCCGGCTTGATCAAGGTAATTACCGGCATACGCCGATGCGGGAAATCATCCTTGATGTCGTGTGTTGCGAACGAATTGAAACAACGTGGAGTTGACGAACAAAGGATTGTCTTTCTGAACCTCGATAGCCGAGAGTTGCGCAAGGTGGACACGACGGACGATCTTGATCATGTTATTGAGGAGCGGTCCCCGCAAGAAGGTTTTGTCTACCTATTCATCGATGAGGTTCAGAATGTTAAAGGATTCGAAACCGTAATCAATGCATACCGTGAAGAAGGCAGATTCTCCATCTTCATCACAGGATCCAACTCATATCTTCTGTCTGGAGAGCTGACAACCAAATTGACCGGGCGATATGTGGAACTGGAGATGTATACGCTTTCTTACGGCGAATATCTGGGTATGAAAAAGTTCCTAGGATCCCCCGCTGAGAACGGTATTGCATCATTCAATGACTATCTGACTTATGGCGGGTTCCCGAAATCGCTGGAATACTTGGATCCAGAGGCTAAAGCTATGTATATTCAGGACGTTACTCGTCAGATTTTCGAAAAGGACATAACCGCACACAGCAGAATCACGAATCGCGATACGTTCGAGAGAGTGCAGACATACCTCATCAATAACTATGCCGCTCCTACGAATCTGACGCATATTGTTCAGTATTTGCAGCATAGCGAACATATCTCCATCAAGCGTGAAACACTGGCCAAGTATGTGCGGATGCTGGAGAACGCCAAGATTCTGTACAAATGTCCTAGGTTCGATCTTCGCTCAAGAAAGTCCCTCAGAGGCGGAGAGAAATACTACATTGCCGATCCAGGCATATATTTCGCTCGCAATACTGACACTAGGCTAAGTTACGGGCCAGCGCTCGAAAATGTGCTCTACCTGCATCTCCGGGCAAAGGGGTATCAGGTCAGCGTGGGGCGGATTGGCAAACTTGAGTGCGACTTTATTGTCCGCAAGCAAAGCCGGTACGCCTATGTTCAGGTATCGATGAGTGTTCTCGATCCTCAAGTAGAAGAACGGGAGTACAGGCCGCTCATGATGATTCAGGATGCCTATCCACGGTATCTGTTCACACTTGATCCACTTCCCCTGCAGAAAGATGGCGTACGGCACCGCAATTTGATTGAGTTTCTCGCCAATGATGGAGACATCGAACTTGAATGATCGTTTGTTGGTCCGCGACCAACTACTTGCCGCCTTGGCTAATTAGTTGTGATTCTACTTTGCTGGAGACCTCGCTTCCGGCGAACGTGAGCATACCGAAAACGGCTGCTTCCTCTACTGATCCAGTGGCAGTCAGATCGGTAATCACTTGCCATTGTGAGGGGGCAGTAGAAGTATGAGATGAGCGAATCCTTGGAGACACCTCGGCGTATACTTACCATGAGAATTGTCCGAAAAGTGGAAACGCACGGGAGAGTGGGATATGTGTAGGCGCGGATTAGCCGATAAGGGCGGTTATGTCAGATTTGCTCTTGCCGGTCGTGTGCGTTCTCTCGCCTGTGTTTTCGGGGGTGTGCGGTGAGCGCGAGCGGGCCTCGTCATGTGTTCATTGTGGGGTCGAAGGGGATCCCGGGCTCGTACGGGGGCTATGAGACGTTCGTGGACCGTCTGACCGAGCGTCACCAGGATGACCTGTCGCTGAAGTACCACGTGGCGTGCAAGGCCAGGGATTCGAAGCGTTTCGTCTATCATAACGCGGACTGCTTCGACGTGAACGTGCCGGATATCGGCCCGGCGCAGGCGATCTGGTATGACGTGGCAGCGTTGCATGATTGCGTCTCCTATATCAGGAGGAACCGGATCCCCCGTCCGGTCGTGTATGTGCTGGCGTGCAGGATCGGGCCGTTCACGGCCCATTTCCAGCGCGTGATCCACAAGCTGGGCGGGGAATTGTATGTGAATCCGGATGGTCATGAGTGGATGCGCGCGAAGTGGAGCCGTCCGGTGCGCGCGTACTGGAAGTGGTCCGAGAAGCTGATGACCAGGCACAGCGATTTGATGGTGTGCGATTCGGTGAACATGGAGCGGTACATCCGCGAGGAGTACTCGGAGTATTCGCCGAAGACGACGTTCATCTCGTATGGGGCGGACGCGCGTCCAAGCGCATTGTCCGATGACGATCCGAAGCTGCTCGGCTGGTACCGGGAGCATGGGCTTTCCCCGAAGTCGTATTACCTGGTGGTGGGCCGGTTCGTGCCGGAGAACAACTACGAGACGATGATCCGCGAGTTCATGGCCAGCGGTTCCGAGCGTGATTTCGCGCTGGTCACGAACGTGTCCGATAAGTTCCTCGAGGAACTAAAGCAACGCACCGGTTTCGATAAGGATTCTCGCATCAGGTTCGTGGGCACGGTCTACGACCGTGAGCTGTTGATGAAGATACGTGAGAACGCGTACGCGTATTTCCATGGCCATGAGGTGGGTGGCACGAACCCGAGCCTGTTGGAGGCGTTGGCGTCCACCGATTTGAACCTGTTGCTGGACGTGGGCTTCAACCGGGAGGTCGCCGAGGACGGTGCCCTGTATTGGAGCAAGAAGCCGGGTGACCTGGCCGTTCTCATTAATCGGGCGGACGCGATGGATCCGGAGGAGATCCGCGCGTTGGGTGTGAGGGCCAGGCGACGCATCCATGACGCGTACTCGTGGGAGCACATCGCCAACCAATACAAACAACTCTTCACACATAAGAGCTGATTCGTATTCATCAAGTCATCAATTCATCAATTAATTTGTTTTGTTTTTAGGGGGTTTGTATGCGTGGTTTCGCTGATTTGCGTGTTGCGGTTGCTGGTACCGGGTATGTGGGGTTGAGTCTGGCGACCCTGTTGTCGCAGCATCATCATGTGACCGCGGTGGATGTGGTGCCGGAGAAGGTGGAACTGATCAACCGGAGGAAGTCTCCGATCCAGGACGAGTACATCGAGAGGTACTTCGCCGAGAAGACCCTTGACCTGACGGCGACCTTGGATGGGGAGAAGGCGTACGCGGACGCGGATCTGGTGATCATCGCGACGCCGACGAACTACGACAGCGCGAGGAACTTCTTCGACACGAGCGCGGTGGAGGCGGTCATCGACCTGGTGATGCGGGTGAACCCGGACGCGATCATGGTGATCAAGTCCACGATCCCGGTGGGCTACACGAAATCCATCCGCGAGAAGACCGGAAGCCGGAACATCATCTTCAGCCCGGAGTTCCTGCGCGAGTCGAAGGCGTTGTACGACAACCTGTACCCGTCGCGCATCATCGTGGGTACCGACCCGGAGGATCCGCGTCTGGTGGAGGCGGCGCACACGTTCGCGGCCCTGTTGCAGGAGGGTGCTCTGGAGAAGGGCATCAGGACCCTGTTCATGGGGTTCACCGAGGCCGAGGCTGTGAAATTGTTCGCGAACACGTACCTGGCGTTGCGTGTCTCCTATTTCAACGAATTGGACACGTACGCGCAGGCGAAGGGTCTGGACGCGCGCGAGGTCATCGACGGCGTGTGCCTGGACCCGCGCATCGGATCGCATTACAACAACCCGTCGTTCGGCTATGGCGGCTATTGCCTGCCGAAGGACACGAAGCAGTTGCTCGCAAACTACGCGGACGTGCCGGAGGACCTGATCCGCGCGATCGTGGAGTCGAACGCCACGCGCAAGGATTTCATCGCGGACCAGGTGCTCAGGAAGACCGGCGCCTACGGGTATTCGGACAACAACGAGTACAAGGCCGCGGGCGAGAGGCCGGTGACCATCGGCGTGTACCGGCTGACGATGAAGTCCAACTCGGATAATTTCCGCCAGTCGGCGATCCAGGGCGTGATGAAGCGGGTCAAAGCGAAGGGCGCGACCGTGATCGTGTACGAGCCGACCCTGGAGGACGGCAGCACGTTCTTCGGCAGCCCGGTGGTCAATGACCTGGAGGAGTTCAAAAAGCGCAGCGACGCGATCCTCGCGAACCGGTACGACCCCTGCCTCGACGACGTGCAAACCAAGGTCTACACCCGCGACCTCTACAAACGAGACTAAGGAATACAAATTAACTTTAAGTACCACATAGCCGGAGATATGTGATGGCAACAATTAGCGTTGTAATGGCTTCCTACAATGGGGAAAAGTATATACAGGCACAAATTGACTCTATTCTGAATCAATTAGATAAAAAAGATGAATTAATAATATCCGATGATGGATCAACCGATAACACGGTTTCTATTATCCGACAATATGCTTTACAGGATACGAGAGTTATTTACGTGAAGGGTCCTTGTAAAGGGGTTATAGCGAACTTTGACTATGGGTTTGGCTTCGCAAGCAATGATATTATTGTTCCTTCCGACCAAGACGATATTTGGAAACCTGATAAAATCAAAGTAATACGTAACATCTTTGATGCCGATAATAGCATTACATGTATGCTACACGACGTGGAAGTTGTAGATCAGGACCTACAAGTAATCAATCCTTCCTTTTTCTCATTAAGAAAATCAAAGACAGGATTTATCAATAATCTGATTAAGAATTCCTATATGGGAAGCGCAATGGCGTTTAGACGTTCAATGCTTCGATATATCAGTCCTATTCCCGGTGATGTTCCAATGCATGATCAATGGATTGGGCTAATCAATGAGTTATATGGTCAAGTAACACTATGCCAAAAAACTCTTGGATTATATCGTCGCCATAATAACAATATTTCCTCGTTCACACATGGAAATATTTCTCACATGATAGATAGTCGATATCGATTAAGTATCGATTTGTTAAAGAGATACATTAAGAAATGATTAAGTGAGAGAAAATGAATATTGTATCTTTTACTATGGTTAATAACGAAAGTGAAATTATTGAATCTTTCATTCGTTATAATTACAATTTTGTTGATAGAATGTTCATCATTGACAATGGTTGCACAGATAATACTATTAACATTTTAAGAAAACTGATCAACGAAGGATATAACATAACAATCTATGATGAGTCGCTATCCGCGTATGATCAATTTAGATTAGATAATAAATATCTAAACAAAATAATTGATGAGTATTCTCCCGATATGATTCTTCCTCTTGATGCTGATGAGTTTTTGACGGGGGACCAGAATCCGCGCACATTGCTAGAAAAACTTTCACTTGATTCTATTTATTATGTGCATTGGCAATGGTATGTCATGACCGATGAAGACAATTATGATGATTGTTTAGTGCCTAGAAGAATAAAGCATCATTTTGTATCTCCTGTGCAAAACAAAGGAGCTGACGTACCAGAAACTAAGTCTATAATACCTGCTCAGTATTATCGTAAAATGAATCTAACTCTTTCTATGGGGCATCATAAAGTATTTGGTAATAATAATGCTAAAATTACGATTTTAAATAACATTCGATTAGCTCATTATCGTGCAATTAGTGAAGAACAGATAATTGCTAAAACTATGTGCTATACCATGCGAGATATAGCTACAATGAAGAATAATATCGAAACTGCGCAACGCACTAATCAAATGGCAGCTATTGAGCATGGCGAGAATATGCATGATACAGTAATGGAAATTTCACGCGGTGGATATGAAGATGTCATAATAGAAGATCCAATAGATTTGTCATTCTGTGATTCAAATCTTCTTGATATTAAATATCAGTTTCTTTCGCATGAGAGTAGAGCAGATCGGGTATATAAAACCGGTGTTGAGATGGCTATTCGTGCTTATAATAGTGAACGCAGTAGAGTTGAAAAACCGGGGCTTAAACCAGTTCTTGTGTGGCTAGATCATATTAGGAATGATGGATATTTATTCCCTAGTCCTTCTAATGACATTACCTTGCTTGCATCTCGATACAATGTTCGCGGATATTTAACTGATTATGATGAAGTAAAATTCTTAAAAGTGAATTATCGACTTATCGTTACGCCTGATACAATGAAGTTTCTTCCTCATCAGTATGTAATTATTCCAAACACTGTTGATTTTGAGTCAGTAAAGAGTTTACTTGTAAAAAGTGGTGTTGATGAAGCCACAATAATAAGTCAAAATGCCTATACACATAAATTAGGACTAATAAAATCATTATATTCATCCATTACATTAATTCCTAGCCTTATTATCAGAGTAGGAATGTATATAGAGCGTAATGGATTATCAACTACATTTAAAAAAATCTTTGAACGAGTAAGAAAATAGTAGGTTATATAAGATGGTTGACATATCGGTAATAGTTCCTTTTTATAGAGGAAACAAGTATATTAATGGATTATTAGACAATATCGGTCGTAACGCAAAAAAAGCAACAGATGCAGAAATTGAAGTGCTATTAATTAACGACAGTCCTGATTATTCATTAATTTTTGATACAAAGTACGTCAAAGATTTTAAACTAGAAGTAATAACGAATAAACAAAATCTAGGTATTCATGGCACTCGAGTCGAAGGTTTAAAACATGCAAAAGGAGAATATGTTCTTTTCCTCGACCAAGATGATGAACTTACAGATGATGCCATTTTCTCACAATACAATAATATACACGATTATGATATATCGGTTTGCAATGGTCTCGTAGAAATGGAAAATCATAAATCAAAGTTATTATTTAAGAATAAGAAACAACAAAATAGAATAAAAGATATCAAATATTATTTCTATATAGGAAATATGATTACATCACCTGGTATGGCTTTAATTAAAAAAGAATCAATTCCAGATGAATGGATTGAAAACAATTTGATTAGTAATGGTGCCGATGATTGGCTTCTGTGGATATTAATGATAATGAACCATAGCAAAATCAAGATAAATCCTGATACATTGTATATCCATAAATATACAGGAGAAAATTTATCAAATAATACGTTAAAGATGCTGGATTCAAGCGAAGAAGCATTAAAAATTATTGAGAATAAGAATAAAAATTATTCAAATTTAGTCAGGATACATAAAAGAAGATTAAGAATGAGGCATTTTGAAAAAAACATTTTTTTCAAAATAGGATTGTATTTAATCAACGTTGATATATTATTTATATTATTAAAATGGAAAGCGTAGAGTAATGCAAAAAGAACAATATTATTTTAACTCTGCTTTTAAATACCTTGTATTTGGTTTAATAATATTTTTTGCTTTATTGAATCCAATAATCATAGAGAATCAAAACTTAATTATTCTGTTTTGTTTTCTGT
>NZ_JAAIIG010000012.1 GCF_012932375.1 Bifidobacterium olomucense | reverse complement strand
ATGGGGCGAGACCATCTGGGGGCTCGCCGTCCAGTACGACGCATGGCCCCTGAGCGCATGGCATACGCCGTCCGGCGACATCAACCGGTACTGGGTGGGCGACGTGGTCACCTACAACGGCGGGGGAGGAGCGCGATCCCAGCCGGTACGGCAGTGCGTGACCCTCGCCTACGGCGACTACGTGAGCAAATTCTGGGCCGACTGGTGGAACGTGACCACCCCGTCCGGCAGCCCGCATCTCGTCTATCCCGGCGACGTGATCTGCCACAACTGACCCGAACCCAACCTGGGAACCTTGCACCCGATACCGGGCAAGGTTCTCAGGTTCCAACCACGGAATCGAGATTGACATGACCAAAGAAGACATTGAACCTAACACCGCCGGCACGGAACCAGCCATGCCGGATTGGCTGCTGCCGAACCGAGCCTATGACGTGCTCAAATGGCTCGCGCTGATCGTGCTGCCGGCCATCGCCACGCTCGTGCAGACCCTCGGCCCCGTCTGGGGCTGGACGTGGGCCGATCCGGCCGCGACGACCATCAACGCCGTCGCCCTGACCATCGGCGTCGTCATCGGCGCAAGCACCCTCAAGGCATACGCCACCAAGCACTGACAAAACAAAGCCCCCGAACCATCGCCAACGCGGCAGGTTCGGGGGCTTTTCGTCGTTTCTAGGCCGCGCAGCGCTCCCACAGCTCATCCAAAGACACGCCAAGGGCGTCGGCCAAGCGTTTTGCCGTGGACAGCTTCACTCCGTCCAACGTGCGAAAACCCTGCTCCCAGTCGCCAATGCGTCCCGCCGGCACATGCGCCTTCGCGCCCAACTGAGCCTGTGATATTCCGACGGATGCCCTCAGCGCCGCCAGCGCTCGCCCTCGACGGTTTCCGGCCGCCTTGCAGCCCGGACACTCGCAGGGGAGGGCGTTGCGCAGCTCGTCCCATATCTCGGCTTTCGAATCCCAGTGTGCACAATGGCATGGGGCGGTGGGCGTGCTATCCCACGACCGCCACCCCGGCGCAAAGTCGATCCAGTAGGACGTTCCGCTGTCCTGCTCGGCGTACAGGTTGCGTATGCGGCTCCTATATCGTTCCATGTTCTTTGGCAGAGCTATTTCAATCCCGGCCATGCGCAATCCTTCCTCTATGGTGCCCCGGCCCGGCTGGGCCGGGACGTGGGTTGTTTATCGGCCGATCTTCGTCTGCCGCCGGCGGCGGGCATTGCGGTTGCTCTCCTGCTGGGTGAGCCATAGATCGACCGTGAGCGTGGTAAAATGATTCGCTTCTGGCGATGGCTCAGACCCTTGGTTCGCGATCTTGCGTTTGACTGTCTCAAATTCCGACGAAGGCATATATTCCCCGTTGCTGCTCACCCACGCGATCCCGCCGTCGATCAGCAGGTAGCCCGAATAGTCCTCGCGGCCCATGAGGTACGAGTCGGGGAACTGGTTTAGCAGGATGTCGAGGTTTTCGACGGTGGTTGGGATGTCCACGATTCTCCCTCGGCCCTCATATCCGAGTGTGCTGTCGTAGCGCGCTTCGGGGAAGGCGGAGAGGTATGCGCTGACGATCTGGTTGTTCATGATGATCCCTTTCCTTGACTGACAATCTCTAGTCTACTCCGCAATGAGTAGATAAGCAAGACGGCGGCGTGGCGTAACATAGAGCCGTTCTTCCTTGACTGACATCTGGAAGGGCAATGCGAGGCCCCGGCTCTTAATGGTCGGGGCCTTTTTGTTTAGGCTGCGAGGCGCGTGGCGGCGACCGCGGCTCTCAATCGATCGTCCGGCATGGCGATGTACCGTTGCGTGGTCTCGACCGAGGCGTGGCCTAGGAGCTTGGAGACGAGCAGCAGGTCGTGCGTGGCGGCGTAGGTGGTGGTGGCGTACCTGTGGCGCAGGCTGTGGGCCGTCCATCCGTCGCCGAGCAGCGTCGAGAGGTGCCGGCCGATGTAGCTCGATTCGACGTGTCCCGACCATCGGCCGGGGAAGCAGTAGCCGTGGGCGGATCGGATCAGCAGGGCGAGGTCGTCGCCGATCGGCACGATGCGCTGCTTGTCGCCCTTGCCCACGACGACGAGGCTCCAGCCCACGAGGTCGCGCATCACGTCGCGGCTGTGCACCTTGGCGATCTCGAAGCGCCGCAGCCCGCATTCGGCTCCGAGCCTGAGCATGAGCCGTTCGCCTTCCGTGGCCTTGCGCAGCGCGGCGAGTATCACCATGTCCGGGCATGGGCGGGGATGCGGCTCGGGACGCTTCACGGTCGGCAGGAACTCGCTCGGATCGCACTCGGATCGGCCTGACACCTTGAGCCATCGGAAATAGCTGACGCAGGCGTTCTTAGCGCCCTTGCGCGTCTCCGGCTTCCATTCCTTGCCGGCGAAGTGGGCGAGCAGGTCGTCGCCCTCCACGTCCCTCGGATCGCCCTCAAGCGCCCTCGACAGTGCGGACATCTGGCATCGGCGAGTGCCGATCGTGTTGGGGGAGTAGCCCGCCGCCTTGAGGGAGTCGAGCCATGAATTGATTGATTCTGCCCAGAGCGGGCTTGGATATTGTTTTTTCACAGGACATCATCGCCCGTTCAGCGTGTTTGGCCCTGTAGGGCACGGCGGATAAACGAAAGGCCGCCACGAATAATCGTGACGGCCTTCGCCCGCAGTAGCGGGGACAGGATTTGAACCTGTGACCTCTGGGTTATGAGCCCAGCGAGCTACCGAGCTGCTCCACCCCGCGTCGGCTTGTCTGTAAGACAGCTCTATCTAAGATACTGTCAAACATGCATATGTCAAATTGGCGTGTCGTGTTTGGCTGGTCCGATTCCGCCTCGTGTCTATAACGCGGCATAACCGAAGGCGATAATCATTGCGGTGTCCCGTCTGCGGTGTGTTGTCATAATATGAAGTATGCCTATCAAGATTCCCAGCGGCCTGCCGGCCCGTGACATTCTCGACTCAGAGCGCATCTTTGCTCTGGAGAAACCCGAGGCGGAGCGTCAGCGGGTGCGCCCGCTCAAACTGGTGATCTTGAATCTCATGCCGAAGAAGATCGAGACTGAAACTCAGCTGCTGCGGCTTATCTCGAAGAGCCCGCTGCAGGTGGAGATCGACTTCATGAAGACCTCCACGCATGAGGCCACGCATGTCTCCGCCGATCATCTGGTCAAGTTCTATGAGACGGTCGATGCGTTCAAGGACAATTATTACGACGGCTTCGTGGTGACCGGTGCTCCGGTGGAGCATCTGGCATTCGAGGATGTGGATTATTGGCAGGAGTTCAAAACCATTCTCGATTGGGCGTCCACCCACGTGTTCTCCACCATGTACCTGTGCTGGGGCGCGATGGGGGCGCTCTACTATCGCTATGGCGTGCGCAAGGTGGACTATCCGCAGAAGATTTTCGGTGTGTTCCCTCAGTACCTGCAGGATGAATATTGCTTCCTGACCAACGGTTTTGATGAAATCGCACTTCAGCCGCACTCCCGTCTCGCCGGTGTGAATGAAGCCGATCTGGCGCTGCGGAAACAGGATCTGCAGGTGCTTACATGGGGGCCTCGCTCGGGCCCCGGTCTGGTGGCCACACGTGATTTTTCCGAAGTGTTCGCGCTTGGACATTGGGAGTATGGCAAGTACACGCTTGCCGAGGAATACGAACGCGACATGGCCAAGGGGCTGACCAATGTGCCGTTCCCCGAGAATTACTATCCGAACGATGACCCGAATCTGGAGCCGTTGTTCAGCTGGCGTGCTCATGGCAACCTGCTGTGGCGCAATTGGCTGAACTGGGTATACCAGACCACTCCATATGACCTGACCGAGGTGCCGCAGCTGAGGATCGAGAAGAAGCTTGGCACCGACCGTTCGATCCGCCATTTGCCTGGTGGGCCTCGTAAGGATGATTTCGCACCGTTCATGCACGATGGGTATGGCGTGATTCGCCAAGACTGAGCATCTCATAGGGCAAGATGCCTGATTGATCACGATGCGGACAGAAAGTTGTCCGTAATATGGACTGATATTTGGCCAAAAACCGGCACTCCGCCGGCAATCGTCTAATACATGCAAGGCATGGTAACCTTGCCTAAAAACGTTGCGGCAGTAGGTCTGCTGACGGACACGCCCACAAGGCATTGACTTTGTCCCAACACAGGCCAATAATCACCTTTCAGTCATTCGGAGTCGAATGCCCAACGTCGACTCATGTCTGCGCTGTGGCAGGCACCGAGGCGGAGGGCGAAAGTAACCGCAACGTCACATTCAGCCATTCCGCTGGTCTAAACTGACACCTGACATTGAAGAAGCAGGAGGCGTGAGAATGAACGATGCCCTTTTCAGCGGGCTTACTTTAGCCGCGGATGGTCCGGAATTCCCCACCATCGACGACTTCCTCCTTCCCCAGATCATCTTCCCGGGCACACCGTTCGCCATGGACCGCATCATCATGGTGCGTATCATTGCCACCGCGATCCTGCTGGTGGTACTTGGCGTTTCCGCCGCGCGTGCCAAGCTGATTCCCGGTCGTTGGCAGGGTGCCGTCGAATGGGTCATCGAGTTTGTGCGCGACCAGATCGTGTATCAGGTGATGGGTAAGGAGCGCGGTCAGCGGTATCTGCCGATGATCACCACCATGTTCTTCACCATTCTGGTGTTCAACCTGTGTGGCATCATCCCCGGTTTCAATATTGCCGCCACCGCCACGATCACGATGCCGCTGGTCTTCGCCGGCTGGTGCTTCGTGCAGTACTGGGTCGCCGGTGCTCGGGAGAAGGGCCTCGGCCACTTCCTCAAGGAGGAGCTGTTCCCCCGAGGCGTTCCGGCACCGATCTACATTCTGCTCACTCCGATCCAGCTGCTTGAGCTGCTGGTGATCCGTCCGGTCTCCCTGACGCTGCGACTCTTCGCCAACATGGTTGCCGGCCATATCACCGTGGCTGTCTGCCTTGCCGCCACGCAGTGGTTCCTCATCGAGATTCCGAACAAGCTGTGGTCCATTCTGGGCATCGGCACCTTTGCGGCCGGCCTTGCCATGACGCTGTTCGAGATTCTGGTCGCGGCCCTGCAAGCGTTCATCTTCGCCATGCTGACCACCGCATACATCAACATGAGCTACCCGGAGACCGAGTGAGGTCAAGCATTTGCCGGGCAACGATGAGTCAGGCGCAGTCCTGGACGGCCGGCAACACGACGCTCAGCGAAGCGAAGGCATACAAGGTCGGCTGACCAAGCGACTTTTCGCTTCCGCCGCATAATCAAAGATTTTCAATATTTCCTTCGTTACAGAAGAAAAACCAGAAAGGAAAAACCCATGGATATCATCACCCTCGCTGAGGTCGCTGGTAATCTCAACGCAATCGGCTACGGCCTGGCCGCCATCGGCCCTGGCATCGGTCTGGGCATCCTGATCGGCAAGACCATCGAAAGCACCGCTCGTCAGCCTGAGCTCGGCGGCCGTCTGCAGACCCTGATGTTCCTGGGTCTGGCATTCGTCGAGATTCTGGCCCTCCTCGGACTGGTGGCCGGCTTCATCTTCCAGTGATCGCCGTTGTTGCCTGCCGTACGGCCATGGCACGAACGTGTAGCGGCCGATCGGTAGTAACGAAAGCAATCGCAAGTGGAAATGAAGCTATGAAAGGAGAACGACAATGACTTTCGCGGAGCAAGACGGAATCAATCTGTTCATCCCCAAGGTCTACGACATCGTATGGTCGCTGATTATTCTGCTGGTCATCGCGGTGTTCTTCTACAAGTTCTTCATGCCGAAGTTCCAGGCCGTGTTCGATGAGCGTACCGCCAAGATTGAAGGCGGCATCGCCAAAGCAGAGCAAGCCCAGAAGGACGCTGCCGAAGCCAAGGCCAAGTATGAGGCCCAGCTGAGCAACGCCCGTGTGGAGGCCGCGAAGATTCGCGACGACGCCCGCGCCGAAGCATCGCATATCGTTGCCGACGCCCGCGCTCGCGCCGAAGCCGATGCGGCTCAGATCACCGCCAATGCCCAGCGTTCGCTGAAGTCTCAGCAGCAGCAGGCCATGGTCTCGCTCAAGGGCGAGGTCGGTGCTCTTGCCACCGCTCTGGCCGGCAAGATTCTTGGTGCCAAGCTTGAAGACAGCGCTGTGCAGTCCTCGATGATCGACTCCATGCTCGACGATCTGGACGCCAAGAAGTGACTGTGAACATCGTCAGGAACATCCGTAACCAGAAAGGGAGGTGACCATGCGAGGAGAGGCATCTCGAATTGCAGACCGCGAGTCGCGTGATTCGCTCGCCCCGAAGCTGCGTGACACCCGTGAGGATGCATGGCGGATCGGCAACGAACTGTTCAAAATCACCAGCGTGCTCGATCAGAACATCGCGTTGGAGCGTGCGCTGACGGATCCTTCAAGGCCCGTGGCCGATAAGGTCGCCGTCTTGAACGAGATGTTCAAGGGCGCGGCCCATCCGATGACCATGGAGATCATGACCGATCTGGTCGCTCGTCGTTGGAGCCGTGCGCGAGACATCGCCAATGCGGTGGAGGACTTCGGTGTGGACGCCATGATGTACTACGCCGACGCCACCGGCGCCACATTGCAGGTATCCATCGAGCTGTCCCAGCTGCATTCCGCGCTGCTGACGCTGCCGGTGGTACGCGCCAAGCTCTACGACGATCAGGCAACCAGCGAGGCCCGTGTGAAGCTGTTCCGCGAGGTGTTCGACGGCAAGGGCCTGAACGTGATCACGATGAGGCTTGCCGAACACGCCACCTGTAACCTGCGTCGTCGCCGCTATCTGGAGACCATCCAGTGGCTGATCAACAAGTTCTCCCGTCACATGGGCGAGTCGATGGTCACCGTGACCACTGCAACCCCGCTGACGGACGAACAGATCAAGCGCCTGACCGCGATCTACTCGGCCAAGGCCGGACGCCCGGTGCACATCAATTCCGTGGTGGATCCGAGCGTTCTGGGTGGCATGCGCATCCAGATCGGCGATGAGGTCACGGACAACACCGTGGTGGCTCAGCTGCAGAACCTGCATCGCACCGTAAGAGCGAACACGAACTGAGCGGATCGGCAAGTCCGACCCGATCGCACTTCGCGTACGTAAGGTTGGATGCCTGCCGCACAGCGGAACACAAGCAAAGACTTGACTGAACAATAACCAATAGAAGGAGTGATCATGGCAGAACTGACCATCGATCCCGCCTCGATTCGCAAGGCCTTGGACGACTTCGTCTCGTCCTACCAGCCGAGCGACACCCCCACCCAGGAAGTGGGCTATGTCGCCACGGCCGGTGACGGCATTGCCCACGTGACGGGATTGCCTGGTTGCATGGCCAATGAGCTGCTGACGTTCGAAGACGGCACGCTCGGCCTGGCGTTCAACCTTGACGCCCGTGAAATCGGCGTGGTGATTCTCGGCGATTTCGCTGGAATCGAGGAAGGCCAGGAAGTGCGCCGTACCGGCGAAGTGCTCTCCGTGCCTGTCGGCGACGGCTACCTCGGCCGCGTCGTGGACCCGCTGGGCAAGCCGATCGACGGCCTCGGCGAGATCAAGAGCGAAGGCCGACGCATTCTGGAGGCCCAGGCCCCCGACGTGATGCACCGTCACCCGGTCGACGAGCCTCTGTCCACCGGTCTGAAGGCCATCGACGCAATGACGCCGATCGGCCGCGGCCAGCGCCAGCTCATCATCGGCGACCGCCAGACCGGTAAGACCGCCATCGCGATCGATACCATCATCAACCAGAAGGCGAACTGGGAATCCGGCGACCCGAAGAAGCAGGTGCGCTGCATCTACGTGGCCATCGGTCAGAAGGGCTCCACCATCGCTTCGGTGAAGCAGAGCCTCGAAGACGCCGGTGCCATGGAGTACACCACCATCGTGGCCTCCCCGGCCTCCGATTCCGCAGGCTTCAAGTACATCGCCCCGTACACCGGCTCGGCCATCGGCCAGCACTGGATGTACAACGGCAAGCATGTGCTCATCGTCTTCGACGATCTGTCGAAGCAGGCTGAAGCCTATCGTTCGATTTCCCTGCTGCTTCGTCGCCCGCCGGGGCGTGAGGCCTACCCGGGTGATGTGTTCTACCTGCACTCCCGTCTGCTCGAACGTTGCGCCAAGGTCTCCGATGATCTCGGCGGCGGTTCGATGACGGGTCTGCCGATCGTCGAGACCAAGGCGAACGACGTGTCCGCCTACATCCCGACCAACGTGATCTCCATCACCGACGGCCAGATCTTCCTGCAGTCCGATCTGTTCAACGCCAACCAGCGTCCTGCCGTGGACGTGGGTATCTCCGTCTCCCGAGTCGGTGGCGCCGCACAGACCAAGGCTTTGAAGAAGGTCTCCGGTACGCTGAAGATCTCCCTGGCACAGTACCGTTCGCTGGAATCCTTCGCCATGTTCGCCTCCGATCTGGATGCGGCTTCCAAGGCTCAGCTGACCCGTGGTGCCCACCTGACCGAGCTGTTGAAGCAGCCGCAGTTCCACCCGTACTCGATGGAGCAGGAAGTCGTGTCCGTTTGGACCGGCACCCACGGCAAGCTCGACGACCTTGAGCTGGCCGACGTGCTTCCCTTCGAGCAGGGTCTGCTGGACTACCTCGACCACAACACCGATATCCTCAAGACCATTCGCGAGACTGAGGACTTCACCGCCGACACCGAGGCCGCACTCGGCGAGGCCGTGGATGCCTTCCGTGCCACCTTCGTGACCTCCGCCGGCAAGCCCTTGGTGGAGAAGAAGCCTGACACCTCTCAGGCCGCTCCGGTCGAGCAGGAAAAGATCGTGGCGGGAGAGAAGTAAGCCATGGGCTCGCAACTCGCATTGAAATCACGCATCCGCTCCACTGAGTCGTTGGAGAAGATCTTCAACGCTCAGGAGATGATCGCGTCTTCGCATATCGCCAAGGCCCGCGATGTGGCCCTGAACGCGAAGCCGTACACCGATGCGATTTTCGATGCCGTGCAAGCGTTGGTGGCACACACCCATATCACGCATCCGATCGCGGTGAAGGACGAGAGCAACCCGCGCGTGGCTGTTCTCGCCCTCACCTCGGATCGTGGCATGGCCGGCCCGTACACCTCTTCGATCATCCGTGAAACGGAGTCGCTGCTGGCCCGCCTTGAGGCGGATGGCAAGCAGCCGGAGCTGTTCGTGTACGGGCGTCGCGGTTCGACGTATTACAAATACCGCAACCGCGACGTAGCGGCCACATGGGAAGGCGACACCGACCAGCCCGGCGTGGAAATCGCTGAGACGATCTCCAACACCCTGATGGATGCCTACATGAAGCCGGCGGAGAAGGGTGGAGTTTCCGAGCTCTACATCGTCTACACCGAGTTCATCAACATGGTGGTCCAGAAGGTGCGCGTGCTGCGCATGCTGCCTGTGGAAATCGTGGGGAACGAAGCCAAGGTGCCGGACCCGGAGAACGAGAAGGCCGCGGAGGACATCTCCCCGTTGTACGCTTTCGAGCCGAGTCTGGATGAGGTGCTGGATGCCATTCTGCCGAAGTACATCCAGTCTCGTATCCACGAGTGTCTGCTGACCGCCGCCGCATCCGAGACGGCAAGCCGCCAGAACGCCATGCACACGGCAACGGACAACGCACGCAACCTGATCGATGCGCTTACCCGTAGGCTCAATGCCTCGCGTCAGGCTTCGATTACCCAGGAACTTACCGAGATCATCGGCAGCGCCGACGCGCTGAATACAAAGGAAGAGTAGGAACACTATGGCTGAGAACCAGACCACTGTGGCTTCCGAGACCAACGGCGAGCCGATTCACGGACGTGTTACCCGAGTCCAAGGTTCGGTTATCGACGTTGAGTTCCCGGTGGGCCATCTGCCTGACATCTACAACGCACTGCATGTGACGATCGTCAACACCGGTGCCAAGGAAGAGGGCGAAGCCAAGGCCACCGAAATCACGCTTGAGGTCGAGCAGCACCTCGGCGACTCCACGGTGCGTTGCGTCGCACTGAAGCCGACCGACGGCCTGGTGCGTGGCGCCTCCGTGTACGACACCGGCGCTCCGATCTCCGTGCCGGTCGGTGACGTGACCAAGGGCCACGTCTTCGACGTGTCCGGCAACATCCTGAACAAGAAGCCGGAAGAGCAGATCACCATCACCGAGCGTTGGCCGATTCACCGTAACCCGCCGGCATTCGATCAGCTGGAGTCCAAGACCCAGATGTTCGAGACGGGCATCAAGGTTATCGACTTGCTGACCCCGTACGTGCAGGGCGGCAAGATCGGTCTGTTCGGCGGCGCAGGCGTGGGTAAGACCGTGCTGATTCAGGAAATGATTCAGCGCGTGGCCCAGAACCACGGCGGTGTGTCCGTGTTCGCCGGCGTGGGCGAGCGTACCCGTGAGGGTAACGATCTGATCGGCGAGATGGACGAGGCCGGCGTTCTGGAGAAGACCGCCCTGGTCTTCGGCCAGATGGATGAGCAGCCGGGTACCCGTCTGCGCGTCCCGCTGACCGCACTGACCATGGCCGAGTACTTCCGCGACGTGCAGAACCAGGACGTGCTGCTGTTCATCGACAACATCTTCCGCTTCACGCAGGCCGGTTCCGAGGTGTCCACGCTGCTGGGTCGTATGCCTTCCGCCGTGGGCTACCAGCCGAATCTGGCCGATGAGATGGGTGCTCTGCAGGAGCGCATCACCTCGACGCGAGGCCACTCCATCACCTCGCTGCAGGCCATCTACGTGCCGGCCGATGATTACACCGACCCGGCACCGGCCACGACCTTCGCCCACTTGGATGCAACCACCGAGCTTTCCCGTGACATTGCCTCCAAGGGCATCTACCCGGCAGTGGACCCGCTGAGCTCCACCTCGCGAATCCTCGATCCGCGTTATGTGGGCCAGGCTCACTACGAGTGCGCCAACCGCGTCAAGGCGATTCTGCAGCGTAACAAGGAGCTGCAGGACATCATCGCCCTGATCGGTATCGACGAGCTCGGCGAAGAGGACAAGACCACCGTGAACCGTGCTCGTAAGATCGAGCAGTTCCTCGGCCAGAACTTCTACGTGGCCGAGAAGTTCACCGGTCGCCCGGGTTCCTATGTGCCGGCCGACGAGACCATCGAAGCCTTCACCCGCATCTGCGACGGCGTGTACGACGACGTTCCGGAGCAGGCATTCTCCGGCATCGGCGGCATCGACGATCTCGAAGAGAAGTGGCACAACATGCAGAAGGAACTGGGTGCGTGATGGCTGATTCGGTTAAGACCACGATGAAGGTCAACATCGTCGCCGCCGACCACCCGGTGTGGCACGGCGAGGCGTCGAGCGTGACCATTCCCGCCTCCGAAGGCGGCATGGGCATTCTGCCGGACCATGAGCCCGTGCTCACGGTGATCAAGCAGGGTACGCTCACCGTGGTTGAGCCCGATGGCGATCGCCACATGTTCGAGGTGACCGATGGATTCATCTCCTTCGACTCGAACAAGCTCACCGTGGCGGTCGAACGCGGCCACGACGTGCAGTACTCCGGCGTGGAGGCCTGAGCCTCGCTTGTTGGATAGCGAATAGCATGGGGTTCTCTCTGACCAGTGCAGAGAGAACCCTTTTTTGTATGTGCGGCACTGCAGACGCTCGCAAGCCCGTAGAGCTATAGGAACCTTTGTGGTCTTGTGGAAGCAGGCGTGTCGGGATGTTTTTAATACGATGTAGGGTTAATGAGCCATCTTGGATCGCCGTCGCCGGTATCGTCTTCGGCTTGTGGCGTCCTTGTAGGCCTTCGCTCGGTGCTCGGGCCTGATCGTCATGGCCGGAAACGCACAGATTCCGACGGCGATCGCGACGGTACTTGACAACATTCGTGCCACGAAATCGTAAAAACGGGGATTCTGCGGTTTCGTACCGCGCATCCTTGCCACAAAACGACGAATTACATATTTCTGTGGCAAACACTTTGGCTTTATGTGGTGAGCGCTTGGTTGGGGTCGTGGTACGTGATTGCATAATCGCAATCTATGCAATCACGTACCACGACGGGCCATGTGGTAGGGGTAGTCACATACTCCGCGGCTAGGTGTTATGGGGCGATCACGCATCGTGGCAGCCACCTACTGCGAGCAGCCCCACGTACCCCGCGCAGCCACGAATCGCTACAGAATCAATCGCGCCATTCACCTCAGAACAGTCGCAGCGAGTCGTCCTCGGTGCCCTTCATCTCGTCATAATCGAGAATCAGGCAGGTGAAGCCACGATCCTTGGCAAGCACCTGGGCTTGGGGCGTGATGGTCTGTGCGGCAAAGATGCCGTGCACCGGTGCCAGCAGGGGATCGCGATTGAGCAGTTCGCAGTAGCGCGTGAGCTGCTCCACGCCGTCGATGCCGCCATGTCGCTTGATCTCCACCGCCACATGCTCGCCATCGGCGTTGATGGCCATGATGTCCACCGGGCCGATGGCTGTGGGGTATTCGCGTCGCACCAATTTCGCGCCTTTGCCGATACGCTCGATCTGTTCGGCGAGATACTGCTGCAGATGGTCCTCCACGCCGTCCTTGATCAGCCCCGGATCCTCGCCGAGGTCATAGGTCTGGTCGGAGTAGACGTGCCGCAACGTAACTTCCAGCACGTCCGTTCCTTTATCTGACGAAACCCGCAGCACCTTCTCCGCGCTTCCCGCACCCGATTCGCGCGAAAAGTCTGTTTTGGAGGGTTCAGATCCGCCTTTTCCATCCGATTCGCGCGAAAAGGGCGGGTCGAGCTCCTTGATGGTGCAGGGGGCGGTCATCCAGTTGAGCGGCTTGTAGGAGCCCAGTTCGGAGAAAATCAGCAGACTGGAGTCGGCCTTGATCAGCAGTACACGTTTGGCCAGCGGAAGTGTGGCGTTGAGTCGGCCGGAATATTCGGCCGAGCAGTCGGCAACGATAATGCGCATAGGCACCCACTGTAACGTACTCCATAACAATCCATAGCGATTCGTAAAAATAAGAAGGCTCTCCTGCAAAGGAGAGCCGAGGATATCTGTGCTGCGTATGAGCTGCGTATCGGCGAGAGATCAGTACGCGGCGAGAATATCGATGACGAACACCAGCGTGGAGTTGCCGGGAATCGAGCCTTGACCGGAAGATCCGTAGGCCTGATCCGGAGGAATCACCAGCAGCACCTGAGAGCCGACGGTCTGGCCGATCAGACCTTTCTGCCAGCCGGCGGTCACCGTATGCTGGCCGCCCGAATAAAGGTCAGCGTCGATCGTGGTGTTCTTGGTCCAAGAGGAATCGAACTGGGTGCCGTCGGTGAGCCAACCAGAGTACTTGACCACTGCCGTGTTGGTATCGGTCAGTTTCTTGCCGGAACCCTTGATCAGCGTCTGGGAGATCAACGAATCCACTGAACCCTGCCCGTTCATATCAATGGAGGGCTTGCCGTCCTTCGCACGCGTGACCTTCGGCAGATTGGCGGGAATGTCCTTGACTTCCTCGCCGGTGGCCTTCTCAAGATCCTTGGACTTGGAAACCAGAGTCATCGCCAGAATGTACGAATACCCGGAGGAATTCTGGTCGTTTACACCGAAAGCGATGGTGGTGTTGAGCTTGGCACCCTTGATCTGACCGTAATAGGTGGAGTTCAGCGTGGAGGAGCTCACCTTGAGCGAGCAGTCGGGCGTGTTCTTGGTCCACGTGTCCATGAGCTCGGTGCCGTCCTTGACGTTCAGCGCGATGCCCTGCGCGCACACGCGATCGCCGTCTTCGATCACGTCGCCGTCGCCCTTCTGCAACACCACATATGAGCCGTCCGAGACGGTCATCGGAGCATTGAAGGAGATGGTAGGCTTTTCACCGAGCTTTCCTGTGGCGGTGACGCCGGCGATCTGGTTCTTGCTGGAAGACGCATCGGACGACTTGGACGAATCCGATGAGCTGGATGAATCGGAGGAGCAGCCGGCCACTGCTGCGCACATGATCAGCGAGCAGGCGAGGGCTACGATTTTGGTGACAACAGACTTGCGCATGACACACCAGACTACCGACTAACCCTGATTTTCCGCCCTCTCAAGGTAATCAACAAGTGAAGATTGTAGAATGGTGGAGTTATGAGTGCTGAAGAACAGACTACAAGACCGGATAAGGGTGCCGAGCGCCCATCCCGTCATGCCGTAATCATGCGTGGAGTGGTGACGCCTATCTTTGGTCTGCTTGCTGTGGCAGCCATCGCGTTGGGGTATTTGAACGCTACGATATGGAAGCCCTCCAGCGAGATCACCGTATCCGCCGCCATTACCGGGACTCGTTATGTGGTGACTGATCCCGGAGTGTTGACTTTATTGGACCGTAGTACGACCATCACCGTGGAATCCGCTGGTTCCACATCGCAAGCCGAAGCATGCGTGGCGCTGGGGGCGTCCAAGGATGTGACCGGCTGGGTGTCGTCCGAAGCCTACACCCGTATTACCGGTATGTCGTCCTGGTCCGACCTGACCACCAAAAAGGGCAATAGCGCATCCCAGAGTTCTCAAAATGCCGCTGGCGACGGGAACGCCGTGGCCTTTAAAGACTCCGACATGTGGTCGTCGGTGAAATGCGGTGCCAAATCGGTGTCCTTAAACAGCAAGGACACGGCCGATTCCACCGTGGCCATCGTGGACTTGGGAGAAAACAACACCAAGGGCACGGTCAAGCTGCACTGGGTGCGCTCCGAAGTGCCGGATTTTGCGATGCCGTTCTACCTGTCCGGCGGATTGCTGGCCATTCTGGCCGCACTGTCCGCATCGGTGTTCGCCATGCCGCCGCATAAGCGTCGCAAGCGGATTGTGGAAGGTGTGGCCACCATGCCTCAGGAAGAGGAGACGGCGAGCGTGTCGTGGGCCACGGCGTCTGGTGGCGCAAGCGCCGCGTCGGGTCGACGCGGCCGCCGCCGTCATGCGTCGCATCGTCGGTCAAGCCGTCCGGCTGTGAGCGACGATCGTTCGCTCGGCGCCAATGAGCAGTCCGTCGAAACGTCGTCGCCGGTAATCATCGACCCTGCTTCACGTAATCTGGTGGCCGATCAGCAGTCCTCCGGACAGTCCGACGACTGGTCTTCGGCGCAGGACAGCGAATCTACGTCCGTGATTACGCCGGACGAACTGCAGGCGTACTTCTCGCGTCTGGCACAGGAGAGCACGACTCAGGGGAGCGCTTCGCAAGGGAACACGGCGGAGGCCTCCACCGGCACGTTCGCCTTCCCGAGTCTGCGTAACGAACCCGAACCCCACGAAAACAAGGAAACGGAGGAGAACCGATGACCAAGCGCTGGAGCAGACTGTGCGTGGCCGCGCTCGCCGCCGTCGCCTTGGTAGCACCGCTGACGGCATGCGAGGGCCAGATTCCGACGCCGAGCGTTTCGACTTCCGCCAAAGCCGCCCCGGACCTGACCGAGGCACAGGAGAAGAAAATTCGTTTGCGTATTCTTCAGGCCATCGATGAGGCTGATCAGGCGAAGAATCCGGATGCGTATGCGGCCGTGATGGGCGGCCCGCAGCTGGAAATTCGCACCAGCCAAGGCATCATCAACCAACGCGGCGGCGGCATGTCCAAGTACGCCACCATCCCCAAGGATATTGCCCAGACCGTGATCCCTACGGAAGACGGCTGGCCGCGTACGATATTCGACATCACCACCACCACGGAAGATCAGCAGGCCAAGCGACTGTTGGTGCTGAGCCAGGATTCGGCACAGCAGAACTATAAGTTGGTGGCCATGGCCCGACTGTTCGACGGCGCACAGCTGCCGAAGTTCGAAGTGCCTACCATCGGATCGAAGATGGGTACCGCCAAGGACGATAATCTGGTGGCCACTCCGGCCGATGCCTTGGCGCAATATGCCGACGTGCTGCAGAACGGCGACAAAAGCCAGTACGCGGCGAACTTCGCGGACGATGTGATGCGTCAGGAGCTGGCTACGTTGACCCAGAAGGTCGAAGAAGGCGTAAAAGGCAACAACGGCACGCAACAGCAGACCTTCACCGCGGTGCCCGATCAGATGTGGGTGATGCGCGCTGCGGACGGCGGCGATCTGGTCGTGGGCCGTATTAATGGTGAATGGACTCGTAACGCTGGTGACGGCCGTGAATCGCAGCCCGCGTCCAACGATGAGAAGGTGCTGTACAACAGCGATAAGTACACCAGCACTATGAAGGTCACCTATGTGAACGTGGTGGCGTTGTACATTCCGCTCAAGGATTCCGGCAAGCAGATCACGGCAGTGGGATCCGATCGTCAGCCGGTCAAGGTCGAGGCGTTGTAAAGCGAACGGCATGCTGACGCCGTGAGCATAGCCTGGGCATAGAAAGCCATAATCCTTCGGTGCTGGAACTACAATCGGTTCCGGCACCGTTGTGATATTTGGAGTCATAACGAATACAAACGTGGAGGCAAAAAATGGCAGATCAGCAGTTCCATCCCGGAGTCTCGCTCGCGGGGGCGGTCGATTTGGAGGCGCTGAAGCATCAGGTCAAGGCCGAGCCCGGACAGGCCGGTGGCGCGCCGGCGGCCGGCGGCTATGTGATCGACACTACGGAGAACACGTTCCAGGCCATGGTGACCACCTCTGCCACGTTCCCGATTCTGCTGCTGCTGTGGGTGCCGACCGATGATCGTCTGTTCCCGATGGCTCGTGCCTTGGGTGACGCGGTGAACAAGCTGAACGGTCAGATCCAGCTCTCCCGTATCGATATCGCATCCAATCCCTCGATTGCTCAGGCGTTGCAGGTTACCGGTGCGCCCGCACTGTTCGCCCTGATCGGCGGCCGTCCGATGCCGTTGCTGCAGGGACTGCCGGGAGATGATGAACTGAAGCAGTTGTGCGACGAAGTCATTCCCAAGATCATTGCCGCCGCCGCTCAGGCCGGTGTGAACGGCACTGCTCCGTACTCTGGCGATCCTGATTCGGATGCGGCGCAGAGCGCGGGCGCTGCCGAACAGCAGGTGCCGCCGGAACATGCTGAAGCCCATCGACTGGCGGAAGAAGGCGATTATGCCGGGGCCGCGGCCGAATACGAGCGTGTGCTGGAATCCGATCCGAACGATGCGCTTGCCGCCCGCGAACGTGCCAAGGCTTTGCTGCTGGCCCGTTCCGGTCAGGCCAATGTACGTGAGGTGCGTGCCGCGGCTGCCGCCGCTCCCGACGATGTGGACGCCCAGCTGGCCGTCGCTGACATCGACATGATCGGCGGACAGATTCAGGACGCATTCGACAGGTTGCTGGACTTCCTGGCTGCCGGGCACAAGGCGGATCTTGAGACGGTGCGCAAGCGTCTGCTGGAGTACTTCGCCATTCCCGAGCCCACCGATGAGCGTCTGAAGCGCGCACGTCGTCGCTTGGCCACGTTGATGTACTGAGATGTATTGATCGGGGTGCTGAATCCGGTGCGTTCGAGCACGGCCGCTGGGGCGCACCGGATTCAGGCCATGCGATTCTTGCCGAAATACTGCTGGAAATGCGGTCCCTGCTGGGCGAGTTCGCGTTCGAAGTCGTCGGCCCATTCGCTGAACGGACGCCCGGCCAACCCGTCGTTGTTGAATCGGGGCTGATCGGTGATTTCGGTGATGCAGAATTTGGGAATCGTCAGGTTGGTCACCGGTGTGGCGCGCTCGGCTTCGGCTACGATCAATGGCGCGTTTGCCCCGCCGAACACATCGACGCTCCAGCCGTCTTCCGCAATCCACACGGAATAGCGATTCTTGATGATGATCGCGCCGCCGCGGCAAACCAATTCGACGGCTATACGGGTATCGACCTCGCGTTCTACCTCATATCGTGTGCCGCCCACGGACGGGCCTTTGACGGTGATGTACGCTTCGGAGAAACGCTCGCGGTATTGATTGAGTATGGCGAGCGGATCGAGATCGGACGTCATGTCAATGTGGATATCGTGTGAGAGCAGTCGGATGCGTAAAGCGTAGTTGTCGGTATGCACGTAATAGCTTTGAATGATAAGAGTCGGCACGTCGCCGTCGTCGTACTCCGCCGGCAGCTCGCGGCAGAAGAAGCGGCGTTCGTATTCGAAGTCATCTGTAGGTTCCGACATAACCCCATTGTAGAGTCTGCGATACGGTTATCGGCGATTTTCCGAGGGTATGTGCAGCCGTTTGCCGGGTTTTGGCCTGTGGTTTGCCGGCATTCGATCCTATCGCTGTGCAATCAGTTTGGAATCGCTTGTGGTTATCGTCAGATCGCTGAGATGACGATGGCCGCCCACGTCGTTGCCGCATTGCTGCCACCGTACGAAATATGGTGTACAGTAGAGAAGTTGTCTGGGTCCGTAGCTCAGTGGATAGAGCGTCTGTCTCCGGAACAGAAGGTCGAGGGTTCGATCCCCTTTGGGCCCACCAGAACGCAGGCTTCACACACCGGCAAAGCGCAAAGCACGGTATGTGAAGCCTGTGCTCATACTCAGACGCAGTGTCGGCGACGTTGCCGGCCGCATACTAAGGATTCGGCAGTTTGCCCGGCACCTCGAATGGCCGCATGGCGGGCATCGGCGGACGATGACGTGGCGGACATCGCTAGACTGCAACGTAATCGGCTTGAAGCCGGGCGGTGATGCCTCAGGCGTATGTGGGGCGTTCCCAGATCAATCAGGCCATGTAGCTCGTATCGATGGGCCCATGGGCATAGAGAGAGGAGCATCTGATGAGCGAAAAGATGGAAGCGGTGGCCACCTCCGAGGCTCCGGCCGCGTTGGGCGCATACAGCCAGGCGGTCAAGGCCAACGGTTTCGTGTTCGTGTCCGGCCAGCTGGGCATCGACCCGGCCACGGGCGAGCTGGCGGGCGACACGGCCGGAGAACAGGCCGCTCAGGCGCTGAAGAACATCAAGCACATCCTCGACACGGCCGGCACCGGCATCGAACATGTGGTGCGTGCCACCATCTATCTGAAGAACGTGGAGGACTTCAAGGAGGTGGACGCCCGCTATGCCGAGGTGTTCATCGGTTCCGTGAAGCCGGCTCGCGTGGCCTTCGGCAACAACATGATCCCCAAGGGTGCCTTGGTGGAGATCGACGCCATCGCGGTGCTCTGAGGACCGACTGACGTACTTTCATGTGCTTTTCGCGCGATTCGTACGCAAAATGGCCGTTGCAGCCGTGCTATGCGCACGATTCGCGCGAAAACGTATAAAGAGGGGCTGGGTACGTGCCGTGCCACAATGATGGGCATGGCATCCAAAGGAAAACCCTCGCCGCGTTCGGCGGTAAGCCCGTTATCCGACGAACAGGTCGCACGTCTGGCCGCTCGTCACACGCTTGTGGACCCTACGAATTATTATCCGACCGGTCCGCGTACGCCCAATCAGGCGGAAATCGATGCGCAGAATCCCAAGGCCACCAAACGTCTGCTGGCCGGCGTGTCCGTAGTGTTCCGCGCCAGCTGCAAAACTCGCGCTTGGGGATTGGAGCGTGTGCCGGAAACCGGTCCGTTCATCACGGCCGCCAGCCATGTGACCATGTTCGATGTGTTCGTGCCGATGATGAGCCTGTTCCACTTGGGCCGCCGCCCGCGTTATATGGCCAAAGCCGAAATGGCGAAATGGCCGGTGATCGGCAAATGGTTCCAACTGGTGGGCATGCAGCCCGTCCAGCGTCATTCTGGCAAGGCCAAGCAGATCGAGGAAACCTCGATCGATATTCTCACCTCCGGCCGTCCACTGACGGTATGGCCGGAAGGCACGGTGACTCGTGATCCGCAAAAATGGGTGATGAGCATCAAGGAAGGCGTAGGTTATATCGCCCTTGAGTCCTCGCGCAGGTTGGGCAAGCAGGTGCCGCTGTTTCCGGCGGTGACGTGGGGCGCTGCCTCCATCAATCACTGGTGGCCTTGGCCGCGCAAGAACGTGGTGATGTGCTACGACGAGCGTATCGATTACGCCGACCTGCTCAACGATGTGGATTCATGGGGCGATGAGCCGCCGGTCGAAGCCGTCAACGAACTGACCTGGCGTGTGCTCAAGCGCATGAATATGGTGATGGAGGAGGTGCGCGGCGAACGTTTCCCCGCCGAAGGGTATTGGGATTATCGCACGATGAGCCGCAAACCTTGGCCGAAGACCGGTGGACCTTTCCCCTCCGGGGAATTGGAGTAGCATTGCACGAGATGTGCAACTGAATGCGGCGATAGCCGAGTGAGGGTAGAAGAACAGCACCCCATGCGACGAACGAAGGAGTAATTGGTATGGGAAGAAAAGTAACGGTTCTAGGTGCAGGAGCATGGGGTACCGCCTTCGGCCAGGTGCTGGCCGACGCCGGCAACGAAGTGACCATGTGGGCCATCGAGCCCGACATCGTGGAAGGCATTCGCGACCATCACCGCAACGCGGTCCGTCTGCCTATCGTCGAACAGCTGCCGAGCAACATGACCGCCACCGGCGACCGTGCCGAAGCGGTCAAGGACGCCGAGATCATCGTGGTGGCCATCGCCGCCCAGTTCGCACGCGTGGCTCTGACCGAATTCAAGGGTCTTATTCCGAGCAACGCCATCGTTGTCAGCCTGATGAAGGGCATCGAGCGCAACACCAACAAACGTATGGATGAAGTCGTGCGCGAGACTTTGGACCTGCCGGCAGAACGGTTCGCCGCGGTCTCCGGTCCGAACCTGTCCAAGGAGATCGCCGAACGTCACCCGGCGGCCACCGTGGTGGGCTGCGCAGACATCGACAATGCGCGGATCGTGGCTGAGACGTGTACCAATTCCTATTTCAAGGCATTCGTCACCACCGACGTAATCGGTCTGGAAATGTGCGGCAGCCTGAAGAACGTGACCGCGCTCGCCGTCGGCATGGCCCGCGGTGCCGGCTACGGCGAGAACACCGCCGCCATGATCGAAACCCGCGGTCTTGCCGAATTGACCGCTCTGGGTGCCGCCGCCGGTGCCGATCCGAAGACCTTCTCGGGTCTGGCCGGTGTGGGCGATCTCATCGCCACGTGTGGTTCGCCGCTGTCGCGCAACTACACGTTCGGCTCGAATCTGGGCAAGGGCATGAGCGTTGAGGAAGCCACCAAGGTAAGCAACGGCGTGGCCGAAGGCGTGCCGACCACGGATGCTGTCGTGGCGCTTGGCAAGGAGCTTGGTGTGCCGACTCCGTTGGCTTATCAGATGAGCCGTGTGCTCAATGAAGGCATCTCTTGCGCCGATATGCTCGCTGGACTGTTCGGCAGCGAAATCACCGCCGAATGAAGCGAGTGATTCGAGTAATTTAAGGACCGGGGCGCGAGTACACTCAGGACACGGATGGGCGGCGGCGCAACGTCGCCAAAAGACAAGAATTCTGAGCGATAGTCGAAAACAGTAGTCGACACAGTCGAAAGATAAGGATGGTTATGGCCAAGAAGCGTGTTGTGGTGCTCTACGGTGGACGAGCGGATGAGCATTCGATTTCCTGCATCTCCACCGCCGGCGTGCTCAACGCCATGGATACCGAGCGTTTCGAACCGATTCCTGTCGGCATCACCAAAGACGGCAAGTGGATTGTAAACGGCGAGGATCCACGAGGCTGGAAGTTGGATGGCGGCGAGTTGCCCACCGTGCAGGTCACACCTGAATCCCGCCCGGTGCTGCTGGACGTTTCCCGTGGTCAGGACGGCTTCTTCATGGGAGAACCCGCTCACCTGACTTCCGGCGAATCCGGCTTTGGCACCAGCTTCGTGAGTCTGAACGACCCCGAAATGCAGCATGTGCTCACGTCGATGGGACATGTGGACGCGGTGTTGCCGGTGTTGCATGGTCCGTACGGCGAGGATGGCACGGTGCAGGGGCTGCTGGAGATGATGGGTGTGCCGTACGTGGGCTGTGGCGTGTTCGCATCCGCTGCCTGCATGGACAAGCACTACACGAAGATCGTGCTCAGCGCCGCAGGAATCCCCACCGCACCCGGCATTATGGTGGATGCGCGTAACTTCACCGCTGCCGATGTGCTCGCCAAGGTCGAGGAAGCGGGCCTTGCCTACCCGCTGTTCGTCAAGCCGTCGCGCGCCGGTTCCAGCTTTGGCGTCACCAAGGTCGATAAGGCCGACGATCGTGAGACTCAGCAGGATCGTCTGGCCGCTGCCGTGGCCACGGCCGGTGAGCATGATTGGAAGGTGCTGATCGAGCAGGGCGTCGACGGTCGTGAAATCGAATGCGCCGTGCTGTGCCCGAAGGCCGGCGAGGAGCCGGAGGCCAGTTGGCCGGGCGAGATCGTGCTCGACCAAGGTACGGATGATCAGTTCTACGATTTCGATTCGAAATACATGGATGCTTCCGCCAGCCACGTGGAGGTGCCGGCCAACCTGCCGGTCAGCGTGCTGGAGGACGTCCGTGACGTGGCCCGTCGCGCCTTCAAGGCGGTGGACGGTGCCGGCCTAAGCCGTGTGGACACGTTCGTGACGCCGGACGGCACCGTGGTGGTCAATGAGATCAACACGATGCCGGGCTTCACGCCGATTTCCATGTATCCCAAGGCTTGGGAGGCCACCGGAGTCGGATACACCGAGCTCATCACCCGCCTGATCGAAGGTGTGCTGCGCTGAGCGTAACGGTAATTTCAATGAGCCGCTGAATTTCGATTCAGCGGCTCATTTGTTGTTGCGTTTCTACTGCATCGTTCCGAATCTCGGCAACCTTTTCTCGGAACCCCTATTTCTCCTATCTCGCGAAAATGTACCACTGATACCGATTCAGTGGTACATATTCGCGAATTTAGGGATTACCTCGCGAAAATGTACCGATAACCGTGACTCAGTGGTACATATTCGCGAATTTGGTGCGATTTACGGCTGTGGTTGCAGCAGCTGCACCGGCCACGGCAGTTGCGTCAACTGTGGCATTGACATATCGACGGTAATCGTCACTAATTCACTCTCAGTTTTCCTTTGTTCAACAGCTGTACCGCAAACGGCGAGCAGAGTTCACTTGAGCGCCAGTGTCGGGACAGATAACCCGCATACGTTCGTGTCTTGGAATTATGGGCCGCGCGAATTCGCCTCGCAGTATGCGCGAACGGGAATAAGTCAGCGTCCCGACTCCTAGGATTCGGCTGCTTTGCAGCCGTGTCCGGATGTATGTTGAACAAAGGAATGATGAATGAACAACCTGCGTAAGATCGCGGCCGCCTCCGTTGCCGCCGTACTCGCGTTCTCCATGGCCGCCTGCGGTTCGTCCAACGCCTCTTCCGATGGCAACTCCGGTTCCACCGGCAAGGCCGTCAAAGTGAACGAAAAGTCCGCCAAGGCCACCTCTCTGGCTGATTTCGGCACCCTGGACGACCTCGTCAAGGCCGCCGAAGAGGAAGGTGCCCTGAACGTTATCGCCCTGCCTCACGACTGGTCCAACTACGGTGAGGTGATCGACGGCTTCAAGAAGAAGTACCCGAAGATCAAGATCACCGAGCTCAACCCGAACGCCTCCTCCAAGGAGGAGCTGGACGCCGCCAAGACCAACAAGGGCACCGATGCTGCACCGGATGTGTTCGATCTTGGCCAGCAGATCGCCGCCACCTCCACGGACGATTTCGCTCCGTACAAGGTGCAGGCTTGGGACAAGATCCCGGATGAGAACAAGGACGCCAACGGCGCCTACTACGCCGACTACACCGGCATCATGTCCATCGGCTGGAACAAGGACAAGTACGGCGATATCACCAAGCTTGAGGACCTGCTCGACCCGAAGTTCGCCGGCACCGTGGCCCTCAACGGCAAGCCCGCCGAAGCCGGCGCTGCCTTCAACGGCTACCTGATGGTCAACCAGCTGGCCGGTGGCGACATCAACAACGTGCAGCCCGGCCTTGATTTCTTCAAGAAGCTCAAGGACGCCGGCAACCTGACCACCGTGGATGTGACCAACGGCACCATCGACTCCGGCCAGACCGGCGTGGTGATGGACTGGACCTACAACCAGGCCTCCTACAAGAAGGAACTCAAGTCCAAGGGCGTGAACTGGGAGTACAAGACCTTCCCGAAGGCCCAGGTCGTGAGCTACTACAACCAGGCCATCAACAAGGACGCCCCGCACCCGGCCGCCGCTCGCCTCTGGGAGGAGTACCTGTACACCGCCGATGCCCAGAACCTGTGGTTCAAGGGTGGTGCCAACCCGGTGCTGCTTGATTCGATGAAGCAGGACGGCACCGTTGATCAGGCCACCCTGAAGGATGCCATCACCATCGAAGGCAAGCCGGTGAGCTACACCAACGATGACGCTACGCGCATCACCGAGTGGCTTCAGAACAACTGGGACAAGACGATCGGCAACTGAGTCGGTTTCGAGCTTGACTCAATCGATCAACCGATTCAAGGCATCAATCATGACCGCCGCAATCGCACAGAACGGACCCGCCGCCAAGGCCGCGGGTCCGTCCGCTTCCTCGCTCTCCGACACACTGGCCAAGCATCGTCAGGAGCTCGGCACCTTCGCCGTGACCCTGCCGTTCTTCGCCTACACCGCATGTTTCCTGCTCGCACCCACCGTGATCGTCGTGGTCGGTGCGTTCCAGACCCGTGACGGCGCTTTTACGCTCGCCAACTTCTCCAAGCTGTTCGAGGCGAACACCGTCTCCGCGTTCGTCACTTCGATTCTGGTGTCCGTCGCATCCTCGGTGATCGGCGCCGTGGTGGGTGGCCTCGCCTCCTATGCGCTGGTGATCGGTGCAAAGCCCAATGGCCTCATGCGCCGCATGGTCTCCGCCATTTCCTCAGTGCTCGCCCAGTTCGGCGGCGTGATGCTCGCCTTCGCGTTCATCGCCACCATCGGCATCAACGGCATCGGCACCATGTTCATCAAGCAGGTGACCGGACTGACTGTGAACCCGAACTGGCTGAGCTCTCTGCCGGGCTTGGTGACCGTGTACTGCTACTTCCAGATTCCGCTGATGATCATCATCTTCCTGCCCGCGGTCGATTCCATCCGTCCGCAGTGGCGTGAGGCCTGCGAATCGCTCGGCGGCAACACCGTACAGTACTGGACCCGTGTGGCGCTGCCGATTCTGGCGCCGCGATTCATCTCCGCGTTCCTGCTGCTGTTCGCCTCCGCGTTCTCCGCATACGCCACCGCGGCGGCCCTGTTCTCCCAGCGTTCGATTCTGGTGCCGCTGATGATTCAGGGTGCGATGCGCAACGAAATGGACCCGAACCAGCAGGGCTTCGCTCAGGTGCTTGCATTCGCAATGATCGTCGTCGTGGCTGTGGTGATGCTGCTGAGCCACGCTGTGGAAAAGAGGGCCGGACGTTGGCAGTGACCGAAACTTCTACGACTGCCGCAACTGGTGCAGCTACCGAAGCATCCGCAACCAAGCCGCCGCAGTTGCGTGCCGCCCGCGTACGTAAGCAGAGCATCATCAAATTCGTGATTCTGCTTGTCACGTTGGGCTTCCTGTTCATCCCGCTGTTTTCGATGCTGATCTTTACCTTGCGCCACCCGCTGTCCGGACGTTGGTCGCTGGCCCCATGGGTCGCGATCTTCACCGGCAACGGCGAGTCGTTGGGCGCGGACCTGACCGTGCTGTGGCAAGGCCTTGGCACCTCGCTGGCCCTGTGTGTGGTGACCGTGGTGATCATGCTGCTGCTGATGGTGCCCACGATGGTGATTGTGCACATTCGCTCCAAAGCGCTGGAACGCGCGATTGAATGGGTGGCGACGCTTCCGCTGACCATTCCGGCCATCGTGCTGGTGGTGGGCCTGGGCCCGATCTACCGGTGGCTTTCCGCCGATGTGCTGAGCACCAACCCGATCTGGCTGTGCTTCGCCTACGTGGTGCTGGTGATGCCGTTCGCCTTCCGCGCCATTGCCGTGGGACTCAACTCCATTGACGTCAAGACCTTGGTGGAGGCCTCCCGTTCGCTCGGCGCCTCGTGGGTCAAGGTGTTCTTCCGGGTGATCATCCCGAACCTGTGGCAGTCGATTCTGTCGGCATCCTTCATCTCCATCGCCGTGGTGTTGGGCGAATACACCGTGGCATCCCTGCTGGGCCGTATGAACCTGCAGGTGGCGTTGTATCAGCTCGGCCAATCCAATTCGCAGATTTCCACGGCCATGTCGCTGCTGGCGCTGCTGTTCGGCGTGGTGTTGCTCGTCGCTCTCGACCTGATCTCGGATGCGATGCGCAAGTCCAAGGAAAACTAAGCGAACTGCAGAATCATTCGGAAATACGGAAAGAACAAAGACATTATGACTGTTGAATTCAATACCGCTCAAGGTGCGGCAAGCACCACGGCTCCCGTGCAGACGGAAGCCGAATTCAAGAACGATCCCACCGCCACGCTCGAAGGCGTGCGCGGCAAGGACGTCACCAAAGCCGCCAAACGGTTGCTGAAGGAAAGCGCGGAACGCGGCGGCGGCTCCATCCAGATGCAGGATGTCGTCAAAATCTACCCCGGCTCCACCAAGCGGGCCCTTGACGACTTCAACCTCGACATCAAGCCCGGTGAGATGGTGGTGTTGCTCGGCGGCTCCGGCTGCGGCAAGTCCACGGCGTTGCGCTCGCTGGCCGGCTTGGAGGATATTCAAGGTGGCCGCATCATGGTGGGCGGTCAGGACGTCACCGGCGTGCCGGTGAACAAGCGCGAGATGGCGATGGTGTTCCAAGCCTACTCGCTGTTCCCGCATATGACCGCCCTTGAAAATGTGGCGTTCGGTCTTGAAGTGCGTGGCATGGGACGTGAAGAGCGCCGCAAGGTGGCCATGGAGCAGCTCGAACTGGTGGGCTTGGCTGATCAGGCCAAGAAATACACGCAGCAGATGTCCGGCGGACAGCAGCAGCGTGTGGCCTTGGCGCGAGCCTTGGCCATCAAGCCGCGCGTGCTGCTACTCGATGAGCCGTTGTCCGCCCTCGATGCCAAGGTCCGTGTGCAGCTGCGCGACGAGATTCGCCGCATCCAGCTGAACACCGGCACCACCACCGTGTTCGTGACTCACGATCAGGAGGAGGCACTTGCGGTGGCTGACCGCATCGGTGTGATGAACAAGGGCAAAATCGAGCAGATCGCCGCACCGCAGGACCTGTACCAGCGTCCTGCCACCGAATACGTGGCCACGTTCATCGGCCTGACCAATCGTTTGCCCGGTGCCTCCAATGGCGATGAGGCAGTGGTGTTCGGCCAGCGTCTGCCGGTGCTGCCCGGCTCGGCCAAGGGCGATGCCGTGACCGTGCTCGTGCGTCCGGAGAACCTGACGCTGTCGTTGCCCTCCCGCAATGATTCCAACGTGGGAGAGCGGGCTCGCGTGGAAGTCATCCACTTCCTTGGCTCTCTGGTGCGTGTGGATACGGTGGTTACCTCCGGTGAATATCTGCGGTGGAACAAGGGCAACCAGCTGAAAGTCACTGTGCAGCTGCCCGCCAGCGAATTGCCGGCCGGTCTGGCCATCGGAGACAACGTGGTTGTTGCGCCGCGTCCGGTAGCCGCGCTCGCCTGCTGATCGGCTGCTGGGCCATCGGACTGGTTGGTGCTGGCCGATGTCGATTCGGATGGGCGGTGCTCAACATATGTGTACCGTGTCAACTCATGTGTACTGATTGCCGGCCGCTCGGGCAGAGTGCCGTACTCTGAAATTGGGAGAAACCCCGTGTTCGCTTCCAGCGCTGAGCGTTCAGTGTCGAGTGTCCGACATTGAACATTGCACGCGGCGTTGAACGCGAACACGGGACGCATACGCCCGATCAGTCCGTATATGAAGGGAATTCACATGAGCGAGCCGACCCTGCCCCCTGTCCCTACACCGTCGCAACCTTCTCAAGCCCCTGTGCCCGGAGCTCCGGTGCCGCCTGCACCTTCGTCGCCATCGCCGATGTCATCGGTGTCTTCCAGTCAAACGTTCTTCACTATCGCCCGTCGCCGCTTTTCATTGATCGGCATGGCGCTTATCGCAGTGGTTGTGCTGTGGGTGGGGCTCAACATCGCCCTGTCGCACGCGATCGCCCCGCTGTTCGATGATCACATACCCACGTGGGTGTTGCTGTTGGTCTCTTCCGGACCGCTCTACCTAGTGGCCATGCCGCTAAGCCTGCTGCTGCTCAAGCGCGTTCCCGCCATCGAAACCATTGAGTATCCGATGCGATTGGGTGAATTCCTCCAGATGTTCATCATGTGCATACCGGTGATGTATCTGGGCAGCATTATCGGCAACGTGCTCTCGCTTGGCGTGACGAACGGTCAGGCGACGAACCGTATCGGCGACTTGGTGTCCGGAGACGATATCTGGATCAACACGATATTCATCGCCATTCTGGCACCGATTTGCGAGGAATGGCTGTTCCGCAAGCAGATCATCTCCCGACTGCGCCGATACGGCGAGAAGACGGCGATTGTGCTTTCCGCAATCGCATTCGGTCTGTTCCACATCAACCTGTTCCAGTTCTTCTACGCGTTTGGTCTGGGTCTGATCTTCGGATACATCTACACGCGCACGTCGCGTCTTCGCTACACCATCGTGCTGCACATGCTGATCAATCTCAATGGCTCACTGATCGCTCCGCTGGTGATCAAGCAGATCGACCCGCGTATCCTCAACGGCACCATGAGCGAGGAAGAGATCATGCGCATGGCCGCCTCACCGGATGCCGGCATGGGAGGAATGGCCATTCTCGGCCTGTACGGCATGGTGTTGATCGGTCTGATGATCGCCGGCATCGTACTGTTGATTGTCAAGCGCAAAAGCTGGGAATTCTATCCGGCGCCCGATCAGCTGCCGGTCGGCAGTGTGGTGCGCGCCGCCTACGGCAATGTTGGTGTGATCATCTATCTGCTGATCACCGTGGGATTGACCGTCTGGACGCTGCTGCAGTAGACGTTGCTGCAATAGGTGACTGGGCGAAAGCGTTTGGCTGCGGACAAGGCGGTTCGCAGCCAAACGCTTATGAATCGACCAACGCGAACACCAACGCAAGCGCCAATAACAACGTCAGGCGGTTTGACGGATCACACGTTGTCCGCCGAACCACCATCTTCCACCAGATACCGTTGGCCTGTCTCGGCAATGGCGCGTGTGGCAAGGTCTCGCACGGTGGAAAGCAGGATGCCTGGCGCGGCGAACACCAGAACCTGACCGGTGACGCCGTATGGCGAGAAGCCGACGAACTTGACGATCGGCCCGCGCCCCTCCTGCGCCACACCGGCCGTGGCCTGAGCCACGCAGGCCACCAGATCCCGACTCACCTCGTTCAGGTCGCTGGAAGCCTTGGCCGTGAACTCCACCGTGACCATGCCTTCGTTGATGGGAGTCAGTTTCGTTAACGAAGCCGTATTGAGAATCGAATTGGGGATGACCATACGGTCGCCGGCGCGAGTCTCAATCATCGAATGACGCCACGTGATATCGACCACGGTGCCGCTGACGCCCTGAATGGACACCAAGTCGCCCGGTTGAATCACACGGCCGAGCATCAGGCCGAAGCCGCCGATCACGTTGGCGATGGTGTCTTTCAGGCCCAGCGAAAGGGCGACGCCGCCGACGCCAAGAGCGGTGACCAGCGTGGTGGGATTGATGCCGAACACCGGTTGCAGCACCATGGCCGCCGCCAGCACCCAGATCACCGTGCGCGTCAGATTGATGAAAATCGACGCGCTGGGAATCTGCGAACGATCCAATACCTTACGTAAGACACGACTGACTACCCGGTCTGCCACGAACGCCACCGCCGTCACCAGCAACAGCCAAATCAATTTGCCGGCGTTCGTGTGGAACCAAGTCGTCACCAAGCTCGAAAAATCAGTCATACGCATCACCGTAACAGTCGTTTTTGGAGGAAGCGTGGATGCGTGGCTACGTGACTTTTCGGACGGCGGGGCAGAGGGGGTCTGCAGAACGTAATTCGGCTGGTTCAGCAAGGCCCCAAGCCAGCCGACTCACTGTAGGGACCGGCGAATGATCAGACGAGATGCTCGCGGCAGGTCTGCCCGAGGCCGCGCGACAGCCGAATCGGATCGAGAATCTCGTCGAGCTGCTCGGCCGGCAGATCTGTGCGCTCGCCGGCCACTTCGCGTACGGTTCGGCCGGTACGTACGGCTTCGGCGGCGATGTCCGCGGCCTTTTCGTAGCCGATGTAATGATTGAGCGCTGCCGAGATCGAGGGGGAGGACTGCGCATAGACGCGTCCCTGTTCGGTATTGATTTCGATGCCTTCCACACAGTTGACGCGGAAGGTGGTCATTGCGCGCGTCAGCAGCGACATGCCGGTCAGCAGTTCATGCACCATCACCGGGTCGAAGGCGTTGAGCTGCAGTTGGCCTTCGGCCACCGCCCAGTTCACGGTGACATCCATGCCGAAAATCATGAAGCAGCACTGATTGACGCATTCCGGGATAACCGGGTTCACCTTGGCCGGCATAATGGACGAACCTGCCTGACGGGCCGGTACATTGAGATCGTTAAAGCCGCATCTCGGGCCGGAATTGAGCAGCCTGAGGTCGTCGGCGGCCTTCTTGAGATGCACGGCGAGGTTCTTGATCGCCGCTGACGTTGCCACATACGCACCCATATCAGTCATGGCGGCCACAGGGTCGGGGGCTGCGGTAACGGGCAGTCCGGTGATGCGCGCCAGATGGTCGATGGCGGATTTGCGGAACCTGAGATCCGCGCAGATGCCGGTGCCGATGGCCGTGGCGCCAAGGTTCAGTTGCGCGAGCTGAGGCACCACGCGGTCGAAGGCCACGAGATCGGATTTGAGCAACGTGGCGAAGGCATGAAACTCCTGACCGTACGTTATCGGCACCGCATCTTGAAGTTGCGTACGGCCGATGGTCACATCATTGATGTGCTTATCCGCCAGATCATGGAAGGCGCGAGCCAGCTTCTTGGTGGCTTCGGCCAGTGGCCCCAGCGCATCGATCAACGCCAGTTTGCATGCCGCCGGATAGGTGTCGTTGGTGGACTGTGATTCGTTGACGTCGTCATTGGGATGAATGACGGTGTATTCGCCGCGAGCATGGCCGAGAATCTCCAACGCACGGTTGGCGATCACTTCGTTCATGTTCATATTGGCCGAGGTGCCCGCGCCGCCTTGCATGACGTCCACAGGGAACTGATCGGCGAATTTGCCGGATTCGATCTCCAGACAGGCTTGGCGAATCGCTTCGGCCTTAACCGGTTCCAGCAGTCCGAGCTCTTCGTTGGCGCTGGCACAGGCGCGCTTGACCGTGGCATATGCGCGAATCAGTTCAGGGTGCTGGCCGTCCGAGATGCCGGAAACCGGGAAATTCGCGATGGCGCGCTGGGTGTGGATGCCCCAATACACATTCGCAGGGACTTCCAATTGCCCGATGCAATCATGTTCCAAGCGGGTCGGGACTGTTGCGGCCGGGCCAGCGGGATTGGCTTGCTTTTGGTCGGCGGATCCCGGATACGTTGATGCAGTGTTCGTCATTTCGCTCATGGTTCCATCATTCCGTTGAAGATGCTGAAACGCCAGTGCCTCGCGTGATTGCGCCCTGTGAGAACAGTCACTGAGCGTGATTGATTCGGTAGGGCGAGGGAGATGAGGGCTTAGGTTTAGGCTTGGGCTTAGGCCTAGGTTTAGGTGTGGGTTTAGGCGTGGGTTTAGGCGTGGAACGATGGTGATTGGGTGTGCTTGGGGAATTGCCCGTCAAGCTCAGGCCATTGATGCTGGGCGAAAATACGGTTCCAGTAGGAAAGCATGTCTTCGCGGCTCATGGCCAGATAGATGCCCATGGCCAGCACGGCCACATCCTCCTTCAGCAGATCGTCGAGCTCGATGGTGCCGCTGAGTTCGGGCCAGCGTTGGAGCACGGCCAACAGTCCGCCCACGGTGAATTCCACCATGAGATCGGTTTGCAGACTGACGTGCTGGGGGTCGAGTTCCAGCGTACTGAGCATTTGCAGACGGGCGAAGTCGCGTAAGGATTCGGTCAGGTCCAATGTGCTGTGGGGGCCGGCGAGCAGGGCCAGACGGTCAAGACGCTGACGTTGCTCCGGATCGGACAATATGGCGCTGACGCGCTCGCGCCACTGCTCTTCGGGATTGCCGTTTGGATCGGGCGCGTGCTGAATCGGTGTGGCTTCCACCTGGTGCAGGATGGAGGCATCGGCGAGTTCCTGCAGGTCGGAATAGTGGTAGTAGAACGAGTTACGATTCACGCCGGCCTCGCGCACCACGTCGGTGACGGTGATCTTACGGTAATCCCGGTCGGCCAGTAATTCCCAGAACGCGTTTTCCATGCGTTCGCGTGCGGGCAGGACTTCGGAATCACGGCGTGGACGTGGCATGTGGTCTCCCTCTCTTTGCTGTGGGCAGTGCGACGCCTGTCTGTACTGCCATCGTCGTGCGCCTGTGCCGGTGCGACGACATGGTTATGGACATGATGTCTGGGCATATTGGCTTGGCGCATTGTCTAGACATCATGTCCAGACGTACTGTCTAGTTATGTTGCCCACTCATAATATTGCGCACCTTGTCCAATTGCAACGATTGACAGTGAAGCGGGCCCTTATATGGTGTCGATTCCGGAAGGACCTGCTGGTTCGCTGCTCTCTTCGTCGGCATGCGTGGAGTCGCTCGTGGCTGCTTCTGACGGGCGGGCGTCATCCGGGGCCGGGGCCGTCTCGGTGCGTTTGTTCTTCGTAGCGGAGGCCTTGATCAGCAATGCCAAGGCCTCGGTCAAATGCCGTCTGTCTTCCGGCGTAAGCCCTACATATGCCCCCAGCATTGGGGGTATCGACAGCGGAAAATTGCGCATCACGTCGCTGAAACTGTTGGCTCCTCCGGCGTGCAGCACGCGGAACAGCGCGTCTACGGCTCGTTCGCGTTGCTCGGGCGTCAGTGCTGCAATCCAATGATTGAGCTGCTCGTTGAACAGCTGCGAACCGGAACTCACCGTCGGCTCGGTGACGAATCGGTCACCCTCCACCTGCCAGGTATACGCGGAATGTTGCATGATGCCGTCTGAATCGGAGGCGACCACGCGGCACGGCTCGGGCGTCTCGAATACCATGCCCACAATCGACGAGCTCGGCACGATTTTCGTCACCTTCGGCTGAATGGCGAGATAAGACGGGCTGGCCACGATTTCCGGCGGGAAGCCGGGGCCGTCTAGCGAATAAATATGCCGAATGCGTCGTTGCACAGTGTCTGAAGCGTTCATGGCCGCGTAAATCGCCAAATTGCCGCCTTTGGAGTGGCCGAGCAGTATCAATGGCCCTTCCCACAGTCTTGCCACCGTATCCACATAGGCGCTGGCGGCCCGTTGCGCCGGTACCGGGTATTGGAAGGCCATATTGAAGTCTTCCTTCCAGCCGATGAGTGAATCATCGGTGCCACGGAAGGAAATCACCAACGTGCCCTTATGTGTGGGGTCGCGACGGCTGCGTCCATCCGGCAGTTGGAACGTAGCCGCTGCGAACTGGGTTTGCTCTCCGCGGTTGATATGCTCGGCGACCGCCCCCAAGCGGACCTGCGCGAATCGTGGATTGCCCGCCGCGGCTTGGAACAGCTGATGCGTCAGCTGTGGGTCAAGTACCGAAACCACTTGCGGATCATGCGGCTTGTCGTCGGCTTCCGTGCTGAGCGAGCGATGCAGCTCGGTGTTGGCCTCCTCAAGGCTGACCGATTCCAGAACCGGGTGCCAGAGCCTTTTGAGCCAGATCAGCGGATGCTTTGGCTCGAAAGCGCGCAGACGTGCGGCGAACGATCCTCCCGCAGCGGTGTCGGGCTGGGATTCATCCAGCATCAGCGCGGGGCATATATTGGCCACATCCTCGTAGATCAGTGTGCCGAAAACCAATGCGTCCACTTCGTTGAAGGCGAGGTCGGAGAAGGAGCGCGTTTCCGTACGCGAATAGTCGATGATGTTGGTCATCTATCCTCCTTTATCCTCCTTGGTGCGCCGATCCATCAGGGTGATGCCGGAAACTTTGTACGACAAGATTGTACGTTTTTGGCGGGTGCGCCTCTTCGAGGATGTTCCCTCGGCGAACGATGTGTGGTGGTGTTTCTCGGCATCTTTCCTGAGGTTGTGGGATTATGCGGGGTGCGCGGCGTGATGTGATGGTGGTGCATGACATGGCGTGAGATGATGACGACGCTCTGCTGGCATGGCGCAACGTGCGTGCGGTGCGGAATTGTGCGGCATGTACGAATAATCGAATAATATCGTCGAATTTTGGCGGCATATGTGAGGTGTGTGGGGGGGCGGGCGAGACTGCTGAGGTCTCTCGATGTGGTTTGACTAGTGGGGCAGATCGAACCGTGAAAGATCCACTCCTTCCAAGTCGAGCAGTTCGGCTTTGACGTCGAGGTGACCTCCGTAGCCGCCGAAGGATCGCCCGGAGCCGACTACGCGATGGCAGGGCACGATGATGGTAATCGGGTTGCGCTTTACCGCGCCGCCCACGGCCTGCGCGGCCATGCGTCTTCCGCCGCGCCTTTCGGCAAGTTCGGCGGCTATTGCCCCATAGCTGACTGTTTGTCCATAGGGGATTTCGGTGATGAGGTCCCATACCTCATGTTGGAATGGTGTGCCTTGCGCGCTGAGCGGGGGAGCGGAATCCAGCGTGGGGTGTTCGCCGGCGAAATAGGCGGCAAGCCAGGCTTGGGTCTGGTGGACGATGATACGGGCTGCTTCGGGCATGTCGGGCTGTCTATCGGGGCTTGCGGCATTGGTTGCGGAGAGGTCGGTGTCGACGCTGCTCGGTGCCCACCACCAGTTTTCGAGACAGAGTTCCGTCAGCGCTTTGCCGTCCGTCGTCATGATCATTCGACCGATAGGCGTGTCTGTTGTGGCGTGAAACATGGTGTGAAACGTCGATGATGGTGCCATGTGTCTATTATCGAGCGTTCGCCGACTTACCGTGGAGCGTATTGTGGGATATCTCGCTTACAAGGGGTCGATTTCCGCTGTCCGATAGATCTATCTGTTCTACAAGGGGCTACTCTGGGACGAGAATACCCATATTCGGTCCTACATGCCGACGCCGTTATGCCGTTTTGCGAGCTTGCGTACTTGCTCGGCAGCCCCTTGTAGGGCAGATAGGTGTATCAGGCAGCGGAAATTGGCCCCTTGTAATGCAGATACCCCGCCACCGGTCTCGATTGGCGGGGTATCTTAGGTTGGAGACTAGAACGTTAAGTCTCAGGCTGCGACGAACTTCAGGAATGCGTCGGCTTCGGCGGCCAGACGGGCCTTATCCTCATCGGACAGGCCCAGTTCGCCAGTGCCCCAGGCTTCCGGAGCCAGAGCGAAACCGGCCTGCTCGTCAACGGGCAGCACATCGGCCTTGTTGAAGCCCAGCACTTCGTTGAGCTTGGCGCGAGTGCCGGCACCGGCGGACTGGCCAGCCACGGAAGAGATGGCAACCTTCTTGCCGGCCAGCACGGAGGCGGATTCGGCCGGGAACGGCTCCAGCGGGCGGGACAGCCAATCCAGCAGGTTCTTCAGCACGCCCGGGTAGCTGTAGTTGTACTCCGGGGAGAAGATCCACACGCCGTCGGCCTCGACAACGGCCTTACGGGCGGTGTTGACGGCAGCCGGCGGGTTCGGGAACTCCACGTCCTGATCGAAGAACGGAACATCGGCGTAGTTCAGGAACTCCACCTCGGCACGATCGCCGATAAGAGCCTTGGCCTCGTCGGCGAGCTGGTGGTTGAAGCCGTTCTTGTGCAGGCTTCCCACAACAAACAGGAGCTTGGTCATTGCATTCCCCTTGTCTTATGTCATGCACAGTGGCTAAGCAGTTGGCGCCTGATAAGGCATTCTGACGTCATGCCGCTAGCCGTCGGTGCACATGTCGATATATAACAATGCCTATTATGCGTCGTCCTATCCGAGAATTCCTTCGCGTTGAGCGTAGAATACGGCGTGTGACGGGTCGGAGTGAGCAGGGTCACATCTGACATGTTGATTGAGTATGAGCGCATGATGGTGCTGGGCTGACTTTGCGGATGCTAAAAACGTTGAAATTCTGCGGAGACACGCGAGGATTATGCATTTTCCGCCAAATAGCGTATCTTGTTCATCTGTTGCTTCAAACAACACATGCGGACATAGCTTAGTTGGTAAAGCGCAACCTTGCCAAGGTTGAGACCGCGGGTTCGAGTCCCGTTGTCCGCTCTCGGAAGGCCGGACCGTCGGCCGGATGATGACCCGGGCGGTTGGCGCAGAGGTAGCGCACTTCCCTGACACGGAAGGGGTCACAAGTTCGAATCTTGTATCGCCCACTCGGAGTTTTATCGGTGGGTTAGCCGGTAAGCCTCGAAATATTCGGGCGATTGGCGCAGCGGCTAGCGCACTTCGTTCACACCGAAGGGGTCGTAGGTTCGATTCCTACATCGCCCACCCGTGTTGTTCCCGTGGCATTGGATGCTACGGGATTTTTTGTTTGTATGTGAATTCAATGTATGTGAATTCATGGGCTACACGATTTGGACCATCGTCCACCAATCGTCTCGATTGCAGTGTAGCCCACGAGAAGTCAAGGAATCACACGCCCATCAGCGTATGGGCTACGGCCATCATTACCAGCGAGATAATGGCCGTGACCGACAGCGAGAATCCGGCGAGTTTGGCGTTGCCTAGCACCTTGTCGGTAAACAGAGTGGAGAAGATGGCGATCGGTGCCAGCGCGCAAATCACCATTACCGCACGAATCGAGGCGGAGAAGGGCATCAGGAACCACGAGACGCAGGCGAACACTATGCAGAACGGTACGCGCCAGGCAATTACGGCCAGCACTTCCTTAACGTCATGCCGGGATTGCGGCATATCCATCAACATGCCCACCATCAGCATGGAGACCAACGCGTTTGCGCCGCTCAACGGTTGGCAGATCGTGGCGATCCAATCGGGGATGTGTATGTTGGCGATGGTCAGCGCCAACATCAGCAGGTAAGTGTCGAACGGTACGGATCCAAAGAAGCTTTTGGCGATGGTGCGCAGCAGCGCATGCCGGGCGAGCCTACGGGCGTCGCGGTCCTTGGGCTTCTCATAGGGCAGTGTGGGCGCAGACCCGGCATGCTGTTCCGCAAGCGTTTTGCCGGGCTGGATGTGCAGCAGCTGTTGGGTGAGTACATTGGTGCCAGCGGCCACCATAATGCAGTTACCGATATCGAACATGGCTGCCGGCACCACAGCACCAGGCCCCCAGAACGACTGTACGACGGGGAAGCAGAAACATCCGAGGTTGTATCCGGCGCCGTTGAGCATCAGGAACGCGCGGTCGGTCACATTGCGCCGGCGCGTAGCGACGAAGATGCACACCACCGGGATGAAGGCGAACAGGAAGGCCACCAGCGAAATCCACATCAGTGAAATGTCGTGCGGATTCGTGGCAAACGAATAGATGATTGCGCCGGGAAGCACGATGTTGAATTCGGCGGTTTGCAGCACACGATAGTCGCTTTGACCGAACAGTCCGAAGCGTTTGAACAGGTATCCGGCGAGGATGATCAGCAACAGTCCTGCGGGTGTAAGTATGGCGGACACTCTTATCTCCTCCTCGTCCCTGGTACGGCAACCACTATCCTCGCGGTATCGGACGTGACGGCAGCGATGGCGATGTTTCCTCTCACAGCGTGGACGATGCGGCCTTGTCATATTGGCATCGTGACGCGCACGGCTTGGGATCTTAGGAATGCAGGGTCTTGTAGAGGTGCGCGAGATGGGACTTGAACCCACACGTCAAAGACACAGGAACCTAAATCCTGCGCGTCTACCAATTCCGCCACTCGCGCGTGGCTGCATCCCCTCGGACGAGCAGTGCAACCTATATGCAAAACCCTAGGCGGATGAACCGACCTAGGGTAGTCGAGCCACTTGTCAGAATCGAACTGACGACCTGCTCATTACGAGTGAGCCGCTCTACCGACTGAGCTAAAGTGGCTTGGTTTGCGGAAGGCGTTTCGCCACCCGCGCACAAGATAAACAGTATACGACATCCTCTGGAAAAGTCCAATCGACGTGTGATTCGGCAGTGTCGCCGGGTGGCTGAGGATGACTGGTGGCAGTTGTGGGGTGAAGATGTTGCGGTATGTGGATCCGCGGCTGTGATTGATGTGATTGATGTGATTGATGTGTTGGTTGGCGTCGGCGTAGTGCAGCGTCGTAAAGCTGGTGGCTGACTCAGCTGATTCTTTGGCGCGATGCGCTGTATTCCGTGGCGTGCCTGTGCGGGGTAGTCGGATGCAAACGATGGCAATGAAAGCCGTCTGGTAGGGAGGGTATCCGTTCACTGGATATTTTTGTTCTGTTCATGTCCGAATTTGTGAGTATTCTGTTTGGTGATACGGGGCGATCCAAGCCGTGGGCGTGGGCGCTCCAGTCATTTATGAAAGGAATGGAATCCATGGCCATCAATCCTCCTGTTGACGCCACCCAGACCCCTGAGTGGGCCGCCCTGCAGAAGCACTACGACGAGCTTCAGGCCGAGGGCATCAGCCTGAAGAAGTGGTTCGCCGAGGACAAGACCCGCGTCGAGAAGCTTTCCTTCGAGGCCGGCGATCTGCACTTCGATCTGTCCAAGAACCTGATCAAGCCGGAAACCCTCCAGCTGTTCGCCAACCTTGCCAAGGCTGTCAAGCTGGACGAGCGCACCAAGGCTATGTACACCGGCGTGCACATCAACAACACCGAGGATCGCGCCGTGCTGCACACCGCGCTGCGCCGCCCGGTCGAGGATGAGGGCAAGTACATCGTTGACGGTCAGGACACCGTCAAGGATGTGCGCGAGGTGCTCGACCGTATTTACGCCTTCGCCGATGACGTGCGCTCCGGCAAGTGGACCGGCATCACCGGCCGCAAGATCGAGACCGTGGTCAACATCGGCATCGGTGGTTCCGATCTGGGTCCCGTCATGGTGTACGAGGCGCTGAAGCCGTATGCGGACGCTGGCATTTCCGCTCGCTACATCTCCAACATCGACCCGAACGATCTGGCTGAGAAGACCAAGGGCCTCGACCCGGAGACCACCCTGTTCATCATCGTCTCCAAGACCTTCACCACGCTGGAAACCCTGACCAACGCTCGTGAAGCCCGCACTTGGCTGCTTGAGGAGCTTACCGCCAACGGTGCCATCGCCGAAGGCGACGAGGCTCAGCGCGCCGAAGCCATCAAGAAGCACTTCGTGGCCGTCTCCACCAACTTGGAGAAGGTCGAGGAGTTCGGCATCGATCCGGCCAATGCGTTCGGCTTCTGGAACTGGGTCGGCGGCCGTTACTCCGTCGATTCCGCCGTCGGCACCTCCCTGGCTGTGGTCTTCGGCCCGGCCCGTTTCGAGGAGTTCCTGCACGGCTTCCACGAGATCGATGAGTACTTCGCCAACACCCCGTTCGAGAAGAACGTCGTCGTGCTGCTCGGCATGCTCAACGTCTGGTACCGCAACTTCTTCAAGGTCGCTTCCCACGCTGTGCTGCCGTACGATCAGTACCTGCACCGTTTCCCGGCCTACCTGCAGCAGCTGACCATGGAATCCAACGGCAAGTCCGTGCGTTGGGACGGCACTCCGGTCACCACCGAAACCGGCGAGATCTTCTGGGGCGAGCCCGGCACCAACGGCCAGCACGCCTTCTACCAGCTGATCCACCAGGGCACCCAGCTCATCCCGGCCGACTTCATCGCGTTCGTGAACACCCCGAACCCGACCAAGGACGGCGACCAGGACGTGCACGAGCTGTTCCTCGGCAACTACTTCGCTCAGACCAAGGCCCTCGCTTTCGGCAAGACCGCCGACGAGGTCCGTGCTGAAGGTACTCCGGAGGAGATCGTCCCGGCCCGCGTGTTCACCGGCAACCGTCCGACCACCTCCATCTTCGGTGTGGCCCTGACTCCGTTCGCCGTCGGCGAGCTGATCGCCCTGTACGAGCACATCACCTTCGTTGAGGGCACCGTGTGGGGCCTCGACTCCTACGATCAGTGGGGCGTCGAGCTCGGCAAGCAGCTGGCCAAGCAGATCACCCCGGCCATCTCCCAGGATGACGAGGCCCTGGCCGCCCAGGATGCTTCCACTCAGAGCCTGATTCAGTTCTACCGCAAGAACCGCGAGTTCTGATCTTCGCTTCGCTCCAATCAGCACTCGCGGTTCTTGCGACCGCAGCTGTGTTGTTTGGTGAATGGTCTGGCGACCATTCACGGTGCGAGTTCTGATCTTCGCTTCGCTCCTTGCCGGCTTCCTGAAGGCAGGGAAGCCGTCGCCGATAGGTGACTAAAGGGAGAGGCCAAGCCCGGCAGCATCATGCTGCCGGGCTTTTTAAGTTCCATGTTGCATTTCACGTTGCATCCCAAAGGCTCAGTGAGGTGAGTTCAGTGGGATGGGCTCAGTAGGTGTTCAATGGTGGTATACCGCGCTCGGCGCTGTGCCCGCATTCGGGGAAACATAGAAGTCTGTGGCAACGATGCCATGGCCTGAGCTACTTAAATCTTCCAGTCCCACATAGTTCGATGACGCATTGAATGTCTGAAATGCCAAGGCCGACGAGCAAATAGACATCGTCGATACGCGTATTGCGCATCCCTCAATCCCATGTATAATCATAAGTGTTTGTTAACGCAAACATTCATCTATGGGGCTTAATCAGTAATCGCAACGACGCGCGGGTCAACAACTCATCAACGAATTTGTGATGGCGGCAAGCTTCATATACCAGCGGGTCTTGCCCGCCATAATCAGGACACGCGTGGGGTTGTTCGACCATTGCCGTGGCCGACAAGAAGCTAACGCCAATGAAGGAGTGAAGAGGCTCATATGCAATACAAGAAACTGGTCGCCGGCATCGCTGCCGTAGCGGCCGCCCTGGGAGGTATGGCGCTTGGCGCCATGACGGCGAACGCGGACGAACTGACCATGCCGGAAAACGCGACGCCATCAACCATCACGCTCAACAAAGCAGCCGATGCCAACACCTCGCAAAGCACGTATACGGCGTATCGCATCGCCGCATACACCGATCCGGTCGTGAACGCCGACGGCAAACTGACCTCGTTCGGCCTGCAACCCGTGGACAGCAGCCAATGGGATTGGAAGATCAGCGAGGCTATAACGGCGGCCAACATCGACACCACCGGATACAAAAGCAATCTGTATGCGCTGGCAAGTCTGAGCACCTCCGGCGACGAGGCCAAGCTGCGTGACTTCGTCGATAATCTGTCGGTGCCCACCAAACTTGGTTCCGATGAGCCTTCCGTTACCGCAACCGAACTGCAGATCGGCGACAATACCGTACCCGACCAGGGTTGGTATTTCGTGACCGACAGCAACGGCACGAACCTGCTGGTCGGCACTGCGCTCACTGCCAGCAGCGGCCAGTCATACACCACGTTGGTCAACACCAACGTTGACCCGGCTACAGAGCAGACGCTTGGCGTGGTGAACGTCAAGCCCAACCCGGCCGCGTCTGCGGTAACCGTCACCAAAAGCGCTTACATGGGCACCTATTTCAAGAAGAACGGCAGTGTCGCTACCGCCAATGTCGGCGACACTCTGACCTACGTGGTGTCCAGCGTTATTCCGACCACAACCGGGCAAACCGATCCGACCTTCACCTTCAAGGACACCGCATCCAAGGGGCTGACCGTCGATGCCAGCAGCATCAGAGTCTTCTACGATGCGGATGACGATGACAAATACAATTACTTCGACGCCACCGGCGACACCCTGCTCGCCAAGGACACGGACTATACGGTGACCGGCCCCACCGCAAGCGACAGCGGCACCGTCACCCAGGTGGACGTCAAGAACGTAGGCGGCAAGGACGGACAGAAGCTTACCTTGCTGTACAAGGCCTCCACCACGAAGGACGCCGTCGACAATCAGGTGACGAACGCCGCGACCGCCAGCTACGATGGCGGTGCGGAATCCGCTCCCGCCTCCGTGACCGTCAAGTTCGGCATGTTCACGTTGAAGAAGATCGATAAGAACCACAACGGTATCGCCGGAGCTCAGTTCTCCGTGACCGGCAGCGACGGCAATGCCATCATCTTCGAGAAAACCGATGTCAACGGCGAGTGGGTGCGTGCCGCCGACCAAAGCGTCAAGGTGGACAACGTGACCTACTTCAAGAACGTGCCGACCAGCCAGGGGGGTGCGCTGTACTTCTGGGGCCTGGCTGAAGGCGGATACTCGGTATACGAGCAGAAGGTGGCCGAAGGCTACGCCCAGCAATATCGCGCTGGGTTCAGCGTATCCATCGACAAGAATGGTCAGCGCACGTACAACTATGACAAGGCCAAGGACCAGTACAAGCTGGTTACCTTCCGCGATGCGGACGGGGCGGAAGTGACGCCGTCCAACTCAACGAAGGTTGTCGGTGGCGCCGCTCAGGTGCTGAATATCAAGAACATATCCGAGCTCCCGCTCACCGGTGGCGCGGGACTGACGATGTTCGTGACTGCGGCGATCGTCTTCTCCGGTGTCGGCGTCACGCTGCTCGTCAAGAGCGGCACCCGTCGCGCCCGTCGTGTGATGCGCGCGTAACGCGGCAACGATAACGCGATGAGGAGGGTCTGCCGAAACCGACGGCCCCTCCTCATCGCCTGTGCTCATGCACGGTGCGTACCCATGACTTTTGATCAGATCCTCAGTATCGATGACGATATTGCCTGGCAACGTCGGGAGCGGCGACGTCGAACGCTGCTGCGCCTGGCCGCCATAGTGTGCATCGTGGCGGCAATCGGCAGTGTGGCGATCCCGTTGACCATGCAGATGGTATTCGGCATTACTGCGCAGCAGACCGCAAGCTCTACGGCCCGGCAGATGGCGGCGTTGGAAGCCGCCCAGAGAACCAAGGCCTTGCACGCCGCCGAATCATACAATGCAGAGCTGGCCGACGATGGGCAGCCCGTGCTTGGCGAGGCGGGCGACCCATGGTCTACGCAAGTCGACGACAATGGCCTGATCGATTACGAATCCGCATTGTCGACCAAAGACAATCGCTACCAATCGTTGCTGAACGCCGGTGACGGCATCATGGCGAGAATCCGCGTGCCCAAACAGTCCATCGATCTTCCTGTCTATCACGGCACTTCCCAACAGGCATTGGCGAAAGGCGCAGGACACCTGTACGGCACCTCCCTGCCGGTGGGCGGCACGTCCACGCACGCGGTGATCACCGGACATCGCGGACTGGTGACGGCTGCCATGTTCACCAGATTGGATGAGGTGCGCACCGGGGACTACTTCTACATTGACGTGATGGGCGAGACGCTCACCTATCAGGTGGATCGCATTTCGGTGATCAAGCCGGATGACGTCACACAGCTGAAAGTGACGCAAGGCGAAGACCGAGTGACGTTGATGACCTGCACGCCATACCGGCTGAACACGCATCGGTTGCTGGTCTCCGGCATACGTGTGCGCAATCAGCAGGCGCCACAGGCGGAAACCACCGCTGATGTACGGACGGCGCAGTTCGTCGGGCTCGCGGTAGGCGTAGGCGTGTTGCTGGTGGGATGGATGGTGGTGCTGGCGGCGCGGCGCAAGTCGCCGGCCATGCCATTGGCCAGTCATGCGGCATAAGAGCGTAAGAGTAGGAGTTGTTGCCGAGCTTGCTGGGCAGAACGACGGCAGGTGCCGGACTGTCGTAAGTAAACGCCTTGTTGTGCATTCGGACGTATCATGGAAGCGATTGCAAGGAGGCACAGCATGGCAGGAATTTCAACGCATGATCAGGTGGAAACGCATGATCACGACACCAATTATCCGATGGCCGCCAACGTCTACTTCACCCGAGATATCAGCCCAGCCGGCCTGATGCGTATCTATGAGGCGTTGGGCGCGCGGCCGCAAGGCAAGGTGGCGGTCAAGCTCAGCTCCGGCGAGGGCGGCAATACGCATTATCTGCAGCCGGCGCTGATCAAGGATCTGGTGCAGCATCTCAACGGCACCATCGTGGAATGCAACACCGCCTACCCCGGCACGCGCGACGTCAGCGCACACCATTGGCAGACCATCAAAGAGCATGGATTCCTCGACATCGCCCCCCTGCGACATTCAGGACGAGGAGGGCGAGATCGAAATCCCGGTCGAGGGCGGCAAACGCATCACCGGCGACATTGTGGGCTCCCACTTCCCGAATTACGACTATTACGCCGTGCTCTCGCACTTCAAGGGTCATATGATGGGCGGATTCGGCGGTGCATTGAAGAACATCTCCATCGGCATGGCGTCCTCGAACGGCAAGAAACGCCTGCATTCCGGTCAGGACGAGATCTTGCCCAACCCGTTCAGCGGCGATCAGGATTCCTTCCTGGAAGCCATGGCCGAGGCCGCGACCGCCGTGTTCAATGCGCTTAAAGGCAACATGCTCTTCATCAACGTGATGAACAACCTTTCCGTGGATTGCGACTGCGACGGCAACCCCCATCCGCCCGTCATGGCGGATATCGGCATCTGCGCTTCGCTGGACCCGGTGGCCGTAGATCAGGCCTGTGTGGACATGGTGTACGTCTCGCACGACAACAAAGAGCCGCTCATCGAACGCATCGAATCCCGCCACGGCATCCATACCATCGAGCATGCCGTGGAGATGGGCCTCGGTTCGCGCGACTACCATCTCATCGATCTTGACCAGCGGTAAAGCGCGTTGACGCGATACGCACAGTCGTCTATCAAGGAGTTTCTATTATGCGAACCAATACTGCAACGCGCACGTATGCATTGCCGTCCATCACATTCCAGTCCGCGGCCGCCGTGCTCGCCGTCGTCGCCGCCGTGGCGCTGCCGCAGATCTTCCATGTTGCCGGTGCGACGCTCGGCTTGGGTGCCGCACTCGGCCAAACGCTGCTGCCGATGCACCTGCCGGTGCTGCTTGTCGGCCTGTTGGCCGGTCCTTACGCCGGTGTGGCCACCGGTGCGCTCGCCCCGATCGTCAGCTTTGCGTTGACCGGCATGCCGATGGCTCCGATGGTGCCGTTCATGGTCATCGAACTTGCCGCCTATGGTCTGTTCGCTGGTCTGCTGCGCGGGGTGGCCTTGCCGGAGTCCATTCCCTCGCCGCTCGCTTGGTTGGTGAAGCTGTTTGGCGCGCAGGTCGCCGGCCGTGTGGTCGATGCCATTGCGATTGCCGTGGCGGTGTATCTGCTGGGTAACGCCCAGATGTCTGTTGCCTCGGTTGGTGCCGCGATCGTTACGGGACTGCCGGGCCTGATTCTGCAGTGGATTGCGATTCCGGTGGTTATGTTTGTCGTGGATCGCAAGCGTGGCTAGTGCGGCTGGGAGGTCATGTCGCTGGGTGAATTCCTCACCGATTGCCGCTTGTCTTTTTGACGGCGGCGTCGGTGGGGGATTCCTCATAAAGAAAGGCGATTATGTCTGATATTGAACGTGCGAAAGCTTTGCTGAAGGCCGACGTTGCGCTCGGTTGTGTGGCTTGCCGCAGCGGTGCCGAAACTTTGACCGGTATGGGCAGGGGAGTGCGGCCGTTGCTGCAATGGCTTGCCTCCGGGCAAAGTTTGGATGGTTACTCCGCAGCCGATCGTGTGGTGGGCAAAGGTGCGGCGTTGCTTTACGCCAAGCTTGGTGCCGAAGCCGTGTATGCCGAGACGATGAGCGAAGCGGGGTTGGCTGCCCTGCGCCAGTTCGGCATGGCAGCATCCTATGGCGCCTTGGTGCCGATGATTCTCAATCGTGCCGGCACCGGCATGTGCCCGATCGAGCAGTCGGTGGCGGGCATCGGCGATCCGGTCGCCGCCGAGCCCGCCATTCGAGCGGCTGTAGCCAAGCTCATGCAAGGCTGACCCCGCGTCGAATCATTCTCAATAAGAGACATGTGCGGTTTCCGCGCACGGTTCGAGTGCCGCTGTCAAACTGCGCGCAGACCGAGAAACTCATGCCGTGAAACGTACCGCCGACCAAGCGATAGACGGCAGCGCAAAACTCACTGCAGCACCGTCGGCCGCCACAGGCAGCTCCTGCGGCGTCACGGCCAGCGGGTCCGCTGCGGTGTTCTTGCGGTACGGGTCGTTGTCATGCAGCATCTCGGCATGCGTCACTTCGAAGCGTGCGGCATCAACACCCGGCAGAGCCGTAACGTCGATAGACACCTCGTGCGCGGCATCCGGGTCGCGGTTCACGGCCAGAATCAGGCCTTCGCGCGTGGTCTCATCCCAAGTCACCACGGATTCAAGTGCCTGCACATCGCCATAGGTCTCGGTGTGGAACGTCGGGCCGTCAACGGCTGGGGCGTAAGCGACGCCACGCGCATGGTTGGCCACTTCGGCGAACGGATAGTAAATGGTCTGCTTCCAGGCCGGACCGTTCTCCTCGGCCATGATCGGGGCGATCACATTGACCAGCTGGGCGCGGGATGCGGAGCGTACGCGGTCGCAATGCTTGAGCAAGGTGATCATCAAGGATCCCTCGACCACCGCGTCGGACGCGTTGTACACGTCTTCCAGCAGATGCGGTGCCTTGGGCCACGGCTCGGTGTGCAGACCTTCGGTTTCGGCGGCCTTCCATTCGGCCTCCTGCTTCTGCCAAACGTCCTGATACCACACGCCCCATTCGTCGAAGGAGATGGCGATGTCCTTGGTGCCGTGGTTCTGCTCGCGCGCATAATCGGCGCAGGAGGCCACGGTGGCGATGAACTGCTTCATATCTTCGGAGGAGGCCAGGAACTCACGCATGCCTTCCGGCTTGTGCGAATCGTGGTCGTGATCGTAGTAGTAGGCGTGCGCGGAAACGAAGCTCAGGTACTCGTAGGCGCGGGTGAGCACGGTTTTCTCCCACGTGCCGAAGGTCGGCATCTGGGCGCTGGAGGAGCCGCAGGCCACCATTTCCAAGCCGGATTCGGCCAGTTTCATGGCATGTGCCACCTTCTCCACGCGGCTGGCGTATTCTTCGGGGGTCATGTGGCCCACCTGCCAGGGGCCGTCCATCTCGTTGCCGATGCACCACATGGCGATGTTCATCGGCTCGGGAATGCCATTGGCCACACGGCGATCGGCGATGGTGGTGCCCGGAGCGCCGTTCACGTATTCAAGTTCGTCAAGTGCCTCCTGCAGTCCGCGGGTGCCCATGTTGACGGCGAGCATGATCTCGGTGCCGGCCTTCTTGCTCCAGTGGTAGAAGTCGTCGATGCCGACTTCGTTGGTTTCGGTCTGGTGCCAGGCCAGTTCACGGCGCACCGGGCGCTTCTCGCGCGGGCCGGTGCCGTCCTCCCAACGGTAGTTGGAGACGATGTTGCCGCCCGGGTAACGCACGCAGGTGACGCCGAGCTCCTTGACGAGGTCCAGCACGTCTTTGCGGAAGCCATATTCGTCGGCGGTGGGATGGGTCGGCTCGTAGATGCCGCCGTACACGCTGCGGCCGAGCTGCTCGACGAACGAGCCGAACAGGCGGCGCGGAATATCGGCGACCGGGGTAAACGTTGCGATGGTGGTCTTGGATGGTGTGGCGGTGCTCATGGCAATGTCCTTAGAGAATAGGGAAAGCTGCTTCGATTGTAGAGAATCGGGGATGGTCGTCGGTGGCTATCCGGCTGGTGATGATTGGAATAAATGGAATATTACTGGAGCCAAGTCTCACGTACGGCAAGGCTTGGCTCGATTGCTGTTGAGGTATATGTGATTACTTCACGCGCTTGATCATCATGATCAACAGGCCGCCGATCACGCAGATGATGGTCTCTGCCGGGAAGATGGCGCGGTAGCCGAGGATGTTGATCACGCCGGCGGCGATCATCGGGCCGAAGACCTGGCCCAAGGTGTTGGCCATGTTGATGATGCCCAGATCCTTGGCTGCGGTTTTCGGGTCGGGCAGCACGGCCACGTTCAGCGCGCCGTCCACGGCGTTGTAGGCACCCATGCCGATGCCGGCGACCAGCGCGTAGGCGAGCATGGTCCACGGCTCGGCGGCGATGAACGGGAAGAACGCGCCCACGCCGAGCATCACGGTGGTCACGGCGACCGGGGCCTTGAGACGGTGGAACTTATCGGCCAGCGGGCCGGCCACGGCGCAGAACACGATGCCGGTGATCATCAGAATCACGGACATGATGGAGACGGAGTTTGCGGTGGCCTTGTCGTCCAGCTTCATGTAGTCGGTGAAGATGTAGAGCTGGTAGCCCACGATCACGTACTGGCCGGTGACCATCAGAATCTTGCCGGCGAGAGCCAGATAGTAGTCGCGGCAGTTCTGGGTCGGGAACATGAAGTTCTGCTTCAAGGTGTCGAGGTCGAACTTGGCGCGCGGCTCGTCAAGATTGCTGGGCTCCTTGGCGATGACTGCGGAGAGAATGCCGCCGATCACGGCGAATGCGGCGAGCACCTGGATGCCGGTGCCCACGTTGCCGAGGAACTGGGAGGCGATGATGCCGGAGCCGTAGTTGCCGAATGCCATGCCGATGCCGTAGAAGGAGGAGATGGTGCCACGCCAACGCGGTGCGACACGGTCGGAAAGCTGGGCGATCATCGGGGCGACGACCGCGTTCAGCACGGCCTGGTAGACGGCCCACACGCCGAGCAGCACCGGAATGTTCGGCGCCATGGACAGCAGCCAGAGCAGTACGCCGGAGAGGATGGAGCAGATGACGATCCATGGGGTGCGCTTGCCGTGCTTGGTGCGGGTGATGTCGGACAGCGCGCCGGCCAGAATGTTGGCGATGGTGGCCACGATCATGGCCACGGCGGAGAAGGTGGCCACCAGGGTGACTTTGTCGTTCGGGGCGAGCTGCTGGATCTTGGCCGGCAGCAGGGTGACGGAGGTACCGACGTATGGTCCGAGCCAGCAGGCCGGGCCGATGACCAGCGCCCAGCCGATGCGGGTGGGCAGCTTGGGCTGCGATTCGTTGGTGATGCCCACTGTTGCTGGGGCCGCTTCGTTGGAAGACATCGGGAAGTCCTTTCTTCTTGTGTTCCCTGTGGTAACAACGCTGCACTACAAAGATTGGAAACTTTCTCTAATCAAGAGAAACTTCGTTGTCATTTCGTGACTGTAATACCGACTTGATCGGTATCAAAAATACGGCGTGTCCATTGGAATATAAAGGTTATGGAAGGATTAAGAACTTTCGCCAAAGATAAAGAAAGTTTCTTAAAAACTTTTTCTTTGATGTGGGTTGCGTGATGGATTGTCAACGTGAGGGCTGTGGAAGGCTGTGCTGTGCCCCAATTGCGCTATGGTAAGGGCCATGACTTCCCAACCCGGCAATGCCAAACTCGCCCAGATCGCCCGAGAGGCCGGAGTATCCCTGTCCACGGCGTCCAAGGTGCTCAATAATCGTCCGGGTGTGTCCGACGCCACGCGCAAGCGCATCGAAGCGCTGTTGGAAAAGAACGGATATCGCCGTCGCCGTCGTACCGAGCAGACCACCACCACCATGGTCGAACTGCTGCTCGACGATCTCGATACTCCATGGTCCGAGGAGATTCTCTCCGGTGTGCTGGCCGGCCTGAACAAGCCATATGTGCCGATTGTCTCCGCCAGGACCAGTGAGGATTGGAACATCAGCGATTGGCTGGAGGAGGTGCTGGCGCGCAAGTCGGCCGGCGTGATTATTCCATTGTTCGAGTTTCCCAAGGAGGCCGAAGAGCGTTTGGCTCGCTCCGGCATTCCGACCGTGCTGGTCGATCCCACCGGTGAGGTGCCGAAGAATGTGCCCACAGTGGGATCCAATGATTACATCGGCGTGCGCGAGGCTACGGAATATCTGATTGCTCAGGGGCATACGCGCATCGCCTTTATCGGCGGTCCGACATATCTGCAGACCGCTGCATCCCGGTTGGATGGATTTCGTGGCGCGATGCGCCAGGCCGGCATCGCCGTCGACCCGGTGCTGGTGACCTCGGGCGAGTTCCGGTATGAGGACGGCAGCGAACATGCGCGTGAGCTGCTCGCTTTGCCGAATCCTCCCACGGCCATCTTCGCCGCCAGCGACATGCAGGCGGCTGGTGTGTATGCGGTGGCGTGGGAACGCGGTCTGAAGATTCCCGACGATCTTTCCGTCGTCGGATTCGATGATCTACCCACCAGCCGCATGCTGTTGCCGCCGCTGACCACCGTGCATCATGCCGTGCGGGAAATGGCGCAATTCGGTGCCACGACGTTGATGCAACTGCTGGAGGGCAAAGGCGGTTCCATGCCTGCGCATATTGAGCTGACCACGAATCTGATCGTGCGTCAAAGTGTCCGCAAGCTGCCGTAAACTTCTGCTTTGCTGTGTCGAGAAGCAGGCCGCCGCATAAGTCGGCTTCTCCATGGGTCCAGCCGAACGTGACTTTCGGCGGATCGGCAGGCCTCCCAAGGGCAAACCCAAGGGATTGACGCGAGCGATCGCGCCCGGCAATGCAATCAGGCAGGCGTGCGATCCCAAACCTGGGGCTGGTATGCGGCAGCACTGAAGGAACAACAATGGTTAACGCTATTGAGGCTTTTGACGCCAAGCACATGAAGCCGGCCGAGGAGATCCCGGCCTTCCGTCCCGGCGACACCGTCGACGTGAACGTGAAGATCAAGGAAGGCAACAACTCCCGTATCCAGACCTTCACCGGCGTGGTGATCGCCCGTCAGGGTGCTGGCGTTCGTGAGACCTTCGTGGTCCGCAAGATCAGCTTCGGCACCGGTGTGGAGCGTCGTTTCCCGGTTCACTCCCCGTCCATCGAGTCCATCAAGCTCGTGCGTAAGGGCCGTGTGCGCCGCGCCAAGCTGTACTACCTGCGCGCTCTGCGCGGCAAGGCTGCTCGTATCGTCGAGCGCCGCGACAACTCCGCCAAGTGAGTTCGTCCGCGAGTATACGCGAGTTGAACTGAGCAAACGGTCTGAAATCGTAAGTGGTTTCAGACCGTTTCTCGTATTCGTATTTCGTATTGTCCCCGTATGCTTGGGGCGATAGTCGTGGATTGCCGGGCTGCTCCCTGAAGGGCTTCGCCCGGCGGCAGACAAGCGTAGGTGGAGGAGATGCTATGCAGGATGATCGGCATGACGGCGGATTCTGGAACTGGAATGTCGACGGCGTGCAGCTGACCGATGCTGCTGCAGACGAGACGTCGTACCCTTCCGGAGCCTACGTCGAAACCCCTGCCGATGAAGCCCGCGACCGACGTACCTTCCAGGTTGCCGACCATGGTGTCGCGCCTTCCCCGGTACCGCCGGCCGTGCCGGTCTCCCGTACATCACGTGCTGCTCGCGGACGGCACGTCGCCCGTCATGCCCGTGTCGACGACCGATTCACCATGCGCGATTTCTTCATCTGGTGCGGCATCCCGATGATCATCGTGCTGTTGCTGCGCATCTTCTTCTTCGGCTTCTACGAGATTCCCTCGCGTTCGATGATGGATACCATAGTGCCGGGGGATCGTGTGATCGCCGCCAAATACGCGCCCAAGATCTCCGGCATCAAACGCGGGGACATCGTGGTGTTCAAGGATCCGAACAACTGGCTGAGCGCCGAGCAGAGCAACGCCATCGGCGGCGGGTTCCTGATCAAACGCGCCATCGGGCTGCCGGGTGACGTGGTGGCCTGCGCAGGTGCCGGCGAACCGATCACCATCAACGGCGTGGCCATCAACGAATCCAGCTATATTCGCCCGGGTGTCGACCCAAGCGCCTTCCCCTTCTCGGTGACGGTGAGCGAAAACCACCTGTTCGTGCTGGGGGATAACCGCGCCAACTCCTCCGACTCCCGATACCATACGGACGATGGCGATAGCGGCTTGGTGCCGATATCGGATGTGGTGGCCGTGGGATTGCTGACCTACTGGCCGTTAAGCCGGATTTCCGTACTGGACTCTCACCATGAGGTGTTCGACAAGGTCCCTGATTTCTCGTCGTCAGGTTCCTGATGGGGCCATGGAGCTGCTGTTCCCGGAGCGCTCTGGGTCTCTGGGCATCGGCGAAGGGCGAGACTGAACCCGTGTATGCCTGAAGGAGGCAACGTGATTACCCCGACGCTTGAGCTGGAACGTGAGCTGGCTGACCAAGGCTATGATTTGATCGCCGGTTTTGATGAGGTGGGACGCGGAGCGCTCGCCGGCCCGGTGATGGTCGGGTGCGCAATGGTTCACGCGCGTGATCTGGCTGACGACGCACCCACTCCTCTCGCTGTGCCGGATGGTGTGGCCGACTCCAAACTGTTGACCGAACACGCCCGTGAAGCCATCTTCGGTGAACTGTGCGACTGGTGCGCCGCGTGGGCGGTAGGGCAGGCCAGCAATGCCGAAATCGATGAATGGGGTATCACCTATGCGCTTGGTGTGGCGGCTTTGCGAGCTTTGGAGCAGGCCGAACATGCTTTGGGACTTGGTGCTGATGGTGATTCGCCGCGGTCGGGCTTGGAGCCGGGCTTGGTTCGTGTCGGCGCGATTCTGGATGGTCCCAGTGATTACATTACCAAAGCGTTGAACACGTTTGACGCGCCGGATGTACCTGTACCGGCGGATGTGGTCACCAAAGTCAAAGGCGATCGATACTGCGCCTCGGTGGCCACGGCGGCGGTGATCGCCAAGGTGACCCGTGACCAGCTGATGATTGAGCTCGGTGGGGATAAACGGTATGAGGCCTATGGATGGGCGCAGAACAAAGGATATGGTTCGGCGGCGCATCGGGAGGCCATCGCACAATATGGGCCTACGTCGCTGCACCGGGTCAGCTGGCATCTGGTGTAAGGCTGGGCGTGGGCAAGCGGGCGCGACACGGCTGTGTGAGCGCTAACGCAAAAATAAGGTAATCGCGCTAAAGTCAAAAGAGTCATCAGGTTCATCGCAGCCGGCAACGAATGCCGATTGCCAGCGGGAAAGTTCGAGTCGTTATGGTAGCCAGCCGCAAGCCTAACAAGCGTCCTTCAATGTTCGAGGTGGCGAAACTCGCTGGAGTCAGCCATCAAACGGTATCCCGTGTGATCAACAACTCCCCGGATGTTTCCGACGCTACGCGCGCCCGCGTGCAGGCCGCCATCGACGAGCTGGGGTATCGTCCCTCGAACTCGGCCCGTGCCTTGGCCTCGCGCCGTTCGCGTACCATCGGCCTGATCGCCGGCGGTCTCAAGTTCTTCGGACCCATCTCGGCCATCTCCTCCATCGAATCGATGGCCCGCGAACATGGCCTGTTCATGAGCGTGATGATGGTGCACGAGGCGCTGTGTACCCAAGCTGATTTCGACAATCTCTGCGACACCTTCAACGAGCAGAATGTGGATGCGTTCATCTTCCTGACGCCTACGGATGTGATGTTCGCCGCCGCATGCCGTGCCAAAGTGGGCCAGCCGCGTGTGATCGTGACCTCCACCCACGGGCAGATGACCGTGCGTGAGGGATTGAGCCTGCTGTCACCGGACGACCGTCGACGCACTGCATTGGTGGGGCTCGATCAGTGGGGTGCCATGACGAAAGTCGTGGAGCTGCTTGCCGAATACGGTCATAAGTCGGCGCTGTATTTCGCCGGTCCGAACGATTGGCGAGATGCGCATACACGACTGGACGCGTGGCGCAAGCTCGCCGCGCTCAAATCCATCGACTCGCAGATCGTGCGTTGCCATACGTGGGATGCGGACGAATCATATGCGCATATGAACCATCTCATCGACGAGTACGGACGAGTCGGCAGGCTGTTGCCCACGGTGGTGGTGGCGGCGAACGATGCGCAGGCGATGGGCATCGCACGCGCACTGCATGAGCATGGCGTGCGTGTGCCGCAAGACATCAGCGTGGTGGGCTTCGACGACATGACCGGCATGGACAACATGTATCCGCCGCTGACCACGGTGCGCCCGGACTTCGAAGGGCTCGGTGTCGCTGCGATGCGCGAGACGCTGCGTCTGTTGGGGGAGGGCGGTGAGGCTCTGTTCGCCAGCAGTCAGCACGGTGTGGGCCTGATCCCCGCCAAAGTGATGAATCGTCGTTCGCTTGGGCCGGCACCTCGCCGGTGATCGTTGGCTGCTGTACGTCGTCGACGGCTGACGCGTACGGAGGCCACGGCGCCTGTGGTGTCCGTACGCGTCTATGACTGGTACTGAATCCCGGTAATTGCAACGGTTATGACCGGTGCGAAATCCTGTTTATCAAACCGTTATCTTTCGGGACACGGTATAAGTTGTGTCGAATGCGGGTTATCGGTACAATGATTTTTGGAAATTGTGAGCGCTAACAAAACCTCCCAAGGAAGGGACCGGAAGCGCTCCTAGGCAAAGGAAAGATATGGCAGCAACCGACAACGCGGCCGAACAGGTCGCCACTATTGCCGAGAAGATTCGCGCGGGCAAGACCACGCTGGGCATCGAATTCGGCTCCACCCGCATCAAGGCCGTCCTCATCGACGACACCTTCCACACCATCGCCTCCGGCGACTACAGCTGGGCCTCCCATCTGGAAGATGGCCTGTGGAGCTACTCCACCGAGGAGATTTGGGGTGGTCTGCAGCACGCCTACGCATCCATGGCCAACGATGTGGAAACCGCATATGGTGAGAAGCTCACCCATATCGGACACATCGGCTTCTCCGCCATGATGCACGGCTACCTCGCCTTCGACGAGAACGGCGAGCTGCTCGTCCCGTTCCGCACCTGGCAGAACACCAACACCTCCGAAGCCCATCAGAAGCTTTCCGAGCTGTTCCAGTACAACATCCCGGAGCGTTGGTCCATCGCCCACCTGTATCAGGCCGTGCTCAACAAGGAGAGCCACGTCTCCAAGATCGCCTACTTCACCACACTGGCCGGCTATGTGCATTGGAAGCTGACCGGCAGGAGGGTGCTTGGCGTCGGCGATGCCTCCGGCATGTTCCCGATCGACCCGACCACCCACACCTACGAGACCGACTTCATCGAAAAGTTCGACGCTCTGCCTGAGGTGGCGGCTCAGCCGTGGAAGCTGGAGAACCTGCTGCCCACTCCGCTCGTGGCCGGAACGCCGGCCGGTGAGCTCACCGAGGAAGGCGCCAAGCTGCTCGACCCGTCCGGCACTCTGCAGCCCGGCATCGTGCTCGCCCCGCCTGAGGGCGACGCCGGCACCGGCATGGTGGCCACCAACTCCGTGCGTGTGCGCACCGGTAACGTTTCCGCCGGTACCTCCATCTTCGCCATGGTGGTTCTGGAGCACAAGCTCAAGGCTCTGCATCCGGAAGTGGATCTCGTTACCACCCCGGCCGGCGATCTTGCCGGCATGAGCCACGCCAACAACTTCACCTCCGACCTCAACGCTTGGGTTGGACTGTTCGGTCAGTTCGCCAAGGAGCTCGGCACCCCGGTGGATGCCGGTACGCTGTACGGCACCCTGTTCCGTGCGGCCATCGCCGATGATGTGGACGACAACTGCGGCGGCCTTTTGAACTATCCGTTCCGCTCCGGCGAGTTCCTGGCCGGTCTGCCCGAAGGTCGTCCGCTGTTCGCACGCAGCCCCGAGGCCAATATGACCCTCGGCAACTTCATGCGCGCCCAGCTGTTCTCCGCGTTCTCCCCGGTCAAGATCGGTATGGATGTCATGACCAAGCAGGAGCACGTTCAGGTGGATTCCCTCGTGGGCCACGGCGGCATCTTCACCACCCCGAAGGTGGCGCAGAGCATTCTTGCCGCCGCCTTCAACACCCCGATCAAGGTCATGTCCACCGCCGCCGAAGGCGGTGCATGGGGCATGGCAGTGCTCGCCAACTACCTGTGGAACACCAACGAGGACCACACCAACCTGGCCGACTATCTGGACGGTTGCGTGTTCAAGGACGCCGAGTCCACCACTGAAAGCCCGGTCGCTGCCGACGTGATCGGTTTCGAGGACTTCTTCGCCCGCTTCACCAAGGGTCTGCCCATCGAGCACACCGCCATCGAGTCCATCGATCTCGAAGACAAGTAATTTTTCAGTAAACGTCTATCCAACTCATTGGAAAGGAAACCAACAATGGCAACTCTGGCTGATTACGGCCCCGAGGTTCGCGCCGAAGTCAAGCAGGTTCGCGAGGTTGTCGCCACCCTGCACGAGCAGCTCATCAAGTGGAATCTGGTCGTGTGGACCGCAGGCAACGTCTCCCAGCGTCTGCACACCGCCGATCTGATGGTGATCAAGCCCTCCGGCCTGCGCTACGAGTACCTGACTCCGTCCAGCATGGTCGTGTGCGATCTGGACGGCAATGTGGTCGACGGCGCTGAGGCTCCGTCCTCCGACACTGCCTCCCACGCCTACATCTACCGTCACATGCCCGACGTTTACGGCGTGGTTCACACCCACTCCACCTACGCCACCGCCTGGGCTGCCACCGGTCAGAACATCCCCTGCGGCCTGACCATGATGGGCGACGAGTTCGGCGGCCCGGTGCCGGTCGGACCGTTCCGTCTCATCGGCTCCGAAGCCATCGGCGAGGGCGTCGTCGAGACCCTGAAGAAGTACCCGAAGTCCCCGGCTGTCCTCATGCAGAACCACGGCCCCTTCACCATCGGTAAGGATGCCGAGGCCGCCGTCAAGGCCGCTGCCATGACCGAGGAGGTCGCTCACACCATGTGGGCCGCCAAGCAGCTCGGCGACATCATCCCGATCAGCGATGAGGATATTGCGAAGCTGAACGACCGTTACACCAACGTCTACGGACAGCACTGATTTGATGGAGCGTCCTCGTCGTCGTGGAAGGCTTGAAGTACCTGTTGCGCTTCGCGCAACCGTCGCGTCAAGCCGCTCCCCTCGCCTACAGACAGTCCACTGGACTGTCTGCTAGACGGCTCAGCTCCTTCGCCTTCCACGCCTAGAGGTCGCACGCATCAAATAACCGTTGACTCTGTCAGTACTGATTTTTAAACACTCCACACAACGAAGTAAATGAAGGAGCCATTATGGCAATGGAAAACCCCTTTGAGGGCAAGGAAATCTGGTTCGGCGTCGGCTCGCAGGACCTGTACGGTGAGGAAGCGCTGCGCCAGGTCGCCGCTCACTCCGCCGAAATGGTCGACTACCTGAACGCCACCGGCAAGATCCCTGCCAAGATCGTTCTGAAGCCCACCCTGAAGTCCTCCGACGGCGTCAAGCAGTTCATGGTCGAAGCCTCCGCCAACCCGAACGTCATCGGCGTCATCGCCTGGTGCCACACCTTCTCCCCGGCCAAGATGTGGATCCGCGGCCTCGAAGTGCTGACCAAGCCGCTGCTGCAGCTGGCCACCCAGCACCACAAGGAGATTCCGTGGGAGACCATCGACATGGACTTCATGAACCTGAACCAGGCCGCCCACGGCGACCGCGAGTTCGGTTACATCGTCTCCCGCCTCGGCATCCCGCGCAAGATCGTCGTCGGCCACTACACCGATCCGGAAGTCGCCGAGAAGGTCGGCACCTGGGCCCGCGCCTGCGCCGGCTGGGATGCCTCCAACAACATGAAGGTCATGCGCTGGGGCGACAACATGCGTAACGTCGCCGTCACCGAAGGCGACAAGACCGAAGCCGAGCGCGTGTTCGGCGCCTCCATCAACACCTGGGCCGTCAACGAGCTCGTCGCCGCTTACGACGCCGTCAAGGACGATCAGGTCAAGGACATCATCGAGGACTACAAGGCCAAGTACGACGTTGACCCGGCCCTGCTGGACGCCAAGTACGACTCCCTGTTCATCGCAGCCAAGGAAGAGGCTGCCATGGTCAACATGATGCGCGCCAACGGCTGCACCGCCGGCGTCGACAACTTCGAGGATCTGGGCGCTCTGCCGCAGCTGCCGGGCGTTGGCCCGCAGCGCTTCCCGTCCGAGTACGGCTGGGGCTTCTCCGCTGAAGGCGACTGGAAGACCGCCGTCCTCGTCCGCATCGGTGCCGTGATGGGCTACGGTCTGCCCGGCGGCGCCTCCCTGATGGAGGACTACTCCTACAACTTCACCGAAGGCAACGAGCTCGACATGGGCTCCCACATGCTTGAGGTCTCTCCGTCCATCGGCACCATCGCCAAGCCGAAGCTGGAGATCCACCCGCTGGGCATCGGCGGCAAGGCCGACCCGGTGCGTCTGGTCTTCTCCGGCGCTCCGAAGAAGGACGCCGTCGTGGTCTCCATGGCCGACGAGCGCGAACGCTTCCGTCTGCTCATGGACGTCGTGGACGTCGTCGAGCATCAGGGCTCCCTCAAGGAGCTGCCGTGCGCTCGCGCCGTCTGGAAGCCTCAGCCGTCCCTGAAGACCGCCATCCAGTGCTGGATTACCGCCGGCGGCTCTCACCACACCTGCATGACCACCTCCGTCGGTCGTGAGGCTTGGGAGGACTTCGCCCGCATGGCCGGTGTCGAACTCGCCGTCATCGACGAGAACACCACCGCCCGCCAGTTCGAGAAGGAGCTGGAGCTGTCCGAGATGTACCACCGTCTCAACAACCAGCACTGATTGACGGAGCGTCATCGGTGCGGTGGAAGGTTCGAAGTACCTCCGTACTCCTTCACCTTCCGCCGCATCGATACCGCACTCGTCAATTGAGGTGAGTGCTGAGCGTTTCAGAGGCCGCTTCGGGAAACCGGAGCGGCCCTTTTTTTGTCACAATCGTTCCACAATGTCGATATTGCGGTTTTGTGACAATTCTTCGTGCCACATAAGCCGAGAATGACTTCTTTTCCTATCTTGTGGCAAGCAAATGGGGATGAGTACGTGCCGAGGTTCCGAAGTCGCTTGTCACGAAAATACTGAAACGCCCGATTTCGCTTGTTGTGACACGAAAACGGACCCGACAGTCATTCTCAAGTGCCTCACCCACATCATCGAGATGCCGGCTGTCAGATCAGCGGCAATCTCACGAGCGCCGTCCATGCCGGGCCATCGGTGGAGACGGTGAATTCGCCGCCCAGCGATTCCGCAGCCTGCCGGCATCGGTTAAGCCCCGTGCCGCCGGTCAATGCCGGGCTATCAGTGTTGCCGGTGTGGGCTGGTTCGGCCGTACCTTCTGCTGCGCTGCCGTTCGATGCTGACACCGTGGCCAGCCCCGCCCCAAGCGTGATTGCGATGCAGTAGCCCGCTGCAGGATCGGCGTATTTCATCATGTTGCCGACGATTTCGTGCAGAATATCCAACAACGCGCCCTTGCGTTCATCCGTACACTCCGAGGATTCTTCCCCACTGATGATGGTCTCGCCGACCAGTCCGTTCGCGTGCAGCCGTTCGTCAAGGGTCACGCCGAGCTCGCGCAACTCGGTCGTTGAAATCTCTGTGATGTGCGATGGTCGTAGGACTGCGTGCTTATGTCGTGATTTGCCACAAGCTGATGGTGCGCTACCGTTTGCGGAGGAATCATGGCCGTCTCCGTTGGCTGCCGAGGACCGTGCCGTCGCGAATTCCGTGTCTGCCCCGACCGAGTCGGTCCGATCCAATTCCGCGATAAGCGCGCGGACCTTGACCAATGATTCGGTTGCGGTCCGTTCGATGAGGGAGATGGTCTCGGCCTCATCGATGTGTTCGATCGGATTGGTGTGTTCCAGACCAGAATCATGTATGGGAGCCGACTGCCCGCCGTTTGGCATGCTGATGCTCTCCGACGCATCCGTCTCGCCGTGAGCCTCACGTCGTACCGCATCCGAATCCAATTGCCGGGCCAGCAGCAGAATTGTGGTCAGATCGTTGGCCACCGAATGATGCAGTTGCGTCGCCAACTCACGATCGGCCAGTTCATGCAAGAGCTCCGCACGCTCTTGGGCCGCAATCTCCTGTTGTTCGCGCCAGCTCATCATCGAGCCAAGCCAGATCGCCACCATCAGGAACGCGGCCGTAGCGCACACGATGGTAAATACCGAGGAATCCCACGGGTACAGCCAGATACGTGCCGCCGTGGCCCCCTCGGCGATCACCGCCGCGGCCAGAGCCATGCCCGCATTGAGATACGTCATGACCGTGACGGCCATCAAGAGACAGAACAGTATCGAAAACGGCGTGGCCTGCGGTACCACGCACCGTGCCGCCCAGAGCGCCACAATCGCCCAGCCGCCAACGTTCGGCAGCAGTGCCATGAGCAGACTGCATACGGTAGCGAGCAAGGTGAACAGCAACGTGACATCGCCGGCCTCACCCGCCGCATGCAGGTACGCGGTCTCGATTGCCGCCGGAATCACCGCGCACGCCAGCAGCAGTCGGGTGCGCGCATCCCAAAGCAAACGTTTGCGAGCATCTTTGCCGCCGAAATCGATGGTGCCCATGATTCACATCCTTAAGTATCGGCGGCATAGGGCCACCGCCTCGTCGCGGTCCCTCGCGTGCAGCTTCTCGCGCACCCTGGCGACCTGCGAGAAGATGGTGCCTTTCGAGATGCCAAGCTCGGCGGCGATCTCTTCGGTGGAACGGCCGTCCGCATACCGCCGCATGATGGTCGCTTGCTGCGCGGACAATGCGAATGATCGCGCCGGATGTCTGTCCGATTCGCCTGTCGTCCGAGGCTCCATGCCGGTGGCATGCACGGTGGGTGCGGTGGATGGTGCGGCGTTGTCCGGGAGTCCAGCGGCGGCATGTTGGATGGCAAGATGACGAATGATTCGGGCGATGGCCGCAATGTCGTCTTTGCTGATGACATCGGTCGCCCCGGAGTCGAGCGCGGCGTCACGGTAGACAGCCGGGTCATAAGCGGTCATACCGACCATCGGCAGCTCCGGTGCCCAGCGACGCACGGCCCGGCATACATCGACGCCGGTCATATCCGTTAGCGCCATGTCTACCAGCAGCACATCCGGACGGTCTTGCGTGCGTATGCATCGTTGAATTGCGGCCGCTCCCAACTGCGCGGTCCACAGCACCGCGAACCCCTCGCGGGCCAGCAGCGAACGCAACGCCATCAACGCCATCGCGTCGTTGTCCACCAAGGCGATGGTGATGCGGCCGGTGTTCCCCTGTTTCATAACCCATAGTCTATGGCGCTCGCCACGCCGAGCCGTAACCGATGTCATGCGGCGCATGTCAGCGGCTATGCTTCTTGGAAAGACGGGCCATAGTCTGGAACCATCAATTCACCCGATGGGTGCTGTATGAACCGGCATCACGGATGGATTGGACGACCGACAACCATCACCCGAGCAAGGAGGCCCGCGATGAACAAGGCAATGCAGGCACTGCGCAACCATACGCCCGTGCCGAATGAGAACTGTAGCCTGAAACGTCAGTCGGGCGGCGTTCGTACCGCTCGCCCTCTGTGGTGGTGGCTGCTGGCGGCGTTTCTGTCGTTCGCCGTCATCGTGACCGGCGCGTTCGTCTGGCAGCGATCCACGCGCATGACCTCCCAGAAGATCTATGACGAACTGGTCGCCCTTGACCCGAACGTCACCGAAGCGCAGCTGGAATCGCAGGGCTATGCGTACGGCGGCGAGGCCGTGGACGGCTGGCAGGGCTATTCCGGCGGCGAATCGTACCCGTGGTACTTCAACCCGGATCAGAAGCGCATCGACAAGTTCATCGATGATGTACGGGCCGGGCGCGAATCCGTACTGAAGCTCGTGGTGCGTGGCGTGGGGCCGGCGCAACAAGTCGCCGATGATGCGCAGGGAGGCGCTTCGTCCGACGACGCGGGCGGCATTTCGGTGCGCATCCTCTGGTACGACCCGAACATCAGCGCCGACTGGGCCGAGAAACCGAGCACCCTCGACCCGGTGACCGTCCACCACGACGGCAAAGGGCAGATTCGTGAATGGTGGTGGCGTAAGGGGCGGATCGTCACCTCGGACAAGCGGTTCGCGCGTGGCATCGAACGGACCGATGACGCGAACACCACCTATGTGCTCAGGCATCAGCCGCAGGTACCGGCTACCGTCACAGGCGGGCAGTCCGCCGCTACCGGTGATGGACGGACCGGCAAAACGGAGTCCGACAACTCCGGCGCAACCGGCGAAGATACCGAGAAGGATGAGACGATCATCATCGAGTACGACGAAGTCCTCTACGCGCTCGGTGGCTGACGGCGGTTGGCGGCAGATACGCGAAGTGGCTGGTTTTCCACCGACGAACTATGCGGTGGAAAACCAGCCACTTCACTGTTGGGCTATTTGAGCATTCGGGCCGCTCAGCGCTTGCCGTTGTAGATCTCGCTGTCGATCACATCTGCGAACACGCGGTTCACGGCCGGGCGCACCACCTTCAGGGATGGCGTCAGGCACTTGTTCTCCTGGGTGAACTGCGTGTCCAGCACCGCGAACTTGCGCACCGACTCGGCGCGGGAGACCGTGGCGTTCGCCTTGTCCACGTACTGCTGGATCTCCTCGCGTACCGCCGCGTTCGTGGCCAGACGGTCCACCGGGGTGTCGGTGGACAGGCCGTGCGCGGGCAGCCAGACGGCCAGCGACTCCGGGTCGAGCGTCACCAGGGCGCCGATGAACGGACGCTGGTCGCCCACCACCACGCAATGCTCCACGATCGGGCACTTGGCGATCTCCTCTTCCAGCGGGATGGGGGAGACGTTCTTGCCGCCGGCCGTAATGATGATGTCCTTGATGCGGCCGGTGATGGTGATGCGGCCCTCGTCGTCGATCTCCGCCAGATCGCCCGTGCGCAGCCAACCGTCAGCGGTGAACGCCTCGGCCGTCTTCTCCGGCAGGTTGTGATAGCCGCGGAACACGTTCGGTCCCTTGACCTGCAGCTCGCCTTCATCGGAAATGCGGATGGAGGAGCCAGGGGCGGGCTGGCCTACGGTGCCGATCACATTGTCGCTCACGCGGGTGGCGGCGAACGGCGCGGCAGTTTCGGTCATGCCATAGCCTTGAATCATCGGCAGGCCGATGCCGTTGTAGAAGTGCGCCAGATCCAAGGACAGCGGAGCGCCGCCGCAAGCCACGTACTTGATGCGCGGGCCCAATGCGCCGCGCACTGTGCGGTAGACCAGCGTCTCGTATTTCGCGTGCTCGGCGATCTCGCCCAACGTGTGCTTCTCGCCCGCCTGTTCCTTGCGGCTCCAGACGCGAGCGGCTTCGGCGGCCTTGAGGAACAGCCGGCCCTTGAAGCCCGCGCCGGCCTTGTGCGAGGCGGCGTTGTACACCTTTTCGAACACGCGGGGCACGCCCAGCAGATACGTGGGCTCGAAGGAACGTAGGTCCGGCAGCAACGACTTGGTGTCCGGCAGATAGCCCACCACGCCGTCATCCGAGGCGATGGAGGCGTACTGGATGAAGCGCGCGAAGCAGTGAGCCAGCGGTAGGAACAGCAGCAGTCGCGGATGGTCGTCCAGGATCATCTCGTGCAGCGCCTGCGAGGCCGCGATGGTGATGGATACGAAGTTCTTGTGCGTCAGCTCCACACCTTTCGGATTGCCGGTGGAGCCGGACGTGTAGACGATGGTGGCCAGATCGTCGATATGCACGCTGGCCACGCGCTCGGCAAGTTCCTCGTCGGAGACGGTCACGCCGAAACCTTCCAGTGCGCCCAGTGCGTTGCCGTCGATCATCAGAATCTGCTTGAGCGACGGGCAACGGTCCTTCACTGAGTCGAGTCGGTCGAAGCGCTCGCGGTTGTCTGCGATGGCCAGCTTGACTGAGGAATCGTTCATGATGTTCTGCGCTTGGGAGGCGGAGTCGGTGTCGTAGATCGGTACGCTCACAGCGCCTACCGCAGCCAGTGCGAAGTCGAGAATGCCCCATTCGATGCGGGTGGAGGAGAAGATGGTCACCGCGTCGCCTTTGGCGATGCCCAGTGCGATCAGGCCTTTGGCCGTGCGGGTCACCGCGTCGTTGAACTCGCCGGTGGTGACGTTCTGCCAGTGTCCGGGGCCGAGCTTTTTCGCTGCGATCACCGTGTCCGCGCCGGTGCGTTCGAGTCGATCCGTCAGCAGGGAATAGATGGTCTGATTGTCGTTGAGTGCGATGGATTCGCCGGGGGTGGTGTATTCGGTGAGCATGGCTGTCTGGGTCCTTAGGTTCAAGGGACGTATCGTACGTCTTCGGGGAGATGGCTGTTGACGATTCCGGCCATTCTGTCCATGAGGTTACGCTCGCGTAGGAAGATGCGCGTTGTGGGTACCGGAGAAGTTGCGGGGTGGGTTTTGTCGGTTGTCTACAAGGGTGATGCCGATGTGGGGTGAAGGAAAGGCGCCACCCGTAATCGATAACGGTTTGACAACAATTCGATGATCGGGTGCGCGTTTGGCCGCGCGGGGTGCTCAAGCGCGATATCATACTCGATTGGCGGTTTTTGTTAGCGCTAACAAGAGGTTGAGGCGGGGCCGTACCAAGGCCGTGACAAGACCCTCGCAAGCGGGGCCGGACAGATTGTTTCGTCATCCGGTACCTGTCAGATGCTCCCTTATATGAGCTGCAGTGCGAGCTGAAACCGACGCTAAGCAGAGGAAAAACATAGAGAAGAACGAGAGGATGCTGCATGAGTCAGGCAGTACAATCCAGCGAGACCATCTCGACGGTCACCGAACGTGACGAACATCAGCGCCGCGGCTCCGGCCGCTATATCGTAGGTCTGGCGTTGAGCGCCGGCTTGGCCGGTCTGCTCTACGGATACGACACCGTGTCCATCTCCGGCGCCATCGACTTCCTGCAGTCCAAGTACTCGCTGAGCCCGGCCCTGCAGGGTCTGGTCATCAGCTCCATCATGATCGGCGGCGTGATCGGTGCCGGCTTCTCGGGCTTCCTGTCCGATAAATACGGCCGTCGTAAGATCCTTATGTTCGGTGGTGCGTTCTTCTTTGTGGCGGCTCTGTGGAGTGCCTTCACCTTCAGCCCGTTCACGCTGATTCTGGCCCGTGTGATCGGCGGCGTGGGCATCGGTCTGGCCGCGGCGCTCGCCGTGACCTACATCACCGAGTCGGCCCCGACCAATATCCGCGGTGCTCTGACCAGCGCCTATCAGTTGCTGACCATCTCCGGCATCTTCCTGACTAACGTCATCAACTACTTCATCGCTTCTTCCGGCTCCCATGAGTGGGGCATCGACTTCGGCTGGCGTTGGATGCTCGGCATCGGCGCCATTCCGGCCGCTATTTTCGTTGCCGCGCTCTGGTTCTCCCCGGAGTCTCCGCGATTCCTGGTTCAGGCCGGACGCGTGGAAGAAGGCTACAAGGTTCTCGAACGCATCAACGGCTCGGACAAGGCCCGTCGTGACGTCGAGGAGATCCAGCTCCAGATCAAGGCCGAGCAGGAAGCCAACGCCCAATTCTCCGACCTGTTCAAGCCCGGCCTGCGCAAGGCCCTGCTCATCGGCATCTTCCTGGCCATCTTCAATCAGGCCATCGGCATGAACGCCATCTCCTACTACGGCCCGGTGATGTTCAGCCACATGGGATTCGGCGGCAACACCGAGTTTCTGGCCTCTTCTCTGGTGGGCGGCATCGAGCTCGTGTTCACCGTGGTGGGCATGTACCTGATCGATACGGCCGGTCGTAAGAAGCTGATGGCCGTAGGCTCCGGCTTCATGGTGCTGTTCGCCTTGGGCATCTCCTTCTCCTACGCGAACAACTATCAGCTGCTCATGCTCATCTTCGTGATGTGCTTCACCTCCTGCTTCGCCTTCTCCATGGGCCCGATTCCGCGGATCATGATTCCGGAGCTGTTCCCCACCTACTTGCGTGGACGCGCCACCGGTATCTGCACCGTGTTCCTGTGGGCCACCAACTGGGCCATCGGCCAGTTCACCCCGATGCTGATCAGCTCCATCGGCGGCATGGGCACCTTCTTGGTGTTCGCCTGCACCAACCTCATCTGCTTCCTCGGCGTGGTCACTTTCGTTCCGGAGACCAAGGACAAGACCTTGGAGGAGATCGCCGAACTGTGGAAGCCGAAGTCCGATCAGTCCAACGCGCAGTTGGAAGTGGTGCGTGCCACCGCCGAGCTCAAGCAGGCCGAAGCGGATATCAAGGCCGCCGAGGCCGAGTTGGCCCGCGCCCGCCGTGCCAAGGAGCGTGCAATCGCCACCAAGGCCGCCGCCGAAGCGCTTGTGGCAGCGCAGAAGCAGCGTTAGAAGCAGCGTCAGTCTGGCGTGTGCCTGTCGCTTCCGCTACGGTGACAAGCAGCCATTGAATATGTCAAGGCTCTGCCGCACCGAGATCAAGCGATTATTCGCAACAGTTCGTCTCGCTCTTCGCAACGGAGAGATACGAAGCGAACGTACACCGTGTGCATGAAAGCGAATTATCGATTCGATCTCGGTGCGGTAGAGCCTTGACGCAAGAGAAGGGACGACGGGCATGTTCGATAAACGTCTGTTTCAGATAGCGCCGGGCATAAGACGGCTGGTAGTGGGCAAAGTGGCGCTGATGTGGGTGAGCTTGTTGGCCAACATCGGTTTCATGCTGTCTCTGGTCATGCTGCTGCATGGTCTGCTGAGCGTCGCCTCGCCCGATGCGTCTCAATGCGGTAACACCGCGCCGGATGCGGCCTGTTCCACGCCGCTGTCCGACGTTTCCGGCTCCCATGTGCTGCCCATGGCCGGCGATCTTATGGTGTACGTGCTGCTCGCGCTGGTATGCGCGGGGGTGCGTTATCTCGCCACCACGCACGCCGCCAGACTTGGTACGGAAGCCGCTGAACGGGTCAAGCTGGCCCTGCGCTCCAAGCTCTACCGTAAGATGTTGGCCCTTGGCCCGTCTTACAAATCTCGTGTGACCACGGCGGACGTGATCCAATCCGCCGGCGAAGGCGTCGAACAGATTCAAAGTTTCTTCGAGTTGTTCCTGCCGCAGCTGTTCTACGCCATTCTGGCACCGATCACCTTGTTTGCGGTCATCGCGCCCATCGACATGCCTTCCGCGCTCACCATGCTGCTATGTGCGCCGCTGATTATCATCGTCACCGGCATGGTGTCCATGACCGCGGCCCGCGCATTCAAGAAATACTGGGGCCGTTACACGGACATGGGGGCCGCCTTCCTCGATAACCTGCAGGGTCTTGAAACGCTGAAGAACTTCGATGCGGACGACCGGGCCGCCGCCGAAATGGATAAGAAGGCCGAGACGTTCCGCGTGATGACCATGCGCGTGCTGCAGATTCAGCTGCGCTCCCTGACCGCCATGGATGTGGTGGCATACGGTGGTGCCGCAGCCGGCATCGGCGTGGCATTGTGGCGCTACGCCCATGTACATGTATCTGCCGGGGCCGGCGGATGGTCTGCGGCAATGGCTGCCGCAAGCATGCATGGGCCGCTCACCTATGTGGCGTACGGTTTGCAATATCTGATGCCGTTCGGTGCGGGTTTCCCGCTCACCCTGGCCGGCCTGCTGTTCATCATCCTGCTGTCCGCCGAATTCTTCATCCCGATGCGCCAGCTTGGCTCGTTCTTCCACGTGGCCATGAACGGCATGACCTCGACCAAGCGTATCTTCGCGCTGCTTGACGCTCCCGAACCTGCGCACGGTACTGCTGCGTTGCCGTCTGACGGCAGGGCACCTGAAGTTCGTTTCGATGCGGTCGGCTTCTCGTACGACGACGGTACGGAAGCGTTGTCCGACGTGACGTTCACCGCACCTGCCGGCCGATTTACCGCCATCGTCGGCGTTTCCGGCTCCGGCAAGTCCACTGCCGCCGCGTTGCTGTCCGGTTCGCTGATCGGTTACCGGGGATCGCTGACGCTGGGTGGTGCGGAAGTCCGCGACCTGTCCGGCGAAGCGCTGGCGGGCGAGGTCACCTTGATCGGTGCCCGCAGTCATCTGTTCGCCGGTACGTTGCGCGAGAATCTGATGATGGCGTTGCCGATCGGAGAAGTGCGCGATGGTTCCGGTTCCGCGTCGCCCTTGAGTGCCGGCGCTGTTGATTCGGGCTCCCGGTCTGTAGACGGTCGTCTGTGGGCCGCTCTTGAACAGGCCCGCATCGCCGACTTCGTACATGCGCAGCCGGCCGGCCTGGATATGGTCATCGAACCGGATGCCGCGAACCTGTCCGGCGGCCAACGTCAGCGTATCGCGATCGCCCGTGCGCTGCTGCACGATTCTCCGGTATTCGTATTCGACGAAGCCACCAGCAGCGTGGACGTGGAATCCGAAGCGATGATTCTCGACACCATCCGTGAGCTCGCGGCGGCTCACGGCAAAACGGTGATCATGATCACTCATCGCATGGCCAATGCGGAACAAGCCGATCAGGTGGTGGTGCTCGAACATGGTCGTTCCATCGAAAACGGAACGCATGCAGACCTGATGGCCGCAGACGGACGATACGTCGAGTTGTACACCGCGCAGGCCGATATCGAGAACATCGTGAACGACGATTCCGCCGCTGCCGGCCAACGGCACGTGGCTGCATCCGGTGGTCATCGCGGCGTTGCGGAAGACGAAGCGGCCGACGCCGCCACGCTCACCACGTGGCAGGTTGTCGGACGGCTGCTCAAAGAGGCCAGTCCGCTGACAAGGCTTATGGTCGCGGCCTCCGTTTCCGGCTCGGTCGGACATCTTGCGGCGACATTCCTGCCGGTGTTCGGCATTGTGGCCGGGTTCGCGCTCGCCGGCCATCCGGTGTGGAATATGGGCGTTGGCTCAGCGCTCGCCGGCATGATCGTCTGCGCGCTGCTTCGCGGTGCCACTCGCTATGTGGAGCAGTATCTCAATCACAATGTGGCCTTCCATCTACTCGCACTCTTCCGCTCCAAGACGTTCGCGTCGTTGCGTCGCCTTGCGCCGGCCAAGCTTTCCGGCAAGGGCAAGGGCGATTTGATTGCCATGCTCACCACGGATGTGGAATTGCTGGAGATCTTCTTCGCCCACACCATCAGCCCGGTGGCCATCGCCGCGACCACCACCGTCGTGTACACCATCGCAATCGCCACGCTCAACCCGTGGATGGCGTTGATGCTTATCGTCAGCCATCTGACGATCGGCGTCATCGTACCGAAGTTCTTCGCCACCGGTGTGCATAATCTCGGTCCTGCCATCCGAGGCGCGGCCGGCAGACTGGATGATGTGATGCTCGACGATATGCGCGGCTTGGACGAGATCATCCGTTTCGGCCGCGGCGAGGAGCGTGCCCATGGTATTGAAGAGCGTACGCGCGCTTTGTGGCGTGATCATGCCCGGCTCAGCAGGATCAACGGCCGGTTCGCCGGCATCGGCGGCCTGCTGGTATTCCTGCTGATGGGAATCACGACGGTTCTGGCGTTGCGTCTCGCCGCAGCGAATCCGATGGACATTCCCTCACTGGTCACCGCATTCGTGCTGCTTGTCAGCTCGTTCGGCCCAACGCTCGCGCTGAGTGCGCTGCCGGCGAATCTCACACAGACGTTTGCCGCCGCACGCCGACTGTTCGGCATTATGGACGAGACTCCGGCCGTTGCGGAAACCGGCACTGCCACCCCCGAATACGATGGCATGCGCCTCGACCACGTGGCGTTCTCCTATCCGGGCGCTTCCAGCGGTACCGCTCCGATTCTTGCGGACTTCAATCTTGACGTCCCCCGCCATGGCATTCTGGGCGTGCAGGGACCGTCCGGTCGGGGCAAGTCCACGATGTTGAAGCTATTGATGCGCTACTGGGATCCGCAATCGGGACAGGTTGCGCTTTCCGGCACGCCGCTGCCGGATATTGACGCCCACCATCGGCGTAGCATTCAAGCGATGATGAGCCAGGAAACCCATCTGTTCGATGGTACGGTTCGGGACAATCTCCTGATCGCACTGCCTCAATCACAGATCGAATCCATCCAGCCTGACATCCTCGACGCTCGATTGCGCGAGGCATTGGCCAAAGCTTCGGTACTTGATCTTATCGACTCATTGCCTGAGGGCCTGAACACCCAAGTGGGGGAGCTGGGCGACCGCCTTTCGGAAGGCGAACGCCAGCGCATCGGTCTTGCCCGCGTGTTCCTGCGTAAGGCGGACCTTATCCTGTTCGACGAGCCGACCAGTCGTTTGGATGCCTTGAACGAGGCGATGATCCTGCGCTCGATCCGTCAGACGACTGTCGATCACGGCAGTGCGGTGGTACTGGTCTCGCATCGCGAGTCTGCCATGCGTATCGCCGACTCGGTGCTGGTGCTGGATGCGTAGCCGAGACTGACCCACTCCGAGGCGGCTTATCTGAAACAGGTCAGGCTTTGATGAAGGCGTCCAGCGAATCCAGTGCTGCATCGATGGCACGGGCTTCGCGGGCGTCTTCGGTTTCATGCTCGAAGCGTTCGGTATAGGCCGGTGCGGCGCACGCCGCTTCGATGGCCGGCGATAGCAGTATGCCGCCGGTAGGATCGTCATCGGCGTCGAGATGTGAGGTGCGAGAACGCTTGAACAATGCCGAAAGATCGTCGGGCATCTCCTCGTCCAACGTATCGACTGCTGCGCGAGCTGCATCTTCGGCGTCTGAGCCGCTGAGCATCGCGGCATCATGGCTGTCGTCACTGATGTGGCCGGTGCGGTTGGTGCGGTCGGTGTCGTTGGTACCGGCGGATTCGTGCGGCCGGGCGGGTAGCGGAGGATTCGGCGGCACAGGTACGGCGTTGCATGCCAACTGATGCGAGGCGCTCGTAGCTGTGCGAGCGGGTTGCGGCAACCGGTGGCGTGACTGTTTGACGGTGCCATGTGCGGCTTCTTGCGGTGAGTCTTGTTGGGGATTCTGGGCGGACGCGGCGACTGACTGCGTCGCCTTGGTCGGCTGTGCGGCTGCATGTATTGCAGCGAGCCGTTCACGCTCGGCCGCTTCGAGTGCGAATACACGTTGTTGGGCGACGGCGCGCGCATGTTGCGCTGCGGACATGATGCCCAATGCCTGCATACGTTCGTTTTCCACACGCCGCAACGTCGCCTCCGCATGGCGGATATTCGCGTCAGCTGAATTCAGCGCATACTTGGCAGAAGCCAGTTCGGTTTTCGGTTGCCAGAAACGTTCGATATCTTCCAGCGTACGTCCCATCGTCTCCGGCACCAGCAGAATGACGCCAAGCATGCAAACCAAATCCAGCACACCGAATATGGCGAATGCGACGCCACCTCCCAGCCCGTCGATCAATATTGGTGTGAACTGGGCGATCATCCAATTGGCGAACAGCAGAAACATCACGCACAGGCCTGTTGCCCGGCCGCGCAGATATGTGGGGAACAATTCGGGAATGACGATCCAGGGAATCGGGCCCATCGAAAACGCGAACGCGGCTGTGAACGCCATCACGGATACCAGCATCAGCAGAGGGCTGTGCAATAGGTATGAGACGGATATGCAGGCGGCGAATATGCACATCATGCCTGAGCCTATCTCCATAAGACGTTTGCGGCCGAACGTGTCGATCAGATACATGCCTACCACGGTGGCCATCAGTTCTACGCCGCCGACGCTTGCCGCAGCCAAGAATTCTGTGTCACCGCCGAATCCCATCTGCGAGAACATCACCGGGCCGTAGTAGGAGATGGCGTTCATGCCGATAAGCTGGTTGAACACCGCCAGGAAAATGCCGATGCCCAACGCGCGTCGAAGACCGGGGCGGAACAGGTCGTGGAATTCGTTGGACATCTCACGCTCCAGTTGGATTGACGCGTTGATGTCGTCGGTACGCAGACGTGCCCGTTCGGTCCCGAGAATGTGTTCGAGCACCGTGAATCCTTCGTCGATTTTGCCTGTCTGAATCAGATATCGCGGACTTTCCGGGGCTCCGATCATGGCCAGCAGGAAGGCGGCGGAAGGCAGCGCTCCCAGTCCCAGCATCCATCGCCAGCCGTTGCTGATGTCCCAGCTGCTGTTGCCGTGCGAGGCGATGATGTAGTTGATGACGTTGGTGAGGAAGATGCCGCATACGGCGAACATCTGGTAGGAGAACGAAAGCAGACCGCGAATATTGGTCGGTGCTGATTCGGTGATGTAGGTAACTGCCAACGATGCGGTCAGGCCGATGCCGTAGCCGCCGACCGTGCGTGCCACGATAAGGTCGATTGGCCCCCAGGTCAGTGCGCTCCAGATGGCGGCGATGAAGAAGAACGCGCCGCCGATGATAAGGAGACGGCGACGGCCGTACTTGTCGGAGAGGAAACCGGCCGTTGCCGCGCCGATGATGGCACCGAGCATGATGGAGGAGATGACCAGTCCTTCCATCAGCGAATTCAGGCCATATTTGGCGCGTAGAAATTCTATGGCACCGGAGATGGAAACGGTGTCGTAGCCATAGAGCAGTCCGGCAAGGCCTGCGCTGAGCGCCAGCCCGAACGTGTATTTGCCTGATCCTTGGGTGCGGATGGCCGTACCCAACGGATTTCGCTGTTGCGCGGTGGCACGAGACAGACCCGCCATGTGCTTCTTCCTCTCAACACAGCTATGGGGGAACGTGTCCATATTAGAGGACCGCGGAAGGTTATGCGTGAAGATTTCACGATGTATTCTTCCGCCATATGAGCGTTCACATCGGCGGCGTGGGCGGCTTCCGCCGTGAGTGAAAGTGTGATGATGGGTGTGCTGCTTGGATGGCATGCGGCTTCATCGCGGGCCTGTGCCATGCGTGCATGCGTATCGTGCCGACGAGCGGGTCGGTGGGCGCAGGATGATTTTCTGTTGGAATTCTCGGCGTGTTCTAGCGTTTTGACAAATAGGTACACGGGTGTATCATAAAGGTATTGGTACACGGGTGTACCAAAGTAAACACCCAAGGAAACAGGAGTCTTCGGCAAGCGCGTAAGGCGTTCGGATGCATAGTGGTATTCCGTGCTTTTCATGCTTTCGAAGTCAGGAGGAGATCGCTCATGCGTACCATCAAGAAAGTTCTCGCGGCAACGGCTGCCGTGGCCACTCTCGTCAGCATTGCAGCCTGCGGCAGCAGCTCGGACGGCAGCGCCAACAAGGGTGATGCCGACAAGGCTGAGCTCGTATTCTGGGGCTGGGATTCCGGCAATTCGATGAAGGACATCATCGCCAAGTTCGAAAAGGCCAACCCTGGCATCACCGTGAAGTTCAACAACACCGGTACCGCAGAGAAGACCTCCACCGCGCTTTCCAACGCCATCGCCGCAGGCAACGGTGCTCCGGACGTCGTGATGCTCGAAGATCCGACCGTCACCCAGTTTGCCGTCACCGATGGCCTCGTGGACCTGAGCGAATTCGGAGCCGACAAGCTTGCCGATGACTTCGCTGCCGGCCCGTGGAACAAGCTCCAGTACAACAACAAGCCGTACGCGTTGCCGATTGATTCCGGCCCGGAAATGTTCTTCTACAACAAGGCCGTGTTCGACAAGGCCGGCGTTGATGGCGAATCCATCAAGACTTGGGACGACTACTACGAGGCCGCCAAGAAGATTCGCACCACCGGCTCCTACATCACCAACCTGGCTGGCACCTCCAACGATTATCAGCCGTTCACCGCACAGATTTGGCAGGCCGGCGCTCAGCCTTGGAAGGTCGACGGTGAGAAGATCACCATCAACATGACCAAGGACGAAGGCATGCAGCGCTACATCAAGTTCGTCCAGAAGCTCATCGACGAAGACCTCGTCGATACCAAGACCCCGAACTGGTCCGACGATTGGAACCGTGAGCTGAACGACGGCACCATCGCCTCGCTGACCATCGGCGCTTGGATGCCGATCAACCTGATGACCGGCGCCCCGGACCAGGCTGGCAACTGGCGTGTGGCTCAGCTGCCGCAATGGGAGGAAGGCAAGGAGGTCTCCGCCGAAGACGGTGGTTCCGCACTCGCCGTGGTCAAGCTTTCCAAGAACCAGGCCGCAGCCTACAAGTTCATCGAATACATGACCCACGGCGATGGCGCTCAGGTCATGGCCGATACCGGCACCTTCCCGTCCCTGAAGAAGATCCTCACCTCGGACTCCTTCACCGATCCGACCACTGAAGCCAACAAGAAGACCAACGACTACTTCGGTGGGCAGAACGTGAATGAAGTGCTCTCCGAGGCGGCGCAGCGCCCGACTGAGAAGTTCCAGTACCTGCCATACAACCCGTTCGCCCAGAGCGCCTACGGCGATGAGGTCTCCAAGGCTTACTCCGGCGACATCACCCTGGAACAGGCGCTGGAGAACTACGGCAAGAAGCTCGCCGAGCAGGGTGAGCAGCAGGGCTACACCGTCACCGTCAAGTAACGGCTGTGCCGCAGTCCGGGCTTTTCCCGGTTCTCCTTGCCAGAGGAGACGGACGCCGCAGACGGACTGAGGGGTAGTCGGTAGATCAATAGGTAGGCAAACAGGAGCGGGGATGCTCCCCAGCGTCCCCGCTCCTTCCATGCCCGGACAAGGCAAGCAAGCCGATAGGTAATAAGAGAGAGGCAAAACATGTCGGAGCAAGCATTGGGTGCCACGGGCGCGGATCCCGCCATGACGGGACAGCATACGGCTCAGGCCCGCGTCAATAAGCATAAGGCGGATTGGCGTGGGTGGAAGTTCATGTGGCCGTTCGCGGTGGTGTTCGTGTTCGTGTTCATCATCCCGATTGTGTACGCCATCTACATTTCGTTCTTCAAGAAGCAGATGATCGGCGGCACGAGGTTCGTGGGGCTTGAGAACTACTCGCGCCTGCTGGTCGACCAGCAGTTCTGGTCGTCGGTGGGTCGTGTGGCCC
>NZ_JAAIIG010000011.1 GCF_012932375.1 Bifidobacterium olomucense | reverse complement strand
CCGGCCGTCGGCATCGATGCCTACGAGAACGGATTCGGCATCAGAAAAGGATGGGCAGGACGCTCAAAATAATCCACGCCACGCGATGACACGCGCGGATAAGACCCACGTTTCTTTACTTAACCCGGTGTTCGGGACGGTAGCTGCATACATGCAAAAACCCTTGGAATCGTTAAGGTTCCAAGGGTTTATTCGTGCCCCCCGTGGGATTCGAACCCACAACCCACGACTTAAAAGGACGCTGCTCTAACCGTTGAGCTAGAGGGGCAACGTTTCTAAAATACACGCGAGTGCCGGACAATCCAAATCGGCGTTGCGTTCCACGCGCGGAGCCTTGTCGTTCCATCATGCCGTTCCGTCGTTGCTCCCATCCCATCCGCTTGGCCGATTCGTCGTCGCGCCACAACGCCGCCAACGGCGTAGCAGCGTACAGCAGGCCGAACAACGGCCCGTGCGACAAAACACACCAGAACACACCCAACAAACAAAGCCCGGCGGGAACCGGGCTTTGCAAGGAGAAGAGGAAGAGAGAAGAAGGAGTTTCAGTTATCAGACTTGCGGCCTGATTACATATAACCGCACGAGCCTCGGTACGGTGTGTGCATTAGCTGAGAATTTCATGAGAATATCGCGCCGGAACCTGTCTCCACCTTCCGAAGCGCCTAGAGTGGGACGGCATGTCATGCACTACCATCCTCATCGGCAAAAACGCCAGTTATGACGGTTCCACCATCATCGCCCGCGATGACGACTCCGGTTCCGGTCGGTATGATCCCAAACGTCTGATTGCAGTGGCTCCTCACGATCAACCCCGGCATTACACCAGTGTGCTGAGTCATGTCGAAATCGATCTGCCCGATAACCCCTGCCGCTACACCATCGCCCCGAACGTGCTGCACAATCGTGGCGTGCTGGCAGAAGCGGGCGCCAACGAACATAACGTGGCGATGAGCGCCACCGAAACCATCGCCGTCAACGAGCGTGTGCTGGCGGCCGATCCCCTCATCGAATTCCGCGCCGCCCAAGGTGAGCCCGGTGCGCCGGACTATCTGCCCGAACAGCCCGGCGGCATCGGTGAGGAAGACATCATCACGCTGGTGCTGCCGTACGTCACCACCGCGCGCGAGGGCGTTGCCCGGCTCGGTGCGTTGCTGGAGCAGTACGGTACGTACGAGTCGAACGGCGTGATCATTTCGGACGTGGACGAGATCTGGTATGTCGAGACGATCGGCGGTCACCATTGGATCGCTCGCCGCGTGCCGGACGACTGCTATGCCACAATTCCCAATCAGCTGGGCATCGACGATTTCAATCTGGCGGATGCGTTCGGGCGACAGCGCGAGTACCTGTGCAGCGCCGACCTGCGCGAGTTCATCGCCGAACATCATCTGGACCGTACGATGGGAGCGTCGTCGTCGACCGGTGGCCGTCACGCGCATGGCGCTGGCTTCGGCGTTGAGCCTCGCACGGGTTCGCATGCCCGCCGCGCTGCTGCCGACGCATCGATTGCAACGTCCGGCACGTCCTCCGATTCGTCCGCCGCAACCCGGGCCGCGGGCATTGAAGCCCGGGTCGCCGCTCTGCCGAACCGTTTCAACCCGCGTAAGGTGTTCGGTGCCTCCACGCCGAAGGACCATATCTACAACACGCCTCGCGCCTGGTACATGCAGCGCTACCTCAACCCGAGCGAGGACTGGGACTCCCCGGCCGCCCGGTATACGCCCGAATCCGACGATATTCCGTGGTGCCGTGTGCCGGAAGACAAGGTGACCATCGAGGATGTGGATTTCCTGTTGGCCAGCCATTATGAAGGTACGCCGTACGATCCGTATGGAACCAAAGGCACTGCGGAATCGCGCCACCGGTATCGTCCGATCGGTGTCAATCGCACCGGACATATGGTGGCGATTCAGTTGCGTCCGTATGTTCCGGCTGCTAATCGTGCGGTGATGTGGGTGTCGTTCGGCTCAGGTCCATTCACCACTGCCGCGCCGTTCTTCGCGAATGTGAACGATACGCCCGCCTATCTGCGGGACACGACGCCTGAGGTCTCGACGGATAACCTGTATTGGACGAACCGGCTGATTGCCGTGGTGGCGGATGCGCATTGGTTCGAGACGCACAATGCGATCGCCGGCTATGCGGAAGGCGTGCGCGCATTCGGGCATCGGCTGGTGGAGCAGACCGATATTCAGCTGGAGGATGCTGTGACGGAGGGGTCTGAGTCTGCGGCGGAGTCTGAGTCTGATGCGGATGCCGGTGAGGCCGGTAGGGTAGCTGTCGGCGCAGACTCGGCCGCGGTGAGGCCCGCTGTGCAGTCCGCTGTGCAGTCCGCTGTGCAGTCCGCTCTGGAGTCAGCCAACCAGCAGATGGCCGACTACCTGCGCGAACACACCGCCAAGCTGCTCAACGACGTGGTCTACACGGCCAGCAACCTGATGCACAACAGCTTCGCCATGTCCGATCGCTGGGTATGACGGACGCAAGGCCGTTGCACCCGCTGAGTTTCGGCCTTAGCTGAGTTTCGGCCCCAGCTGAGTTCTGGGCATACCAGTACCGGTTATTCTGGGCATAAACGGTACGATTACGAGATTCTGGGCATATACGTACGCTGAATGGCCAAAAAATGGCTCCTGCTGATACGTATATGCCCAGAATGATTATTGGGCGTGGCTTTGTGGTGGGTGGATGCCCAGAACTTTGGAACTGGGACGGGGATCAGCCGGGCAGGACTGAGTCAGGCTGGGCTGAGTCAGGCAGGGCTGAGCCGGGTTAGGCTGGACAAGATTGAGCTGGATTGAGCAGGATGGGACAAGGCTAGACTGAAAGGGCTAGGCTGAGCCGGGCAAGGTTCAGCCGGGTTAGGTTGGGCAGGACTGGTTCAGCCGGGTTAGGTTGGACAGGACTGGTTCAGCCGGGCAAGGCCGGGCTGAACAGGGCCAACCCGGGCAGGACAGGGGTGAACAGGACGGGGCTGAACAGAGCCAGGCCGGCCTGGGCCGGGCTGAACTGGAACCGAGGTCGAGCCGGGAATAGGGCAATCAGTTGAAGCCCACAACTTTTTCGGCTATGACATAGCCGTTGCGCACCAGCCAGCGACCGGCCGAGCCGGGAAGGTTGATGGCGCGAGACATCAGCTTGGACCGCACATCATGTCCGATGGCCGGCGAATAGGCGTCGATGGCCTCCCACAGCTCGCGTTTCTTGGCGTAGTTGGCCTGATCGCGCGAAAGAATGAGGAACACGGATGTCACCGAGGACTCGATTGCCAGGAAGTGAATCATGTACCGGTATAGACCTTCGGGCACTGTGCCGCGCTCGGGCGTGGCCTCGGTCATCAGACGATTGACGAGTCGCAGCTGGTCCACGCGACGGATCATCACATCGGTCTGCACGCTCTGGCCCTCACGCCCGATGAAGTAGTGGTAGAACGGCACGTCCAAGTATTGAATGCGGCGCACCCAGGGGAACGGCTGGTAGGAGTAGTAGAAGTCCACGTAGAACGTGTGCTCCGGCAGCGTAAGACTGGAATCGCGCACCACCTGGGTGCGGAAGGTGAGCGCGTGCATGATGATGTATTGCGCCAGACCGAAATGCCCCAGATCATCCCATCCGAGTACGCGGTCGGATTGCATGACACGGCGGAAGTTCACGGTGTGCTTATGCCGCTTGGCCACTTTGTCATAGACATAGTTGGTCACCAGCATGTCAATAGGCTCGGTGATACCCTGCTGCGCTCGCAGCGTATCCAACACGGTGTTGATGGCCTGCGGATCCACCCAATCGTCGGCGTCCACCACCTTGACGTACATGCCGTTCGCCGCCGCGATGCCGGTGTTCACGGCACCGCCGTGGCCCTTGTTCTCCTGATGGATCGCGCGTACGATGCCCGGATTCGTGCGCTCCAGCTTCTGCGCGTAGGCGAGCGTGCCGTCTTTGGAGCCGTCATCGACGATGAGCACCTCGACGTCGCGCGTGTCGGACGCGGAGAGAATGGAGTTCACGCACCGGTCCAGATAGGACTCCATGTTGTAGGCGGGAATTACGAAAGTGAGCGTCTTTGCTGTTTTCGCCGGGTTGACCATAGCCGTTTGTCGTCCTCACGTATCATTCGTCGTGTTCGTTTTCCTGCTCAAACCGTAGCACTTGGGTGCCCGACTTGCCGGAAACTTGCGTAGTCTGCGCCCCTGAGCGCACGTTCTGCATGTGATTGTTGCGTGTGATTCTTCCCGGACCGGACTTGGACTGGACTCAGCGTTCGTCGTCTGCCGTCTCTGACGAATCAGGGGCGACGTCGGCGGATTGTTCAGCCGGGGACGCTGCGGCCGCTTGGTCGGACTCCCGACGTGCATCCTCCCTGCTTCGGCGTTCCGCCTCTTTGCGCGCTTTCTCTCCCTCGAACAGCAGCTGCGGTTTGGAATCGAGTCGGCTCAATCCATGCCATGCCAGATCCACGATGTACGCAGCCAGCTGCTCCTTACTGACCTTCGGACGATCCGCCCAGTATTGTCCGGTGAACACGGTCATGCCCACCAGCATCTGCGCGTAGTACGGCACGCCCTTGACGGAAAGCTTCTGCCGTTTGAATGCGGCGGAGAGAATATCCTCCACGCGCATCGAAATATCGCCCAACAGCGAGCTGAACGAGCCGGATGGGTCCGTGCTGGGGGAGTCCCGCACCAAGACCTGAAAGCCTTCCGCGTTCTCCTCGATGTACGTGAGCAGGGCCAGTGCCGTACGCTCGACGATCTGCCTCGGATGCACGGTCGGGTCATCGAGCGCGGCGGCCAGTGTGGCGGTCAGCGCTCGCATCTCGCGATCCACGATCACCGCGTACAGTCCCTCTTTGCCGCCGAAATGCTCGTATACGATCGGCTTGGACACCTTGGCGTGCGCGGCGATCTCCTCCACGCTCGCCGCTTCGAAGCCTTTGGACGCGAACAGTGCGCGTCCTACTTCAATGAGCTGCTCGCGTCGCTGCAGCGATGTCATACGTGAAGAATGTGCCATGCATGCCAGCTTAGCCGCCGCCGGGAATCGGGGCGGATGAACCAGGTAATGCCGCGCGATTCGAGGCGCGGACTAGACTTGGCAAACATGGATACAAACACTGTGTTGGCCGTTATCGGCGTGATTGTGGTGGCGGTCGTGCTGATCGCCGCCGGTGTGTGGTGGTCCAAGTCGCGCAAGCGCGATCTGGACCGTGCTTTGGGGCAGGTGGGCCCTGATGATCGCAAGACCCGTGAGGCCAAGGCCGCGGCGGATGCGCGGCTGGCGGCTGAAGCTGAGGCTGAGACCGAGGCTAAGACGGCTGATGAGGGCACTGCGGCTGGGTCCGCCGCCTCTGCATCAGCGGGCGGCGCGGCTGCCGTCGCCGCTGCGGACGTCGCCGGAGAGCAAGACAAGTCCGCGGAACACACTCCCGCCCAGCCGGCGCCGCAGTCTGAAACCCAGCCCGAGAGTCGGCCGACCGCTCGACCTGCTGCCGCCGAAACACCGGAGCCGGTCGGTTCTCGACTGACTCGACTCAAAGCGAAACTGGCCAAATCCGGCAATCCGTTCGGCAAAGCCCTGTTCAACATTCTGGCCAAAGACAACCTTTCCGAATCCGATTGGGAAGACGTCGAAGATACGCTGCTGCTGGCCGACGTCGGTGCCGACGCCTCGGCTCAACTGGTAGACGACCTGCGTACCGACGCTCGCATCACCGGCAAAACCGACCCGGAGGCGGTGCGTGCCACACTGAAGGAGAAGCTGCTTGATCTGGTCGGCAGAGACGCGGACCGTCGCCTTAACGCCGAAAAAGCGGACGCAAACAAGCCGTCCGTAATCATCATGGTGGGCGTCAACGGCACCGGCAAAACCACCACCGCCGGCAAGCTGGCCCGTCTGTTCGTGGCTGAAGGCAAGCAGGTGATGATGGGTGCGGCCGACACCTTCCGTGCGGCGGCCGCCGATCAGCTGGAAACATGGGGTGCGCGCGTCAACGTGCCTGTGGTTCGCTCCGACAAAGACGGGGCCGACCCCGCCTCCGTGGCGTTCGAGGCTTCCGCAAAGGCCAAGGAGTCGAACGTGGATGTGTTGATCATCGACACCGCCGGACGACTGCAGAACAAAGCCAACCTGATGGATGAGCTCGGCAAGATTCGCCGTGTCACCGAAAAGAATCTTCCGGTGGATGAGGTGTTGCTGGTTCTTGACGCCACTACCGGTCAGAACGGCATGACCCAAGCCAAGGTGTTCGCCGAGGCCATCGGCATCACCGGCGTGGTGCTGTCCAAGCTCGATGGCTCCGCCAAGGGCGGCATCGTGATCTCCGTGCAGAAAGAACTCGGCGTGCCGGTCAAACTCGTAGGCCTCGGCGAAAGCCCGGACGATCTGGCGCCGTTCGATCCGGAAGGCTTTGTGGACGGCATTCTATCCTGACGAATCGCATATTTGCACGTTCACAACGTGGACGTGCAAACGCCGTCCCGACCAACGAAACAGGGCCTCGACTCATATTCGAAACATGAGTCGAGGCCCTGTCGTTTTCCCGGAAAACCGGCCGTGAACGGACATCAATCGTGTGTACGCAGCCCAAGCATGCTTAACAATCGCGTAACTTGCCGTAACGAAATCAAAACGAGCCGGGCTTTTACTGACGAACTGTTAGCCCCCGCAACGGGGGACGGCACAAGTGAGTATTTCGACGCCGGCCGGCTACGGCTTCGGCGCCACGAACAAAGAGAGGGAGGTAGACATGGAAGCGCTTGATTCCGGAAATACCGCATGGATTCTGACATCCGCGTCCTTGGTTTTCCTCATGACGCCGGGTGTGGCGTTCTTCTATGGCGGTATGGTTCGTGCCAAGGCCGTTCTGAACATGCTGATGCTTGAGGCGGCCGCGCTGTCGGTCACCATGATTATCTGGACCCTGTGGGGCTGGTCCATCGCGTACGCCGGTTCCGATGTCGCCGGTATCTTCGGCGATCCGGCTTCCGGCTTCCTGCTCAAGGATTCGATGGTTGCCGGCGATGACGGCATCTTCACCGCCACCGGTCTGAACGACAACAACTACCCGGTTTCCGTGGATGTGGCCTTCCAGGTTGCCTTCGCGATGATTACCGTGGGCCTGATCTGCGGTGCCATCGCCGAGCGTGTCAAGTACAGCACTTGGATGATCTTCGTGGCTCTGTGGATCACCTTCGATTACGCTCCGATGGCCCACATGGTCTGGAATGGTGGTCTGCTCTCCGGTGAGGGTGCGATCTCCAAGGCGATTGGCGCCGCCGCTCACGATTTCGCAGGTGGTACGGTCGTCCACATCAACGCTGCAGTCGCCGCCCTGATCATCGTGCTGATCATCGGCAAGCGTAAGGGCTTCGGCACTCAGCCGTTCCGCCCGCACAACGTTCCGTTCGTGATGCTCGGCGCCTTCCTGCTGTGGTTCGGCTGGTTCGGCTTCAACGCAGGTTCCGCCTTCGCCGCCAACGGCACCGCCGGCTACGCTTGGGTTTCCACCTCCGCTGCTACCGCCGCCGCCATGCTCTCCTGGGGCTTCACTGAGAAGATTCGTTCCGGCCACTACACCGCCATGGGCGCTGCCTCCGGTATGGTCGCCGGTCTGGTCGCCATCACCCCGGCCGCCGATGTGGTCTCTCCGCTGTGGGCCATCGTCATGGGTGCCATCGCCGGTGTGCTCACCTGCCTCGCCTGCGGTCTGAAGTTCAAGTTCGGCTACGACGACTCCCTTGATGTGGTCGGCGTCCATGGCGTCGGTGGCTTCACCGGCACCGTGCTGATCGGCTTCTTCGGCGAAGGCACTGGCCTGCTGGCCGGTGGCGACTGGAAGCAGCTGGTCGTTCAGGTCGTCATCGCTCTGGTGGCTATCCTGTACTCCGCCGTGATCACCGCGATCATCGCCTTCGCTCTGGAGAAGACGATCGGTTGGCGTGTCACCGAGGCTCAGGAAGTCGGCGGCATCGACCTTGCCGATCAGGGCGAACGTGCTTACGATTTTGCTGGTACTGCCAGCTCCGTCCTCAAGGAGGTGAAGTGAGATGAAGCTGATCACCGCTATCATCCAGCCCCATAAGCTCGACGACGTCAAGGAGGCTCTTGCAGCCGCCGGCGTGCACGGTCTGACCGTGTCCGAGGCCAACGGTTATGGTCGTCAGCGCGGCCACACCGAGGTTTATCGCGGCGCTGAATACACCGTGGACCTGATTCCGAAGATTCGCATCGAGGTGCTGTCCGACGATGCGGATGCGGAGACTCTGGTCGGCGTGATCGTCAAGTCCGCTGGTTCCGGCACCATCGGCGACGGCAAGGTCTGGGTTGCACCGCTTGACTCCGTGACCCGCGTGCGCACCGGTGAGACCGGTTCCGCCGCCATCTGATAAGGCGTCCGATTCTCCTCGGCGTTCGGTCTGAGGGTTCGGGCTATCAATAAGACAAGGTCCCCGCACGCTGCGTTATTCGCCGTGCGGGGATTTTCATAGGCGATGATGCGGATTATCCGCGTTGCAGATTTGCGTTAGTGAGCGGCGGTATTAGCGGCGTTCGCGGTATTCGTCCTATGCGCGGTATTCGAGGCATGCGGTGGGTATCTGCGTTACGAGGGGCGGATTTCCGTTTTCTGAAATATCTATCTGCCTTACAAGGGGCTCTTTCTCCAGTAGACGAAAGCGTAAAACCGCAGAATGTCGTTGCCGCAAAGCTCGAATACTCGCGGCTTCGCCATCGTAACGCCCCTCGTAACGCAGATAGATATTTCGGAAAACGGAAATCAGCCCCTTGTAACGCAGATACCCGCGTCAATACCGCGTCAGTGGCGCGCCGATGACGCGCCAATCGGTGATTTCGTATGCGATTTCGTATGAAGGGCTAGGCAATGACCAGCGCAGTAGATGGCTTGAAACAACGATTCATGGAGATGAGCCAGCCGGACGATGACGGCATATACCGCAACGGCTCGGCCAAACGCAAGGCGCGCACCGAATTGGCTATGCAATGTCTCACACAGTTGTGGGACGAAGCCTGTGCCGGCGTCTCCTTCGACGTGCCGCAGACGGGCATTGGCTTTGCGGCGGTCGGCTCGCTGGCCCGGGGGCAAATCGGCCCCAGCTCCGACCTTGACCTGGTGATCATCTACGAACCCCGCGCGCTGAACGATCAGCAGCTCAATGAGCTGGCGAACAAACTGTGGTACCCGCTGTGGGACAGCGGTTTGGACCTCGACCACTCCATTCGCACGCGCGCCCAGTGCGAGGAGGTCACGGATCACGATCTGCCGGCGGCGATGGGTTGGCTCGATGTGCGTCCTATCGCCGGAGACACCGATCTCATCGTGGCGACCTCCCGTTCAATCCTTGAGCGATGGCGCAAGGCTGCGCGCAAACGGTTGCCGGAACTACTGGATTCCGCCACATCGCGGCTCAATGAATTTGCCCGATTGCAGTATGTCAACCAGCCGGATATCAAGGAGGCGCGAGGCGGTCTGCGCGACTCGGTGCTGGTTTCCGCACTGGCCGCGTCGTGGCTTGCGGACCGCCCGCACGGCAGTTACGACGAGGCCGTGGAACGCTTGCTGGATGTGCGCGACTGCATTCATCTGGTGGCCGGCAAGGATACGAACCTGCTGCTGACGCCATATCAGGCCAAGGTCGCGGCGATGCTCGGCCTGGCCGATCCTACCTGGCCCGCCGATGAACGAGCCGCGTATTCGATTGACGATTTGCAGACGCTGCTCGCCCGCGTCGGCCGTCGTATTTCCTTTGCGCTTGATTCCACCGCTTCTCGTGCCGAACACTCGTTGACTCATGAAAAGCCTCGGTTCGCGTTCTTCCAGATGTTCTCGCAGCGTGCCGGGGGCAAACGTGAGGCGCCGCAGTTCGACGTGGTGGCTCCGGGGGTGGCCAAGCATGAGGGCGAATTGGTGCTGGCCCCCGGCGTGGACCCGGCCGCCGACGCCAAACTGGCGTTGCGTATGGCCGTGGCGTCCGGCGAATTCGGGTTGCCGATCAATCCGTCCACTTTGATGAACCTCAAACACTGCCCGATTCGGGATAACCAGTGGGATGAGGGGTCGCGCGAACTGTTCGTCCGACTGCTGGCATGCGGTCCGGAACTGATGGATGTGTGGGAGAGCATCGATTTCGTGGATATCCCGGGCCGTTGGATGCCGGAATGGTTGGGCATTCGCAATCGTCCGTCTGCCTCGGCCGCGCATCGGTACACGATTGACCGGCATATGGTGGAGGTCACCTCGCGTTTGGGCCGGCAGACGCCGTCCGGCGGACGATATGACGACGAGCATTACACCGCACTGCTGTTGGCCGGCATTACGCATGACATCGGCAAGCGCGCATTCGTGCGCGATCATGCCGCCGAAGGCGCCCGTCATGTGCCGGTGATTCTCAAGCGCATGGGATTCGCGCCTGAGATCGTGCAATGGTCCACGACGTTGGTGCGCGAGCATCTGACGTTGTCGGAGTTCGCCTCGGGCCGTGACCCCAATGATCCGGCTGCCGCACAGGAACTTGCCGATCGTCTTGGGCATGACAAGATGCTGCTGGACATGCTGTTTGACCTGACCCGTGCCGATGGTTCGTCGCTCGGTGCCACCGCCGGAGAGGCCATTACCAAGCAGTACGGTTGGTCCAAGTGGCGCGCTTCGATCGTACACACCATGTATGCCGCCGTGCGTGCCGCCATGTGATGTTGTCATCCTTATTCCTGTGATTCCTGTGGCGCTATTCCTGTGACGCTTATTCCTGTGACACTCGCCTTTGCTGTCTCAAGGACACCCCCCGTTTGCGAATTTGACTCACTGAGTCCAGGTCAGTGAGTCAAATTCGCAAACGCAAGCAGGGAACAAGAGCGATGGCGGACATGAGGGTAATGAGGATAATGGGTAATGAGGGTAATAGGCGAGATGGATAGGGACTTACCGCATCCACCGATCCGTGCGGATGCGCAGTCCGTTGCACAGGCCTCGCCCGCCCATGAGCACGATGTTGAATGTAATCCAGAGCGCGACTGTGCGCATGGTGTCGTTCGAAAAGCCGCTGCCGCCAAGCGCCGTCGCTGTTGTCGTCGCTGTGCCGGCCGGCGCCCCGCCGCTCATGATTGCGCCGTCCAACAGCGTGAGGACTGCAATATACGCCGCGGCCGTCGCCGTGCAGGTCGCAGCCAGATAACGGTAGTCACGTGAACCGATGAGAATGCCGTCGATCGCCATCATCCACCCTTGCAGCGGGAAGAACGCGCCCATGGTCACCATGCCTGCGGCGATCAGTATTTGAATATGCGGTGTCGGAGAGAAGAAATGACCGGCGAACAGACCTGTGATTGCGAAGGCCACGCCGATTGCCGCTCCCGTGACCAGACCGGCGCGACCGGTAGCGCGTGTCAATCGCTTCGCCTGATCGACATGTCCCGCGCCCAATGCCGTGGCCACCAGCGTCTGCCCCGCGATGCCCACCGCATCGAGCATGTTCATCGCGAAATTCCATGACGAGTTCACGGCTTGGAATCCGGCCAGCACACTGGTGCCCATATGCGCTGCGCTGGCCACCGTGGCCACCATCGCCGCGCGGATCGCCAGCGTACGAATGAACAGCGGGATGCCGTCGCTTCCGGCGGCCCGAATGCCGTCCAGCCGTGGCCTGAGACTCGCGCCATCCGAGCGGGACCAGAGCACTGCCGGTATCACCAGAAACAGTCCCATATACCATTGCGCAATCATCGTGGCCGCGCCCGAACCGGCGATGCCCCAACGGAATACCATGACGAACAGCACTTCCAGCGCGGTGTTGAGCACTGCGCCGCTGACCGCCGCCACCAGTGTGATGCGCACTTTCTGCAGTCCGCGGAAGATACCGTTGGCCGCGTACACCAACAACATGCCTGGCGCGCCCAATACTACCGCGTGCGTGTAGGTCACGGCCTGTTGCAGCACCGCTCCTTTGCCGCCCAGCGCACGGCATAACGGTTCGGCGCCTGCAAACAGCCCGATTACCAGCGCGATGCCGATGCCGAGTGCCAGCCACAGGCCGTCGATGCCGGCTTGAAGCCCTTCGCGCCTGCGACCTGCACCTAACAGGTGAGCCACTTGTGCGGTGGTCGAGTATGCGAGGAAGATGCACAGTCCGACCGCCGTCAGGATGATGGTTGAGCCGATGGACAGTCCCGCCAGCGCCTCGTCGCCGATGTGTCCGACGATCGCCGTGTCGATCAGAATGAAGGCCGGTTCGGCAATCAGCTGCACGAAGGTCGGCAGCGCCAGTGACAGCATCGTTCGGTTGATGGAAACTGGGTTGGCGTCTCGATGATGGGTTTCGCTTGCCTTGGTCTGATTGGTTTGGTCCGCGGGCCGAATCGTTGTGAACGCGATTCGTTGCGGCGACGTTGATGTGTCCGCCTGATGATGAGCCGGCCGGTCGACCGGTGCGACAGCGTTGACCTGATCGGTCTGGCTGTCTGACTCGACCGAATCACGTTGCGGGGTATGGTCCATATGCACGTCCGATTGCATATCATGATTGGCTGCGTTGCGCAACCGGCTATCAGGTCCGTCTGAAGTTATCCCCAGACTATCCACCAAGTTATCCCCATATTGTGGATAACTTGGTGGATTATCCACGTGGTTATCCCCGAAATGTGGATAACTTATTTTTCTATCCACATTTGCTACCTCAGCGTGTCGTGGAATTGTCTACGCGATGAACAGGAGGTGAATGTTTTTGGAGGATCGGGGTGCGAAATCTGTGTCGGTGATGCCGTTGGGCGGGATTGTCGCGTGGAGAACATGTGAGGCCGGTAAATTTTTACCGACCGAAACAACGCCTTCTATACTGTTGAGCTATGGCAGAAGGAAGTGACACCTCATATCAGTACTCGGGCGGCGGGGCAAGTGCCTCGACCGGCTCGCGCGGCCGGGATGCGGCCGGCGGAGCGAACGCAACGGTAGGCGATGCGCTGTTCGATCGTGTGCCACCGCATGATGACGACGCTGAAATGGCGGTGCTCGGCGGCATGCTGATGAGCAAGGACGCCATTGGTGAGGTTTCGCAGACCATTGACTCGGCCGATTTCTATCAGCCGAAGCATCAGACCATCTATAACGCCATCATCGATCTGTTCTCCGCCAGTCAGCCGGTGGATGTGGTGCTGGTGGCCAACCAGCTGCTCTCCGACGGCAATCTGGACAAGGTGGGCGGCGCAGACTACCTGCACTCCTTGGTGGCTTCGGTGCCTACGGCCGCCAACGCTTTGTATTACGCGGAAATCGTGCATCAGCGCGCCATTTTGCGCAATGTGATTGCGGCGGGTACCAAAATCGCCCAGCTGGGGTATTCGGCTGAAGGTTCACAGGCCGAAGATGTGGTGAACCTCGCCCAATCCGAGATTTACGAGATGTCGATGGGCAAGGTGCGTCAGGATTATTCCGCCATCGGGCCGGTGGTTCATGATGCGCTCGATCAGCTCGACAAGCTGCAGCAGGGATTGGTCAATAAGGGTGTTCCCACTGGCTTCAGGGATATTGATGATGTGACGCAGGGTCTGCAGCCCGGTCAGATGGTCGTCGTTGCAGGACGTCCGGCCATGGGCAAGTCCACACTTGGCATTGATTTCGCTCGCGCGGCAGCGTTGCATCACAATATGACTTCGGTGGTGTTCAGCTTGGAGATGAGCAAGGTGGAGCTCGCTCAGCGCATCATCTCCGCCGAAACCAACATTCCGATGGCGGCGCTTCGCCGTGCGGACGACATTACGCCTGAGCGATGGAACACGCTGAACCAGTTCTGGACCAAAATGCAGAACGCGCCGCTGTTCATCGACGACAGCCCGAACATGTCTCTGATGGAGATTCGCGCCAAATGCCGCCGACTCAAACAGACCAATGATCTGAAGCTGGTGGTGATCGACTACCTGCAGCTGATGACCTCCGGCAAGGCGGTGGAGTCTCGTCAGCAGGAGGTCTCCGAGTTCTCCCGTGCGTTGAAGCTGTTGGCCAAGGAGCTGGAGGTGCCGGTGGTGGCGCTGTCCCAGCTGAATCGTGGTCCGGAAATGCGCAACGACAAGAAGCCGCAACTGTCTGATCTGCGAGAATCCGGTTCGATCGAACAGGACGCCGACGTGGTGTTTTTGGTGCACCGACCGGACTTCTACGACAAGGAGGACCGCCCGGGCGAGGCTGATATCATCATGGCCAAGCATCGTAACGGTCCTACCGAAACCTTCCATCTCGCCTTCCTCGGCGCTACGTCCAAGTTCAAGGACATGCCACAGGATTACAGCCAGGGGGTGTGATTATGGCTGACGATGTTTCACGGAATGTTTCACAGGAAGCAAAATCCGTTTCACGAGATGTTTCACGGCCGCTGGCGGCAAATACGCCGACGATCCGCGCACCGTGGAACGCATTTGCCACGCCGATAATCGGCAAAGGAGTGCGTTGGGCGGCCCGCGTGACCAAACATGGCGGTTCGGCGTTCCCCGGCAAAGTGATTGAACGCGTCGATCCCACCTTTCTGGCCCGTACGCTCGGCCGGCTGCCGCTGGGCGTGGTACTGGTATCCGGCACCAACGGCAAGACCACGACCACACGCATGGTGGCCTCGATGCTCGCCGACCTGGGACTCAAGGTGTTCACCAATCCCACCGGCTCCAACTTCACTCGCGGTGTGGTCTCCGCGCTGCTCACCGAGGTGAACCTCGCCGGCAAGCTGGATGCGGATATCGCTGTGCTGGAGCTGGATGAAGCCTACGCGGTGCACTTCGTGCGTCAGGTCAAGCCGCGTTATGCGCTGCTGCTCAACGTGATGCGCGATCAGCTGGACCGTTTCGGCGAAATCGACACCACCGCGCGTCTGCTCAGTCATGTGGCCGAAGCGACTACCGGCACTGTGGTGCTGAACCGCGAGGATCCGCGCATCGCTGCCCTCTCCGCCAAGGTGCCGACCGGTACCGAAGTGGGGTACTTCGGTCTGGCCGACGAGCTCAAACGCTATTTCCCTTCCGATGACGACATGGCCACCACCGTGTCCGTGGAATCGAATTCGGCAGGGGACCCGGAGGAAAGCGTCGGACCTCACGATGTCGCGCAAGCAAACGAATCGCAAGAGTCGACCGCCGAGGTCGGCAAGGACGGCGTTTCGTCGAAGGACATATCCGCCGATGTGGTGCTCACGGCTGTGGGCGACCACCGCGCCACATTCCGCATGGACGATGCCGACTATGCCACCGGTGTCAAGCTGGAAGGCGTCTATAACCTCTACAATGCCGCCGCCGCGCTCGCCGTGGTTCGCACGGTGCAGAAGGATGCGAAAAACCTCGCACTGCCGCCGCAGACCACCATACGAGCCGGTTCGCTTGCGGCTCGCGAGCGCGCATTCGCCGATGCGGACAACGCCAAACTCATCGCCGCGGTCTCTCAAGTGACGCCGGCATTCGGTCGTGGTGAGATTATCGAGGTCAATGGCTCGCCCGTCGAGCTGCTGCTCGTCAAAAACCCGATGGGCTTCCGTCTCTCGCTGGCCAGCTTCGACCCGGCCGGCGCGGATACGATGATCGTCATCAACGACGAATACGCCGACGGCCGCGACATGAGCTGGCTGTGGGATGTGGACTTCACCTCCCTGCGCACTTCGGGCGTGGCCATGGTCTCCGGCGTGCGCGCATGGGATATGGCATTACGCCTCGGTTATGATCAGGTTCCCGTTGACGCCACGGATACGAACATCGAGTCCGCGCTTGCCGCATTCGTCGGAGGCAATCCGGGCAAACCGAAGCACATCTACTGCACGTACACCTCCATGCTCAAGGTCCGTTCCGCCCTCGCGCAAGTGGCGAACGTCGCGGACGCCGGCGTGGGCAAGTAAGCCGGCAGACGACCCAAGGATTCCAAGGAGAACGCATCATGGGCAAGACAATCGATGTAATGTCCCTGTATCCCAAGGATATGAACATCTACGGCGATTCCGGCAACGTGCTGACCATTCGCCGCAGACTGGAACTGTACGGTTACGAGCCGCGCATCCACCAGTACAATCAAGGCGACGAATGGCCGGACCATATCGATATGATTCTGGGCGGCGGCGGTCAGGACACTGGACAGAAGAAAATCATCGATGATTTCTTCAAGCGCTCGGACCTGTTGCGCTCGCTGGCTGCCGACGGCGTGCCGATGTTGATGATCTGCGGCCTGTACCAGCTGTTCGGAGAGTATTTCGAGACCGTAGACGGCACCCGTCTGGAAGGCATCGGCATTATCGGCGCGCACACCGTGGGGCAGGATGTGCGCATGATCGGCAATCTGGTGGAACGTTCCGACCGGTTCGGCGACATCATCGGCTACGAGAACCATTCCGGCCAGACCTTCCTCAACGAGGATGTGCAACCGTTGGGCCATGTGGATCAAGAGGGTTGCGGCAACAACGGTGAGGATCATACCGAGGGCGCGCGCGTGCATAACGTGATCGGCACCTATATGCATGGTTCGCTGCTGCCCAAGAATCCCGCCATCAGCGATTTCCTGATCGAAACCGCCGTAACGCGGCGTTATGGCGGTTTCGATACGGCCGATCAGACTCCGGAACAGGCCGCCGAGCTGGCGCGACTCGATGCCGTGGCCGCCAGCGCCCGTAAAGCCGCCGCCGCCCGTCCTCGCTGACGTCATCTTTCTTCGCGAATATGTTCCACTGATCGTCGCTCAGTGGAACATATTCGCGAAAGGTACGACAGAATCGTTCGCAAGGCCTAGCGCGCGCGGCCTCCGGTTGCGCTAGGCTAACAAGTACGGAACCGTGGCATACGGCCACGGGCGAACCTCGAAGGAGGGGTTATTATGGCAGATTTCGATCTGGGTGACGGCCTGCGTAAGGTTCTGCTGGCGGGCATCGGTGCCCTGGCCACCGGTTACGAGAAGAGCAGCGAGATCGTCGATGATCTCGTCAAGAAGGGCGAACTGACTGTCGAGCAGGGCAAAAGCCTGAACACCGAACTCAAGCGCAAGGTCGGCGAGGCTTTGGTCAACGACGCCAATAAGAGCGACGCCGCCAAGGCCGAGCCTGTGGACACGACCGAGGCCAAGGACTCCGGCGACTCTGCCGAAGCCTGAAACCAAAAGCCGCCCACCACCATAGGTTGATTCGTGACTCAGTCTTCGACGACATTGAACGATACCGCAAACGACCAGCCGTCCTCGTCCGAGCAGCAGGACGGCAGGTCGTCTACGCCCGCATCGCCCTCGCCGCAGGCTAAGGAAAAGGCCAAGCAGACCGAATCGACCACCAAGCCCGACCCGGCTTATGCAGGGCAGTCCGAGCAGTCCGGCCAGCGGGCCCGGCAGTCCGCAACGGAGTCCGCAGAGCCTGGCTGGTCGTCGTACGCCTGGAACCCGGCCGATACCGAAACCATCGGTCTGTTCGGCGGCCGGCGCGATGATTTTTCCACGCGCTATCATCTGACGCGCCGCGGCAAGGTAAAACGACTTGCTCAGATTACGCGTATCGTCAATCAGTTTGATGCGTTGAAGGGCTTGACGCCGGTCAAAATGCGGCTCATGTTCGAGGCGCTGGGACCCACGTTCGTCAAAGTGGGGCAGATTCTTTCGATGCGCTCCGAAATCCTGCCGCAAAGCTTCTGCGACGAACTCGCCAAACTGCGCGCCGATGCCGATCCCATGCCGTATGCCACCGTGCTGGATGTGCTCGCCGCCGAATATGGCCGTCCCGCGGAAGAAGTGTTCGCGCATATCGATCCCAAGCCGCTGGGCTCGGCATCGTTGGCGCAAGTGCATCGCGCCACACTGAAAACCGGTGAGGATGTAGCGGTCAAGGTGCAACGCCCCGGCGTGCGCGAAACCATGGCGCAGGATGTGTCGATTATGCGCTCCATCGCCAAGGTGGCCACCAAGGTGATTCGCACCTCGCAGATCGTGGACCTCAAAGGCGTGGTCGAGGAACTGTGGGACACCTTCGAATCGGAGACGGACTTCCTTATCGAGGCCCGCAACCTTTCCGAATTCAAGCGGTTCGCATCCCGCTTCAAATACATGGATTGCCCCACGCCGTACCCGGACCTCTGCACCGAACACGTGGTGGTGATGAACTATGTGGACGGCATCTCCGTCTCGCACGCCGGTGAACTGGTCGCCGCTGGCTACGATCTCAAAGACATCGGCACCAAGCTTGTGGACAACTACGCCACGCAGATTCTGGACGACGGATTCTTCCACGCCGACCCGCACCCGGGCAACATCATCATCCGCGGCGGCCAGATCGTACTCATCGACCTTGGCATGACCGGCCGGCTCGATGCCAAAACCCGCTCGGTGATGAAGGACATGATTTTCGCCGTGGCCAAGCAGGATTCGCCGCAACTGGCGGACGGCCTGCTGCGTTTCGCCGGTGCGGAAGCCGATCCTGCCGACTATCCGTCGCTGCTGGCGGATCTGGACGTCATCGTCAAGGAATACGGCACCGTCGATCTTGCGGATCTCGATCTTGCGGCGTTCATCACCGCGCTCACTTCGCTGGCGCAACGTCACGGCATCGAGGTGCCGAGCACCGTCACCACGGTGGGGCGTGCGTTGGTGACATTGGAAGGACTGCTGGACGAGTTCATTCCTGATGTGAACATGATCGAGATCATCTCCCAGCACATCGCCACATCCAAAAGCGCCAAGCAGGTCGTTAGGGACGAGGTGAAATCGCTGGGATTGGAAAGCCATGCGGCGCTTCACAGTGCGCTGGATGCGATGAGCGAGCTCAACGTGGCGGCCCGCATGCTTACGCGTGGCCAGCTGCGTATGAACATGGAACTCGTCGGCTCGCAGGAGCCCTTCCAGCTGCTTTCCGACATGGTGAACCGTCTGACCATGGCCCTGATCGTGGTGGGTCTGTTCATCGGTTCGTCCATCGTGTACTACGCCGGCATGAAGCCGATTATCTTCGGCATCCCCATCGTGGGCTTCATGGGCTATGTGGTGGCCTTCGTGCTCGGCGTATGGATTGTGTTCGACATCTACTTCAAGGGCCGCAAGTCCAAGAAGCGGTAGGCAATCGCGGTGCAACCGTAATGTGTGTGCGGCCTATCGCGCCCATGCATATTATGTGGTATCGATTCCACCAAGCAGATAAGCAACGTTCAGTGTGTCTGATTTGTTGCATCAACCTTCTGCTTGTAAGATGTGGTATCGATACCACACTATGTGGCGGGACTGCTGTTGGCGGGCGGCGCGGCGACAAAGGCGTCAGTGGCCGCCTGAATGCGATGTAAGGAGTGGCATGGGTACCTTCACTTGGGGCAATGACGCATTGGCCCTGACATTCGAGATACCGGACGATGGGCCGGCCGCCGTTGCGGACCTGCGTGCGGCGGATCTGGATGTGCGGTTCAACCATCGAATGCCGTTGACGGAGATTCTCGCCACCGGTACCGGCCACTGGCTGGCCAATGATCGCCTGGTTCACACCGACCTCGGCCGGGCGCTGCGGTATGTCTCCCATCAGGAGTCCGCGGACAGGCATGTCAGCAGACTCGACATCACGCTTGCCGAAGCCGCTCTCGGCCTGACCGTCACCGTCCATTACGAACTGCCGCAGGGCGTGCCGATGTTCCGTACCTGGGTCACGGTCGCGAACACGGGTGACCCCGCCGATGCCGCCTCCCCGGTACTCGGCGCGGACGATGCGATTGTGCTGGAATCCGTGACCAGCCTCGTCTCCGCATTCGGTGCCCCGGCCGGAAAATCCGCCGACTGCGATGCCTGGCGATTGCTCGAGTGCGAGAACGAATGGCTTGGCGAAGGTCGCTGGCATGTCACATCTACCTCCGATCTATTCCCCCGACTGGCCCAGCAGATGACCGGCCATAACCCTCGTGGCGCGCATTCCGTGGTGAACACGGGAACCTGGTCCACCGGACGTCACACGCCGCTCGCCCTGCTCGAATCGAAGACGCTGGGGCTGACCTGGCTGTTCCAGATCGAGCACAACGCCGCCTGGCGCTGGGAGATCGGCCGCGATACTGAGGACGGCTATCTGGCGCTCTCCGGCCCGACCGACGTCGATCACGATTGGGCGAAGCGTCTGGCGCCCGGCGAATCGTTCGATACGGTCCCGGCTTCCGCTACGATCGCCCCCGATTTCGAGGACGCCATCGCCAACGTCACCGCCTACCGTCGTACGATGCGCCTGGAAAAGGCGGACAACGCACACCCGCGTGTGATTTTCAACGACTACATGAACACCATCAACGGCGATCCGACCACCGACAAGCTGCTGCCTCTGGTCAAGGGTGCCGCCGAATCCGGCATCGAGATCTTCTGCATCGACGCCGGCTGGTATGACGACACCGGCGACTGGTGGCCGTCCGTGGGCGAATGGCTGCCCTCGAAGAAGCGTTTCCCAGGCGGCATCACCGAGGTCATCGACGCCATCCGCGGTGCCGGCATGATCGCCGGCCTGTGGTTGGAACCCGAGGTGATCGGCGTCAAAAGCCCCATGGCCAAGAGCCTTCCCGAAACGGCGTTCTTCCACCGCCACGGCCGTCGCGTGGTCGAACAGGAACGGTACCTGCTGGATCTGCGCGACCCCGCCGCCCGTAAACACCTCGACGACACTGTGGACCGTCTGGTCAATGACTATGGAGTGGGTTACTTCAAGTTCGACTACAACGTCTCTCCGGACGCCGGCACGGACCTCAACGCCGACAGCGCCGGCGACGGTCTGCTGGGCCACAACCGCGCCTACAGCGCGTGGGTCGAGGGGCTGCATCGGCGCCATCCGGAGCTCATCATCGAGAACTGCTCCTCCGGCGGCATGCGTATGGACTTCGCGCAAACCTCGCGATTCCAGGTGCAGTCCACGTCCGACCAGCAGGACTTCCGCCTCTACCCGGTCATCGCCGCCGCGGCGCCCATGCTCATGACTCCCGAACAGGCCGGCAACTGGGCATACCCGAACGCGAACGACAACCCGGAGGAGTTCGCCTTCAACCTCAACACCACGTTCCTGGGCCGGTTCTTCCTGTCCGGATACATCAACCGGATGAGCGCCGAACAGCGTGCACTCATCGTGCAGGCGGTCGAGGCGTACAAGCGGCATGTGCAGCCGGTCATCGGCTCCGCCGTACCGTTCTGGCCGCTTGGCCTACCCGGCTGGAATGACACAGTGCTGGCATTGGGCCTCAAAGCCGACAACCGCTCGTTCGTGACCGTCTGGTCCCGTGACGGCGAAGGCGGGAGCGTGACGCTCGCGCTGCCGCAATTCCGCGGGAAGACCGTCGAAACAAAGACGCTGCTGCCGGTGGGCGATGGTTTTCCCGAGTGGCCGGTCTCCTGGAACGCCGATGACGGCACGGCGACTGTGAGTGTGCCGGACGGTGGCGGATATATCTCCCGCACCTTCGAGTTCCGCGAGGCGTAACGCCGAAGCAACGCACGCCGCATGACAAGCAAGAGGGACTTCGTCAGGGCTCATCGCATCGAGCCCGGCGGAGTCCCTCTTCGCGTATACGTACGCATATGAAAACGGCTTCCCAAGGGGAAGCCGAATCAATCCCGGAAACCGATGCGGGGTCTGCCGAATGGAGTTTTAGATTCGCTCGAATTCGAGCAGCAGGCAATGCTCGGGGGCAAGCTGCGGCAGACGGATGCCCCATTGTGTTAGCAGAGCGCCATCCGCCGTGATGCCTTCGTCGCTCCACCAATCGAGACGGGTGCGGCAGGCCGGGCTCAGTTCGTCGTCATACAGTGAGGTGCCACCCAACGGACGTATCCGGTACGTCGCTGATTCGTCCAGACCGGGGAACCGCACCAGGCCATACGGATACTCGCGGGACGTGGCCACGGCCGCGAACCGGAACACCGCATGTGACCGGTCCGGCGACACCAGCCCGTCGACCCGGACCGCTGGATCGGGGCAGTCCGCATGCATCGCACCTCCTTGTGGAATGGCCGTGCGACGTGCCTTGTACAGGTCTATCCACCGCTTCAGGCGGCCCAGTCCGGTGTCGTCGAGCTTCATGATGTTCCACTCGATGCCCAGATGGCCGAAGAACGCCGTGGCTGCGCGCGTGGTCAGCGTGGTGGTGCGCTTCGTGGCATGGTTCGGGGATTCGGAGATATGCTCGCCGATCATCTCCGGAGGCACCAGCAGCGAGGTGCCGCGCTGTATGTCGGCACGTTCGATGGGATCCGTGCAATCCGAGGCCCATACGCGGCTGCATCGGGTAAGCACACCGGCATCGATACGTCCGCCGCCCGAAGAGCATGATTCGATTTCCAGACCAGGGTGCCGCTCGCGCAGCCGGTCCACGATGCCGTAGAACGCCTCGGTCTGGCCATGCACCGCGGGCAAGCCGGACGCCGGCGAAACGGGCTCGGTGAGGAACCGGTTGTGATCCCACTTGATGTAGTCGATGTGGTACTGCTCGACGAGCGTATCGATGCAATCCTCGACATATCGCGCGGCTTGGGGATTCGTCAGGTCGATGACCTGCTGGCTGCGCGCCTCGACCGGGAGACGCCCGGCGTTCGGGGCCAGCATCCATTCGGGATGCTCCCGCGCCACGTGGGAATCCGGGCTGATCATTTCCGGCTCGAACCACAGACCGAATTCCATTCCCAGCTCATGCACATGATTGGCCACGCGGGTGAGCCCATGCGGCCAGACATCGGCATCCACCTGCCAGTCGCCGAGTCCCTTGGTATCGTCCCGGCGACCGGTGAACCAGCCATCGTCGATGACGAACCGTTCGACGCCTATGGAGGCGGCCCGGTTCGCCAAAGCCAGCACCTTCTCCTCGCTTTGGCCGAAATACATGGCTTCCCACGTGTTCAGCGTGACCGGACGCGGCTTGGCGAGCTCGGGATGGAAGGAACGCAGATAGGCATGGAAGCGTGCGGATGCCTCGTTGAGGCCGTGGCCCACGGACACCAGTAGTCTGGGCGCATGGTAGGTCTCGCCCGTCTTCAGGGTCAGTTCGCCCTCATAGGGCAGTTCGCCGCCGCCGATCACTCCATGGGTGTACGGCGTGCGTTCGGCGAAGACCGTGCTGTTGCCGCTGAACGCCACATGCGCGCAGAACACCAGGCCATGCTCGAAACCGAAGCCGCGCTCGCCGGCGGTCAGCAGCGTCGCCGAGTTGAAATCGGGCCGGCCCATCCAGGAGTTCTTGGCGAACAGTCCTTCGGTGAGCGGTTGTCGCTGCAATGCGCGTTCGCGCAGATGGTGGCCGGTGCAGGTCTCGATTTCATCGATTTGTGGCGGCAGCGGGACGACCGGGGTGAGCCGGGACACCGTGAGCGCGCTTTCCGCGGTATTGGTCAGGGCCGTATCGATGCGGATAAGGCCTTCCGGGCCGATGGTGAGCGTGCCGTCCAATGTCAGTCCGGCCAACTCGTCCCGTGCCTCGAACGTGAACGCGCTACCGGCATCTGAGGAGGAGACCACGGTGAGCTTGGGGAAGACGGTCCGTCCGTCGCGGCTGATCTGGATGGCCGGGGTGCCGGTCCAGCCTTCCGCCTGCGTGGGCAGGATGGTCGGGAACTCGCTGATGGACAGTCCCGCGTCGAGCGTCTGCGGGAACTGCGGATCGATCATGGTGTCCGCATCATCCGGAGTGTCGGAAGGCGCGGGGAAGTCGGTCGCCCGCGTACCTGTGCCGAGGTGCTCCTGTGCGTCCGATGCTCCCGCTCCGGAGGAGTGCGGGGCGACCGTCGTAATGGCCGCGATATGCGGGAGACGACCCTCGCACAGGCCTACGGTAAGCCGGACGAAGCGTCCGTCCTCCGCTTCCCGTGCAGTCGGTTGGGTGATGGAGACAGCGTTCATACGCATGGCAATACCTCGTCGTATCTCAAGGGGAATCGATACCAAACAGCATACAGTGTGGAATCGATACCACAAAATCGCGTTTATGGGCGGACGGGCGCTTGTTGGGAAGATTTACGACTTATAAACGTTGAAATAGAGCCATTTGATAACTTTTGTTCAGTTATGTTGAATTGAACTTTACGGGGGGCGACACGCCGTGAGTGGTTGACGTGGAATCGATACCACATATGATTGATGGCATCGGATTTCAACAGCTGCGATGCCGCAGTGGAGGGCACCGGAACTACGTGAACCCGACGGTAATCGGCCCGCTGGAGGGCGGGGCGAGGAATCATTAAAGGAAAGGCTCAATGATGAGGAACTGGAAGAAGACCACCGCAGCCATCGCCGGCATTGCGGCCCTGGGCATGATGTTCGCAGGATGCGGCAACCCCGCCGCCGCAGGCAGCGACGACAACACGGACACCTCTTCCGCTGACTACTGGCCGGCCGAGGACACCAAGCTGGACGGCGTCAAGCTCACCTTCTGGGCCGCCCAGAACTCCAACAAGATCCCGGTCAAGGTCATCAAGGACTTCGAGTCCAAGACCGGCGCGACCATCGACCTGCAGACCATCCCGGACAACTACGAGTCCAACGTCCAGACCAAGATCACTACCGGCGATTCTCCGGATCTCATGTTCTGGCAGGCCGTGCCGTCCACCCTAGCCGGCTTTGTGGCCCAGAACAAGCTGCAGAAGCTCGACAACGCCCCGTGGCTCGACAACTACGCCGACGGCATCGCCGACGCGGGCGGCCAGTACGACGGCACCTACTACGGCGCCCTCGTCTCCGCCCCGGACACCGAAGGCGTCTGGTATAACAAGAAGGTCTTCGAGAAGGCCGGCATCACTGACACCCCGAAGGGTTGGGACGGTCTGATCGAGACCGCCAACAAGATCAAGGACTCCGGCGCCGCCGACTCAGCGCTCTTCGAGATGGCCGGCTCCCAGTGGGGTACCCAGTGGGCCGTGAACGTCCAGCTCGCCGAGGCAGCCAAGGATGGCCTGTGGGACAACGTCAACTCCAACAAGGACAGCTTCGAGGGCAAGGATATCCTCGGCGCCATCAAGGAATACAAGCAGATGCTCGATGACGGCCTGTACAACAAGGACGCCGGTTCCGCCAAGGACACCGACCAGGCCCAGGCACTGCTCGACGGCAAGGCCGGCATGATCATCCAGACCAACTCGATGTTCAACGCCATCTCCGCCCTGGCCGACAACGACAAGTCCAAGCTGGACGACACCATCGGCTTCTTCCCGATCTCCAAGGAAGGCAACATCGCTACCTCCATTCCGCAGCAGGGCAACTGCATCGTGGCCTTCAAGACCGGCGACTCCAAGAAGGAGGCCGCCACCCGCCAGTTCATGAGCTTCTGGCTCGGCTCCGAATACGAGACCTTCATCAAGGACCAGAACTACGTGTCCATCATGAAGGACGTCAAGACCCCGGGCACCGTGCCGCAGGCCCAGCTGGACGCCTTCGACGCACTGAAGGACGCCGTCGGCTCCATGCAGTCCCAGGCCGTGGCCAACCCGGACCTCTACCTGAACCTCGCCAACATGGTCAACGGCACCATGACCCCGGAGCAGGTCGCCAAGACCACCCAGGACCAGTTCGCGCAGATCGCCAAGGCCCAGGGCGTCAAGGGATTCTGATCGGCTGACCGGCCGGCCCCGGCGGGGAATCTCTCCTCTTCCTCCGCACAGGGCCGGATGGCACCGAGCTTCCAATACAGGCATCCGGCCGGGCAACGCCCGGGATGCGCGCAGCCTATCGCACGCCACCCGGGCCCCGGCCGCCCAGCCATAAAACATAAGGAAACGAAACAATGACGACGACTCATGTCTCGAAGTCCGCCAAACCAGTCAAGGGCACTCGGACTCTGGAGCGCAAGAACTACCCGTTGCGCTACGTCGTTCCCGCGGGCGCAATGCTGTTGGTGTTTTTCTTCCTGCCCACGGTAATGAACTTCATCTATGCGTTCACCGACTGGTCCGCATTCAAGAAAACCATCGACTTCAACGGCCTGGAGAACCTGCAGCAGCTCTTCGAGAGCGGCACCCTGATGGCCGACATCAAGGTCACCCTCATCTACGCCGTTCTGGTGGCCTTCTTCCAAAACACTTTCGGCTTGGCGCTTGCCGTGCTCCTGGAGAAGGACACGCCGCTCAACCGCTTCGCCCGCACGATGTTCTTCATCCCCGTGATCATGTCCGCCCTCGGCGCCGGCTACATCTGGCAGGCCATCCTGAAGACCGACGGCGTGCTGAACCAGATCCTCGGCTTCTTCGTCGGCCATACCGTGGACATCCAGTGGCTCGGCTCCACCACATGGACCATCGTGATCGTCACCATCATCCACGGCTGGAAATGGATGGGCTTCGCAATGCTCACCTACCTCGCCGGATTGAAGACCATCGACTCCGAGGTGCTTGAGGCAGCCTCCATCGACGGCGCCAACGCATGGCAGACCTTCTGGCAGGTCAAGTTCCCGCTGATCGCCCCGGCCATGACCTTCAACGTGGCCACCGCCCTTCTCGGCTCGATGAACTCCTTCGACATCGTCCAAGCCACCACCAACGGCGGCCCTGGCGGTTCCACCGAAATCCTGAACCTGTTCATCTGGCGTACCTTCGGCAAGGGCCTGTACTCGCAGTCCACGACCATGAGCCTCGTGCTCTTCGTAATGGTGATGGTCATCGCCATCCCGCTTGTCATCTACCTGCGTAAGCGTGAGGAGAAGATCCTATGAGTAGCGCAACCTACAGCGAATCCGGCGTCAAGACCAACAACCTCACCGTCGTACGCAAGAAGTCCAAGGCCGGCGACATCATCCACGCCGCGATTGTCATCCTGTTGATGCTGGTGTTCCTGGCGATCCCGTTCTGGATCCTCATCGTCACCGCCGGCAAGACCCAGGCCGAGGCCGTGGTGCCGAGCATGGCGCTGCCGAGCCAGTGGCACCTCATCGACAACATCAAAGAAGTCATCGTGGAGGGCAAGGTGTTCCCCGCCCTGCTCGGCTCGCTTATCGTCACGGTCCCCTCCGTGTTCATCTGCCTGCTGTTCGGCTCGATGGCCGCGTGGATCTTCGGCCGCCGCACCTCCAAGGGCACGGCCATGCTCTACGCGCTGTTCATCTCCGGCGTGATCCTGCCGCCGTCCGTGGTGACCATCATGATGCTGCTCAAGATGATCGGCCTGTCCGGCACCGCACCCGGAATGATCTGCGTGTACGTGGGTATCTACCTGTCCGTGGTGATCTTCTTCATCACCGGCTTCATCCGCACGATTCCGCCCTCGCTTGAGGAGGCGGCCCGCATCGACGGCGCCAGCCCGATGAGGATCTTCTTCACGATCATCTTCCCGCTGCTCGCCCCGACGCTCGCGTCCTCCACGATTCTGGTGGTGCTCTACATCTGGAACGACATCTTCTACTCGCTGTTCATCCTCTCCGGCAAGATGAGCACCCTGCCGCTCAACCTCTACAACGTGGCAAGCGCAGGCCTGTACCTCAACAATTGGCACCTCATCTTCGCCTACATCATCCTGATGACCCTCCCGCTCCTGATCGTCTTCGTCATCGGCCAGCGCAAGATCATCTCGGGTATCACGGGCGGCGCCGTTAAATAAACAGCGCAGTGTGCTGTTTATAGGCGCCGCCGAGCGGCTATGCCGCGAGGTAACAAAGAAGCCATCGCGAAGCGATGTCCGCAATTGCTGCCCGGCGCGGTCAAGTGAACAGCCCCACCAAAATCCATCCATCCCATCCTCTCCTCCTCCTGAAAGACACCCCGGCTCCCATAAGGTTCCTCTCCTTCCCTATGGAGGCCGGGGCGCCCCCTTTCCCGATCATCCATCGCGTATGCCGTATGCAGTTATACTGAGCCATGATGGAAGATAGACAGGTACATATGCCAAGGCCCAAGGAAAAGCGCGCTCCGGTGATCAAAGATGTCGCCGCGCTCGCCAATGTATCGGTGTCGACGGTGTCCCGATACCTCAACGATTCGCCCCGCATCAGTGACGAAAGCCGGGAGCGCATCGCTCATGCCATCAAACTGCTGGACTATCACCCGAGTCGTGTGGCCCGTGGCTTGGTGAACGCCGCGATGAAGTCCATCGCCGTGATGACCAGTGACACCACGCTCTATGGTTCCGCCATGACGATTCAGGGTATCGAGGATGAGGCCCGCGCGAACAACTACCCGGTCAGCATTTCGAAGCTCGACGACGATTCGGCCGAGGGACTGCGGGCGTCCATCACCATGGTGATGGACCAGAACCCCAGCGGCGTGATCGTGATGAAGTACGACGAGCTCGCCGCCAAGGCCCTGCACATGCTGCCGGATACGGTCACCAAGGTGGTCATTGCCGGCGACCGCGAGCCCGATCTCGATCAAGTCGATCTGCGCGAGAACCAGTCCGGCCGTGAGATCACCGAGTACCTGCTGTCCCTCGGGCATTCGAACGTCTACCACGTGACCATTCCGGGCGGTGGCGGCGGCTACAGCCGTACCGCCGGTTGGGAGGCCGCCCTGCGTGCCAACGACAAGCCCATCCCGGATATGCGGCACTGCTCGTGGCTGCCCAGCGACGCCCGTGAGCTTGGGCACGCCATGGCCGGCATCGAGGGGCTGAGCGCGATTTTCGCCGGCAACGATGAGATTGCGATGGGCCTTATCCGCGGTCTGGAGGATGAAGGCAAAAGCGTGCCGGAAGACATCAGCGTGATTGGTTTCGACGATCACCCACTCGCCTGCGTGTGGACGCCGCCGCTGACCACTTACCGGCAGGATTTCCCCGCCGCGGGCCGCAAGGCCGTGGAACTGCTGCTGTCTCGTCTTGAGGCGCGCGAGCAGGGTGAGGAATTGCCTCCCCGTTTCGTGGAACTGCAGGGTGAACTCGTCGTGCGCAGCTCCGCCGCCGCTCCACGGGCGTGATGTCCGTCAGTCCAACATCAGTCCGTCGTCAGTCCAGCGGCAGCGTGGACTCGCGCTGGATGAGGCGGCAGGGCATGTAGTCCGTACCGTGATGGGGGTTGCCGTCGATGGCGTCCATCAGGTAGCGGGCGGCGCGGCGGCCGATGAGTTCGGTTTCGTTGTCGATCGAGGTCAGTGCAGGACGTGAGCTTTTGGTGAGTACGTCCCAGTTGTCGTGTCCGATTACGGCCACGTCGTCCGGGATACGCAGCCCATGCTGCTTGAGTACGTCAATGCAGCCGCGGGCCAACTGATCGCTCTGGCAGACTACGGCATCGAACTTGACGCCCTGATCGAGCAGCAGACGGGTGGCTGCGCGGCCCCAGCCTTCGTCCCACTTGCCGTAGCGAATTGGCCCGGCCGGCTCGATGCCCAGTTCGGACAACGCCTCAAGCGCGCCTTTGGTGCGGTCGGTGGCGGCGGTGTAGGTTTCGTCGCCGCCGATGATGGCGATATGCCGGCGGCCGCAGGAGATGAGATGGTTGACGGCCATACGCCCGGCGTCCACGTTGTCGCAGGTCACGGAACAATCGTCGGCATCGGTGGAGGGGCCGTAGACGTAGACCAGCGGCACGCCCCAGTCTCGGCCGAGCGAAGGTCGGGGGTTGGTTTCTCGCTGTACGATCAGCAGTCCGTCTACCTTCAGCGAGAGCAGCTTCTCCACATGCTGGCGTTCGAGGGCCGCATCGCCGCGGGCGTTGGCCAGCAGTACGGATGTGGATTGTGCGCGCAGCTCGTTTTCCGCGCCAATGAGAATAGGTGTGGAGAATCGGCCTTGCAGGTCGGAAGTGACCAGGCCGATGAGTCCGGATGTGCCGCGGACCAACGATTGGGCCAGTTTGTTGGGGGAGTAGTTGAGTTGACGGGCGGCGTCCAGCACGCGCTGCTTGGTCTCTTCGCTGATGCGAGGTTTGTTATGCAGTGCCTTGGAGGCGGTGGCCAGTGAAACGCCGGCCAGCGCTGCGACATCCTCAAGTCGCGCCGAACGTCCGGTAGGTGCCTGAGCCATCATCATGCCTCGATTCCTCGTTGTACTGCTGTCACTTCAGCGCGCGTGGGGTATTCGCCGTGCGCTGGTTCGGGGCATTCCAAGAATACCGGATGCGCCGTGTAAGGCCAGTCGTGCGGCGAGGTGCCGTTCAAGTACATCGCTGTGCTGCATTGCGTGCTGTATTGCATTGTAGCGCAGAGTGCGAAAACTTTTCGCAAAGTGTGTTGTTGGGGTGTTGTTTATAACGAAACGATAACAGAAATGTTTGGTTTTACAAGAAATGAATGAAAGCGTTTGGTTTCTGTAAGGTTTTGTTTGCATTGTGGGACACGCCGATAAAACGTTGGAAAGAAGCCGATTTACGACGTCAGAATCTGGAGGGCTGCTGTGTTGAACCCGTTCGATATGCGAAAGAAAGCGAAAATGCGAAAGCGTTTTTGCAAAAACGGCCAAGTTCGTTTATATTGAGAAAAGGCTTTCGCAGAGTTTCGTTCTACCGAGGAGGATGGAACGGATGAGCGAAGGACCGGAGGCGGAAACTCCGCCACCGCCTCTCAGAGATGAGCGGAACATTTTAGAGAAAGAAGCGATTATGTCCTTCAACAAGGTCACTCGTGCACTCGCCGGCATCGCTGCCGCCGCAATGCTGATCCCGCTGGCCGCCTGCGGCGGTTCCGGCAACAGTGGCACCGCATCCACCGAAGGCATCCCGGCCAAGGGTACCGACGACGGTACCGAAATCACCCTGTGGACCCGTTCCCCGCTGGAGCGCCAGGCCAAGAACGTAGTTGAGGCCTACAACAAGAGCCACAAGAACCAAGTCAAGCTGGAGATCATCCCGAACGACGATATGGAAGGCAAGGTCGGTGGCGCTTCGCAGACCGACTCCCTGCCTGACCTCCTCGCCGGCGATGTGGTTCGTATTCCGTACTGGTCCTCCGAAGGCATTTTCGCCGACCTCACCAAGCAGATCGACGGACTTGACAACCTCAAGGATCTTCAGCAGGGCCACATCGAAGCCGGCACGGTGGACGGCGTCAAGCACACGCTGCCGTTCATCACCGATGTTTCCGTGATGGTTTGGAACAAGAACCTCTACAAGGAGGCCGGCCTCGACCCGGAGCAGGGCCCGAAGTCCATTGACGAGTTCGTCGAGCAGGCCAAGAAGGTCGCCGCTCTGAACAAGACCGACGTCGCCGGCTCCTACCTTGCCGGCCAGTCCGGTGGCGCACTGGTCTTCGACCTTTTCCCGTCCGTCTGGGCCGATGGCGAGTCCGTCATGAACGATGACGGCACCGAGGCCACCCTGAACAACGACTCCATGAAGGCCGTCCTGGACGCCTACAAGGAGCTGGCCAACACCACCAACGGCCTTGGCGCAGGCTCCAAGGAAGAGACCGGTGCAACTTGGACCGCTCCGTTCGCCAACGGCAAGATCGGTGTGATGCCGTACCCGAACACCGCCACCACCGCGCTGTTCGAAGCTGAGAAGGATGGCGGCTTCGAGGTCGGCGTGGCCCCGATCCCGGGCACCAAGGAAGGCTCGTCCTCCACGTTCCTCGGTGGCGACGCCATGGGCATCTCCAAGGACTCCAAGCATGTCGCTCAGGCCTGGAACTTCCTCTACTGGCTGATGCAGGCCGACACCCAGAAGGAGGTCTTCGCCGATCAGGGCGACACCGCCTCCAACGTCGAGACCCTGAAGACCGCCTACAACGACGCCGATCCTCGCATCCAGACCATCAACTCCGTGATCATCGACGGCAACGGCAAGACCCCGAAGTCCGCAGCCTTCAACGAGGCCTTCAACGCCGCCGGCTCCCCGTGGCAGCTGCTCGTCCAGAACGCCGTCTGGGGCAGCGGTGACCTGAAGTCCGACAACCAGGCTGTGACCGACGTGCTGTCCGCCCAGTGATTCGGCTGAATCGCATCCAACAATCATCAATAAATAATCAATAAATAACTGAACAACGGTTCCTCTCGACCCGCTTCAGGCGAGATTGAGGGGAACCGTCACCCACAATCACCAGTGTTGGTTTTCTGACTGTGGTCTGCTGCCAAGGTCGATTCCGGTTTCCTGTAGTACTCTCCTTCCTTTCTCCTTCACAGGAATCGGCCTTGATAACGGATTGCATTCACCTTCCATCATGCGAATCGCATCCGAATTATCGATCAACGTCCGATCGTTTGATTCCAACCATTTCCCACAAAGGAGTGAAACATGTCGAGTGTTTCCAAGTCCGCCGCGGCCGTGCCTGAGCACAAGTCCACGGCAAAGGCCCAGGCATTCCGGCGCGGCATCCTGTACGCGCTGCCTGACTGGGTGATGATCATTGTGCTGTTCTTCGTGCCGATCGTCCTGCTCGTCGTCATGGCCTGCTCCCGCTGGAGCCTATTGGGCGGCAACAGCGGCACCAATTTCCCGGACAACTTCACCAAGGTATTCCAGCACAAGCTGTTCTGGCCGTCGATCGGGTTCACACTTGAGTACACCGTGATCGTGACGATCTTCCTGCTGGTGCTGGGCCTCGGCATGGCGCTGATCGTGCAGGAATCCACCAAGTGGAACAACGTGCTGAGGACCTGCTTCCTGCTGCCGTCCGCGACCGGCCTTGCCTCCGCGTCCCTGCTGTTCTACGCGCTCTACTCGCCGCAGGTCGGACCTGTGACCAAGATGCTGTCCGCGCTGGGATTGATGCAGGACGGCGGCTCAGTGCTCGCCACCGGACAGTCCGCGCTGTGGGCCACGATTATCGTCATCGTCTGGCGGTTCTCCGGCTATTACATGCTGCTCATGATGATCGGTCTGCAAGCCATCCCCGGCGATCTGTACGAAGCCGCCCGTATGGACGGTGCCGGCACTTGGCGCATCTTCCGCTCCATCACCCTGCCGCTGATGAAGCCCACCATCGTGATGTGCCTGGTCTACTGTGTGACCGGCTCCATCCTCGCCTTCGATCAGTTCTTCATTCTGACCAAGGGTGGCCCGAACAACTCCACCATGACCGTGGTGCAACTCATCTACAACTTCGCCTTCGATTCCAAGAAGGACCTCGGCATGGCCGCGGCGCTCTCGCTGATCGTGCTCATCGCCCTGGTGATCATCAACTCCATCCAGATGCGCGGCATGCGCGACAACACCAAGTGAGAAAGGGGAGGTAATTCATTATGACTACCCCATTGTGGAAGCGCGTCATCGCTCGTGTGCTCGAAGGCCTATTGGCCCTGATCTTCATCAGCCCGCTGATTTGGGTGGTGATCTGCTCCTTCAGCCCGCAGCCGGGTTCCGCCCAGTCCAAAGGCTGGGGCGTGGCCAACTACCTGACCTTGTTCGGCTATCAGGAAGGTCTGCCGAAGTACCTGTTCAACTCCATCGTCGTCTCGCTGGTCGCCGTGGTGTTCTCCGTGGTGGTGTGCACCTTGGCCGGTTACTCCTTCTCCCGCTTTGATTACCCGGGCCGTAACCTCGGCTTTATGGTGACCCTGTCCATCCTGATGGTGCCGTACGCATCCCTGCTGATCCCGCTGATGGTGTGGTTCAAGGACATCGGCCTGAACGATACGTTGCTTGGTGTGGGCCTGGTGATTACGCTGTTCCAGCTGCCGATGAGCACCTTCATCATGCGCAACGCGTTCGACGCCATCCCGAAGGATATGGAAGAGGCCGCCATGGTCGACGGCTGCAACTCCTTCCAGGCACTGTTCAAGATCCTTGTCCCGGTGGTGAAGCCGTCCATGGTGACCGTTGGCCTGCTGGCTTTCCTCGAGGCATGGAATAACTTCATGATTCCGCTGTACTTGAGCTCCTCCGCCAAATCCACCCTGCCGCTCGCGATGGTGAACATGCGTCAGCAGACCATGGGCGTCATCGACTACGGTGCCACCGAAGCCGGCGTCGTGGTCCTGCTCATCCCCTGCGCCATCCTCTTCCTCGCTCTGCAAAAGTACTACGTCAAGGGCTTCATGGCGGGCGCGGTCAAGGGCTGAGCTTGGCTCAGCCCTGATATGGGAAGCCCGGTGGGCTTCCCATAGCGTCCGCCTGAGCGAGGCGGTAGCCGAGCGAAGGTGATATTGAGCCTCGCCGCAGGCGAGTCCGTAATTGCAGGGCCGAAGGCGGAGCCGTGAAGGACTTGACTGCTCATACAACTCCAAACTTTCATCACAAGAACTTGTGAAAGGTTAATCATGAAAGTAACGATTACCTCCCCATTCTGGAAGCAGCGTCGCGACCAGGTTGTCGAATCGGTGATTCCGTACCAGTGGGGCGTGATGAACGACGAAATCGATACCGTCGTTCCGGACGACCCCGCCGGCAATCAGCTCTCCGATAACAAAAGTCATGCGGTCGCCAACCTGAAGGTTGCGGCCGGCGAACTTGACGACGAATTCCACGGCATGGTGTTCCAAGATTCCGATGTCTATAAGTGGCTGGAGGAGGCCGCCTACGCGCTGGCCTACCATCCGGACCCGGAACTGCGGGCCTTGTGCGACAAGACCGTGGATCTTATCGCACGCGCACAGCAGGAAGACGGTTATCTGGACACCCCGTACCAGATCAAGTCCGGCGTCTGGGCTGATCGTCCGCGCTTCAGCCTTATCCAGCAGAGCCATGAGATGTATGTGATGGGCCACTACATCGAGGCTGCCGTGGCCTACCATCAGGTCACCGGCAACGAGCAGGCTTTGGACGTGGCCCGTCGTATGGCCGACTGCCTCGACGCGAACTTCGGTCCCGAGGAAGGCAAGATTCACGGAGCCGACGGTCATCCGGAAATCGAGCTGGCTCTCGCCAAGCTGTATGAGGAGACCCATGAGGAGCGCTATCTCAAGCTCGCCCTCTACCTCATCGACGTGCGCGGCCGGGATCCCGAGTTCTACGCCAAGCAGCTCAAAGCCATGCACGGCGACAACATCTTCCCGGACCTCGGCTTCTACAAACCCACCTACTTCCAGGCTGCGCAACCCGTACGTAGCCAACAGACCGCCGACGGCCATGCCGTGCGCGTCGGCTACCTGTGCACCGGCGTGGCGCATGTCGGCCGTCTGCTTGGCGACGAGGACCTCATCGCCACGGCCAAGCGTTTCTGGAAGAACATCGTCACCAAGCGTATGTACGTGACCGGTGCCATCGGCTCCACTCACGTGGGCGAGTCGTTCACCTACGACTACGATCTGCCGAACGACACAATGTACGGCGAGACTTGCGCCGCCGTGTCCATGAGCATGTTCGCCCAGCAGATGCTCGACATCGAAGCCAAGGGCGAATACGCTGATGTGCTGGAGAAGGAGCTGTTCAACGGCTCCATCGCCGGCATCTCCTTGGACGGCAAGCAGTACTACTACGTCAACGCTTTGGAATCCACTCCGGACGGACTGGCGAATCCGGACCGTCACCATGTGCTCTCGCATCGCGTGGATTGGTTCGGCTGCGCCTGCTGTCCGGCGAATATCGCACGACTCATCGCCTCCGTGGATCGTTACATCTACACCGAGCGCGATGGCGGCGCGACCGTGCTGAGCCATCAGTTCATCGCCAACACCGCATCGTTCGATTCCGGCCTGAGCGTTGAACAACGTTCCGACTTCCCGTGGAGTGGCCATGTGGAGTACACGGTGGGGCTGCCGACTTCCGCGGCGCTGAGCTCGGTACGTTTCGGTTTGCGCATCCCCGGCTGGTCGCTGGGCTCCTACGCGCTGACCGTGAACGGCAAGCCTGCCACCGCCGAGGTCGAGGACGGATTCGTGTATCTGGTGATCAACGCCGGTGACACGTTGGAGATCGCACTTGATCTGGACATGTCCGTGAAGTTTGTGCGCGCCAACTCCCGTGTGCGTTCCGACGCCGGTCAGGTGGCCGTGATGCGCGGTCCGCTGGTCTACTGCGCTGAGCAGACGGACAATCCCGGCGACCTGTGGAACTATCGTCTGGCCGATGGCGTGCGTGCCGCTGATGCCAAGACCGAGTTCAAGGCTGATTTGCTGGGTGGCGTGGAGACGATTGCGCTGTCTGCCGTGCGCATGAGCGAAGACGCAGAGGATGCGCCGTTATATGCTCCGGCCGATGACGATGAGGTTGCCTGTGAGCCTGCAACATTGACGCTGGTGCCGTACTACTCATGGGCAAACCGCGAAGTAGGACAGATGCGCGTGTGGCTACGCCGTTAAGCGAAAAACCCGGTGGGCTTTTCGCAGGCGTAGCCTGAGCGAGGCGATAGTCCGAGTGAAGGTCGGATTGAGTCTCGCGCGTCAGCGCGAGTCGGTTGTCGCGGGGCCGGAGGAACGCCGTTAAGCGAAAAGCCCGGTGGGCTTTTCGTAGGCGTAGCCTGAGCGAGGCGATACAAACAAATAGGAGCCTTCCGTGAACGTTCACGGAAGGCCCTCGCATATCCGGGGTAAGATGGGGTCTCGATTCAGCGGGGAGAACACTATGACGGCTTATATGGACCACAAGGATCTCGCGAACGAGGTCATTGATCAGGCGCGCGCACAGGAGATTGCGGACGGCGTGCATAAGGTATTGGATCGCATCGCACAGGCAGAGGCGTCGGCTGGCCGTGAGCCCGGTTCGGTCAAACTGCTGGCGGCCACCAAAACCCGTGATGTGGGCGAGATCATGGCCGCGATCGACGCCGGCATCCATATGATCGGGGAGAATCGTCCGCAAGAGGTCACGGTGAAGGCACCGGGGTTGACGCGTCTGCTGGCCGAGCGTGGCATTGCGTTGGGTGTCGGCGGCGACGATGCAGTGGCGGCGGCCGGTCATGCGGTTGCCGAAGTGGCGGACCATATCCCGTTCCATCTCATCGGCCAGCTCCAGTCCAATAAAATCGGCAAGGTGCTGCCGGTGGTGAACACCATCGAATCCGTGGACTCGATTGAGCTGGCGGAGAAGATCGCTCGCCGAGCCACCATGCATGGCATCACCGTGGGCGTGCTGCTGGAGGTCAACGAGTCCGGCGAGGAATCCAAGTCCGGCTGCGCGCCGAGCCACGCCATCGATTTGGCCCAGCGCATTGGCGCCATGGGCGGTCTTGAATTGCAGGGTCTTATGACTATCGGTGCCCATGTGGACGATGAGCGCACTATCCGCGAAGGATTCGCCCATCTGCGCCGCACGCGCGACCAGATTCTGGCCTCGGGGGCTGAAGGTACCGCCAACTGCAAGGAGTTGTCGATGGGGATGACTCAGGACATGGCCTACGCCATCGAGGAGGGGTCCACCATTGTGCGCGTCGGTACCGCTATCTTCGGCGCGCGTGCGTTTATCTGAGGTTTGCGTGGCTTGAGTGCTGCCCGGGAACGTTGGGGCACATTGAATTGCGTTGACTCGCAGCGTACCATGCCGGATCGCGTTGGATAATGCCAGATTTGGATGTATCTCGCTTATAAGGGGTTGATTTCCGCGGTGGGGAACACCTATCTGCGTTACAAGGGGCGGTTCGTTTGCCGCGTTCCTCACTCCGTGCGTCCTATGCCAACGAGATTTGGCCCTTGTAAGGGCATATTCACTTGAGGAACAGCCCCTCGTAACGCGGATAGGTGTTTCGGTAACCGGTGTATCAACCCCTTGTAAGCGATTTAGGCGAGAGTCTGCACTCTCACAAGCGGTCTGCGGTCTTTTTGTTGTTACGACAGCAACAAAAAAATGCCGCCAAGCTGAACTCTTGGCGGCATTGTCATCACACAATTGCGTGCGATCACGCGTAGATGTTGCGCGGACGCATATCCTCCGGCAGGCCTTCCAGCAGAATGGCCACGGATCCTTCCTCGAATACGGAACGAATGCCGGCGGCCAGCAGGGGTGCCACGGACAGCACCGTCATATTCGGCAGACGCTTGGATTCAGGAATCGGGACCGTGTCCATGAAGACGATTTCATGCGCGCCGCAGCCCTTGAGCCGCTCCACGGCCGGACCGGAGAGCAGACCGTGGGTGGCCACAAGCGTCACCGACTTGGCACCGGACTCGTTCAGAGTACGCACGGCCTCGCAGATGGTGCCGGCGGTGTCGACCATATCGTCGATGACCACGCAGTCGCGTCCGTTCACGTCGCCGATAATGCCATGCGCCTCGGCATGGTTCGGTCGGGTGATGTCACGCTGCTTGTGGATGAAGGCCAGCGGCAGATTGCCGAGCTTGGCAGCCCACTGCTCGGATACTTTGATGCGGCCGGCATCCGGGGAAACGATGGTGGTGTTGCTCAGATCGAGTGCAGTGCGCACGTAATCGAGCAGCACCGGCATGGCGGTCAGATGATCGACCGGGCCGTCGAAGAAGCCCTGCTCCTGGGCGGCGTGCAAATCAACCGTCATAATGCGGTCTGCGCCCGCGGCGCGGAACAGGTCGAAGATCAGGCGGGCGGTGATGGGCTCGCGGCCGCGGTGCTTCTTGTCTTGACGGGAATAACCAAGGAACGGTGCCACCACCGTAATGGAGCGTGCAGAAGCGCGCTTCAAGGCATCGATCATGATGAGCTGTTCCATGATCCACTTGTTGATGTCCTCCGCGTGGCATTGCAGCACAAACACATCTGCACCGCGCACCGGTTCGGTGAACCGTACGTACATCTCCCCGTTGGCAAAGTCGTATGACGTGGTCTCCAGGATTTCCGTTCCCAGACATTCGGCCACTTTCTGAGCCAGCTCGGGGTAGGCACGGCCCGTGACCAGAACGAGTCGTTTATCCGGAGTGCCTTCAAGAATCGCCGACATGCGTTCGCATCCTTTTTCAGTCGCTGTGTTGATTTACGCCTTACCCAGTGTACAAGCACCCCGCCGCAGACGGTGCCGCGGCGGGGTGCTTGTGTGTTATGGACGTCGGTATGTCGAGGAGGCCGATCGTTTGGCCGTCTCAATTCCGCCGACGTTTATCGGTAAGCGGGATCAGTACGAGCTGCTGCCCAGGTCCACGGTCACCTTGCCATCCTTGATGGTGAAGTTGCCGTTTGCCGAGAAGTAGTTCCAGTCGTCCTCGGACTCCCAGCCGTCGTAGTAGTGGTACTCGTACTTCACGGTCACCTTGCCGTCGTAGTCGGTATCGTAGCTACCGTCCGAAAGCGAGATGTAGTTCACCTCAGGATAGGTGTCGATGGACCAGGAGAAGTTGCGGTACTTCTGGGAGTTGTAGGTGGAGTAGCTGAACGGGCAGCCGGACGGTTCGGCCTCGGTGGACTCGGCGCATTCGTCCAGCTTGGCGTCCACCGCATCCTGGATGGCGGAGGTCAGCTTGTCCGTGGGCTGAACGTCCAAGGTGCCGCTGTTGCCGTCATTGGTGTTGACGGACACGGTCTTGGCGCTGTAGAAGTCGGACTTCGGTACGCCGACCTTGTAGATGCCCGGGTACACCTTGAGCTGGTAGGTGCCACTGTCCTCGGCGTCGTTGTTCGTCGCGTTCTTGGCGGTCACCTTCACACCGTTGACGGTGATGCCGTCGGGAGCGTCGGAGGCGTAGACCGAAATGGTCTTGACCAGCGGCTCGGCAACGGTCCAGTTCTTGAAGATCAGGAACTTGCTGCCGTTGGCCACCATCTTGATCGAATCGGTGGAGACCTCCTTGCCGTTCAGCGTGTAGGTGAGCTGAGCGGTGACGGTGCCGTCGGAGTTGTTGGTGGTCTGGGAGATGCGCGCATTGGTGATGCGTGTGTTCTCGCCGGTGGAGGCCTTGGAGGTCAGCAGCACGCTCTGGGCGGCGTCCACATGCGGGTTGGCGATGGAGCTGGCCTTGTCGTAGTCACCCGAGGCGATGGCTGCAACATAGTTGTTGGCCACGCTCTTCGCGCTGAAGAGCGAAGAGGACAGCACGCCGTAGACGATGCCGAACACCACCAGAAGACCGGCGATCGCGCCGCCGATGATGAAGTACTTCTTCTGCTGGTCGGTCATGGCCGTGGTTCCGGCGCCGGGAGCGGCCATCGGAGCCGCGCCGGGAGCCGTGGGAGCCGCCATCGGGGCGGCGGGGGCACCGGGAACGCCGGGAGCTGCCGGCGCAGCCGGAGCGCCGGGTGCAGCCGGAGCCGCGCCGGCAGACGGCGCGTTGGTGCCGCCGGCGTATGGCTGGGCGGTCACTCCGGCGGACGGAGCGCCCCAAGTGGGCCACTTGCCGAACATGCCATCGCTGGCATGGATGTAGTCGACCACCTGCTGCGGAGTGGTGCGGACGGTTCCGCCCACGAGCACGGGCCAGAAGCCCGGCATGGAAACCACCATGGTCGGGCCGAAGGTCAGCGCCACGACTTCGACCAGGAATGCCCAAATGCCCATGACCAGGAAGTACCACAGGGCAGGTCCGATGGACATGGTGTGAGACATGGTGTAACGCTCGGAAAGCGGCTCAAACAGCAGGCTGGCGATCAGCCAGAACACCATCACGGCCACCGGGGACTTCCAGCTGTGAATCCAGCCCATGTAGGCGCGATCGTAGAGATTGCGGGCAGAGGTGCGCAGCGCCACCACGAACGTGACCAGCACGAACGCGACGAACAGCAGCCAGATCGGCCACACGGTCATGTTGAGGTTCACGCTGAACAGGCTGGCATCCTGAGGAAGCTGGCCGGACTGCGATATGGTCATGGCGCCGAACGTGGCCCACGTGAAGTAGAAGCTGCCGAGCATCATCAGCGTGACGGGGAAGGTCAGGATCATGATGCCCTCTCCGCCGGAGAAGGCGGTGACGAACAGGGCCACCAAGCCGGCAAGGAGGAACAGCGCCAGCTGGAAGGCCAGTACGGCGGTCACGGTGCGGACGAAGCCGCGCACGCGATGAGCCCACTGCCAGGCCGCGCCGAACACGGTCTTGGAATCGGGGGCGTACTGGGCCAGTGCGTAGCCGGCCAGCGCGCCGAGGGCGGAGAGCAGATAGGCCATGAAGAAGGTGCGGATCGTAGCGCCGGAGTACTTGGCCACGATGGTGGAGCCGTCGGCGATCGGTGCCGCCGCGATGGCCGCGAGCAGTGTGATCACCACTGCCGGCAGCAGTGCGGTGATGAAGCCGGAGATCAGTCCGGTGTACTTGAAGCGGGTGCTCTTGGCGCGTGCGAACATGTATGCGCCGAAGGCGGTGCCCACCAGCAGCGCCACGCCGGTCAGACCCAGCGGGAAGGAGGTCATGTTGGAGGCGTCCAGGCTGGTGTAGCTCGTGTCGATGATGCCGTAATGCAGACCGCCACCCAAGCCCATGGCCAAGGCCAGGAACAGGAAGTGGAAGAAATTGATGCCGTTGCCGGAGACGAACATGCCGTTGAGGGCCTGACCGATCGAAGAATCGGAGGTCACCGAGAACGACGACGAATTGTAGGAGTTCATCGCGATGGCCGGGAACAGCGACAAAACGAGCGCTGCGCCGAAGCCGATGGCGGCTGCGATGCCGATGGTCTGCATGTTCGACGCGCTGAACAGCTCCTTGGCCAACGGGCTGGCGGCAACAGGCTGTGCCGGGCCGGGCTGTGCCGGAGCTCCCGGAACCGGGCCGGGCTGACCTGCGGGAGCCGCGCCTGCGGCAGGCTGCACAGGAGTCGGAGCCGGGGCGGCGGGAGCGCCACCCGGCATCGGAATCGAGGCCGTGGGCGCAGGTGTTGGGGCCGCGGAAGGATTAGGAGTAGGTACGGGCTGTGCCGGGGCAGTCGTTGCCGCCGGAGCAGAGCCAATCCGACCACCGCAAGCTGCGCAGAACTGCGCACCCTCGCGGACGGTCGCACCACAGTTAGGACAGAACATAAGTCCCCCTTCTTGGTATTTTCTTCTTTCACGCTCCATCATACGAGCAAACGCATCCTAAATGTCGAGTTTGTAGTCATAAATGGGGCGGCCTGTTTGTCGCGGCTCCAACCACGCGATGCATCGTGTCCCGCCCTATATATAGGCTGTTCAAGTTGCCCGAAGAGCAGCACATGGTGTGAGGAGTGCGTTTTTTGCGCATAATTCGGCCGATTGCTGGGAGGGCACACGCATACACACTCCTGCCACGGAAGGTCCGTGGCCGATAGTCCGAAGGAGGTGGGTGATGTCTGCGCACAAGTACGAACTGATGTTCATCGCCGATCCTGAGCTGGATGAGCGCGGTCTGAAGAAGCTGACCGAGCAGTATCTGGAACTCGTCACCAAGGAAGGCGGTTCTTACGATGAGCCCGATTACTGGGGCCGTCGCAAGCTCGCCTATGAGATTGCCGGTAAGACCGAGGGCAACTACGTCGTCGTGAAGTACACCGCCGAGCCCGCTACCAGCGATGAGCTCGACCGCGTGCTCAACCTCAACGAATCCGTGATCCGTACGAAGATCCTTCGTAAGGGCTGAATTCAAAGCGTTTAGTCAGCTGAACAGCTGGTATTCAAGGCATTAGGCACAAGCAAGGTATAAGAAGGACCGTCATGGCAGGCGAAACCGTCATTACCATCGTGGGCAACCTCACCGCGGACCCCGAGCTGCGAACCATCGGCAGCGGGGCTACCGTGGCAAGCTTCACGATTGCTTCCACTCCGCGTAACTGGAACCGTCAGACCAATCAGTTCGAAGATGGTCAGGCGCTGTTCATGCGTTGCTCGGCGTGGCGAGATTTGGCCGATCACTGCGCTCAGTCCCTGAAGAAGGGCATGCGTGTGATCGCCACCGGTCGTCTGCAACAGCGTTCCTATCAGGCTCAGGACGGTTCCCAGCGAACCGTCGTTGAGCTGCAGCTCGATGAGATTGGCCCTTCCCTGCGTTATGCCACCGCACAGGTGTCCCGTACGTCGTCCGGTCAGGGCGGTTTCCAGGGGCGCAATAACGGCGGATTCCAGAGCGGTCAGGCCAATCAGGGCTATGGCAATGCTCCGGCCGCTCAGAACGGTGGATACAACGGTGGCCAGGGCGGTTACAACGGTGGGTATCAGGGTGGCGCTGGCTATTCCCAGCAGCCCGCCCAGACCACACCGTCCGCGCCTGCAGCCGATCCATGGAGCAACGCCGGCGCATCCGATGGCGGCAGCTTTGCGACGTTCGGCGCCTCCTCCGACTTTGGCGGAGACGACAACGATCCGGAATTCTGATCCATCGTGCGATCATTGTGATCGCGTGCCGATGCTGAACCTGTCTGCAACCTGCTGATCAGCAGCAATCATCATATTTACTTTTAAGGAGAACATCATGTCACGCAAGAGGCCGCAGCCGCCGGTCAAGCCGTTCAAGAAGAAGCCGAACCCGCTGAAGGCTGCCAAGATTACCGAGATCGATTACAAGGACGTTGCGCTGCTGCGCAAGTTCATCTCCGATCGCGGCAAGATCCGTTCCCGTCGTATCACCGGTGTGACCGTGCAGGAGCAGCGCGAGATCTCGAAGGCCATCAAGAACGCCCGCGAGATGGCTCTGCTGCCGTACGCCACCTCGGGCCGCTGAGTTTAGGGAGGCTTTGAACAATGGCTGAAACTAAGGTTATTCTCACCAAGACCGTGTCCAACCTGGGTCACTCCGGCGATGTGGTGAACGTGAAGGCCGGCTACGCCCGCAACTTCCTGTTCCCGCAGGGTCTGGCTTTCGCTTGGACCAAGGGCGCTGAGGCTCAGATCACCGCTATGAAGCGCGCTCGTCTGGCCAAGGCCGTCGCCACCCGTGAAGACGCCGTGGCTGCCAAGGCTGCTATCGAGGGCACCACCGTCGAGATCACCGCCAAGGTGTCCGAGTCCGGCAAGCTGTTCGGTGGCATCTCCAAGGAAGCCATCGCCATCGCTCTGTCCGACAAGGCTCCGGTTGATCCGAAGTCCATCGAGGTCGAGACCATCAAGACCACCGGCGATTTCCCCGCCAAGGTGGCCCTCCACCCGGAGATCACCGCTTCCTTCTTCGTGAAGGTCGTGGCCGAGTGAATCATTCCGGCATAATGCTGGAATCTTTCAGACTGGAAGTCTGAGCTTAAGCATTGAAAGCCCCGCGCGCGTGTCCGCACAGCGCGGGGCTTTCGTATTTCCATGAGCACTTCCATAGAGGTTTCCATAAGCGCGCAAGCGTGTAAGGACGCGAGTGTAAGGACGCGAGTGAGTGAGCCGCGCGCATGATCCGCAAGAATGTGTGTATTTTGTGAAGCTGTCGTGTCGGCGCGGTTATCTCGATCGCAAAGTCGATGTGCCGCCGCAAAATCACGATTTTCAAAACGTTGAAATTCCGGGCGACACGCCGAGGGTTGCGCGTGAGACAAATCTGAGTATATTTATCACTCGTTGCAAGGAACACTTCAACAGCTAACCAACGCCCCTGTAGCTCAGTTGGTTAGAGCAGCTGACTCTTAATCAGCGTGTCCAGGGTTCGAATCCCTGCGGGGGCACAGACAACCGGAATCGAAAGATTCCGGTTTTTTGTTTTTCGCTCGCATTATGACTAATTATTGAATCTGGCGGGGCCTGTACCAAGGATGGTGGCTTGAAGGCTCAGCGCATGGTGCAAATACTGCCCCGAAACCGAGTTCGAGCAGTTCCTCAAGGAGAACCTGTGATGAAAACAATACAAGGCATTGGGGTTTCCGCCGGCATCGCCGTCGGCGCGATCCGCGTGCCGGATACCGCCGACCGGGCTGTGGAACGTCATGTGGTCGACGACCCGAATGCTGAGGTGGAACGTTTTCGCACGGCCCGCGACACGGCCGTCGTTCAATTGAAGCAGCTGCGCGACAAGACCGCGGCCGAGTTCGGCGAAGACATGGCGGAACTGTTCGACACCCACCAGCTCATGCTCCGGGACCCGGCCTATGCGGAAAACATCGAAGACCTGATCGCGTCTCGCAAGGTGAACGCCGAATACGCGGTCAGCGATACCGCCGAACGGTTCGCCGCCATGTTCGCCGGGATGGACAACTCGTACATGCAGACGCGCGCAGCCGATGTCAAGGATGTCTCGCGCCGCGTGATCAACGTGCTCATAGACGAGCGCGGTGGCGTTGCGGCGGACGAAGGAAGCAGCGAGGGCCATATCGTCCTTGCCGAGGACTTGGCTCCCAGCGAGACCGTGCAGCTCGACCGCGCCAAGGTGCTGGGTTTCGTGACCGCCAAGGGCTCCGCGAACTCGCACACCGCGATTCTGGCCCGCACGATGGGTCTGCCCGCCATCGTCGGCATCGGCGACGCCTTCGAGCCGGCTGACGACGGCCATACTGCCGTGATTGACGGTACCAGTGGTCTGGTGTTCATCGACCCGGACGCGGCCACGCTCGCCGAATACCAAAGCAGGAAGGCCCAGTACGAGGAGCATCTGCGTCTGCTGCAGGAGCTCAAGGGCAAACCTACCGAAACCAAGTCCGGCCAAAGGGTTCGCCTGTATGCCAACATCGGTCGTCCTTCCGATGTGGCTGCGGTGCTGGCCAACGACGCCGAGGGCATCGGCCTGTTCCGCAGCGAATTCCTGTACTTGGAAAGTGAGGACTGGCCTACCGAGGAGTTCCAGTTCGAGGCATACAGGCAAGTCGCGCAGAAGATGGGCGACCGGCTCGTCGTCGTCCGCACGCTCGATATCGGCGCGGACAAGCAGGTCGGTTACTTCAATCTGGAGCATGAGGGCAATCCCGCCCTCGGCTACCGTGCCATCCGTATCTGCCTGACCCGCCCGGAGATTTTCAAGGTGCAGTTGCGTGCTCTGCTCAGGGCCTCGGTGTACGGCAACATCGCCATCATGCTGCCCATGATCACCTCGGTCGAGGAGGTACGCGACGCCAAGCGGATTCTCGAAGAGGTCAAGGAGGAGCTGCGCGGCGAGCACATCGACTTCGACGAGCGCATCCAGGTCGGTGTCATGATCGAGACGCCCGCCTCGGTGATCATGGCCGACGAGCTGGCCGCCGAAGTCGACTTCTTCTCCATCGGCACCAACGACCTGACCCAGTACACGCTGGCATGCGACCGCCAGAACCCGAAGCTCGGACGTTTCGCCGATCCGCACTCGCCAGCCGTATTGCGCATGATCAGGATGGCCGTCGAGGCCGCGCATCGCCACGGCATCTGGTGCGGCATCTGCGGCGAACTCGGCGCGGACCTGAACCTGACCGACACGTTCCTTGCAATCGGAGTCGATGAACTATCGGTCCCGCCCACCAGCGTCCTGCCCCTGCGCAACGCCATACGCAACTGCTAATCCCCGAAACAATCATCACTGATCTTGCCAAACGTACGCCGAGAGGCCGGCGGCGTACGTTTGACGAGTGTTCCACGTTCAGCCCTCGGCGTACACTTGTTCCGTTTGCGTGACTTGGCCATTCGGCCATTGCGGGTCACATCATTCACTAGAACGAGAAAAGAAGAAGCAGTGGAATACTCCCTCTTTACCAAGCTGGCTGCCGAATTCTTCGGTACCGCCATCCTGATGATCTTCGGCAACGGCTCTGTGGCCAACGTCGAGCTCAAGAACACCAAAGGCCATCACGCTGGCTGGCTGAACATCGCCATGGGCTATGGCTTCGGTGTGATGTTCCCGGTGCTGATGTTCGGTGCGGTCTCCGGCGCGCATATCAACCCGGCCATGACCCTCGCCCAGGCCGTCAACGGCCTGTTCCCGTGGAACGAAGTGCTGCCGTACATCATCGCGCAGCTGCTTGGCGCCGCTCTGGGACAGTTCATCGTCTACCTGACCTATTATCCGCACTACAAGGAGACTGAGGATCCCGAGGCCATCCTCGCCACCTTCTGCACCACCGATGCGGATAACAAGAAGCTCAATTACTTCATCAACGAGATGTTCGGCACCCTCGTGCTCGTCTTCGGTGCACTGTGCTGCCTGATGGACCCGTGGGGCGAAAAGGATCCGGCCGCTGCCGCGATCGTCGTCGGCTTCATCGTGTGGGGCTTGGTCACCTCCATGGGCGGCCCGACCGGACCGGGCCTGAACCCGGCCCGCGATCTCATGCCGCGTATTCTGCACGCCGTCCTGCCGATTCCGTCCAAGGGCACGTCCCGCTGGAATGAGGCATGGATTCCGGTCGTGGCCCCGATCGTCGGTGCCATTATCGGCTGCTGGATGTTCGTGTTCTTCTTCGGCGCCTGATTCGCTGGTTCCCGGACGAGGTTTTCGGACGAGGTTTCCGGACGCGTATGAAATGGCCTCCATCGCAATGATGGAGGCCATTGTTGTTGAGAAGGTTCGACTTACTTCTCCAAGAAGATCTGCGGGGCCTTCATGAAGTTATTGGCGCAGTGCTCGCCGCAGAAGTAGTAGGTTTTGCCATCGTGCTCGCGCGTGACGGCGTCCGCGTTCACGGCCACGGTCATGCCGCATACCGGATCGGTGGCGGTTTCACCATCGGTCGGAGCGGCGTGATGCATGTGCATGTTCATATCCATGGGATTCTCCTTGGTGTTTGGATGGTTGTTGTCCGTATCTGCGGACAAGTGCAATGAAGTGTGATCGTCGATGATGACGGTCGGTTCGCCGGCGATGGCGGTGCTTTGCGGGGCGGCGCCGGCATCGAATCTGCTGATGCTCACTCCATGCAGACGATTCGCATTGAGCACCAGACATACTGAGCTCAGCGCCATCGCAAGCCCTGCGATCATAGGGCTGAGCAGCCAGCCGGTGAACGGGAACAGCACGCCGGCTGCGATCGGAATGCCGATCACGTTGTATCCAAACGCCCAGCCGAGGTTCTCCCGAATGTTGCGCATGGTGGCCTGCGAAAGATCGATGGTTTTCAGTACGCCTCGCAGGTCGCCGCTCATCAGCGTCACGTCGGCGGATTGCATGGCCACATCCGTACCGGTGCCGATGGCGATGCCGAGATCGGCTTGGGCCAGCGCCGGAGCGTCGTTGATGCCGTCGCCCACCATCGCGATAAGGTCGGCTTTCGAGCGATTCCTGACGGTGTTTGCCGTCGCTGTATCGTGGGCGGCATCGCTGCCCTGCCGTGCTGTGGCGGATTGGGAATCACGTGGATCCTGGGTGTCGCGTTCGTGCTGAAGTCGCTGAATCCAGTACGCCTTGCCGTCGGGCTTGACCTCGCAGATCACGGTGTCGATGCCGACTTCGCGCGCGATGCGGCCTGCCACGTCGGCCTTGTCTCCGGACAGCATCACCGTACGTATGCCGCGGGCGCGCAATGCTGCAATCGCCTCGACCGACCCTTCTTTGACGGTGTCCTGTTCGTAACTCGGACGGTTCCAGTCGGCATTATCATCGACTACGCCTCGGGTGATGGTGCCGGTCTTATCGAAAACCACCGTGCCGATGCGTCTCGCCTGCTCCAGAGCTTTTGCGGATGTGACCAGTACGCCGTTGGAGGCGCCGAGGCCGAGCGCCACAGTCACGGACAGTGGCGTGGCGAGTCCCAGCGCACACGGGCATGCGATGATGAGCACGCTGACGGCCGTGACCAGAGCGTGCGCGAGCTTCGGGCTGGGACCCAGCGAGACCCAGATCGCAAAGGTCCAGATGGCGATAATCATCACTGCGGGCACAAAATAGCGCGCAATGCGATCGGCGAGTTGCTGTATGGGGGCTTTGGTGGCCTGCGCCCGTGCCACCATGGCCGTGATCTGCGCAAGTACGGTGTTTGCGCCGACTTGGGTGGCGCGCATCACGCAGTCGCCTTTCATAAGCACCGTAGCGCCGGTCAGCGATGCGCCGGTCGATTTGGACACCGGTCTGGATTCGCCGGTGATCATGGATTCGTCTACCGTGACCTCACCTGCCACGATGACGCCGTCCGTGGGGACTCGCTCGCCGTTGCGCACCACAAGGAGGTCGCCGGTGCCGATGGAGTCGACGTCGACGTCCGTGCTGTTTGCGGGGTCGCGCCATGGGAGGCTGGCCGTCGCGGTTGCCGGCAACGCAGCGTTCGTTGCGGTCGTCGGTACGCCGTTGTGCAATCGGTGCGCGGTGCGTGGGCGCAACTTGATCAACGCCTGTACGGCCTGCCCGGTGCCTTCGCGCGCCTTGTTCTCCAGCAGACGGCCGACCAGCACCAGGGTGATGACCACGCCGACCGATTCGAAATAGGGTTCACGTGAGCCTTCCGGAAATATCCAGGGGGCGACGCACGTCGCCAGACTGTAGAGATAGGCGGCCGAGGTTCCCAGCGACACCAACGAATTCATGTCCGGAGAACGGTGGGCGAGTGCCGGGAATCCGACGGTGTGGATGGGGTGGCCGCAGTAGAACATGACCGGGGTGATCAGCATGGCCTGCAGCCAGGGGTTGACCATCCAGTGCGGCACGAGTGAGGGGTCGGCCATGTGCAGCATGGTCGTGGCGAAGACCGGAATCGTCAGGATCGCGCCTATGGTTACCAGTCCAGCCAGTGACTTGATTTCCGCGCGGCGTTCCTCAGCTTCGCGGCGTTCGGCTTCGGCCGCGTTCGGTGTTGCCGGTGCGGCTGGTGTGACGGATGACGGCAGTGGTTGTGCGGCGGGCTGCGCGGCGGGCTGTGCGGCGGGCTGCACAACCGGTTGCGCAGCTGCTCCTGCTGTGTGTCCTTCGACGCGCAGCAATCCGTGCACCATGTTCATGCCGCAGGCAAACGGGTATTCGCCGGGCTGAAGAGGCGGCAGCTCCACGGCGGTTGACGTGTTTCCTGGCAGCATGACGTCCATTCCCAGATCGGCAAACACCACATGCGAGGTGCATTCGCCGGTTTCCTTGCGGTCGAAGGTCAGCGTGATGGGCATGCCGGGACGCATGGTCACCGTGGCGGGGGAGTAGCCGCCCTTGACGGTGATGGTCGCACGTTGATGGCCTCCGTCGATGATGCCTTCCTTGCCGTGTTGCGGGGCGAAGAAGAATCGAAGAACCAGCCATGTCAGTGCTGCTGCGGCCAAGAGTGCCACGGTGATGGGAAAGATGCTGAATGTCATAACCCCTCCTCCTATGCTCTCCTATTGTATCCGAGGCACAGTGTATACCCTATACCCCTAGAGGGTATATAATGATGGCGTGTTCGGCTGATGGCGTATCGAGGCGCGGATGGCCGGATTCGGGCGTGTACGTATGCTGGCATGTCGGTTGTATCTGGCGTGCCGGGGATGCAGGAAAGGTGTGCCGATGCATGGTTATGGCGGAGACAAGGCGAAGATTATTGCGCGTTTGCGTCGCATCGAGGGACAAGTGCGCGCCATCGAACAGATGGTGGAAGACGACAAGTATTGCATTGACGTGCTCACGCAGATTTCCGCGTCGAATTCAGCGTTGAAGTCGGTGGCGTTGCTGTTGCTTGACGATCACTTGCAGCATTGCGTGCGTCAGGCGTCGGTTGAAGGCGGCCTGGTTGCGGATGAGAAGCTTGCCGAGGCCTCTGCGGCCATTTCCCGTCTGGTGAAGTCCTGAAAACGGCTTGATTTCGTCGAGGACGGTAAAATTTTACCGGCTCAAGTGTCTGGTGTCATACTGGGGAACATGTCTGAACAACTGGGAACCGTGATCATCGTAGTCGTTGTGCTGGTGGTGGGGCTCATGCTGGGTCTTGCCGCCGGATTCCAACTCGGGCGGCAGAAGGGGCAGGAGATGGCCCGAGGTGCCAAGTCCGAGGAACTTGGCGAGGCGCAGGGCGCCCTGGCTTCCGCCAAGGAGGAGATTACCGAGTTGCGTGCGCAGCATGCTGCGGCTCGGGCGCAGATCGAAGGTGCCGGGCGTGAGCTTGCGTTCGTGAAATCGCAGTTGGCGCAAGCGCAGCAGGCCGAGCAGATCCGTATACAGCATGAACGGGAACGTGCGTCCGCCGAGGCCGAACGTCAGCGTGAAATCGAAGCGCGTGCCGCCGAGGCCAAGCGTCGTGAGCAGGAAGAACGCCTCAAAGAACAGAGTAAAGTGCTGGAAGCTCTGGCTCCGGTGGCCAAGAATCTGGATGCCTTGCAACATAAGGTCACGCAGATCGAAGAGGGACGCAAACAGGAGATGGGTGCGCTCGGAGCCCAGCTCAAAGGGCTGAACGATCAGCAAGCCCGGCTGGATAAGGAGACCAGCTCGCTTTCCGCTGCCTTGCGTAACAATAAGGTGCGCGGCGCATGGGGCGAGGCTCAGCTGAAGAACATTGTGGAATCCGCCGGCCTTCTGGAGCATGTTGATTTTGATACGCAGGTAGTGGTCGCCGGTGCCGATGGCCGTACGCTGCGTCCGGATATGATTGTGCATTTGCCCGGTGGCAAAACTATTCCGATCGATGCCAAGGTGCCATATGCCGATTATCAGCGGGCATGCGAGATTCCGGAGACCGCGACTCCCGAGGAATTGGCCAGACGAGATGAGTTGCTGCGCTCGCATGCCAAAGCGTTGCGCGAGCATGTGCGCGCCCTCGGGGAGAAGGCGTATTGGAATGCTTTCGACACTGCTCCCGATTTTGTGGTGGCTTTCATCCCGAATGAGGCGTTGTTGCAGGCGGCGCTTGAGGCGGATCCTACGTTGATGGATGATGCGTTCTCCCGCAAGGTGGCGCTCACTTCTCCGGTCACGCTCTGGGCCGTGCTGAAATCCGTGGCGTATGCATGGCAACAGCAGTCCCTGACCGACGATGCCAAGCAGCTGTTCGATCTGTCACGCGAACTGTATGAGCGCTTCGCCGTGCTGGGCGACTACGCCACCAAGCTCGGCGCGCAGATTTCCAAGACAGTGGGCGCATATAACAAATTCGCCGCCAGCCTGGAGAAGCGCGTACTGCCCACGGCGCGTAAACTGCAGAAGATCGAACCCACCAAGGTCATTGGGGAAGTGCCGCTGATCGAGTCGGAGAAAGGCAATATCAACGAACTTTCCGCACCCGAGGTGGTGCCGACGGACGATGATTCGTCCACTGTCCGCTCCTGACCCCCTCAGGCGATAGGCTGTGCATATGACTGAATCTGGATTCCGCCCTACTGGTACCCCGGACCTTGCCGTTGCCAAGCATGCCACCTCATTCGCCATGCTGGATCCGCGGGAACAGCTTGCTACCTTGCTCAAAGAACATGTGGTGGGCCGTCCGTTCTCCGAGTTGGCGGCGGTGACCTTTGATCACCGCGCGGCTGTGGTGATGGGCCATGTGCTGCTTGATGCCTTGGAGGATGCCGGCTATTCGGTGGACGATTTCGATGCGGTTGGTGCGCTGACGGCGGCCGCTGTGCCGATGGTGTCCGCGATGATGCAGGCTGCCGCCTCTCGTGGGGAGGATCTGGACGGATTCGTGATGGACTTCGTCTATCCCTCCATCAAGGGGCCGTCCATCGCCGGGCGTCGCGTACTGCTGCTGGACGCATGGCTGTCCGAAAAGTCGTATGTGCAGACCAGCTCGTTGGTCACCTTGCGCAATGGCAACGAGCTGAGTCTGGATTTCGGCGTGGTGGAGCAGTTGGGAGCGACCGTGGTAGCCATTGCCTCGTTGGTAGGCGGCGGTGCGAAGACTATTGATGTCATCAATCCGTCCACCGGAGACGAGCATGAATTGCCTTTCGTCCAGGTCTTTGACGAATCCGAACTGCGATAGATATATGCACGCACCCAATCCGATTTCTTTAGCGGCCAAAGCATCCGGTGAACCTGAATTCCGTGAGATCGGCTTAGGCCCATGGAGCGAGACCCACCCTGGCGAGACCCGCCCGGACGATGCCTCATCCGCCAATTATGATTCCCGTTTCGATACGGAACTCTTGAACGAGGGCGATCGACGCAACGTGCTCGACCGATATCGGTACTGGTCCGTATCGGCCATCAAGGCCGATCTGGATGCACGCGGCCGTCATGATTTTGAGGTTGCAGTAGAAAACTGGACCCACGATTTCAACATCGGTTCCATAGTTCGTACCGCCAACGCCTTCCAAGCGAAGCGCGTACACATCGTCGGCCCGCATAAGTGGAATCGCAAGGGCGCTCTGATGACTGAGCTCTACCAGCATGTGGAGCATCATCCTTCGATCGCCGAGCTGGTGGAATGCTGGCGCAACCGGATCGGCGGCGAGATCGCATACGAGCGCGCCCGCGCCGCCGCGGCCGCCATCCATATTCACGAATATGGCGCCCGTGCCGCTGCAGTTGGCGGACAGTCATTGATTCCTGATTCGTTTGACGGACGGGACACCGGTACCGCCAATGCCGTTTCCCCCATGCAGCGCGCCATGGCGGAACTGGCCGATGCAGACAGCCGCATCAAGGGACTGCAGGCTGCCCGAGTCATCGCCCTTGATATCATTCCGGGCGCAGTGCCGATGGAAACCTACCGTTTTCCCAGGCGATGCCTGCTTCTGTTCGGCGCGGAAGGCCCGGGCCTCAGCCAAAAAGCGCTTGACCTGGCCGATGACGTGGTCTACATCTCCCAGTTCGGGTCCGTGCGTTCCATCAACGCCGGTGCCGCTGCCGCCGTGGCGATGCATGCGTGGATTGCGCAGCATGCGGTTATCGCCTGAGCCGAGGGTGAGCGGCTGCGCGATTGACCAACCGCATAGCTATACGGCGATGCGCATCTGCCCGGGCAAATAGCATGGGCCATATGTAGTCAGTGGCCATACTCGGTAGCCATACGTTGACAGCGTGCCATGACTGCTGGCGGGGCGGCGCATCGCCGTCTACAGTTAAAGCATGATTGAGGTTGAGGGGCTCAGCAAACGCTTCAAATCCAAACAAGCATTGAGCAATGTGACGTTTACGGCCGAAGACGGCAAAGTTACGGGTTTTCTAGGACCTAATGGTGCCGGTAAATCCACCACTATGCGTGCGATGCTCGGTTTGATCGCTCCGGATGACGGACGTGCGCTGATCGATGGCACACCATTCGTTAAGCTCCGTGCGCCGATGCGCGCCGTCGGTGCGGTACTGGACGCCAAGTCGGCGCACCGGTCCCGTTCCGCGCGGGACCACCTGCTTGCGTTGGCCTATACCAATGGCATCCCCCAACGCCGAGTGGACGAGGTCATCGATATGACCGGGTTGACAAGCGCGGCGCGTACCCAGGCAGGGCGCTTTTCCCTCGGTATGAGCCAACGTCTGTCCATCGCCGCCGCGCTGCTCGGCGACCCGCACAATCTGGTATTGGACGAGCCGATCAACGGACTTGACCCCGAAGGCGTCAAATGGGTACGTGAACTCTGTCGTTATTACGCTGCACAAGGACGTGCCGTGCTGCTGAGCTCGCATCTGATGAGCGAAGTGGCGCTCACCGCAGACAATCTGGTGATCATTGGCCAAGGACGTATTTTGGAAACCACCACGGTTGGCAAGTTCGTAGCCGAACATTCCATGCGCTCCATCCGTGTGGTGACTCCTGAACCAGACAAGCTCCATGCGATTTTCGCTAACGCGTCACAAGTCCAAGTCGTGCCAGATCAACGGACGCCTGCAGATCCGCCCATCGGCGAGGTATTCCGCATCATCGGTGCCGACCTGGTGACGGCAGCCCGTGTATTCGCCCAAGCTGGACTCATTACATATGAACTCGTCGAGGAACATGCCTCTCTGGAGGAGGCATATATGGCTTTGACGCATAACCAAGTCGAATATCAGGCCAAGTCAGCCGCGGAGGTGACGAAATGAGCGTACCAACCACGAACGCCGAAGCCGCGAGTGCTGCCGTAAACCGATCTGCCGGCCGTCGCGCCAACCGTTGGAACCGCCGTATCCGACTGTCTTTCCTCGGTTCGCTCAAGGCCGAGCTGCTCAAACTCAAGTCGTTGAAGTCCACTTGGATATTGCTCGGACTGGCCGCCGCGCTCATGGTAGGCATGGCCGCACTGAGCGCTTGGACCATAACGTTCATGACTACCGTTGACATCACCACCGGCAAAACGCTTGATCATCCCAAGCCTCTTGCCGCAGTCGATCTATGGGCGGTGCTGGCTTCATCGGGCAGCACCGCAGCGCTGGTGATCGGCATTTTCGGCGTTATGGCCATCACCAGCGAATACACTACATCCGCTATACAATCCAGCCTGACCGCCAATCCCAGGCGCATCATGTTCTATACCAGCAAATCGCTCGCCGTGGCGCTGTATGCGCTCGCGTCGGGCATTGTGGGCATCCTTCTGGCCTCCGGCGTACTTTGGCTGTTCGTCCACGGACATGACGTCACCGCGCTGAAGGGCGACCAGTGGCGCATCATCCCCATCACCGTGGCGGGATTCCCTCTGATCATCACGCTTATCGCCCTGCTGGCGGTGGGCTTGGGTGCCTTGACACGCTCCACGGTAGGAGGGGTGAGCATCGTGGTCGTGCTGCTTATGGTGCTCTCCTCCATACTGGCCATTGTCTCCATGGCGGTCAGCCAAGTTTCATGGCTTGGCACGTTGGCATATCTCACGCCTGATATGTCTATGAACAACTTCCTTGGTGCCAGCATCAGAAGTGATGCGGTTTCGTCTGTCACCTCGCAGCAGAATTATTGGATTCCCGAATGGTGGCAGTCCGGTCTCATCCTGTGTGCGTGGGTCACCGTGGCGTGGATTGGCGGCCTGACCGTCACCGCAAAAACTGACGTCAAATAATATGCGTGATGCCGCATATGAGGCCAAGTCGGACTTTTGCCGCGCCGAGGTGTCCAATGGGCGTCGGAACGAGCCATTCCGATAACCGCGTGTCACAAACCGCTCGTATAGTAAGGCGCATGCCAACATTTTCACGCGAAGAAATCGTGCATTTGGGCGATCTTGCCCGAATCGCGCTCACCGATGAGGAAATCACCCGTCTGCAGGGCGAACTGAATGTCATCGCAGACTCCATCAACAAGGTTCAGGAAGTCGCCTCCGACGACGTCGAGCCCACCGCAAACCCGGTTCCGCTTGAGGCCTACATGCGTCCGGACGTCGCCGAAACCCCGCTCACGCAGGAGGAGGCGCTCGCCGGTGGTCCGAAGACCGAGGCCGGTATGTTCGTGGCACCGCGAATCCTGGGAAGCGAGGAGTGAACCCGATGAGCAACGAAACCGCAACTCTCGTCAAGCTGTCCGCCGCCGAGCAGGCCGCCGCCATCAAGAAGGGCGACGTCACCTCCCGCGAGCTGGTCGAAGCGCACCTCAAGGTGATCGAGGCCGCCGAGCCGTCCATCAAGGCCTTCCTCAAGGTCTCCGGCGATGTGGCTCTGGAACAGGCCGACGCCTTCGACAAGAAGTCCGCCGAAGACAAGGCCGCCCTGCCCGAGCTGGCCGGCGTGCCGATCGCCATCAAGGACATGATCGTCACTAAGGGCATCGAGACCACCGCAGCCTCGAAGATCCTCGAAGGCTGGGTGCCGCCGTACGACGCCACCGTCATCGAAAAGCTCAAGGCCGCTGGCATGCCGCTGCTCGGCAAGACCAACCTGGACGAGTTCGCACAGGGCTCCTCCACCGAGCACTCCGCCTACCAGACCACCCACAACCCGTGGGATACCGAGCGTGTGCCCGGTGGCTCCGGCGGTGGCTCCGCCTCCGCAGTGGCCGCATTCGAGGCTCCGCTCGCCCTCGGCACCGATACCGGCGGTTCCATCCGTCAGCCGGGTGCCCTGACCGGCACCGTGGGCGTCAAGCCCACCTACGGTGGCGTCTCCCGTTTTGGCGCCATCGCCATGGCCTCCTCGCTCGACCAGATCGGCCCGGTCTCCCGCACCGTGCTCGACTCCGCCCTGCTGCAGGAAGTCATCGGCGGCCATGATCGCCGCGACTCCACTTCGATTCCGGAAGGCCCGCGCCCGATGGTCGCCGCAGCCCGCGAAGGCGCCAAGCGCGATCTCAAGGGTCTGAAGGTCGGCCTCATCAAGGAGCTCGGTGGCGACGGCTTCCAGCCCGGCGTCGAAGCCCGCTTCAACGAGGCTGTCGACAAGCTCAAGGACATGGGCGCCGAGGTCGTCGAGGTCTCCGTGCCGCACATCGGCTACTCCCTGGGTGCCTACTACATCATCATGCCGTCCGAGGTGAGCTCCAACCTGGCTCGCTACGATGGCATGCGCTACGGCCTGCGCGTGATGCCGCCGGCCGGCGTGCCGCAGACCGCCGCCAACATGATGGCCTACACCCGTGAGGCCGGCTTCGGCGACGAGGTCAAGCGTCGTATCATCCTCGGCACCTACGCGCTGTCCGCCGGCTACTACGATGCTTGGTACGGCTCGGCTCAGAAGGTTCGCACCCTGATCATCCAGGACTTCAAGAAGGCTTTCGAACAGGCCGACGTGCTGGTTTCCCCGACCTCCCCGTCCACCGCCTTCAAGTTCGGCGAGAAGATGGACGACCCGCTGGCCATGTACATGAACGACATCGCCACCATTCCAGCCAACCTCGCCGGTGTGCCGGCCATGTCCATTCCGGCTGGCCTGTCCGACGACGGTCTGCCGGTCGGCTTCCAGTTCATCGCCCCACAGCAGCGTGACGAAGTCATGTACAAGCCGGCAGCTGCCCTTGAGGCTGCCCTTGAGGAGAGCTGGGGCGGCCCGATCTGGAACAATCTGAAGACCCCGTGGCTCGACGGACTTGCTGAGTAAAGCATCGGAAGGAAAGAAAAGCAACATCATGGCTGAAAAACTGATGAAGTACGCCGATGCCACCAAGAAGTACGATGTGGTCTTCGGCTTGGAAACCCACGTTGAGTTGAGCACGAACACCAAGCTGTTCTGCCCTGCTCATATCGAGTTCGGCGGCGAGCCGAACACCCAGCTGACCCCGGTCTCCCTGGGTCTGCCGGGCAGCTTGCCGGTGGTCAACAAGACCGCCGTCGACTACGCCATCAAGCTGGGCCTCGCCCTGCACTGCGAGATCGCCGAATGGAGCCAGTTCGCCCGCAAGAACTACTTCTACCCGGATATGCCGCGCGACTACCAGATCTCCCAGTACGACAAGCCCACCAACGGCAACGGCTATCTGGACGTTGAGCTGGAAGACGGCACTGTGTTCCGTGTGCCGATCGAGCGCGCCCACATCGAGGACGACGCCGGTAAGAACACGCACGTCGGTGGCGCCGATGGCCGTATCGAAGGTGCCGATCACTCCCTCGTGGATTACAACCGCGCCGGTGTGCCGCTGATCGAGATCGTGACCAAGCCGATCGAAGGCGCGGGCGACCGTGCTCCGGAAATCGCAGGCGCCTACATGCGCGCCATCCGCGACATCGTGCGTGCGCTGGGCATCTCCCACGCTCGTATGGAGCAGGGCAACATGCGTGCCGACGTGAACGTCTCCCTGCGTCCGTCCGCCGATGCCCCGTATGGCACTCGTTCCGAAACCAAGAACGTGAATTCCTTCCGCGGCATCGAGAAGACCATCCAGTACGAGATTCGCCGTCAGGCCGCTCGCCTCGACGAAGGCAAGGACATCCTGCAGGAGACCCGCCACTGGGATGAGGCCACGCAGACCACCGCCGGCGGTCGCGTGAAGTCCGATGCGGACGATTACCGTTACTTCCCGGATCCTGATCTGGTGATGCTGCACATCACCAAGGAGCACATCGCCGAGATCCAGGCCCAGATGCCGGAGATGCCGCGCGAGCGTCGCAACCGCCTCAAGAGCGAGTGGGGCCTGACCGACCTGCAGATGCGTGACATCCTCAACGCCGACGCCCTCGATCTCATCGAGGAAACCGTCAAGGCTGGTGCTTCCGCCGCCGGTGCCCGCAAGTGGTGGCTGGGCGAGCTCAGCCGCGAAGCCAACGCCAAGGGCGTCTCGCTTGAAGAGCTGCCGGTCACCCCGGCGGATGTGGCCGAGGTGGAGAAGCTCATCGCCGACGGCAAGCTCAACGACAAGCTCGCCAAGCAGACCGTCGCCGGTGTGCTGAAGGGCGAAGGCACTCCGGACGAGGTAGTCGCCAAGCACGGCTACAAGATCGTCGAGGACAACGGTGCTATCGAGGCTGCCGTGGACGCGGCGTTCGAAGCCAACCCCGACGTGGTCGAGAAGCTCAAGAGCGGCAACATGAAGCCGATGGGCGTGATCATCGGCGCTGTGATGAAGGCCACTCGCGGTCAGGCCGACGCCAAGGCCGTGACCAAGGTCGTCATGGGCAAGATCAAGAACTGATCGGGCAATACACCAGTACAGGCAACAGGCCGTAACCGCGCGACATTACCAATGGTCCGCGCGGTTACGGCCTGTTGTGCTGTATGCAGCGTTCACAGTCGCTTTTCAGCGTTCACCCAGTCGAGTAATATATGTTCGGCACTGAATCGTGAGCCGAAACAGGGGACAACTAGCAATGACTGACACCAACGAGACGCTGAGTATGGCAATGAAAGCGCAAGCGGCGCGCGATCTGCCGCGTAGCATCGTTATTCCGCCGATTGCCGGTGAAATGGTGCATCTGCGCCCGGCAACCGTTGACGATCTGCCTCGTTTGGATGAACTTGACGCCTTCTACGGTGCCTCCAAAATCACCGGCAAGGACCCGGCCACCGAACGTGCGGTGGTGCATACGTGGGTTCGTCGCTCCCAGGCATGGGAAGCCGGTCAGGCGCCGGCGGAATCCGGTGTGGGAGACCCGGAATCTCGCCGCACGATCGCATGGGCGGTGCTCACCGACGCCGATCACGACGATGACGGCAAAGTGGATGCCGCGAAAACCGACAACGTCATCGGCATGATCTTCCTGATCGATATCGATGGTTGGTCCCGCTCCGCCCGTATCCAGATCGTGCTGGGTCGGGATTATCGCGGTCGTGGCTATTCGCGTGACGCCATGCCGCGCGTTATGACCTATGGTTTCGCTCCTGAGCCGGCCGGCCTTGGCATGCACCGTATTTGGGTTGGTGTGCCGGAGAAGAACAGCCGCTCCATTTCCGTGTACCAGTCGCTCGGTTTCGTGCCGTCCGGCACCTCGCGTGATGCGCTGTGGGATGCGGAGAACGACAAGTATCAGGATTTGATCGTCATGGACACCTTGGTGGACGAATACGATCCGATTCGATCTCTTGACGCGTTCGGCATGCATTTGATCGAGGACAATCCCGGTGTCAAAGAGGCGTTGTCCGCGCGTGAGCACTCCATCGCCATTCAGGTGAATCAGGAACGGACGGGCGCATCGGATGGATCCGGCGCCGATCAGGTGGAATATACTCAACCGGGTACGGCGGGCGAGTCCGAAAACCATGAGGATGCGGCCAAGGAAAAGCGGGCTGGCGACGACAAGCAGGATGGCAAGCACGGCACCACCCGCCGCAGCTTGGAAGAGGAAAGCAACTGGCCGTACGGGCAGGGCGAGCGCAAGCCTTCGAAGGAAGCATGGTGGCGTACGCTGGGCCGCGGCCGTAAGCGTGAAACGGAAGGTGAATAATCAGGCATGAGCGCCGAGGATCTTGACAATTACGAAACCGACGCCGAACTTGCTCTGTACCGGGAATACCGCGACGTTATCAAGCTGTTCACCTATGTGGTGGAGACTGAACGTCGCTTCTATCTGGCGAACAAAGTGGATTTCAATGTACGTTCCGCCGGACAGGATGTGTATTTCGATGTGCAGCTGACTGACGCATGGGTGTGGGATGTGTACCGTTCCAGCCGTTTCGTCAAATCCGTGCGTATCGTAACGTTCAAGGACGTGAATGTAGAGGAAGTCCAGAAAACCGATATCGACATCCCGGACGATATCCATTAGGCAATCCATTAGGCACTCTGGAGCACAGGCGATTGCCGAAGAGAAATCGTGATGAAATGCACAATCAGAGCGTGCGTTTCCAAGGCTTAAGGTAAGCTATCGCTGATTTGGTTATAAGGAGATGCAAGTGAGCGAAAAGCAATCCGTGGTGATTATCGGCGGTGGTCCCGCCGGTCTGACCGCCGCATGGGAGCTCGTCAAGGACGGTGGCTCCGAAAAGTATGACGTGACCGTGTTGGAGGAGACCCGCGAATTCGGCGGCATTTCTCGCACCGTCAAACATAACGGCAACCGCATGGATATCGGCGGTCACCGTTTCTTCTCCAAGGACGATCGCATCATGGAGTGGTGGAAGACCGTGCTGCCGCTGCAGGGCGCTCCTTCCTACGATGACAAGAAGCTTGGCCGCGAACACGACATGGAACCGGGCGGCCCGGATCCTGAAGTGGAAGACAAGGTGATGCTCAAGCGCCACCGTGTGTCCCGTATCTACTGGAACCGTCGTTTCTTCGATTATCCGATTTCGCTGAGTCCCAACACGTTCAAGGCCATGGGCTTCAAGCTCACGCTGGTGGCCGGCTTCAGCTACCTGAAGTCCATGTTCCACAAGCTGCCGGAAGACAATCTGGAGAACTTCTACATCAATCGTTTCGGCCGCAAGCTCTATTCGATGTTCTTCGAGGGCTACACCGAGAAGCTGTGGGGCCGTCACCCCTCCCAGATCTCCGCTGATTGGGGCGCTCAGCGCGTCAAGGGCCTGTCCATCATGGGGGTGTTGAAGAACGCCTTCCAGAAGCTGCTGCCGAAGAAGCGCTCCAACGCCGAGGTGGAGACCTCCCTCATCGAGGAATTCTGGTACCCGAAGTATGGCCCCGGCCAGCTGTGGGAGACCGTGGAGTCCAACTGCGAGGCCGCGGGCGTTAAGGTGTTGACCGACGCCAAGGTGGTGGAGCTTCGTCAGACCAACGGTGCCGTCTCTTCCGTGGTGTACGAGGATTCCGAGGGCAACCGTACCGAGCTCGCCGGCGATCAGTTCATTTCTTCGATGCCGGTGAAGGATCTGGTCAATGCGATCGACGCCGCCGGTGCCGATCCTGAGGCCACCGACTCCAAGCCGGCCCCGACCGATATGACCGCCGTGGCCAACGGTCTGCCGTACCGCGACTTCGTGACCGTGGGCCTTCTGGTCAAGCATCTGAAGCTCAAGAACACCACCGACATCCCCACTCTCGGCAACCCGCCGATCGTGCCGGATTGCTGGATCTACGTGCAGGATCCGGGCTACAAGGTCGGCCGTCTGCAGATCTTCAATAACTGGAGCCCGTATCTGGTCAAGGATGTGGACGACACCGTGTGGGTCGGCCTGGAGTACTTCTGCGAGGAAGGTGACTCCTTCTGGAACATGAGCGACGAGGACGCCACCAAGTTCGCCATTTCCGAGCTCACCCGCATGCGTGTGATCAGCGGCCCGGACGATGTGCTCGATTCTCATCGTGAGCGCGTCAAGAAGGCCTACCCCGCCTACTTCGACACTTACGAGCACATGGACGAGCTCATCGAATACCTCGATGGTTTCGGCAACCTGTACTGCGTGGGCCGTAACGGTCAGCACCGTTACAACAACATGGATCACTCCATGGCCACCGCCATGGAAGCCGTGGACAACATCAAGACCGGCAAGACCTCCAAGAAGAACGTGTGGTCTGTCAACACTGAAAAGTCCTACCATGAGCAAAAGTAAATAATGGAGCGTCATCAGCCTTTCTCCACCTCTCGGCGTACCTTTGTGTGCCTTCGGGTTCAGACGGCTGCTGCAACGTGACAAAGCCCTCTCAAGCGGAATCCCGCCTGAGAGGGCTTTGTCTGTTATGTGCTTCTTCGCGTCTTCCGGCACGTCTGGCACGTCCGTATCTGCTGAGGCTGTGCGCCGAATCTGATTGGATTGTGCGATATATGACTGTCGATATGCGTTTGATGGGGCCGTTCCACAGTCGTTTTGCGTTGGTCTGGCTGACGTTGTAAAGTGTTCAACGTTCGTTCAGGCACCAGAGACGCAGACGGACATTCGTTGGCGGGTGAACCCGCAAATATCACTCTTAACGCCGTGGCGGCCGTGGGCTTGCGCGGTACGGAAAGGGCATACCAGTGGCAAATAGCCAAGATCTTGAGAGTATGAAACTGCCTGAGCTCAAAGAGCTCGCCAAGCAGATGGGATTGCGCGGCACGTCGACCATGCGCAAGCCCGAACTCATCGCCACTCTTCAGGCCGCGCGCAGTGGCGGTCAGGCGCCGGCTGGTGTAACCGTACGTGCGCCTAAGGGTGCCAAAGCCAGCAAGGATGCCGAAACCGCTGCCCAGATCGCCACCCAGCCGACCGAGTCCGAGCCTATCGCCGCGCCTGCAGACATTGCGGATGCTCCGATTGTTTCTGCCGAGTCTGTTGCAGATGCTTCCGTTGCCGTCTCCGACAATGCCGATACCCGCGCTCAGGATGCGGCTGACATCGTTGCCGCTGCGGTGGAAGCCGTCTCTGAATCCGCAGATGGCACCGAATCGGAAGCTCTTCGTCGTCGGACTCGTCGCAAGTCGGACGCTGCAGATTCCCGTCGTTCCGCACGACGCAAGAACGCCGATGGTGAGGCCCCGCGCCGCAAGTCCCGTAAGCAGGACGATATTGCCGATGATCTGCTTGCTTCGCTTGACTTGGGAGAAGGCGATGACGGCGATCGTGCCTCTCGTCGCACGCGCCGTGAGGAGCCTGCCGAGCCGATTATCCGTCGTGTTCGCAATGATGAGGGTGATCAGGAGCGTCGTCGTGATGAGGATCGTGACGACAATGTGCGCGATCTTGATGATATTCTGGCCACCTTGCCTACGCAGAAGCATGTGGAGCCGGCCGACGGTGAAGACAACGGCGAAGAACGTGAATTTGTGCGTCGTAACCGCAACCGTGGCGACCGTGCCGATCGCGATGCTCACAATGACCGTTCCGATCGCGCGGATCGTCGCGGTCGTCGCGTGCGTGGCCGCGACGCCAACGGCGAGGACGATCGTCGTCGTGATGATCATGAAGCACGTGCCGAACGCGCGGATCGTGACGCCCGTCGTGAAGAGCCGGCCGAGGATCTGGTCCCCGTGGCGGGCATTATCGACGTGCTTGATTCCTACGCTTTCGTGCGCACCTCCGGTTATTTGCCCGGACCGAACGATGTGTATGTTTCCATGGGACAGGTCAAGAAGTACGGCTTGCGTAAGGGCGATGCGGTACATGGCTCCATTCGCGCCCCGCGTGAAGGCGATCGCCGCAACCAGCGCCAGAAGTTCGTGCCGTTGCAGTCCATCGATTCCATCAACGGCCAGAGCGTCGAAGAATCGTTGAACCGCCCGCAGTTCTCCAAGCTCACCCCGCTCTACCCGCAGGAGCGCCTGAAGCAGGAGACCGTGCCGAACAAGCTTACCGGCCGCATCATGGATATTGTGGCCCCGATCGGCAAGGGGCAGCGTGGTCTGATCGTTTCCCCGCCGAAGGCAGGCAAGACGATTACGCTGCAGAACATCGCCAATGCCATCGCCACCAACAATCCGGAAGTGCATCTGATGGTGGTGCTCGTGGACGAGCGTCCTGAAGAGGTCACCGACATGGAGCGCACGGTGCAGGGTGAGGTCATCTCCTCCACCTTCGATCGTCCGGCCTCCGACCACACCACTGTTGCCGAGCTGGCCATCGAACGTGCCAAGCGTTTGGTGGAGCTGGGACAGGATGTAGTGGTGCTGCTTGACTCCATGACCCGACTGGCCCGCGCCTACAACATTGCGGCTCCGGCCTCCGGGCGTATCCTCTCCGGTGGTGTGGATGCTCAGGCATTGTACCCGCCGAAGAAGTTCTTCGGTGCCGCGCGCAACATCGAAAACGGCGGCTCGCTGACGATTATCTCCTCCGCACTGGTGGAAACCGGCTCCAAGATGGACGAGGTGATTTTCGAGGAGTTCAAGGGCACCGGCAACATGGAACTGCGTCTGTCCCGCGAGTTGGCGGACAAGCGTCTCTTCCCGGCCATCGACATCAATGCGTCCGGTACTCGACGCGAAGAGCTCATCACCAATCCTCAGGAATTGCCGATTATTTACCGTCTGCGTCGTCTGCTCGGCGGCATGGAGCCCGAACAGGCCTATCAGACGCTGGTGCCGCGTCTCAAGAAAACCGCCACCAACCGCGATTTCCTCGCGGCCATTGTGCAGCAGGCCAATACCGGCAATGCCACCAACGGCAACTGACGCTGTAACGTGCGCTTAGGGCTGTATTCCATGTCATGTGGAATGCAGCCCTTTTTATCGTATTGGGTATCGTATTGGGTGGTTGCTGGGCGCTGCACTGTGGACCCGGAGAGGATGCTGTTCACCGTCCAACTGTGCGATGGTTGCTCCGTGGCAGCTGAAATGCCGGATATCTGCCCTACAAGGGGCTGATTTCCGCTTCCCGCAACGCCTATCTGCCCTACAAGGGGCTGCGACGGAACGATAACACCCATATTGAGCCCTATACACCAACGCCGTTATACCGCTTTGTAGGGCCTGTCTACCTGATGGACCGCCCCTTGTAGAGCAGATAGATGTTCTGAAAAGCGGAAATCAGCCCCTTGCAAACGAGATAGCTGGCTTATTGGACCATAAAGAGCATCATGCGAAGTCGCAAGGAACACGAAGGCTCGCAAAAAACCGTGGTGGGGGAGTATTCTCGAATCTATGAGCGAAACGAGCAGTGACTGGCAGAGGACCACCATTGATTCCGCCCAGGCGGCGGCCCATCCGGAAACCGCACAGGCGGTGGCGCGTATCAAAGCGCTTCGTCAATCCATCGACAACATTGACTCCGCTGTGATCTCATTGCTTGCCGAACGGTTCAAAACCACTTCGCAGGTGGGTGTGCTGAAAGCCAATGCCGGATTTGCTCCTGAAGACATGAAGCGCGAAGATTATCAGATCGAACGTCTTCACCGCATCGCCATCGAAGCGGGCCTAGACCCGGAAATCGCGGAAAAATACCGCGAATTCGTGGTGACCGAAGCGAAGAAGCGTCATCAGCGTATCGCCGACGCCGGAGGGGATCCGGGCGTGCTCGACGTATTCGCATAATAAAGGAGGGGCTTGTCCGACTGATTCAACCAGTCGGACAAGCCCCTCCTTGTTATAACTATATAGCTTGCCGGAACAGTGGTGACGCGGCAGACGTCACTTCTTCTTAACCGGCTGAGCCGTATAGCGAGAAGCCCAGCGGGCTTCCCGCAGGCGAGGTGAGTGGCTGCACTATAAGCAGCCGCGAAGGCCGCCTGTTAAGAAGAAGTGGAATCACTTCTTCTTAACAGGCGGCTCGCCGAGCTCGCTGTCCTCAACGATCACGCTGATAGCGTTCTCGGTTTCGGCCTTGGCGTTCTTCGCGGCGTCCACAGCGGCTTCAGCGGTCTCATGCATGGCCTTCAGCGCAGCGGTGGTACCCACGAAGGAAATGCGGCCCACCACACGACCGGCCTCGGCGATATCGCCCAGAGCGCTCTCCAAGGAGGCACGCACTTCGTCATCCACACCGAGCTTGACGGAGAGGATCGGGGTCTTCATGGACACCTTGGCCTTGGACTTGATGCCGCGCAGCGCAGCCAGTGCCTCGCCGGCGTGAGCCAACAGCTCCGGATTCACCTTGAACGCGGCAGCGGCATACACATCCGGCGTAGGCCATGCAGCGCGGTGGACGGAACCGGAACCGGCGTGCATCCAGCTCCACACCTCTTCCGTGGCGTACGGCAGGTACGGGGCCAGCAGACGGGTGAAAGCATCCAGCCCCAGACCCAGAGCCGTGCGAGCGGACTTCACGGCGGCCTCAGACGGCGTGTGGCCGGTGGCGTCCGCGGTGCCGTAGGCACGGTTCTTCACGAGCTCGATGTAGTCGTCGCAGAACTGCCAGAAGTAGCTTTCGATGACCTCCAAAGCCTTCGAGTGCTCGTAGGCTTCCAGAGCCTCGGTGGCCTGACGCACCACAAGGGCCATCTTGGCCATGGCGGCGCGATCCAGCGGCTCGGTCACATCGGCCGGGTTCCAAGCAGCCACAGCAGAATCACCCACATGATGGTTCTCGTCCTCACGACCGATCGCCAGAGCGAACTTGGTGGCGTTCAGCAGCTTGATGGCCAGTCGACGGCCGATCTTCATCTGACCGACGTCATAGGTGGCATCCAGACCCAGACGGGCGGCCGCGGCCCAGTAACGCACGGCGTCGGCACCGAACTTCTCGATCGGCTCGTTCGGCACCACCACGTTGCCCTTGGACTTCGACATCTTCTTGTGGTCCGGATCGAGGATCCAGCCGGAGAGAGTGGCATGAGCCCACGGCAGGCACTTGTTCTCAAGGTGGGCGCGGTCCACGGTGGAGAACAGCCAGGTGCGGATGATGTCCTGACCCTGCGGGCGCAGATCCATCGGGAAGGTGGCCTTGAACAGCGCCTGAGAAGCCTCGTCCGGCTCGGCCCAGTGGGTCACGATCTGCGGGGTGAGCGAGGAGGTGGCCCAAGTGTCCATGATGTCCTTCTCGGCGGTGAAGCCACCGGGCACATCACGCTGGGACTCGTCGTAGCCTTCCGGCACGTCGATGGTCGGGTCGATCGGCAGACGATCCTCGGACGGGGTCAGCGGGTGATCGTAGTCCGGCTCGCCGTCGGCCTTGACCGGGTACCACAGCGGGAACGGCACGCCGAAGAAGCGCTGGCGGGAGATCAGCCAGTCGCCGTTCAGGCCATGCACCCAGTTCTCGTAACGCACGCGCATGAAGTCCGGATGGAAGTTCAGCTCCTTGCCGCGCTCGATGAGTTCGGCGTTCAGCTTGGCGTCCGTACCGCCGTTCTTCAGGTACCACTGACGGGAGGTGACGATTTCGAGCGGCTTGTCGCCCTTCTCGTAGAAGTTCGTCATACGCTTGGTGGGAGTCGGCTCGCCGTCCAGATCGCCGGCCTCGCGCAGCTTGTCCACAATCACCTTACGTGCGGAGAAGGTGGTCTTGCCGGCGGTTTCGGCGAAGATCTCACGACCGGCCGGATCGGTGATCCAGTCTGGGGTATCCATCACGATGCGGCCGTTGCGCTGAATGATCGGGCGGGTGGGCAACTTCAGGTCGCGCCACCACTGCACATCGGTCACGTCACCGAACGTACAGCACATGGCGATGCCGGCGCCCTTGTCCATTTCGGCGGCCGGGTGGGCCAGAATCGGCACCTTGACCTTGAACAGCGGGGAGTAGACTTCCTGGCCGAAGTACTTCTTGTAGCGGTCGTCATCCGGGTTGGCGATCAGCGAGGTGCAGGCGGCAAGCAGCTCCGGACGGGTGGTCTCGATGTAGATCGGGGTGCCATCCTCGAAGCGGAAGGCCACCTTGTGGTAGAAGCCCGGGTATTCGCGGGATTCCAGCTCGGCCTGAGCCACGGCGGTCTGGAAGGTCACGTCCCACAGGCCCGGGGCATCCTGCTGGTAGGCCTCGCCGCGGGCGAGGTTGCGCAGGAAGGCCTTCTGGGCCACGCGCTGCGGATGCTCGCCGATGGTGTGGTAGGTCTGGGACCAGTCGATGGACAGGCCCAGCTTGCGCCACAGCGCCTCGAACAGCTTCTCGTCCTGAGCGGTCAGCTTCTCGCACAGCTCGATGAAGTTCTTGCGGGAGATCGGAACCTGATCCTTGGCATCGATCTTCTTGCCGTCGGTGCCCTCATACGGCGGCTTGAAATCCGGATCGTACGGCAGGGAGACGTCCACACGCACGCCGTAGTAGTTCTGCACGCGGCGCTCGGTGGGCAGACCGTTGTCGTCCCAACCCATCGGGTAGAACACGTCGTAGCCGCGCATGCGCTTGTACCGTGCGATCACGTCGGTATGCGTGTAGGAGAACACGTGGCCCACGTGCAGGGAACCGGAGACGGTGGGCGGCGGCGTATCGATGGAGTACACGGCCTTGCGGTCACGGGTGTTGTTGAACTTGTAGGTGCCGTTCTCGTCCCAAACGGCGCGCCACTTATCCTCAAGACCGTCCACGCCGACCTTGTCGGGCAGCGGGGTGAGGTTGGCGTTGATGATGGAATTGCCTTCAGTCATAAGGCCAAAGTGTATGCATGTTGTATGACAAGGCCTATTATTTGGCCCCTGCCGCACTCCCCGCATGAATCTGGGCGGGGAGCTGCGGATTCACGCTCGAATTCATGCGCCCTGCACGTGGCTGAGGTCCATCCGCTGATCGGTCATCTCGGTCGGATATCCGCTGACTCCGTCCCGTGCCACCGTGAAACAGGCCCGCGTATACAGCCAGTCCGCCGCCGCATCGTCGCTGACCAGTCGGGCGTACGCTTTCATCCGTGATTCGTAGTCGGTTTCATTGGTGGCTGCCCGTGCCGCGGCCCATGCCTGCTGCGCTTCGCCGTGATCGTAATGGAACATCGAATCCGGGTCCGCGAACAGGCCGGCATCGCCTGTGCCGTTCATGCTGACCACGGTCATGGCCCATGTTCCCGCTGCGATGCGTTGCGCGTATTCGGCTTCGGGCAGGACCTCCAGTTGCACGGGCGGCAGCGAGAGCTGGCCGGCTTGCTGGGCGATTGCCTCGCCAATGGATCGATACTGTTCGCTGACCACCAGATCCACGGTGGTCAGGTACATCGGATCGAAATAGGCGAACATTTCCTGCGTTTTGGCCACATCATGCGGGAACAGACCGGTCAAGTCCTCGTAGCCTGGTTCCGTCTGACTGATCGGACCGGACAGAAGCCCGGCCGAATCCGATTGCGCGTCGGCAATAGCGCCTGCGTCGAATAGATACCTGAACGCCTTTCGCGCCTGTTCGTCCGAAAGCAGGGAATCATTGCCGTGATTGTAGGCCAGCAGCACCTTGCTGGCGGTGGTGCCTTTGCTCACCGTCACGCCGCTGCCGTTGCCGTCACCGGTGAGCGTGGCTGCCTGCTTTCCTGACAGATTGGCGGCCAGGTCCACGGTGCCGTCCGTAACTGCCTTGGCCAGGGCGGCGTCGTCAGCAAAGTTGGTGATCGCGACGGTCGCGCTCGCCGCCTTGGTGCCGTGATAGGTGTCGTTGCGGGCGAGCGTCAGGGATTTGCCGGCTTTGAAATCGACTACGGTGAAAGGCCCGGACCCCGCGGCTTGGGTGGCATAGTCGAAGCCATCGCCGAGTTCGGCGTCGAAGACTGCGCCGAGCGGACCGCCGAGGGTGCGCAGCAGTGTGGGATTCGGTTGCGTCAGCGTGATGGTTACGGTGGCGGCGTCCGGATTGGTCACCGATGCGAGACTGCCGAGGGTTTCGGAAGGATTGGTGACGGTGCCGTCCGACTTGTTTTCGGCTGACTGCGCCTGTTGCAGTGACCACACCACATCCGTGGCGTCGAGCGTATGTCCGTTGGAGAATTTGACCGCTGACGGAAGTGTGAAGGTGTAGGTCAGGCCATCGTCGGATACGGTCCACTTGGTGGCCAGCCCCGGCTGCAGCTGATTGCGCTGGTCAATGGTGACCAGTGTTTCGTAGACGTTGCCCAGCAGAAGACGATCGGCGGCCGGGGTGGCGTTGAGATCAGCGACGCTTGCCGCGTTGCCGGCGGATGCGGCTGCTGTACCGCCGGGCCGGATATCCAAGGACTGCGGCAAATCGGTAACACCGATGTTGACCTGTTGAGCGCTGGATGCATTGCCGGTCGGCAATATCGAACGATGTTCAAGTATGGCCCAGCCGGTCCAGACGAGTGCGCCGAGTGCCGCCGCGACCCCAAAGAAAATCCCCCATTGCGCCCATACGTTGGGCTGCCTGTTATGCCTGCTTCGCATGCCGCCCAGTCTAGCGGTGGAGAGCGATGAGATGCGTAAGACGGCGGCGGATGTTTGCCATACGTTGGCTATCCGACTTCGCTAATGGTGCTTCTGGTGCAGTTGTCCTGCCGACGATTGGCGGTTCGTCGTCGCTACGAGAACCCAGCGACGTCGAATGGCCAGTACTTGGCAGTTAACCGCCGCGTCAAGCACCCTCAGCGGGGGCAAACCGCCAAACGCTGGCTTTATGCATGCTTATGACTGTGCGGGGTCATAGCTGGGGCAGGAATCGGCCAGCGGACAATGAGCGCAGTCGGGTTTGCGCGCGTGGCAGGTGGCCCGTCCGAACAGAATCAATCGATGGCTCAGATCGGTCCATTCGTCCGGAGGGAAACACGCGGTGATCTCCCGCTCCACCTTGACCGGGTCTGATTTGGCGATCCGCCAATCGGTGCGCCAGCGCAGCCGTCCGGTGACGCGCATCACATGAGTGTCCACCGGGAAGCCGGGAATACCGAATGCATTGCCGAGCACCACGTTCGCGGTTTTGCGTCCCACACCCGGCAGCGAGGTGAGTTCATCCATCGTGTGCGGAACTTCGCCGTCGAACCGTTCGCTCAACGCTGTGGCCAGCCCGATGAGATGCTGTGTTTTGGACCGGAAGAAGCCCAGCGGACGGATGATCTCTTCTACCTGTGCGGGATTGGCCCCGGCCAGAGCCGCGGCGGTGGGGTAGGTGGAGAAGAGCTCGGGAGTCACGGTGTTCACGCGCCTGTCCGTAGTCTGGGCGCTGAGCACCGTTGCGATCAGCAATTGCAGCGGCGAGGAAAAGTTCAGTGCGCATCGGGGAGCGGGAATCACCTGACATAACGTGGCGTACTCGTCATGCATGCGTGCGATTCGTGCGGTTTTGGTTTCACGCATGGAATTGGCCTGAATCAGGCGTTGAGGCTATCGGCCGAGGTGCCGATGCCGGAACCAGCGGGAGCGGAAACAGAAGCAGAAGCGTTGTGGGCGGCAGACTGCGCGGCTTGCTTGGCTGCCGTCTCGCCATGATCGTTCTCCGGCGGATCGAAACGATAGCCGACATTGCGCACGGTGCCGATCAGATGCTCGTATTCTCCGCCGAGCTTGGCACGCAGACGACGGATATGCACATCCACCGTTCGGGTGCCGCCGTAATAATCGTAGCCCCATACTTCCTGCAGAAGCTGGGCGCGCGTGAACACGCGGCCGGGATGCTGCACCAGGTATTTGAGCAACTCGAATTCCTTGTATGCCAGATCGATGGGCTGACCGTGCAGGGATGCGGTGTATCCGTTGGTATCCACGATGAGATCGCCCGAACGAATCTGACCGTCTTCTACCGCAGTGCCGGAATCGGCAGGCAGACTGGAGGACGCCGTAGCGGGCGCATTGCCGCGTTCGGAGACCAGACGCAGGCGGCCCTCCACTTCGGCGGGCGATGCGGTGGCCACCACCACATCGGCGATGCCCCACTGCGAGTTGACCACGGTGAACCCGCCTTCGGTGAGAATCAGCACGATCGGCGTGGATAGTCCGGTGGCATGAATCATGCGGCACAGTGTTTTGGCAGTGGCCAAATCGTCTCGTGCGTCGAGGAACAGAATGGTGTTCTCCGGCATTTTTACCAAGCTCGCCGCATCCATGGGCAGTACGCGTACGCGATGGGACAGTAGGGCGAGGGATGGCAGCACGGTGGCGGGATCGCTGGCGAATGTCATCAACGTAAGATCCGTCACGCTGTTCCCCCTCATTCTCTTCAGTCCTCGTCAGGAGCGGAGACTGTGCTGTTGCATTGCTGATCGTAGAGTCGGCAATGGTGAACGTTGCCATGGTCGATTTTTTTCATTGTACGCGCGTGCAGTGGACACATGAATGTAACCTGCGCAGAATATGAATTCGCCAATCAGCGGTAGGCGGATCACCTATCGGCGGCATGGCGCTGCGTCGCACTCGCGTGCGCAGGAATCGATGCGTAATCGTTGCCGAAACGTTGCGAAACCATGACTGGAATCGCAACGAATCGCAACGAATATGATCGGTGATTCAGGCTCCCAGACGCGAGAGAATCAGTGTTGTCGCAGCGATGGAAACGCCCATCATCATCACGGGCATCAGACCGGTGCCGATCCAGGGGTAACGAATCGCCGGATCTGGATCGGCGTCACGTACCCACAGCACAGAGGCTACGGCAAGGGCCAGCGCAAGTACTACCAGTACCGCCACGGCAACAATGGCGATCGTGCCGCCTTTGAGCAACACAGCCCCCAGCGGCGGCAGGAAGCACCATCCGGCCACCGCGATGGCGGCTACGCCGGAGGTTACGGCATGAGACAGCGCGCGGATAAGATGCGTTCGATTCTCGCGGGCCATCTGACGTCCGAACGAGAAAATCACCAGTGCGATCAGCAGGAAGCCCACGGCCAGCGACCATGAGTACCACGGGAACGCTTCGTGATGGCTGTCCATCTGTTCGGGTGGCACGTCGCCGGACGGGAAGGGGACGACGACGAACATCAGCGATACCACGCCGAACACCACCGTGACCGCACGGTCCAACGTCGAACCGCGGAACGGCCAGAACAGTACGAATTCACCCAGAACGAGGGCCGCGACGATAAGCGGGATCGCCGGAAAAGGGCCGCGGGCGGGAATGGCCGTGGCCGCGATGAGCAGCACGTATGCCGTGAGCTGGGTCAGCAGCATGCCCAAGGTCTTATTCTTCCAGTTCGCTTGGGTTGGGGTGATTGCGCTCATGTGCTTTCCCTCTTCCGTCATGACAATATCTGGTGAATATCCTACTTCGTGTGCAGGAGCTGATGCACATCCGCTCGCAGGGGCTTCATCTACAGCGCCATCTACAGCGCCATCTACAGCGCCAGGACTCCCAGATGTTCCAGCAGCACCTTGACGCCGATGAGAATCAGCACCACGCCGCCGGCGATCTGTGCGGGCTTCTGCCAGCGAGAGCCGAATATACGACCGATGTACAAGCCGAGCGCGGAGAACAGTCCGGTGACCACGCCGATCATGGTTACGGCGAAGATGACGTTGATCCTCATGAACGCCAGACTTACGCCTACCGCAAAAGCATCGATACTGCATGCCACAGCCAACGGAAGCATGTGCTTCCAATCGAATTGCGCTGTTTCCTTGGCGTTGACCTCGTCTTCCTCGAAGGCCTCATGCACCATGTTGCCGCCGATGAACGCGAGCAGACCGAAAATGATCCAATGGTCAAAAGCGGTCATATATGAGCTGAATGTGGAGGCCGCGAAATAACCGAGAATAGGGAATAACGCCTGGAAGCCACCGAACGAGAGCGCGGTTTTGATGGCGTCCGTCGCACGTACGCGGCTTACGGTCAGGCCTTTGCCAATGGAAACGGCAAAAGCATCCATAGCGACGGAAACAGAAATCAACAGCGTTTGAATAATGATCGAAATCATGGTGTGAAGAAGGTTCATCGCCGGACATCCGCACGATGGGCCTCGACCAGCGTTCCCACACGCCGCCTACGCCTAGTTGAAAAGACAAAACGCCATTGTATCACTATCATCGGAAGCCGGGCATCTGAAGTCGGGATGATGCAAGGTCGGGGCTATGGAGCCCAAGCAAAGGAGCGATTATGACCATCAACGTCACCGTATGGAACGAATACATCGAAGAGCGCGAATACCCAAATGTGCGAGCGGTGTATCCGGACGGTATCCATGAGGTTCTCGCTGGATTCCTGAGCGAAGAAGAAGACCTTGCCATAACCACCCGGACGTTGGATATGGCCGATCACGGATTGGACGAGGCCACACTTGACGCTACGGACGTGCTGGTGTTCTGGAATCATATGGCACAGGACGCCTTCACCGATGAAGAAGTGGAACGCGTGCGCGACCATGTGCTGCGAGGCATGGGACTGGTGACCTTGCATTCGGCGCATTGGAGCCGCATCATGCAACGGCTGCTGGGCACCAGCATGACGTTGAGCTGGAAACATGACGACCGTGAGCGACTGGTCTGTGTCAACCGCGCCCATCCGATCGCGGCCGGTGTGCCGCAGTTTGTGGACATCGACCAAGAAGAGCTGTACGGCGAGCCGTTCGATATTCCCAAGCCAGACGATGTGGTGTTCGCCGGATGGTTCGCCGGAGGCAATCTGTTCCCCTCAGCCTGCACATGGACGCGCGGCTTGGGGCGTATCTTCTATTTCCAGCCCGGTCACGAGGAATATCCGACGTACTACATTCCTGAAATCCAGCGCATCATCACCAATGGAGTGCGTTGGGCGGCCCCGACGACACGTCAGCGTGAGCCGATTGATTGCGTGGCGTTGGAACGTACGCCTGAAGAAGAATATGCCGCACGTCACCAGTGACGCGGCGCCGCGAGGACGATGGCAACAGTAACCCAAGGATGTGTCTTATGAAGATTTCCGTTTTTTATGATCACGTAGCCGAAGCCGCAGCGCAGACCGGCAAGGATCTGCCTGAACTGTTCGCCGAGATTCGGGCGCTCGGCATCACCGGTCTGGAAGTCGAAGGTAAGCGACTGGCCGCCGAACGTGAGATGTTCGCCGAAGAACTACCGAAAGCCGGACTGGAAGTCAGCAATATATACGAGTTTTTTGAGTTCGGTGACGTTGCGCTCGCTCAAGGTGAGACGGCGCATGCGCAAGCCGTCATCGATCTTGCCGCGCAGTTCGGAGCTGGCCGTGTGATGCCGATTCCGGGTTTTCTTCCTGAAGATGAGGCGGCGCGACTTACGCCACTGCTGGACGCCTGTGATTGGTCGGCCGATCACGCCGCCGGTGATTCGACGCAGGCCGCATACCGTCAGGTCGCCGCCTGGCTTGGCGGCAATGCGCGTGTATCGGCCATGCGCGACGCATTGCGCCATATGGTCGCGTATGCAGCCGGGCGAAACATTACCGTGACTATTGAGGATTTCGATGCGGCGACCTCGCCGATCGCCCGCATTGCCGAGATTCGTTGGTTCCTGGAGCAGGTCCCGGGATTGGGGCATACGTTGGATACCGGAAACTACGTATTCAGCGATGAGAATTGCGATGACGCCTATCGGTTGTTCCGCGATCGCATCATGCATTTCCACGTCAAGGACAGGGGAATCGAACCGCGGGATTCGGCTTCGATGCCGTACGGCGCGGTTCGTAAGGGCATGGCCGTGGTGCCGACGGGCGGCGGATACATGCCGATCGCCCGTCTGATTCGTGCGGCGCGTATGCAGACGGGGTATGACGGCTATTTCGCCATTGAACATTTCGATGCGCCGAATCAGCTGCAGTTCATGCGCCAATCCGCCGCGTTCCTTCGCGCTTTGGCGTGAGGGAGCCGAAACTCGTGCGTTGCGGAAAATGGTACGCTGAGTGACCGTCAGCGTACCTTTTTTGCGCAAATGGAGGAATTCTCTCTGGAAGAACGTACGCTGGGCGACCGGCAGATGACACGAAAAGGGGAGCGTCCCGGGTGTGGGACGCTCCCCCTTTTCGTCAGCTTGTTGCTAGTTCAGCGAAGTGATCACTTAGACGCCTCAGAGAGACGTTCGCGCGCTTCGACGATTTCCTTTTCGGCGACGGTCCTGCAATTATGGACGGCCTGCGGCCGGCTCAATATTGGCTCGGATGCTGTCGCATCCTCGCACGTGGCCGCGGACAGTCCACTGGACTGTCCTGACGGAAATCACTTCGCCTGCGCGCTTCGCGCGCCTTCGCGGCATAGCCGCTCACTTCGGCTAGTGACAGTCCACTGGACTGTCACTTAGACGCCTCAGCCAGACGCTCGCGCGCTTCCTTGATTTCCTTCTCGGCCACGTCCGCACCGGTCCAGTAGTCGCCGGGCTTGACTTCCTTGCCGGGCTCCAGAGCCTTGTACTGCTCGAAGAAGTGCTTGATCTCAGCGAGGTGGTACTCGTTGACATCCTTGACGTCCTTGATGCCGTCGTAGCGGACATCGGCCGGCACGCACAGCACCTTGTCGTCGCCGCCCTCTTCGTCTTCCATGTGGTACAGACCAACGGCGCGGCACTCGATGACGCAGCCCGGGAACACGGAGTTCTTGACCATCACGAGGGCGTCCAGCGGATCGCCGTCCTCGCCCAGGGTGCCCTCGATGTAGCCATAGTCATCCGGGTAGCCCATGGCGGTGAACAGCTCGCGGTCCAGGAACACGCGACCGGTCTCCTGATCCACTTCGTACTTGTTCTTGGAGCCGCGCGGAATCTCGACCACGACATTGAAGGTTTCTGCCATTGTTTTTCTCCTTAGGGAATCGGCAAGTTATTCGTTACACACACTACTACCGAACGGGCGCAAAACTCACTGCACGGTGAGGATATGCGCCACGTCGGCCCATGGGGCGAGCGAGACGAAGTTGTCCCAACCCCACTGGAATTCGCGGCCAGTGAGCTCATCGCGCACGTTGAGCGGTCGGTCGGTGGGCAGGCCCAGCTTGCCAAGCTCGATGTGCACGGTGGACTGATGCGCGTTATGGCCGTCGAGGTTGACCACCACGATCAACGTGTCCGCCTGGCCGGTGCCCGTCAGTTCGGCCGGCGTGCGACGCATGAAGGCCAGAATATTCGGGTCGGAAGTGGGCAGGACCGTCAGGTTGTGATAGCTGAGGGCGGCCGGATGCTCACGACGAATCTTGTTGAGCGTGGTAAGCATCTTGGCCACGCCGTAACGCTCGGCCTTGGACCAATCGCGGACCTTGACCTCGTACTTCTCGTTGTCGATCTGCTCCTCGAAACCGGGACGCTGCTTGTTCTCGATCAGTTCGAAGCCGTTGTAGATGCCCCAGCTCGGGGAGCCCATGGCGGCGAGTACCGCACGCACGCAATGGCCGGCGATGCCGTTGTCGCGCACGTAGGCGGTGAGGATGTCCGGGGTGGTGGGCCAGAACGTGTTGTGCTGATAGTAACCGTCGTCGCCATTGGTGACAGGCAGGTATTCGGCCAGCTCCTCCTTGGTGTTGCGCCACGGGAAGTAGCAGTGCGACTGCGTGAAGCCCACGTAGCTCAGTGCGCGCATCATGCCCGGGCGGGTGAACGCTTCGGCCAGGAACAGGATCTCCGGATGCTTCTTGGTCACCGCGGCGATCACATCCTGCCAGAACCGGACCGGCTTGGTGTGGGGGTTGTCGATGCGGAAGATGGTCACGCCCGCCTCAATCCAGAGGTTCAGAATGCGTTCGACCTCCTTTTCGATGCCCGGCATATCGGCGTTGAAGTCGATCGGGTAGATGTCCTGATACTTCTTCGGCGGGTTCTCGGCGAAAGCGATGGTGCCGTCCGGCTTGTGACGGAACCATTCCGGATGCTGCTTGACCCACGGATGGTCAGGCGAGCACTGCAGGGCGAAGTCAAGAGCGATTTCCAGTCCCAGCTCGTGGGCGCGGGCGGTCAGGGCCTTGAAATCATCCATAGTGCCCAGCAGCGGATCAACAGTGTCATGACCACCCAGTTCGGAACCGATGCCGAACGGGGAGCCCGGATCGTCCGGACCGGCGATCAGCGAATTGTTGCGGCCCTTACGGTTGGTCACGCCAATCGGGAAGATCGGCGGCAAATAGACGATGTCGAAACCTTCCGCGGCGGCGCGCTCAAGGCCGGCCATCGAAGTGCGAAGTGTGCCCTGCACGATCTTGCCGGTTTCCGGATCGACAGTTGCGCCTTCGGAACGCGGGAAGAACTGATACCAGGCGGCGAAGCTGGACTTCGGACGCTCCACCTTGAAACGCTGCGGCTGGCTGGGTGAGACGCCGTCGCGCAGCGGATGGGCCACGTGCAGTGCGGCGATTTCGTCATTGTCGCCGGCGGCGAGACGATCTTCGGCGCTCAAGGATTCATCGGCCATGGTCTCAGCGGCCTTCTCCAGCGTCTTGCGGTCTTTGGCGCTCAGGCCTGCGTCTTTGGTCAGCGCCCAGCGCGCCAGCAGTTCGGCACCGGAATTCAGCGCGTTGTCCATATCATCCTTGACCTGCACCTTGATGCGTGCGTCATGCAGCCAAGAACGGTAGGTGTCTTCCCAACCTTCGACGGTCACGGTCCAGATGCCCAGCTGACGTTTGACCGCAGCATAGCCGTCCTCCCACGGCTTCAAGTCGCTGTGATCGCCGCACTTGAGCATGACCTCCCAGCGGTCCAGGCCGGGGTTGGTGCAGGTCATCGGCAGACGCAGCATCTCCTTGCCGCGCGGATTGCGCACGATGGCGGTGGCACCCACCTTGGTGCGGCCTTCGATGAACACCTGAGCGGTCACCTTGAACGGTTCGCCGAGTTCCACACGCGCAGGATAGATGCCGCGCTCCTCAGCCGGCGTGACGTCCATGACGTTGATGCGGCCGAACTGACCGGGCTCGCTCGCCTCGATGACCGGGGCCGGAGCTTCGAACGCCAGTCCTTCGAGGGCCTTGGCCGTGCGTGCGGCTTCGGCGCTGAGACGGGGACGGCGAGTGGATTTAGACGTTTTCGCGGAGGAAGTCGCCTTTGACTTCGATGCCTTGGGAGCCTTGGTGGCTGAGGAATTATTGGTATTGGTATGGCTGCGCGTAATCGCGCTTTGTTGTACTTCTTCCATACCTGCTCATTCTAGAGGGATTTGTGCCAATCAGGTGGATTGTGGATAACTTCCATGTAAACCTTCTGGAATCGGCATGAAGTGGATAACTGTCCGGCAATCGGGCGCTGAGTTATCCACAACTCGCCGATAATCGGCAAGCTCGAACCACATTGGTCGAAAACCGGGTGATGCGCGTGGGAAATCTGCCATGATCGAGCCCTACCTGAGCACATCGAAGTGCGCAGGGACGGCAAGGGCCGGATACACTCGTCGGCTTGCGTTCGCGAGCGGTCGGAATCAAGGAAAGGACCAATGATGGTAGGGGATATGAATGCAAAGCGGGCGACGGCATGGCACAGAACGGTTATGGCTGTAATCACCATGGTGATAGGTCTGGTCACGATGATCGGTGTGGTGTGTTCGTTGTCGTTCACCGCACACGCCGCAACGTTGGACCAGACGGATGCCCGGCATCGAGTGACTTTCCCTTATGACAACCGGGATTATTACCTAGGGGCGGTCGCCATGGACGATAACGGCAACAAATACTACTGCATCGAGGCCGGTAAGTTGACCGACTATCTACTTGGCCCGACCACCGTGGTGAAGAACGACGAGAACACACAGCGTATGGCGTGGATTCTTGAGCGATACCGTGAAACCGACGCGCGAACCCATGCCGCGATCGCCATCGTGGTGCAGGACCGTTTCGGCAGGGATGACGAGGACTGGGCGCGTCAGATGGAGGTGATTCGCCGTCATTATCCGACCGTCGTGACTCGTGCGGCGCAGATTTGGGATGAATCCGCCGGCAAAGTGGCCGCCGGCACGGTGGTGGAACGCATTGACGCCGAGGCGATGCGCAGCGGCAAGGTCAAGGTAAGCGTGGTGGACTATCAGGGCAAGCCGGTAGCCGGCATACCGTTCACCGCCACATTGCACGGGCCTGGCCGATTCGCCAATGGCAGCACTGAGTATTCGGGAACGTCCGCGGCCGGGCCGGTTGAATTGGCATGGAACGCGACCGGCCGGGGTGAGGTGAGCGTCACCACCACGTACAAGCGTCCGCAGATGCATGTGATGGACAGTACGCAAGACATGATCGCCTTCGATTCGATCAGTGTGGATGGCGGATCTTCGATCACATTCCGTGTGCGCAAGGATTTCGCGCCGTCCGTATCCACTACGGTGTCAAACAAGGTGCTTGACGTCGGCTCGCCGGTATTCGACGACGTGACCAGTGGCTTGGCCGATCAAGACAGCAGGTGGGTAACCGATATGGAGGTCAAGGCGCGCGGATATTACTTCGACGGGATCGCCCGTCATACGCTGGGCGGTATCGTCGCTCCGAAAACACAGGAAAGCGCCGATGATTTCCTTGCGCGGCTGGCCATGGCCGGCCATAAACCGGTGGCGTATGGTACGGCGACATTCACCGGACCAAATCAGCGCGTGCATGCGCAGGCCATGACCGCTCCCGACGGCAGCACCCCGTATCTGACACATCAGGGCAGCAGATTCGGCACATGGGTGTGGGTGATTCGCCGAGCGGACCAGAGCGATCAGACAAAAGGGTACTTGACCGGGGACTGGTCGAGTGCCTTCCTGGAGGCCGCCGAAAGCAACGTGGCGCGGGACAGGGTGACGGTCAAGTCCACGGTAACCGAGCATTCCGCTGAAGTCGGTTCGGAATTGAGTGACACCATCACCGTGACGGGCTTCCCATCCGATCACGGCGAGTTCACCGGTAACGCGGCTTATGGATTCGGTGCGGACCGCAAGTATGCGCAGGTGAGTGTGTGGTGGTCCGGAGATCCGAATGATCCCGCCAATGACGATGCGTACAAGCCCACAGGTGCCGCTGTGCCGGCCCCGGATGAGAACCATCGCAAGGTCGTCGAGTGGGATATTCCGGCCACGAACGGCACGTTTTCCATCGGTGCCGGATCGCCGGACGCGCACGGCGATCCGATGACGATCATCGCCGAAAACCATGGCTGGTACGTGTTCGTATGGGAATTCAAAGGAGATGATCGGGTTGCGCCGGCGGCGAGTCGGTACGACGATGCGTGGGAACGGACCCGAGTGACCGAGCCGTGTGAGCCATGTGAACCCGAGGAACCGTGCGAGCCGGAAGAGCCGGAGGAGCCGTGCGAACCTGAGGAGCCGTGCGAGCCTGAGGAACCTGAGGAGCCGTGCGAACCGGAGGAGCCGTGTGAGCCGGAAGAACCTGAAGAGCCTTGCGAACCCGAGCGTCCCGAGGAGCCTTGCGAACCGGAAAAACCTGAAACCCCGGTAAAGCCGGAGGAGCCTCAGTCTCCGTTGCCTCTTACCGGTGTCGATACCACCGCGGCCACCGGTCTGGCCAGTGTGGCGCTCGCCATAGGGGGAACGATGCTCGCCATAGTCAGACGCCGCAGCCGGTAGATTCGTGGTTCTGCCGCGCATGGTGCCTATGATCCGAGGCAGAACGCCTGTGGAGTACGTTCTTCCAGAGTAAATTCCGTTTTATCTGGGGAAACGTACGCTGAGTGACCGTCAGCGTACGTTTCTCCAGATAAGACAAGGCCTTCTCTGAAAGAACGTACGTTAGGGCTGATGGGGCTGATGGAACCGGTGGGGCGGCGACAGTGCCGGGTAGACGCCGGGTGGGCTGAGTAACAAAAAAAGCCGAGAACCTTGCGATTCCCGGCCTTTCGGTTGGTAGCGGGGCATGGATTTGAACCATGGACCTCTGGGTTATGATCCCGAGCGGCGAAAAGTTATGCCGCGAGAGTCATGACCGGGGCCTTCCATGCCCCGCCACCTAAGCGGAAGTCGTCAACGTTGACGACTGATAAACCTCCATTCTTTCCATCGAGGATTGCTCGAACTTTCGACGGCGTAAGGTCGTCGCGCTGCAATGTATCAAGGGAGATACCAAAGTAGTCGGCGGCGGCAAGCATATCTTCATAGAACCAGCGATTTTTCCCCTTGAGCAGGTTGGTAATCATCGCTGGGTCTTTTCCGATGTAGGCGGCAAGGTCTTTGCGTTTAGCGCCAGAGGCAGCCATGAACATATTCAGGTTGTCGTTGGCTAACGCCTGACGATCCGTTTTAGGGGCCACACTCGGCGGCGCAAATACTTGAGTCATATTCAACATTGTAAGCCATATCTGAAAAATTGCAACACGCCGAATTATGTGAATGTGCTTGAATGGGACTATTGTACTTGAACATGACTCAAGTTGATAAGCAAAACTCAATCACTGCCGAGCGAGTTGAATACCTGCGCAACATGCGCCACCTCAAGCAAAACGAGGTCGCCAAGGCCGCTGCAATGAGTGATTCCCTGTACAGCCACAAAATTCACGGCCGCACGCAATTCATGCCGGAAGAGCTTCGGGCGCTCGCCGACTTCTTCAACACCAGTGTTGACTACCTCATGGGTCGAACCCTTGACCCGTGGCCGGTGGACAACCCCCAACCGGAAGAGGCGACGGCATGAGCGAGTCCGATCGCGAACCCGTATTGCTGTCCTCTCTGGAGGCATTGCAGCACAATCTTCAGGACGCCGGAATGCTGCGCATGAAAGCGTCCCTGTATTCGGAGGCTGCCGTGCGCGAGGCGCTGGGAGACTCCGAATACAGGCGAATCTCGGAGAAGCTGGACAGGCGCGCGCTGCTGGCGCAGCTCGACGCGGTGTCCTTGTTCCTTCTACAAGTCCTTGGTCTTGTTTCGGTCGGTGAGGTCGAGGGCGATCTGCTGAGCGCCGAAACCGATGTAATGGACGGCGCGGGCGAGTTTCCTCACCTCTTCGCTTTCTGCATGATCCCGGAGCCACGCGGCGCTACTGGTTCCGACGCGGAGATTATCGAGCGCTTCGTTAAGCGCCTCTCGTTGTGTCTGCATTGAAATTCTTCCTTTCCCCGCTGTCGTGCGGATTGTTTTGGTTGGCACCTTCAAGCCTACCGACGGCAGGGAAAGGGCCTTACTCCTGAAAGGAACCCTCATGATCTGGTTTATTATCTCCATCGTCCTGCTGCTCTTCAGCGCCGTCATTACCGGCGTCGCGCTGTCCAACAACGTCAAGGGGGCCGGCATCGGCCTCATTCCGGGCCTCATCGGATTGCTGCTGCTGATCCCCTCATGCCTGTACTCCGTGGACGTGGGCGAGGTCGCGGTCATCCGCAACATGGGCGGCAGTCTGGCCGGCCATTCCGAAGACGCGGGCTTCCATTTGAAGACGCCGTGGCAGAGCGTCATCAAATACGA
>NZ_JAAIIG010000010.1 GCF_012932375.1 Bifidobacterium olomucense | reverse complement strand
GTCATGGCCCAGGTGAGACGCCCGGTCCCTTTCCGAACCCGGAAGCTAAGGCCTGGCACGGCGATGGTACTGCACTCGATAGGGTGTGGGAGAGTAGCACGCCGCCGCAATATTCGTCACAGGGGGGGTGGTCCCAACAGACCACCCCCCTTTTTTCATATTTGCACATGTTCTGTTCTTGTGTGCGCGGGGCTTGGGTCCGGCCCACGTCCCCCGCTTCTCATATGCAGACAAAAGCTGTATCCGGTTATTTCCGGAAGGAACGTATTCCTGACGTCCGGTCAGTCGTACGTTCCGTCGGAAGGCACGGTGTTGTTCTCCGGTATGCCATAGGCACTTGGACAACCGGGGGTTTGGACAGCCGGACACTCAGAAGCCCTTTCCCTGTCGTTAGGGGCCGCGGGAATCTGTTCTTCACCTACCCACACAAGACGGCATCACACGGCCATATGGCCCAGCGCGATGGCGGTGGTGAGCACGTAGGCTTCACGGGGGTCGGTGGCGTCCCAGCCGGTCGTCTCCGCCGCGCGCTTGAGACGGTAGCGAATCGTATTGGGATGCACGTTGAGCTCCTTGGCGGTGGCTTCCAACGAGCCACCGAACTGCAGGAACGTGGAGACAGTGCGCAAAGTCGGATCATCCGGACCTGCTGCGGTAAGACTGCCATATACCACGCGTACCAACTCGTCACGCGCATCCGTATCTCCGATAAGCGCGCGTTCAGGCAACGCGTCATCGGTGCGCAACGGCCTCGGAATCGACTGAAGCGTAACGGTCAGTGCGGGAGCGGCCTTGAGACAGTACAGCGCAGTACGCACGGACCGCATGGCCCCTTCGGCACCGGCGAGTTGCGGACCCATCGCCAATGGACGGTCGGGCGCGAACGCTCCAGCGACGGTATTGCAGATCACTTCGGGAGTCGCTGCGCCGGACTGCTGTACCAGCGCAACAACAGCGTTGCGGCTGTCGTCACGCTTACCTCGATTCTTTCGGCCACCAGCCGCGCCGGCAGCCTCTGCCGTACCGTCGTCCCCTGCCGACGACGCAACGTGGGACCTTCCTGCATCATGAGCGGCCAACGTCGGCCCGTTGACCTGATAATCGGCGGTTATACATGTGCCGCCAAAATCGGCCACGATTTTCTCGATATCCTTGCGGGTACGGACTGCGGACCGTGCCGGGTACCCGGCAATGGCGTAACAATCAAAATCACCCGTAAACCCGAGAATGGCGAACAAGGAAGACACTCGTTCGTCGGCAATCTCGTGGAATAGGCATTCGAACAGTACCGTACGTACGCGGTCGAGCGCTGTGGCGTCGGCATTGTTGGCAGCGTCGTCGGCAAGCAGTTCGAGGAAATCTGAAGGCATAGCCACTAGTGTAGCCGCGCCAACCGCATCAGCAGTACCGTGACAGGAAGGCGCTACGAGATGTGTTGCACCGGCAGTTGCTGCTGTGCATGGAGTTCGCGCCGAGCGTCGCGCCAATACGTCAGCACCACGAAACCGAATACGAACGCGACCGGCAACATGTGTCGTTCGAAATTATTGGCGGGCGCCGTGATCATCACGCCCATCAGCAACAGCAGCGGAATATGCGTCATCAAAGTGAGCCAACGGCGGCGAATCACCTCGGCTGCACCAATCAGCAAAGTGGCCACCACGTAGAAATTGCCGTGCGCCACCCAGCCGAGAACCGGGACATGCCCCCATGCGCGGGAGAAGCCGGTTACCTGCTCACGCCACTGATGGTCATACGATTTGATCCATGTGGAGTGCTTCTGTACGTAGTCGCTGGCCACATAGTAGTCCATCGCTACATAGGGCTGATCGGTCACATTGAAGTAGCCGAAGCATTTGGCCAGCAACGCGTCCAAGGCGATGATCGGATTGTCCTTGACGATCGCAAGCCACGCCTTGTTGAAATTGTTCATATCCTCCGGGGTGACGGTACGCCACTTATAACTTACTTTTTTGGACTGTATGCCGGAAGACTTCACCGGATCGGCGTCCTGCTGGGAATACGCGTCCGCCATCTGGTCCAGATTGAACACGGGGGAGAGGTTCTTCTTGGCTTCTTCGGAAATGCCGTTCGGGTTGCGCTTGGCCACGCGTGCGATCATCTGCAGCTGCACGCCGCGGCTTTCGATCGGATCGCCGCCGATAATCGCACCAGATGCGATCGCAAAAGAGATACCGCCGTGAATCAGCACGGTGGGAATCAGCAGGGCCGCAACGTACGTGGGCCAGCGGCGACGGTCGGCGATCAGTGCCAGCACCACCTGCAGGGCGATGATATACCACGCGTACTTTGCGGAAATCAGCATCACCGATGTGGATGCGATAAAAGCAAGGAGGCTGTGCCGTGGCAAACGCAACGGTGCAGTCAACACCGGTGCGTTTGCCGGCTGAGCGGATTCCTCGCTGTCGTGACGTTCGTCGCTTTTGCTGCGTTTGCTGCGTTTGCTGCGTTTGCTGCGTTTGCCGACGGGCCGCCATGTCTGGGTAAGTTCATACCAGATGCCGAACCACCAGACGAACGAGAACGCGAACAACGGCGACTTGGTAAGGGAGATCGTGGCGAATACCGCCAGCGGACAGGTGAGGAAGAACAACAGGATCAGGAATCGTGCCAGCGGACCGGCGAATCGCGGTGACGTTTCGTCAATACCGGCCTTGGTCAGCCACGGACGATTCAAGAAGCGATTGGCGGTGGCCGCGCAGCAGAACACGGCGAACAGCATTTGGCTTGCGGCAAGCACCACAATGCCGGCATCGTTGGAGCCGGTCAGGTACCGTGAGAACGTGGCCGCGCCGCCGTAGAGCAAGGTGAGCACTACGTTATGTTGATCGGTGAGATACGTGGGATCGTCGGGCCACATATAGTGAGCGGTGGGATACACGTCCATCGGCACGAACGAGAAAAAGCCGATATACGGCTGTTTCAAGCCGGTCCATTGATTCCACACCCATGCGAATTCGCGAATCTGCGAGCGAAGATCCGCGCCGAACGCGGCCAGCAACGTGGTCGGAATCCACAGCCACCCGATGAAGAGCACCAGTGCGAGTTTCCAGAACCGATCGGTGCCGCGCATAATCCAGCGTCCCGCCGCAGCAAAAGCCTGTGCGATCGCCGTGGTGATGCGTTGCGGAGTGATGCGAGGCTGCGAGGGTTGTGGGGTGTGTGGGGTGTGCGGGGTGTGCGGCGGGCGTGGAGTGGACGGATCGGACGGCTGCGGCTGAGCGCCGGATTGATCGTCGTCTGCCGCGTTCGAAGCGTCCGAAGCGTTTATATGAGCATCATGCGTATGAGCCTTGGAGTCATTGGCTGCGGTGGGACGCTGATCGGGGTTGAAATATCGCCGGACGAATTGATGCCATCGTTCGCCGAGTGTGGAAGGCAACATGTGGCCGGTGGTTGCGAAGCGTACCAACAGCAGGATAATGCCGAGGTAGATGATGAACGAGCCCATGAAAATGGCGGTGTTCGTCCAGTTCCAGTTGGCGAGCGTACCGTTGTCGAGATCCCAATACAGCGGGCCGACCGCAGTGCACAGGGCGAGCCACAGGCATGCCAGTACGGCCAGCGTCCATCGCGCGATCGCACCGATGCGGCACAGCGTGGGGTGTGCGCACATGTGTGAGTCAGGATGATGCGATGCGGCGGCAGGCTTTGCGATGGCTGGTGACGTCATGTCAGTCAATGGTAGCCGCATACGTCAACTGTGGCGTCTTGGCGAGTGATGCGTGAATCGGGCGCGAGCAGTGCGGTGTGCGATGGTGCGTAGCGGGGTGATGGGTGGTAAGTGATGGGTGGTGAGTGATGCGTAATGAGTGGTGCGTGGGACAATCTAGTGATTATGGCGTTTGCGGCGGGTCGTACCACGGGCTTGCGGAACAGTCGATGCTGCCGATTTCGCAAAATGGCGGAATTCCGGGGATTTGCTGTGGCTGGTGTGTGGGACGAAACATGCGGCAATCGTTTGCTGCGCGTATCGGGGCAAGGCAGCGTGGTACGATGCGCCCAAACAGCCATATGTGTATGTCGTACCGCACGGAGTGCATCACTGAGACGCAATCGGTAACGCTCGCTCGCGAATCTGCGCAAACGTTCAACGGTGTATGGCTATCGGACAGTTCCGTAGGGAGAAAAACATAATTCGGACCGGTTTCCGGACCAATCGTGGAATGAATCGTGAATCGTCGGCAGCTGTGAGGAGATTACCCCTGATGTCGGTGCCACGTTCGATGAAGGAGAGCATCGCGCCCTTATGGCCGAGCTGCAGATGAAGAACAGTGAGTGGCCTCTCGCTGCTCCTCATTCGTTGTCGCCGTTTAGCGTGAACGGCAGAAGACATTGCCGGGCGTCCGGATTGTATTCGGACGGGTCACGGAAGCCTTGCCATATGGTTTCCGGAAAGATCTCGTCGGAGAACGCCATCCACTCTTCCAACAGATTTACGGAATGGTCGGCGAGCCAGCGGTATTGCAGACCGTCCATCGCGCTCATCGCGAGCGTATAGAGATGGTAGAAGCGTTCTTCATCGTATCCGTGCGGCAGAATCCAATTCATCGAACCGATCTGCTCCCAGGCGCGCAGGTGACGTCCGATGAAGAACCGGTGTGCGGGATGCGTGGGGTTGAGCGCTTCGCCGTTGAGCATCGAAAACAGCTGCACCATTTCCGGACGTCGCAGGTTGTACAGCACGATGTTGGTGCAATAGCGCGGGAAACAGTAGCAATGGTGCCCGTCGAAATCAGTAACAGCGGACGTGGACGCGTTGTACTCGTCCGCTTCGGACGTATCGTAGCCTTCGGCAAGCACCATGTTGAGCAGCTCGTTTTTCGAGCGAATGTAATGGTAGAGCGCCGCCTCGGTGATGCTGATCTCGTCGGCGATGTCTTGCATAGACATGCCCCAGAACCCCTTGGAGGCGATGACCTTGATCGCGGCCTGTATGATCTGCAGATGCCGCTCTTCGGGGCTCATGCGCTTGCGCTTCTCGAAAGTGGTGCCGGATGTCGTGTCCCTCACCATGGACTGATGGGTGGCTCGCGAGGCGGCGGGCCAGCTGCTCTGGTCTTTCAGAAACTGTTCCCATGCTGCGACGGGCATTACGGCTTCCTTATCTCTACGGTTCTGTTGTGCCGCCGACCGCCGCTGATCGCTACTTATCAGCCGTCGCCCGGCAGCACAGTCGCTGGGCACGTTGGGCTCTGCTGCAACGAGGCGAGAGCCTCAAGCAAGAGCCCAACGTGAATGTAACAAACCCAGAACATCAGAACGTGACGGTGACGTCTACGGTAGTCGCACCGTCGGTCGGTACCGGTACCGTGCTGCCGTCAATCACCTTGCCGTTGACGGTGAGCGTGCGCTCGCCGGTACGGTCGAGCGTGATGCGGTAGGTGACGCCGCGGAACACGCGTGTGATGGTCAGGTGCGTGTACTCGGCGGGCAGGTGAGGTTCGATGGCCAGACCGTCGAGGGTGGGACGGATGCCGAGCAGGTACTGGGAGACGTCCACGAACGTCCAGGCGGCGGTGCCGGTGAGCCAGGAGTTCTTGCCCTCACCCGGAATCGCGGCTTCCGGACCGGCGACCATCTGGCAGTACACGTAGGGTTCCACCTTGCGGATATCGGACTTGTCTTCCAACCATGCCGGACAGTTGCGGCGGTAGACGGCGAACGCCTCCTCATCGTTGCCGGCCAGAGCGTTGGCGATCGACACCCACGGGTTGTTGTGGCAGAAAATGCCGCCGTTCTCCTTGTATCCGCGCGGGTAGGTGGAGATCTCGCCGAGCTCGATGCGGTAGGTGGAGTAGGCGGGAGCGAGGATTGCGGTGCCCCACTCGCAGGTCAAGCGATCCTTGACCGATTTGAGCGCGGCCTGCGCCTTGCCGTCGTCCAAGCCGATGCCGGCCATGACGCACATGCCCTGCGGTTCGATGTAGATCTGGCCTTCGGTGTCATCGATGGTGCCGACCGGACGGGAGTAGGCGTCGTAGGCGCGGCGGAACCATGCACCGTCCCAGCCGGCGGTTTTGACGGCTTCGGTCATCGCGTCGATCGCGTCGCGCACGACCCCGACCTCAGCGGCCACCTCGTCGGCGGACATGCCGCACGCCTCGCCGTAGTGCGCGAGAATATCGGCGTACTGGCCGCCATACAGTACGAACATGCCGCCGATGAACACCGATTCGGCGATGCCGGTGTCGTTGTTCTCCACAGTCTGGAAGCTTTCGCCCGGGGTGGCGGAGAAGCAGTTGAGATTCAGGCAGTCGTTCCAGTCGGCGCGGCCGATGAGCGGCAGCTTGTGCGGGCCGAGATGGTTCATCGTGAAGTTCGCGGAGCGGCGCAGATGCTCCAGCAGCGGCACTTCGGACCCCTCGACGTTGTTGAACGGCACCGGTTCGGTCAAGATCGAAGCGTCGCCGGTTTCGGCAAGGTAGGCGTTCACGCCGGCGATCAGCCACAGCGGATCATCGTTGAAGCCGCCGCCGATGTCGGCGTTGCCCTTCTTGGTGAGCGGCTGGTACTGGTGCCATGCGGAACCGTCCTCCATCTGCGTGGAGGCGATGTCGATGATGCGCTCGCGTGCGCGCTCGGGCACGAGATGCACGAAGCCGAGCAGATCTTGGTTCGAATCGCGGAAGCCCATGCCGCGACCCATGCCGGACTCGTAGTAGGAGGCGGAGCGGGACATGTTGAATGTGACCATGCACTGGTACTGATGCCAGATATTGACCATGCGGTCGAGCTTGCTGTCGCCGGATTCGACGCTGTAGGTGCTCAGCAGACCGTTCCAGTACTGCTTGAGTTCGTCAAGCGCGGCTTCGACCTTCTCGGTCGTGTCGAAGCGGGCGAACAGCTCATGCGCCGGCTTCTTGTTGATGATGCCGACCTTGGCCGGATCGTTCGGATCCTCCCACTTCTGGTCGTTCGGCACTTCGATGTAGCCGAGCGTGAAGATCAGCGACTTCGTCTCGCCCGGATCGACGGTGACGCGCACGCGGTTCGCGGCGATCGGGTACCAGCCGTGCGCCACGGAGTCGTGCGCCTTGCCTTCGGCGATAACCTGCGGGGTATCCCAGCCGTTGAACTGGCCCAGGAATTCGTCGCGGCTGGTGTCGAATCCGATGACCGGTGCGTTCACGCCGTAGAACGCGTAGTGGTTGCGGCGCTCCTTGAACTCGGTCTTGTGGTAGAGCAGGGTGGATTCGTCGCGTCGCTCGACCTCGACCTCGCCGGTGGACAGGTTGCGCTGGAAGTTGCTGGAATCATCGACGGCGTTCCACAGACACCATTCGACCAAGCCGGTCACATCGACGGTTTTCGGTGCGCCGTTGATGTTGGTGATGTCGAGACGGTTGATTTCAGCGGCGGTGTGCAGCGGGACGAACGCGGTAAGCTCGGTGCGGATGCCGGCTTTGGAGGCCTCGAAGACGGTGTAGCCGATGCCGTGACGGCACTGGTAGCTGTCGAGCGGGGTCTTGACGGGCAGGAAGGTGGGGGAGAAGGTCTCGATCGGCTTGGCGTCCGGGGTGTTGCCGCTCATGATGCTCACGTAGTAGTTGCGTGTGCCGTTGTCGAACGGAACGTTGTTGTAACGGTAGCGGGTGATGCGGCGGAGCTTGGCGTCCTTGTAGAACGAGTAGCCGCCTCCCGTGTTGGAGATCAGCGAGAAGAAGTCCTCGTTGCCCAGATAGTTGATCCACGGCAGAGGGGTGGCGGGGGTTTCGATCACGTATTCGCGGTTCGCATCATCAAAATGACCGTATCGCATGGGGTTCCTTTCGGCTGCTTCATTGCTGTTGCGGCACCGGCGGAAGTCTTTTTCCGCGAGGGTTCCGCGAGGGGCTTGCGTCAATGCGTACGGCATCATTGTAGCACTTATTTATAAGGTTATAAATAAGTGTCGGGTACGTAATTGGAAAGTGGATATGGACGGGTGGCCGGGGTGTGCGTCAGAGGTCGGGGGATGGGGTGTGATTTAGGTCACGTGTGAACGCTCACAAAGGGTTGGTGACTGAAAATGATTGGAATTGTGCGCTTTTTCGTGGGATATCGGGGCTGATTCGGTCCGTGCCGCGGGTAAGGTAACACCCATGATGATTGCTTTGAAAGCTGCAACGCCGCAGCTGCCCAAAACCAATGCCGTCGCTGACCAGGTGATCGCGCTTGACGAAGTCGGCTCAACCAACGCGTTGGCCGCACAGATGGTAGGCAGTGGCGCGATGCCGTTGCACAAGCGCGACGACGGCGCGATGGCGGTGGCTGTCGTCGCCGCCGACCGGCAGACCGCTGGTCGCGGGCGCAATGGGCACCGGTGGGTGAGCCAGCCCGGTCGGTGCTCGACGATTTCCTATGCGGTACGTGTGCCGCGCGCGATCGCCACGGACAGTTCGATCAACGGCTGGCTGCAGATGATCGCCGGTCTGGTGACGCTGGATGCGTTGAACGGCATGATGCAGGAATATGGGGCCGTGCCGAATCAGCCTGACTGCTTCCTGGAACTGAAATGGCCGAACGATGTGTTCTGCCATGGGCTCAAGATGGGCGGGTTGCTTTCGGAATTGGTGCTGCTTCCGGCCGAGTCCGAAAGCGCTGAAGGCGCGGCGGCGGCCGACGCGGGCGATGCAAATAACGCAGCCAACACGGGCGACGATGTGGTGATCGTATTCGGTGTCGGTCTGAATCTGGCGTTGGGCGCTTGCCGTCTGCCTACGCCGAACTCCACGTCGCTGCAGCTGCATGCGGCCGGACTGCCGTCATTCGATGAGATGCGCGATGATGTGGCATGCCGACAGGTCGAGGGCTTCCGCGAGCGATTGGCGAAGTTCTTCGCCGACCCGCATGGCCAGGCCGAAGCGCTGCGTGAGGAAATGAAATCCGTATGCTGGGCGCGTGGCCGTCAGGTCGAGGCCCATTTCACGGATGGCTCCACGCTCACCGGCGAGGCGATCGGCCTGACCGAGGATGCGTCGTTGATTCTGCGGACGGACGATGGCGTGGAACATACGGTTCGCACTGCGGACGTGGGTGTGCTGTAAGCGCAGACGTGCGGTAAACGCACGTACCTACAGCGATTGATTGTCGCCGGTATCAGCGGTGATGCCGGCGATGTGAGAAAAGGAAGAGAGCACGGCCTGTTTGGGCTCCGGAATTTCCGGTTGCCCAAACAGGCCGTTGTCGTATGTTGCCGGCCGTTCAGCGGCCCAGCTTGGCAAGTCCGGCGGCGGCGAGCGAGGCGACCACAGCCTTGACGATGTCACCGGCCACAAATCCCATGGATGCCAAGGCTACGGCTGCCAGCGGAACACCGGTCAGCGCGGACTGCACCAAGAAGCCGAATGCGTAGACCACAGCAACGCAGCCGATCGCCGACGCGGCGAAATAACGAATTGCGGCAAGGGTCGTCTCGGTGAATCCGGCGGCGTGGGCCGCTGCCTTGTCTTTCAGCAACGCGGTCACTACCACGCCCGGCAGGAATCCGATAAGGAATCCGGCGCTCGGGCCCACCAACGCCATGGTGGATGCGCCGCCGGCGAAGACCGGCAGTCCGGCCGCGCCGGCAACCAGATACAGCGCGATGGCGGATCCGGCCTGACGCCAGGAGAGCATAAGGCCCGCCAGCATCACCACGAAGGTCTGCAGCGTGATCGGCACCGGCGTGCCCGGAATCGGGATTTCGCCGGCGGCCGAAGCCAGCCACAGCAGGGCGGCGAACAGCACCGGCTTCCATGAAACGGCGATAAGACGGCGGGCGAATGAAACGGTGGCCGTTGTGTTGGATGCTGTGGTGTGTGAAGTCTGCATGATGTGATTCCCCTTCGGTCACGATCCGTACCGTCTTGTTGTGCTCTGCGGCGATGCGATGTCTCATGGGAGTGATGCCGTGTGATGCAGCGCGTGGCAAGAGTGGTACGGATGTTGCTGGATGAATGGTTGCGGTGATTCGCGATGCGAAGCCTTCCCCTCAACAATTGCCATCCTAAGGATGTGCGGTTTCGTGCGGTTTCGTGCCGAGCTACAAAAATACGGAATCTGGTTTGTTGAAAATTGACGAAATAGCGCTTGCGCGTCAATGGTGGAAAACATGGGATGGGAACCTGAAAAACGTTGGAATCACAGTGTTTGTTGGGGTTTGGGGACTATGGTTACGCTTGCGAAACTTACGCTGACGTTTGTCGGGTCTCTACAAAAGGCCATGTTTTGTTTTGTGTGAACAGGCCTTGCTGATCAATGGTGTGCGAGGCAAGAATTTGACAGTATGGCTCACTCTGTCAATACATTGCTGATCGCGAATCGCGGGGAAATCGCGTTGCGCGTGGTGCGTACGGCCAAGGAGATGGGGATCAGGACCGTGGCCGTCTACGCCGAACAGGATCGCGACGGCCGCTACGTAGACATGGCCGACGAAGCGTACCTGCTTTCCGGCGACACCTATAAAGACACGTATCTCAACGAGGATCTGCTCATCGACATCCTGCATCGCAGCGGTGCGGACGCCGTGCATCCCGGCTACGGATTCCTCTCCGAAGTGCCGAGCTTCGCGCAGAAGGTCGAATCGGCCGGTGCCATATGGGTAGGTCCGCACCACACCGCGCTGGTGGACCTCGGCGACAAGATCACCGCACGTCGCGTGGCCCTGCGCGCCAAAGTGCCGCCGGTGCCGGGCTTGTCCGAACCGGTGCAGGACATCCGCACCCTGCTCGACTTCGCGCACACCCACGGTTATCCGATCATGATGAAGCGCACCGACGGCGGTGGCGGACACGGCATCACCGTGGTCCACGACGACGAGGAGCTGCGCCGCTTCTACACCAATCATGATGCGTTGCAGGGCGGCGATCTGAACGAATACTTCATCGAAAAGTTCATCGACAAGGCTCGTCACGTCGAGACCCAGTCCGGTCGTGACTCGCACGGCAACTTCACCGTCTACTCCACCCGCGACTGCTCGCTGCAACGCCGCAACCAGAAGCTTGTGGAGGAGGCCCCTGCGCCGTTCCTGCCCCAGGAGATCGTCGATACGCTTACGGAATACTCCCGCAGACTGTTCACCACCGTGGATTACGTGGGTTTGGGCACTTGCGAATTCATGGTGACGCCCAACGGCAAGGTCTACTTCCTGGAGGTCAACCCACGACTTCAGGTCGAGCATACCGTCTCCGAGGAGGTCAGCGGACTCGATCTGGTGCGCGAGCAGCTGGTCATCGCATCCGGCGGCACGCTGACACGCGCTCCCGAGCCGCGTGGCCACAGCTTCGAACTGCGCATCACCAGCGAAGACCCGGCCAAGAACCTGACCCCGGGTGCCGGCACGTTGGAGAAGATCCAGTGGCCGGCTGGTCCCGGCGTGCGCATCGACACCGGTGTGGAGCAGGGCGACACCATCTCGCCGAAATTCGATTCGATGATGGGCAAGGTGATCGTCACCGCACAGGACCGTGCCGCCGCCGTGGCGCGTGTGCGCCGCGTGCTCGATGAGCTGGTGATTGAAGGCGTGCCCACGCCGATTCCGCTGTTCAAGGAAATCTTCTCGAACGACGACTTCACCGCCGAGCACAACCATCCGTTTGCCGTCTCCACCAAATGGCTGGAGCGCACGTATCTCAACCGCACACCCGATTCGGCGCGCGCCGGACAGCCGGCCTCGCTGGGCGCAGCTGCATCCGGCACTCCGGGTGCAGCTGCAAGCCAGCCGGATAAGACCAAGTCCGAGACGTTCGTCATCGAAATGAACGACCGCCGCGTCAAGCTCACCGTGCCGCTGGACATCGTGGAGAACCTGACCGGTTCCGCCCGCGCCCGTAACGCCAAGCGTCCCACGCAGCCGTTGCGCGGTGCCGGACTGCACAACGCCGACTCCAGCGCAGCCAAGGTGAACGACGGTGCCAAGTCCGGCGTCATCGCCTCGCCGATGCAGGCCGTCGTCACGCGCATCAACGTGTCCGAAGGTCAGCAAGTGGCCAAAGGCGACCTGTTGGTGGTGCTCGAATCCATGAAGATGGAGAACTACGTGTACGCGCCGGCCGCCGGCGAAGTGACCAAGATCTTCGTGGGGCCTGCGGATGGCGTGGAAGCCGGCGACACGTTGGTCACGCTGGATGTGACCGGAGGCAAGGCCGACGCCGCAGCCCAACCGTCCAGCCAGTCGGCCAGCCAAGCAAAGGAAGGCGGTAAGAATGACTGACATCATGGATTCTCCGGCCGTCAAAGCCACGCAGGTCGCCGCCCAGCCGTCCGCCCATCAGCCGTTGCGCGCCGCGGTGGTCAAAGCCGCCGAACTGGCCCGCGCCGCCGAGGAGCGCGCCCGCGACAAACAGCACGCCAAAGGCAAGAAAACCGCGCGCGAACGCCTCGACATGCTGTTCGACACCGGTACATTCGAGGAAATCGGCCGCTTCCAAGGCGGCAACATCGCGGCCGGCAACGCAGGTGCGGCCGTCATCACCGGTTTCGGTTTGGTCTACGGACGCAAAGTGGCCGTCTACGCACAGGACTTCTCCGTCAAAGGCGGCACGCTGGGCACTGCGGAAGGTGAGAAGATCTGCCGTCTGATGGACATGGCCATCGATCTCAAAGTGCCGATCGTAGCCATTGTGGATTCCGGCGGCGCTCGTATCCAGGAAGGCGTGGCGGCGCTGACCCAATACGGCCGCATCTTCCGCAAAACCTGCGAAGCCAGCGGATTCGTGCCCCAGCTGAGCCTGATTCTCGGACCTTGCGCGGGCGGCGCGGTCTACTGTCCGGCGCTGACGGACCTGATCATCATGACCCGCGAGAATTCGAATATGTTCGTCACCGGACCGGACGTGGTCAAGGCGGCCACCGGCGAAACCATCTCGATGGCGGACCTCGGCGGCGGTGAAGTGCACAACAAGGTGTCCGGTGTGGCCCACTATCTCGGCGAGGACGAGTCCGACGCCATCGACTACGCGCGTACTGTGCTCGCCTACCTGCCGTCCAACGCCGACGGCAAGCCGCCGGTCTACGCCTACGCCGCCACGCGTGCCGAGCGCGATACGGCCAAGCGACTCGCCCAGATCGTGCCCGCCAACGAACGCCAGCCCTACGACATGCTCGACGTGATCCGCTGCATCGTGGACTACGGCGAATTCGTACAGGTTCAGGAGCTCTTCGGTGCCTCCGCGCTCGTGGGATTCGCTTGCATCGAGGGGCGCCCGGTGGGTGTTGTGGCCAACCAGCCGAATGTCAGGGCCGGCATTCTGGACGTCGACTCCTCCGAAAAAGTCGCGCGATTCGTACGCCTGTGCGACGCATTCAATCTGCCTGTCATCACGTTGGTGGACGTGCCCGGATACAAGCCCGGTTCCGATCAGGAGCACGCCGGCATCATTCGCCGCGGAGCCAAGGTGATCTACGCCTACGCCAACGCACAGGTGCCGCTGGTGACTGTAGTGCTGCGCAAAGCATTCGGCGGCGCCTACATCGTGATGGGCTCCAAGGCCATCGGCGCAGACCTGAACTTCGCCTGGCCCAGCTCACAGATCGCCGTACTCGGCGCGGCCGGCGCGGTGAACATCATCCACCGGCACGATCTGGCCAAAGCCAAGGCCGCCGGTCAGGATGTGGAAGCGTTGAGGGCCAAGTACATCAAGGACTACGAGACCAGCACGGTCAATGCGAACCTTTCGCTGGAAATCGGACAGATCGACGCCATGATCGACCCCGAACAGACCCGCGAAGTCATCGTCGAATCCCTCGCCACGCTCGCCACCAAGCGCCGCGTGAAACGTACCTCCAAGCACCACGGCAACCAGCCGCTGTGACCCGCATCGGGCAGGTCACAGTCCGGTGGGCCGTCGACCGACTGAGCCATCCATATACCCCAACTTTGTAAGACGCCAACCAATCAACCAACGCAAGGAACACCAATGACTACTTTCTTCCTCAATCGCCTGGCTGCCGAGCCACATGCGCTCGCCTTCGCCGGACAGTCGACCCCGTGGCCTGTCGCGCTTGCCGACCAGACCACCGATCCCAGCCTTGACGAGGCGCTGCACGCCCACGCCGATGCGGCCAGCCGACTGCTCGCCCCAGTCGCCGCCGATCTGCTGGCCACCACCGGACGCCCGGTCGATCTGTTCGGTTTCACGCCGAATCCGGCTCGTCTCGGTGCCGCCGCTGACGCCACCGCATCCGTCGAAGGCATTGCGCTCACCCAGTTGGGCGCATTGCTTGACCTTGAACACTTGGGATACTCGGTCGCTCAGGCCAAGCCGGTCGCCGTGCTCGGCCACTCGCAAGGCGTACTCGCCGTACACATGGCTCGCGCTATTGCCGACGCCGGTTCCGTGGAGGGCGCGGCTGATGCGCTGGACGAAATCCTCGCCGCCGCCGCGTTGATCGGTGCCGCCGGCACCCGTCGCGTTCGCGAACTCGGCTTGGTCGCCAAGTATGGCGCCAGCCCGATGCTGTCCGTCAAGGGAGCCACGTTGGCGCAAGTCAAGGCGCTGATCGCGCGCGTGGATGCCGCCGGCCGCGCTCGCGGTCCGATCTCCGTCGCCGTGACCAACTCGGCCAATCATTACGTACTTTCCGGTTATCCGGAAGATCTGGCCGCGTTCGCCGTGGAAGCCGAACGCGAGCACAAGCATCAGGCCAAGCTGCGCGAAGAGAAGCTGCGCGGCGGCACCGTGTTCGCCCCCGTCCTCGAATACCTTGAGGTCACCCTGCCGTTCCACTCGCCGCTGATGGCTGAAGCCGTGGAACAGACCGTTTCTTGGGCTGCGGCATGCGGCTTCGACCAGGATCGCACCCGCGCGCTCGCCGAAGAAGTGCTTGTCAACCACGTGGACTGGAACGCCCGTGTCAAGTCCTTGCTTGATCAAAGGGATGATCCGGCCAAGCTGTGGATCGTGGACTTGGGTCCGGGCAATACGCTCGGCAAGCTGATCGGCAACGTGGTCGAGGGCACCGGTGCGGGTGTGGTGGAAGCCACCACATTGGCCGAGCGCGCGGCGCTGTCCACGTTGGATGGCGAGCCGGAGCGCACGCAGAATTGGAAGGCCTTTGCGCCGCATGTGGTCTCCACGCCGGCCGGCGACAAGCTCGTCACCAAGTTCTCTCGACTGACCGGCAAGCCGCCGGTGTTGCTGCCCGGCATGACTCCCACCACCGTGGAGCCGGAAATCGTGGCGGCAGCCGCCAACGCCGGTTATTGGGCCGAGCTCGCCGGTGGCGGTCAGGTGACCGCCGAGGTGTTCGATCGTCACGTGGCCGCGCTGGAAGAACAGTTGGAGGAAGGCCGCACGGTCGAGTTCAACGCCATGTTCATGGACCGTTATCTGTGGAACCTGCAGTTCGGTTCGTCGCGTATTGTGCCGAAGAAGCGCGCGTCTGGCGCGCCTATCGACGGCGTGGTGGTATCCGCCGGTATTCCGGAGCTCGACGAAGCCGTATCCCTGATCAAGTCACTGCAGGAGGATGGTCTGCCGTACGTGAGCTTCAAGCCCGGCACCGTGGACCAGATTCGTCAGGTGGTCGCGATCGCCAAGGCCGTGGCGCCTACCACCATCATGATCCAGGTGGAAGGCGGCGAGGCCGGCGGCCACCACAGCTGGGAGGCTCTGGACGACCTGTTGGCCGCCACCTATGCCGATGTGCGTGCATGCGAGAATCTGGTGCTCGTTGCCGGCGGCGGCATCGGTACTCCAGAACGTGCCGCCGACTACATTTCCGGCCAATGGTCCCGTGCATACGGTCTGCCGGATATGCCGGTGGACGGCGTGCTGGTGGGCACCGCGGTGATGACCGCCAAAGAAGCGCACACCAGCCCCGAAGTCAAGCAGCTGCTCGTCAAGACGCCTGGCATTCCGGCCGTTTCCGCCGCCGGCGCTGCTGGCTCAGCCGCCGCGTCCGTCGATGATCCGTTCGCCCCGCAGGCCGCCCACTGGGTGCCCTCCGGCAAGTCGGTGGGCGGTGTCTCTTCGGGCCTGAGCCACCTGCATGCGGACATCTACGAGCTGGAGAACTCCTCCGCCGCCTGCGGCCGTCTGCTCGTGCGTGTCATGAAGCACCCGGAAGAGTTGGAATCCCGCCGTAACGAAATCATCGAGGCCCTGAACAAAACCGCCAAGCCCTACTTCGGCGATCTCAACACCATGACCTACCTCGGCTGGGCACAGCGTTTCGCTGAACTTGCCTACCCGTGGGCCGATCCCACCTATGCCGATCGTTTCCAGCATCTGCTCCAGCGCATCGAAGCCCGCGTCAATGCACAGGACTCCGGCGAATTCACCTCCCGACTGTTCGCCGCAGACGGCACTTCCGCCGCCGACGCCGCAGCTGCGGGACTGCTGACCCGAGACGACATTCTCGCCGACCCTGCACCGGCACTGGCCAAGCTCGCCGAAATCTACCCCGAAGCCGATACGCTCACGGTGGTGCCGTCCGACGTCGCCTGGTTCCCGGTGCTCGTACGCGAATACCCCAAGCCGATGCCGTTCGTACCGGTTATCGACAACGATCTGCTGCGCTGGTGGGGCCAGGATCAGCTCTGGCAGTCCGAAGATCCGCGGTACTCTGCAGATTCCGTGCGTGCCATCCCCGGTCCGATCTCCGTGGCCGGCATCACCACGGTGGACGAGCCGGTCGCCGATATTCTCGGCCGCTTCGAACATGCCGCGATCGAACGCGTCAAAAGCGCTGATGCTGCCGATGCCTCCGATGCCGCCAATGCCAAGGAAACGCAAGGTTTTGCCGCTCTGGGCTCCGCCACGAATGCCGAAGACTTCATCCGCAAGTCCCCGAACATCTCTTGGGTGGGGCACATCACCGACAATCCCGCCTACGGCACTGCTCTGGGCGACAAGCACTACGAGATTCGTGCGTTCGATGCCTCAGCCGGCAAGTACGACCTTGACATTCACCTCGATACCTTCTGGGACAACGATCCGGACGGTGGCGTATCCAAGCACGCCGTGCGTGACATCGTCATCCCGCTGATTGTGGACGGCGCTGAGCCGGGCCGTGTGCCGGTCGTGGACCGCGAACGACTGATCCCGGACGTGTATGCGATGCTCGCCGCCACCGCCGGCATCGGCAACACCGCCATCACCGGCGACAAGCTCACCGCGATGCCGGAGATCGTGCCGGCTGAAGGCCGCGTGTTCGGCGAGGCGCACACCTCCTACACGCTGTCCGCCAACCTCGGTTTCGACCATGAGGCGGCCACCGGTGGCGCGCTGCCGGTTGCGCTGCAGCCCAGCCGCATCGCGCCGGACGCATTGGTCGGACCGGCATGGCCGGCGATCTACGCGGCGCTCGGCTCCGTCTCCGTCAACGGCTACCCGGTGATCGAGGGCCTGCTCAACGCCGTGCACCTCGACCATCTCATCGAACTTGAGGTTGATGAGGAAGAGCTGCTGAGCCACGTCGGCGAGACGATTGCGCTGGCTTCCTGGGCCGAGGACTACTTCGAGTCCGCATCCGGCCGCGTGGTCACCATTCACGTGACCCACACCGCCGCCGACGGCACGTTGCTGGCCCGTGAAACCGAGCGCTTCGCCATTCGCGGCCGCGTCTATTCCGACGCGCTGCCGGCCGATGCGCCCGAATTCGGCGACGCCGCACACGATGAGATCGAGCCGACTCCTCGCCGTCTGCTACGCCGTGTGAAGGTCACCGCCCCTGGCGATATGACCGCGTTCGCCCGCACCTCCGGCGATTTCAACCCGATCCACACCTCCACGCGAGGTGCCCGTATCTCCGGTCTGAAGGCTCCGCTCGTGCACGGCATGTGGCTGTCCGCCGCCGCGCAGCACGCGGTGCAGGCCGCCGACGAGAAGGGCGCCCATTACGAGATCGCCGGCTGGACCTACAACATGTACGGCATGGTTCAGCTGAACGATCAGGTGGAGATCTCCGTGGAGCGCGTCGGCAAGGTACGCCACGGCGGCATCACCCTAGAGGTCACCTGCCGTATCGACGGTCAGCTGGTCTCCCGCGGCACCGCGCTGGTTCGTGCGCCGCGCGCCGCCTTCGTCTATCCTGGCCAAGGCATCCAGAAGCAGGGCATGGTGCTCGACGAGCGTGCCAAGTCCGCCGCCGCCCGCGACGTGTGGGAGCGCGCCGACAAGCTGACCCGCTCGAAGCTCGGCTTCTCGATCATCGGACTCGTGCGCGATAATCCCAAGGAATTGACCGCCAACGGCGTCACCTACCGTCATCCCGAAGGCCTGCTCAACCTGACCCAGTTCACGCAGGTGGCGCTCGCCACCGTGGCCTTCGCCCAGACCGCACGTTTGCGTGAAGCCGGCGCGGACATCTGGCCCGCCTACTTCGCCGGTCATTCGCTCGGCGAATACAACGCGCTGTCCGCCTTCGCCGGCGTGATTCCGCTGGAAACCGTGCTGGAACTCGTGTTCCACCGCGGCTCGACCATGCATCACCTCATCGACCGCGACGCCCAGGGGCGTTCCAACTACCGCATGGGTGCACTTCGCCCGAACCAGTTCGGTGTGGACGACGCCCACGTGAAGGAATACGTGGAATCCGTGGCCAAGAAGAGCGGCGAATTCCTGCAGATCGTGAACTACAACCTCGCCGGCCAGCAGTACGCCATCGCCGGCACGATCGCCGGCCTCAAGGCCTTGAAGGCCGACGCCGCCCGTCGCGTCGCCGAATACGGCGGCAAGCCTGCGTTCATGCTGGTGCCCGGCATCGATGTGCCGTTCCACTCCACGCTGCTTCGTAAGGGCGTGCCGGAATTCCGCGACAAGCTCGACGCATTGCTGCCGCAGCACATCGACTACCGTGGCCGCTTGGTGGGCCGCTACATTCCGAACCTGGTGGCCGTGCCGTTTGAAATGACGCGTGAATTCGCCGCCAAGATTCTTGAAGTGGTGCCGTCCGAGCGCATCAAGGCCGCTCTTGACGACCCGGCTGTGTGGGATTCCTATGCCGCAGACGATCAGAAGCTCGGCCGACTGCTGTTGACCGAACTGCTTTCGTGGCAGTTCGCCTCCCCGGTGCGATGGATTGAAACCCAGGCGCTGCTGTTCGGCTCGCGCACCGCTGGCGGACTCGGTGTTGAGGAATACGTCGAAGTCGGTCTCGGCAATGCCCCGACGCTGGCCAACCTCGGTGCCAAGACCTTGCGTCTGCCCGAATTCGCCGGCAACGACACCGTGGTGTACAACGTCGGTCGCGATGAAGGCCGTGTGTACATGACCGATTCGGATTCGCTGGTGCCGGACGAGGATGATGATTCGCCGGCCGCTCCGGCTCCGGTGGAGACCGCTCCGGCTGGTGGCTCCGCCGTCGCGCAGCTTGGCTCCGGCGCTGCCGCCAGCAGTGCGGCCGCCAACCTCGGCTCGGCTCCGGCTGTGGCTGGCGCTGCCGCTGCCGCGGTTTCCGCGCCTGCCCCTGCCGCAGCGTCTGCTGCCGGCGCTCCGTCCGGCGCCGCAGTCGCCGACTTGCCGTTCAAGGCCTCCGATGGTATCGGCGTGCTTATGGCTTATGCGGCGAAGGTGCGTCTCGACCAGATCGGCAGCAACGACACCACCGACACCTTGACCAACGGTGTGTCCTCGCGCCGTAACCAGCTGCTGATGGACATCAGTTCCGAGCTGGGAGTCGCCAGCGTGGATGGTGCCGCCGAAGCGACGCTTGACAAACTCGCCGCAATCGTCAACAAGGCCGCCCCGAACTACAAGCCGTTCGGCGCCGTGCTCTCCGAAGCGTTGCGCGATCGTCTGCGCGCCCTGTTCGGTGCCGCCGGCGTCAAGCAGCAGTACATTCGCGACCGTGTGACCAATGTCTGGCAGCTCGGCGAAGGCTGGGTGGCCAGTGTGCTCGCCGCGCTGCTGCTCGACACCCGAGAGGGCTCCAGCTCCCGTGGCGGCGATCTGGCCAAGCTGCCGACTGCCGCTGTGCAGTCCAAGGCTGAAGCGGACAAGCTCATCGACGCCGCGGTGCAGGTCGTCGCCCAGCTCAAGGGCGTTTCGGTCGCCCTGCCGTCCGCCGGTGGCGCGGCCGGCGGTGCCGTAGTGGATTCCGCAGCGTTGGATGCCTTCGCCGAGAAGGTCACCGGTGCCGACGGTGTGCTCGCCGCCACCGCACGGTTCGTCCTGAACGAACTCGGCGTTGCCGCTCCGGCTCCTGAAGAGGCCGACGATGAGAACGCTGCCGTGGTGGCCGCCGTCGAAGCCGAGCTCGGCTCCGACTGGCCGAAGCAGGTCGAGCCGCGCTTCGACGCCAACAAGGCTATTCTCTTCGATGACCGTTGGGCCTCCGCTCGTGAGGATCTGGCGCGTGCCTACTACGACCACGATGCCTCCGCGCTTGCCGGCAGCTTCATCGGCCTTGGCAAGACCATTGCCGACGAAGCGACCTGGTTCGCCGGTCATGCGGATTCCGAAGAGCTCAAGGCCGCCTTCCAGAAGGTGGTTTCCGAAGCGCTCGAACCGGCCGCTTCCGACGTCCAAGCCTCTCGCTTCGCGAACGATATCGCCATTGTGACCGGCGTGAGCCCGAACTCGATCGCCGCTCAGGTGGTCGAAGGCTTGCTCGCCGGCGGTGCTACCGTGGTGGCCACCTCGCACAGCTTCAAGCCGTCCATCAAGGCTTGGGGCGCACAGGCCTACCGCGAGCATGCCACCGGCAACGCAAAGCTGTGGCTGGTTCCGGCCAACCTTTCCAGCTACCGTGATGTGGATGCGCTGGTTGACTGGGTGGGCCACGAGCAGAAGAAGACCTCCGGCGCTACGACCACCGTGCTCAAGCCCGCCTACGAGCCGACGTTGCTCTTCCCGTTCGCGGCTCCTCCGGTGCACGGTACGTTGGCCGATGCCGGTGACCTGTTCGAATCACAGGCCCGACTCATGCTCTGGGGCGTGGAACGCGCGATCGCGGGCCTGTCCAAGATCGGTGCCGATACCAACGTGCAGCACAAGCTTCACGTGGTGCTGCCCGGTTCCCCGAACCGTGGTGTCTTCGGTGGTGACGGTGCGTATGGCGAAGTCAAGTCAGCCTTCGATGCCGTGGTGAACCGTGCCCGTGCCGAACGCGACGCATGGTCCAGCCGCGTGACCTTCGCTCACCCGAAGATCGGCTGGGTGCGTGGCACCGGTCTGATGGGCGGCAACGACCCGTTGGTGGACGTTGTGGAGCGCCACGGCATCCACACCTATTCCACTGCGCAGATCGCCGCCAGGTTGCTTGACCTGTGCACCGCCGAATCGCGTGCCCAAGCGGCTCAGGCTCCGCTCGGCGTGGACCTGACCGGCGGCCTCGGCTCCGAACCCATCGATATCAAGGCGTTGCGTGCGGAGGCGATGGCATCGAACAAGCAGTCCGACGAACTGTCCGCAGCCGACGCCGAGCAGCGGCAATCGCGAGACGGTAAGAACGATGCCGCCACCCTCAAGGCCCTGCCCACTCCGGTCGTCGCCAAGCAGGCTCCGGTGGACCTTGCCGATTGGCAGAACGTCACCGCCAAGCCGGAAGACGAAATCGTCATCGTTTCCGTCGGCGAACTTGGCCCGTGGGGTTCCGGCCGTACGCGTACCCAAGCCGAACTCGGCATCCATTCGGATGGCACCGTCGATCTGAGCGCCGGTGCCGTGCTCGAACTGGCGTGGAATATGGGCCTGCTGAATTGGCAGGACAGCCCGAAGCCTGGCTGGTACGACGTGGACGGCAACCTGGTTCCTGAAGAGGACATCGCCGAACGGTACCACGACGAGGTCGTGGCTCGCTCCGGCATCCGTCCATTCGAAACCGGCATGGGCGGCGACTATAAGGACGGCGCCGACGAAGAAGAAGCCGAGGTCTTCCTGGACCACGACGTCACCTTCTCCGTGCCGAGCGAGGACGTTGCCCGTGAATACGTCAAGCTGGACGTCAAGCACACCACCATCGCTCCGGATGCCGAATCCGGCGAATGGAACGTGACCCGTCACGCCGGATCTATGATTCGCGTACCGCGTCGCGCCACGATGACCCGTACGGTCGGCGGCCAGTTCCCGACCGGTTTCGACCCGACCCGCTGGGGCATTCCGGCCTCGATGGTGGGCGATGTGGACGAAATCGCGCTGTGGAACATCGTCACCACTGTGGACGCCTACCTGAGCGCCGGCTTCACCCCGGCCGAAATCCTTGAGTCCATCCACCCCTCGCTGGTGGCCTCGACCCAAGGCACCGGTTTCGGCGGCATGCGCTCCATGCGCAAGCTCTATCTCGACCGCTTCCTCAACCACGAGATTCCGACCGACATTCTGCAGGAGGCCCTGCCGAACGTGGTCGCGGCCCATGTGATGCAGTCCTACATCGGCGGCTACGGCAACATGATTCAGCCGGTTTCCGCCTGCGCCACCGCTGCGGTTTCGCTGGAAGAGGGCGTCGACAAGATTGCGCTCGGCAAGGCCGACTTCGTAGTCACCGGTGCAATCGACGATATTGGCGTGGAGTCGGTGATCGGCTTCGGCAACATGAATGCCACCGCCAACTCCGAAGAGATGTACGGCAAGGGTATTGACGCGCGCTTCTTCAGCCGTGCCAACGACCGTCGCCGCGGTGGCTTCCTGGAATCCCAGGGCGGCGGCACGATTCTCGTGACCCGTGGCGATATCGCCTTGAAGCTCGGTCTGCCGGTCGCGGCCGTGGTCGGATTCATCCACTCGTACGCGGATGGTGCGCACACCTCGATTCCGGCTCCGGGACTCGGCGCTCTGGCTGCGGGCCTTGGCGGACGCCGGTCCAAGCTGGTGCGCGATCTGGCCGCGCTGGGTGTTTCCGCGGATGACATCGCCGTGGTGTCCAAGCATGACACCTCCACGAACGCCAACGATCCGAACGAATCCGAGCTGCACAACACGCTGGCCCACGCCATCGGCCGCACGGACGGCAACCCGCTGTTCGTGATCTCCCAGAAGACGCTCACCGGCCATGCCAAGGGCGGTGCCTGCATCTTCCAGGTCAACGGTCTGACTCAGCTGTTCAAATCCGGCGTGATTCCGGCCAACGCGGCACTCGACTGCGTCGATCCGAAGCTCAAGCGCGACGACCATATGGTCTGGCTGCGTAAGCCTCTGCGCATCGGCGGCGGCGAGGACGAGTTCGGTCGCGAGACCGCAGGGCGTCCGGTCAAGGCAGGCCTCGCCACGTCGCTCGGCTTCGGCCATGTGAGTGGATTCGTGGCACTGGTTCACCCCGGTGCCTTCGAGGCGGCCGTGGCTCATGCGGACGGCGAAGCTGCGCTGGCAGCATGGCGCGAACGTGCCAATGCGCGTTTGGCCGCCGGTCAGCGTCACTTTGAAGAAGGCATGATGGGCCGTGCCGCGCTCTACGAGCCGATCGAAAACCGTCGTTTCCGTGAGGACCACCGCGGCTACGACCACCACGAGGTCGAAAAGGCCATGCTGCTGAATCCCGACGCTCGCCTTGGCGAATCCGGCTTCTACGAAGCCTGACCGCCTAAGCCGTTTATTCGGATCCGAACGGCCTCCCTTTTGCGAATTTGTCTCTCTGAGTTCGCGTCAGAGAGACAAATTCGCAAAAAGGTGCCGAAAGCCCCTCCGCAAGTGAACTGAGCTGGTTCGCGAGAAGGGGCTTTCTGCGTTAGAAGGGGCTGATTTCCGCTTTGCGGAACATCTATCTCAGTTACAAGGGGCTGTTGGCCAGGTAGAGGCACCGCAAAACGACAAAATAACGGCGGCCGAGTGCCTCTTCTCCGTAAGGTTGAATTGGTCGGCCGCCCCCTGTAAACGAGATAGACGTTCCGCAAAGCGGAAATCAGCCCCTTGTAGAGCAGATGCGGCAATTCTTCGTCTGCTTTATGCTGAAACGCCACGTACAAGAGAAAAACCGGCGATTTCGCGGCGCGGGGGTATATCACTGGTTTTTTTGATGCGTTCCACCAACATGGAGACGGCCGTACGAGCCATTCCGTCAAAATCCACGGCAATGGTGCTGAGCCTCGGTGAGCAATACGATGCCGGACTTATGCCATCGAATCCAAATACCGCTTTGTCTTCCGGCACGCGAACGCCCATATCCTGCAACCCGTTGATGAGCCCGAACGCTATGAGATCATTCATGCAGAAGAATGAGTCATATCCTAGATCAGCCTGCACAATTGTGGTTGCGGCATGGACTCCGCCTTCTGCGGTCCAATCGCAGGGGATGGTGTCGGCTTCCGATCCTAGGCCGGCGTTGGTCATAGCCTGCAGCGCAAGTTGGAATCCGGTGTTGCGCCCTGCCTGACTGAATTCATCTTTTGCGAATTTTCGTCCTCCGACGATGGCGGTATGCTCATAGCCTCGTTGTTTGAGATAAGTAAAAGCTGCCTTGAATGAAGCCTCTAAAGGTAGAGCGACATTGTCATATTGAGGATGTTCCGCATAGTCTTCGAACAAGACAGCCGGATGGCCGCTAATCAAAGATTTCAGTTCATCTTCGGGTACGTTGTGCAGATTGATGATGAGCCCGTCGCACATTGGCGTACTGATACGCTTCAACGAATCTCGCTCCGATTCGGAAGAAGCGTTAGTCTGAACCACGATGGTCTGGTAGCCCTGTTGGGCGGCCTGTTGAGAAATTGCCCAAGCCAGATCGGAATAATAAGGATTTGCGAGATCTGGAACTACGAAAGCGATGAAACCGCTGGAGCCTTGCTTTAAAAAGCGTGCGGTCATATTCGCCGTGTAATGCATTTTTTCGGCTGCCCGAAGGATTTTTTCACGGGTTGCCGGTTTAAATCCAGGCTCTCCTCGCAACACAACGGAAGCGGTGGCGACTGACACGCCTGCTTCTTTGGCGACATCGCGCAATGTAGCCATGCTGTGTCCTCCTGCGTTGGTTCGTGGTAAATGGACCATATAAACGTTACACCTTTCGCTTCTCAAAGGCGTTGCTTCAAAAAATATCGTTTAAGAAAATATATCTACAAGAACGTTTCGACGCGCCGATATCGAACGTTGCTAAAAGAGCGGAAAAGGTTGAAATAAAGCCACTTGCAAACACGTAATTCATCAAACAAAACTAAAGGTTAAACGTTCTTGTAAAACGGTGCTACGATGAAGTCATCGCTCATAGAAGAGCGTGCATACAACAAGCAAGGAGAAAAGACGATGCAGTCGAGAATGAACAAAGCGATTGTGGCTGCGCTTGGTGCAGTTGCCCTGATCGTGCCCATGGCCGCATGTGGGTCCAGCTCTGCGGATTCAGGCAATTCCTTAACCGTGTATTCCTACTACAACAAGGCAACCATGGATCCGGTGGTTGCGGCCTTCGAAAAGGCCAATCCGGATATCAAAGTCCAGATTTCCTATGGACAAGGTGATTCCGAATACAATTCCACGTTGCAAACCCGCATCGCTGGTAATCAGGCGCCTGATGTCTTCAACCTCAATGGCAACAATCGCGCTGACCTTATGAATAACGGTGCGGTCGCAGATATCACTGGTGCTGGCTATCTCAAAGGTATTGATGAAACCTATCTGACTGACTACACCAAGGATGGCAAGATTTACGGCATGCCGATTTCCGGTTGGCTTGCTGGCGTTGTGTATAACAAAGATTTGCTGAAGGAAGTCGGCTACGATTCTGTGCCGGATAATCTTGATGATTTTGCCGCACTGGCCAAGAAGCTCAAGGACAAAGGCATTACGCCATTCTTGGAAAACGGGCAGGAAATGTCAGGGTCGCTGATTGGCCTGTTGGGTAGCTACTACGCCTCTACCGGAACCGATGGCGACAAGGAAATCTACGCCGGAAAGAGCACGTTTGCTGACCAGTGGACCAAAGCATTCGAGGCTTGGAATGATGGTTTCATCAAGTCCGGTGCCTTGCCGCAGGAGGCCACTGGCCTGAACGCCGATCAGGTCAAGCAGTCATTCATTAATGGTGAGGCTGCTATGTATCGCACCGGCGGATGGGACGTGGCTGATATCAAGGCTGCAGGCGTGAATTACGGATTCTCTCCATTCCCTGCGTATCCAGGTTCTGAACCATACGTTGATGGTGGTGCCGATCCTGCTTTCGCTATCAGCGCCAAGACCAAGCACAAGGATGCCGCTGAAAAGTTCCTCACCTTCATGAACTCCGAGGAAGGCCTCGAACTGTTCACTACTGCATACGGCTCCGCTTCCGTTTCGAGCAACTACACCTCTGATATTGATGAACAGCTTAAGCCTCTGTACGATGACTATTTCTTCAAAGGCAAGTTCCATTGGGTTTCGTTCGAAAAGGGATCCACGGCCATGAGCGCTGAAGTCATCGCACAACAGCAAGGCATCCAAGGCGGCACGACTACGCCAACGGACGCTGCCAAAAACCTGGATGCCAAGTGGAGCAGTGTCCAATAGCTGATCGTATCCGTGCAGTTTGAAATGCGGGCGTCCGATTTGCTGCAATGACAAACCGTTCTCTACTCCTGCGTTTGAATCCCTTCAGCTCGGGCGTCCGTACCTGCATTTTCTGTAATCATTCCCACTCATGAATAAAGAAAGCCGTTACTCATGAACGCTTCTGCAACTTCCGCCATTGCTAAAGTCCGCAGGAGGCCACTTAGCCCTGAAGACCGAGCCACGTTCTTCTTCCTGCTGCCGATTATGGTCGTATTCGCCGTACTGACCTTGGTTCCGCTGCTCTCATCCGTCTACTATTCGTTGACCGACTACAACGGCTTCTCGACCGACTTCAATATGGTCGGACTGAAGAACTACGTCACCATTTTCTCCGAGCCGGAGTTGCTCCACAGCCTTGGCTTCACCCTGCTATTTGCGGTATCGACCACGCTGCTGATTACTGTGTTGGCCTTGCCTCTTGCTGTGACATTGAATAAACAGTTCTACGGCCGTTCCCTTGCCCGTTCGCTGTTCTTCTTCCTCGGCATCCCGGCGCAAGCCATTCTGGGTCTGATTTGGAGGCAGATTTTCTCTCCAATGAAATCCGGCATCTTCAACCAGATTCTCGATTTGTTTACCATTCCGCCGATCCCATGGACGTCGGATGATCATTGGGCCCAGTTCTGCGTGATTTTCGTGGGTGTTTGGATGGGCGTCGGCTGGCATGCCACGCTTTATCTCGCCTATATGCAGGCGATTCCCGCCGACCTGTACGAACAGTCCTTAATCGATGGCGCCAATTCCCGTCAACAGTTCATCCATATCACCTTGCCTCAGTTGGTTCCCGCCATCGTGGTGTCCACGTTCCTCATCATGACCGGCAACCTTAAGGTCTATGACCTGCCATTCACCTTGACCGCCGGCGGTCCGCGCAATGCCACAATGACCATCACCCAAGCCATTCTGCTGCGTGGTACCGGCCAATCACAGTACGGTGTGGGATCCGCTCTCGCCGTGTTGTTCACCATCGTTTGCTTGCTGCTGGTCACTATTCAGCAGATTGTTGCTTCTGCGATTCAAAGGAGATTCGAATGATTGAGTCACGTGCCAATACCGTGCCTCGCAAGATTGTGCGCACTATCGTGACGCTGGGCTTGGCGATTCTGTGCGCTTTGCCGCTGTATTACGTTATTGTCAGCTCGTTCAAAACCAGTGTGGACATGACCAAGCATCCATTCGCGCTCCCGACTGAATGGACATTCGCCAACTACGCCCAGGCCGTAGCGGACGGCTCGATTTGGACTGCCTTCCTGAATACGCTGATTGTTACTGTTTTCGGCGTGATTCTGCAGGTGGCTGTCGGCTCACTCGCCGCCTATGCCATGGTGCTGAAAAAGAACTGGCTTACAGTCGGCATGGGGGCCGTGTTGACCCTCGCGTTCTGTATTCCTGTGCAATCCACGTTGCTGCCCTTGTACAAAATGGAGGGCACGTTGGGTATCGTCGACTCTCTTCCGGGCCTGATTGTGCTGTACCTAGCCGATTCGGCATTCTGCTACTACCTGATTGTCGGATACATGCGCAAATTGCCTACGGAGTTGTTCGAAGCCGCTCGTGTGGACGGCGCAAGTCCATTCCGCATCTATTGGCAGATTGTGCTTCCGCTCATTAGACCGATTCTTGCCACGGTGATTGTGTTCCAGACCTTGGCCGTGTGGAATGACTTCCTGCGCCCAAGCGTGTTCGTCTCCTCCGCCGAAAAACGCACGGTGGTGCTTCAGGTGTACAACGCGGTCAACGCTTTCTCTACGAACTGGCCGCTGTTCATGGCTATTACCTGCATAGCGCTTGCGCCGGTGGTCGTGTTCTTCATGTTCTGCCAGCGTTGGATTGTTTCTGGTCTGGTGGCCGGAGCGGTTAAGGGCTGAGTCAAGGCAGGCTGTTTTGAAAGGACAATGACGTCATGACTGAGGTGTACCAACCGATTGAGGAGTTCACTGCGCCTGGGCCGACGCGTGATACCGGCAGCGTGATTGATGGGTATGTCAATGAGTTCAATTCCCATGATGAGGAACTGTATCCGCAGGATATCGCCAATAAGATGGCCGCTGACTGGATGAAGCGCGAGGTGCCGTTCTTCGAGTGCGCCGATCGACTTCTGGAGCGCGTGTACTACTTCCGCTGGTGGGTGTTTCGCAAGCACATCACGTCCACGCCTGAAGGTCGCATCATCTCGGAATTTCTGCCGAATGTGTATTGGGCAGGTCCTTATAACTCCATCAATTGCGCCAGCGGCCATCATATTGCCGAGGCTCGTTGGTTGCGTGATGGCAAGGAGCTTATACGCAGTTATGTGAACTTTTGGTTCAAAGGATCTGGCGATGAACTCTCATATTCTTCGTGGATAATTGATGCCGTCGCAAGATACGCCGAAATCCGCGATGACCGTGATTTTGCCATTGGTTTGTTGGACGAGTTCGTGCGTTTCTACCACACGGTGGAGGAGCGCAACATGACGCGCTACGGCTTGTTCTGGTCATACGACGACCGTGATGCCATGGAAGATTCCATCTCCGGTTCCGGCCTGCGTCCCACGCTTAATAGTTACATGGTAGGCAACGCGCGAGCTATTGCACGCATTGCCGGCTGGGCTGGGCGTGATGATCTGGTTGAAGAATATCGGGCGAGGGCCAGCGAGCTCATTCGTCTGATGCAAAGTGAGCTTTGGGATGACGAAGGTCGGTTCTTTAAGGTGCTGCCGCTGGACGACAAAGATGGTGTGTTGGATGCTATCGAGTTCGCCGATGTTGATCCCATACGCAACGTGCGTGAAGAGATTGGCTATATCCCATGGGCGTTCAATGTGGCCGACGCGCGCAACGAGGATGCGTGGCGATTCCTTGCGGATCCAGAGCACTTCGCTGGTGCGGCAGGTATTCGTACTGCCGAAATATGCCACCCTCGGTACATGAATCGCGACTCCGCCCACGAATGTCAGTGGAATGGACCGTGTTGGCCGTATGCCACCACCCAGACGCTTAACTCCATGATTGCCGAAGTCCGTTCTGGTCGCGGGGGAGTGTCCGCTGACGATTTTATGCGTGAATTGCGCCGATACGCGGCAATCCATACTCGGCAGACCGCCGAGGGGGACATCGTCGATTGGATTGACGAGGATCTTGATGCCGATACCGGAGTCTGGATTTCTCGCGATCAGTTGGAAGCATGGGGTTGGCGCGAAGACAAAGGTGGCTATGAGCGCGGCAAGGACTACAACCATTCCGCTTTCTGCGATTTGATCATTTCCGGTCTGGCCGGCGTAAGAGTGGAGGATGAGTCGACGTCTTCGATGCTCATCGTTGAACCGCTCGCTGTGGAACATGCGATGCCGTATTGGAGATTGTTGGGATTGCCGGTAGGCGACACGACCATAGACATTTACTATGACCAGATCGGTGACCGTTATGGTCACGGGCGTGGCCTGACGGTTATCCTCGACGGAGTCGTCTACCATGACGAAACCAGCGCCCCCTGCATTAGGGCAGCTTTGTGATGTTTTGCCGATGCGTCGATTCGCCGATTCGCCGATGTGCCGATTCGCCGATGTGCCGATGTGCCGATGTGCCGATGTGAGGAGCGTCATGGATGAATGAATAGGCTCGGCAACGTGTGTTTTTGTCCAGCTGCCAAGGCTATCCGCGTTACAAGGGGCTGATTTCTGCCCTCGCGGAACATCTGTCTCGTCTACGAGGGGCTGCCGGCCAAGCAGAGGCACTCCACCCGCAATGCGTCACGCCCACTGTGCATGTGCATGTGCATGTGTATGTGCATGTGTATGTGCATGTAGGTGCATGTAGTGACGCATCGCGAGTGAAAAGCCATGAAGAAAACCCGAGCTGCCGGTTATGGTCAGCGCGTGGAGCGTAGTTCGCGGAACGTCACGGTGCCAGTGCCAGTGCCAGCGCCGTGCAGTCCGGTCACTGTCGGCGCAGTCACAAAGTCCGGATCGTTGACGGTGCTGCAGTCGAACAGCACAGCACCCACATCCTCACCGTTATTGACGAACACTTCGGCGACGCCATGGTCGTAGAACACCTCCACGCGGTTCACCTGTTCGGTGACGGAGACGTAATCACAACCGTCGGTCGGCAGTCCGGTGGTGGTCAGGTGTACCGCCTTGCCATCGCTTGCCAGCTTCAGCGAAGCCTGCGTCATAGTGCCGTCGCTCTGCTTGCGTAGGCCGGAAACCAGCGTCATGGTAAACGACTGATTCGCTTCAGGGATGATATTCGCGTAGTACGCATGATTCGGAACGTTCACGCGCAGTTCGCGCCCGCTGTCAGTGCCGTCAGTCGCGTCCGGAGTGAGCTCGCCGCCGATCAGCAGATCGTAAACCTCCTGAATCGGGCGAGAGTGCAGTCGTCCGTCCACCACATGCAGTTCGCGCGGCAGACTCATCACGCCGTTGGCGTAGTCGTTACGTTCGATACGTACGCCGAACCAGTCGCACAGCCAGCCGATGGCGATGCGACGATCGGACTGGCTGCCGTCCGCCGCCGTGTGCCGATCACGGAAGGACTGTACTGCGTAATAACACGATCCGAAATCGCACCAACCGGCCTGCTCCACATCGAATCGTGGAGAGCAGGCCGGCTCCACGACTGAGCCGGTGTACCAGCGAATCGGCTGGAATCGACCGGTCGTATCGTGCAGTTTCATCACCGAACCGATGGCCACGGCCGAACCGTCTACGCTGAACGTGTCCGGGCATTCGTAGGTGTACGCCTCGGGAAGGCCGGTTTCGAACAGCAACGGGCCGGCGTATTCCCATGTGGCGTTGTCCAGATTGGAGTCGGTGGCGCGGAACAGGGCGAGCGTCGGAATGCGAGAGAGGTCGGGGGTCTGCTCGCTGGCCGCTGCAGTCGTGCTTTCGCCATACCAATAGGTGCCGGATGGACGCGGCGCCGAGCCGATTTCGCCAGCGGCAGGTGCCTGTTCGGCCGGCAGGTTCGTGGCGACCACGATGGTCGGAACGCCGGCTGCTGTGGTGTTGCTGTTCGTCTCGCCGTCCGGCGCGTCAGTCAGCAATGTGTCGTCGGCTTTCGGATCGCGGAAGTCCAGTCCGAAATCATCGCCCGGACGACGAATCACGGTGGTTTCAGTGCCGAACGTCAGTCCGTCGGTGCTGACGGCCGTGGTCTGTTCTTCGATGACCGAGCTCGGATCTCCTCGATGCTCCCAGTGACGGGTCAGGAAGATGCGGATGGCACTCGCCTGATCGCCTGGCACGATGCGGCCGGATTCGTCCACGGTGACCGCGGAGCCGGAGAACGCGCCGCCGGCCAGCGACCCGTCGCGCGATAGATCCGGTTGCGGCAGCAGCGCGATCGGCAGATCGACCCAATGTATCAGGTCATGGCTGACCGCATGGCCCCAATGCATGCTGTCCCACTCCCAGCCGTAGGGGTTGTACTGGTAGAACATGTGGTAGCGGCCTTGGAAACGGCAGAGGCCGTTCGGGTCGTTCATCCAGTGCTGTGCCGGCTCGAAATGTGCGCGCGGTCGATGCGCGGTGGCTCGAGTATCCGAAGTGATGATGCGGATGCCGCGGTCGATCAGATTCTCGCCGCCGGTCAGGTACGCGAATCCCAGCTCCAGTCCTTCGCAATGCAGCTCGTACTGTTCGCCGGAGGTGATGGGTAGCGTCAATTTCGCGCGACGATCGGCTGCGGTAAGGCTCGCCTCCACCGGCTGCGCACTGCCGCTGACTGGTGTGAGACGAATGATGCCGGGGGTTTCGCCGTCGCCGGCATATGATGCGAACGCTTCGCATGCAGTGTAGTTATCGGCGTTGATGATGGTCATTGTGGTCTCCTTTGACGTATGCGTTGACGCGTGCAACTATTTCGTGCGATACGAATAATGCCGGATGGGAGAAAAGGGGAAAACCCATCCGGCAAGTATGTGGTTGACTGCAATCGAGGCAGGCGCAGCGGTCCGGTTAGCCCCGACTGCAGTCGAAGTATGTGGTGTGATTTCAGCCCTTTACGCCCGTCGAGGCGATGGAGCTGACGAATTGCTTTTGGAAGAGGACGAAGACGATGATGATCGGGACGGTGATCAGCGAGCTGTAGGCCATGATCTGACCCCACGAGGTGGTCATTTGCTGGAAATACTGCACGCCGATCATCACCGGGCGCAGATTCTCGGACTGCACCACCATCAGCGGCCAGACGTACTGGTTCCACATGGGCAGGAAGCTCAGGATCACCACGGTGGCGGTGGCAGGTCCGGACAGCGGCATGATGATACGCGAGTAGATGCGGAACCATCCGGCACCATCCACGCGGGCGGCCTCATCGAGGTCCTTCGGAATCGTCTCGAAGTACTGCATGTACAGGTAGACGGAGAAGGCGTTGGCGATGAACGGCACGATCTGCACGGGCAGAGTATCGATCCATCCGCGGGTGAAGTACAGGCCGAACTGGTCCACCACCGGGCGCGGCAGCTGGTTGACCCACCACAGCAGCGGGATGGCGTAGGTTTCGAACGGCACCATCAGTGTGGCCAGAATGAAGGTGAAGATGACCTTCTTGCCACGCACCTCAAGACGCTGCAGAGCGAAGGCCGCCATCGAGTTGACAATCACGCCGAGCACCACGGTAACCACGGTGATGATCACCGAGTTCATCAGGAAGGTGGCGGCGGGCACGCGGGTGAACACCTGCGCGTAGTTGTCGAGCGAAATGTGCCCCACCGGCAGGAACGCCTTGAAGGAGCCGAGATCGGCCATGATCTCATCGTCCGGCTTGAAGGAGCTGACCACCATGAAGATCAGCGGGAAAGCGAACAGGCAGGCGAACAGGATGCGGACGATCCATCCGCCTACGGACAGGCGGTTGTGCTTATAGGCGACCTTTTTGGCGGCCTTGGCCGCGAGCTTGTCGTGAGCGGCCATCGAAGTAGTTGCGTTGCTCATCGTTGAATCCTTAATCTCAAGTCTTTTCGATTACTTCTCGCGGGTCAGGTAGCGCTGGATGGCGGTGATGACCATGATGATGCAGAAGAACACGAGCGTGATCGCGGAGGCGTAGCCCATCTCCTGCTGCTGGAAGCCGGAGCGCACGGCCTCGAATACCACGGTGGTGGTGGCGTCGCGCGGGCCGCCCTGAGTCATCACGTTGATCTGGGTGAACAGGCTCATGGCCGCGATGGTGATGGTGATCAGAATCATGTTGCGCGTGGAGCGCAGGCCCGGCCAGGTCACGTTCTTGAACTGTTCCCAAGCGCTGCAGCCGTCCAGCTCGGCGGCCTCGTACAGTTCGCCTGGGATGGTCTGTAGACCGGACAGCCAGATGAGCATATGCTGGCCGACCGCTTGCCAGATGGACATCACGATGATGGCGCCCATCGCGGTGCGTGGGTCGTTGAGCCAGTCCACGGCCTGCCAGTGGCCGAAGGTGAGCTTGGACATCACCTGATTGAGCATGCCGTCGTTCTGGTAGATGAACATCCACAGCAGGGAGACCACCACCATGGAGGTCACCACGGGCAGGAAGTAGACCGTACGGAAGAACACGGAGGAGCGTACCTGCTTGTTGATGAGCACGGCCAGCAGCAGGCCGAGTCCGGCCTGAACCGGCACTACGACCACGGCGAACACCGCAACGTTGCGCAGTGCGAACCAGAACGTGGGATCGGAGAACAGTCGGGTGAAGTTCTCGAAACCGATGAATCGGGTCGGATTCGGGCTGATGGTGCGGGCGTTGGTGAACGCCAGACCGAACGCCAGCAGCACCGGGATGCCGATGAACAGCAGCAGAAGCAGGGATGCAGGCAGTAGCATGCCCCAGCCGACGGCGTTCTCGTGACGCTGTTCGGCGGTACGCTTGTTGGTCGCCACAGGGGTTTTGGTGGTACTAGTCATGATGATTCCCTTTGAAGTCGCTTTCGATCAGTTCTTCCGGTAACCGTCGGCACCCTGAATGTTGCCGTCGATATGATTGACTGCTTTGTCGAGCCACGTATTGACGTCGGCGCCGTTCATGATGTCGCCGATGGTCTTGCGGAACTCAGTGGAGATGAAGTTGTAGGCCGGGGTCTCAGGACGCATCTTGACGTATTTCTCGGAGATCTCGGTGAAGATCTGCATATCGCCGCCCTTGGCGAACGGCTTGACCATCTGCTGAGCGGCCTTGGTGGTCGGGATGTTCATGCCGGCGCTCGCCATGTTGGCGATGTACTTGTCCTGCAGCGAGAAGCGGATGTAGTCCTGCGCGGCCGCCTTGTTCGGGCAGGTGGTGGTCATGCCGACCGTCCAGGAACCGCCTCCGGTGACGGAGCCGTGGCCGAAGTCGGTCATCGGCATCACGACGATGTCGTCGTAATCCTTGGCGTACTTCTGGAAGGTGCTCATCGACCAGATGCCGCCGTAGAGCAGGCCGGACTTGTTGTTCACGAAGTCGAGGGCCGTGTCGGAGCCGCCCTTGGAGGAGATGTAGCCCTTGGCCACGAGATCGCGCATCCAGTTGGCGAACGCCTTGCCCTCCTTGCCGTTGAGCACGTCGTCCGCGCTCTGGTAATCCTTGCGGTTGACGAGGTCGCCGCCGAAGGACTGCAGGATTGGTGCGTAGGCGTAGGCATACCATTCGCTCTTGTTGTCGGCGGTGCCGATCTCGAACGGGTAGTTCCATTCGCCGGTGGCCTTGAGCTTGGCCAGTGCGTCGTCCATCTCGTCCTTGGTCCACGGCTTGTCCACCGTGGCGATGCGGATGCCGAGCTTCTTGAGTACGGATTTGCGGGCGAACAGGGCCACGGTGGCATCGAAGTAGCCTACGGTATACACCTTGTCGTTCCACTTGCCGGTGGCGGAGGGGATGAGGTCCTTGGTGCGCTTGAGCAACGCCTCGTCGGTGAGCGGGTCGAGGATGTTGGCCCAGGCCCAGTACGGGGTGTTCGGCTGGTCCACGTCCACCAGGCAGGGCAGGTTGTTGGCGGAGGATGCGGAGATCACCGAATCGTTGTACGAGCTCTGTGGGAAGGACTGCAGTTTGATGGTGGCCTTCTTGTCCGGGCTGGCGTTGTAGTCGTCGATGATCTGCTGCACGCCTGCGAGCTCGGCTTCGCTGCCGGCCGTATGCGTCCAGATGGTGATTTCGTTGGCGTTGGCCTTGGCCGCGGCGCGGGCTGCTTCGCCGCAGCCTCCTACAGTGACAAGGCTGGCGATGGCGAGTGACGCTGCCAAAGCCTTGAACGCTGTATTTCTGATGGTGTGGGGCATGGTGCTCCTCCTTCTGTTTCTCCTGTTTGTCTTACTCAGTAATGTCTCGAACCGGTTCGATGCTGGGTTGCGCGCAACGCTCTGCGGCATCGGCGGTAAAAAATGTGAACTCGAATGCTCTAGGCGAGGTGTTGACGGATGGATTCGTCGGCGCCTTCGCCGTTGGCCCATGCTGTGGCGCCGTTTGCCTCCGGCTGGACTACTGCCGTTTCGGCCGCACCCAAGATTGTTTGATGCGCAGTTGGCACTCGATTTGCGGCGAATGTTCGCTCAACGGCGGCGGCTGGACCTTGTCGACCGGGTATCCGGTTTTCGGGAATGGCGTCGGCTCTTTGCCTTCGATCATCGAAACCAGTTTGCCGACCGCCCAATAGCCCATTTCATAATGAGGCAGTTCCACGGTGGACAGTGCCGGGTCCAGCGCTTCGGCGATGACCTGGTGATTGTCCACGCCGACCACCGCGATATCTTTGCCGGGCGTCAATCCGCGACGGGCCGCTTCGGAGTAGATGGCCCAGGCGCGGGTGTCGTTGAAGCAGAAGAATCCATCTACGTCCGGATGACGGTCGAAGAACGCCGGCATGCGAGCTGCGGCGTCGCTTCCGGTGTCCACGTTGATCATGAGTTCCGGGTCATAGGGAATGCCGCGATCGGCCAGGGCATCCACATATCCGGACAGGCGCCCGGGCTGGGCGACCATATTGTGTATGGTGCCCACGTAAGCGATGCGCCGGCAGCCGGCTTCGATGAGATGGTTGGTGGCCGTGTAGCCGATGCTGTGTTCGTCCGGCACGATGCTGGGTGCCGATCCGGAGGCATCCGTGGAGTCGGCGAGCACCACCTTGCAATCCTGCAGTGAGTCGGGCAGCGTGGTCTTTTGATTGAACATGCGTGCGTAAATGAAGCCGTCCACCCCGAACTGGCGCAGGGAGAGAATCTCGCGGTCGGATTCTTTCGCGCCGTTCTTGATGTTGGCCATGACGAGCAGGTAGCCGAGTGCTCGGGCGGCGTCCTGCGCACCTTCGATCATGCGCCCGGCGAACGGAGTGGTGGCTACTTCGTCGCTCAAGAGGCCGATGGTGTGGCTGCTGCTGGTGCGTAGGCCGCTGGCGAAACGATTGGTCAGATATCCCATATCCGTGGCGATCGAACGGATGCGGCTGGCGACGTCCGGGCTGATGCGTCCGGCGTCGCGATTGTTGAGTACGAGTGAAACGGAAGATACGGAGACTCCGGCGCGGGTGGCAATTTGTTTCATGGTGACCATGGTTTTGCCTCCTTGCTTGCTCCTGGTTGCTTCGTTGGTTGCGGCTTCGCGATGATGAAGCTGTCCTTCATTGGCTCGTTGTGTTAACAAGGTTAAAAAGTCAAAAAGTTGACGTCAATCGATTTATGTATCGGTGTGTCGGTTGGAAATCCGCTGTTTTCGTAGATTCCTTAGGTGAGTCAACAATTTGACTTGCGTTGACGTCTGTCTTGACTTCCGCTTGGTGGGCTTGTCGCTCCGTTTTGACGTGCTGATGGTGGTCGTTGCGACGGACACGTCGCGGCAGACGTTGCGATGAATGCCGTCAAAGATGATTGCGGCACAATGCTATGCGCTCGCTGGGCAAGACCATAGGATTGATTGTTATGGGCATAGTGGGTTTGGGACATGATGTGGTGGACGTTGCGGCCTTCGCTGAACAGCTGGCGGAGCCCGCTTCGCGCATGCGCAATCTCTTCTCCGTGCGTGAGGTGCGGCAGGCGCTGGAGCGCGCACGCGTGAAAAACGATGGCGAAGCGGTGCACCTGGCGGCTAAATGGGCCGGCAAAGAGGCCTTCCTCAAGGCATGGTGCGAGTCGCTGGGGGAGGGGCCGTATCCGTTTACGCTCGATGATTTCCCGTGGCGTGAGGTGGAGATTCTGGATGATTCGCGTGGCGTTCCTCATGTGATGCTCGCTGCAGGGGCTGCGCGTGCGTTCTATGGCGGCGGCCTGTCGTCTGATGGTCCATATGCTGGCTCGCGTCCTTCCATCCATGTTTCCTTGAGTCATGATGGTCCTATCGCTTCGGCAATGGTGGTAATTGGTCGCTAGGTCCATAGTGCCGTGGCGTTTGCATGGCGTCGGTGTGCGTATGCGGTCTGATGCCTTGGAAAGTGTGGGCTTTCGCGGGTTTTCGGCGTGGCGCGCTTGCCGGTATCGAACCGGTTTGATATCCTAGTGATCACACGTCAAACGGTTGACGCGGGCAATAATAGGGACGAAGGAGTTTCCGATGGCTCAAGGTAACCAGTCGGTACAGGATCAACAGTCGAACACTACCGTGGCGTCGCGCGCGAAGTCGTCGCGTAAGTCCGCGGCGAAAACCGCATCGAAGACCCCACGCAAAAGCGCACCCAGCAAGGTGTTCACCGCACGCCTTGCATCCCGCAAGGATGAGCTGGAGCGCCTGTTCAGCAGCCTGTACAGCGATCATGATCAGTTTGACGCGCTCATCGAAGCGATGGCCGCAGCCTACGCAGACCGTCCTGCTGATCTGAAGCGTCTCGACAAAACCCGCGAAGCCGATCCTGAGTGGTACAAGCGTGGCGACATGTTCGGCATGACCATGTACACCGACCTGTTCGCCGGCGATCTCAAGAAGCTTGCCGACAAGATCCCGTACCTGAAAGAGCAGAAGCTGACGTACCTGCACCTCATGCCGTTGCTGACCATGCCGCACCCGAACAATGACGGCGGCTACGCGGTTGAGGATTTCGATACCGTTGATCCCAAGCTCGGCACCAACGAGGATCTTGCCGAGCTGGCGAAGAAGCTGCGTCGCGCCGGCATCAGCCTGTGCATCGACTTCGTGATGAACCACACCGCCTCCACCCATCGCTGGGCCAAGGCCGCACAGGCCGGCGACCCGGAGTATCAGGATTACTACTTCTGCTACGATGACCGCACCGTGCCGGACGAGTACGACGCGCACGTGCCGCAGGTCTTCCCGAACACCGCGCCCGGCAACTTCAGCTGGAACGAACAGATGGGCAAGTGGGTGATGACCCAGTTCTACCCGTTCCAGTGGGATCTCAACTACCGCAATCCCAAGGTGCTGGTGGCCATGCTCTCCTCTGTGATGCATCTGGCCAACCTCGGTGTGGAGGTCTTCCGCATCGACGCCGTGCCCTACATCTGGAAGCAGCTCGGCACCAATTGCCGCAACCTGCCTGAAGTTCACACCATCGTGCGTATGCTGCGCATCGTGCTGGAATGCGTCTGCCCGGCCGTCGTGCTCAAGGGCGAAGTGGTTATGGCCCCCAAGGAGCTCGCCGCCTACTTCGGCACTCCGGAAGCCCCCGAGTGCCACATGCTGTACAACGTATCCATCATGGTGAACCTGTGGAGCGCGTTGGCCAGCCGCGACGTGCGTCTGCTCAAGGCCCAGATCGACAAGCTCAACGCCCTGCCGGACAACTGCTGGTTCGTCAACTACCTGCGTTGCCATGATGATATCGGCTGGGGTCTGGATGAGGATGTGGAGCGTTACCTCAACATCGATCCGCTCAAGCACAAGGAATTCCTGTACCACTTCTACGAGGGTGCGGTGCCCGGCAGCTGGTCGATGGGCGAGCTGTACAACTACGACGAAGCCACTCGCGACGCCCGCAGCTGCGGTACCACCGCCTCCCTGTGCGGCGTGGAGAAGGCCATCATCACGCACGACAAGCCGCTGTATGAAACTTCCGTCAAGCGTGATCTGCTGATGCACCAGGCCGTGGGCTTCCTGCGGGGCTTCCCGATGCTCAACTGCGGCGATGAGATCGGCCAGCTCAACGGTTGGGATTACAAGGAGGATCCGGACCGCGTGGAAGACAGCCGCAACCTGCATCGTTCCAGGTTCGATTGGGACAAGGCGGCGCTGCGCAAGAAGGCTGGCACGCTGCAGAATCGGCTGTTCAAGGGCATGGCCGAGGTGCGCGAAGAGCGTCATAATCCGTGCTTCGCCCCGGACGCTTGGGTGTCTACATGGGATACGTTCAACGACGCGGTGCTCGCCGTGGTCCGCAAGGTCGAAGGCGAGACGCTGATTGGTCTGTTCAACTTCTCCGAGCATGACCAGCACGCGCACCTGAACGCCAGCGAAGGTATCCTCGACGCTCCGCTCGATGCCGATCTGGAACCGTATGAGGCACGTTTTGTGCAGCTGTGATCGCCTAGGCTGATCGATAGCAGTCAAGAGTCGATTACTGAACAGCAAGGGCCGGGTGAGATTTCCCTCTCATCCGGCCCTTGGAGTTGTGGGGGCTGAGCGTGGTGTTTATGCCTCTTCCGGGTGCGGGCCCGCGGGAGAGCATGCGCGTCGCGGGGCGGCCGGCGTCTGCGGGTCCCGGCCTCGCGGAAGACGTCCCGCGAGAAGGGAAGGCCGGCGGCATGGTCCCGGAACATTGGCCCGTCTCCCGTAGCCGCCGGGAGACGGACGGCATGCGTTTCGCCCCCTCTGGCGCATGCGCACGATTCGCGTTGCCTTTCCGGAACCGCGGTTTGTGCGCGCCGTCGCAGGCCACTGTCGGGATCGGCCGTGCGGGGAAGGGCGGAATTCCGGCGATCGTGATCCCGCATGCCGGCGCACAAAGCGTTTTTGAAGGCTTTTTGCTTGATTCGTGCGAACACAAAATACGGCATGCGGGCCAATGGTCCCGAAGTGCGCGCCCGCAGTGCCCAGCCGCCCGAGCTGCTCCAAACCTCCGCTTACGCCCGACTCTCCGCCGCTCATAGGGCGTGATTACGAGCTCTCCTTGCCGCGATTGAGCTCTCATACCGTGCGAGCTCTTCCATGGTCATTGCGGTCACGCGAAAATCGACATGCGCGCCCCCTCGCTCCAGTGTGCGGGCAACAAGGAACGCGAATTCGGCCCTGGACTCGTCGTGGCCCAGATTGCCGGCCGTGGCCAGGATGATTTCCCAGCCGCGGGCGCGTAGGCGGTTGCGTTTCTCCTGGTCGCGTCTCCACTGTTCCCTGTCCGTGCGATGCTGATCCCCGTCGTATTCGACCGCCACGAGGAAATCCGGCCATGCCATGTCCAACGTCATCGGGGCGCCCGTCTTGAACGAGGAATCCGGCACATGATAATTCAATATTGGGTGCGGGATGCCGTGGCTGCGAAGCAGGAGATGGGACTCCGATTCTTTGGGCGACCTCGCTCCGGGAATCATGAGTCCCGTGGCAGTCTGGCATTTCTTTTTGCCGTGAAATGACAGGGGGCTCTTGCTCAGCGCGATAAAGGATCGTATGTGGCCGCCGAAGTCCGTTGCCGAATCGTTCGTCCGAAGATCCAAGGCGGCGATGATGGACTCCCCGAGGATGACGAGTTCCCGCAAAGGAAGATGCGTAGCCATCTGCGCCCAGGTATGGAACAGATCGAGCGCGTACACGTACTGGTTGATTCGCACGTTGCGCGCGGTCTTGAGCAAGGTCCAGACATGAGGTTGTACGAGGCCTCTCAGACTATGCATGCGCTGGCGTTTGCTGCTTGAGACCGTGTGCAGCCTGTCGGGGTCCATGGCGCAGTTCGACGGCAGCGGTACGGCTTGCAGCATCAATGATGTGGTCATACCGAACAGCAGTGGTTTGCCGGCCCGTTGCGCGACTTCCGTACAATGCTGGATGATGTCGCGTTTGCGTTGCGACAGACTGCCATACATCGAATTGGCGGCGAAATCGTTGCGGTTTGACGAATATGGACTGGCGCATGTGTTGGCATGCTGTGTGCCGAGCGTATCCGGAGGCTCGTCGCCGAAGACGCCGGGCGGGGGTGTGGGGAAAGGCCGACCGAAGGTATTGGCGTTGGTTCTATTGGATGATGTTGTGCTCATGATGTCACGGTAGCGGGTGCCGCAATGAGCCGCCACCTGAACCGGTGCATGTGGTTCGAGCTTATGTGGATAACTTGAATGTGGATAACCGGGCTGTCCGGCTGTCCGGGTGCCGCGGGCGCGCACTTCGGGACCATTGGCCCGCATGCCGTATTTTGTGTTCGCACGAATCAGGCAAAAGCCTTCAAAAACGCTTTGTGCGCCGGCATGCGGGATCGCGATCGCCGGAATTCCGCCCTTCCCCGCATGGCCGATCCCGACAGTGGCCTGCGACGGCGCGCACAAACCACGGTTCCGGAAAGGCAACGCGGTTCGTGCGCACGCGCCGCCGGGTCCTTCTCCCGCGGAGCGTCTTCCGCGAGGCCAAAGCCGCCGGAACCAGTCGGCCGTTGGCATGCCGGCGACGTTCCCGCAGGCCCGGACCCGGAACATAAACACCACACCCAGCTCCCACAACTCTGTTCCCTGTAACCCTATAAGACGGAAAACAAAAGAAAAGCCCGGTTCCGAAGAACCGGGCCGGAGAAAGGAGAGAGAAGAAGAAAGGAATTCAGTTATTGCGACCTCGTGGCCGTAAGTCCTATATAACAACCCCAAGCTCATTGCAACATACAAACCACCTGAAAACTGCATGAAAAACAGTGCCTGCCGTTTCCGTGGTCCCTGTCCTGCCGCTGGAGTTGTGACATAAGTGTGGCATTTCGCTGTCGGCGCTGGCCGCAAAACAAAAAACCGTTGGAATTCCAACGGTTTTCGACTGGAGCGGATGACGGGAATCGAACCCGCGTAATCAGTTTGGAAGACTGAGGCTCTACCATTGAGCTACATCCGCGCTAGGTCGTCGCTTTTGGCGACTTGAGACATTATACATAGGAATCCGACGCAAGCAACTTCGTCTGTCGTGCCTCGTGCCTCGGCGTGTGGCATCGGACCATGACGCAGGGGAAAATGCTGTTGCGAGCGGGGTTGCGAGTACCATGGTTGCGGACATGAAACATATGGTGTGCCCGCGCATGGTGCGCCCGCGCTGCTCGCGCTGCCAACAGCGCGAGTACACCATCAACAGCACAGGGCTGGACGACAGGACGGAGGATCATGGCGGACGTCGACGCAACCGTGCACTTCAATGCAGTCGCACAGTCTCACGCACAGCCTCACGCGCAGACCGACTCGCAGACTGACGCACAGATCAAGACGCAGGCCGACGCGCAGCCCGACAGGCGCGATGCCGAATCCGATCCGCTTGCCTCTGACGCCGAATCCGAACTTGCTCAGCTCATCAGACCCACGTTAACCGAAGAGCCCACGGAGCCCAACGAGGCCATCGAAGTGGTGGGCGGCAAAGTCGAAACGGTGGAAGTGTCCAAGCATCCTACCCCCTCGATTCCTGAAACCGACCTTTCGTTGGCGGAAATCGAACGGCGACGCTCCCATCCGGTCCGCTGGATCGTGGTGATTCTGGCGGCGTTGACGGCCATGATTGCGCCGTACTGGTTCGGTCGCTCGCTAGCCGTGAACGATACCTATGCCGTGCTGGGTGCTCTTGGTGGGGTGTCCGCCCAAGGCATTGCGTTGATCGGCTGGACCGCCGTGGTGATCGCCTATGTGGGGCTTGCGATGGCTGTAGTCGTTTCTCCTTCATGGCCGTGGCTGATCGTATTCGTTATCGGCCTTGCCGGCGAGCAATTCATAGCCGGCCTGAGCATGCTCAATCTGAACTTCTGGTATTCCACGTATGTGGTGTACGGCGACCAGGCCAATCTGGCGAACGCCGCTAACATCGGCATTATGGCGGCGGCGATCGGCATCGCCGTATATGCGGTGATTTTCGTGGGGCTATTGGTCGTCATCAAAAAAACGTCGCCACTGAACGTGCTGACCAAAAGCTGGGCGAGTTTCATTCTGTACTTTGCGATCGAGGCGCTCGCACTGTTCGTCGTACTGTTCGGCGGTGTGCTGACCGTGCTGTGACGCGGCAGACGGTCCGCCCCCTGACCTATAGTTTCCACTTGGCGTGATTTCGCCCGCGGATAGAGAGCGTTTCGAGCGAGCCCGCACGGAACACCGCGCAACGACCATATTAAGGAGGATGCCGTGGCACTGACGGCTGAAGAGAAGACCCAGATTATCAACGAGTACGCAACGCACGAAGGTGACACCGGTTCCCCCGAGGTTCAGGTTGCTCTGCTGTCCAAGCGCATCGCCGACCTGACCGAGCACCTGAAGCAGCACAAGCACGACCACCACTCCCGTCGTGGTATGCAGCTCATGATCGGTGATCGTCGTCGTCTGCTTGACTACCTCAAGCGCGTTGACATCAACCGTTACCGCTCCCTCATTGAGCGTCTGGGTCTGCGTCGATAATTGAAGACTTCCGCCCGAGTGCCTAGGATGGTACTCGGGCGTTTTACATATGCCAACCAACGGCAACAACAGCAAGAGGGTTAGAGGATAGGCCGCAAAACAGGCGCCGCAAGACAGTAACAAGACAGTAAACGGTCATGTAACGATCGAGTCTGGCGCTGGAGTTCATGAGGTAAGGCCGAAGAGAGAACCCGAATGAATGGGTTGACACGAGGAAGCGGTGGCCAAGGGGCCAGCCGACACAAGGTATGTGACGTCCGCTGAAGAGGACATGCGGCACGAAACCGCATTTGCATGTAGGAATAATTAGATAAGTAAAAAAAGGAGGAACCCCATGGAGGGTCCCGAAATCAAGGCCGTTGAGGCCGTAATCGACAATGGCTCGTTCGGCAAGCGCACGCTGCGCTTCGAGACCGGCCGTCTCGCACAGCAGGCCGATGGTGCTGTGGCCGCCTATCTGGACGACGATTCGATGATTCTGTCCACCACCACCGCCGGCTCCAGCCCGAAGGAGAACTACGACTTCTTCCCGCTGACCGTCGATGTGGAAGAGAAGATGTATGCCGCCGGCAAGATTCCGGGCTCGTTCTTCCGTCGCGAAGGCCGTCCGAGCTCCGAGGCAATTCTCGCCTGCCGTATCATTGACCGTCCGCTGCGTCCGCTGTTCCCGCACACCCTGCGCAACGAGGTTCAGGTTGTCGAGACCGTGCTCGCCGTGAACCCGGATGACGCTTACGACGTCATCGCACTGAACGCTGCCTCCGCTTCCACCATGATCTCCGGTCTGCCGTTCTCCGGCCCGGTGTCCGGCGTGCGTCTGGCCCTGATCGACGGCCAGTGGGTCGCTTTCCCGCGCTGGAGCGAGCGTGAACGCGCTGTATTCGAGATCGTGGTCGCCGGCCGCGTGATCGATAACGGCGATGTGGCCATCGCTATGATCGAGGCCGGTGCCGGCAAGAACGCTTGGCACCTGATCTATGATGAGGGACAGACCAAGCCGGACGAGACCGTTGTGGCTCAGGGTCTTGAGGCCGCCAAGCCGTTCATCAAGGTGATCTGCGAAGCTCAGAACGAGCTCAAGGAGAAGGCGGCCAAGGAAACCAAGGAATTCCAGCTCTTCCCGGAGTACACCGACGAACTGTACGCTCGCATCGACGAGATCGCTCACGCTGACCTCAATGAGGCGCTCTCCATCGCCGAGAAGCTGCCGCGTCAGGATCGCATCCACGAGATCAAGGAACACGTGCGCGAAGTGCTCGCCAACGAGTTCGAAGACATGGATGATGCCGAGAAGGAGAAGGAACTCGGCAACGCCTTCAAGGAGCTGCAGCGCCAGATCGTGCGTCGCCGCATCCTGACCGAGGACTACCGCATCGACGGCCGTGGTCTGCGCGACATCCGCACCCTTTCCGCTGAAGTGGACATCGTGCCTCGCGTGCATGGCTCCGCTCTGTTCCAGCGCGGTGAAACCCAGATTCTGGGCGTCACCACTCTGAACATGCTCAAGATGGAGCAGCAGATCGACGCGCTGTCCGGTCCGCAGTCCAAGCGCTATATGCACAACTACGAGATGCCGCCGTACTCCACCGGTGAGACCGGCCGCGTCGGCTCTCCGAAGCGTCGTGAAATCGGCCACGGTGCCCTCGCCGAGAAGGCTCTCGTGCCGGTGCTGCCGAGCCGCGAAGAGTTCCCGTATGCCATCCGTCAGGTCTCCGAGGCCATTGGTTCCAATGGTTCCACGTCCATGGGCTCCGTGTGCGCCTCCACCCTGTCCCTGCTCGCCGCCGGCGTGCCGCTGAAGGCACCGGTTGCCGGCATCGCCATGGGCTTGGTCTCCGGTGATGTTGATGGCAAGCACATCTACAAGACCCTGACCGATATTCTGGGCGCCGAGGATGCTTTCGGCGATATGGACTTCAAGGTGGCTGGCACCTCCGAGTTCATCACCGCCCTGCAGCTTGACACCAAGCTGGACGGTATTCCGGCTGACATTCTGGCCGCCGCCCTGCAGCAGGCCCACGAAGCCCGCACCACCATCCTTGAGGTCATCAACGAGTGCATCGATGGTCCGGCCGAGATGAGCGAGTTCGCTCCGCGCATCATCACCACCACCGTTCCGGTTGAGAAGATCGGCGAGGTCATCGGCCCGAAGGGCAAGATGATCAACCAGATTCAGGAAGACACCGGTGCTGAAATCGCCATTGAGGATGACGGTACCGTCTTCATCTCCTCCGAGGGCGGCGAGGCCGCTGAGAAGGCCAAGGCCATCATCGACTCCATCGCCAACCCGCATGTGCCGGAAGCCGGCGAAACCTACAACGGTAAGGTTGTGAAGACCACCTCCTTCGGTGCCTTTGTGAACCTCACCCCGGGCACCGACGGTCTGCTGCACATCTCCCAGATCCGCAACCTCGCCAACGGTGAGCGCATCGACTCCGTGGAGGACGTGCTCAAGGAAGGCGACACCGTTGAGGTAGTCGTGCAGGGTGTGGACGACCGTGGCAAGATCTCCTTGGCCATCCCGGGCTTCGAAGATCAGGAGAACAACGCCGGCGCTCGCGGCGGTGCTCGTGCTGAGCGCGGCGACCGCGATGATCGCCGTGGCGGCCGCGGCTCCCGTGACGATCGCCGTGGCGGCGGCCGTGGCCGTCGTTCCGCTGATCGTGACGATCGCGACTTCGATCGTGATGAGGATCGTCCGCGTCGCCGTCGTCCGGTGGATCACGACGACTTCGAGGATGATTACGAGGATCGTCCGCGTCGCCGTCGTTCCGCTGATCGTGACGATCGCGACTTCGATCGTGATGAGGATCGTCCGCGTCGCCGCCGTCCGGTGGATCACGACGACTTCGACGATCGTGACGACGAGGATCGTCCGCGTCGCCGCCGCTCCTCCGACCGTGGCGATCGCGATTTCGACCGCGATGACCGTCGTTCGGGCTCTCGTGGTCGCGGCCGTGGTTCCGACCGCAACCCGCGCTACGCCACCGATGACAACTATGACGATTACCGCGCCGATCGCGAAGAGCGTTCCGAGCGCCCGCGCCGTCGCGTCCGTCGCGACTTCGATCCGTTCGAGGACTGAGATCCTCTCACGGATCCGTCGCGGCATGGCCGCTCCCCTCACCTACGGGGAACCCACTGGGTTCCCCGCTTGACGGTTCGGCATTCGAGGACTGAGGTCTTCGGAAAGACCTTCGCAGTGATTACGGCATCCGCTGGAAATAACTGCATGTACTAAAAAAGGACAGGCCCTATTGCGGGTCTGTCCTTTTTTAGTATTTCGGCGTCGGTGATGAAATACTGCGCACAACGGAGAGAAACGGGGTCCTTGTTGGTTTTGTGCGCGTCGTTTTCAGGTGTATTCGCAGTGAGCTCGCACAAGAATGCTGGATTTCCAACGATTCTCACCAAATAGTTCGCCGCACAACGTCACTATTTTTTGCATTGTTGCGTAAAGTGCGTACACAAATCACAACAATGCAAAAAATCGAGGCATTGTGCGGCGTCATAATGGCGAATTGCGCTCGGGGCGGGGAAGCTGTCCGCTCACCGCTCGCGAAGCGGGGCGAGCTGGAAGACTTCGTCGGACTGGGCGGCGACTTCCGGGCTATGCGTCACGATAATCACGCATTTGCCTTCGTTATGCGCCAAATCCTTGAAAATCGCCATGATGTCGTCCTGCGTGGCCAGATCGAGATTGCCGGTGGGCTCGTCGGCCAAGATGATCTGCGGGTCGTAGCTCAACGCGCGCGCAATCGCCACACGCTGCTGCTCGCCGCCGGACAGGTGCAGAATACGCTCGTTCAAATACTCCGGCTGCAGGCGCACCTTCTCGATAAGCTCGGCGGCGATTTCCTTCTTCGGCTGATCAAAGGTTTTGCCGGAGGCGTCCATGGACAGGATGATGTTCTCCGCCACGGTCAGCGCCGGCAAGAGATTGAAGCTCTGGAAGATCACGCCGATGTCATGACTGCGGAAGCGGTAGCGGTCGGCTTTGGCCAAATCTTCGCCGTTGTGCAGCACCCGACCCTTGGTCGGAGTGGTCAGTCCGGAAAGCAGCGAAAGCAGCGTGGTTTTGCCGGCTCCGGAAGGTCCAGTGATGGAGATGACACGTCCGGTGCGGAACACATAGTTCTTGTCGATAAGCACGCGCTTGCCGCCCTTGGTGTACGAGTAGGAGACGTGCTCCAATTCCAACGCCGGCTTGGCGGCAGTAGTGGTGTTTGCGGTGCTTGCAGTGTTTGCAGTGGCTGTAACGGCAGTATCCATAATAAAAATCCTTAATCGGTGTGGCGATATCTACACCGTGACAAAGAGAGCGGATGTATTACGAGCGATCGGCGAGGATCTGCAGCGGTTCGTAACGCATTACGAACACGATGCCGACCAGTGCGGAGATCAGTGTCAGGCCGAGTCCGATAAGAATCAGCTGGCCGACCACTGCGAGATTCACGGTGGCGTTGATTTCACTGACGTAATCGACGGCTTGCCTCATGCCGCCCGGTCCGCCTTGTTGTGAAGGCTGGGCAGTATTGCCTGCATTGGAGTCGGAGTTGGAGTTGGAGTCTGTGGAGGAGGAATCAGAGGAAGACGAGCTGGACGAATCCGAAGAGCTGGAGTCGGACTGCTGCTCACCGCCCGGTCCGCCGCCCATATCGGCCGCACGACCGAACTGCTGCTGCTGGCTGGACGCCTCGGATTCCTGTGCGGACACCTGCGAGGCAAGCAGCTGGTTGGACACCGGTACGGAAGCCACCGCGCCGCCGGCCACGCCAAGAGCGATGCCGCACATCGTCACAATCAGCAGTTCGATGACGAACTGTGCCGCCACCTTGGTCTTCTTCACGCCGATGGCCGTCAGTACGCCGACCTCATACTTGCGCTCGCGGATATTGAACAGGTTTAGCACCACCAGCACCACGGCACCCACCACGAGCACCACGATCAGCAGGGTCAGTGCGAACTTCGCCAGATTGTCGAGCGGCACGAGGCTGGACTCGTACTGTTCCACATCGGCGGACTGCACGGTGTACGTATCGTCCAGACCGGCCGCCTTCACGTCGGAGGCGAAAGTCTCGTAGTCGTCGGCGCTGGAAAGCACATACGTGTAGTTGAGCTGGGTGGTGGTGTCGTCGTTATCGTCGTTGGCGGTGGTGTCGGAGTCCAGACCGAGCGATTTCAGCGTGGAGACAGACGTGTAGATCGCGTTGTCGGCGTCCTGCGAAGTGCCGCCCATCGGACCCATCGCGTTCGTGTTGCTGGACGTGGTGTTCTCGTAGATGCCGCAGATGGTCAGCGTGTAGGTGAGCGAGGTGTCGCTCGGATTGGTCACGGTGATGGTGTCGCCGACGGACAGGTTGTTGAAGTCTGCCAGGGTCTTGGAGATGATGACCTTGCCGTTGTCGTCCTCGCCGTATCCGAACACTTCGCCGCTCGACATGGTGAATGTGCCGTTGGATGCGTTGGCGATGGCGGTGTCCGAGGAGAAACCGGTCAGGGTGAAGTCGCCGGAGGTCATCATATTGCCGGGGCCACCACCCTGGCCGCCTTGGCCTTGGCCGTCGCCCGGACCTTGCTGGCCGGAGCCAGAGCCGGAGCCGGACGACTCGGACGAAGAATCCGATGACGAGGAGCTGGAGTCGGATGAGTTCGCGGCATTTGCCGTGCTGGTCTCCACCGGCTGGAACGAATCGGTGCCGGAGACGCCGGTGCTTTCGGAGTAATACGAGCTGACCGGAACACTGGAGGCCTTCTCATACTTCTGGTAGTCGGCCAGCGTAAGGTTGCTGTCGTCCAGCGCACTGCGCATCGAATCGAAGTCCGGTGCGGCATCGGTGGATGAAGAGGAGGAGTCGGACGAACTGGAGGATGACGAGGCTTCACGCGCCTGCTCCATCAGTTTGCTGCGATCCACACTGATGGTGGCGGTCACGGACGTGTTCGCGAGACCGGTTTCGCGCGCAGTGCCGGCGGCGTTGCGAATAGCGAGTCCGATGGTGGCTGCCGCGGCGATAATCGCTACGATCAGCACGATCAATATATTGCGGCCTTTGTTCCGTATCACGGTTTTCCAGGCGTTGTTCAACACAAACATAGTGAGTCCTTGGGTGGGTCTGTGTCGGATGCTTTCCGGGTTCCGTAAGGAGCCCTGAAGCGGTGCTGGCTGCTTCAGACAAAGCCAGGGAAGCGCGAATCCGACTCGGCAGAGCTTTTGTTGTTGTGCAGGTTCCGTTCTGGGCATGCCTAGGCGGGACCTCTGTCCCTAACTATCGAGGCTGAAATTGATTGCCCGCTGGTGCTGGGCTGATAGCCGCTGACAAACTACGTTGCACTTGACTGGAGTCTTCCTGAACGTTCGCTGGACTGCTGAACATCGCGCGCCGTCACGCAACGTTCACTTCGGCCTCCTCGCTTTTTGCGCTCGCGCATGAAAGAATAGGTGTGGAATGGACGCCGTGTGGGCAAAGGGGCAGTTATGAGCGTTGGGGTCATTATCGGAATCATCGTTGTGATCGTGATCGTGGGCCTGATCGGTTGGGCGATCAGTGCGTACAACGGTTTGGTCGCGTTAAGGAACCGGGTGAAGAACGGCTGGGCGCAAATCGATGTGCAGCTGAAGCAACGTGCCGACCTGATTCCGAATCTGGTGGAGACCGTCAAAGGATATGCAGGACATGAGTCGAACGTGCTGACACAAGTGACCCAAGCCCGTGCCGGCGTGGTGGCGGCCGCGCAGAATCCCAACGCCACCCAAGCGCAACGTATCACCGCGGAAAATCAGCTGTCCCGAGCGTTGTTCAACCTGCAGGCAACCGCTGAGGCTTACCCACAGCTGCAGGCCAATCAGAACTTTATGGACCTGCAGGCCCAGCTCAAGGAACTGGAGAACAAGATCGCATACGCGCGTCAGTTCTACAACGATGTGGTGTTGAAGCTCAACACCGCCATCGAAACCGTGCCGACCAACATCATCGCCGGCCTGTTCCACTTTGAACAGGCGCAGTACTTCGAGGCGGATGTGGCCGATCGCCAAGCCCCGCAGGTCAAATTCTAAGCATCAGACCCTCGCAGAGGTCTGGGTGCCGGCTGCACTGGGGAATCCGGGGGAGGGGAAACAGCAATGAGAAAGAGACTGATTCGAGCCACTATCTTCAGTATGGCTATCACATTGCTCGTTGGCGGCGTATTCACGATGTATGCGATGGGTATGATTACCGTGGCTGTCACCGGCGAGGACCTGAGCTATCGCACGCTTGACTATGACGCCACCATCACCCGCGGAGGCGACCTCAAGGTCACGCAGCATATCGACATGAAGCTGCTGAAACGCGACGACGATAACGGCGACACCAAGCCATGGAAGCAGTTGTATCAGCAGTACACGTTGCGTACCGGCAATCTCACCGATATCAGTGACATTACCGTGCGCAACGTGACCGAAGGCGTCACGTACCAGCAGCAAAGCGAACCGAAACTGCCGGACGCTGTGGCAAGTGACGCCATATGGGATTCCGATTACGCCGACCATTGGTATATCGCGGATGTGACCGGCGGTACGAACGCCGCTCGCCCCTACACGCCCGGCACGGATGCCTTGGATGTTACCGCATACGGCACCGACGCCGCCAGCAAAACCGTGGAAATCGGTTGGAATATCCCGGCAACCGTCTCGGCCGACTCCATGAAATTCGACGTGTCGTTCACCATGCACAATGTGGCCGCCCAGTGGGATGACATCGCCAGCTTCCAATGGGAGCCGCTTGGCAAGTCCAATGCGGTGCCGATCGGCACGGTCAGCGGCACCGTACACTTCCCCGACAGCATCACCGCAGACACGTCGTGGGCGTGGCTGCACACCGAACGCACGTCCGAAACCAGTCGTGCCGCCGACGGCAGCCTGAAATTCAAAGCCTACAACGTGCGTTCCGGCGACTATCTGGACGTGGTTGCCGCGTTCAAAGCTGGTCCGAAAGACACCGGTATCAATGCGGCCCGTTATCAGTCCGGTGACCATCTGGACACACTGAAACACAGCGAATACCAGCAGGAGCAGCAGTGGCGCGATAAGCAGCGCACGATGGCCCGCATCCGGCTGGGCATATGGATTGCGATTGTGTTGTTCGGCCTTATCTTCTGTGCGTGGGGAATCGCGGCCGTCATCACCAGCAATAAAAATACAAAATACCGCGGCCCTATCGAATATTGGCGTGACCAGCCTGGCATCAGTCCGGCTTCGGCCGCACGACTCATCGATGTAGTGGAGTCGCCGAAGCATTCGCGGCCAATGAACCGTGAGCTTACGGCAACCATGCTGTCGCTTGCCGTCAAGAAGGCCGTCGCCATCTATCCGGGGCCGGCAGATATGTATCGCGGCATCGATATGAGCAAAGCCACGCCGGTGAGCCTGAGCCATATGATCGATGGGGATTCCGGCAGACGCCGGGCCGCACGATTCACGAGCACCATCGTGATTCTGCCGTCAGCCATCGATGGTGTGCCGAACGCCGAGCAGTTGGGCTTAAGCGAATCCGAGAACGCGCTGCTGAACCTTTTGATTGTGATATCCGAGCGTGTGGGATCCCCGGTATTCGACTTCGGTCAGATGAAACAGGCCTGCAAGGATTGGGAAGACGGTTATGTGGAGCTCGGCAAGTTCACAGGCGCTTGCGACATTGAATATGCACGACTGAACGCCTCGCGCTCGCGTAGATGGCAGTCGATTACCGCCGGTGCGTTTGCCGCCGTGATCGGCTATGGGTCCATGATTGGCAACACGGATATTGGATATGCGGCAGTCGGCATTATTCTTGGGCTACCGCTAATCCTTGTCGGCCTGTTTTGTGCTCTGGCCGGCGCGACGCACGAGCTGACCGAACAAGGCCAGGAAATCGCCGGCAAATGCTTGGGGCTCAAGCATTACATGCAGGATTTCTCCAGTTTCACCGATCGCGGTACCGCTGATTTGGCCATGTGGGATTGGTATATGGTGTACGCCGCCGCATTTGGCATCAGCGACCGCGTGGCCGCCGAACTGGCCAAGGCGTATCCGCAGGTCGCCGACCCGCGCTGGCTCGACGACAACGCTTCCGATTCCACGCTCTACTGGTCCTATCGTTCGCATAGCTGGAATGACGATGCCCGCTATGGTTATGGCGCGCAGGGCAGTACGCAGAACGTCGGTGGTGGTCTCGCCGGCCAATTCGGCGCGAACTCGATGTTCGGCGGTTCCTCCTATGTGCCGAGCCTGAGCTTCAGCGATCTCGGCTCCCAGCTTTCCTCCGGTTTCGCAGACATCACATCCACTATCAGTGCTGCCGCTCCCAGCTCGTCGGACGGTTCCAGCGGCGGCTTCTCCGGCGGCGGTTTTGGTGGATCGTCCGGCGGCTCTGGCGGCGGCTCGTTCGGCGGACGCTAAATGTGCGGCAGCTGGGTTGATGATGGGTTGATGATGGGTAATCGTGACGGACGATCGTGACGCAATTCACCACACATTGTGCGGCTCGACTGCGATGGAACAGCGAAACGGCTTATAGTGGCCAGTGGAAGTGTTGATAACCCGGCCAACAACATAAGTACATACACAGCAAAGGAGCCATTATGGCACTGTTCCGCAATCTTGGTCCGTTCTCTACCACCGCCATCGGCCACGGCGAAATGCCGCTGACCATCGAGAACAATCGCGGTCATGATATCGGCATCGAAACCCTTCACGCTTCGTTGGATGCCGGATGCCGCCATATCGATACCGCATGGGCCTACTACACGCCGGGCGAAGAGGAACAGACCGGTGAAAAACTGGTGCGTGAGGCCCTGGCCAGCTGGAAGGGGCCGAAAGACGAAGTGACCGTGGCCACCAAGGTGGGATTGCGCCGTACGTGGGGTGAGCACGGCGAGCCGCTCTGGCCGCGCGATGGCAAGCCTGAACACTTAATCGAATACGGCAAGCAGTCTGCTCTGGCCCTCGGCGTGGACACCATCGACTTGCTGTATCTGCACCGTCACGACCCGGAAGTGCCGTACAACGAGTCGATCGAAGGCATCAAGGCGCTGCTGGATCAGGGTGTGGCTCAGGTCGCCGGTGTCTCCAACGCTTCGATTGAACAGATCGACATCGCCCGCTCGATTTTGGGCGACAAGCTGGTGGCCGTGCAGAACCAGTATTCGCCGATTCATCTGGAGACGCAGGATACGCTTGATTACTGCGCCAAACTCGGCCTCGCCTTCGTGTGCTGGAGCCCGCTCGGCGGCTACCGTCACCCCTATGACGAGTCCAAGTTCGACCCGTTCCGCGAAGTGGCCGCCGCTCACGGCGTGAGCTACCAGCAGGTGGTATTGGCGTGGGAGCTCGCCAAGGGCGATCACATGTTCGTGATTCCGGGTGCTCATCGCCCTGAGACCATCCTTGATTCCCTGAAGGCTGATCAGCTTGAGCTCAGCCCCGAGGAGCTTGCCAAGCTCGGCTGATCGTCTCGTCGTCTCGTTGTTTCGTCATTCCGTCGTCTCGTCGCTGACTCCCCCTCGCGTCGGCTCCCCACTTCGCCCCCCCTCCTCGCGAATATGTACCACTGACTCACAGTGAGAGATACATATTCGCGAGGGAGGAACCGTTCCTTTGAATATGTACCACTGACTCACAGTAAGTGGTACATATTCGCGTGAGGAGAGGCCATCCCCCTGCCGGGAGCCACTCCTAAACGAGGAACCACCTCCCGTGAGGGGTTCCCCTGAATATGTACCACTGACGACGTGGCAGCGGTACATATTCGCAAAGGCGAAAGCTAAAAAAGACGGAGAACCGTAGATAAACCGATGAGATATGAAAGAGCGTCGGACGTGACTTTAATCACCTCCGACGCTCCTTCATGAACGACGATATATTTTACAATCCGGGAATCAAACCACCGGGCGGATCGAGCGCCAGGTATTGCCCATCCAAATCAATCTCCGGTACCAGCTGTTCCACGAACGGTACGAGTGCGGTTTTCTCGACCACATCCTCGCCCTTTGCATTCTGACCAGTCACTACCGGCTCGGTCAAACGAATCTTCAGCAACGACTGGGCGGGGGAGTCAACCACATCGACCACCTTGCCGACCACCTGACCGGACGGAAGTCCCAGTCCATTATCCTCGGCCATACGAGCCTCAAGCCCGATGAGATCTTTCGGATACCATTCGTCGGCCTCCAGCATCTCATCTGGATCGTCGGCTTCACCGTACAGTTCGATGCCGTTCAACGCTTCCGCGGCGTTACGGTCGTCGGTGCCTTCAAACTTGATGATCCAACGGTCCTTGAACGTGCGGGAGTTCTCGACGATGTATTCGGTCTCGCCGTCCTGCTCATAGAGCACCGAGCCGGGCTCGAAACGCCACTCCGGATCGTCGGTAAACAGGCGAACGGTGACCTCGCCCTTCAAGCCTTGTGCCTTACCAATACGAGCGACCCTCAGCAACTCAAGCTGCTGAGGGTCGTCGTGCATGTCTTGCTGTGCCATGCTGCGAATTATCCCTTATCGACGGACGTCCATGATATCGACGCGTACCTTATGATCAGACAGCGCCTGAATCACAGTACGAATCGCATTGGCGGTGCGGCCTCCACGGCCGATCACGCGGCCAATGTCCTCCGGGTTCACGCGTACGCGAAGCAGTTCGCCGCGCGCGTTCTCGTGAGACTTGACGGAAACATCATCCGGAAAATCGACGATGTTCTTGATGAGGTGTTCCACAGCCTGTGCAAGCATTGCTCAGCCTTTCTCGAATCAGGCTTCAGCCGGAGCTTCTTCAGCAGCGGCATCCTCGGCCGGGGCCTCCTCAGCGGCGGCAGCGGCTTCAGCCTCAGCCTTAGCCTTGGCCTCAGCCTCGGACTTGGCGGCCTTCAGCTTCTGAGCCTCGTTCTCCACAGCCTCAATGCGAGCAGCGGCATCCGGGCCAGCCTCAGCGGTCTTCAGGGTGCCTTCGGCACCTTCGAGGCCCTTGAACTTCTGCCAGTCGCCGGTGATGTTCAGCAGCTTGAAGACCGGCTCGGACGGCTGAGCGCCGACGCCGAGCCAGTACTGAGCGCGGTCAGACTTGATCTGGATGGTCGAGGGCTGGGTGTTCGGGTTGTAGGTACCGATCTCCTCGATGACCTTGCCGTCGCGCTTCTTGCGGGAATCAACGACCACCACGCGGTAGAAGGCGTAGAACTTCTTGCCCTGTCGCTTCAGACGAATCTTGGTTGCCAAAATGGCTCTCCTTGTAAATGCTAGGTTTGTGGTTTCTCGGTATGCTGTGTGGGGCACGGCACGCCGGAACCCACGTGTCCTCACGGCACGGGGTGTAGAGGGCGCCACGCGCGCGTGAATAACTGGCCCATTATAGCGCCGAGCCCCGGACCGAATACACGTTGAACACGCGCGCTGAACACGCAGTGCACCGGCTCGCGGGCACGTATTGAACGCGATCCCGTCATGGCTGACGCGTATCGGCCTGACACGCGTGATGTTTTGCGGGGTTTCGTTACGTTTTTGGTGAGATTCCTAGCGTGATTTTTTTAGTGTGATTTCAGTGTGACCTAACGCGGCTTCAGTGTGCCTTGAGCGCGAGCGTTGCGGCGACGGCCAGATGGTCGGTGTCTTTGATCTCGAATGACGTGACGTTGCTGACGGCTAGGCCAGGCGTGAACAGCACATGATCCAGTTCGATGCGTGGCCATTTGATCCATCGGGGGAAGGTCAAGGTCGGGCCGGACGCTTGAGTCAGACTCGCGTCTTTGAAGCCGGACTTCAGCAACGTGCGGAAACTGGGGTGGTCGGTGCTGGAGTTGAGATCGCCCATAACGACGGCTATGTTGTGCTCTCCGATCGATGATGCCCGGGCGAGAGCGCCGAGGCCGACGATGCCGGCCGACCAATCGGCGCATCCGCGCATCGGAGATTTCGGATGTGCCGAGCAGAACGTGACTGTGCGGCTGTGGCGCGGTGCCGGAGAATCGGCGGGGGCTTCGGTCGAGGACGGGGTGCTGACTGAGGAGGGGACGCTGGCGGAAACAGCCGTTGGCTCATCGACCTCAGCGATGACGGTTGGCGCGAGTTTCAAGGTAATCGCCGGCACGTCGGCCGCCGGAATGGTAACCACATTGGGTACGGCTGCAGCGGGTTCATACCGGGAGAACAGCGTATTGTAGCCGCCGTTGTCCGTGGGCTTGGACTCGCCCGACTGGCGATAGGGGAGCAGTTGCGCGATGCCTGCCGTGTCCAGCCGCGCGATGAGCTCATCGGAGACTTCCTGCAATGCCAGCACCGCGATACGACGTTCGCGTACCGCTTGCACAATCGCATCGGCGTTTGCACGGCCATAGCGGCAGTTCAGCGTCATAACCGTAAACTGGTTCGGCAGTGTTTCAGACGATGTTTCACGGGAGGTTTCACGGTCGACCGATGGTGTTTCACGGGAGGTTTCACGTGCTGGGCGAGTGCCGGTCTTAAGCCCGGTTCCCCAGTAGCTGATGCGTTGGGAGCTGGTCATCAGAGCCGTGACCAACAACAGGCAGACGAATCCCCAATGGTGCTGCCAAGCCGCCACGCCGGCCAATACGGCCAGCGGAATCCACAGGAATGGCGTGAGCGCAATCATATATGGCATTGGCATATGCGCTTCAAGCCCTGACGGCAGCGCTGACAATCCCAGCCAAAGCCATGCGAGGATGACTACTACCGCGAACAACGTAGTCATGGATACACTCCTTAAGTACCGAACTTACGTAAGTATCGAACTTGCGTACTGAGCTACTGAAGTACAAAAATAGGCTCCCCTCCTTCAAGAGGGGAGCCGAAAGCAGTTGGAATCAGCGGCCGAACAGACCACCGATTCCGCCGCCAAGGTTCGGGGGCATCTCCATGCCGTTACCCTCGGCGTTATTCATCATCTGCTCAAGGCCGGCGGGCAGGGCCGGGTTCTGCGGCTTCTTGGCGAATGCGGAACCGCCGGTGGAGCCCGAGGACTTGCCGGCCAGCTTGTCGCGCAATGCCTTCTCCTCGGCCTCGCGCTTCATCGGGTTGCCGGACTTGCCGCCCTTCTTCTTGTTCTTGCCTTTCCGCTTGCTGTTGCCCGAACCGGGGCCACCGAAGCCGGGGATGCCGCCGCCCATGCCGGCGCGGTTGGACATGCGCTTCATCATCTTCGCGGCCTGCTCAAAACGCTGCAGCAGCGCGTTGACCTGTGAAACCGTTACGCCGGAACCGTAGGCGATGCGGGCGCGGCGCGAACCGTTGATAATCGACGGATCACGGCGTTCGGCCGGTGTCATCGAGCGGATAATCGCCTCGGTGCGGTCGATTTCCTTCTCATCGAACTGTTCCAGCTCCTTGCGGTGCTGGGCCATACCCGGAATCATGCCGAGCAGCGACTTCATCGAACCGAGCTTCCTGACCTGCTGCAGCTGATCCAGGAAATCGTCCAATCCGAACGATCCATCGGAGATCTTGGCGGCGGCCTTGCGAGCCTCCTCCTCGTCGAACTGCTTCTGCGCTTGCTCGATCAGGGTCATGATGTCGCCCATGTCGAGGATACGCGAAGCCATACGGTCCGGATGGAAGACCTCGAAATCCTTCAGCCCCTCACCGTTGGAGGCGAACAGGATCGGCTTGCCGGTCACGGATGCCACGGACAGTGCCGCACCGCCGCGGGCGTCGCCATCGAGCTTGGAGAGCACCACGCCGGTGAAGTCCACGCCCTCATCGAAAGCCTTGGCGGTTTTGACCGCATCCTGACCGATCATCGCGTCGATGACGAACAGAATCTCGTTGGGCTGCACGGCGTCGCGAATGTCGCGAGCCTGCTTCATCAGCTCTTCATCCACGCCCAAGCGTCCGGCGGTATCGATGATCACCGTGTCATACAGCTTTTGCTTGGCCAGCGCGATGGAATCGCGAGCCACCTTGACCGGATCGCCGGTGGTGAGTCCCGGAGCGGAAACCGCTTCGCCGCCTTCGGCTTGGGTCTGCACGCCCTTTTCCGGCGCGTATACCGGTACGCCAGCGCGTTCGCCGACCACCTGCAGCTGTGTCACGGCGTTCGGACGCTGCAGATCGGCCGCCACCAGCAGCGGCGTGTGACCGGCGTCCTTGAGCCAGTAGCCGAGCTTGCCGGCCAGCGTGGTCTTACCGGCACCCTGCAGACCGGCGAGCATGATGATCGTCGGCGGATTCTTGGCGAAGTTCAGCGGACGATCCACGCCCTGACCGAGGACGTCGGTCAACTCTTCGTGGACGATCTTCACCACCTGCTGGGCGGGGTTGAGCGCCTCGGACACCTCGGTGCCCAGCGCACGCTCGCGCACCTTGCCGGTGAAGGAGCGCACCACTTCGAGTGCCACATCGGCGTCGAGCAGTGCGCGGCGAATTTCGCGGATTGTGCCGTCGATATCCGCTTCGGAAAGCTTGCCTTTGCTCTTCAGATGCTTGAACGCATTCGAGAGTCTGTCAGTCAAAGAAGAAAATGCTGCCATAATGGGCAACAGTCTAGCCGTCACGCGGGAAATTGCGCCGTGCTGCGCTTGACCATGTACTTTTCGCGCGAAAAGTACGCTATCGGGCCTTTCGCGGCGTCCATACGCACTCCATACGCAGTCCATACGCAATTTTCGTGCGAAAAGTGCGGGAACGGGGTCTTGCGAGGTGCTTACACGCAATTTTCGTGCGAAAAGTGCATGGGGGAGAGGGAGGAGAGAGAGGAGGGGGAGCGGGAGTGGGGGGAGTTCATTCGCTGGCGGCGCAACTGCGCTGTGTTGATCGAGGGGTCTCCGGTACTATGGAATGGCTAAAAATCCAGTGTTTTTTGGAATGCTTATGCTGTTTTGAAAATCCTTGGACACCACCCTATACGCAGACTGCCGTGCGCCCTCGCGAATCGAGCCAACGGGTCGGAGAAAACCGTGAGCCAGTGAAGTAGCGGGCCAACGCAGACATGCCGTGCAATAAGGAAGGCCCGCTTATGCCACAACATAAAACCATCGAACGCAAAGCCCTGATCGTTGGCATCGTCGTCAATACGATTCAGGTTGCGGCCGGTATGGCCGTGTTCTTCATGACCGGTCTCAAGGCCATGTTCCTCGATTTCTCCTTTACCGCCATCTCTGTGCTTTCAGGTCTGGTCGCGGTGTATCTGTCTACCCGAACCGTGCGCACCACCGAACGGTTCCCCAACGGCATGTTTGCGCTGGAACCGATCTATGCGATCTGCAAAGCCATCTTCACCATGTCCCTGCTGGTGTATTCGCTGATCGACGTCTGCCAGGTGGCCTACGACTACTTTGTGCTCGGCGACGGCGAACGCATCGTCACCGGACCGGTGGTGATCTATGAAGTGGCCACTGTGCTGATCTGCTTCGGCCTGTACGTGTATTACCGTCGTGAAAACCGGGTTATTCGCAACGCCAGCACCATGCTCACTGCCGAATGCAAAAGCACGCTGGTGGATGGTGCGATGTCGTTTGGCATCGGTGCGGTAGCGGTGTTCCTGATGATATTGCCCGCTGGAGGCCCGTTGGACTTCCTGCATTACACCGGCGACTTCTTCATCACCGTGGCATTGGTCGCGCTGACTATCAAAGAGCCGTTCAGCGTGCTCAAGGAAGCATTCATCGAATTGGTCGGCGGTGTGCATGATGATGACGAGACCAACGCGTTTGCGGAATCCGCCGCGCTGCGTCATCTGCCTAAAGGCACTGAATACGAGCAGACGTTGATTTTCAAGACCGGCATGAACTACACGGTGGACGTGTACCTGAGCGGTGTGAGCGACACGATTGACGTGGCTGACCTAGTGGAGTGCAAGCGCTCGCTGGAACAGGAACTCAAGAAACGGCTGCACATCGTGGATGTGGACTTCGTATTCGACTAAATTATTGAGCGATTAGTCGGAACGTTCAGTGGTACGTCATCGCCGTATTGCTTATTGCGTGATAACGTACCACTTCATTTTTTGATGGCTTTCCATCTTGAGCCAAAAAGTGGGGTCCAAACGGCTTGGGAACCGGTGTACCACTCGGTTGTGGCAAAAAATAATGGCACGATTGCGCAATAATATGCATTTTGCGCAATCGTGCCACGAACAATTACCGGAACGCTACTTCAAACGCTACTTCAAGCTCCAAGTCGAACCCTGCGGGCCATCCTCGATGGCGATGCCGGCTGCACCCAAAGCGTCGCGAATCGCATCGGCCTTGGTGAAGTCACGAGCCTTGCGAGCCTCCTGACGGGCCTGAAGCTGTTCGGTGATCAACGCCTCAAGCGCCGTGTGCTCGGGAGACTCGTCCGCGCCTGTGCCGGCTCCGCCTGCCGCACCGTCGGAGAGCCACGGCTCGGCCAACGGATCCAAGCCCAACGTGTCGAGCATGGCACGCACAGAGACCAGAATCTCGCGGACCTCAGCCTTGGCCGCCTCGGAATCCACGCGGTCGGCAAGCTTGGACAACAGCGTATTGCCGGAGCGGATGGCGGTGAAGATCGCGGCGGTCGCACCGGACACATTGATGTCGTCATTCATTGCAGCCACGAAGTCGACAGGCAGAGCGTCGGCGGACACTGCGGCCACCTCTTCACGGGAGGGCTGGTCTTCCAACACCACGCCAGCGCGCTCGATGAAGTTCGCAATGCGGTCGTAAGCAGCTTGTGCCTCCACCAGCGCCTGATCGGACCACTCCAGCATCGAGCGATATTGCACGGAGCCGAGGGCGTAACGCACCACCCAGGCGGAATGCTCGGCCAATACGGAGGGCACGGACAGGCCGGTGCCCAGCGACTTCGACATCTTCTCGCCCTTGGCGGTCACCCACGCCGAATGCATCCAACGGGCCGCAGAGGGGTATCCTGCCGCTCGGGTCTGGGCCATCTCGTTCTCATGATGCGGGAAACGCAGGTCCAAGCCGCCGCCATGGATGTCGAAGCCGTCGCCCAAGTAGCGGTGCGACATGGCGGAGCACTCGATATGCCAGCCCGGGCGGCCGACGCCGAACGGCGTGGACCAGCGAGCATCCTCAGGATCGGTGTCCTTCGGGGCTTTCCACAGTGCGAAGTCACGCGGATCATGCTTGTCGGGGGAGATGTCGGCCGGATCGACAGGGTTGTACTTGTCTTCACCGGCGGCATCCACGGACGGACCCATCCGATCGGCGACGGCCGCGGCCTCGTCCACTTCAGCGGTCTGCTTCTGATGGGTCAGCTCGCCGTAATGCGGCCAAGATGCCACATCGAAGTACACGTTGCCGGTCGGTTTGTCGTCCGCGTCGGTCACCACGTAGCCGTGACCGTTGTCCAGAATGCGCTGGATGAGATCGATCATGTCCGACATATGGCCGGTGGCGCGAGGCTCGACGGTCGGAGGCAGCACGCCAAGTGTGTTGTAGGCCTCGGTGAATTCGCGCTCGTAGTAGTAGGCGCGTGCCCACCAGCGTTGACCTGCGGCTGCGGCCTTATCGAGAATCTTGTCGTCGATATCGGTCACATTGCGCACGAACGTGACCTTGTAGCCAAGCTTCAGGAACCAACGGCGCACGATATCGAACGCCACGGCCGCGCGAATATGGCCGATATGCGGAGATGACTGCACCGTTGCGCCACACACGTAAATGCCCACTTCGCCGGGTTTGATCGGTACGAAATGGCTGACCTGATGTGAAGCCGTATCGTAGAGGCTGAGTTCGGCCGCGGCCTTGGCCACGTGTACCGGAGTCAGACTCGAAGGCATGACGGAATTGTTGAAATCCTGCGGTTCTTGGCTGTTTCCCATAACAGTCAAGCGTAGGAAACGAGTCAGACATGAAGCGCCGCCGGAGTATGGCGATGTTCGAATTGCGACGGCCGCTCGGACGGCCGCTCGGACGATCGCTCGGACGGCCGCTCGGCCCTTCGCCCCCGCCCATTGCCAGCCGTCGCCCCCGCCATTATTCGCACGGTTTACATATACGGGTGCAGTTCGTGCCACAATGGAAGGCATGGCCACACCACAAGTGCTCATTCTGCAACATGTTCCCTGGGAACGTCCGGGGCGTATCCTGTCCAATCTTGAGGACCTCGGATTGAAGACGGTGACGTTGAACATCGCCGACAAGAAGAAACCCGATTTGCCGGATTTCAAGGAGCTCGCCGGCGTGGTAATTATGGGCGGCCCTATGGGCGCGCAGGATTACGACCAGTATCCAGGGCTCAAGGTGGAGGCCAAGCTGGCCCGTGCCGCCGTGGCGTCGAACAAGCCATTGCTTGGCGTGTGCCTCGGGCACCAGATCATTGCGACTGCATTGGGCGCTCAACTGCGCAGGGGTGACGCTCCGGAAATCGGCTTTGCGCCTATCAAGCGCATGGACAAGCATGATTTCTTCTCCATGTGGGACAAGCAGGTCAATGTGCTGCACTGGCATAACGATGTGGTCGGACTGCCTGAGGGAGCCCAGCTGCTGGCGCGTTCCAGCGTTACCAAGGTACAGGCTTTCCGTTTGGGATCGGCGTTGGGTATGCAGTTCCATCTTGAGGTATGCCGCTCGTTGCTGGATGAATGGCTGGACGAGCCGAGCATGGTCAAGGATCTGAAAGCTGTAGGCGGTTCCAAATCTGCGCTGCGCGAGGCGTTCGAGCAATACGACCCGTTGCTGCAGCCGCTGGCCGAACAGGTGTTCTCCGGTTTCGCCGCCCGTTGCAACTCCTACGCGCAAACCCTCAACCAGTAATCCTCGGTAATCCTCGGTAATCTTCGGTAATCCTGCGCCATGCGGCAAACCATCCACCGTCTGGAACAGCAGGCCCAGCAAAAATGGCCGTTTCCAGCCATTTTGCATTGTCGGTGACTGTTGCGGCAGCCACACTGTGAGGAAATTGCCGCGCCGTGGACGGCGGAGGGCCATATGCCCCACGGAGAGAAGCGGAGGTGGCCCGCAACCGGGCTGAAGATGGGCAAGCATGCCGCTACATTGGTGAATCATGCCGACTTACGATATTGGACTGGAACACGTTTCGCTCGCTTTCGCGACAAAGACCATCTTTAACGACGTCACCCAAGGTGTGTTTGAAGGCGACCGCATCGGCATCGTCGGCCGCAACGGCGACGGTAAATCCACGTTGCTGCATCTGTTCAAAGGAACGCAGGAGCCGGATTCCGGCCGTGTGACCAAGCGTGGCGGCCTTACGTTCGGCATGCTCGACCAGCGCGATCCTCTCGATGACGAGGTGACGATCCGCGAGGCGGCGCTCGAAGGCCGGGCCGATTATGAGTGGGCGTCCGACAATGCCTCCCGCGAGATCGTCGAAGCCCTGCTTGGCGGCATGAGTCTGGATGCCAAGGTCGGCTCGCTTTCTGGTGGTCAGCGCCGCCGCGCCGATTTGGCACGTCTGCTGCTTAAGGATTGGGATATTCTCGCGCTCGACGAGCCCACCAACCATCTTGATGTGGTCACCATCCATTGGCTGGCCGAACATCTGAAGAACCGCTGGTCTCGCGGCCAAGGCGCGCTGCTGCTGGTCACTCATGATCGCTGGTTCCTCGACGAGGTGTGCGAATCGATGTGGGAGGTGCACGACGGCGAGATCGAGCCGTTCGAGGGCGGCTACTCGGCGTATATGCTGCAGCGTGTGGAACGCGACCGCCAAGCTGATGTGCGCGAGACGAAACGCCGCAATCTGGCCCGTAAGGAGCTTGCCTGGCTGTCACGCGGCGCTCGTGCCCGCTCCACCAAGCAGAAATTCCACGTCAAGGCCGCACGTGAGCTCATCGCCGACGTGCCGCCGATGCGCAATACGCTTGAACTGAAGCAGATGGCAACTTCCCGCCTGGGTAAGCAGGTGGTCGATCTTATCGATGTGACCCAGATTTTCGAGCATACGCAGGGCACGGTGTCCGCCGTGGACCGTATTGACCCGGATGCGGCGGCGCTCGCCGATTCCGCCTCGCGTGTGGATGTGGTCAACGCCATGTACGCCGAACCGCAGCTGCATGGTTCGGTTGAGGTGGCGGTCACCGATATGACCGATCCTCGCTTGGTGGACGCCGGGGTTCCCGAGGCCGTCGCCGCCGCCGAAGAAGCGCGCGCGAAAGCTGAAGCCGAGGGCAGTGCATCGCTGGCTGACGACCGTGAGGTACGACGCATGAACACCGGTGGCGAAACCATCGGTGGCGGCATTGCTGATTCCGGAGACGATACGACTGCCGCGACTTCTGCCGCCCGTAAGGTCACGGTGTCTGGTCGAGAGATTCTCGATGATGTGACTTGGCTGATTGGTCCGGGCGACCGTTTCGGCATTGTCGGTGCGAATGGTGCCGGCAAATCCACGTTGCTCAAGCTGATTGACGGTACGATTACGCCGACTGCCGGGCACGTGAACATCGGCAAGACGGTAAAGTTCGCCGTGCTCTCGCAGCGCCTTGATGAGTTGGAGAAACTCGGCAAGTACAAGATCAAGGAAGTGCTTTCCCGTTATAAGCCGAGCTATATCGTGGATGGCAAGGAAGTTACTCCCGGTCAGCTGATGGAGCGTTTGGGCTTTGAATCCGCCCAGCTCATGACGCCTATCCGTGATCTTTCCGGTGGCCAGAAACGCCGTATGCAGCTGTTGTTGATTCTTCTGGATGAGCCGAATGTGCTCATTATGGACGAGCCCGGCAACGATCTCGATACCGATATGCTCGCCGTGATGGAAGACCTGCTCGATACTTGGCCGGGTACGCTGATTGTGGTTTCCCATGATCGATACCTGTTGGAGCGTGTCACTGACCAGCAATTCGCTCTGTTGGGTGGCAAGGTCCGTCACTTGCCCGGTGGTGTGCAGGATTATCTCGATATGGTGGAGGCGATTGCAAACGGCAAGGGATTGCCTCCGATGACGGCCGGCATTGCAGGCACCGGAAGCTCGTCTGGTCGCCGCAGCAAGTCCGGCGGATCCGGTGCCGCATCTGCTACGGCATCCGTTGCCGCGCGAGATTCCTCGTCATCCGTGGCGGCGAATGATATCGAGACTGGTGCCGATGAGTCTGCCGAAGCTTCGCGGAAACTCACTGGCAAGGCGTTCCATGAGGCATCCAAGCGTGTGAAGGCCATCGAGCGCAAGCTCGCCAAGCTCGAAGAGCAGAAAACCGATCTGGAGTCTCAGATGGCCGCCCATGATCCTGCGGACTACGAGGGCCTCAACAAACTCAATGAGCAGCTCAATGCCCTGACCTCGGAAAGCGATGATCTCGAAGCCGAATGGCTGGAGCTATCCGAACAACTGGAGTAGCGGAACTTGAAATATCAGACAGCGGCATGACCGTCAATGGACCTTGGCGATCATGCCGCGCAATGGCGGCAATCATGGCGTCCTGCGCTGCGCGGTTTATCCGCTGTTTGGCGATAATTTCGCTCACGACATCAGTGTCAGGCAATACAAAAAGGTGGATATGCGTCGTACAACGCATATCCACCTTTTGCATCCACCAGCCCCGCGCTACTGAGCGCATCGCCTGAATAGGAAAGGCAACAGCCGGACTTACCGACCGGTGACCTCGGACCCGATCACCTTTTCGCTCAGCGCACGCGGCCCGCGAGTGACGGCCACAGCGCCGGAACGTACCAGCTCGATCACGCCGTAATGCTCCAACAGTCCCAGCAGCGCATCGATTTTGCCTTCTGCGCCGGTGGCTTCGATGGTGAGCGATTCCGGATTCACATCCACCACGCGCACACGGAACAGTCGCACGATTTCGAGCACGTCGGAACGGTTCGACTGGTTCGCCGCCACTTTGATGAGCACCAATTCACGCTCCACCGTGGAATTCGGGTCGAGCTCCACGATCTTCAACACATGCAGCAGCTTGTTAAGCTGCTTGATGATCTGCTCCAGCGGCACTTCGTCCACGTCGGCAGTCACCGTCACGCGCGAAATATCCGGGCGTTCGGTGGGGGAGACGGACAGCGAGTTGATGTTGAACGCACGACGGGCGAACAGGCCGGCGATACGCGCCAGCACGCCCGGACGGTTCTCCACCAGCACCGACAGCGTGTGACGCTGTGATCCGGGCTGGGAAGCAGGATAGTTAGCCATGAAAGTTCTCCTTAACCCTTAACAACCCTTAACGCATAACCCTTGAGCTCTGCCGACAATCAGAATCCGGCGTCGCTGAGCGTGCCCACGCCAGTCGAGCCGGACACAGCGCCATTCTCATCGGCGTGACGCAACAGAGGCTGCGTTCCCGGACGATACGTCACCTCGTCGTTTGAAGCGCCGGCGGCAACCATCGGCCATACCATCGCATCCTTCCACACACGGAAGTCGATGAGTACCGGACGATCGTTGATCAAGTTCGCCTTATCGATGGCGGCCAGCGCCTCTTCCTCGGTGAACGCGCGCAAGCCCACGCAGCCGTACGCCTCGGCGAGCTTGACGAAGTCCGGCACGTCGAAGAACTCGGAGGTGCCCTCTTCCTGTTCGGAATGGGCCTCGCCGTCGAGCAGATTCGTCTGCGAGTAGTGCTGCTGATAGAACAGCGTCTGCCACTGACGCACCATGCCGTACACGGAGTTGTTGAGAATCGCGATCTTGACCGGTGCATGGTCCAGGAATGCGGTGGCCAGTTCCTCAGAGCACATCTGGAAGGAACCGTCGCCGTCGATCAGCCACACCGGCTTCTTGCCGCCGAAATCACGGGCGGAACCGACTGAAGCGCCGATTGCGGCGGGCAGACCAAAGCCCATCGTGCCCAAACCGCCGGATGAGATCCACGAATGCGGCTTCTCGAAATCGATCAGCTGCGCGGCCCACATCTGATGCTGGCCCACGCCGGTAACCCAGATCGTAGCCGGATCGGCCTTGGCCGAAAGCTGCTCGACTACCCACTGCGGCTGCAGCGAGCCATCGGTCGGCTGATCCTGCGGCTCGTCGTACGTAATCGTGTACTGCTCGCGCAGAGCGTTAAGCGAGTCCCACCAAGGCTTCAGGTTGAGCTTGCCGCCGATGGCCTGCGAACGCTTGATTTCGGGGATCAGATCATGCAGTACGGTAGCCACATCACCCACGATCGGCACGTCCGGCGCACGGTTCTTGCCGATTTCTGCCGGATCGATATCGATATGAATCACTCGTGCGCTTGGAGCGAATGCCGACAGCTTGCCGGTGACACGGTCATCGAAACGTGCGCCGATGGCCACCAGCAGATCGCAGCGCTGGGCTGCCGCGGTAGCTGCCACGGTGCCGTGCATGCCGAGCATGCCGAGATTCTTGGGATTCGAGTCCGGCACGATGCCGCGGGCGGGCAGCGTGGTGACGATCGGAGCGCCGGTCACCTCAGCCAGCTCGGCGACTTCCTTGGAAGCGTTCGAGCGAGCCGCACCGCCACCCACGTAGAGCAGCGGACGATACGACTGGGCAAACAGTCGTGCCGCATCCGCCAGCACGCGGCCGTGGGCCTTGGTGGTGGGATTGTAGCCGGGCAGAATCATGCGCTGCGGCCATGAATAATACATTTCGCCGGTCTGCGCGGTTTTTGTCAGATCGACCACGACCGGGCCGGGGCGACCGGAACGGGCGATGTAATGCGCTTCGGCAAGCACACGTGGAATATCCTGAGCTCGCGTGACCAGATATGAATGCTTGACCACCGGGTAGGTGGCACCCACGATATCCGCCTCCTGGAAGGCGTCCGTGCCAATTGCGTTCACGCCGACCTGTCCGGTGATCACCACTAGCGGCACCGAATCCATATTCGCGTCGGCGATAGGCGTGATCATATTCGTGGCGCCCGGGCCGGACGTCACGATGCAAACGCCCACGCGGCCGGTCGCCACCGCATACCCTTCAGCGGCATGACCGGCGGCCTGTTCGTGACGCACCAAGGTGAAGCGGAACTTCGTCTTATCGTTGATCGCATGGTAGACCGGCAGAATCGCGCCGCCGGGCAAGCCGAACACGTCCTGGACGCCCAGATCCTCCAGCGTGCGGACCAGCGCCTGCGCTCCGGTCATCCTCTCGCCGTCGATGATGGTCTGCTTGTCATTGCCGGTATGCGTTTTCGGCACGCCGCTGAATGCCTGCAAAGGCGTGGGTAAAGCCATGGTTCCTCTCACCTCAATGTCCGCTTGATATCCGCATGCGAGTCCGGTCGGGATTGGTTGGCCGGCGGTTAGTGCATGCAGATATGATGCAAGTCGCGTATTGCGAAGCTTGTGGCTCCGGCGCGGCTTCTCGTTTCGTGTTTCCCCAGTCTATGCGCAGGCCTATCTATACGCGCCTGTCGTTCTCATTGGTCAGACAGCCGAGGGCGTAAACACGGTGAAACACGTTGGAACACGTTGGAACACGTTACTTGCCGCGCGCGTCCAAAGCCTTCCACGCCGCCTCGGCCGCGGCCAGCTGCGCCTTGCGCTTGCTGGAGCCCTTGCCCACGCCGATAACCTGCTTGCTGTCCTCGCCGAGCGTGACCCGCGCGGTGAAAATCTGCGCGTATTCAGGGCCGGAGACTTCCATGTGATATACCGGCTCAGGCTTGCCCATACCGTGCGCCTTGACGGTCAGCGAAGTCTTCCAGTCGAGCGCCGGGCCTTCGGTGGCCACTTCGGCCAGCGTATCGTCGATCAAACGATGAATCACTTTGCGCGCCTCGTCAATGCCGTGTTCCAAGAACGTGGCGCCGATCAGCGATTCCACGATGTCGCACAGAATCGAATTCTTCTCGGCCCCTCCCTGCTCGGCTTCACCACGGCCCAGCAGAATGTAGGGGCTCACCTTGAGCTTGGTTTTGGCGATGGCGCTGAGCGCGTCCTCCGACACGGCTTTGGCGCGCATCTTCGCCAGCTGACCTTCGGACATGTCCGGATGGATGGTGAACAGCGTTTCTGTGGAGACGAACTCCAGCACTGCGTCGCCGAGGAACTCCAGCCGTTCGTAGTTAGGTACGCCCGGGTGTTCGTGGGAGAACGACCGGTGGGTCAACGCCTGCACCAGCAGATCCGGGCTGATGGTGGTGCCCAATGCCTCAAGCAGTTCGTTGGCCGGTGTCGCGGCCTGCGGCTGATGCGTGCTTGCTTCGCTCATGATGGTGATGTTTTGTCCTTCGTGCGAGTGGTTTTTCAGAATTGATTGTCAGATCGTGTTCAGAAACCTGATCAATGCATGATGAATTGAATGAACGGATATGCGAAGGCCCCGCCACCCGTCGATGGCAGGGCCTTATCAAGCCGTTCTCCTAGAACTCACTTGGTGTGAGCGGAGCGGATGGCTTCACGGTAAACGCGACCGCGGTAAGAACCGCAGGACGGGCAAGCCATGTGCGGCAGGGCCGGAGCGCCGCAGTTCGGGCAGCTCACGGTCTGGGCAGCGGTGGCCTTCCAGTTCGCGCGACGCGAATGCGTGTTGGCGCGCGAGGTCTTGTACTTAGGCAGTGCCATTTGAGTATCCTCTGTTTCGTTCGAACAATTGAGCTTAAGCGTCCGTTATCTTAACGCACGGCTCGTACAAAGTCCAAACCGGTGTCGCCAAGTTCGTTTTGCGCCGGAATCGCCGAATTGCCGGTGACTGCTCACGACTGCTTGTTGTCGCCCTGCTCGGCTTCCAGCTGCGCCTTCAGTCCGGCAAGCGAAGCGAATCGAAGATCGGTCACATCGTGATGATGATCGGGCTCCTCGTTCAGATCCACACCGCACTGCGAGCACAGCCCCTTGCAATCGGGCTTGCACAGCGGTTGCAGAGGCAGCGACTCGACCAGCGCGTCGCGAATCATCGCCTCGATGTCGGCGAAGGCACCACGCTCCAGCAACGGATACGTGTCTTCCGCCTCATCCTCGCCGGCGACGATGTCAATCTCTTCGTTGGCAGCGTCGCCGCGCTTGCCGCGTCCGGAGTCCGCTGCCGATTCATAGGGGAAGAACACGGTGACGTCTACGGGCCAGTCTTCGTCAATCGGCTTGAGGCAGCGGGTGCATTCGCTGACGAACGGTGCTACGAGACGGCCGGTGAACACCAATCCGTCCACAATGGAGTCGAACTGGCCGCGAACATGAACTGGCGCGCCCTCCTGAATGCCGACGATGGTGTCTCCGATGCCGGATGGTGCCGGAAAATCAGCGTCGATCTGCTTGGATTGACCGGCTCGGGAGGCGACTTGCGCCACCGAAATTGCCCAAGGGGAATCCTCGACTCGTGCCATGGTATGTTGCCTTTCGTGTTACTTGCGGCTTTACTGGGCTTCAGGATAGTCGTTGAGCGTCAGATGCGGCAGTTGCTCACCGGCGATTCGCTGACGTTCCTCAAGCACGTTCAATCCGGCCTGCACATCCTGGCTGAGCTTGCCGAGCTGCTGGGACAGGCCCTCCATCACCGTGGTGCAGTACTGGTCCGCGCCCTGAGTCAGATGATCGGCCTTGCTCTGTGCCTGATCAAGGATGGCACGTGCCTTCTGCCGAGCCAGTTCGGTCACATTCTCCTGGCCGGCCAGGAACTGAGCCTGTTCATTGGCGTCTTTGATCATGTCGGCCGCGCGGCTCTGGGCGCTGGCCACAATGGCGTTGGACTGGGTCTGCGCGGATTCCAGACGGCGCTCCGCCTCACGCATCAGAGCGGAAGCCCGCTCCAGCTGCACCGGCAGCATCTTCTTCAGCTCATCCAACTGTGCAGTGAACTCGTCGCGGTCCACGCGCACGGTGCCGGGGAACAGAAAATTGGTTTTGGCCTCGGCCAGCGTGGTTTCCATTTGATCGAGGATGTCGTACACGGTGGTGAACTCCTCGCGGCTGTGCTCCTCGGGCGAGTCGAGATTGACCGATTCGCGCAGATCGGGCAAGGAGTCCATGCGGAATGAGGCGCGGGAGGTGGCTTGCGCGCTGTGAGCGCCAGCACCCGCATCAGCCGTGCCGGCCTGAGACGCGTTCGCAGAACGGGCCGCGTTCGCGGGAGCCGGAGGCTCGCTGCCATTCGCCTGATTGAAGCTTGCGATGATATCGGCTTGTTCGGTCGGTGCCGGCTCGGGCATCTGGTCGGCACCCGTCGCGGGGTCGGCGGCTGCCGTACCGTTCGGCTGTTCGGCCGTGGCCGGCATCGGCGCCGAGTCTGCGCCCGAAGCCGAAGCATTGGACGCGGATGATACCCCGCTGTTCAGTCCGGTCAGGTCGACATATCCGGTGGGATGTTCGTCACTCATGTGGTATCAGTCCTTCCGCGTGCGCTCCTGAGCCAAGGCATCGGCGAGCATGGGTACCACGCAATCGGGCACCATGCCGGTCACATCGCCGCCATGGCGAGCTACGTCCTTGACAATGGAGCTGGAAATGTGTTCAAGAATCGGATCGGCGGGCAGGAACAGCGTTTCGATGCCGGCGAGCTTGCGGTTGACCAGCGCCATGCCGAGCTCGGCCTCGTAATCGCCGTTCTGCCGCAGGCCCTTGACGATGACGGATGCGCCGACCTGCTTGCAGTAGTCGGTGATCAGACCGTCCGTCGAGGAGACGGTGACGTTGGTGCATCCGGCTTTGTCCAGGGCGCGACGGATCACATCCACGCGCGTTGATTCGGAAAACATCGGTGTTTTCGCGGCGTTGACGGCCACCACCACGTGAACCTCGTCAAAGAACCGCGCCGAGCGCTCGATTACATCCAAGTGTCCGGCTGTCACGGGGTCATACGAGCCGGGGCATACTGCGATAGTCATGACTAATAGACTACCGCGTCGCAGACGGTTGCGGGCGGCGGTGCGCTGGGTTGTGGGAACGAAAAAGACAGGCGGGTCTATGGCCGGCATTTGGTTCGCGACTTATGATGGAAGGCAGGCTAACCCTGAATGTGAAGGAAAGTGGTGCATGATGATGTTCGTTGATGATGCCGAACCGTTGCGTAATCCCGATCAAGGTGCCGGTACGTCGGTGCTGGAGCGTCCTGAGACCCAGGAATCGCCGGTTCGCGACGATGGTGGTGACGCCGATCGTTTCGCCCACTATGTGTCCAAAGATCGTATTGCCGAGTCCCGTGCGACCGGTCGCCCGGTGGTGGCCCTGTGCGGCAAGGTATGGGTTCCCAAGCATGACCCGTCCAAGTACCCGGTCTGCCCGGACTGCAAGCGCATTTATGAAGAGATGATGGCGTAAGGCCGCTGAGGTCTGCCGAGTCAGTCGATTATTCGGCTGTGTATTGTCCCTCATGTGTCCCTCATGCGAGAAAAGCGTGATTTGAGCGTACCGGGACAAGAATTGCTGCCACGATATTCGATTTCGCCCGTATTCACGCGATTGTGGCACGCAACCGGTGCCATCAATAGAAAGTACCATGTGGAGAATGGCGGAATTTCGCCATTCTCCACATGTGCGAGTGGGGATTTTCGATGAGGAATTTGCCACAACTTACAAAAAACGCCTGTTTTGAGGTGTAGGGACACGAAATCGGTGCTCCTACACCTCAATGGCGGCGGATCGGGGCGCTAATCCCCTGAAATACGGCTGATGCAGCGTGTATGATCGCGCGATCAGCGAGCCGCGATCTCGTCGATGATCTTGAGCTCTTCATCGCTGAAGTGCGTGTTCTTCAGCGCGCCGATGTTGTCGAGAATCTGCTGCGGCTTGGAGGCGCCGGCCAATACGGAAGTCACCTTGCCGTCGTGCAGCAGCCATGCCAGGCTCATTTCCGCCAGCGTCTGGCCGCGTTCGGCCGCGAGGTTGTTGAGATCCACCACCTGCTTATGCAACTTGTCGGTCAGCGACGAATCGTTGAGGAATCGCGGATCGTGCGCGATGCGACTGTCCGCGGGAATGCCGTTGAGATAACGGTTGGTCAGCAGACCCTGCTCCAGCGGGGAGAAGATGATCAGGCCTTTATGCAGCTTGACGGCCGTGTCTTTGAGACCGTTGCGTTCGATGGAGCGGTCGAAAATGTTGTACTTGTTCTGGTTGATGATGAACGGCACATGCAGTTCGGCAAGGATTGCGGCGGCCTTCTCCATGGTCGGTCCATCGTAGTTGGACAAGCCCACGTACAGGGCCTTGCCGGAATGGACCGCCTGGGCGAGCGCTCCCATCGTCTCCTCCAGCGGGGTCTCCGGATCCGGATGGTGATGGTAGAAGATGTCCACGTAATCAAGACCAAGACGTTGCAGGGATTGGTCGAGTGAGGCGAGCAGGTACTTGCGGCTGCCCAGATCGCCGTACGGGCCGGGCCACATGTCGTATCCGGCCTTGGTGGAAATCACGAGTTCGTCGCGGTAGTGCTTGAAGTATTTGGCGAGCAACAGACCGCAGTTCTTCTCGGCGGCGCCGTATTCGGGACCGTAATTGTTGGCCAGATCGAAATGGGTGATGCCGTTGTCGAACGCGGTGAAAACCAGCGACTTCATCTGTTCGAACGGGGTGATATCGCCGAAATTATGCCAGAATCCCAGTGAGACGGCTGGCAGTTTGAGGCCGGAGTCGCCGCAGCGGTTGTAGGTCATCAAGTCATAGCGGTGAATATCTGGCGTATAGGGGGCGGTCGGTTTCAGCATTGAGGCTCCTTCGCATTGGCATGTTTGCTGTACCACTTACGTATTATGGTTCCAGTTCAAGTGAACTTGAATGCAAATGAGGTGCGTTGCTTTGGGCGTGTCGCAATCAATGTGGATGCGAGAGGTGGAACGTCGCCTCGGGGTTCGCGCCTTGTGCCGGAATGGGTCGGAATCTGTGAAGGGAGACTGTGATGCACACTGATGAAGCTGATGGCAGCAAGATGCAGCATGAGAGGCCGCGCGTCTATACGATTCGCGAAGTGGCCGCGCAATTCCATATGCAGCCTTCCACGCTGCGCTACTACGAAGAGCAGGGTTTGCTGACCAAAGTGGGGCGCACCGCCTCCGGTCAGCGAATCTACGAAGAATGCCACATCAATAGGCTGCGGGCCATATGCTGCTTCAAAAATGCCGGTATGACCATCGAAGACCTGAAGAAGTTCTTTGTTTACGAGCAGGACGAGCCGGCTCATATCGACGAGATTCTGTCGCTGCTGGAATCCCGTCGCAAGGCCTTGGACGAGCAACGCCGCGCCTTGAACGAAGCGGCCATGCATGTGCAGCGCAAGCTCCACTATTACGGCGATATCAAGCGCGCGCTGGACGCAGGAGAACGCTTGCCGGATTGGGGAAGCTATAAGACCCACGTCTATTCCATCGATTGCTGATTGCTTGAGCCGGGACGAACGAACGAAGGGTTCCGGCGAGGCCTGCAGAATTCTAGTCTCAGTAGCTGAGCCGTTAAACGGACAGTCCGGTGGACTGTCCGTAGGTGAGGTGAGCCGCTTGCGGCGAAGGGTTCCTACGGAGACTACAGAATTGTAGTCTCCGTAGGAATCACCGGCTCGCCCTTCATCAGGCTTTGCGCGGTGATGGGCAGTTCGGCCAACGCCTTGGCGCGATACTCGTGTGCGGCCATGATGGCATCATGTCCCTGCCAAGTCGAGTCGATATCGCCGTGATCGACGAAGTCCACCAGCAGGTTCTTCCATTCCGGGTTCGGCTGGAAAGTGGCCAGTTTGTCTTCCGATCCGGAGATCACGTGCTCAGCATCGGCCAGCGCATACTCGTAGGAGCGGTATGCCAGTTTGCGGCCCGGGACGGTGGCCTTGTTCTTGGACTTCTTGGCCACGGACTGCATGGTGCCGTCCGCGCCTTCGCGCTCGGTGAGCTTGTACACCATTGCGCAAGTGGGGGCGCCGGAGCCGGTGACCAGCATCGTGCCCACACCGTAGGAATCAACCGGCGCGGTTTGCAGTGCGGCCAGCGCGTATTCGTCCAGATCGTTGGTCACGGTGATCGTGGTATTCGTGGCGCCCAAAGCGTCCAGCTGGTTGCGCACGCGCTGGGCCATGGCGGCCAGATCGCCTGAGTCGATGCGCACGCCGCCGAGCTCAGGTCCGGCCACTTCGACTGCGGTTTTCACCGCTTCCTCAATGTTGTAGGTATCCACTAGCAGCGTGGTGTTGCGGCCCAAAGCCGCGATCTGCGATTCGAAGGCGTCCCGTTCGGAATCGTGCACCAGCGTGAAGCAGTGTGCGGCCGTGCCGATGGCCTTCAAACCATACATCTGAGCGGCCAGCAGATTGGCGGTTCCCTTGAAACCGCCCACCACTGCGGCTCGCGCGGCTGCAACCGCCGCCCATTCGTTGGTGCGGCGCCCACCCATGTCCATGCACGGACGGTCTTTGGCGGCCGAAACCATGCGGGAGGCGGCCGATGCTACGGCGGAGTCGTAGTTCAAGATGGACAGGATGAGCGTTTCCAGCAAGGTGCATTCGCCGAATGTGCCTTCGACCTGCAGGATCGGCGAGTTCGGGAAGAACATTTCGCCTTCGCGGTAACCGCGAATCGAACCGGAGAAGCGGAAGTTCTCCAGCCACTTGATGGTTGCGGGGCTTACTACATGGCGGTCGGCGAGGAAGCGTAGATCCTCGTCGTTCAGATGGAAGCGTTCGAGCGCGTCCAAGATGCGGCCGGTGCCGGCCACCACGCCGTAACGACGGCCCTCCGGCAGGTGCCGTGTGAACACCTCGAACACGCATTTGCGGTTGGCGGTGCCGTCTTTCAGCGCAGCGTCAAGCATCGTGTATTCGTACATGTCGGTCATCAGGGCCGGTGAATAGTCAAGCATTGCAAGGCCTTTCCCGCTCGTCGCGCATGCCATGGTCGTGTCAATGACGTGTCATTGTCGTGACGGCGAACCTACTTTTGGTTAATGTGACTATAAGTGTAGTCCACCGGTGACCAGCGCCCGGTCCATAGTCCGGCCGATGTCCAGCACATGCCGCACGCTCCGCAGACTCAGCGCCAGGTCCGCAGTGTCCTTGTGCCAAGACCGAGACGGTAACGGACGGCGGTAGACTCGTGGCATGAGATTCATCGTGGCGCTGTGGCGTCTGGCCATCGCGGGATTATGCTTTGCGGGCACGTACGAAGCGTGGTCCAAACCGCAATATTGGGTGTATTTCACCTTCCAGACCGGTCTTGTGCTGGGAATCGTAATGCTGTGGGCCGGCGCCGCCACGCTGCTCAAAGGCATCCAGCCACCTGCTTGGCTGAAAGGGTGTGTCACGCTGTACGCCGTGGTCACCGCGCTGGTGGCGTTTCTGCTGATGCCGCCGGACGACCCCGCCTATGTGCCGCAGGTGATCGGCATCATGACCAATACGATGCTGCATAAAATCGCCCCGATCATGGCGGCGGTCGATTTCGTACTGGCCGACCCGCATCGTCGTTTCCGGTGGCACTATATGTTTTCGTGGCTGGCGTATTTCCCGCTCTACCTTGGCTTTGTGCTGATTCGCGCTGCTGTCTGGCCCGGTTCCGGCCCTGCGGCCGGCGGCAGTCCGTACCCCTATGACTTCATCGATCTCGATACGCTCGGCTGGCAAGGTTTTGCCGTCAGCTGTGGACGTCTGGCCATCGCCTTTGCGGTATTGTCGCTCGTGATATGGCTGATCGACCGTATACTGCCGGTCCGGTCGATTGTGGGGTAGGTGTCTGGCCGCCTTGTGCGATAACCGGCGTATGCTGGGGCGCATGGTTGAAATCAAAGATATGCTTGGCAAACATCAGGTGATTCGTGCGGACGGTCGTAAGGTGGACGAACTTCGTCCGGTGCGCATCACCCGTCATTTCACGGACGCCCCGGAAGGCTCCGTGCTCATCGAATGCGGCAATACGCGTGTGATGTGCACCGCCACGTTCACCCCCGGTGTGCCGCGCTGGCGCAAGGATTCAGGCCTCGGTTGGGTGACCGCCGAATACGCGATGCTGCCGCGCGCCACCGCAGAGCGCACCGATCGCGAATCCGTCAAGGGCAAGCTTGGCGGCCGCACCATGGAGATCAGCCGACTCATCGGTCGCTGTCTGCGCGGCGTGGTGGATATGAAGGCGCTGGGAGAGAATCAGATTCAGCTTGACTGTGACGTGCTGCAGGCCGACGGCGGCACTCGTACCGCTTCCGTGACCGGCGCATATGTGGCGTTGGTGGACGCGGTGAACTGGGCCGAGCGCAACCATCACATCAAGTCCGCCGCCCGTGTGCTCAAGGATACGGTTTCCGCCGTGTCTGTGGGCGTGATCAACGGCACGCCGATGCTGGACCTGCCGTACATCGAGGACAGCCAGGCCATGACGGATATGAACGTGGCGATGACCGGCTCCGGCGCGTTCATCGAGCTGCAGGGCACCGCCGAGCACCGTCCGTTCACCCGCGCTGAGCTCGGCACGCTGCTCGATCTGGCCGAAAAAGGCAACAAGGAGCTTCAGGCCGCCCAGCGCGCCGCCCTGGCACTGGATTAGTCGACTAGTCCGCTGCTTCCGGTGACTGGCCGGCCGAATCGGTCGGCGGCTGCCATGCCGGCTGCCATGCCGGCCGCAACACCCTGTCCGAGTCGAAAACGAATCCGCGAACAACGCGAACAACGCGAACAAGGAGAACCCCCATGAAAATCGTCGTCGCCACCCATAACGAAGGCAAGCTTGTGGAGATCCGCCGCATCCTCGAAGAGGATCTGGGTGAAGACGCCGCGCACATCGAGCTCGTCTCCGCCGGCAGCCTGCATCTGCCCGACCCGGTGGAAACCGGCGTCACCTTCCAGGAGAACGCTCTGCTCAAGGCCCGCGACGTGGCCAGCCGCACCGGTCTGCCCGCCGTGGCGGACGATTCCGGTCTCATCGTGGATGTGATGGGCAACGCCCCCGGCATCCTCTCCGCCCGTTGGGCCGGTGCGCACGGCCATGACAAGGCCAATAACGCGCTGCTGCTGGCCCAGATCGAAGACATTCCGGATAGCAAGCGCACGGCTCGCTTCCGTTGCGCCGCCGCCTTGGTGGTGCCGGATGTGGAAGCCGGAGCCGATGCGACCGGTGCCGCGTCTGGTGCCGCCGCCGGCTCGGCTATGGTGCAGGCCCGTTACGCCATCAAGTCCGAGACCGTGGAACTGGGAGAAATGCCGGGTACGATCATCCGCAAGCCTCGCGGCGAGCACGGCTTCGGCTACGATCCGCTGTTCGTACCGGACGATCAGCCCGGCCGCACCAGCACCGAACCCGATTATGAAGGCGAGCCGCTGACCAGCGCCGAAATGACTCCGGCCGAGAAAAACGCCATCTCCCACCGTGGCAAGGCCCTCAAGGCCCTCGTCCCCGCCATCGAAGCGCTGCTGGGCTGAGCGCCGAGTCTGCCTTCTGCCGACTGTGGTAATCTGGCTGCCGATTGACTGGTCGTCGGCAGCTTTCATCTCTATGGTTATAGGCTTCGCAAGTCGAAAGAAATCCGAAAGAAAGCCGAAAGAATAAGGAAGAACATGCGTGATTTTGTGCTGGTGCGGTTGAGCGACGATGAGTTCGATGAGTTCTCCGCCAAGCATCCGCAAGGCAATTTCCAACAAACTTCGGCTATGGGACGTCTCCGCGCCGCGCAAGGTGTAGAGGTGGAATATCTGGCCGTCAAGGAACATGACGAGATTGTGGCGGCCGCGCTGTTCGAAACGCATCGCTCCCGTTTGTCCACATTCGCCGCCATTCACGATGGCCCGATGGTTGACTATCACGATGACGAACTGTTGGGCTTTTTCATCGCCCAGCTCAAGGCCCACGCCAAAGCCAAGGGCGCCTCCCAGCTGGAAATCACACCTGAAACCCCGTATCGGCTGCACGATTCGGATGGACAACCGTTGCCTGCCGACGCCGAAGGGGACACCCCGGATGACGAGCTGCTGACCAACCTCCAGTCCCTCGGCTTCAGGCACGGCGGCTTCACCGTGGGATACACGGCCGTGCCGCGCTGGCGCTACCTTAAGGACCTCACAGGCATCGATACGGAATCGGACCTGCTGAAGTCCTACGACAAGCGCACCCAGTGGAGCGTCAAACGCGCCCGTTCGATGGGCGTGCATGTTCGCGAGCTGAACGACGACGAGCTGAATGTGTTCGCCGCCATCGAACAGCAGACGGCCGAGCGTCGCAGCTTTGAATACCGCGGTGAGCAGTACTTCCATCGCTTTAAGCAAGCGTTCGGAGACAAAGCCCACTTTATGGTGGCAGAAATCCACATTGCCGAATATATCGCGGACATGACGGCCAAGCGTGAGGCGCTCGCTGCCAAGGTAGCGACGCTGACCGCCAAAAACGAAGCCCACCCCACTACGAAAACCGAACGTCAGCTCGGCGAAGAGAGCCGTAATCTCGCCGCCGCTGAGAAACGCCTGAATGAGGCCGCTCAATTCGCCAAACAAGGTGATGTACTGCCGGCGGCTGCCTCATTGTTCGTGGAACATCCGCGCGAGACCATATACCTGTTCTCTGGCAGTGTGGAGGAGTACAAGCCGTTCTACGCTTCCGCCCTCATCCAACATGAGGCCATGCTGCACTTGTGCTTGGAGCGCGGTGTGAAGCGGTACAACTTCTATGGCATCGACGGCATTTTCGATGATCCCAACAGTGAGGGCCGCGGCGTGCTGGAATTCAAGCAGGGCTTCAACGGCTATGTGGAGGAACTGCCCGGCGAATTCGAACTGACCGTCAAGCCGCTGGCATATGCCATCAAACAGCTAGTTCACAAAATGCTGGGACGGTAGAAGCCTTTAAAGATTGCGATCGAAGGAAATGTCGCTGCAAACAATTGGAGTTCAACAATATGACTGCGAATGACAAAGACTTCATCCGGAGCTCATCGATCACCGGTGAACAGCTGAATGCTTTTTCTGCTGAGTTTCCACGAGGTGGATTCCAGCAGACAACCGCGATGGGACAGCTGGCGCAGAGACGTGGCAATCCGGTTGATTATCTTGGCGTATGGAAGAACGATACATTGGTCGGCGCTGCTGAGGTGACATATACCCGTGGTCGTTTTGGTTTGGAAGGATCTGTCTGGCTGGGACCGTTGTGTGATCCGCATGATGTTGATGTTCTACGCGAAATGACATCCGCGATACGCAAGGCGGCTCGGGCCCGTAAAGCATTCAGCGTGACAGCTTGGCCCAATGACCTGTACCGTCGGCATGCTTCCGATGGAACGCCTGAAGGTATCGCTGATGATGAAGCCATTGATAATTACATTCATCTTGGATGGAGTCATGCGGGCTTTACTTGTGGCTATGGTGCTGTGGTCAACCGATGGAGTTACGTCAAAGACCTGACCGGCATCGCCGATAGCAAGGCGTTGCTGAAGTCGTACGACAAACGTACGCAGTGGAGCGTCAAACGAGCGCAATCTATGGGCGTGCATGTGCGCGAACTGAACGACGACGAACTGTCCGTGTTTGCGGACATCGAACGGCAGACCGCCGAACGCCGCAGTTTTGCGGCCCGCAATGAGCAGTATTTCCGTCAGTTCAAGGAAGCGTTCGGCAGCAAGGCGCATTTCATGATCGCCGAGATTCATATCGCCGAATACGTGGCGGATATGGAAGCCAAACGCACGGCGCTGCAGGCCAAGGTCGATGCGTTGCAAGCCAAGTACGACGAACACCCCACCACGAAAACCGAACGTCAGCTCGGTGAGGAGAGCCGTAATCTCGCGGCGGCTGAGAAGCGTTTGGCCGAGGCGGCTGAGTTCGCCAAAGATGGAGACGTGCTTCCCGCGGCGGCCTCGCTGTTCGTGGAGCATCCGCAGGAATTCGTCTACCTGTTCTCCGGCAGCGTCGAACAGTACAAGCCGTTCTATGCTTCGGCTTTGATTCAGCACTGGGCGATGAGCAAGTGCTTGGAATTGGGCGTCACCCGCTACAACTTCTACGGCATCTCCGGCGTGTTCGACGATCCGAACGACGAAGGTCGTGGCGTGCTGGAGTTCAAGCAGGGTTTCAACGGCTATGTGGAGGAGCTGATCGGCGAGTTCACGTTGCCGGTGAGCAAGCCACGCTACATGGTCAGCCGTTTGGCTCATACGTTGCTCAAGAGATAGCTTGTAGCGATTCGATGGAAGAGAGTATGGAAGAGAGTTAGGAGTTCAAGTTCAGATGACCCAAAATACGTTCGGGGGGGGGTATACCTCCGGTCCAATTAATGATGACGAGTTGATCGACTTCTCCAGAAGCGCGCTCTGCCCGCAAGGATGCTCCCAGCAAGACAGCGGGCAGATTCGTCTGGCTCGCATGCGCGGGCATATGGTGGAATGCCTCGGTGCACGCAATACGGAGGGGATGCTGGTCAGCGCCTGTGCGATCGTGTATCTCAAAGGCCGATTCGGTGTGGACGGTTCCGTATACTACGGCCCGATCTGTGCTGTCGTCGACGGTCATGACTATTCCGCCGATCGTGAAGTGATCGCAGCCATGACTGCCGCGATCCGCGAATCGGCGAAGCGTCATCATGCCATTTCCGTGGCGTGCTGGCCGAATGAGCTGTACCAGCGTTGTACGGCTGACGGCGAACCCGACGGTGCGCCGAATGCGGCTGCTGTTGAGACATACCGCAGCGCAGGATGGACACATGATGGCTTCCATACGGGCTATGACGTGGTGTGCCAATGGTCCTTCGTCAAGGATCTCACCGGCATCACCACGGGTAAGGAGCTCATGGCCTCGTTTGGCAAGCGCGCTCAGTGGAGTATCAAGCGTGCACAATCCATGGGCGTGCATGTGCGCGAAATCGGCCCGGATGAGTTCCCGGTGTTCTCGCGCATCGAATCGGATACGGCGGCTCGCCGCGGGTTCACAACCCGTAATGAGGCGTATTTCCATCAGTTCAAGGAAGCGTACGGTGACGACGCCCACTTTATGCTGGCGGAAATCCACGTTGCCGAATATCTGGCGGACATGACGGCCAAGCGTTCGGCGCTGGCCAAGAAGGTCGCCGATCTGCAAGCCAAATATGATGAGCGCCCCACCACACGCATCGAGCGCCAGCTGGGGGAGGAGAGCCGTAACCTCGCCGCAGCGGACAAACGTTTGGCGGAGGTCGCCGGGCTCAAGGAGCGAGGCGATGTGGTTCCGGCGGCGGTTTCGTTGTTTGTCAGTCACCCACATGAGGTGATCTACCAGTACTCGGGCAGTGTGGAGGAGTACAAGCCGTTCTATGCTCCGGTGCTGATTCAGTATGAGGCGATGCTGCATCTATGCGTGGAGCAGGGCATCACACGATACAGTTTCGGTGGCATCTCCGGCGTGTTCGACGATCCGAACGACGAGGGCCGAGGCGTGCTGGAGTTCAAGCAGGGCTTCAACGGTTATGCGGAGGAACTGGTCGGCAAGTTCACGCTGGAAATCAATCCGTTCATGTGCGCGGTGAGCCGGCTGGCGCATAAGCTGTTGGGCCGCTAGGCCCACATCCTACGGCAGCTGCACCGGCTCATCTTCCTCGCGCGGATGCCGCTGCCGCCACCAGCGCTGCACGAAGTACGCGGCGTAACACACCACGATAAACACCAGTTCGGCCCCCAGGGCGAACCGCTGCTCCTTGTCGAAGAAGACCAGCAGGAATGACGCCGTACACAGAATGAACGCACCCCATGAAGTCCACGGATAACCGGGCGTCTTGTACTTGAGCTCGTCCACCGAATGTCCGGAGGCGATCCAACGCTTGCGGAACACGATCTGGCAGTATGCGATGGCGATCCACACCACCACGGCAGACAAGCCGGAGAGCGCCACAAGCACCAGATACACGGTGGTGGCGGCGACTGCCGAGGAAAGCAATGCCAGCAGGCCGCCGGCCATTGCGGCGCACAGGGCCAACACCGGCACGCCATGACGGTTCGTCTTGGCGAACCAGCGCGGGATCATGCCTTCATGGCCCATCGACCACACCATGCGCGTGGAGGCGTACAGGCCGGAGTTCGAGGCGGAGAGCACGGCCGTAAGCACCACAAAGTTCATGATGTCCGCTGCGTACGGGATGCCGATGGAGCTGAACACCAGCACGAACGGGCTTTCGCCCACACCGGCCTGACGCCATGGAATCAGTGCGCTCATCACCACAATGGAGCCGATGAAGAACAGTACGAGTCGCCACAGCGTGGTGTGGATGGCTTTCGGCACTGCGGTTTCCGGGTCACGTGTCTCGCCGGCGGTCACGCCGATGAGTTCGGTGCCGGAGAAGGCGAAGTTGACGGTTAGAATCGTGGCGAACACCGGCATGAAACCGTTCGGGAAGATGCCGTCTTTGGTGAGATTGTCGAACAGCGGGGCGTGGTCGTATCCCTTCATCGGCAAAATGCCGAAAATCGCCAGCAGACCGATGCCGATGAACGCGCAGATGGCGAGCACCTTGATGGAGGCGAACCAGAATTCGGCTTCCGCAAAGAACCGTACGGACAGCGCGTTGAGCGTAAAGATCAGTATGATGCAGGCCGCGCTCCACATCCAGGTGGGTGTGTGCGGGAACCATCGCTGCATGAGCAGACCGGCCGCCGTGAATTCGGAGCCGAGCGCCACGGTCCATGTGAGCCAGTACTGGATGGCGATGACGAATCCGGTGCCCGGGCCGATGAACTTTTCGGCGTACACGTGGAACGAGCCGGTCACCGGCATGGCTACGGACAGTTCGCCGAGGGTCAGCATCACCAGGTAGACGATGACCGCGCCGATGCCGTACGCCAGAATCGTACCGATCGGGCCGGCCTGTTGGATGGTGTAGCCGGAGCTCAGGAACAAGCCGGTGCCGATCACGCCGCCCAGCGAAATCATCTGCAGGTGACGTGACTCCATGCCGCGCTTGAGGTTCGTGTGCAGCGCATGCTTGGTGTGGTCCTTACGATTCGTAACGTTGACTGTGCCGTCTGAGCCGCCGTCGGCTGTGCTGTTGGTTTCGCCGGCAACGTCGCCGGCGTTCGGCAATACTGCAGTCGATGATGATGCCGTTGTGGGCTGGGAAGGCGATTGCGTCGCCGTTTCAAGGTCGGATTGGCTCATGCTGCTCTCTCTGACATGCGTGTTCCATGGCGGCCGCCTCAAGACGGCCCGGAACAGTATACCCGTACCGGGCTACGCCTCCACGCAGCTCGGTGCTGCCCAATCTCCGTGTACGCACAACCTGCTTGGCACAACAACAATGCGGTGTTCATCCAACCGCGCCGGTAGCGCGGAAACATGAACACCGCAATGTTACGGTTCGATATCAGATATCGATGGATAATCCGCGGCCGACGGTAACCAGGCTGCGGACGGAGTCGTGATCCAACTGCGATCAGGCGGCGAGCTCTTCGTCTTTGCGGGACTGGGTGGCCGCGGCCGCCGTCTGCCGGGACTGGGCGGCGTCGTTCTGGTGATGGTACTGGAACGCCAGCTCGGCCAGATGCACGCCGTGGGTGAGGAACTCGTGCGTGCGGCACACGTAGTCGTGCTCGCGGCCCAGCTTGGCGATGTAGCCGTTGATGTAATCGACCTCGGTCTTGCGGCCGCGGCTCATGTCCTGATACATCGACGGGTAGTGCAGCGGGTTGCCGGTGCGACTCACGTAGTCGACGGACTCCAGTTCCTCGGCGCGCGTGTTGATGAGCTTGATGCCGGCGCGCTCGCATGCGTCGTAGGCCTCGTTGATCAGCTGCATGGCCATATCGCGGGCACCTGGGTAGCTGATGAACTGGCCCATCGTGATCTGGTACATGGTGCACAGCGTGTTCACCACGGAGTTGAACACGATCTTGGCCATGCACATGCCCTTGAAGTCGTCGGAGATCTCCGGGTTGAGGTTGGCCTGCTGGAAGTCGGCGAACATGGCCTTCTCGATGTCGGTGACCTTGTTGGTCATGGCGCACATGTGCATGGTGCCCGCGCCGGACTTGCCGATGAAGTCCACATCGCCCGGGCCGTTCAGCACGGTGGCGACGAGCGCGGTACCGCCGTAGATGCGATCCTCGGAGAAGTACTGGGCGATCTTCTCGAAGTGGCCCCAGCCGTTCATCGCGCTGAAGGCCACCTGATGATCCTTGAACAGGTGTGCGCAGCGCTTGAGCATATCTTCGAGCTGCATCTGCTTCATGAAGATGATCCACACGTCCGGATCGCCGTCGTACTCTTCGGGCGTATACAGGTTGATCGGGATGAGGCGGCGGTTCTCATGGTCGCGGCTGACGTAGACGCCGCCCTGCTCGCGAATCTTGTCGATATGCGGCGCCCATGCGTCGATGAAGTCCACGTGCGCGTTGGTGTGTTCCTGCAACAGGATGCCGTAACGCAGACCCATTGCGCCTGCGCCGATAACGGTGTATTTCATGATGAATTCCTCTATGGGATTGATGCGATTGTCGAATTGCGCCGCATCTGACGCCCGACGGGGTTTCGGAAAGTATGCGCCATGCGGCTTGCGATAGATGTATGCAAGCGATCTTGTGAACCGCGGATATCCATCGTGCTGTTGGCATCACACCGTAGCACCGCACGTCGTCTTGCACAGGCTTGCCGCACGGCATGGGTCACATTGCGGTCATGCCAGTGTTCGCATGATGGTCGGCCTTGTGCGGGTGCGCGGCGGGTGTCGCGCGCATTATTCGCGATACGTGCGATACATATGCGGCGCGTACAGTGTTGCGCATGAGCGCTTCCGTCACCTATAGCGATGTGATTTTCGATTTCTGCGATGTACTGGTCGATTGGCGGCCGCGGCTTGCGATTGAGGGAGTCGTCTCGCCCGACGCCGCCGACCGACTGTTCGACAGAGACGACCCGTACGGATTCTGGCATTACGATGAACTGTCCGATCTGGGATGGAGCGAGGAACATATTCTTGCGGATTACGCCGCTCACCATGGCATCGGCAACGTTCCGGTGTCGCAATCACCGGAACTTCAGGCTTTTCGCACGTATTTCATTCGTCAGCGACTGGCGCTGGCCGGTATGCTGCCCGGCATGGCAACGTTGTTGCGCGACTTGGACGCGGCCGGCGTGCGCTGCTGGGGCCTGACGAACTTCACCACAAAATTTGTGGACGCGGCGCGCGAACTGTTCCCGGAACTGAGCCTGTTGCGCGATATCGTCGTCTCCAGCGCCGAACGCATCCATAAGCCGGACCCTGAAATCTACCGTCGTGCCGTCGCCCGTTTCGGCGTCGACCCGGCGCATACGGCGTTCGTCGACGATAAGCAGCGCAACGCCGACGCGGCGTCCGCGGCCGTCTTAGGACTGACCGGCATCCGCTTCACCGATGCGGCCTCCCTGCGTCCGCTGCTGCTCGCGTAATACGTTGCGTACGTACGCAATCGCCGCACGCGTGCTGTAGCTGCCACGTGCGCCACCGTCGCCCGTCCGGCGCAAGAAACCTGAAGAAACCTTGAGAACTCCCATCGGGTTTCATGAATTTGGCCGTCCCTTCATGGTTGGCGCGTTATGGTAACGCGGTTGAGCAATTCGTAGGAATTCGTGGGAATCCGTGGGGGAGGGCGGTATGCAGGACTCCGTATGGATGAAAACGATGATGGGATGGTCGTTGGTCGGCGGCGTGCTGCCGTGGACTGTGTTCGGCGTAACCGCGTTGGTTGCGGTCGTGCTGCTGATGCTGATGATTGCGGGAGAGATTCGTCATCGGTCCCTCCGCGTTGCGCCGGCCTCGGCACCATCCGGTAGCACCGCTCACCTCACCCTGTGGTCGCGCCCCCTGCCGCTCTCGACGATCGTCATGATCGCGGCCGCGATAATCGGCACCGTCGCGGCTTGGCTGATATCCGACGTGTTCATGGTGTTCGGCGTCTCGCTCGGCTGGTCCGTGATCTGTACCATAGGTGCCGGAATCGCGGCGTTGGGATTCGCGATCGCGGCTGCCGCGCGAACCCATCGTATGCGCCGGGTGTGCGCGATCGTACTGGTTCCGCTGATCCTGATGTCCACCGGATTGGGTGTGGACGGCATCTACGGCGAATATCAGACGGTCGGCAGTCTGGTGGGGTACGCGCCTTACGCTTCGATCGATTCGGTGGATGTACATAAGTCCGTGATGAGCGTGGCGCAATGGCTGGCCGACGCGCAACGTGATGCGCTGCCGGATATGCCGCAACAGGGCAAGGTGCTTACGGTGGATATTCCGAACACCAAGTCCGATTTCAACGCACGCAGGGCAATGATCTACCTGCCGCCCGCAGCGTTGAGCAAACAGCCGCCCGCACTGCCGGTGATGGAGCTGCTTGCCGGCCAGCCCGGCAGTCCGGGGCGACTGATCGCCGCCGGTGGCATCGCCGCGATGATGGACAGTTATGCCGCCGGCCATCACGGTCTGGCGCCGATCGTGCTGGTGCCAGACCAGAACGGCGCGGACACCCATAACAGTCTGTGCGCGGACACCACCCAGGGCAATGCGGAAACATACCTGACCCAAGACGTGGTGACGTGGGCCAAGCGTACGCTTCCCGTGGCCACGGACGCATCGATGTGGGCCATCGGAGGATTCTCCCAGGGCGGGACCTGCACCACCCAGCTTGCCCCTCGCCATCCGGAAATCTATGGCGCCATGCTGCCGGTGGACGGCGAGCTGAAGCCCACCAACGGTACTGTCGATGAGATGGTGCGCAACTATTTCGCCGGCGACCGTACGGCTTACGACGCTCAGGTGCCGGTCAATGCGATCGCCGCAACCGGTTCCTCCAGTCAGGCGTTGTTCGCCGGTGCCGGAGAACGGGATAGCGAATCAATCACAAACATGCGCACGATTGCGGCGGCCGCGCGCAAGGCGGGCATGGAAGTCACCGAACTGCTGGTGCCGAACACCGGTCACGATTGGCATGCCGTACAGGCTGTATGGAAGCCCGGACTGGAGTGGTTCGGGCAGCGGACCGGATTGGGAACGATGACGAAGCCATTGAAGGACTACAGCCAAGTGGAGGTGCTGCAATGAACGATGACGCAACAATCAAACCGAATCAGAACAATCGCCGTCCCGCAGCCTCCCGTACATCCGACAACTGGAAGGCGCTGGCCGACGACGCACGACGATGGGTGAACGAGCACCGGTTGTGCGTCAGCGCCACCGCAGGTCTGGTGGCATTGAATCTGGTCGTCTGGCTGGTCAATGCGATGGCCGGATTCGCGTTCCCGCTGCGTCTCAACACCAGTATGGCGGAGTTCAGTCTCGGCAAGCTCGTCGCGTCCTTGTTCCTGGCCCGTGGCGTACTGCAGCTGATGTTCGACGCCGTGCTGTGGATCGTCATGCTGTCGATCGCCGAAACCCGACTGGGCCGTCGGCGCACTGTCAGCATGGCGTTCGGCTGCGCTGCGGTTGGCATCGTCGTAGGTCTCGCCTTATGCTGGGCGACCGGCTGGATGTTCCAGGATTCCCGTGTGGTTTCGCGTATCGGATTCGCGTTGAGCCCGCTGGTATTGCCCATCGGGGCGATGATGGCGGCCAGCGCATGGTGCAGTCATCTGTGGCGTCGCCGTATCCGGCTCATCGGCTATGTGGCGATTCTCGTCGTGCTGCTCTACAGCGGCAATCCCGGCGTGTATTGCATCTTGGCGGCCGCGCTCGCCGGTCATATCGCCGGACGTGTGATGGCCGGTCGTTCTGCGTCCCCGACTTCGTCCTCGGCGGCTGAAATCGGTTGGCATTGGCTGCGCAGCACTTCCTTCGAGGCTCGCAGAATGTTCGCCGCGATCGCCGTAGTGCTGGCGTTGGGTCCTGTGATCGCCATCACCTCGCATAATCACGCCGGTCCGCTAAGCACCATCGGCCTGTTGATGAGTCCGGCCGCCGCCGACGACCACACCTTGGCCCGATGCCTTGCCGGCGATACCCACAATGGCTGCTTCCTGCAGTTTGACCTGATGCGCGCTTCGATGCCCGGTGCCGTGCTGCGCTCGCTACTGCCGACGGCCGTCATGCTGGTGCTGGCATGGGGCCTGTATCGCGGCCGTCGCTTCGCGGCCATTGCGGCTTCGGCGATCAATCTGGTCACTGCCGGACTCGCCGTCGCCTACTATTTCATCGTCCCGCTGAGCTTCGCGCCGGACGGCATGATGTCGTTGCTGCAGCATGGCGTCCTCTCCGCCTGCGTGACGAACGCCTTGCCGCCACTGATGTTTGCGGTCGCGCTTGCGGTATCGATGCGATACTTCCCGGTCCGTATCGGCTGGCGGCGTCTGATCGGTGGCATGGGAGCGATGGTGGTGACGCTGCTGGCTTGCGCAGGCGTGTATCTGCTCTACGGATTGGCGCAGCCGGACGAATTCTCGCCGAACGCCACAGCGACGTCGTTGCTGGCCGAATTGCCGGGACGTTTCCTGCCCATCGGATTCCTGAGTCATATGAGGCTTTCGTTCGTACCTCGCACGCCGGTGGCGTCCGTGATTTACCAAGGCGTCGGATTGGTGTTCTGGATTGTGGTGCTCATTGTGGTGATTCGTTGGATGGGTGATGTCAGCCGCTCCAACGACCGTGCTCAGGAGCGTGCCGGACGATTGGTGGAAACCGGCGGCGAATCGATGAGCTTCATGACCACGTGGGAAGGCAACAGCTACTGGATGTCTCCCACCGGCAAGTCGGCGGTGGCCTATCGTGTGCTCAACGGCATTGCCCTGACATGCACCGGCCCGTTCGGTGATTCTACGGAATGGTCGAACGATCTTGTCGGTTTCACGCAGTATTGCGTCGAACGGTCGTGGTCTCCGGTGTTCTACAGTGTGCATCGTGCCCAGCGTGATCGGCTGGTGGCCAGCGGCTGGCAATCCATCGAGGTCGGCAGCGAGATGGTGGTCGATCCGCGCACGTGGAAAACCACCGGCAAGAAATGGCAGGATGTCCGTACGGCCATCAACAAGGCCAAGCGCGACGGCATCACCGATGTGCAGTCCACATTCCTTGAATCTCCGCTGGACGTGCGCGAACAGATCGAGGATATTTCCGAGGAATGGGCGCAGCTCAAGGCGCTGCCGGAGATGAAGTTCACGCTCGGCGGTGTCGAGGAGCTGCGCGATCCGCGCGTACGGCTGCTCTACGCCGTGGACGCGAACGGACGTGTGCTGGGCGTCACCAGTTGGCTGCCCACATGGCGTGACGGCCGCGTGATCGGCTGGACGCTTGATTTCATGCGCCATCGCACGGATAGTCCCAACGGCATCATGGAGTTCCTCATCGCGCGTATGGCCGAGCGTTTGCGTGACGAAGGCCAGGCTGATCCGGAACATGCCGTGGAGTTCATGAGCCTGTCTGCGGCGCCCCTGGCCGGTATGAATCCTGAGCGGGACAATGTTTCCGGCTCTGCTGCGGGTGGCGGGACGTCGAACGAGGGCGTCCGGGTGCTTCAACATGCGTTGCAGATCGTGGCCGATTGGATGGAGCCGGCCTACGGATTCCATTCGCTGTTCAACTTCAAGCGCAAGTTCCAGCCGGCCGAGGTGCCCGTATATGTGTGCTATCCCGATCCGGCCGCACTGCCGACGATCGGCTTGGCGGTGGTGCGCGCCTACGTGCCGTCCGTCACGCCCGCCGAGGTGACTGGCATGCTCAAGACGTTGCGCTCGTAGCGGCGGTCTAGCGCTGGTACGGCGGGTGTGGGTGCGGGGTTGGCTCCGGAAGCGGGGTGCCGTCCAAGGTCCGGTCCGGTCTTTCAGTCCTCGTCTGCAATCTGCTCCGCATCCCACCTGAGCGCGAGCACTTCAGAGCTCTTGGCCCGAATAGCGCATTTTGTGTTCACATAAATCAAGCGAGAAGCCGCCAAAATCACTTTGTGCGCCGACGCGTGAAATCACAATCGTTGGAATTTCGCCCTTTCCTGCATGGCCGACCCCGATAGGGATTTATGGTGGCGCGCACAAATCACGATTTTGGAGAGATAACGCGACTCGTGCACATGTGCCACGCCCGAATCCCAACAGATTGCATCCAGCCCGTAGCGGGATGCAATCTGATTCAGCAATTCGCGTACGCCGATTGTCCTTGAATGGTCTCGGGCGACGCGGCTCATACCGTCTTGGTCGGATCCTTTTGGAGGAAGAGGAAGACGAGGGCCGCAACCAGGAGAATCGCAATCGAAAGCACGCCGAGACTGGCATTGCCGGTCAGGGACGTGGTGGTGGCCACGAGGAATGTGCCGAGAATCGAGGCGGTTTTGCCGAAGATATCGTAGAAGCCGTAGTACTCGTTGGCGTGGTCCTTGGGGATGATCTTGCCGTAGTACGAGCGGGAAAGCGCTTGGATGCCGCCTTGGAACATGCCCACCAGAATCGCGAGGATCCAGAATTCCAGCGCGGATTTCAGGAAGAACGTGGCGAAGAAGACGATGCCCATGTATGCCGCCACGGCCACGGTGATCATCGGTTTGCATCCGAAGCGCCCGGCCAGCCGGCCATAGAGGATCGCGCACGGGAACGCCACGAACTGTGTGACCAACAGAGCCACCACCAACTGGGTGGAGTCGATGCCAAGCTGCGTGCCGTAGGAGGTGCTCATCGAAATCACCGTGTTCACGGCGTCGATGTAGAAGAAGAACGCCACCATGAACATCCACAACGGCTTGTTCCGTACGATCTTGCCGAATGTGGAGCCAAGCTCACGGAACGTGCCGCGGATCGCCTCGCGCGCATGGTCGCGAGTGGCGCGATAATGCACCTGACGGTAGCTGGTGATCAGCGGAATCGTAAACGCCACCCACCATACGGCCGTAATCACGAACGAAGCACGCGTGCAGGCCACGGTTGACCAGCCGAACAACGCCGGGCCACCGAAGATCAGCGCGATGCAGACGATGAACGGTACGGTGGAACCCACGTAGCCCCAGCCGTAGCCGTGCGAGGAGACTTTATCCATTCGTCCGTTGGTGGTGGTGTCGATCAGCATCGAATCGTAGAAGGTCAGCGAACCATTCAATCCGATGGTGGCGAGCACATACACAATCAGGAACGGCAGCCAAGTCAATGGCAGCGCCATTGCGCAGCACATCACCACGCCGGTGCCGAAGAATCCGAGGAAGAACTTGATTTTCATGCCCTGTACGTCGGCGATGGAGCCGAGCAGCGGCATCAGCAGCGCGATAACCAGCGACGCGATGGTCTGTGCATACCCCCATGCGGACACGATATTGCCGTCCGCCGGCATCAGCGACTTCGCATAGATCGGGATGACGGCCGTGCTCAGCAGCACGAATGCGGAATTGCCGACGTCGTAGACGATCCACTTCTTTTCGCGTGTGGATAGCTTGCCGTTTGGCGGTATCGGGAATTCGCCGGTCGCCAGCGCCTGCGGAGCGTCCGTGCCTTTCAGGGCGGTTGTGGTATCTGCCGAGCCGGTACTGCCCGTGGTGTGTGTCATATAACGCTCCTCGTAATGGTCAATCCAATCTATCGTAAAAGCGATTTGGTGCGTAAGAGGGGCGCGGAAGTTGAACGGAACATGAATTCCTGTACAGCGGGAGACTGTTTCGAGACGGTTCGCGATCATCTTCTATACAGGAAATATTAAGAAGAGTATGATGCGGCATAGGCGACAGTGGTGTTGTGTTGTCTAGCGGCTCAGATGTGTCGTGCGACGTTTCAGCAGATCATGCGGTTATATGATTCGCGAGCCTCGGCGAAATTGATGGACCGTGTCCCTGTACGCAATTGAGGGTTAAGTAAAGAAACGTGGGTCTTATCCGCGCGTGTCATCGCGTGGCGTGGATTATTTTGAGCGTCCTGCCCATCCTTTTCTGATGCCGAATCCGTTCTCGTAGGCATCGATGCCGACGGCCGG
>NZ_JAAIIG010000001.1 GCF_012932375.1 Bifidobacterium olomucense | reverse complement strand
TAAGACCCCCGCCGCGACGCCGCGCGCTGCCGCCCCCACCACCACGCCGGGTGCCTATGCCGAAGCGGACGTCAAGGCCGCCGAAGCATTCGGCCGCGTGGACGACAACGGCACCGTATTCGTCAAGGACGGCGAGACTGAGCGCGAAGTCGGCCAGTTCCCGGATGTGTCCAAGGAAGAGGCGCTGGCCCTCTATGCCCGCCGTTTCCTCGATCTCAAGGCGAAGCTTGATCTGCTGGCCACCCGTCTGAATGCCGCAAACATCAAGCCGCGTGAGATCGACGAGTCCGTCAAGCTGCTTGGCGAGGAAACCGCCGAACCGGCAGTCGTGGGCGACATCGCTGCGCTCAAGGCCCAGTTTGAACAGCTCAAGGCTGCCGGCGAAGCCAAGAAGGCGGAAATCGCCAAGGCTCGCAAGGCCGCTCAGGCCAAGGCAGTCGCCGAGCGTACCGCCATCGTGGAGAAGGCCGAAGCACTGGCCGCTTCTCTGGGTGACAACACCAACTGGCGTTCCACCGCCGATAAGTTCCGCAACCTGTTCGACGAGTGGCAGAACCATCAGCGCACCACCGTGCGTATCGACAAGCCGGAAGCCGAAGCCCTGTGGAAGCGCTTCTCCGCCGCCCGCACCACCTTCAACCAGGCTCGCCGCAAGTGGGCTCAGGCTCGCGACAACGAGCGCAACCACGCCAAGGAGGTCAAGGAGGCGATTATCGCCGAGGCCAACGAGCTCAAGGACTCCACCGCTTGGGGTGAGACCTCCCGCAAGTTCAACGATCTGATGGATCGTTGGAAGAAGGCCGGTCGCGCCGGCCGCAATGAGGACGACGAGCTGTGGGCCAAGTTCCGCGAGGCTGCCGACACCTTCTTCAACGCCCGTCAGGCCGATCGCGATCAGATGAACTCCGCCGAAAAGGAGAATCTGGCCGCCAAGGAAGCCCTGCTGGTCAAGGCCGAGGCGTTGGTTCCGGTCAAGACCGAAGCCGAGGCCAAGAAGGCTCGTCAGGAGCTGGCCAAGATCCAGGAGGAGTGGGATCAGATCGGTTACGTGCCGCGCGACGACATGCGCCGCATCGAAAACCGTCTGGACGCTGTGGACAAGCAGATCAAGGCCATCGAGGACGCCGCTTGGAAGCAGACCGACCCGGAAACCGATGCCCGTCGTTCCAGCTTCGAGGAGCAGCTCAACGCTCAGCTGGCCGAGCTCAACGAGAAGATCGCCGCCGAATCCGATCCGAAGAAGAAGGCCAAGCTTGAGGCTGAGAAGGCCACCAAGGAGCAGTGGCTGAACGCCATCAAGTAAGTTGGCCGCCCCGTTCTTCTGTCCTCTGCCCTGCGCAATAGAGCGGGGCAGAGGACCATCACCGAGAGAACACATTCAATAGCAAACAGCCGTGTGCAGTTCGAATCAATACGGACTGCACACGGCTGTTTGCGTAGGTACCGGCGCTGTTCCGTTGCCCAAGCTCTTCATTCCGCACCCTTTGTATGTCCGCGCGATTTCAATACCCTGCGCGAACATACAAAGGAATTCGGGAGCAAAAACGTTTGTATGTTCGCGCGGGTCTGGTTGTAACCGCGAACATACAAAGGAATTCAACGCCATCAGCATGTCACGAGAGTGCATTCGCCCCGTCTTGCGTATGCCTCGTGCCTCGTACGTCACGCATCGTGCATCAGCTTCGTGTATCCGCTCCACCAGCTGCGATCGCATGCAAATCAGGGTGCGCTCTTAAATATTCGGTCAGCGGTTGGTTGTACGACATATCCAGCTCCACATAATTGGAACCGGCCGTGAATGCATGATAGCTGTCGCCGCCTTGGAGCAGATACGAGTTCGATGCCGCGATGATCAGATCGTCGTCCGCGATTGCATGCCCGTCAATAGTCAGATTCGTGATACGAACAGGCGATTGATGATACTGCACCATGCTCTGCTTTTCGCTCTTGGACGCCGACGGCGAGCGCGACAATCCGGAGGCTTCGTCATGGTCCGTTGAGGACGCCGCTTGATGCTGCTTCCGGTCTTCGGCAGCGCACGGATCATCCACTCCCCCGCACGTAATCTGCTGGAATGACACATTCGACGAAATGCCGATCCACCGGCTGCGTATCTGCCCATCATCGCGATAAAACTGTTCGGCCAGTATTGCCTTCAGGTCGCTTCCGGTGATCGTCTCGTAAGCGGCGCGGAATTGCAGTGCCATCAGACTGTCCACTTCCCGCACTGTGACGGCACCATCACCATTGGTATCCAATGTATCGGTGCGCAGACTACCGTTATTTGAGAAACCGATAACAGGAATGCGGTTCCCGGCATACACCCGTTGCATCACGGTTGCGCGGTTCGCATCCGCGATCAGCATGCCCAACTCGCCTTTGGGCCTCGTATCGGACTGTTTGGAGAAATGAGTGCCAGTCGCCAATGTGCCGACAGTCATGTCTCCTACATTCGCCGCGAATGATTGCGCTTCCGTATAGATCTGCCGGGCCTCGACAACACCATGCACCGTCTGTCCGGCGCTCATCCAAGCCGCCTGCCGTGGGTGCGAGTCCATACCGGTGATGTCCAATACGCCGTCCGTTCCCGTAGGCGTGGCACCATTGCCGATATCCACATTCGCTACCTTTACGCTTGCCCCAAGCCCGTGGCCTGTGATGATGAGATCTTGTACGGCCATATCCCGACCATAGCTGCCCGCCTCGTAAATCGGAGCTCCGGCGGAAGTTGTGGCGGACTTGACGGCATGGGTATGCCCTGCATATACGAGATCCACGTAACGGCCAAATTGTTGCGCCGCTTTCGCATCATCATGAATCAATGCCACTACCGCGTCCACCGTCCCCGAGCGTTTAAGCTCACCGGCCACACGGTTGACCGCGTCTGCTGCACGCTCGCTCAAATCCGCATCCCTCGTGATTTCGGGAGTGGCCACAGATCCCAGCTTGTCGGTCAAGGCTCCGATGAAGGCTATCCGTTTACCATTGACGTTACGAATCGTATAATCCCTGACTCTGTCAAGACGCCCTCCAGCCCGCTTATTCGACGCCGACGTATTGGCGCACAGCCAATCAATGCCATACGACGGATCGGCGATACGTTGGTTGAAATCATCCACGCCACGATCGAATTCATGGTTGCCCACTGCGGAAATGGTCAGATTCCATGAACGAGCCATATCCAATGTGGGTTTGTCCTGTTCCACTGCGGACTCGTATGGAGAGCCGCCCACCAAGTCTCCGGTGGAGACCGGAATCATATTGCCGGGATTGTGATCATTAGCCACGGCGAAGGCGGCGGCATTATCCGCGCCACGTTCGATATGCCCATGGAAATCGGTGATATCGGCGATAGTGACCGTACGTGTGCCATTGGCTGGATTGTTGCCGGCAAAAGGAACGACTGCTGAAGCACCGATCGCATTGGGTGCTATGAAACCCGTGAGAACGATCGATATGATGATGGTGAGAACGGCCCCCGGCCGTCTGCCGGACCACATGCGCCGGCGATTCATGCCCTTGCTCACGATATCCAATGTAGGCACGGCGATTAAACGGTCTTCCGCGCGTAATCAACACTACAGTAAACTCTTAGCGACTTCTTTGTGGACTGACTCGCAAGCCGTTGAGATCGCACACGCTGTCTTTTCGCCGTCCAACATGCCCCTGCCATCATTCCGCATATCCCGACTGTTACACTTCCCTACCGTGAACGCAGCGATTGAAACAACCAACCATATCCGCACTGTAGCCGACCTGTTCGTGGAATGTCTGGTCAACGAGGGCGTCGAAACGATGTACGGCATCCCCGGCGAGGAGAACATCCCACTCATGGAAGCCATCGAACGTGACGGACGCATCCGATTCATCCTGACCCGGCATGAGCAGGGAGCCGGCTTCATGGCCGCCACGCAAGGGCACCTGACCGGCAAGCCCGGCGTCTGTCTGGCCACGCTTGGCCCTGGTGCGCTGAACCTCACCCTGCCAGTGGCGCAGGCGAATGCCAGCACCACACCACTGGTGGCCATCTGCGCGCAGGGCAACCTGTCCCGCCTATATAAGGAATCACACCAGATCATCGACCTGGTCAGTGTGTTCCGCCCGCTTACACAGTGGACATCGATGATTGTGGAACCGGCAAGCGTGCCGGAAATGGTACGTAAGGCCTTCTCCATCTCCCAGCGCAACCGTCCGGGTGCCACCTGCCTGATTCTGCCGGAGGACGTGGCCGAGATGCCGGCTCCCGAAGATGCCCACCCGCTGCCATTGCCCAATCCGATGAGCTTCGCCCCCACCGAGGACACTATCGCCCGCGCTGTAAGCATCATCCGCGGCGCCAAACACCCGATCATTCTCGCCGGCAACGGCGTGGCGCGCGGTCATGCCGAAAACCGTCTGCTGGCCTTGGCCGAACAGCTCAATGTGCCGGTGGCCACCACGTTCGAAGGCAAGGGCGTGATCTCCGACCGCATTCCGCTGGCCCTCGGCGTGGTGGGCTTCATGCGCCACGACTACGAGAACTTCGCATTCGACGAGGCGGATCTCATCATCGCGGTGGGCTTCTCCATCCAACAGTTCGATCCGAAAAAGATCAACCCGAATGATGACAAAACCATCATCCATATCAACACGTTCATCGAGGATACGGACGCGCATTACTCCACGGCTCTGAACATCATGGGCAATATCGATGCCACGCTGCAAGCGTTGATCGCCCAGCTCAAGGCCGAGCGCGTGACGTTCGGCGTCTCGCATCCGAAGATTCACGAACTGCTGCAAACCGAATACGATTCGTATGCCAACGACGATTCATTCCCGATGAAGCCGCAGCGCATCGTGGCCGACACACGCCGCGCGATGGAAACGGATACGGATATTGCGCTGGTGGATACCGGCGCGCTGAAAATGTGGATGGCCCGCCTCTACCCCACGTACTACTCCAACACTTGTGTGATCGACAATTCCCTGTCCACCATGGCCTGGACGCTGCCGGGCGCGGTGGCGGCCTCACTGGAGAATCCGGGCCGACCGGTGCTCGCGGTGATGGGTGACGGCTCGTTCATGATGAACGTGCAGGAGATCGAAACCGCCGTGCGCGTAGGCGCTCGCATGGTTATTCTGGTATGGGTTGATGAGGCGTATGGCCTGATCAAGTGGAAGATGGATATCCACGACGGTTCCCACGAATACGTGGACTTCAACAACCCGGATGTGGTGGAGCTCGGCATGAGCTTCGGCGCCAAAGGCCATCTGATTGAATCCGCCGACCAGCTCTATCCCACGCTGCGCGCCGCACTGCGCTCGGGCTCCGGCATCGACATCATCGCCTGCCCGGTCGATTACTCCGAGAACATGAAGCTCATCGAAAAGCTCGGTGAAGTGGATTTCTCCGGCTGAGTTGGCCGATGGGTGGTTGGAGATGCATGTTTCGGCAGGCTCACGGCCGTTCGGCCAAGCTCACGGTCTCAGCACCCATCTCCGATCACCCATCTCCTCATAGGAGGATCTTTAACGCCATGGATAACTAGAGATAGCTAGGGGCTGCAAGACAGTTCTTGCAATTGTCAAAGCGCCTCGGTTCCGTGTGGAATCGAGGCGCTTATGTTTATGCGTTGTCAGCCGCGATTATTCGGCGGACTGCTCGCCGGCGGCACCGGCATCAGACGTACCGGAGTCTTCGGCAACCGAAGCGTCGACCGGCTCCGACTTATCGCCTTCGCCGCTCTCGGCGTCCTTGGCTGCGCCTTCGGCGGCCGGCTCCTCGAACGTCTCACCCTTGAAGGTGAACTCACCCAAGATGCCTTCGCCCTCGGCGTCCACCACCACACGTTGGCCGTCGGAGAGGTCTCCCATGAGAATCTTCTCGGAGATGGCATCCTCGATGTCGCGCTGAATCACACGGCGCAACGGACGGGCACCGAGCAGCGGATCGAAGCCCTTCTGAGCAAGCAGGTCCTTGGCGGCGTTCGTCAATTCGAGCGACATGTGACGGTCGAACAGACGATCATTGAGCTGCTTGACGTCGAGATCCACGATCTGACGCACTTCAGGCTCAGTGAGCTGCTTGAAGACGATGATGTCGTCCAGACGGTTCAGGAACTCAGGGCGGAACTGCTGCTTGAGCTCGCTCGACACCTGATCCTTCATACGCTGGTAGCTCGACTCGTTGTTGGCCCCCAGGTTGAAGCCGGTGTTGGCGGCCTTGGCGATGTCACGCGTACCGAGATTGGTCGTAAGGATGATGATGGTGTTCTTGAAGTCCACCTTGCGGCCCTGGCCATCGGTCAGATGGCCATCGTCCAGCACCTGCAACAGCGTGTTGAAGATGTCCGGATGTGCCTTTTCGATCTCATCGAACAGCACCACGGAGAACGGCTTGCGACGCACCTTCTCGGTGAGATCGCCGCCTTCCTCGTAACCCACATATCCCGGAGGCGCACCGAACAGACGGGAGGCCGCGTACTTCTCGGAGAACTCGGACATATCCACGCGGATCAGCGCGTCCTCATCGTCGAACAGGAATTCGGCGAGCGTCTTGGCCAGCTCGGTCTTGCCCACACCGGTCGGGCCGGCGAAGATGAACGAACCGGACGGACGCTTCGGGTCCTTCAGACCCACGCGGGTACGGCGAATAGAACGAGACAGTGCGGAAACCGCCTCATCCTGGCCGATGATGCGCTTGTGCAGCTCGGCCTCCATGTTGAGCAGCTTCTTGGACTCAGCCTGAGTGAGCTTGAACACCGGGATGCCGGTGGTCGAGCTGATCACTTCGGCGATCACGTCCTCGTCCACAACCATCTTGACGTCGGATTCGCCTTCGCGCCAGGAGTTCTCCTTGGCCTTGCGGTCGGCTTCCAGCCTCTCCTGATTGTCGCGCAGGGTTGCAGCCTTTTCGAAGTCTTGGGCCTTGATGGCCTCATCCTTTTCGGCGGCCACCTTGGCGATCTTCTCGTCCAGCTCTTTGAGCTCGGGCGGAGCGGTCAGACGCTTGATACGCAGACGAGCTCCGGCCTCATCGATCAAGTCGATGGCCTTGTCCGGCAGATGACGGTCCTGAATATAACGAGATGAAAGCTCTGCGGCGGACTGCAACGCGCCATCCGTGATGGTCACATGATGGTGGTTCTCATAACGGGAACGCAGACCCTTCAGGATTTCGATGGTTTCGGCGATGGTCGGCTCATGCACCTGAATCGGCTGGAAACGGCGTTCAAGCGCCGCATCCTTCTCGATGTACTTGCGATACTCGTCCGTAGTGGTGGCACCGATGGTCTGCAGCTCGCCACGAGCCAGCATCGGCTTCAGCATGTCGGAGGCACCCAACGCGCCGTCGGCCGAGCCGGCACCCACGATGGTGTGAATCTCGTCGATGAACAGTACGATGTCGCCACGGGTCTTGATTTCCTTCAAGACCTTCTTCAGACGCTCCTCGAAGTCGCCACGGTAGCGGGAACCGGCCACCATGGAGCCGAGGTCCAGCGAGTACACCTGCTTGCCCTTCAGGGTCTCCGGCACATCGCCCGCGTTGATCTTCTGAGCCAAGCCCTCAACCACAGCGGTTTTGCCTACACCGGGCTCGCCGATCAGCACCGGGTTGTTCTTGGTGCGGCGGGAGAGCACGACCATTACGCGCTCGATCTCGTTCGTACGACCGATCACCGGATCAAGCTTGCCTTCGGCGGCTTCTTGCGTCAGGTTGCGGCCGAACTGGTCGAGAATGGCGGAGCCGGACTTGTTCTGCTTGTCCGCTACGCCGCCGGCGTTGGCCAGATCGCCCTTGCCGTCGGATGAACCGGTGCCGGAGTTGCCGCGAATCATATCGATGGTGGCGCTTCTGAGTTCGCCCAGATCGACGTCCATCTTGATGAGCACCTGGGTGCCCACGCCTTCGCCCTCGCGAATCAGGCCGAGCAGAATATGCTCGGTGCCGATGTAGCTGTGACCGAGCTGCAGCGCTTCACGCAGCGAAAACTCCAACACCTGCTTGGCGTGCGGAGTAAAGGGGATGTGCCCGTTCGGAGCCGCGTTGCCTTTGCCGATCATTTCCTCGACCTGCTTGCGGGTGGCATCAAGCTCCACGCCCTTCGAGGCGAGCGCCTTGGCGGCCACGCCTTCGCCCTCGCGAATCAGGCCGAGCAGCAGGTGTTCGGTGCCGATGTAGTTGTGCTGAAGAGACCTTGCCTCTTCCTGCGCCAACACGATCACGCGCCGTGCACGGTCGGTAAACCGTTCGAACATGCTTGTCCTTCCTCAATTAACATTCCGTTTTACTCTACCGATTCACAGTGACGTTTATTCAATAGATTTCACGAATTCCGCTATCAGAAGGAAAGAAACGATATGCTTGGGATAGATGCACCCATCTGCCAAAGGAGGTCGTTATGAGTGACATGAACGTCAAGTCCGACATTGTTGTTGGTGTCGATGGTTCCGATGAATCGTTCGCAGCTCTGAAATGGGCGCTCGAAGAGGCGTCGTTGACCGGTCAGCATGTCAATGCCGTCTTCGGATGGACGCACTCGTGGGATATGGGCTCCGAACCGGACAGCGACGAAGCCTGGGCCAAGGTCCGTCATGATATCGCCAATGAGCTGCGCCGTTGGGTGGACCGCGCCAGCGCAGGCATCGATTTCGACCCGGCTGACCTCAAACTCACCTCGGTCAAGGCCTCCGGCACCGCCGCCCTGTTGCAGATTGGCCACGATGCCCAACAGATTGTGGTGGGCCGTCGTTCGCTGGGCCGTGTGGCGCGCTGGTTCCTGGGATCTCTGTCGGCTTCCCTAGCCGAAGAGGCCGAAGTGCCGGTGACGGTGGTACGCACCGTGCGCGGCGAGGAGGAATCCGTAACCGACGCCATCGCCAGCGCACTGACGCCCGGCAATGATCCCGTACACTATGTCGAGCCTGGGCCGACCTCCCCCGTGCCAGTTCGTCCTGTGGTCGTAGGCGTAGATGGCTCTCTCGGCTCGGAAGGCGCGTTCCGGTTCGCGGCAGAGGAAGCGCGACTGCACGCCGTGCCGCTTGAGGTGCTGTTCTGCTGGCAACTGAAGGATTTGGGAGTGATTCCCGGCTACGAGAATGCCGTGCCTCCAGTGGATGCCGGTCAACGCCGCGCCGAGGAGATTCTGCTTGATCTCATGACTCGGGTCGAAGTGCCCGAAGGCGTGGAAGTCAACACCCATGCTTTCCATATCCGTGCCTCGAAGGGTTTGATCGCGGCTTCGCGCTACGCCTCTCATCTGGTAGTCGGTTCACGAGGGCTTTCCGGCCTCGACGCGCATTTCCTCGGCTCGGTCTCCCGCCAAATCGTCAACTTCGCCGAATGCACGGTGACCGTGGTGCACTGATTCACCGATCCCGAGAATATACCGCACTGAGTCGCTCTCAGCGCGGTATATTCTCGGGCATTGGGCTCTTTTCGAGAATTTACCGCACTGACAGCAGCTCAGTGCAACTATTTCTCGGGATCAAGGATTATTTCGAGAATTTACTGCGCTGAGAGTGCCTGCAGCAAGCAGCAAACGAAAGCCACATCAATTCCGGGTTAAGACGACTGCACATTGGGCCTAATAGCTCATTGTGGGTTCACAATATTTGTCGAACGATACGAATCGATGAACTATCCATCCGATACGTATCATCTTTATCAAACCGGCTCCAGCACAAATCGATTGTCGATTGTTGTCCATTGGAACAGGTGGTACGGGTTTCATGCGGATTGTGGATAAATCGGCAAGCTGGAACCACATACCTTGATTCGGCTTGCACGGGATGGTCTTGACGTTTTAGCGTCGAATCATGAAGCAGCACAAAGGAGTATCGGCATTATTGCGCGCGGCCGAACACGAGCGGCGATGCGCCATCGGAGATGGAAAGGCACTCAGCGACGCCCTGAGACGGCGCGTCCAAGCCGGAGAAATCGTGTCGCCGTATCCCAATCTGTTCGCTTCGGCACTGTACTGGGCTTCGCTGAATGCGGAGGAACGGTCGCTGCATAGCATCCGTGCACTGTCGAAATTGCATCCAAAGTGGGTATTCGCCGGATTGAGTGCCGCATGTGTCTATGGTTACGAGCACTCCTACATGCTTCATGATGGAACAGTGCACATCGCCTGCACCGGTGGAATCACCAAAAGAGATTCCAAACGGTTGCATCGTGTCTACATGTCGTCGATTCCACGTTGGCGAAGCGGCGACATCCTCATTACTTCGCCGGCACGGACGCTCATCGATTGCGCGGCTCTTCCTTTCGATCGTGCACTAGCCGTGTACGATTCGGCGTTACGATACGGGCACGTTTCCAAGACAGATGTCAGTACCCTCATGATTCAGACGAACTGCGATGATCAGGCTGTGAAGAAACTATTGGTTCACGCCAATTCGATGAGGGAAAATGGCGGCGAGTCTTGGGCGTATGCGCATATCATCGAACTTGGTTACGCCGAACCGCTATTTCAAATCACCTTTGATAATCCGAATAATTATGCAATGCCGTATCGCGTCGATTTCTGCTGGAAACTTGCCGATGGGCGCATCATCGTGGCTGAGTATGACGGCGTGGCCAAGTATGCCGACACCAGCAACCCACACCGTGCGAATTTGAAAGCGAAGATTGCATATGAGCGGCGTCGCGAGCAACATCTCAAGGAACAGGGTGTCACCACGGTTGTTCATTTATTCAGTGAGACGGTAGACGACAAGCAACTTTTGGACGCCACACTTATGAATGCCGGAGTACCCAAGATCCGATAATCACACATCAACTCGAGACCATTAACCGGTATTCGGGTGTAGACGAATAATTACCTAAATCGTCATACCCATTCACATAACAGTGAGGTAGTCGTCGTTCAGATGATGAAGCTATTCACGGCTTATTCCCGTTACACAGTGTCTCTCACCGCGGTAAATTCTCGAAGAAAGTGGCTATCCCGAGAATAAGTTGCAATGAGTCACCGTCAGCGCGGTATATTCTCGGGCATTGGGCTCTTTTCGAGAATTTGCCGCACTGAGCGCATCTCACCGCGGTAAATTCTCGAAGTCACCATATAGCCGCTACTTTTCGTCCGAAAAGTTCTCCGAAGTGGAACCGGCATCAGTGCCGTCGTAATCGATATCGTCATTGTCGATACTGTCAGCACGGCTTTGACGCAGCTGCTCGATCAGATCGATGACGGTTTCGAGTCCAGGAGCCACGTCGTCGGACGGCTCATCGTCGTCCTCGTCCTCTTCATCATCCATATCGTCATCGTCCGCCACGGTGTTGTTGAGGATATCCTCTTCCGTGGCCTCATCATCATCTGCGTCATCGATATCACCCGCGTCAGAGAAATCGCCGGCATCGGTAACCGAATTACCATCCGCATGCTCGGCATCATCATCGGCATTGCCGGAGGCAACATCTTCGGCTTCACCTGCAGTTTCGGGACCCTCCACGGCTTCCGCATCGGACGCACCTGCAACAGCTTCATCCATCGAATCGTCATTGGCCACAGATACGGCAACTGCGGCTCCATCATCTACAGCTGAGCCCTGCGCCACCTCGCGGCCGTCATCCACAGTGGTTTCGGCAGTGGTTGCGGTCGCGGCATCAGCAGCGACAACGGAGCCAGCATCCGCATTGCCCTCCGCACCATCAGACGCATCGGCAACACGATCGGCTGTCTCGCCCTCATCATCGCCGTCGCCCGTCTCATGAGCACGTGCAAGCTTCAGCACATCCTCGGCATCCATATCAGTAACTTCATCAGCAGCTTCCGCACGCTTACGCGACGGGGACGCCACCACATCGATATGGAAATCATCGAACGCCGGCTTGGACTGCACCCAGATATGGCTCGGCTCAGGAGGCTCGATCTCGGAATGCTCGCCACACCCGTGATCCAACGAAACCACGCGTCCATCATCCGGGCTCCATTTGTTGGCGCATACGCCGAACATGCGGTCCAGTTCACCGGCCAGCGGCACGAAGAAGCCACAAGTGGAGCACAGATTGCCATCGGCGGTTTTCGTGCTCAACGCCTTCGGGCCGCGCGGACCCTCATACCAGCGCTGCGCCGCCTGGGCCCGACCTAAGGAGCTCAGCACATGTCGTCTGGTGAGCCGAAACGTCTGCACCGCATCGTTGACGTCCTCAAGAGAGGATTCCGCCACCTCCCCCGGTTCCATACGTTCGTCGTCCGGGTCGGTGCCAATGGAATCGGTAGGAGCCAAATCGGTAGGCTCCAGACGATCCTTCCACGGAATCCACTTGGGCGGCATCAACGCGTCTTCGGTGGGTATCAGCGAGGATTCGTTGACGGTCCACGAATCGAGTTCCTCATCGTGGTACAGCGTCACCGACCACTGCCAACCTTCGTATCCGCGCACATGAGCCGCGAAGCGGAAATCGGTGACGTGGTCTTCCAGCGTCTGGGCGACGACGAAATCCCCCACCTGCTCGGGCTCGTCGGCCACTTCGAGCAGCACAGCACGTGCGATCGCGCGCGGGTCCGGACTTGCGACGGTTTCGGTGGTGTCAGTCATCAATCCAATCAGTCCTGTACGTCGAATTGATCCGCCACGGCACGCAGCAGCGTGGCCAGCTTCTTGCTTTCGGCGGAAGAGGGGTAATGATGGCGACGCAGCGTGTTACCGGCGGCGTCGAGCATCTTGATCAAGTCCTCACAGATGGCGGCCATGTCGTCCGGCTTCGGTCGGGTGGCCTTGACCAGGCTTGGAGCGGATACGATCAGCTTCACCCCCATGGCCTGTGGCCCACGACGGCCATCCACCACGGAGTATTCCACCTTGGCTCCCTTGCGCAGCGTAGTGGCGCCAGCAGGCAGGGCCTGAGCCGGCAGGAACACATCCTTGCCTTCCTCATTGGTGATGAAACCATAACCCTTGGCTGCGTCAAACCAACGAACTCGACCGGTGGGCATTCTCGAACCTTCCTTAATCAATCCTGATACGTCTATGGTAAACCAAAGGTATAGTCTACCTCACAGGTCTTGACCTCACGCTTTGGGCTGAGTCGTCGCGTTTTTACGCTCGCCGGAGAACCAGGAGGTTTTCTGCTTGGCCGGCTTGGTTTTCGTATTCTTAGATGCCGGCACAGGTGGCTCGGCCACTATCTGTTCGATGGGCAGAATCACGGTGAACGTCAGGCCGCCGCCTTCCGTGGCCGTGGCGCAGATGAAACCATGATGGGCCTTGACTACGGATTGCGCGATGGAAAGCCCCAAGCCGGTGCCACCCTTCTGACGTGCGCGGGAGGGGTCAGCGGTATAGAACCGTTCGAATATCTGAGAGCGAGATTCGTCCGGCACGCCGGGACCATGGTCGATGAATCGCAGCACCGCATACCGGTAACCGGTTTGCATGGCGTTGCCCACCTCCGCGGCATCGATGAAGCTTCTCAGAGAAGCGTCCGTGGCGGGCATGCCGGCGAGACGACGCGGGTCGATGGCCGCGGGAATCACGCCCAACGCGGCTTCTGACGGCGAATCCACCGGAGTGTACCGATGAATGTTGCCCACGATATTGGTCACCACCTGGCGCAGTCGGGACGCGTCTCCCGGAAGGACCACATCGGGCCACTGCCCCTCGGCGGTCGTCAAACGAGCCGGATGAGTCAGATCCTGAGCAGGTTCCAAGCGTATGATCTCACGCGTAATGGCTCGTTCCGGGTCTAGCGCGTGCAGATCATCCACCGCGTCGGATACCACCGAGGAAAGCCGCACCGTACCGTTTACATCGATTCCACGTCCTTCGTCAAGACGCGCAAGCGAAAGAAGGTCTTCGACCAGCACGGTCATACGCTGACTGGATTTCTCGATATGCTCGATGGATTCGTCGGCGCGTTCCAGCGCTCCCGGCATATCACGCTGCATCTTGTACAGCTCCGCGTATCCGTGAATGGCGGCCAACGGAGTGCGCAATTCATGGCTGGCGTCCGAGACGAACCGTTTCATTTTCTCCGTGGTCTCCGCCTGTTCGTGGAAACTCGATTCTATTCGGGTCAGCATGGTGTTCAGCGACGCGGCCAATGAGCCAACCTCCGTGTTCTCCGGCGCGGAGGGAATACGCTGGCTCAGGTCTCCGGCTGCGATTTTCGCCGCGGTTTTCTCCATACGCTTCAACGGCGTCATGGTGTGCTGGATGATCAGCGTGGACAGGGACCCGCCAAGCAGCACGACAGCGATACCGACAAGCACGCAGTACCGGGTAAGCGTGTTCACGGTATCGATTTGATCGGCCAAGGACAGGCCGATGTACACCACGCCGCGCACCTTCTTGCCGTCCTGAGTCGGTTCGGTCCATTGCAATGGCAGAATACGCCATGGCGCGCGTGCTGTGGACAATGTGGAATGGCTGACGTTCGCGGATGGATTCGCCAACATTTTGGTTATCGTGCCAGAGGAATCTGTGCTGTCCGAACCGCTCGAACCGTCCGATCCATCAGAGCCGCCGGACTCGGAGTTTTGGCCGCCGTTGGTTTTGGGCGTCGCGTTGTTGTCGGTGGCGTTCTCCCGTACCTGAACAATCTGTTTGGCCACCGACTGGGTGGTGAACTGCTTACCCAGTGTGATGCCTGAGGTATCCCCATAGGTGGGCAGTATCGGCACGGAGACGATACCGTCCTGCATCTGCGGCATCAACGGCGTGATCACCAGCGGATTGCCGTCCTCATCCTTGGTGCCGTCGGTGTACTGGATCTGCAGGAAGTATGAGTTCGGCCCGGAATTGTCGTTGTTTGAGAGCAAATCGATACTCTGGAATATCAAATCTTTCTGCTGCACAAGCTGGGTATCCGTTTTCTGCAGCATATAGTTGCTCACCAACGCACGAATGGAGAACGAGATCACCGTCACGCCGACCAGCAGTACGGCGATCGTGCACGCCATGAGCTTGCTGCCCAAGGACACACGATCCAGATGCCGCATCACTACGTTCTTTTTGCGCTCATGATGTTCCTGAAGATGGGTGGCAAATGCAGGCATGCCGGCACCGTATGGCCCAAACCGTGCCGGTCCGTCGTGCGGCCGACCGTCGGCTGCGGTTTGACGCGCACATGCATTGGTGTCTGCTGGCTTATCGGAATTACTCATAGGACCGCTTCGTGCAGAGAAAAACGTACAGGGGGGCGCAGTCGGATGATTCGACCGGCGATGATCAGGCTCGGCCAGGCGAATCCGTTCGACTTATGAATCGGCTAGTTCTTCGGCTCGCGAATCATGTAGCCGATGCCGCGCTTGGTTTCGATCAATGGCGTCACCTTATGCGTTTCGCCGTTCTCGTCGGTGTACGTAATGCCGTCCACCTTCTTACGCAGGTAGGAAATATAGGATTCGACGATGGCCGCGTCCCCGCCCCAGTCGTACTGCCAGACATGATCGAGAATCTGGGCCTTGGACAGCACTCGGCCTTCGTTGTCCATCAGGTAACGCAGCAGCTTGTATTCGGTGGGGCTCAGGTCAACGGTCTGCCCCGCACGGGTCACGTCATGGGAATCTTCATTGATCTCAAGGTCGGCGACGCGGATAATCGGATCATCTTCGACCTGCTCACGGGTCCGTCTGAGGATGGCGCGGATGCGAGCCACGACTTCCTCCAGGCTAAACGGTTTGGTCACGTAATCGTCGCCGCCGACGGTCAGGCCCATGATCTTGTCTTGCGTATCATCACGAGCGGTCAGGAAGAGCACCGGCGCATCGATACCCTCCTGACGGATACGACGGGTCACGGTAAAGCCGTCGATATCAGGCAGCATGACATCCAACACAATCAGGTCGGGCTGCACCTTTTCGATGACCTCAATCGCTTCGGAGCCGGAAGCTGCGGTATTGACCTCGAATCCGGCGAAATGCAATGAGGCGACGAGCAGTTCACGAATGGACGGCTCGTCGTCTACAACAACAATCGATGCTTCAATAGGCTTACTCATGCTTCCTAGAGTGTCGCGCTCGTCTGGGTGTTTCCTGAATGTCATCTTGGAGTTCCGTCTTGGCGGACTTGGCGATCTTCTTGCGATGGCGAATCAGCACGGTCACCACGATGATGAGCACCAGCACGGCCAGTGCCACGCCCATCACAATCACGCCAATTCTCACTGCGGACGAAGATGTGGACGTCTTCTTGGATTTCGCGATCTGATCCATCAGCGCAATCGCGGACTGCGACCAGTTCGGCGTGCTCTCCATCAACGGCTGCTGGGCGACTGCGGACAACTTATCGACTGTGTCTTTCTTTTTGAGCCATTCATCGGAGTTCTTCGATACAGCCACCACCAGATTGCCGTCGTTTGAAGCCACGGCCAGCATCACCGTGTTCGGTTTGGGATCAGTGGATTCCAGCACGTTCCTGGCCCAATCCTCCGGCGTCTGCTCGCTGTTGAAGCTGGACAGATACAGCAAATGCACATGCACGCCCGTATCCTTTTCGGTTTGGGCGATGGCGTCCGAAACCTCCGCGGCATGCGAGCCCAACAGGTTTTCGGTATCGGTGATGTTCTCGGTGATGGTCACGCCGTTGTCGTTGCCGTCGCTGCTGGTACCGGAATCATCCCCAAAAGCGCTCGGAGTTATCCACATAACGCTCATCATCACCGCTACCAGTGCGCAAACGGCGAAAACAAGCCACTTTGCAGCTATTTGGCGACCCTCGATGTAGTGCTTGGTCGAAGCTGGAACCACAATAGTCGTTTTTTCCTCTGCCCAATTCGTCTGTGACATATGCTCAACCTTAGCGTCCGGTATTGGCAATGGAGCTGCATATGCCGTACAGAACGGCATCGGCGACGATATTGGCGGGGTTCCGGAAGGCTGAGTATCCGTCCGACCGCGGTTCTCCTGCATGCTACGGGAATCGGATCGGCGACGGATACGACAAATACAGCAGATACAGATAAGGAAAGGAGCAACGATGCCCCAATATCAAGTGGATTCGGAGCGGATTCAATCATCCTCTGCCGCCGTGGCAGGTTCCGTGGCACAAATCCGGCAGGCGGTGAGCGGCATGTACGCCAATCTCAATACGCTGCAGGAGGCATGGCGCGGATCGGCCGCCACGCAATTCTCTGCCGTCGTGGCACAGTGGTGTGCGGCCCAACAGCAGATGGAAACCTCTTTGGAAGCGATTCAGCATTCGCTGACGCAAGCGTCCGCGGTCTACGCCGATGCCGAAGCACAGGCGGCAAGATTGTTCGCCCATTGACCGGCATCGTACGAATAATCGTATGGATAACAGTACGAAAAAGTGGAGGAGACTCCCACAAAGAGAGTCTCCTCCACTTACTGTTCAGGCATTGCGCTGAATGGTCAGAGTCAATCTCGACCGTTCAGCTGAGCTTTCAATCCGCTTGGGATCAGTAGCCCATGTCAGCGCCGGCGGCCGGGGCAGCGGCCTTCGGCTCCGGCTTGTTGGCCACGACAGCCTCGGTGGTCAGGAACAGGCCAGCGATGGAGGCGGCGTTCTGCAGAGCGGAACGGGTCACCTTGACCGGGTCGGTCACGCCGGCGGCCATCAGATCCTCGTAGGTGTCGGTGGCGGCGTTGAAGCCTTCGCCGTCCGGCAGGGAACGGACCTTGTTGATCACCACGTCGCCGGACACGCCAGCGTTCTCGGCGATCTGCTTGATCGGGGCCTCGATGGCGCGGAACACGATAGCGGCACCGGTGGCCTCTTCGCCGGTCAGGGAGGTCACAGCCTCATCGGACTCGGCCTTGGCAGCGGCCTGGACGAGGGCCACGCCACCGCCGGGCAGCAGACCTTCCTCAATGGCGGCCTTGGCGTTACGCACAGCATCCTCGATGCGGTGCTTACGCTCCTTGGCCTCAACCTCGGTGGCAGCACCGACCTTGATAACAGCCACACCGCCGGCCAGCTTGGCCAGACGCTCCTGCAGCTTCTCACGATCGTAATCGGAATCGGTGTTCTCGATCTCAGCGCGAATCTGGGCAACGCGAGCGTCGATGTCTTCCTTGGAGCCGGCACCCTGCACGATGGTGGTCTCGTCCTTGGAGACGATGACCTTCTTGGCGTGGCCAAGCACGGAGACGTCGATGGAGTCGAGCTTCAGACCCAGCTCATCGGAGACGACCTGAGCACCGGTCAGAATGGCCATATCCTGCAGCATGGCCTTACGACGGTCGCCGAAGCCCGGAGCCTTGACGGCGCAGGACTTGAAGGTGCCACGGATGTTGTTCAGGATCAGGGTCGGCAGAGCCTCGCCGTCAACATCCTCAGCGATGATCAGCAGCGGCTTGCCGGTCTTCATGACCAGCTCGGCAACGTGGACGATGTCCTGCTGGGAGGAGACCTTGCTGGAAGTCAGCAGGATGTACGGATCCTCCAGCACGGCGGTCTGATCGTCGGCGTTGGTGACGAAGTACGGAGCGATGTAGCCCTTGTCGAAGCGCATGCCCTCGGTGAAGTCGAGGTCCAGACCGAAGCGGTTGTTGTCCTCGACGGTCACGACGCCGTCCTGACCGACCTTATCCAGAGCCTCAGCGATCTTCTCGCCGACCTCGGGGTCAGCGGCGGAGATGGTAGCGGTGGCAGCGATCTGGTCCTTGGTCTCAACATCCTTGGCAGCTGCGACGAGCTCCTTGACGATGACCTCGGTGGCCTTCTCGATGCCGCGACGCAGGGCGATCGGGTTGGAACCGGCAACAACGTTCTTCAGACCCTCGTGAACCAGGGACTGAGCCAGCACGGTAGCGGTGGTGGTGCCGTCGCCAGCGACGTCGTCGGTCTTCTTGGCGACTTCCTTGACCAGCTCGGCGCCGATGCGCTCGTACGGATCCTCAAGATCGATCTCCTTGGCGATGGACACACCATCGTTGGTGATGGTCGGAGCGCCATAGGTCTTGTCGAGCACGACGTTGCGGCCCTTCGGACCCAGCGTGACCTTGACGGTGTTGGCGAGCTTGTCAAGGCCCTCCAGCATGCCCTGACGGGCTTCCTCATCATAAGCAATGATCTTTGCCATGGTTGTGTGTTCCTCCAAATGGCTATGTATACCGGTTATCACCCGTGGCAGCCGATCCATGATCACCGACCGTCAGCTGCCGGTTATCACTCTCGACCTCCGAGTGCTAACCCAGACATTAGCACTCTCACCCGCCGAGTGCCAACATACGCTTGTGCGATTGTGCTCTCGGCATGAAAAGATGCCTTATCCGCACAACGCCGTTCTGTATTGCCGCTTTCGTATTGCCGCCTTCTCGGGCAGGTAACAGAAAACCCCGGCCGCTTATGCGACCGAGGTTTCATGTACACATCCTTGCATGCGCCGGGTGTCAGGCTTGAACCTCACCGGAGGACAACTTCACCACATCCTTCGCCTGGGTTCCCTTGCCGGAGGGAGCCGGCGTATACTCCACGCGGTCGCCCTCATGCAGCATCTTGAACTTATTGGTGCTGCCGTCATCCTTGATTTCCGCGTAGTGCACGAAAACGTCCTCGCCGCCGCCGTCCGGCTGGATGAACCCGAACCCTTTCTTGGCAAGGAAGAACTTCACGGTACCTTGTGCCATACTTGATCTTTCCTTTATTCCCATAAGGTGTCGCGACACATACCTATAGGGAACGTAGAAAGAACCGCATCGCGCTCCCCCTACCTCGCGACTAAGCCACGATTGTACAGTGACGAGGGAACAATCGTCATCAAGGCAACGGAAAAATGATCAAAATTCGTTCAAATTCTCACTTTTCCGACCATTGTCAGCGCATGCCCGACGACGTCCATACCAGCCATTGACATCCCCGCACCGCCTGTCGGCGCGACGGCCGCCGGCGACTGAACCGGCTAGTTGAGCAGCACCACCGTAATCGGCACATCAAGCCCCTGAGCCTGTTCGACCGTGGCGATGCCAAGCGTAGAGGCCACATCCTCGGCGGTGGCCTTGTCAGCTTCATTCTGATACCACACCACCGTGGTCGCAGGCAGTGTGGAACCGGTCGGATTGCTCGCTTCGACACTGGTATATCCGGCGGTTTGCAATACATCGGCCTTCTGACCTGCGTATCCCGTCACGCCTGTGGCATTAATCACACGGACCTGAGTGGCCTTGTTCACCACAGCCGTGTCCTGAGCATTGCCGGCCTGATCGTTGGCCTGAGAAGACTGGTCCGTGCCATCGGTGCTCTGGTTGGACGAATTCGAGGAATCAGAGGAGTCGGACGACTGATCGGACTTCTTGCTGTCCGTGCTGTCGCTCGTCGTGGAATCCGTGGTGGAATCCTTCGTGGAATCACTGCCGGAATCATTCGAGGATGCCGTCTCGGAAGTGGACGACGAAGAGGAGATGCCGAAGAACGCTTTGTATTCGCCGGACATCCATGCCCATGCGCCGAAACCGCACAACGCCGCCACCAAAACAACAATGACGAATGGGCGCACACGCGCCCCCACAGAACGGGGGCCCCGATGAACGCCGACAGGACCCCGGGGAGGATTATCGAAAGCATCCCGCTGATATGAGTCGTAGGTTTCGCCTTTGCGCGCCATGGCCGCCCTTCCTTCCTGCACAACTATCCACGTAGTGTAATCGGCACCCAGCATGTTGGTCCACTCCACCACGCCCCATGCACCGGATATGCACGTTTGACTACAGTAGTGAACCATGATCAAACCACTCAATGAACTGGTCGAATCCGGATGGGCGCACGCGCTGGCGGACGTCGAGCCGAACATCCATCGCATGGGAGATTTTCTACGCGCCGAAAACGCGGCCGGACACCCCTGGCTACCGGCAAGCCACGATGTGCTGCGCGCCTTCACCATCCCGTTCGACTCCATCAAGGTGCTGATCGTGGGGCAAGACCCCTACCCCACACCGGGGCATCCGGTGGGCCTGAGCTTCTGCGTGGCACCGGACGTGCGTCCGCTGCCCAAAAGCCTTGTCAATATTTATAAGGAGCTGGTGGATGATCTCGGCGTCCCCATGCCGCCCAACGGCGATCTGACCCCGTGGACGCAACGCGGTGTGATGCTGCTCAACAGATGCCTGACCGTAGGCGTCGGTCGCCCGAACTCGCATCAGGGCAAGGGGTGGGAAGAGGTCACCGAAGCCGCAATCCATGCACTGAACGCCCGCACGGACGCCGAAGGACACCCCAAGCCACTGGTGGCAATTCTCTGGGGGCGTAATGCGCAAAGTCTTGAACCGTTGCTGACCAATGCGTTCATCATCAAATCCCCTCACCCCAGCCCGCTGTCCGCATCACGCGGATTCTTCGGATCCAAGCCGTTCTCCCGAGCCAATCAAGCGCTTGTCAACATGGGAGTGGAACCCATCGACTGGCGTCTCTAGGCCGTCTGAGCAGCTGAGCCCAACGGCGAATTACGACGAACGTATACCTGACCCATGCTGAGGGAGCCTTCTTCCTCACAGCGCTCCGTCAGCGCGAGTCGTTACAGTGGTGGGCATGACTTTGTTCCCCACGCAACCGAATCTTCCCCCGCAGGCAGCCGGCATGAGGCCACTCAACGTGCCTGCCCCATCACCATCGGCGAACGCATCCGCCCCCGCGTTGAATATCGATGATGCGAAGCGCGCCCATATGCTGGCCGATACCATTCGGGCGCGTTTCGCCCAGACGCTGGTGGGTCAAGACAATCTGCGCGAATCACTGATCGTCACTTTGGTGGCAGGCGGTCATATCCTCATCGAGTCGGTGCCTGGACTTGCGAAGACCACAGCTGCGCAAACACTGGCAACCTGCGTGTCCGGCTCGTTCAAACGCGTGCAGTGCACCCCTGATCTCATGCCTTCCGACTTGGTCGGCACTCAGGTATTCGACTTCGCCTCCCAGAAGTTCACCACGCAGATCGGCCCCATCCACGCCAATTTCGTGCTGCTGGACGAGATCAACCGTTCCAACGCCAAAACCCAGTCGGCCATGCTGGAAGCCATGGCGGAAGGCGCAACCACCATCGGCGGGCAGCGCATCCAGCTTCCCAAGCCGTTCATGGTGATCGCCACCGAGAACCCCATCGAGGAAGAAGGCACCTTCAACCTGCCCGAAGCGCAGATGGATCGTTTCATGATGAAAGCGGTCATGACCTATCCGAGCGCCGATGAGGAGGCGCGCATGCTCGCCATGCTCACCCGACGAGGTGCCGATATGATCGGCCCGGATACGCTGACCGGCGATCGCATCACAGTGGCGGACGTCGAGTTCCTGCGTCAGGCCGCCCGCCGCGTACATGTCGCCGATGCGATCATGCGTTATGCCGTCGATATCGCCGCCACCTCACGCGGCGCCGGCACCCGTCCGATCAAGGGACTGTCCGCCTTGGTGCGTCTGGGCGCTTCGCCGCGCGCCACCATCGCCCTGATTCGTATCGGTCAGGCCAAGGCCTTGCTCGCCGGCCGCGACTATGTGGTCCCGGAAGACATCAAGGCTTTCGCCCACGAAGTGCTGCGCCATCGCATCATGCTTACTTTCGAGGCGCTGGCCGACGGCGTGGTCAGTGATCAGATCGTCGACAAAATCGTGGAAACGGTCCCGGTTCCGTGAGTTCCGATTCCGTACGCAGAAAAATCGAGGCCCTCGGCACGCAATTGAATCTGCCCACCGTACGCAAGGCATTGGGTGTGCTGGAGGGCGAACACGCATCCGGACGCCGTGGTGGCGCCGGAGACGTGATGGACGTTCACGCCTATGAGCCGGGTGACGAATCACGTCTGATCGACTGGAAGACCAGTGCAAGACAAGGTCGTCCGATGGTGGTCGAGCGAGAGCGGCTGTCCACTTCCAGAGTCTGGCTGTTGATGGATGTGGGCCGTGAGATGACCGGCGCATGCCCTTCCGGGGAGAGGGCATGGCAGGTGGCGGCGAATGCGTTGCGGATGTTCGCTGCATTGTCGTTGCGCCGGGCCGACGATATCTCTCTGGTGTTCGGCGACGAGTCGAGCATCACGCGTGTGCCGTTCAACGGCGGTTTCGCGCAATTCGAGCGCACGCTGGACAAGGCTTTGGAGCGCGACTGGGATCATCGGCGCAATATCGATGCATTGCTGGAGTATGCGCGTCGCGTCAAGGACCGTGACGCATTGATCGTGCTGGCCACCGACGAGCACGCATTGGAGGAGCGTCATATCGAAGCCATACGTCGCATTGCCCGCACGCATCCGATGGTGCTGATCGATGTGGGCACGTTGAACCCGTTCACGGTTCCCGCCAAAGACGAGCGCCGTAGCATCACCGATGGCGTGGGACCGCGTCGAGTACCTGCATTCCTGCGCTCCACAACGGCCGCCGCACAGGTTGATGCGCATCGCGCCTATATGGCGGCGGCGTTGGAGCAGGAGCTCGCCAAGGCCGGCTCCCATATGATCCATGCGTCTTCCAGCGAAGACATGTTCCGCCGTTTCGTCCGTCTGGTCAGCGCGGCGTTGGCCCGCACCACGCGCAACCGGCTGGGACAGCTGCCTGAATTGAACGGATTGGCGGGCGCGCAATGATTGAACTGACCGATACGGGAATCACGAATATGCTGACGAATGCCGTCACGCTCGCCGATGAAATCGGCGATCTCAAACCGGTGGATTCCCTTGCCTTGTCCGGCTCGCTGATCGCTGTGATCGCGGTATGCCTGTTGGCCGCCGTGGTGCTGATCATATTGACGGTACTGCTTGGCCGCCCTGCGCGACGGACACAATCCAATGCCCCGTCTCGCGGTGCGCACAGCGGCAACGCCTCGAAGAACGTGTGGCGTGCGCGTATCGATGATGTCGTGAATCGGCATGCGGCCGGCGAACTCGAACGCGCCGAAGCCTTCGCCGAATTGGCGGCCATCGCCCGTCAGTTCGCCAGCTCGGCTTCAGGACGGCAATTCGAGTCCAGTACGCTTACCGATTTGACCTATTTGACGCGCACCCCCGCGAACCGACAAAGTCTGGATACGCTCAAACAGACCATCAGCGCCTTGTATCCGCCGGAATTCGCCGATGATGACTCGTTCCATCGTCAATCCGGTGAGGTCAGTGTGCAGCAGGCCGCTCAATGGGTATCCAATCTGGTGGAAAGGTGGCGTTTCTGATGCTTGCATGGCATTGGCCTTGGGGCTTGCTGGCCGGCACATTGGCGGCGCTGGCGTTCATCGTGCTGGCTTTTGCGTTCGCAAGACGCAGTCGCACCGGTGAAGAGCCCGTGTTTTCGCTGGACGATGATCTCAATACGGAGTATGCGTCACGCATGTTCCGTCAATGGCGTGTGCTGAACCGTCTGAGCGTTGCACTGATGATTGTGGCACTCGGATTGGCCGTTGTGCTTATCGGCCGCCCCAGTCAGGTGGATTCGGGAGACGAACGTGCGTCGAGCCGAGACATTGTGCTGTGCTTGGATGTTTCCGGCTCCACGCTCCCCTATGATCGGCAGGTGATCGACACCTATCTTGAGCTGGTGAAGCATTTCGAGGGCGAACGAATCGGTTTGAGTATTTTCAATTCGACGTCCCGCACGGTATTTCCGCTCACCGATGATTACGCGCTGGTCACCGATCAATTGACGGCCGCGAGCAAAGTGCTGAAAGGCGTTGAATCGCAGGACGATATCGACAAGATGTCCGATACCGAATATCAGAGCATCGCCCGATGGCTTGAGGGTACGCAGAACCGCAAGGATGCCACTTCATTGATCGGTGACGGCGTGGTTTCCTGCGCGGCGATGCTGCCGGGGTTCGCCTACGGCGACGCGAATCAGACCAATGCGGAGCGGGCTCGTGCGGCCTCCATCGTGCTGGCCACCGACAATGTGGTGTCAGGCACGCCGACATACTCGCTCGCCGAGGCGTTGGACTTGACCAAGCAGACCCAGATTACGGTGGACGGCCTGTATTCCGGACCGAAATCCAGCGAAAACGATCAGGCCACACTCGAAATGCAATCCGCGATCGAATCCCACGGCGGGATTTTCCTGACGCAATCAAGCGGAGCTTCGGTCAACGAACTGATCAAGGATATCCAGTCACGACGCGATACGGATGTGGAGAACAAGGCGAAATCCGCCATGACGGACGCCCCGGGACTGTGGGTACTCGCGTTGGTCATCATATTGGCGTTGTGGATCGCATGCGCATGGAGGTTGAAGCGATGACCGGATTCACCTTCTCCCCCGTTTTCGGCTGGCTCGTCTCGGGAATCCTCGCCGCGGCACTTGGTCTTATGGCCGTGGCGGAAATCGTGTTGTTCGTACGCCGACGCGCCAACAGTGACGAAACCGTTGTGGCGGCCATACGACGCACGCTGATGCTGTTGATCGCTGCGATCATGGTGCTGACGCCGAGTACGGTGTCTTCGACGACCTCCCGCGCGGTCAATGCCACGGATGTGATCGTGGCCGTTGATACCACCGGTTCCATGGCTGTAACGGATGCCCAGTACGGTTCGGATCAGGCCATCACCCGCATCGAGGCCGCGCGCGACGCAGTACACGGATTGACCGACGCTTATCCTGACGCCAGTTTCGCAGCCATTCGATTCGGCGCTTCGGGCACGCTCGACGTACCGCTCACGCCAGATGTTCCCGCCATCGACAATTGGGCGGATACGCTGGCGGTAGAGTCCACATCCACGTCATCCGGCTCCAGCTTGGATGCTCCGATCGATCAGCTGCTGGTGACCGCCAAGGCGATTCGTGAGGCGCATCCCGATGACGCCATCATCCTGTATCTCATCACCGACGGCGAGCAGACCTCGAATGTCACGCGCCGCACCTTCTCCTCGCTGCGCCAGTATCTTGATGATGGGTTCACCATAGGTGTGGGATCGACCGCAGGCGGCAAGATTCCGATCGTCGCCGATGGCGTCAGTGCCGGCGATTCCAACAACACCGGACAATGGGTGATTGATCCGGATACCGGTCAGCCGGGAGTCTCCAAGATGGATGAGGACACGCTCAAGGCGATCGCCGATGAGATCAGCGGCACTTACGTGGCGATGAACGCCACCACGACTGCGGCAAACGCGGTCTCGGCCAAGGCCTCGAACCAATGGAAGGTGACCGCTACGGTCAAGGAACGCACGCGCGTCACACCTGTGGTATGGCCGTTGGCCATAGCTTTGGCCGCTCTGTTGGCATGGGAGGTCGGCGCATGGCTGGCAGCTTCAAGGAGGTTCCTATGATGAACAGCAACGTTGATACGCCGCGCCGTGGCGTATCTCGCGCTCCGCTTGGCGTACGCATCGCATTGGCGATTGTCGCCGTGCTGCTGGTCGTCGTGGCCGGTGTGGCTGCAGTGAATCTCTCGGCCTCCAGGTCGTTCAATCAGGCCACCAAGTCGTTAAACGCCAACATCAAGGCTGCACAGGACGATTCCACGGATATCACCACGTTGCATGCGCAGCAACAGCAGACCGATGCCCAGTTCGCCGAAGCCGGACGTATGCGCTCGTTGCTGCTGCCTTCAATTCGCGACGCCATTGACGCGAATGCCGATATATCCTCACAGCTGACGAAAATCACGCTCAAACGTGCCGAAGTGCAGGGCAACGGCGCAGACACCGACAACGCTCAGGCGCAACAGCAGACGGACTCCGCTACCTCCCAGAGCAAGAAGGGCGGTTCGCTCACCGAGGCGCAGAAGAAACAGGTCGAAGAGTTGCTCAAGGCCAACCAGCAATCCACCGACCCCCAGTCCGATGCCACTTCCTCCGAGTCCTCCGGACAACAAGCCACCGAGCATAAGGGCACGGGTGCGACCAAGCCCTGGTAGCGCACCATCTTGTGCATCACGATGCATGTCATATAGATGTATGACATACGAGGGTATCGATGAGGCCAATCTGCCGGTTCCGCCGATACCCTTTGTGACATCGTTGCCATATTCCACCTCTTGGACTTTTTCTGTTTGCACCATCCACATCATTTGTGCATAACTGAGGCGGAAAACGGCAAGCTGGAACCACATACCCCGGTTCGGGTGGACAACGCTCATGCCGAGGCCGTTATCTGGTGCCATGACCATGTATCGCAACTCATATGCCGCCACCACACCGTCGCCCATCGATCCGTTCGCCGGTCTCGCCGGCAATTCGTTCACACCGTTCGGGTATGACCAATGCCCATGTCATGACGCCGTGGAGCGCAGCCGCAATCTCATCGCCGTCCATCAGCGATCCACGCTGGCGCAGTCGGATCACGCTACCGTCGTGGCGTCCCGCGCGAAAGCCATCGCTTGGACCGGCAAAGCCGCCGATCTGTTTCGAACCCGGATGGACCGTGTCGCACAGTCGATACTGCTGCTGGATCAGGATATGGCGGCTACCGTCGCCATCGCTCAAAGGTAGCCGATCATGAACGAGCAGAACGATTGGTGGCAAGTGGAGTCGTCGGTGTACGGCGGCGTGGGCTATGCTCCGGCTCAGGTCGCTGAATACACGGCTTTGGCCAAGGCTTTGGACGATGAGGCAGACGGCTTTGCGGCGCTATCGAGCGCTTGGGGATCGGTGGCGTTGCAGCTCCAGTCACATCGCAACAGTGCGCCCATGTGCGCCACGCTCATCAGCGGGAATCCATCCATGACCATTCCGGGGCATGAAACCCTCGACTATGCGACGCTAGGAGAGCGTTGCCACATGCATGCGACGGCGTGCCAGCAACTGTGCGACGATCTCTACGCCACCGCCAATCTGCTGATTCGTGCGCACAGCCTGTATTCCGAAACGGAGTTGGCCAACCGGCGCGCGTTCACCGAATTGTTGCAAGCCGGCATACAGGCCGCTCCGGTGCACGGTCTCATCGGGCTCGGCGCGGTGGCCACAGGTGGTTTGCTGGCAGGCTGGGGCATTGATGGCAAGCCCGATCCGTCGTGGATGTCCACGTTCACTTCCCCGCTGCAGGAGGGGGCCATCAGCGGCATCGGCGCTCTGGTAGGAGGCGTGCCGATAGGCAAAGGCGTGGCCCATACCGATGAGGTCAATAAGGGTGCCGGCAAAATCGCCAGCGTATCCGGACCGGTCAAGGACATCATGCAAGGCAATCATCTCACCGTACGCGAGGTCACCACCGACGTCGATGTGGTGCGTGCCAGTGGAACGGTCAGCGAATCGATGGAGAATCTGCGGCGATTGGCGGAAGAGCGCCTCGGCAAGGTCGATCTGGGCAGCGGACTGGAATATGGCACCATAGCCATTCAACGATATGAACGCGGCGACGGCACGAATGCCTGGCTGGTCACCATTCCCGGCACGGACGGGCAGCCGGACTCTCCATTCGGTTGGGAACAGAATGTGGAGCTCATGAGCTCCGATCAGGAACGTCGACGCAGAGCGGATAGCGCACGGATGGTCGTCGAGGCCATGCAACAGGCAGGCATCGGCGCCGATGAGCCTGTAGCGATGGTAGGCCATTCGCAAGGCGGAATCGTGGCGGCGACCATCGCTTCAGATTGGGCGGATGACTACACCATAGAGCATGTGGTCACCGCCGGCTCTCCCGTGGCGAATCATCCGATTCCGAGCAGCACGTGGGTCACCAGCGTGGAAATCGATGATGAGTTCGTAGCCGCGCTGGACGGTGCCGCCAATCCGTCCACCGACAATTGGCTGACCGTCAGCGGGCATGTGTCACCCGCCCCGGCTCCGACGGAAAGCACCGTGGATGAGGATGGCGCATGTACTCCAGGTGCTACACGCATTTACGGGCTTACACCTTATGATGCCGCTCCGGTCGCTGGCGACGCCACCGACGGCAAGGAGATCAGCCATTGGCTCAAATACCATCAGGCCGCCTACCACAATGCCCTTGATATCGGGTCTCCGGCGGTCGAACGCCATGAGCAGCATTTCCAAGACACCATTCGCGGTGAATTGAAGGAAACCCGCTATTTCGAGGGTCGCATGACCAGTACCGCCATACTGGCCCCGGACTCCCTCTCCTCCGAGATCCAATCGTTCGCCGACTAGTCGCCGCGTTCCGGTGCAGATAGGTCGTTGTCAAAAAACAGGTCGTCGATATCGGCGTATCGCGGCAACGCACCCATCAGCCGCTCAACACCTGAATCACCTGAATCACCTGAATCATGAGTTAGTCGGCGTGATCGCAATGGACAGCAAGGCATCCGCAGCATCGGCGTTTGTGGCGCGCTCCACCGTGGCGGACAGATGAAGGTGCATGGCCCCGGCCAAGGATTGGGCTACCGCGAGCCCTAGGCCTGACCCTTTGGAGCCGCGGGCGTCATCCGCCTGATAGAAACGGTCGAACAGCCGAGCAGTATCGATGCCGGCGGCGGCTTGAGCGGCAATGGGGTTGGAGAATGCAATCGCGTCGCCGCGTTGCGTGATGACCGGCGCCCCGGCGCCATGTCTTAACGCATTGGTGACGAGATTGTCGATAATGCGACGCAGCGCGGTCCGATCAGCTTCCAGCATGAATCGCTCATCGTCAAATTCGAGTATCGGCTCCCACCCACGCTCCTCGAATTCGGGATAATGCCCCACGAGCACCTCGGCGATCAACGGCTGGACGGCAACCGGCTCAATATCAAGTATCTGATCAGGATCAGCGGCGCGCGCATAGGAGAACAATTGGTCAAGCAGATCTCGCACGTCATCCAACCGCTGCAACGCCACCTCCAAGTGGCGCTCGCGATCGGACGCCGGATGGGGTTGCATCTCGGTTCCCGGATTCCTTGTTGCCTGGCTACGGGCATCTTCCATCGCCAATTGAATATGCCCCTGCGCTCCCATAAGCGGCGTACGCACATCATGCGCAAGCGACGACAGGTCACGCTGGAATTCCTGCGCCTTGACCATCGCAGTGATCCGTTCGGTCTGGATCGTATCCAGTTGCGCGTTGATCGCCCGGGCAAGTTCACGGCTCGACCCGTCAGGCAGTTCCACGCTCAACCGTGCATTGCTCTCTGCCGGACGTTCGCGCAGGAAGCGCGCCATCCGCCGTATCTCGCGCCCATACACGGCCGAGCCGATCGCGATCCCCGCGACCAGCCCGGCCAGCAGTCCCATCATCACCATGTCACCGATTGTCAGCACACGTCACGACGGCGGTTGACAAGGAGCGTCGTGCCGACAGACAGGATGATCCAGCCGGCGAAGCAGATCAGCGCATGCGCCCAGACCGGCATGCCGAGCGATGCGCCGCCGGCCGTCGTGGCGAACAGTCCGGTGCCATCGGTGTACAGCTTCACGTTGTTCGACGGCAGCCACGGCGTCAGTCGCGCCATCCACGGCAGATACATGGCGGCCGACGACAGGACGATGTTCGCCAGCGATCCCAGGATACCCGCGCCAACCAGCACCGCGGCGGCGACTCCGAACGCCTTGCTGCGCACAATCATCGTCAGCGCGACGACGATCAGCACGAACGTGACCACGCCAAGTATCTTGAGCCCGCAGAATCCCAGATAGACGCCGACACGTTCCGCGTGGCGGAACCGAACGCCGAGCGCAAGGCACGCCAACTCCAGCGAGGCGATCGCCACGACCATGTTCCATACGGTCAGCAACACCGCCAGCACCAGTCGCCCGGCGACATAGCCCGACCTGCCGCGCCGTCCGGCGAGCAGGTTCTTGGCGAAGCCGGCGTCCCAGTCGTCCATCACGGCCAGTACGGCGAGCACGGCGACGAACATGGCCAGCATGGAACCGCCGCCCAGTCCCGAGCTGGACAACATCGCGGTATGTGAGTCCATCACGAGTCCGGACGCCGTCAGACCGGCGGCGTTGGCCGTAACCGTGACGCCGTCGGCATCGGTCTGCGTAGCCCCGGCGGCACCGCCAAGCAGCACCAGCGTGACGAGCAGGCCGGCGGTCAGCAGCACCGACAACACGGTGACGACCCAGAATTTGCGGCCGTGGATGAGGCGGTACAGGTCGGAATGCAGCAGGTTGAACATCATCGGTCCCCTTCCATACGGGCGTCGTCCATGAGGGCGACGAAATAGTCCTCCATGTCACGCGATTTCGCGGACAGTTCGAGGACGGTCTGGTTGGCGTCATGCAGAACGCGCGAGACTTCGGCCGCGTCGAAGCCGCCGGAGATAGTGATCGAGCCGTCGGGTTCGGCAGTGAAACGCACTGGATTGGCGCAGTCGTCTGCCAGCCGCTCCTCAAGAATCGCGAGTGCGGCGGCGGTGTCGGCGGTACGTACGGTGAGGCTGTCTCCGCAGTCGGCCTGCACCTGTTCGGCGGTCATCTCGCGCACCATGTGGCCGTTCGCGATGACGCCGTAATGAGTGCACATACGTTCCAGCTGGTCGAGGACATGCGAGCTGACGATAATGGTGATGCCACGCTGCTGGTTGAGTCGTACCAGATAATTGCGCATGCCCCGCGCCCCTTCCGGGTCGAGGCCGTTGAATGGCTCGTCGAGCAGGAGCAGGTCGGGGCTGCCGACGAGGGCGAGTGCAATACCGAGACGCTGTTTCATGCCAAGTGAGAATCCTTTGGTCTTTTTCCGACCGGTATTGCCCAGACCAACCTGGTCGAGCAGGGCATGGCAAACGGGTTTCGGATCGGCGACTCCGAAGGCAAGCGCCTGCGCCATCATCGTGTCGAATGCGCTCATATGCGGCAACAGACCAGGATTTTCGATAAGCGCTCCGACACGCTGCACTCCACCAGACCTGTCGGCTGTTGCGGTGGCCATATTGCCGAACAACGTGATTTCGCCGTCGCTCGGCGTCGCAAGCCCTGCGATCATCTTCATGACCGTCGACTTGCCGGCACCGTTTTTGCCGACGAATCCGTAAATCGCCCCTTGCGGTACGGTCATGTCAAGCTTGTCGACCACTCTTTTGCCGACGTACTGCTTGGCAAGCGAGCGTATGCGAATCGCATCCATCGTGCGTTCCTTTCCTGTCCATCATGCGTTGATGGGACTTACCGTACGGAATGGTTCTTGCGCAACGCTCACGCAGTGCTCGCGCAAGTCTTACGAAATCCTTGCGAAAGTATGACGCACCATCAGGCATTGTCGTGAAGCCGTTTGTATGTGCGCGCGATTTACGACGGCCGCGCGTACATACAAAGGATTTGGCCACATGAATCCTTTGTATGTTCGCGCCCATGTGCCGATTTGCGCGTACATACGAAGGATTCTCACGCGGCGCTCACACATCAAGCTTGAAACCGAGCCCCCAAACGGTTTTGATGTACGTTTCGGTGCCAGAAGGCTTCAATTTGGCTCGAATCTTGCTCACATGCGCGGTGACGGTGTTGTCGTCCACCATATACGGCTCGTTCCAACACAACTCGTATACCTGCTGTTTGGTGAAAACCGCATTGGGATGGGTCATCAGCAGTTCGATAATGCTGAATTCAGTGTTGGTGAGCGCCACCGGCTGCGCATCGACGGTGAACACATGGGAGAACGGGTCAAGAGTCCATCGTCCGGCAGTGACAGCATGGCCTTGCGCACCGTCCACGACCGCAATGTTATGCGCTTCCCCGCTCTGCCGAGATGATTGCCCTTTCTGCGGCACAGACCGGGAATCGCCGACGCCGCCTTCCGCCGGAGCCACGGGCGTCTCAGCACAACGGCCATATCCTCGGCCGCGCAATTGGGCTTCGACACGCACGACGAGCTCGTCCAGATCGAACGGCTTGACGAGATAATCGTCGGCACCGAGCTTCAGCAACGTCACGCGATCGGCCACGGTGTCCCGCGCGGAAATCACGATAATAGGCACGCCCGCGCCGCGTTCACGGAGCTCGGCTATCAACCGCTCTCCACTGAGACCTGGAAGCATGAGATCAGTGACGATGCAGTCGTATGCGCAAAATTCGTCAGATCCTGCAGCATCCCGAATACCGCAGGAGCCGGCACCCCGGTCCAACAGCAACCGCGCCTCTGAACCGGAATATGCGGGAGTGCAGGAGCAACCCGCCTTCGCGAGCCGTGTGCAGACCACCTCGTTGATATCCGCATCATCCTCAATGACCAGTATTCGCGCATTGTCCATAATCACTCAAGCGTACAGCCACCGCTGCTCGACGGTCTTATTCCCGTCCGCCAGGGTACGACACCACCGGTTCACGGCTGGAAGTACCCTAGGAGATTATGAAGCTTACCGACATTTCCCCCGCAATCGCACTGACCCCGCTTGACGGCCGTTATCATAACGCCACCGCCCCGCTTGTGGAATACCTGAGCGAGCCTGCTCTGAACCGCGAACGCATGCGCGTCGAGGTCGAGTGGATGATTCTTCTGGCCAACGGATTCGAAGGCAACGGCAACCAGCCGGTCGTGGACGGCGTCAAGCCGTTCACCGAGGAAGAGAAGTCCTTCCTGCGCGCCATCCCCGAGGATTTCGGCGCCGAAGGCATCGCCGCCCACGCCGCCCACGAAGCCGTCACCCACCATGATGTGAAGGCTGTGGAGTATTACATCGACGATCAGATCGACAAGGCTCCGGCCGAGCTGACCAACATCAACGACGCCTTGAAGACCTTGGTGCATTTCGCCTGCACCTCCGAAGACATCAACAACCTGTCCATCGCCCGTTGTGTGAAGAACGCGATGGAGAACGTCTGGACCCCGGCGTTCAAGGAGATCATCGACCACTTGGCCGAAAAGGCCGAGGAATACAAGGATAAGGCACTGCTCTCCCTGACCCATGGTCAGCCGGCAACCCCCACCACGCTCGGCAAGGAGCTGGCCGTCTATGTCTACCGTCTGAACCGTCAGTTGAAGCACATCGAAAACCAGGAGTATCTAGGCAAGATCAACGGTGCCACCGGCACGTTCGGCGCTCATTTGGCCGCCTGCCCGGATGTGGATTGGATCGCCGTCTCCCGCGAGTTCGTGACCAACCGCATGGGACTGACCTGGAACCCGCTGACCACCCAGATCGAATCCCACGACTGGCAGGCCGAGCTCTACTCCACCGTCTCCCATGCCAACCGCATCATGCACAACCTGTGCGTGGATGTCTGGATGTACATCTCCCGTGGCGTGTTCGCCCAGGTGCCGGTCAAGGGTGCCACCGGTTCCTCCACCATGCCGCACAAGGTGAACCCGATTCGCTTCGAAAACGCCGAAGCGAACTTCGAGATCTCCTGCTCGCTGCTCGACACGTTGTCCGCCACCCTTGTGGAATCCCGTTGGCAGCGCGATCTGACCGACTCCACCACCCAGCGCAACATCGGTTCCGCGCTCGGCTACTCCCAGCTGGCCCTGTACAACCTGATGGGTGGCCTGAAGTCCATTCACCCGAACGATCATGTGATCTCCCGCGAGCTGGATGAGAACTGGGAGGTGCTTGGCGAGCCGATCCAGACCGCCATGCGCGCCTGTGAGCTCAGGGGCCTGCCCGGCATGGACAAGCCGTACGAGAAGGTCAAGGAGCTCATGCGCGGTCACGAGATCAACAAGGAACAGGTCGAGGCGTTCATCGACCAGCAGTCCTTCGACCCTGAAACCGCGGCGCGTCTCAAGGCTTTGACGCCTGCTACATACACGGGTGTGGCTTCCAAGCTCGTTGAGTTCGACCGCTGACCCGTTTGACGAAACCGGCTGACAGGCACGAGTCCACGCGGCACTCCGCAGGGCTTGTGCCTGTTCTGCTTTCAGCTTCCTATAACTCTCACGTCCCGGACTTTTCGGTCCAGGTTGCCTTCCCATCATCCAATCCGGTATAAGGCAGGTGCGACACCGATCCATGGCCAGTGAACATCAGTCCCCAGCGGAACGACACATGAACGCAGCGACACCGTCATCGAACACCGAGCGGACGGCGTCGGACGGCCCGTTTATCGAAGACGTGCCCCCACGGCGGACACATGATTTTGCTGATTTGACCCGCGCTGCACTCTCACTGCTGATGGCCGCGGTGGTTATGGTATTCGCCGTATACCTGGGCGGCATGACGCGCGGCGTGGAAGACGATGCGCACACCGCCGCGCAGGCCATCAACTGGCTGGCGGATTTCCCGTCCACCGTGCTCACTCAGCTGGCCACCATCGTCATCGTGGTTATTGTGCTCGGACAGTTGTTGCTCACACGCGCATGGCTGGAAGCTGCGGTCTCGGCACTGTCCATGTTCGCCGGATATGGCGCGGTATGGGCGATTTCCGTATTGATCAGCGGCCTCCATGACGCCACGTTATCGATGGCGCTGGTTTCAGCCGCCACCACATTCGGCTCCACATTGCTACCGGATATCTACGCGGGTATGGCCGCGTTTCTGACCGCCGCCGGCCCCCGACGCATCCGCTCCTCGGTGAAATGGAGTTGGAACATACTCTATGCCACCGCTGCGGTGATGGTGGTGCTTTCCTGGCATTCGGTCACCGGCATGCTGGTATCGATGGCCGCCGGACGCACGGTAGGCATGCTGATCCGATTCCTCATCGGCACACAGAACACCGGCGTATGGGGCAACGAGTTGATCAACGCGCTCAAGGGCATCGGCTTGGATCCGGTTTCGCTGATTCGCCATCAAGACGCGCCCCTTGCCGGGCATGGCTCACTGGCGGCCACCCTTGACGACGATCTGGCTGAAGGCTCACGCATCTACGACTTGGAGACCGCGGGAGGACGTCGTTTCATCGTCTCCGTACTGGACGCACAATCCCATTCCGTGGGCTATCTGAAGCAATTATGGGACTGGGTGCGGTTCACCAGCGTATCCATCAGGCGAGATCGTTCGGTACGTGAATCCGTGCAGCATCATTTCGCGATGCTGCTGGGCCTCAATGCCATCAAACTGCCCGCTCCCAGCCCGTACGGCATGGCCGACACCGATGAATCGGCCATTCTGGTGCTTGATGCGCACACCATAGGTTTGCCGGCGAATTTGCGTACGCTGACCAAGGCCGATGCCGTGGCGTATATGCGTTACCTGTCCGTGGCCAATCGACGAGGATATACGCATCGACGCATCACACCGAACACGTTGGCCAGACTCGACGACGGCACCCGGGTGATCGCCGGCTGGCATAACGGCGACAATGCTTCAGCCCCCGCGAACATGGCGCTTGACAAAGTGCAACTGCTGGCCCTGTTCGCCGCATTGATCGGCGTGGACGACACCATCGAGGCGGCGCATGAGGCTTGGGGACAGACCACGTTGACCACGCTGGTGCCGTTTATCCAGAAGGTCGCCGTGCCTTCCGCCACGCGCGCGTTAGGCACATGGGACAAGCAGCTGCTCGCCGACTTGCGTACCCGTATCAACGCGATGACGGACGAGGAACTTGCGGAGAACACCGAACCGGTCACGCTCGCCCGCTTCTCCTGGCGATCGATGTTGACCATGCTGCTGATCATCGTGGCCGTAGTGGTGGTGTTCACGCAGCTCAATCCCGAAGAGATCATCGCCGCGATCAGGAACGCGAACCCGATCATGGCATTGGTGGTCATGGCGCTTGGCGTATGCGGTTGGATCGGTTCGTCCATTTCGCTGGGTGCGTTGATGAACCGCAACCGACGCGATACCGTAGGCGTGTTCATGAGCCAGGTCGCCGGCGGATTCGCCACCGTGTCCATGCCAGCCGGCGTGGGACCATCGTTCGTCAACCTTCAGTTCCTGCGCAAATCCGGCTACCGTAACACTCAGGCCACGGCTATCATGAGCGCCGCACTGGTGGTGTATTACGCCGTGTATTTCACGATGCTGGTCATCATCGGCCTGTTCACCGGTCGCAATACCTTCACCGGATCCATTCCGACGAACACGTTGGTGATTGTGCTGGGCATCGTGGTCGTGGTGCTTTCGGTGACGATGATGATTCCGCCCGCACGTCACTGGGTGACTCGCCGCCTGATGCCCTTGGCGAAGAACTATGTCAATCAGCTGCTCGATGTGCTGTCACACCCGCAGGAGTTGACGGTGAGCTGCCTCGGTGCCCTGTTCCAGAACATCACCACCGGTCTGGCGTTCTGGGCGGCGCTATTGGCTTTCGGACAGGCCGCGAATCCGATCGAGGTCACTTTCGTGTTCATGCTCGCCTATGCACTGGGTTCGGCCGTGCCCACACCCGGCGGTTTGGGCGGCGTGGAGGCTGCGTTGACATTCGCGTTCGTGGCATTCGGCGTTCCCCAAGGTGTTGCGCTTTCCGCCACGTTGCTGCATCGTGTGGTGTTCTATTGGTTGAGGATCCCTCTGGGAGCCGCTGCGATGAAGTGGCTGGACAACCATAATCTCGTCTGAACGGACGCTTAGGAACCAGTTCATTCCGGTTTACCCCCTTTCAGAACTCGTTCAACGCCTATTTCGACGTACAAAACGGGTAAAAAGTTGTGAAAACCCTTATAAATCGCGGGTTTCGGCAGATTCATGCGCTATCATCATGTGATGACGCGGACAAGCGGCAGTGCTTGTCCCCTGACCCAAGAAGGATGCTTTATGGCATACAACAAGTCTGATCTCGTCTCGAAGATCGCCCAGAAGTCTAACCTGACCAAGGCCCAGGCTGAGGCTGCTGTCAACGCCTTCCAGGATGTGTTCGTCGAGGCTCTGAAGTCCGGCGAAGGCCTGAAGCTCACCGGTCTCTTCTCCGCCGAGCGTGTCAAGCGCGCTGCTCGCACCGGCCGCAACCCGCGCACCGGCGAGACCATCAACATCCCGGCTTCCTACGGCGTGCGCATTTCCGCCGGCTCCCTGCTGAAGAAGGCTGTCACCGAGTGACCCTTCGCTCATAGCGAGCATTAACAGAGACGACAACGAATGGACCCTGACCACGATGGTCGGGGTCCATTCGTATGTGCTGCATGCTCGAAAGGCTACGGAGTCTGCCGGCCAATCAGCCCATCAGCCAACCGGAATGGCAAGTGATGCGGTACGACCGCCGTCGCTCACCGTGAGGCCGACAACATCACCAGGGGCGGCGGTTTCAGGAGCCTGTACTACAGCGAGCGCTTCACCATAGTAAGTGTCCGTCACGCCGGTCACGAAACTGCCGGTATTATAGGGGGCCGCACAACCGAAACCAAGCAGGATGCCGCCGTTGACCGACGCGCGCAACGTGCCTCGTTCAAGGGGTTTGGTAATGCCGTGCTCATCGGTGTACCGTACACGTACAAAAGCAAGATGCCCGGGAGCGACGGTTACCGGTTCGTTGGCGGCGATTGGCCCAGCATGACCGTTACCGCACGATCTGCCGGCACCCGACCACTCGACTTCGGCGGCCAGCATAGTATGCTCGGACGCACTGGTCAGTGACGTACGCCCGATTTCATGGCCGGAAGCATCGTAGGAGACCGCTTCGATTATGCCCGGCCGCCAAACGACTGCGAATAGCGCGAGGCAGGTATCGTTCAGTTCCTTGCGATCCACTTCCTTGCCGTTGATCAGCAATGCCACCGATGCGGCGCGCGCGTACACTTCAACATTGGCTTTGGCTCCCTCGCAGCCGTTCCAGCTCCACGAATCGCGGGCACCGGTCATTTTCCACGAACTGGGCGAATGCTTGCGATCGGTATGATTGACCGGGCTGACGGCAATGTACGGACCAGGCTCGGCTTCCAACGCCACACGGGTATACAGCGCCTCACCGAGCGGTTTGCCAGTCAAATCGAGGCGTCCGGACCCTGCGGTCAGCCAGCCGAATTCAATGTTCAGACTGGCGTAATCCTCATACTCCCAAGCGCCTACGCCGGCTTCACCAAGATAATCGATTCCGGACCATACAAAGTCGCCGATAAGACGCGGATTGTTTTTGACGAATTCACGGAACCGGTAGGCGTCGTTGCAGAAGGTCTCAGAACCGAGGATGAGCCGGTCCGGGTACTTCTTCAAATCATGGGCGTACCGTTTGATGCCGTAATTGTAGCCCGCAATGTCCATCCGTGCGAAGGCATCGCGCGTAACCCAATCGCACATGGGCAGGGTGGCCATGGTTTTCATGAAACCGGCACCGAGTTTGCTGGTCATGGCATTGAAGAACTCACTGCCGACAACGTTGCGCTTGTGCACCATTTTCCCGGCGGCGCGACGCTTTTGCGCGACTGCGGCCTCTTTGGCGGCTTTGTTGTCCGAAAACTGACCGATGCCGATGGACGTGAGGAAATTAAAGAAGATGTTGATGCCGCAGGTCACCGGACGGGTCGGGTCGAGGCGGTGCAGAAAGTCGGTCATGTCGCCGGCGAGCGCAATTCCGCGCTTTTGGGCGGTCTCCCCCACCTCGTTGCCGGTGGAGTACATGATGACACTCGGATGGTTGCGGTCCTTGACGACCATATCCGTCAGGTCGGCCTTCCACCACTGGTCGAAGTAATCCACGTAGTCGTGTTGGGTTTTATGGATGTACCAGTGGTCGATGTATTCGTCCATGACGAGCATGCCGAGCCGGTCGGCCGCGTCAAGCAGGGCCTTGGAGCAGGGATTATGGGCGGAACGGATGGCGTTGTAACCGTTGGCTTTCAGCAAGGCGATTTTGCGTTCTTCGGCATCCGCATAGGCGCAGGCGCCGAGTATGCCGTTGTCGTGATGGATGCAGGCACCTTGGACGATGACGCGCTTGCCGTTGATGGTAAGACCGTCACGTCCCCAGGCAAGTTCGCGGATGCCGAACGTGACGTCTGTTGCGTCGGTGATGGTTGGATCAGTGGCGGAAACGTAAGCAATGTGCGCGGCGTACAGGTTCGGCTCGTCCGGCGACCACAGGCGGGCGTTCGGGATATTGAGGGTGATGGTGGCTTTGTGCTCGCCGTCAGCAACCGTTTGAGGGGGCGACTGGATGGTATCGCCGGAAGTATTGGAATAGTCATCTCCGGTCACGTCGAACGTGCCGGCGCTTACCGTTGGGAGTTGCTCAATAGCGATGGAAACTGCGCCGGGGGCGGTGGTTTCTACAGTGAATTCGACTTGTGCCGGCTCGGTGCCATTCGGTGAGTCTGAGCCGATGGAAACGGTGCGTACGGATACGCCGTCGAGCTGAATGTGATCGTGTGGGGCGACCCATAGCGTCACCGGACGATAGATGCCGGCACCGGAGTACCAGCGGGAGTTGGGCTGATCGGCGTTGCGCGCGATGACCCGGATCTCGTTCTCTCGGCCAACGATGAATCGGTCGGTCACGTCCACTGTGAAGTTCGTGTACCCATACGGGCGGAATATGGCCTGTTCGCCGTTGATCCAGACTTCGGCATTGTGATACACGCCTTCGAATTCGAGAATCATCGTCCGGCCGGCAAGCTCAGGGCCGGGGGTGAACCGACGCACGTACTCATAGTCCCGGCCCTCGAACCATCCGGAGTTCACCCCACTGACCGCAAGCGGGGTGCGCGCCTCGCTGATCATCGCGTCATGCGGAAGCGTCACCGGAACAAACGCTTCATCCGAGACGTCGAGATGGCGGTAAGACCAATCGTGATTGAATTCGATGGCGTGCATGAGGGCTTTCGTTTTCTCTATGTTCTACACAGTGTCGAATACGGCGGCATATTACACACTGTGGTCAATTGCTCATGATGCGGGGATATAGAACAGCATATTCGCGCCAATCCATAATACTTCTAATACCCCGCAAACCGCAGCAGCGAAAAGTCCTCCTGCGGCAGACCGTTTCAATATGGTCCACAGCGTGAAGCGGCCGGGACAGGTGCCCGGAGGAAACACCCATCCCGGCCGCAACCGGAGGAAGAGGAGAAGGATAGAGCATCAAGCAGGTTATCAGGCCAAATGCAGAGGCATATCGACTGTCAACCTATGCTCCTTGTTGAAAAACCGATTTGTTCTAAGTAGTGGATTAACCTCACTTTCCGCTTCTTTTGCTCTTATAATTTTCAGGGTGAAGTTTCTCGTCCTTGGCTCGGCGCAGAGTCATAATGACTCCTAGTACTACACCAGCTGCAACAATCGCATCCACAGCATATACTCCAAGACGCCACGGTGAAGTTCGGTAATACATCTTTCCACCGGGAACGAGATTATTGGTCTGTGCGGAGTTGGCCATAGTGTATAGCGTATTTTTCACCGCACGACGAAGTGCAGCCTTGCCTGTAGCTGTGCCGGTTGACGTGTATTTGCCCGGGCTCAGCGTCTTGTCAATCATATGCTGATCAACGCCGGCACGCACCATACGGTTCACCGCAACATTGTCGTGCGGGCCGTTGCCTTGATCGTAATCAGTGATGACAAATCCTTGGAAGCCCCACTCGTTGCGCAGCACATTCGTCATCAGGTTGTAGTCATATGCAGTCCACAAACCACCGATGCCCGACCAACCGCTGGTCATCATACAATCAGCAGCCCGCATGGTCTTCGTGGATACGGTGCCCTTGTCATCGGAAATATACTTGATGGTTTTCTTCGCTTCCTTAACCGCGATCTCAAACGGCTTCAAGTAAATCTCGCGTACAGTCTGTTCTGTAGCCCATGAAGATGGAATCCAAGAGCGCCATTCTTCTTGCTCGATCATGGCGAAATGCTTGAGTGCACAATACGTACCTTTATCGCCAGCACCAGAGATAACCTGCGCGGCCATCTTACCGGAAACCAACGGATCCTCGGAATAGTATTCGTAATTGCGACCCGAGAACGCGGACCAATGCATGTTCACCGCAGGTGCGTACCAACCACCACCATTTATGAAGTAGTTTTCCTCTCCGACTGCGGAGCCCATTGCATAGGCGAGCTTGACATTGAAGGTTTGCGCCATAGTCGTCTCCGATGGGAATGAGCAGGCATTCACCCAACTGTTGCCGGAGTTGTCGTTCAGCGCTAACCCCTGAGGGCCATCATGTTCGGACGTGGCCGGCTTGCCCACGGAATCAAGTTCACCAGATGCATAACCGTTGGCGAACAGCGCAAGGTTAATCTGATCGTCGTTATAGTCAAGCTGATCAAGGAGATTGTCCCACCGCTTGTCGTAATAGCTTAATCCTCGCATGTTTGACATGGTTAAGCCGTTGTCTTTGCCAGATGCGGGCGCATCTTTCTCAGCGACGTAGACTTTGCTGTCTTTGTCGTTGCCGATGGTCGGATCATTATCTTCGTCCCATTCACCATTGCCGAAATTCTCGCTAGTGGCATACCCGTAATCCAGCCACTTCTTGACAGTGTCACTGGCTTGCCGCGTTTCGTCGGTGGGTGCGGAAGGCTGCGTATTGTTCCAATCGGCGCGGGTAAGGATGGTGACATCGTGACCAACCGAACTATCGGTCATGTACTGGTTGGCATGTTCAAACTGATTCGACGCGGCAACATATGTTGCATTAGGATTCTCTTCAGTCCGAGCCGGCGTATCTGTCGTCGTGCCATCATCTTTGAGTTGCGACTGCGCGGTCTTCTCGGATTCGCGAATATTGCCGTCCTTGCCGTTGTACCAGACTGTTTCAGCGATATTGGTTGTACGCTCATCGAGGACATCATGACTGTCGGCGCGCAGAGTAATGGCATAGTCACCCTTTTCCAACACATAGGAGCCGGTGGTGCCATTACCATTGGCATGCGTATAGCAGTAAGACGCCATATCCTCTTTATCAAAGGTCAGGGTGACGGTTTCAGACGCGCCAGGCTGTAATTCTTCGGTCTTGCCAAAGGCAATAAGGTTAGCCGTCGGCTTTTCGATGGAATTGTCAACATCGAACTGCGTATAGGGTGCTTTATAGTAAAGCTGCACAACCTCCTTACCGGCCACATCACCGGTATTCGTCACCGAAACGTCAACCGTGATGTCATTACCGGAATCATCATATTTGACAATTTCCTGTTTGAAGGTGGTGTACGACAAACCATAACCGAACGGATATACCACACCGTTATCGCGGTTATAGTAAGAGTCAGCTTCTCCCGCTGGCAGGTTTGAGGATGTGAAATATCCTACATCAGAAGCGGTTTCATACCAGCGATACCCCATATACACACCTTCTTCGTACTCACGGAAGGGTGCTTTAAATTCCGCACCGCCAAGATACTGAGCCAGCCAAATGTTTCTGGTATAGCTGGTGTTTTCATAATCCGACATGCCTGTGCCATTATCGAAATTGGCATATGTTGGACCGGTGGTCAGATCGGCAACGAACGTATCAACCGTACGTCCTGACGGGTTGACCGTACCATTGAGGATTTTGCCAAGCGATTTGAAACCGAGTGCACCAGGAGTGGCAATTTGCAGAATCGCGTTAATCTGATTGTCATCCTGCAATTCAGGAACCTGCATAGTGTTTGTCGAATTCAATACGACAACCACGTGTTTGCAGTTTGTTTTCGCGTAGTCGAGCATGTTACGCTCCGCTTGCGTCAATGCAAGTTCATGTGGGGTTCCATCCTCATACTCCAACGAATACAGGTCGCCGCCCTCGCCGGAAACACGTCCGATGAATACGATGCCGACCGTATCCTTGCAAGTTGACGCCACCGATTTCAAATCAGCAACATCGTATTCGGTAATGTTCAGCCCACTGCCAAGAAAAGCCGTCTTCCCGCCTTCACCGCTGGACGCCTTCGGTGCTACTTCGATGGTGACGGCCTTTTTCATCGCGTCCACAAATTTGGTGTTCACGTTGTTGAAGGCTTCCGTGATGCCTTTTTCCGCACTGTAAACGTAATCGGAAGATGTATTGGTGCTGCCCGATCCGGAACCGCTCATCACCGGATTGAGATAACGATAGCCCATAGGCGTAACCGCTGTGGTTGATTTGAGTGGCAACGTGCCATCGTTCTTCAACAACACTTCACCTTCATCAGCAATCTGTTCGGCAATGACCGCACTGTTCTTCAACGCTTCTTCGGAATTAGAAGCATCAAAGTCGTAATAAGAAGCGTCCCATCCCGAAGTTCCCTTGGGATTGGAATATGCTTTCGCTCCCTTACCGAGGAATGCGTCCAGTGACGGGGTGAAATAGTTGGTGACAACGGTCAGTGCAACCGCAAAAATCACGAACACCGACATGATCGGGATGACGATGGCACGGAATATTCCTCCGCGCATTCTGAGTTTCTTCTGCTTCATTGCATATCTCCTTTACTTGTGTGAAATACGGTGTCACCGAGCAATAGAGCTCGATTCATTGCTGCTTGAAAATGAGTTTCATGATTGGGTAGAAGACCCAGAACGAGAGGGTGCAGTTGATGATCATGGTGATGAGGTCGGCGGCGGTGGCACCGGCTCCTCCACCCATCACGTTGATGCACCATCTGTAGAGCGGGGCTTTGTACAGGCCTTGCAGGGCGGCCGCGCCGATGGTGATGATCACGTAGGCGAGCACATACCAAGCTGCGGCCTTCCATACGCTGCCGGTGGATTTGAAGGTCACTTTGCGCTGGGTGATGAAGTTGATCACCTGCGCGATGGCCATCGTCAGTTCCACGGCCAGAAAGTAGGCCAATCCGCCGCCGCCCGCGATGCCGGCCGCATCGGTGGTGCCGATGGCTCCGGCGGCATAGTCGAACACGTAGTATGCGCTGCCGTCGAAATTATGACCGACTGGAAGCACTTGGAAACTCGTAGCGACCAACGGGGTCAGACCGAACAGCCATTTGAACACCGGCATCAATACCAGTTGCAGTACCGTGACCGCATTGCACACGATGAAGAACATGATGAATTCGGCGATGCCATGATGTTCGGCATCGAATCGAGCCCAACCGCGCCGTATGGCGCCGACAGGCCCGCGTCCACCTACCGCCACCGTAGACTGTGCATCTTCCTGTGCATCTTCATTGGCTGTTGTCATTGTTCACCTCCTTGACCTGATCATGAACGAATTCGAACTCAAGAAAATCGATGGAACCGGAGCCGGTGTACCGCAAATACAGCGGACAGGAATGCATGTGGATTTCAACTGGTTTGTTTTGCGCACTCCCCGCCGTGGTTTCGATGCCGTTCGCCCCGTCCGCAGGAGGCAATGACGCTTCCGCCCGGAACGTCTGCCAGCCATCGGCCCTGTTGACGGTAATCGGCACCGTGGAGACGATAACCGAACCAGCCGGATCCAAGGAAACCACGAACGCTCCCTTGGCCCCTCCCCCGCCGCGATGCGCGCGAGCAGTCGCCGAAATGCCGTTCAGAGGCCAAGAATTACCGCAATCAAAGTATTTGAATCCAGCCACCGCACCGTCACGCATGTTAGCGATGTACTGACGGGCGGCAACCGGACCGGCTTCGGCCTTGGCGTCACGTTCGTCCTGTGTGAAATAGGGATGCGCGGCCAGTCGTCTGGCCGGATGCGAGCCGTCGTACCGGCCGGCACCGTCCTTGCTCCACAGGTTGCAGGCGATGCGGGCCTCATACTTGCCGCTTCCCCGCAACGGCCCGCCATTCAAGCCACAACTCGTGACTTCGGCTTGAGCGAACCGCCATTCACCGGTCGCAGCATCAAACGTGGCGTCAAGCCGTTCGGCACAGGCCTGACGGGCGTAGGAGCTGCGATTGGTCTGGCGATGATAAAACGTGTAGAAATCATTGCCGATGCGCAGCATGCCACCGTGCGTGTTGCCGGTGTAGTTCGAGGCGCTGGATTCGTCGTCATGTCCAGGCAAACCGACATCGCCTATGCTCACCAGCGTGCCGCCATAGCGGAATCCGTCAGTCGGAGAATCGGAAACGGCATAGCACAGCTCATGATTGAGCCGGGACGAGTATACGAAGTAGTATTTGCCATCCCACTTGCGCATCGAAGAGGCTTCGAAGAACTCATGTCCCGCGAACGAACCGGGCCCGGTTTTAGGGAACAACAGTTGTTCAGGCGTGCGAATGGTCACCATGTCAGATTCCAGTTCGAGCACATAACCACCGTCGAAGCCCAGCGAACGGAAACCGGTGACCGCGGCGGGCACGGGAGTGTAAAAACCAGAGTACAGATAGACACGGCCGTCATCATCCACGAACACGCCCGGGTCGAAGGGGAAGGAATCGCCTTTGCGTCGCCCCCAAATCGTGCCGTCCGTGTAATGCACATGCCCATAGAACTCGTACGGGCCGGCGGGCGAATCGGCCACCGCCACGCCCATCAGCCCCCAGAAATCAAAGGCATAGTACAGGTAGTAGCGGCCGTCAGGGCCAACTGTCACATCCGGGGCGAACAGGAGCCGCAGACCGAAACTGTTCTTGGGATCCTGACGCTTGCGGTAGATCACACCCTCATAACGCCAGTCAGACAGATCATCCACTGGCGCGGACCAGCAGACATAGTCGTTGACGCAGAACATCGGAGCGCCGAAACGGTCATGCGAACCGTAGATGTACACGCGATCACCAAACACGTACGGCTCGGCATCGGGGATGTACTCCCCTGCCGGAAGATACGGGTTGAAGGCCTGACGTTCCACGATGCGCTCCCTGTCGAGTCCGAAGATGCAACGGATTCAGCAATGAATCTTGATGATTCCATCATCGGGGAAATGACGGCTCAGGAAAGGGCAATTGCACGAACGGTTGGCTTATTGCACGAAATCATCGAGGAATGAGTACGGTCAGGTCGAACCAACCGTCACGTTTGGCGATGGTCAGGGTGCCGCCGTATGTGCCGGCCGTGTGACGGATGCTTTTGAGACCGAACCCGTGGAATCGCTTGTCCGCTTTGGTCGTGGAAGGCAGGTCACTGTCCGCACCGCCGGCCAAGCCATCGCCATCGGCTGGACCGCCGGCCGCATCATCGGACTGCAGATAGTTCTCCACACGAATCAGCGTGAAGCCGTTCACATCCGAAACCGTCACGTGAATCAACCGGTGCGAGGCGTCCGTGATTCGTCGCTCATATTCGATGGCGTTGTCAAGCGCGTTGCCGAATATCGTGCAGATATCCATCTCACTGACCCGGTTCAGCAGCGAGCCGTCCGCCACACAGGTCAATTCGATGCCGTCGCGCGCACATATCAAACCTTTGCCGGTCAGCATCGTGTCCAAAACCGCGTTTCCGGTTTTGAAGCGAGCCTCGTATTCCTTGATGCCATGCTCGATATCGTCCAGATATTCCTCACGTTTGCCGGGATCGGATTCACGTCGCAGCACGGCGATCTGGTGCTTCAAGTCGTGATACTTATGATTGATGACGGCGATGCTTTCCTTGGACTGCTGGTACTGCGCATACTGCATCTGCAATACCGTTCGCATCGAGTCGAGTTCACGCCGGGCGTGGTTTTCGCACAATTGGACATGGAAAGCGTAGAGGAAGGCCACACCTCCGAGTCCGACCAAGGTACGGATGTTGAACACTTCGGTGCCGATGGTGCTGGTGAATGGTGTGGCGGTGGACACGTAGCTCAGATTGCTCAACGTAAACGTCGTAATGACGATAATGGCCGTCACCGTGAGATCCCGTCCGCCCACATCCAGCGCCGCGGCGTTCTGCCCACGTTCAAGCAGCACCACCACGGCGAACACCGCGCCATACATGACGATGAGGAACGGAAGTTCAACCCATGACGCACGCGCAGGCCAACCGTATCGTCCCGACAGGTAGTAGTACAACTGCCATTCGAGCGAAGCGGCGAACTCGGCTATGACGAACGCACGCATCATCCAATACAGGCAGGTCGGCGCTGAGCAGTCACAACACAGACGGATGGTCATCAGCATGATGGCCAACGCCACGGCCATTCCGGGCAGCCACAATGCCACCGGTACCATACCGATACCGATCTGCACTGCCACAAGCGCCGCCAACGAGCCGATCAGCACGACGGTTTTTCGTACATCCGGCATGGTGCGCGTCACCAAGACAATCAACGTCACGCAAGCCAGCCATTCGGCGAGCGCCGTATGCGTTTTGGGAATATCCGGTACTGCGCCCACCGTATTGACGACATCGGCCGCTGCGATGACGCTGAGATCCACGCCGATCATTTGATCACGTTTCCCAAGTAGGTAGTAAGTGCGGTAAGCAGGTCACGTTGTTTGGCCCGGCTGACCGGAATGTGTGCGCCGCCGCCGATCACGGCGCTGCCGTCTTCCACGCCGCGCACATGCGCAAGATTCACCAGAATGCCTTTATTGCACCGGAAGAACGATTCGCCGGCGAGCTTGTCTTCGACTTCCTTCATTGAGGAGGCGGTGGATTCGAATACTCCATCGGCCGTATGGTATGCCAGTCGATGGCCGCTGCTTTCGATCCACAGTATTCGGGAGATCGGCACGCGCATGGTGCTGGTTTTGGAGGTGATGACCAGATATCGCTCTTCTGCGCGCGATCTGGTCTGCATGCGGGAGATGGCGCGACCGAGCCGTTGCGTGAACGCGAAATACGAAATGGGTTTCAGCACATAATCCAATGCATCCACACGGTAGCCCTGAATGGCATATTGGGCCATATTGGTGATGAAGATGATGACCACCTGGCTATCCACTTCGCGGATGCGTTCGGCGGCGGTCATGCCGTCCATGGACGCCATTTCGATGTCCATCAGAATGATGTCCCATTCGGCGCGATAGTTCTCCACGATGTCTTCGCCGTCGGGGAACACCGTGACGTCGAATCGTTCGTGGATTTCCTCGCTGTAGCGGTTCAGATACTCGCGCAGAGTCTGTGCGTAAGCGGATTCGTCCTCCACAATCGCCACACGAATCATATGCCGCGCCTCCTTTGCCGCCGACCGACCCCGTACCGTATCACTGTAATGCACGGCGGCCGGCAGCGGCGGCACAGACACTCAGCAGACGGTCAGCGGCCAAGGAGCGCCATAAGATGCTCGAATTCGGCAGTGGCTTCAGCGCTGAACGGGTCCAGAAGGATGGCTTCGCGGCGTTCGGGGGCGGTGACGGTCAGATGAGTCCAGTGGGCGGAGAACTGGACGCCTGAGGCCAGAGCGGCTTCCACGAACCGTCCGCGCAAGGCGGCACGGGTGTCCTGCGGCGCTTCACGCACCGCACGTTCCACTTCGTCACGGGTCATCAACTGATGCAGCTGTCCACGTGAAACCAGCGAATCGTAGAGACGTCCGTTGGCGACGTCGTGGTAGTCGAGCTCCAACTGTTCCAGTTGCATAGAGGTCACGTCCGGACGGCGGCGACGCAACGCCTCGAACACACGACGTTTGGCGGCCCAGTCCACACGATCGGCAAGCGTCTCGTAATCATGCGCCTCCAAGGCCTGCAGCGCACGGTCCCACTCCCCCAAAATCACGGTCGTCGGCGAATCTGCAGCGACATCTGCAGCGATATCTGTCGCATGCTTCACCATCGACGTATTGACGGCAAACGCGGCGTCCATCGCCTCACGATGATCAGCTACGAACAAAGCGACCGCATGGAAATATCGACGCTGCAATGCGAGCGCGCTCACCGTTTCTCCCGAGACGAGCGGCAACGCGGCATCCGGCGCATCCAGGAACCGGCTGACCGCACGGTTGGCGGAGGCCGGGTCGATAAACGCCCAATCCTCGAATCCGGATGGTTCACCGCGGCGGAACGCCTCTTCGATGACGCACAGCACGAGATGCGTCACCGCAAGTTTCATCCATGTGGCCCATTGCGAACGGTTGGAGTCGCCGATGATCACGTGCAAGCGGCGGAACGAGTCGGGGTCGGCGTGTGGCTCGTCACGCGTGTTAACCATCGGGCGCGAGCGCGTAGTGGCTGAGGAGACGGCTTCATCCAGGAAGTCGGCGCGCTGCGTGATCTGGAAACCGTCCGGGGTTATGCGGCCTGCGCCCGTGTACAGCTGACGGGTGATCAGGAACGGCAGCAGCTGGTGCTCCACGGCTTCCAACGGTACGAAGCGACGCACCAGATAGTTTTCATGGCAGCCGAAAGCATGGCCGGCCGAATCCACGTTGTTCTTGAACACGTGGATAGTGGCATGCTCGCCGTATGTCTCGCGCAGTTTGGCCTGCGCCTTGCCGGCGAGCCCGCGCATCACCCGCTCGCCGGCAAGATCCTGCGCCAATGCCTCATGCGGGGCGCGCGCCTCGGCAGTGGCGTATTCGGGATGGGAGCCGACGTCGAGATACAGTCGGGATCCGTTGGTCAGGTAGGTGTTGGTGGAGCGGGAGCGGGAGACGATGGGCTGGAACATGGTCATGGCCACCTGTCCGGCATCCACGGGCTTCTCGGCTCCGGTCACTGCCACACCGTATTCGGTTTCCACGCCGAAAATACGGCAGAACCCGTCCATCTCAGCGGATGGCACGGGTTCTGTGGCGTGGAGGGTGCGAGTACCGCTGTCACGCAGTTGGGGCATCACTCGCCGCCTTTTTGCACGAAGCTGTTGACGTATTCCTCGGCATTGGTTTCCAGCGTGGACTCGATATCGTTCAGGATGTCGTCCAATACGTCGGACTGATCCTGAGTTTGGTCCGTGCTTTGGGGAGCGGACTGGGCGAGCACGTCGTCTTCGCGGGTTTCCTGCGTTTGGGATTGGGGCTGTTCGAATTGCTGTGGCATGAAGGTCTTCTCGATGTCTTATTGGTAAAGGCTCAGTAGGGACTATTTCAGATACTGTTTGAGTTCACGACCGATCAGGCCATTGGTGGCCACCACGTCGTTGTCATGACGCCAGTGGATGCGTTCACCGTCCCAACGGCTGAGCGTACCTTGCGCTTCCCATACCACCACGGTGCCGGCCGCGATGGCGGGAATGTCCCACACGTGCAGCATCGGTTCGAAATAGGCGTCGTACGTACCGTCCGCCACCTTGCACAAATCGAGAGAAGCCGGACCCACACGCTTGATGTCGGCCGGACGTCCTGCCAGCGAAGAGGCCACCTCCAACGCGCGGCGGGATTCGTCGGGAATGAAGGACATGCCGTAGCTCAACACGGAACCATCCAGCGACGAGGTCATCGAGGGAACGACCTTGTCTCGCTTTTCGCCCACCGTAGTCTTGTGGATGCGCACGGCGCCTGCGCCCTTGGCCGCCAAATACGTGAGGCCCAGAGCCGGGGCGTGTACCACGCCGATAATGGGCTTGGGCTCGTTGTTCTCATCGAATTCGAACAATGCGGCGGTCAGCGTCCATTCGCTCATGCGACGCAGGTAATTGATCACACCGTCGATTTTGCCGATGTACCAGTAACGCTGGCCGGGGCGGCTGGAGGCCGGACGAGTGGTCCAGAAGCCATCGAAATGAGCGATGTCCGCAAGACGGGTACTCATGAAGCGCAGGATCTTGCCGTCAACCTCAAGTTTGGTGCGGGAATCCGCGACCTTGACATCACTCGGCTGCGCAATGCTACGCGGATTGAGCTGGGCCTGCAAGGCATGCTGGCCAGCTTCCTCAAGTAGGCCGGCGACTTTGAGCGCCAGGCCTCGCAGATACTGTGGAGTCTCTTCGCGTGTTTCTTCCATAATCCCTCAGTGTATCTTTACCGGCTGCCGTATGCCAATGCTTTGAGCAGGTCGATGGCGTGTTCGGCAGATTCCATTGGCTTCGCACAGTGCGCCTTGTCGAAGACGAGCGGATCGGAGATATCCAATGAGAACAGCCGGCGGTCAGGCGCCGCCATATGCCCGGCATTGCCATAGAATTCCGCGGAATCGTCGGCGTTCATGACTTCAGGCTCGCGGGCGGTGAGTCTGGACCAGCTTACGGCGGCCACTTCCGAGCCGAATCGACGCACCAGCATGGCCCGCAGCCATGCACGGGTGTTTTCGGGAGGCTCGGTGGCGGCAAACGTCACCTCGGCGGATGTGTTCACCCGTTCGGTGCGGGGCACAAGCTTGGTAAACACGCTGTCTTTGGGGTCGAGAGCGGCCCACTTGAGGTCGAGAACCTGCAGACGCGGGTCCTCCCACCCGCAGACAGCACCGGCGGTTCCCGAACGGATGTCGAGTATGTCAGACACGCCAGCCATGCCACGGCCGCCGTCCGCTCCCCCGACGATCTTCCTGCGCAGCTTTTCCAGCAGCTGCCATTTCAGCAGCCATTCCACACGGCTTGCCTCGCCGGTCATGTCCAGTCGTTCATCATCGGACGCATGGCGTATGGCGGCCACGTCGGCAAGGGACTGTCCCCACATCGCCATTACGGAGGTGGTGGGCTTGTCCGGCCATTGAGGTTCGCCGGCGGTATCGGTACCGTCCACGAGCGCCGCCACCTGATATACGGCCTGCCGCAGTTTGAGCTGAATCAGCCAAGCCGTGGTTTCGCCGCCCGATGCCAGAGGCAAGGCGGCGTTAAGACCCAAATCATGGGAGACGGTATGCATAGCCTCGACCGGATCGGCCAGTTCCAATCCATCCAGGAAAGCGGATACGTCAAAACCGGCTTCATCGGCATGCTCCAGCAGCCACAGGAGCATGCTGGTGGTGCCCAGTTTCAGCACTTGAGGCACATCCATGCGATTGGCGTCGCCCACGATCACATGCAGACGGCGGCAATCATCCGTAGAGTGCGACTCGTCGCGCGTATTGATAATCGGACGCTCGAATGTGGTCTGCAGACCGACGCGCGCATGAATGTAATCGGCCCGTTGGCTCAGCTGATAGCCGGCCGTTTCGCTGCGCTCCCCCAGTCCCACACGCCCCGACCCGGCGTAGATCTGTCGGGTGACGAAGTGCAGGGTCATCAGACGGCTGACCTGATCGAACGGTACGGCGCGATTCATCATGTAGTTCTCATGCGTACCCCAGCTCGCGCCTTTGCCATCCACATTGTTGCGATGCAGTTCAATCGGCTGGCCGGTATCGGCCCGGGCCCGCTCGCACGCCTGCTGCATCAGCAGATCGCCGGCATGATCGTACTGCACCGCTTCAAACGGGTCTGTGGTCTCCGGTGCCGAATACTCCGGATGCGCGTGGTCGACATAGACACGTCCGCCGTTGGGCGCTATCACGTTGGTGATGTTGAGCTGTGGCGCGTCGGTAAGCATGTCCGGACGCGCGTTGGCCCGTTCCAGACGCATGCCGCGCGCATCGTTGACCGGATCCTCCTGCCGGTAGTCCCATCGGATATTGCGGCTGTGCCTGTCGGCCGCCGCACTGACCACGTCGAAGGACAATTGCACCGGATTATACCGACCGGCACCCTTCACCGACACCGCGTATTCGGTTTCGGTGCCCATCACCCGCCGTACGGTCATGCCATGCTCCTTGCCTGTTCGTCGTTCAACTTGCCACCTGATGTTGTCTTTGTTCCGGACGCAAAGCCCTCGAACGCGTACGATGCACGCGCCGGCGAGCGCCCCTGCATGATGCTACTGCCTGCATGCGCGGATGCGGCGTATCGGATCCATGCCATTGATCAGCGCCCACTGCACAGGGTCCACGTCCACCATCGAATCGCTGGACTCGCGGTATTCGTCCTCCACCGCGGCGGCGAGCAACGGCACGGTGATGGCCACGGCCTCCCCCGATTCGATGGACTGTTTGACGGCGCGGGTTTTGGCGCGGTCCACCACGTTTTTGAGCATGGCACCGGAAACCACGTCCTTCAGGTACAGGGCGGACCATTGACCGTCCTCACCCTGCACATCGCAGAGATGACGCCGTTCAGTGGCCTCATATATGTCCTGCACCAGCACCTCGGACAGGGCATGTGCGTCCACCCCGGCTTCCAGCGGCAGATCATCGGTCAGGTAATGGTTCACGATGGCCACGGCTTGGGCGCGAGAGGGCCGCCCCACACGGATTTTGACGTCCAGTCGTCCCGGCCGCAGCACCGCGGGGTCGATCATGTCCACACGGTTGGAGGCACCGATCACCATCACATTGTCCAAGGTCTCCACGCCGTCGAGTTCGGAGAGGAACTGCGGCACGATGGTGGTCTCCACATCCGAGGAGACACCGGAGCCACGGGTTCTCAGCAGCGAATCCATCTCGTCGATGAACACCACCACCGGCTTGCCTTCAGCGGCACGTTCGCGAGCCCGCTGGAAGATGAGTCGGATGAGTCGTTCGGATTCGCCCACATACTTATTCAGCAGTTCCGGACCTTTGACGGAAAGGAACACGCCTTTGACCATGCGTTCGGCATCGCTGACGGTTCCGTCGCCGTCCACATCGTATCCACCTTCGCATAGGGCGTTCGCCACGGCCTTGGCGATCATCGTCTTGCCGTTGCCGGGAGGCCCATACAGCAGCACGCCTTTCGGAGGCTTCAAGTCGTAACGCTCGAACAACGCACGATGTTGGAATGGCAGCTGCACGGCGTCACGTATGCGGCCGATCTCCTCATCCAAGCCGCCGATGTCGCGGAAAGTGACGTCCGGAGTCTCTTCAAGCACCAGATCGCGATCGCCTTCTGCCGGCAGCAGTTCGATGGCCATCCTTACGGACGGGTCCACAATCACCCGATCTCCTTGATTGACGCTCTGGTGCGCAAGCGCAGTGGCTCGTCGAACGAGTACAGGATTGCCGGATGCGTCAGCGACGATGATACGGCCGTCGTCAAGCGACTGGCGAACAGTGCGAATCTGGCCGACGGTGTCCGCGTCCCGCTGTTCCACCAGCACCATCTTCTCGTTGAGCATCACCGTGGCACCGGCGACCAACCGCGCGGCATTCACATTCGCCGCCACAGGCACCACCATGCGCCGGCTGCCGGAGATGACCTCCGCCGAAGCATGTTGGACGCCGTCGTCGTCGGTCCGTGTGGAGTCCACCTTGACCATAGTGGCGAAGGTGAGCGGCGGCTGCGCCAACTGGGCAAGCTGCGACTTGGCTTTGGTGAGTTCCTTGCCGGCTCGGGTGAGCGCTTCGGCGAGCGCATGGTTCTTGGCCATGAGCCGATCATTGAGTTCGGCGAGATCTTCGGTTGCGGTCATGTATTCCTTCTTGACGCTTGAGACCGAGCGTACCGGCGTGGGCTGCGCCGACGGTCGAATCCCATTCACTCGGATTCGTGAGCGGACTTCCTGCTACGCAACAGCGTACGCACTTTACGTACCACGAGCCAGACGATGACCACAATCACCGCGCCGATGACCACATCCTCGAACACGCCGAGCGCTCCTTGGATGGAGCACCACTGGTCGCCGAGCAGATAACCGGCGGAAACCAGAATGGTGTTCCATACAGCCGAGCCGAGCAGGGTCCATCCGGTGAAATGCAGGAAATTCATACGATTGAAGCCGGCCGGAATGGAGATCAATGAACGGACCACTGGAATCACACGACCGATCAGCACCGACCAAGTGCCGTACTTGGTGAACCAGTCGTTGGCTTTGCCTACGTCCTTACGGCTGACACCGGGAATCTTATCCGCCGCACGGTTGATGCGGTGCAGTCCCACCCATCGGGAGATGCCGTACAGCATCCATGCGCCCAACACCGATCCCACGGTGGCCCAGATAATGGCGGCGGGCAGACTCAACGTGCCCCGTGCCGCGGTGAAGCCGGCGAGCGGCAAAATCACCTCCGAGGGAATGGGCGGGAATACGGATTCCAATGCGATGGCCAGCGCCACACCGATTCCTCCGACGGTTTCCATCAGGGTGATCAGCCAATCGGTGATGGTACCGATCAGTCCGCCTTCGGATGTAGTGCATATCGGTGCCTCAGCAGCAAGTACCCCATGGGACGCGGCAATGACGGCAGCAGTAGAAAAACTCATAGGGGGCATTGTCCCAAGGTTTTTCGAGAATCGAAAGCATGACGCAAGAAGATGTGCATTTTGTTGACAACTCGGAAACCGGACTGCATGATCCGCATGGTTTCGGCAAGGATTCCGACCGGTCGCAGACCGATGAGCATGGGATGCCGCTCGCCCCGACGCTGGCCGAGCCGGGACTGCTGGTGATGGATGTGGACTCCACGCTCATTGACGAAGAGGTCATCGACGAGTTGGGAGAGGCCGCCGGCTGCGGTGAGGAAATCGCAGCCGTGACCGAACGCGCGATGCGTGGCGAGCTGGAGTTCTGCGATGCGCTACGGGCCCGTGTGGCGTTGCTTAAAGGCCTGCCGGTCTCCGTATTCGACACCGTGCATGACAAACTGCATTTCACCCATGGCGCATTGGAGCTCATCGACACCCTGCACACCCATGGCTGGAAAGTGGGTGTGGTTTCCGGAGGCTTCCATGAGGTCGTAGACCGATTGGCCGCCGAAGGACATATCGACTATTGGATCGCGAATCGTCTCGACGTGGCCGATGGCAAGCTCACCGGCAAGGTGCTGGGCGATATCGTATGCAAAACCGTGAAACTGCACGCATTGAAATCATGGGCGGAACGCCTTGGCGTGCCGATGAGCCAGACAGTGGCCGTGGGAGACGGCGCGAACGATATCCCGATGATTCAGGCCGCAGGCCTTGGTCTGGCTTTCTGCGCCAAGCCGAAAACACAACTTGCCGCTGACGATGCGATCAACGAACGCGACCTGACTCGCGTACTTGATTATTTGCGCTGAACTGATTTCGGTAAAATTTTACCGAGTATTGCTGCGCCGCTTATAGTGAGAGCATGACTGCTGTGGACGCCGAACAATTGACGCTTGCGGGATTGGCACCGCGCAAGCGGCGTAAGCGTGCGCCAGCAGAACATGTTCCAGCTGCGGAATCCCCGATTGCCCAAGTGGTACTGGACGTGCAGGCTTTGCACTTGGGCCAGACGTTCGACTATCTGGTCGACGAGAAAGACGATGAGGCCGCGCAACCCGGTGTATTGGTACGTGTACGGTTCGGCGGGAGACGGGTCAGTGGCATCATCTGGTCTCGCACAGCTGATTCCGGCGCGCCTCGTTCATCGCTGCGTTATCTCGATCGGGTGTTGAGCCCGGATGTGCTGGTACCTGATTCGATGCGCCGCGACATCGGGTTGATAGCCCGTGCCTACGGCGGGACGCGAGCCAATATCCTTCGTTTTGCCGTGCCTCCGCGAGTGGCCAAGGTGGAGGCCGAACAGCGTATGGCCGCTTCATTCGTCCGTCCGGTAGGTGGTGCTCTGTCGTTCGCGCCAACTAAGGCCAAGACCGACGCTGGAGACGGTATTCAGTCTGCGGGTTCTGGTGCCGCCGGATTCGCCGGCCGCGGCCTGCGATCCGACGGCATGTCTGAACACGACGCCAGTACACCGTTTTCCGTGGCTTCCTCCGTACGAGACGGAGTGGAACAAGGGTATCGGCGTATTGCCGCAAGTTACGCCAATGCAGGCATGCTCAAGGACGCGTTATCCGGACAACGATTTCATTCCTTGGTGTTCGATGCCATGCCGGGAGCTCGCCAATGGCAACGCGATATGGCCTGGATGGTGGCCAGTGCGCTCTGCGCCGGCAAACAGGCCATAGTCGAGCTTCCCACCATGCGTGAGGTGGATGATCTGTTGCTGACACTTCGCAATTACGGACTGGTTCCCTTTGCGCCGGGGCCCGCCGGAGGGTGGGTGGGCGATGTGGCCGTGCTCAACGCGGAGACGATGCCATCTGCAGACCGGTACCGTACTTACCTAGCTGTGGCATTGGGACAGGTCAAGGTGGTGATCGGCACACGATCGGTAATGTACGCACCGGTCGAGGGACCGGCCTTGTTCGCCATTCTGGAGGATGCCGCCTATCAGAATATGGACGGTATGATGCCCTATCCGCAGGCGCGCGGTGTTATGCGACTCAGAGCGAAGGCGCATAACGGCGTATTCGTGGCTATGGCACAGGCACGTACTGCGCAAAGCCAGTGGGAATGCGACACCTCCGCGCATACGGTAGAGACGCCGGTCAGCGGTTTCTCCGTCGATATTCATCCATTGGCTTCTCCGCTGAAAGACGCCACTCCTTGGGTTCGCTGGCTCAACCGCGATGAACTGGCCCGACTGGCTGATCCCTCCATCGGAGCGCGCGTACCGCATACCGCGGTGCGTGTGCTGAACAAAGCGTTGGAAACCGGTCCTATACTGCTTTCCATTCCGCAAGACGGCATCGCCGAGACGCTCAGCTGCGCACATTGCCATAAACAAGCCCGATGCTCGAAGTGTTCAGGTCCTTTGCAGTTGCCTGCCGATCGCCGGGATCCCACGCCGCGATGCCGCTGGTGCGGTGCCGCCGCCTTGCATTGGCAATGCCCCGAATGCAAACACGAACGCATGCGAGTGGTTCGTGTGGGCGCTGCCGGAACCGCAGCCGAACTGTCTGGTCTTTTCCGAGGGATGCCGGTGGTGCTCTCCAGCAAAACACAGGGATTGGTACGCGATGTGGCGTGCCGCCCTGCCATCGTCATCGCCACACCGGGCTTCGAACCTCGCGTGCGTCCGATCAGCGCCGAACAAGGTTCCGGCGGTCATGAATACCGAGCCGTGGCCATTCTGGATGCGTGGACCAGTTTGTACGACCTTGGAGTAGACGCACGATTGGATACGCTTACCGCATGGATGCGTGCGGTAGGTCTTTGCGCACCTCGATCACGGGGTGGCCAAGCATTGATCCTCGGAGAGACCGATCCGATCATCGCGCAATCGTTGATGCTTTGGGATTCCAGGATTCTCGCAACCGATGATCTCCAAGAGCGCAAAGCCACCGGCATGCCGCCCACTGTGGCAGCCGCCTGTGTATGGGGGCGTAGAGATGCGGTAATGACGCTGATGGAACGCATCGGCGTTCTCGGCGGTGATTGGGCGGTATGCGACGATATGCCAGCCCTGCTTGGGCCGGTGCCGATCGCCCAGCCGCAGACCGTGGATGCGCGCGAGCTTGAGGCTACAGCCGATCGGGTGAAGGCAGTGGTTCGTGTCCCGCAGACGCTTCGTAGCGAATTGGCGGAGCGTCTGCACCGGGAGACCGCCCGTCATGTAGCTTCACGCGAGCCCGGCGAGCTCCGCTTCCGCATCGATCCTAAAGACTTGATTTGATACGAACCTGATCCGATTCGGCATGACGGGCACGCATAACGGCAAGGGCACCCGCCAAATCAGCCGGATAATGGGATTCGACGGTGGTCCATACCCGCGTGCGCGGATGCCGGAATTCAAGCTTCATGGCATGCAACCACTGACGTTCAAGGCCAAGGGCTTCGGCAAGCACCGGATTGGCGCCATACATCGGATCTCCGCACAGCGGATGCCCGATCGAGGAGAAATGCACGCGAATCTGATGCGTGCGTCCGGTCTCCAGATTGACGCTTACCAGTGTGGCTTCGTGGCCGAAACGCTCCATCACATCCCAGTGGGTCACGGCCGGTTTGCCGGCGGGCGTGACACAGAAACGAAAATCAGATACCTTGGCACGTCCAATCGGCGCTTCAATAGTGGCCTTGTCTTGTTTCAAAACACCTTGCACCAACGCATGATAGGTTTTGCGAACCTCGTGCTCCGAGAACTGCCGACGCATTTCGGTGTATGCCAGATCCGATTTGCACACCAGCATCAGTCCGGACGTTCCCACATCGAGACGGGAGACGATGCCTTCACGCCCCGCGGCACCATAGGAAGTGATGTGGACGCCACGGTCCCGCAATGATCCAAGCACCGTAGGACCCGCCCATCCCACGGAAGCGTGGGCGGCCACACCTACAGGCTTATCCACCACGACGATATCGTCATCCTCATAGACCACGGCCATATCGTTGGCGATGGGTTCCGGCTCGACCTGTTCCTGAACCAAATCGAATTCTACGGTCTCCCCCGCTGCCAGCGTGCTGGATCGAGATACCTGTTTGCCCAATATGCGGGCCTGACCATCGTCGATCAGATCGGCGGCTTTTGAACGGGATATACCCAACATCTTCGCGACGGCGACATCAAAACGCTTGCCGACCAGGGCATCCGGCGCGGGAACCATACGGCTCATAGGACGTCCGCCTTCGAATCGGCACTCCCGTCCTGTGAGTGTTCCTCGGTTGCCGGTTCCAGATCCTTCTCGCTGAACGGTTCTCCCATAAGAATCAGCAGCACCATAACCACACCGGCCACAACAAGGTAGATATCCGCCACATTGCCTACAGACCAGCCGTAGTTGAGGAAATCCACAACCTTGCCGTTCAAAAAGCCATCCGCATACATCACTCGGTCGATGAGATTGCCCAACGCTCCGGCAAATGCCAGAGCAATGATCATGGACCATTTCATCGAAACCGTACGCACGCCCAGTATCACCATGGCCACACATGCAACCAACGCCACAAGGCTGATAATCCACGTGGCACCTGATCCCATGCCCAGTGATGCTCCGGGATTACGCACCAAAGTAAACGACAACAGACCGGGAATCACCCGTACCGTCTGTCCTCCGGATAGCGCCGCCATGGCCCACGCCTTAGTGAGCTGGTCGACGATCAACGCTATTGCCGCCACACATGCAAAGACGGCCACGCGGGTGCGCAGCCGTCCCTGTTGGTTCGTCATACGACCGTACCTACCTACGCTCAGTCGTTCTTGGACGAGGTCTGGTCGGCGTAGTTGTTCGACTCGGACACCTGGGCGGCCAGCTGGCCGAGATATTCGGTCAGACGAGCGCGGTATTCGGTTTCGAACTGCTTGAGGCTCTGGATGTTGCCTTCCACGACCTTGGACTGGGTCTGGAGGTTATCGCGAACCTGCTGCGCGTACGTATCGGCGGCGTTGCGAGTGTTCTTGTCGTACTCGGCGGCACGCTGCTGCACTTCCTTCTCGTAGTTGTCCGCATCCTCGTGCTGGGTCTTGGAGTAGTTGTCCGCATCCTGACGAGTCTTGACGGAGTAGGCGTCCGCTTCGGAACGAGTGTTCTGCGAGTAGGTCTCGGCATCCGCATGGGTCTTGTCGCGGTAGGCGTCCGCCTCGCTACGGGTGCGATCGGAGTACGTATCCGCGTCGGAACGAGTGCGAGTGGAGTACTCGTCCGCCTCGCTACGGGTGCGATCGGAGTAGTTGTTCGCCTTGGTCACCAAATCGTTGTAACGGTTCTGGCTGGCCTCGGTGATCTCCTTGGCCTTGTTCTTACCCTTCTCAACGTACTGGTCGTGCAGCTGCATGGCCAAGGTGAGCATGGCGGTGGCGCGCTCCGGCTCGGTGCCCGGCATAGAAGCGGCACCCGCGATCTTCTGCAGGGAGCCGGTCTCGGTGCTCGGCTCGACCTTGGAGACCTGCGTGCGCAGCTGGTTCTCACGCTGCTTGGCCTCTTCCAGCTGACGGGAAAGATCCTGAATCTGGGCGGCCTGCTGCTGGGCTGCGGCACCCTGCTGCTGAGCGGCAGCGAGCTGACGCTGGAGCTCTTCGTTGGCGGCACGGAACTGGTCGCGCTCCTGCTGAATGGCGGCGATCTTCTGGCCGACGGCTTCCTGATTGCCGGAAGCCTGAGCCGCCTGAGCGGTGAGCTGATCGATCTGAGCGTTGAGCTGGTCGACCTGACCCTTGAGCTGCTCATTCTGGGAGGAGAGCGCACGGTTGGATTCCTCGGCCTCATTGAGCTTGGCGTTGGCCAGCTGTGCAGCCTGATCGCCGCTTGCCTGAGCGGCCTGCTGCGCCTTTGCGGCGGCTTCCTTCAAACCGGCGTTCTCAGCCTGCAGCTGCTGGACCTGACCATTCAACTCGGAAATCTTGGCATTGAGCTTGCTCACATCCGGACCCAAAGACTGGGTGGCCTGACCGCCGGCCACCGCCTGACGGCCCAGAGCCTCAACCGTTTCCGTAACCTGATCGAGGAAGTCGTCGACCTCGTCGACATCGTATCCTTCCTTGAATCGGACCGTTTGGAAGGTATGCTCCCTAATATCCTTCGGCGTCAACAGAGCCATAAATCTTGCACCTCGCTTTGGGGCATTGCCCGCACTTACGTTGGTCTCAAATCAGAATGCTATCACGACCCCATCGTTTCGGGGCATAAACAGTGGTTTTTGTTGCATATATCAGACCAAAAACCGCTTTAGTGGCCCTTCGCATCATCACCGCAATGCATGCGCCCGCAAAACGTTGCGGGAAGAGGCCTTAGAAGATCACCAGAACAATATTTTCGAGTACCACCAGAGCGAAGTAGAGCACGATAAAACTCACATCGAGATAGATGCCTCCCAAAGGCAGGGGGCGAATGTATTGACGCAGCCATCTCAACGGCGGTTCGGTAATCGAATAGACTACGTTGATCAGCTGGGCCACGACGCCGCGCGGATACCAGTTGCGCGCCAGCACCGAGACCCAATCGAGAATCATACGGATGAAGAGCACGGTGATATAGGCGTTGATCAACCACGCAAGCACACGGCCGATGATGGCGAAAGTCAAAGAAAGCATAGTGCTCACAGTAACAATTGCGCACGAACAGTACGCTTGAAGCACAATGAACAACAGCCGACTCCCCGCTGGGAATCGGCTGTATGCGTAACTTATATGAATGGTATACGGCTCTGCGGCACACACATTGGGTCATATGGCCGTTGGTTGATACGCGAATGCGTATCAGCGTATCAATACGGTTCAGTCTGCGAACAGATCGTGCGCCGAGGACGGCTTGGACGGTTCCTCCACCTTGATGTTCACCTGTGCCGGGCTGAGCAGGAACACTCGCGGAGTGACGCGTTCCAGTGAACCGCGCACACCGAACACCACACCGGCGGAAAAGTCCACAATGCGATACGCCACAGCTTCAGCCACACCGGTGAGGTTCAACACGACAGGCACACCGTCGCGTAACGCACGACCGACCAGCTGCGCATCCTCATACGACTTCGGATGAATGGTGGTGATTCGATTCACACGACCGCCGGGGAACGGCTTGGTATTCGAGGAAGGCGTGGAAGGAGCGGTCGAAGCCATCGGCGTCACCGCATGGTCAGAGTCGAATGCAGACTTGGCGGCCGGCTTCTGCTCGTCCTCCTCCTCGAAGTACTCGTCGTCATCATCCACAACATCGCTCATACCCAGATAGGACATCGCGTTTTTCATGAATCCTGCCATGGATCAGTCCTTTCAGCGCAGGAAATCGGGAATGTCGAGATCGCCGGCGGGATCATTGACCGTAATATTCGGCTGTGCGGAAGTCGGGTTGTCGAACGGCAGCGAAGTCGGAGAAACCGCAGGGGCCGCAGGCATGGCAGGAGCGGCCGCAGGCTGCGCAGGAGCGGCTGCGGGCTGAGCCGGGGCGGAGGACGTCGGGGGCTGCGGGCTGGACGCGGCGGGCTTCGCCACCGGCATCGGGATAGCCGGAGCAGCCGGTTCGTCCTGAGGAGACACCGGATCGAATCCAGCGGCGATGACGGTGACACGCACTTCGTCGCCGTAAGCGTCGTCCAAGGCGAGACCCCAAATGATCTGCGCCTCCGGGTGAATGGCCTTACGCACCAGTTCAGTAGCGGCGGAAGCTTCCTGCAGCTTCAGATCGGTCGGGCCGGCGATGTTAATCAGGGCACCATGCGCACCCTCGATGCTCTCTTCCAGCAGCGGGGAGCTGATGGCGATCTCAGCCGCCTGGGTGGCGCGATCCTCGCCCCGCGCCGAACCGATGCCAAACAGCGCAGTACCGGCACCGCGCAGGATGGAGTTCACGTCGGAGAAATCGACGTGAATGTACGAATTCATGGAAATCAGATCGGTAATGCCCTGCACACCGGCCAGCAATGCCGTATCTGCGGTCTTGAACGCCTCAATGATGCCGATGGAACGATCGGAAAGCTCCAGCAGACGGTCGTTGGGAATCACGATCAGTGCATCGACTTCCTTACGCAGGTTATCGATGCCGTAGTCCGCGGAAGCGGCGCGCTGCGGGCCTTCGAAGCTGAACGGGCGAGTGACAACCGCGATGGTAAGAGCGCCCTGCTGGTGTGCGGCGCGCGCAACGATGGGGCTTGCACCGGTACCGGTGCCGCCACCCTCACCACAGGTGACGAACACCATGTCCGCACCCTTAAGAGACTCTTCGATATCCGACTGATGATCCTGGGCCGCCTTCGCGCCCTTCTCCGGATCGGCACCGGCGCCCAGACCTCGACTGGTCTTGTCGGACAAGGAGATTTTCACGTCGGCATCGGAGCGCAGAAGATCCTTCGCATCGGTATTCACCGCCACAAATTCAACGTTCTGCAAGCCTTCGGCAATCATGCGGTTAACGGCGTTTCCACCGGCTCCGCCGACGCCGACGACCTTGATATTGGTCTTGTCGTTGAACTCTGTCTGCGCGATCTCGCTCACGTTTGGCTCCTGTCACTTCACGGTTACACCCAAGAGTAGCGCAAACAGGCTACTGCCGGGGGAAATTTCACACGCCCAAAAGCGCGTGTTGTGTGTATTTTTTCGTGGTTCGTACGCCCAAAAGCGCCTTATGCATGTCTTACTTGCATCTGGTCAGTAGCTGGCATCCATCGGATCGTCCCCGAACAAGGTCTCCCGCTCCTCATGTGTGGTAGTTCGGGAATCCAGCCATCCGTAGGGCAGATGCACTTTCTTGGCGAACCTCACTCGGCCTCGCGGCTTGTCGATGACACGGGGAGGGTATTCGATCGTCGGATCAAGACGGTCGATCTGACGGTTCACGTCATCCAGCGTCTCGCATTCCATGAACGCCTTGCGTGTGGAGCCTCCGACCGGGAATCCCTTCAAATACCAAGCGATATGCTTGCGCAGATCATGCACGGCCATCGTCTCATCACCGTCATAGAACTCGGTGAGCAGTTCGGCATGGCGTCGGATGATCCGTCCGACCTCGCCAAGGTTCGGATTGATGCGCTCGTCGCTGCCCGCGAAAGCGTTCTTGATATTGGCGAACAACCATGGCCGACCTTGACAGCCACGGCCGATGGCCACACCGTCGCATCCGGTCTCGCGCACCATCTCCAGTGCGTCTTCGGCACCCCAGATATCGCCATTGCCGAAGACCGGAACATCGAGATGCGCTTTGAGCTCGCCGATACGCGACCAATCGGAATGGCCGCCATAGTATTCCGCAGTGGTTCGGGCATGCAAGGTCACGGCCTTGGCACCCTCTTCCTGAGCAATGTGGCCGGCCTGAAGAAAGGTCTCATGATCATGATCGATGCCGACACGAATCTTCGCGGTTACAGGAATGCCCGCCGGCTCGCATACGGCGACCACACGATGAATGAGCTCGGTGAAGATGTCGGTTTTCCAAGGCAACGCCGAGCCGCCTCCACGGCGAGTGACCTTGGGCACCGGACAACCGAAATTCAGATCCACGTGATCGGCCATGCCTTCATCAACCACGATGCGCGCAGCCTGCTCGGTGATGGACGGATTCACACCATACAGCTGCAACGAACGGATTTTCTCACTGGGTGCAAACCGGCACAGGCGCAACGCTTTGGGATTGCGTGCCACCAATGCACGGGCGGTGATCATCTCCGCCACGTACAGTCCGTCCGGACCATATTCTTCGCACAGTACGCGAAACGGCCAGTTGGTCACGCCTGCCATGGGTGAGAGCACCACTGGGGTCGGCACGGTGATGCCACCGATCTGCACAGGGGCAATATGCACCGGCTCCGCCGGTCGGACCGGTGCATCCGTGCGCGGATCAAGGTTATCGGTCTCGCGAGGCGCGGTGATTACGGTTTCGGGGGTATCTGTCACGTTGCTTTCTGTCTCCTTGGCTCGCCTTTGCCGTATCGAGCCGTGAACACACAGGGATCCCAGTGGGTCTTTTCTATACACGAAATGAAGGTCGGCTTGGGGAATATCCCACGACGCACGCCTCAGCGTGAGCCGACTGAGGGGTAGCCCGGCCTCTGCCGCCCTGGCAATGGCCTTCGACTACCCCTCAGTTTCGCGTCGCATTTCCGCTTCCGACGATAGGGAAGAGCGGAAATGGCATGTGGATCAGTACAGGCCGCCGGCCTCGTTGATCTTCACCGAATCCGGCCAGGGCTCGCCGCCCAGAGCAACCGGCTTCATCGGCACGCGGGTGCGCTTTTCGCCGATGCGGGCAGCCACATAGTCGGCCACCTTGTCCAGTGCGACGCGCTCCTGATTCATCGTGTCACGATCGCGAATGGTAACCGCCTGGTCCTCAAGCGTGTCGAAATCGACGGTGATGCACAGCGGAGTGCCGATCTCATCCTCACGACGGTAACGACGGCCGATGGCACCGGCCTCGTCGTAGTCGATCATCCACTCGTTGAAGCGCAGATCGGCCGCCAGGTTCTGCGCCACGTTCTGCAATTCCGGCTTCTTGGAGAGCGGCAGCACAGCGGCCTTGACCGGGGCGAGCCTCGGGTCGAGACGCAGCACGGTACGCTTGTCCACGCCGCCCTTGGTGTTCGGCGCCTCATCGACGTCGTAGGCGTCCACGAGAAAGCACATCAGCGAACGGGTCAGGCCTGCGGCCGGCTCGATCACATACGGCACGTACTTTTCGCCTGTGGCCTGGTTGAAGTAGCTCAGATCCTCGCCGGAGTGCTTGGCATGGGCGGACAGATCGAAGTCGGTGCGGTTGGCCACGCCTTCGAGCTCGCCCCAATCGGAGCCCTGGAAACCGAACTTGTACTCGATATCCACCGTACGCTTCGAGTAGTGGGCCAGCTTCTCCTTCGGATGCTCGTAGTGACGCAGGTTCTCCGGCTTGACGCCAAGGTCCAGATACCACTGGGTACGGGCGTCAATCCAGTACTGATGCCATTCCTCATCGGTACCGGGCTTGACGAAGAACTCCATCTCCATCTGTTCGAACTCACGGGTACGGAAGATGAAATTGCCGGGCGTGATCTCGTTACGGAAGGACTTGCCCATGTTCGCGATGCCGAACGGCGGCTTGGAACGGGACGAGGTCATCACGTTCTTGAAGTCCACGAAAATGCCCTGAGCGGTTTCGGGGCGCAGGTAGTGCAGGCTGTTCTCGTCCTCGACTGGGCCGAGGTGCGTGCGCAGCATCATGTTGAAATCACGCGGTTCGGTCCACTTGCCACGGGTACCGCAGTCGGGGCACACAATATCGGCCATGCCGTTCTCGGGCAGCTTGTCGCCATGCTTCTCGGCATAGGACTCCTGCAGCTTGTCGGCACGATTGCGCTTGTGGCAGTTCAGGCATTCCACCAGCGGATCGTTGAACACGGCGACGTGGCCGGAAGCGACCCACACCGGGGTCGGCAGGATGATGGAGGTATCGACACCGACCACATCGGGGCGGGTGACGACCATCGAACGCCACCATTCGCGCTTGATATTGTCCTTCAGCGCGACGCCGAGCGGGCCGTAATCCCAAGCGGAACGGGTGCCGCCGTAGATCTCGCCGGCGGGGAACACGAAGCCGCGGCGCTTCGCAAGGGATACGACTTCATCAAGTTTGGACTGAGCCACAATGCACCTTCTGGTTTGAACGGTTTGGGGACTTGGTTACAACCGCTTCAGAATAGCGGCACTCCCCTACATCCCCGGTGATAACTAAAAAACATCTGATCATCAGCGGCAGGGTCGGGTCAACGGCTCCCACGGTTCGATCTCGACCGGTTCGGACTGGATGACGGCCAGCGTGGCATCATCGAGCATGTCCTTGCGGATGATGAGCTCGGTGACGAACTGGTCGAACCATGCGTCGGAGGCCACATAGTAACCGTCTTTGCCGTTGTCCTTGCCCCAGCTGTTTTCGATCTTCCAACGGTTCGGCTTGCCGTTTTCGTCCAGATTCACGCCGGTGAGCGTCATGGCATGATTGCTCGGACGGTCACCATACTCCAGGCCGTCCGCCTTGTCGAACGTGAACTCGGTACCGAACAACTGGTCCACGCGCACGGTGCCACGGTCGAAAACACCTTCGCCGCGCAACGCGAACTGCATGCAGTCGCAGGCAAACCAGATCGGGTGTCCGGCGGCGATCTGATCGACCGCGGCCTTCTTGAACACATCCAACGGCACGTTGACGAATTCCATGTCTCCGGCTTCGATCACGTTTGCCGAATAGCGGATGCGGTAACGCCTGCCGAACGGGGTGCGGCCCATCGGCGCATTGGAGATGGTCACGAAATCGTTGACGTCCACCGGCACGTACTTCTTGTAGAATTCCATCGGCGTAATGCCGGTTTCGCGAATCTGCTTACGCTCGTCCTTGCCGGATTCAGCGGATTCGCCGGATTCTGACCTGGCCTGTCCGGCTTCGTTCGTCGCGCCGGCCTTGTCATCGGCCTTATCGGCACCATCCTTGTCGTCATCGTCCTTGACGCGGGCCAGAAAATCAAACGTCGCCGGCGGCTCGCCGAGCGCAATCGCACAGATGCGATAGACGGTGGCCATATCATCACGCTTGGCCGTACGCAAAGCATCCATCGACTCCCCCGCAGCGTGACGGCGACGCAGGTCAGCGGCGAATTCGCGCAGCTTGGTGTTGAGATACTGCTTGAACGCGTCCGAATCGCGCGAGTTCGCCGATTCGGGATAGGCGGACTTGGGTACCAGACCATACTTGTTCACCAATGCGGCGAACATCTGCCACCAACCGCCATCATCCGAAGGACCGGCGTTGATGCTTTCGAACACACGGGAATCGGTGGGCTCATCCAGCGTCTGCAGCACATATTCCAGATACGCATTGGACTTCTCGATGGCGTCCCAGAAGAAGAGATACGTTTCAGAGAACTCAAAATCCTCAAGATTCCAGTGATGCATCAGCTCATAGCGCAGCGTGTTGAGCGATGCGAACATCCAGCATCGGCCGGAGCGTTCCTGATTGGTGATCGAGCCCTGCTTGAGCTCAATGGAAAAGTCGCGCGGCAGGGACCGCATCCCCTGGTAATCGGTGGCGGCGGCGAGCACGCCGGCGGAGACGGCGGCGTTGGCGGCTACGAGATTGGCCCGGTCGGCGTTGAACGCGCGCGAATAGTCCTTGAGCTGCTCGATATTGACGGCGGATTGATCGTTCATGGTTCTCTCCCAATACATATAAGGCTCACGCAAACGGTTTCATCCTACACGCGCCGAAAGCCGGTTTGGCCTATTACCACGACGACGAGCGACGCGCCAGAGCCAACGGCCGCAAATCAACGATTCTGCGCAATTTTGTGACGAAATTGTCTGTGTTCGGGCATACGTTGAGCCTTGTAATGCAGGGGGACCCGCGTCAACGGCGGGTTGAGAATGGCTTTGCGCCTGACCCTTTGAACCTGTTGGTTAAGACCATCGTAGGGAGCAGTGATATGAGCGATGATTCGCACGTACATTGTGGTACATCCATCCATCAACCAGCCGAATGCGCTGATGGGCAACATCAAGGCGGCCCACTCGATCTGACCTCATTGAGGGAATCCGTTGCGCAGGCGGTACGCGACGTGAAGTCCAAGACGCCGCTGGCGCAATCGTTCACCAACTTCGTGACCATCAATCTGGTAGCCAACGCTCAGCTCGCCGCCGGAGGCACGGCGGCCATGAGCTTCCTGCCGGACGACGTCATCGACACCGCCGCGATTTCCGGCGCGGATTACATCAATGTAGGCACGCTGCTGCCGTTCTATAAGGATGCGCTGCCGCAGATCGCCCGTGCGTTCCACAAAAACGGACACCGGTGGGTGCTTGACCCTGTGGCGGCCGGCATCGGCAAGACACGCACTGAGATTCTGCGCGCGTTCCGTGCCGCTCCCCCGACGGTCGTGCGCGGCAACGCCTCGGAAATCATCGCGTTGGCGACCATGTGGGGTCTGATCTCACCGGATGAGGCAAGCCGCCCCGCAGGAGTGGAATCGGTAGACGACGTGGACGCCGCGGTCGGACCGGCCAAAAAACTGGCGCAATTCCTCGCCGATGCCGCACCTGAGCATCAGGCTGCCGTAGCGGTCTCCGGCGCGGTCGACCTCGTTACCGACGGCGTACAGGTATACCGGTTGCCCGGAGGCAGTGCGTTAATGGCCAAAATCACCGGCGCCGGGTGCTCGTTGGGCGGTGTGACCGCCACGTATCTCGCTGTTGCCGAACCACTGACGGCGGCTCTGGCAGCCTCACTGTTGTACAACCGTGCAGGCGAGATCGCCGAGGCCAAGGCTGAAGGTCCGGGCTCGTTCCAGGTGCATCTGCTGGATGCGCTGTGGAATCTCACGCCCGAGCAGGTGGCCGGTTCCCCGATCACCGTCGAGTAAACGGCGGCATTCCAACGGTATTGCAGATTCCCGCACGTTTTCCGCATGTATGTCACTCCTTTCACTCCCTACAGCTTTCCGCATAGGGAATCCCGGAATTTCAGCGACAGACAACACAAAAACAACAGACTTCCTACATATCAATCAAAGGAACAAACCATGAGCAACGAATATCCGTACGCATCCATGCGTGACTCGTTCGACCTGTCCGCGTACTTCGTGGTCGGCCCCGAAGACTGCAAAGGTCGCCCGCTGACCGACGTGGTGGATCAGGCCCTGCGTGGCGGCGCCACTTTCCTGCAGCTGCGCGCCAAGAAGGCGGATGCCTCCGAACTGACTTCGATGGCACAGGACATCGCACAGATCATCGAGGACAACGGCAAGTCCGATTCGGTGGCCTTCGTGATCGACGACCGTGCCGATGTGGTCTGGCAAGCCCGCCGCAAGGGCATCAAGGTGGACGGCGTGCATATCGGCCAGACGGATATGGAGCCGCGTGAAGCGCGCGCGCTGCTGGGCGACGATGCCATCGTGGGTCTTTCCGCCGAAACCGAAGCGCTGGTCAAGCTTATCAATGAACTGCCGGACGGCTGCATCGACTATATCGGCGCAGGTCCGTTGCATGTCTCCACCACCAAGCCGGAAGCCTCCGTGGGCGGCAATGACGGTTCAGGCAAAACCTTGGACGCCAAGCAGATCGACACCATCTGCGCAGCCTGCGACTTCCCCGTGGTGGTCGGAGGCGGCGTAAACGCGGCCGACATGGACATGCTGGCGCATACCAAGGCGGCCGGCTGGTTCGCGGTCTCCGCCATCGCCGGTGCCGATGATCCGGAAGCCGCGACCCGCGCAATGGTCGAAGGTTGGAAGTCGGTGCGCGGCGAGCAGAAGCATGGCTACGCACCCCGCATCGTGACCCATACCCCGGCTGCGGACACACAAGCAGCACAGGAAGGCACTGCACCGGCCGGCAGCGAAGCCACCGAAAAGAAGTTCACCAATGCCAAGGAGGCCAAGGAAGCCGCCAAGCTCGCCAAGCAGCAGCGTGTGGATATCGCCGCCCGCGGTTCCAAGCAGCGCGATAAGGCGCATATCCGCAAGACCAGGCCCGTGCATTTCGAGAACCAGTTCGGCTCCTACGAGCTTGAAGTGCCGTACACCGAGATCAAGCTCTCCGACACTCCCGGCGTCGGCCCGAACCCGCCGTTCATCGATTACAACACCGAAGGCCCCAAGTGCGATCCGAAGGAAGGACTGAAGCCCCTGCGTCTCGATTGGATCAAGGACCGAGGCGATGTCGAGGAGTACGAGGGCCGCGCCCGCAATCTGCAGGATGACGGCAAGCGAGCCATCAAGCGTGGTCGTGCCACCAAGGAATGGCGCGGCCGCACGCACCAGCCGATGCGTGCCAAGGATCATCCGGTGACTCAGATGTGGTATGCACGCCACGGCATCGTCACCCCGGAAATGAAGTATGTCGCCGAACGCGAGAACTGCGATGTGGAGCTCGTGCGCTCCGAGCTTGCCGCCGGCCGTGCGGTGATGCCCTGCAACATCAACCATCCGGAGGCCGAGCCGATGATCATCGGTACCAAGTTCCTCACCAAGCTCAACGCCAACATGGGCAACTCCGCCGTGACCTCCTCCATCGACGAGGAGGTGGAGAAGCTGACTTGGGCCACCAAGTGGGGTGCCGACACCGTGATGGATCTGTCCACCGGCAACGACATTCACACCACACGCGAGTGGATCTTGCGCAACTCCCCCGTGCCGATCGGCACCGTGCCGATGTATCAGGCGCTGGAGAAGGTGGAAGATGACGCCTCCAAGCTCAGCTGGGAGCTCTTCCGCGATACGGTGATCGAACAGTGCGAGCAGGGTGTGGACTACATGACCATTCACGCCGGTGTGCTGCTGCGCTTCGTGCCGCTGACCGCCAACCGTGTGACCGGCATCGTCTCGCGCGGCGGCTCGATTATGGCCGAATGGTGCTTGCAGCATCATCAGGAAAGCTTCCTGTACACCCACTTCGACGAATTGTGCGACATCTTCGCCAAGTACGACGTGGCATTCTCGCTGGGCGACGGTCTTCGCCCCGGCTCTCTGGCGGATGCGAACGACGCCGCGCAGATCGCCGAGCTGATGACCTTGGGCGAGTTGACGCAGCGCGCCTGGGCCAAGGACGTCCAGGTGATGATCGAGGGACCAGGTCACGTACCGTTCGACACGGTGCGTATGAACATCGAAATGGAGAAGGCGATCTGCAAGGACGCCCCGTTCTACACGCTGGGACCGCTGACCACCGACACCGCGCCGGGCTACGATCACATTACCTCCGCCATCGGCGGCGTGGAAATCGCTCGCTACGGCACTGCCATGCTGTGCTATGTGACGCCGAAGGAACATCTCGGTCTGCCGAACAAGGATGACGTGAAGCAGGGTGTGATCGCCTACAAGATCGCCTGCCATGCGGCCGACATCGCCAAGCATCATCCGCACGCGCAGGATCGCGATCTGGCCATTTCCAAGGCTCGCTTCGAGTTCCGTTGGCTCGACCAGTTCAACCTCTCCTACGATCCGGATACGGCCATCGCGTTCCATGACGATACGCTGCCCGCCGAGCCGGCCAAGATGGCGCATTTCTGCTCGATGTGCGGCCCGAAGTTCTGCTCGATGGCCATTTCGCAGAACATCCGCAAGCAGTTCGGCGGCGCGGCCGCACAGGAGCAGCTGGTGGCGGATACGTTGGCCGGCAAGATCCCCTCCGCGCAGGAGGCTCGTGGGGCGATGACTTCCCCGGCCACCGCCAGCGCCGAGGACATCCAGGCCGGCATGGCCGAGATGAGTCGCAAGTTCCAGGAGGGCGGCTCCAAGCTGTACCAGAGCGCGCAGTAACATAAAGCCGACTTCATATCAGAAAGGAATCATCATGTCTACGTTGCCGCCTGTACTCGCCATCTCCGGATCGGACTCCTCCGGCGGCGCCGGCATGCAGGCAGATCTGAAGACGATGATCGCCTGCGGCGTGTTCGGCATGAGCGCCATCACCGCGCTCACCGCGCAGAACACCACCGGCGTGCGTTCCATTCAGGACACCAAGCCGGAGATTCTGGCCGATCAGATCGACATGGTTTTCGAGGATATTCCCCCGCTGGCGGTGAAAATCGGCATGGTCTCGGCGACGGACATCATCGACACCATCGCAGACCGTCTGACATTCCACCATGCCACGAACATCGTGCTCGACCCGGTGATGGTGGCCACTTCAGGCGCCAAGCTCATCAGCGACGACGCCATCGCCGCACTCACCGGCCGTCTGTTCCCGATGGCCACGGTGGTTACTCCGAACATTCCCGAGGCCGAGGTGCTCACGGATGCGCTGATTCACGATCAGGAAGACATGGAGGCAGCGGCCCGCCGCATCGTCGACAAGTTCGGCTGTGCTGCACTGGTCAAGGGCGGCCATGGCACCGAAGACGCCAACGACGTGCTGGCGGAAACGGACGGCACTGTGACGTGGTTCGAGGAGACGCGCGTCGACAATCCGAACACGCACGGCACCGGTTGCACGCTGAGCTCTGCCATTGCCTCGTATCTGGCACAGGGCGACTCACTGCCGAAGGCCATCAAGCACGCCAAGAAGTATCTGACCGGCGCCCTGAAGGCTCAGCTCGATCTGGGACACGGGTCCGGCCCGATGGACCACCTGTGGAAGTACCGCTGAGAGGACGAATCATGGTTCTTGACCGCAATGCCGTGAAGCAGGAAGTGCCGATCGACCCCGAAACCGGCAAACCGTACCTCAACACGGTGGCCGCCATTCAGGTATCCGCCGCCGGCGTGGGGTCAGAGGTATCTCCATATGTGTCTCAGGCCATCGAAGTGATTCGAGAATCAGGTCTGCCGCAGGAGACCAACGCTCTGTTCACCAATGTGGAGGGCGATCTGGACGAGGTGCTCAAGGTGGCCGGCGCGGCCGCCAAGAAGCTCGCCGAACAGGGATACCGCACCTCGCTGGTGCTGCATATGGACATCCGTCCAGGGTTCACCGGTCAGCTGACCGAGAAGCCAAAGCTGGTGGACGAAATCCTAGCCTCAAAACAGTAACTCGGCTCCTCTTCCGACGACCATAAAAGGGGTTCTGGGCCTTTCCCTACCATGAAGAAGCCGAAATGGCTGTGCTCATGGTAGGGAAAGGCCCAGAACCCCTTTTATGGTCGGCATAGGCCCAGGATAATTGGTATGCCCATGCCCAGAATCGCTTTAGGGTTATGGTCTGGCACCGTTCACAATGTGGCCGCAACCGGGTAACCTGTGGAAGCGCACCTATAGTACTTCTCTGACGTACGTGGGCAATCTCACAACGATTGTCCATCGTGTGTGAATTCAAGATTTTCGGCCGCGTCCGACGCCCATCCCACACAATGGGAGGACGACCGGAAACGCAGGGCGGAGTCAAGAGTTCGCCCGCCGGCAATATACCGTTGAGCGGTTGCCGTCGGGCAGGATGTAGAAGAGGCGCTCATTATGACTGCTGCTGAACAGCAGATTTCCCGCAATTCCACGGCTATGGACTCCACGCAGGCGCGTGAGGCCGTTGGCAATCGCGCTCAGGTAGAAGAAATTGTTTCGCGCATGGATCGTGCGCATGAGACCCCGATGTTCTATCGCATCGTCGCCCTGGTTGCGGCCGGTATGCTGATGGACAGCATCGACGTATATATCGGCAGCGCCGTGGCTTCCAGTGCGCTGTCTACCCACTGGTCCACCGTGGCTCAGAACTCCAGGTTCATGTCTGCTGGCTTCTTGGGCCTGTTGGTCGGCTCCCTGTTGGCCGGCTTCGTCGGCGATCTGAAAGGACGCCGCACCGCCTACCAAATCAACCTGTTGTTGTTCGGCGGCTTCACCTTCCTCGGCGCGTTCGCTCCGAACATGACCGTTCTTTCGCTCTGCCGCCTTGGCGCAGGCCTTGGTCTTGGTGCCGAGATCGTGACCGGCTTCGCCATGGTCAACGAGTTCGCCCCGATGAACCGCCGCGGGCACTGGTGCGCGATCGTCTCGCTGGTGGCCAACTGCGGCGTGCCGATCGCCATGCTGCTGTGCGCGTTCATTATCCCCCGCTGGAGCTGGCGTCCGTTGTTCGTAGGCATCGGTCTGGTGGCCGCTGTGATCTGGTGGCTGCGCCGTGACATCCCCGAATCTCCGCGCTGGCTTGCGGTGCATGGCCGTTACGACGAGGCCGACGCCATCGTCAAGCAGCTTGAGGCCAACGGTTCTGAGCCTGTTGAAGCTGGCGCAAAGTCCGCTGCCGAATCGACTCGCAACGCCGGCGGCCGTTCGCTCGGTATCTGCCTGCTCGTGGCCATTGTGGCCGTAAGCGCCACGAACGTGTGCTCCTACGCCTTCACCTCCTGGGTGCCGACGATTCTGGTCAAGCGCGGCATCAATCTTTCCGCCTCGCTGACCACCTCCACGATGATGATGCTCGGCGCACCGGTGGGCTGCCTCATCGGCTCCCTGCTCATCGACCGTATCGGCCGCAAGCGCACCATCGTGCCGGCCTTCCTGTTCACCGGTGTGTTCGGTATGCTCTACGCCTTCCAGACCTCCACCACCGGTGCCATCGTCGTGGGCTTCCTGCTCATGATGTGCCTCTACGTACTCATGGCCTCCGTGGTGGCCGTGTATGCGCCTGAACTGTTCGCTACCAAGGTACGCTTCCGTTGCGTGGGCGTGGCCAACGCCATCGCCAAGCTGCTCAACGTGTTGATGCCTATGGTGGTGGGTTGGATGCTCGTCTCGCTCGGCGCCACGTCCATCTTCGTGTCCATCAGCGTGATCGCCATCGCAGCAATGCTCATCGTCGGTATCTTCGGTGTGGAGACGGCTCGCCGCTCGGTGAACTGACAATCGCTTCTTCCCGATAGAGCGGTATTCGCAACGGGCTTGACTGCAACCATTCGTGTTGTCGCCAAGCCCGTTTTATTATGAAACTGCTAGCATGCCGTTTTCAATGGAGAGGAGACATGCCATGACCTCATCAACTCCTCTTGAGCATCGTCGCAAGCAGCAACACGGACGGAAACGCCTCATACGCATTGTCGCCGGGATAATAGCGGCAGCTCTGCTGGTTACCGCGGGCGGCGTGTGGTGGACGACGGGAGAGGGGAAGCTCATTGTCATGAATCTGTTCAAGCCGGCCGCACGCCCCGCCACACAAGCAGCAGCCGACAGCGTCTCGGCATTCGCATACCAATCCTCGCCGAAGTTTCTCACAATGGAGTCCGCCCAGGATTCGAACGGCAATGTGAACTACTCCCCCGCTTCAATGTGGATGGCGCTGGCAATCGCCACGCAGGGCGCCGGCGGCACGACCCGTTCGCAGATGGATGATCTACTGGGCACAGGATCGTTGGTAACAGAGGATTATCAGTCACTATTACGCTCCATCAACGGACGGTACGGCAGCTCGGAATCCGAGATGAGCGCAGCCAACTCATTGTGGGTGGACAGCCAGTACACACTGGCCGACGCTTTCAAAGCGACCGCGAAGGGTTCCTTCGACGCGGACATGCAATCGTTGCCGTTCAACGACGCCACGGCCAAGCGCATGAGCCGCTGGATCGCCGACCATACCAAAGGCGCGCTGAAACCGAACATCACATTGCAAGACAGGGAAGTCATCTCCATCATCAACACCGTGTTCGCAGACGGCCGCTGGAAAGACCCGTTTGAGCCTGAAGAGACCACGAGCCAAACCTTCCGCGGCGAGGACGGCGAAGCCGAAGTGTCGATGATGCAGCATCTGTTCGATGACATGGTCTGGGCGCACGACAGCGATAACGACACGTGGCAGCGGGTTTCGATACCATTCGACAATGGCGGATCGCTGACCATACTGCTGCCCGCGGTCGGTCATTTCGATGAAATCGCTTCGGATACGGAGAAATTGCGATGGGCGATGAGCACATGCCTCGACTCGGAATATGGCTGTACGACTGACGCTCCCGCCGGATGGGGCGTCGCCGCCGAAGCCGTAATGGTCAACGTATCGCTGCCGAAATTCACCATCGACAGCACCTTCCCTTCGGATGAGACCATAGCGACGTTCAGACAACTGGGACTTACTGATGCCTTTACGCCCGGCACCGCCGATCTGAGCAAGATGACAGGATCAGCCGCCGATCTGTCCATCGGCTCCATCATTCAGGGCACACGCATCGAAGTAAACGAAAACGGTGCCAAAGCGGCGGCGTTCACCAAGATGGGCGTGGAGGCCGCCGGCGCACCAGTCGAGCAACAGTTCGTGGAATTCACCGTGGACCGGCCATTTCTCTACGCCCTGACCACGCCGGATGCCATACCGCTGTTCATCGGCGCGGTGCGCAACCTGTGATATAAAAACGCAAACGGCGTTGCGCTGAGCCCATCCTTTTTCGCGGATGGCGCTCAGTGCAACGCCGTCAGACTAAGGCCTCAGACCAATGCCGTCGAGCTATTGGCTACTTGGCCAGGAATTCGTTGGTGGCGAAGTCCTTGGTATTGGGAGCCTCGTGGATCACGTTGTCGTGTGAATCCGTGTAAGCGTCCTCTTCGGCCAGGAAGTCGAAGTACTTCTGCGGCTCGACGAAATCATTGGTGCCGAGCACGAACGAACCGTCCTTGATCTTGGCCGGGTCGCCCCAGTACTGGCCGTCGACGATGGTCTGCATGCTCTTCTTGACGAAGTCGAGCTTCAGGTTCGCCTCAGGAGCCTCGTCCACCAGAATCTTCGCGGCATCATCCGGGTGCTCGTAAGCGTATTCGTAACCCTTCTGGGTGGCCTGCGTGAACTTCTTCACCAGATCAGGATCGTTCTTGATGGTCTTCTCATTGGTGATCACGCCGATGGCGTCCGCATTGCCGGGCACACCGTAGTCAGGTTCGGTGAAGCAGTTGAGCGCCGGGCCGTACATTTCGGCCTGCACGCCTTCCCAGGTGGCGTAGAAACCGCCGAAGTCGGCCTTGCCGGACTCAAGCGTCTGGAAGGTGGACGTACCGACGGTCACCTTGTCGAATTCACCCTTGCCGCCGTCGGTCTGAATCATACGGCGCACCACGGCATCGGACTCGTTCGAGCCGAACGTGGCGAACGTCTTGCCATCCAGATCCTTCGGGGACTTGATGGCGGTGTTCGAGGCGAGCGCGCACCAGATGGCGCTCGGCTTCTGCTGGACCTGCAACACCTGCTTCAGGGTCGCGCCCTTGATGTTGTACATGCCCACATTCGTGAGATTGGACAGCGCGAAGTCGGCGTTGCCGTTGTTCACGGCCTGTTCCGCGCCGGCCTGCGCGACGGCCACGATATCCACATCAAGGCCCTGATCCTTGAACCAGCCCTTGTTCTTGGCCACGTAGACGCCGATATGGTTGGTGTCCGGTGCCCAAGACAGCATGAATGTGACTTTCTTGAGGCTTTCGCCGTTGGAATCGGATGCATTGTTGGTCTGTCCGCATGCGGCGAGACCGATCGTCATGGCAATGGCGCCCACGAGGGCGATGGCCTTGTGCGCAAGGCTGTGCTTCATGATGAATCCCTAGTTCGTTATCTCTCAATCGTTCTCTGGGTGGTGCTTCGAGCGGATAATCGGCAGAGAACGATAGGAAGGGCCTGACAATCCGCCCGACCGGCGCCCCGGCCGAATTCCCAATGAAGCGAGAAAAAGGGAAAGGCCGTTTGCCACACGCCGGGCAAGCGTTTGTCATTATAGCCTTGGGTACTACCGAACGGCGGTAGACGCTGATGATCGGGGCTCGTCGAATAACAGATTGAGCTGCGAGATCAGCAACAAACTCACTGATCGGCGTCCGGATCGGCGTCCTCTCCTACCGGGCCGAGCAACAGCCGTTCGCTCAGGTTCACGGCGATAAGCAGCAAGCAGGTCATGGCTATGATCGTGAACGTCGCGGAGAAGATCAACGGCGTGCGGAACGAGTTGTACGCCGCCTGCAGCCAGATGCCCAATCCCCTTCGCGCGCCCAAATACTCCGCGGTGGAGGCCGTGGCGAAAATGTAGGCTGCGGTCACACGAATGCCGCCATAGATCTGCCGTGCGGCAACCCTGAGCTTGACATGCCACAAGGTCCACGCACGGGTAGCGCCGCAGGTGAGTGCCACATCCGAGTAGAATTCCGGTACCGCTTCCAAACCTCGTACCGTCTGCACGGCCACAGGGAACAGGCCGAATACGGCGGTGATCACGATCTTGCCGTACGTTTCGAAGCCGAACCAGATCAGGAACAGCGGGGCGATGGAGATCAGCGGCATGGTCTGCGCGGCGGCAAGCAGCGGATAGAACGCCGCGTTGAACGTACGCGAGCAGTACAAGCCAATGCCGATCAGGATGCCGAGCAATACCGCGAACAGAAAACCGACCACACCCTCGTAGGTGGTGACTGCGGCCGCCGGTCCCAGTGTGGGCCATACTTCGACCGTGGCCTGCGCGATCTCGCTGGGGGCCGGAATCATCGTGGAGGGAACATGTCCGATTCTCACCCAGGCCTCCCATATGGCGAGCAGCGCCACCACTGCAATCAGGGTGGGCACGTGACTGGCGAGACGTTTTGCGAAGGACATGATTCACCTTGCTTTCCAGCTGCAACCGGTGCGTGGAGCAGTAAGGTGAGGAGCCTGCGCGCCGCCGGTCGAGCGTTGATGGACACATTTGCCGTCCAACAGTATAAAGCCCGGGTACGAATCATGTTCCTGATGGCAAACATGATTCGCACCCGGGCTGTACTTGTGTGAAGGCCGGCTAAGCGGCCTGATGCCGGAGCCGATTGGCTATCGACTCCGACGGGCCAACGGACTACCTACTCCAGTCCGATGGACTTCAGGTGGTGCAGCTTCAGCGACGCCACCTTGAGGGATCCGGATTCGGCTTCCAGCTTGATGGCACGCGGGCCTTCAGCGGCGTACGAGTAGGAGCTGAGCACCTGATGACCGCCGTTGACGTATACCTCGACGGAACCGCGATCGACGAACACGCGCAGGTCCAGCGTATCGGCGGCGAGCTCGGCTTCGCTCAACGGTGCGGTACGATAACCGCGATCGCCGTACTTCATGGCCTGACGGTCCACCACCACGCGGCCGAGCTGGTCGTCATATGCCACATACGTGTACGAACCGTCCTGGGTGGCGTGAATCTTCAGACCGGCGCGTTCGGCGGTGGAATGGGCCAGATCGATGGTCATTTCGATTTCCACGGCTTCGGCATCTTCGGAGATGACCTTCTCGCCATCCATGTCCAGCGTGATCTCACCGTGGTCGAACGTGTCTTCGCGTAAAGCTTCGATCTCCCTGACCGGAGCGGTGACCACATCGCCGTCCTCCCCCAGAGTGATCTCGCGAGGCAGGGTCAGCTGGCCGCACCAGCCATCCTCCTGCATCGGAATCGGCTCGACGAACGGACTCAGCCAGCCGTAGACGATCTGTCGGCCGTCTTCGCTGCCGTCGGCAACGTTGAACGACTGAGGCGCGTAATAGTTGTGGCCGCAATCCCACAGACGGAACTCGGTTTCCGGCTTGAATTCGCCGCCCGGCTCCCAAGTGCCGATCATGTAACCGGCATTGTTCACGTTGCGGTTCATGAAGCCGTGCTTCTTGGCACCCATCGCGGAGAAGCCGATCACCCACTTCTCGTTGCCGTCTTTGTCGTGGATCGGGAAGAAGTCCGGGCATTCGAGCATGAACACATCCGGATCCGGATGTTCGAACAGCACGCGCTCGTAGGTCCAACGAACCATGTCGTCGGAGGAGAACAGCCACATCTGGCCGCGCTTCTCGGCGGAGGAGACGCCGAAGGTCATGTACCACTTGTCACCGGTCTTCCACACCTTCGGATCACGGTAGTGGTGATCCACCTTGTCGGTCGGGCAGTCGATGATCATGCCCTGCTTGGTGGCGGAGGTCAGTTCGTCGTTGTCCGGGGTGGCCAGCATCTGCACCTGCCAGTCGCCGCCGGTGTTGTCATGGCCGTTGGCCCAACGGTGACCGGTGTAGTAGAACTTAAGGTCTCCGTTGTCGTCGATGACGGCGGAACCGGAGAACACACCGTCCTTCTCCTGCTCCAGCGAGGGGGCGAACATGATCGGCTCGCGCTTCCAGTTGACCATATCGGTCGAGGAGACGTGGCCCCAGTGCATCGGACCCCACTGGGTGCCGTACGGGTGCAGCTGGTAGAAGACATGCCAACGGCCCTTGTAGAAGCACAGACCGTTCGGGTCGTTGATCCAGCCGCCGTTGGAAGCGATGTGATACTTCGGGTACCAGCGGTTGTTGCGCTTGGCCGCCAGCGCGGCGACACCGGCCTCGGCTTTGGCGAGTTCTTCGGCATGGTCGCGGATAGGGGTGAGCACGGGATTTGCAGGGGTGAAATCAGTCATGGCACGTCCTTGTGAGGTTGGGGTTTGCGACGAGGAGGATTGAGTTGTACGAGAAGAGCGAGGAGGGGAAGGCAACCGGTTAGGGGTCAAGCCCACCGGTCGCATAGCGCTCGGAGCTGATTGGGCGGCGCAGGAAAAGGGGAAAACCACGCCGCCCAAATATCCAGCTACCTTGCAGCCGGACCGCGATGCGCAGCTGCATGACGCGGTCCATGCGGATTCCGTTATCAGGCCGCAGCCTTGCCGGCTTCCATGGCCTTAAGCTGCTTGTCGGTGTAGAACGGATCACCGCCGACGTCCTGATCGTCCTTCTTGATGACGAAGAAGCCGTAGATCAGGGCCAACAGCACGATGCCGGAGATCATCCAGAAGGTGATGCGGACACCCATGTCGTTGGCAGGCATGAGCTCCTTCATGTATCCGTGCAGCACACCCAGCGGGGTGGAGAAGACGATCTGACCGATCTGCGAAGCGATCTGGAAGCCGACCATGTACAGCGTGGCGGAGAGCTTGGTGTCGAAGTGCAGGGTGAAGTAGCGGAACGCCGGCAGGCAGAACAGCGGCACCTCGATGGAGTGGAACATCTTGACGATGGATACGGTGATCGGGTCGTGGAACACGCCGCACAGACCGATGCGGGCGAACATCACGAACGCGCCGAGCAGCAGGGAGTTGCGCACGCCGATCTTGCGCATGATGATCGGGACCACGCCCATCATGGCGGACTCAAGGAACACCTGGAAGCTGTTGAGGGTGCCGTAGGTGGCCTGGCCGATCTCCGGCGTGGAGAACAGGTTGCGGTAGTAGACCGGGAAGAACTGCTGGTCGAACACCACATAGAAGGTGTTGGTGAAGAGCATGAACACCACGAGCACCCATAGGGTAGGCATGCCCAGCACAGAGACCATTTCCTTGAACGACGGTCCGGACTTCTCCGCCTTGGGATCGGCGGCGGCCTTGAGCTTGTCACGCTGTTCGGCCGGCACCCAGAAGGCGTAGATGAGCAGCATGCCGAAGCCGCAGGCGGAGCCAACCCAGAAGTTGATCAGCGGGTTGACGTTGAACAGGAAGCCGGCGAACAACGCCACGATGGCGTAGCCGAAGGAGCCCCAGGCACGAGACTGTCCGTATTCGAAGTTGAAGTAACGAGAGTAGCGCTCGGTCACGGCTTCAAGCAACGAGCATGCAGCCATGAATCCAGCGGACAGGACGATGGAGCCGATCACCGCGCCCGTCCAACGGGTAGCCCCGCCGGCTTCGATCATCGGGGCGTAGACGAACTGGACAAAAGGTCCGACCAACGCTGCGATAGCAGAGGTGACGATCACCAGCTTGCGCTTGATGCCGAGCTGATCCTGAATGGCACCGTAGGCAAACATGATGACCATGGTCGCGGCGGAGTTGATGGTGTAGACGAGGCCGGCCTCACCGTCGGTCAGGCCGATGGATTCCAGCCAGACGCGGAAGAAGGACCACCAGATGCCCCACGAGCAGAAGAACATGAAGATGCCCAGGGAGCTCTGCAGATAAGAGGGATTTCTCCATGCAGATTTGGATGCACTTGCCATAATCATCCTTTGATTACTACTACTTGATTGTTTATCGCTCCGTTGCTTCGCTTTGGCCGCTGCGCCTTTGCTGAAGTTTCTGTTGCAGTAGTAATTATGCGGCGTCAATCGATTTACGTCAATCGATTGACGTTTACGGCGTGTCGCCACCGGTATGCCAAAATCACCATTGGCCAACAGCCGGCACGAATGTCATACAGCGTGCCGGCGGCGGAACGGCATGATCAGCGCACCGATTCCTTTTCGATCAGCGTGCAGTGAATCTTCGCCGGCTCCACGGCGTCAAACGGCGGTATCGCCGCCGTGGTCTCAGGCAGTTCAAGGTCATGCAGGGAACGGTCTTCGATCAAGGAGATCAGTTTGGCTGCAGCCCAGTATCCCATTTCGAAGTGAGGCAGTTCGATGGTGGTCAACATCGGCGAAAGCGTTTCGGCGAATACACGATGGTTGTCCACGCCGACCACGGAAATGTCGCGCCCCACGGTCAGGCCGCGCCGAGCCGCGCATTCATAGACATACCACGCACGGGCGTCGTTGAAGCAGAAGAAGCCATCGGGATGTTCGGCATCGAACAGATCTCTTACCGCCTCAAGCGCCGGACCGTTGTTCAGCACATTGACCACCAGACGCTCGTCAAACGTACGACCCGCATCTTCCAGCGCCTTCCTATACCCCGCTTGACGTCCTTCCTGGGCGATCATCAATTCAGAGCAGCCGACATAGGCGATACGTTCGCATCCCGCGTCAATCAGCCGACGGGTGGCATCGTATCCGATACGGAATTCATCCGGCTCCACGCTGGGAATCAAGCCTTCCTCATCAGTGGCGTCCACCAGCACCAACGGAGTGCCGCGCAACGATTTGGGAGCTTTGGTCACACGGTTCGACATTTTGGCATATAGGAATCCGTCAGTGCCGTACCGCTTCAGCGCGGCGATCTCCTCGTTCTCACTGGCCTTGCCGTCCGTGCTGACGGTGATCAGCATGTACCCCAGCTGGCTGGCCGCGCTCTGTGCGCCCAGAATTATGCCACCTGCATAAAGGGTGGTGGCCACTTCCTCACTGATGAAGCCGAGAATGCGGGTGCGGCCGGTGCGCAGCGAGCTGGCCAGAGGATTCGCACGATAGCCGAGTTGTTTGGCGATGGTACGCACATTGCTTGCGATCTCGCTTTTCACACGCCCTTCATCGCGATTGTTGAGTACCAGCGACACCGTGGAGACGGATACCCCCGCCTTGTTGGCAATCTCCTTCATCGTAACCATAACGTCAAACGATACACCCTAGGAATCGTCTTGTCCGGCAGTGAAACCCGACAGCCATGGGCACAAGCCGTATCGGCCAAGATGCCCCTGTATCATAGCCGGTATGCGCAACCCCCATGAGCATTCCGCAGCAGGCACCCACTCGCCTGATGCATCGGTCTTGTCAGTTCCGTCGGCGGTGCCAGCTTCATCGGGCCGGGCAGATATCGGCAACCGGAATCGGACACGAATCATCGCCTGCGTCGATACCGGTGTGGACGACGCGCTGGCATTGGCGTACCTGCTTGCCTCCCCCGCATGCGAGCTGGTTGGCGTCATCGCCGGATACGGCAATGTGGATGCCGCCACAGCCATACGGAACACGAACGCCGTACTTGCACTGTTCGGCCGCTCTGATATCCCCGTATATCAAGGCTCGACGCACCCCTCGTGGGCTTCATCCTTTATCCCGGACGCCGGGTGTGCGCAGTTCCACGGACCGGACGGATTGGGTGGCTATCTCGACGGTCGTGCGACCGCAACAACCACCAACGCGGCTGCCAGCAATACGAACATGACGGCTTCTCAGGCCGATGTTGACGGCGGCATCGTTTCGGTCGGCGGATACCCATTGGGCGACCCCCATGCGAATCCGGCGCATCCTCACGCCCTGCCGCTTTCAGCACAACCCACTTCGACACCACGATCTGAAGTACAGGGAACCGACTTTCTTATTGGGCAGGTGCGGCGATACGGACATAACGTCACGGTTCTGACCACGGGACCGCTTACCGATGTGGATGCGGCACTCACCAAGGCGCCGGCTATCGCCGAGAAGCTGCATCTGGTGATGATGGGAGGCACGCTCACCCAACCCGGCAACTGTTGGGACACGGTGGCCGAGACCAACATCATTCAAGATCCTGAAGCCGCGAATCGCGTGTTCCATTGCGGTGCGGATATCACGATGGTCGGGCTTGACGTCACGCACCAATGTCTGCTGCCTCAGACCGCCGTCGATCGATGGACGGCGACAGGCACGGAACGCGGCCGCTTCCTCGCCCGACTCGCCGACTTCTCCATCGCCGCGAACCGTCAGGCGGATCCGGCTCTGTTCGCCGACGGCATGCCATTGCACGACCCGCTTGCAGCAGCCGTGGCCTTGGACCGCACGTTGGTCGGATGTCTTGACATCGCGATGCGCGCCGAAACCAGAACCGGCGATTTCGCCGGCGTACGAGGCCGCACCACCGGCGATCCAGTCGGTTTGGTCACTCCGTCCATGCCACGCACCCATGTGGCGCTCACGGTAGATGCCGCGCGATTTGTCAACGATTTCGTCGATCGGTTGACCAGCCTTTGCCGGTAACCCAGCTCGGCGGCACGAAAGGACAGTCCATCGGACTGTCCTTTACTTCACGCCGCCAGCAAGAACGGACTGCCTCCGGCAGACCAGCATCACCTCACCGAACGCTACCGCGCCCAGCTCGGCGGCGCGAACGGACAGTCCACCGGACTGTCCTTTACTTCACGCCGCCAAAACGTCGATCACGGTGGATGTAGTGATCGATGGAGCGCCAGAGGACTTCACGACCGCAGTCAGGGAAGAGCTCGGGCACGAAATCCAGTTCCGCATAGGCGGCCTGCCACGGCAGGAAGTTCGAGGTACGCTGCTCGCCGGAGGTGCGGATCACCAGATCGCAGTCGGGCACATCAGGCAGATAGAGATGGTCGGCGAGCATCTTCTCTGTGACACGGTCGCCGGAAATCTTGCCGTCGCGCACCTCTCGCGCAATCGCCGCGCAAGCATCGGCGATCTCCGCACGTCCGCCGTAATTGATGCAGAACACCACGTCGATGACCTTGTTGTTCTTCGTACGCTCCTGCGCGACTTCCAGCTCGTCGATCACCGACTTCCACAGCTTCGGCCGGCGGCCGGACCACCGCACGCGCACACCCCAGTCGTCCATCTGCGCCACACGACGATGGATGATCTCACGTGAGAAGCCCATCAGGAATCGCACTTCCTGAGGCGAACGCTTCCAATTTTCAGTGGAGAACGTATACAGGCTCAAATACCGCACACCCGCCTCGATCGCACCGGCGATGGTGTCGAACACCACCGGTTCGGCGGCCTGATGACCGTTGGTGCGAATCAAGCCTCGCTGCTTGGCCCATCGGCCATTGCCATCCATGATCACGCCCACATGCCGGGGCACCTTGTTCTTCGGGAAATCGGGGATACGGCTGGGATCGGAAAACGGTGCCGCGGGGATATCCAATGATGTGTAATCGACGTTCTCAAAAGCCATACTCATGAATCTATCAAGCGCAGCGAACGAATCGGCCGCTCCAGATAATATTCTCCCCAATCTTCAACCAGTTGACGGCATACGGTCTCCAATGGCGAGCCGTCCAGCACGGCCCAGTCGCCACGGGTCAAAGCCTCGAATTGTCGCAATGCAAGCGGCGAGACGCGGCGCGCATCGGTGGTGTGGTCAGCTTCGCACATCACGCCACCGGACGCAATGGACAGATACGCCCCTGTCTGTCTGCCGCACACCACGCAAGCATTGAGACGCGGCGTCCAACCGGCCAGCGCGACCGCGCGCATCACATATGAGCCGGCGATGGCATCGGACGCGTGGGCGTGCTTGGCCAGCGCGTTGAGCGCGCCGATCACCAACCGGTATTGGCCGCGATTCTGCTCATGCTCCACTCCGACAAGCTTGTCGGCGGTTTCCACAATAACGTTGGCGGCCTCGTATGCGGCATAATCGGCTGCGATGGCGGCACCGTATGCGGCGATGGATTCCGCCTGCGAGACCACATCCAGAGAGCGGCCTTCGGCGATCAACACATCCACGCGCATGAACGGTTCCAGTCGTGCGCCGAATCGCGATCTGACACGCCGCACGCCTTTGGCCACAGCACGGATCTTGCCGTGCCCGGCGGTAAGCAAGGTGATGATGCGGTCGGCCTCGCCGAGTTTCGCGGTTCTCAAGACCACGGCCTCGTCACGGTAGAGCGGCATAACTATCTCCCTGCATGAATTCCATGAATCGGTATACGAGTCGGCTGCCATCGACACAGCTCAGTACACGAACAATCCCCAGAACGCGAAGAACAGCAACACATACAGCATCGTAACCGTGACCAGCCAGAACAACACGCGTCCAAGCCGAGTGGAGGCAAGTACCGGTTCGGCACCGGTGATGATGCCGCGCACCGCCCCTTTGCGCGGCGGCCATTGGATAAGTCCGCGCATTGAGGCGACCTCGATCAGCCGCATGAACACACGGGACCATGCCCAGATCACCATGATGGACACCACTTGGATCACCGGCCAGCTCCAGTACATGACGCCGGGTTCTTCGCTCGGCGCCGCACCCCAGGCAAGATGCACCACTCCCATGATCACCTGCCCCAGACCGGCGAAGAAAACCAGCAGCGTGGCCATGGTGGTCAAGGTCAAGGTCAGCAGCGCGTTGCCGAATCCATGCGCAAAGCCAAGCGCACTCGGCTTGCCGGCAATCGCACCGCCATGTCCATGCCCGTCACGTGCGTCACGTGCAGCACGCCGCCATCGCGCCCGCACACGCAGTACACGTGCCAAAGCGATCAACGCGAGCACCGCCGAAGCACAGAGCAGCAATAGCATCGTCACGTGAATGACCAGTCCGTATACGGTGCCGACCGGCCGCGGCTGCAACGCGCCGGGCAGTCCGATCGACTGGTAGAGATTGGCTCCCGCCACCCGTTCGCTGGTCTGTTTCAACCCTCGCGAGGTTCCTACGGACCAATCGATCAGGTCGCTCACATAGGCGTCGGCGAACGGCGTTCCGGATTCGGATTCGTCGCCGAGACGCAGCACATGATTGGCGACCGGATAGCTGCGCACAGTGACGTCCCAATTGTCAGCCTGATGCGCTTCATGCAGAATCGCACGTACGCCATCCACTTGCGCGGTCATCACATCCTTGGAACCATAGGCAACATACGTGGGGATTGCATAGGCCGTGGGATTCAAGGTGTGGATATCGAGATTGCCGAGCCCCAGCATGCCGGTATCGGCGCTGAACACGCGCTGGACAATGGACTGGTAACCGTCATGCGCGCCGGCAAGCGTGAAATCCTGCGTGACGAAGAATCCCAAGGATTGCCGGGGAGAGAACACCATCGGACTCAAGAGGATCTGGAAGGCGATCTTCGGATCGTCGGCAAGCAGATATGAGGAAATCCATGTGGATTCGGAGGTGGCATAAATGCCGACCTTGGAGTCATCTACGCTGTCCAGCCCGCGCAGGTATTTGATGACCTGATCGTATGCCTTTGCGGAAGCCGGATAGTCGCGGGTGATGTCGGTGGTGTTCCATACCGGCTTGTCGAGCACGGCGGTGACGAATCCGGCTGAGGCAAGGTCTGTGGCGACATCGCCGAATGAGTTGTCGCAGGTGCCGTAACCGGCTCCGTGCATGAACACAACGGCGGGCAGCGTGCCGGTCGTGTTGCCCGATTCGGTTCGGGGCTCACGAATCAGCACCTTGACTGCTTGGACGCCGTTCTCGCCCGCCGTATTGCGCACGCCGGTTTCGTTGCTTAAGGACCCATCTCGCGCAATGTTCAACGTCACGTATCGTTCGGTGACTTCGTAGGTGCCTTTGGTCGGCAGAACCTCGCCGGATGAATTGGCGAAAGTGACGGCAGTATCGTCGGTCAGAGTTGCCATGGTCTGTCCGGTGGGTTCGATATTCCACGGCACGGTGGTCAGATTCGAAATCGTGACGAGAATGCCGAACAGTATCACGAAGATAGGCAGACTCACCATCAACCGATGGCCACGGGTCCATGGCTGGGATGTTGGTGATGATTCCTGATTCGACACGCAGCCCATTGTAGGCACCGGCCCTACCCTGCTGCGTCGGGCCGTTACGTTGGCGGCGAACAACTGGGCTCGCCGCCGGGCATCTTGCTGCGGAAAAAAGAAAACGTCGGATCGGGTCAGCGGTTCGGGTGCTGGATCGGCACGACAACCGGGCCGGTGGAGCCGGCAGGAACCTGTCCGTCCGCTTCCATCTGGGCGGCGATCTCTTGGGCCTTGGTGAGCAATGTTTCCACGATCTGGTCTTCAGGCACGGTTTCGACAACCTTGCCCTTGATGAAGATCTGGCCTTTGCCGTTGCCGGAAGCCACGCCGAGGTCAGCCTCTCGCGCCTCGCCGGGTCCGTTGACGATACAACCCATCACGGCCACGCGAATCGGCGCGGTCACATCCTTCAATCCTTCGGTCACTGCGGAGGCGAGCTGAATCACATCCACTTGGGCGCGGCCGCAGCTCGGGCAGGAGATGATGTCGAACTTGCGCGGACGCAGCCCCATGTACTCCAAAAGCTTGCAGCCCACCTTGACCTCTTCGACCGGAGGCGCGGAAAGGGACACGCGAATCGTGTCGCCGATGCCTTCGGCAAGCAACGCGCCAAAAGCAAGGCAGGATTTGATGGTGCCCTGCCAGGCGGGACCGGCTTCGGTGACGCCGAGATGCAACGGCCAGTCGCCTTTAGAGGCAAGCAGACGATACGTTTCCACCATGGTGATCACGTCATGGTGCTTGACGGAGATCTTGAAGTCATGGAAGCCCACATCTTCGAACATATGCGCTTCCTTGAGAGCGGAAGCTACAAGCGCCTCAGGGGTGGGTCCACCGTATTTGGCGTAGAGCTCCTTGTCGAGCGAACCGGCGTTCACACCGATGCGCAAGGAGATGCCGGCATCCGTAGCGGCCTTGCAAATGGAGGGACCTACTTCGTCGAACTTACGGATATTGCCGGGGTTCACGCGCACCGCAGCGCAACCGGCATCAATGGCCTGAAACACGTACTTGGATTGGAAGTGAATGTCTGCGATAACAGGAATCGGCGACTTCCGGCAGATCTCCGGCAAAGCGTCCGCATCGTCCTGACTGGGCACTGCGACTCGAACGATGTCGCATCCGGCTGCGGTCAGTTCAGCGATCTGCTGGAGCGTCGCCGGCACGTTGGCAGTGAGCGTATTGGTCATCGACTGCACGGAGATGGGCGCGCCACCGCCAACCGGCACCGGTCCGACCATGATGCGACGCGACTTGCGCCGCGGATGTAATGGCGATTCGCTGGTCAGCTCGATCGGATTGCCGGTTTTGCGGAACGGTTTGTCAATGGGTTTTTCCATATTCAAGGTATTCATCATTGCTTGTCTATCAGATCGTCGGCCAGACGACGTGCTTCCAATTCGATCTGGTTCATTTCCTCCACGTCCGCAAACAACGGATTGCCACGCAGTTCAGCATCCATCTCGTCAAGCACCGCTTTGACAGTGTCGACAATGCCGAGATATGGCAAGCGGTGATCCAGGAACGCGTGAACCGCCTGTTCGTTGGCGGCATTGAGCACCGCCGCATGCTTCTCGGAAGCGCTCAGGCAATGCCGTGCCAGCTGAACGGCCGGGAACGCCTCGTCATCCAACGGCTCAAATGTCCACGAAGCGGCCTGTGTCCAATCGCATGCCGCCGCCACATTGTCCATTCGCTCCGGTGCGGATAGTCCCAAAGCGATGGGCAGACGCATGTCGGGCGGCGAGGCCTGACAAATCGTGGCACCGTCAACAAATTCAACCATGGAATGCACGATGGATTGCGGATGCACGGTCACGGCGATACGGTCCGGGGGTATGTCAAACAGACGGGATGCTTCGATGACTTCCAACCCTTTGTTCATCAGGGTCGAGGAATTGATGGTCACCACCGGCCCCATGTTCCATGTGGGGTGATGCAGCGCCTGTTCCGGGGTGATCTGAGCCATATCGGCACGATGCCAGCCACGGAACGGCCCGCCCGAAGCCGTAACCACCAGTTTGGCGACTTCGGCATGGGTACCGGAACGCAGCGACTGCCAGATTGCGGAATGTTCGGAATCCACCGGATTGATTTGGTTGGCACGCACCTGCGAGTCAAACAGCAGATGGCCGCCGGCCACTACGGATTCCTTGTTGGCCAACGCCAACTGGGATGAGGCTCGCAACGCGGCGATGGACGGTTCAAGGCCAATGGAGCCGGTGATGCCATTGAGTACGACATCCGCACCAGAACCGGCCATCGCGACAACCGCCTCGCGGCCGGCGCTGACGGCAACATCTTGCGCGCCGGCCTGAGCCAGGGCCTCGCGCAGTGCGGGAACCTTGGCCTGGTCGAATATCGCCACCCGCGGCACATGGAATTGCGCGGCTTGGCGGGCGAGCAACTCAACATGCGCTCCTCCGGCGGCAAGTCCTGTGACGACGAACCGTTCAGGATGACGGCTGATAACATCCAGCCCTTGAGTGCCGATAGAACCGGTGGAGCCAAGAATCACCACCGTAGAGGTGCGGGTCACGCTCAACGTCCCTTCTTTGTCGAATCGTTCAGAGTGGGGAATGACAGGTCCGGAATCTCCGTGTCAAGATCGCTGCTCATCGGGAACAGCATCGCGAACGGGTTGGCGGCGGCGCTGTCATGTTTCGGTTCCTCGGGCTTTGCCTCAGGCTGCTCAACCTGCGACTCGGGTTCAGGTTCAGCGACAGGCACGGCAGACTTGTGCTCCGGAGTGTGCTCGACAGGCTGCACCGAAGCGGAGGAACCGGCATAGGCATGTGCCGGAGCAGTGGTCTCGCCGGCCGAGCGGTCGGCCGAGGAACCTGCCGGAGCGGCAAACGGCGCAGACGGAGCAGCCACCGGTGCGATGGGCTCGGGAAGATCGCTGAGCTTCAGCTGCGGCGAACCGAGATCCGGCAGCTTGGGAGTGAACGACTGGGTGTTCACCACAGGAATCTCCTGTGAAATCTCTGCCATATGGGCCAGCGCGGCCAATGAAGAATCACTCTGACCGGCATTGTCGGTATGGGCATCGAAGATGGACGATTCTTGTGTGGGCTGCGACGGAGCGAAGCTCACCGGTTGCGTTGCGGTGGATGGTGCAGGCACTGCGCTCGGTGTCGCAACAGGCTCGGCCGCAGGCGTCACGGGTGCAATCTTGTGTTCCGGAACAGGTCCCGGATGGGCCACCGGCGGCTGTGCGGCAGCGTACGGCGTGCCAGCAGACGCAGATGACGATGTTGCCGTCTGGGGAGCAAAGGAGGGAGGCACTGCAACAGGGGCCGCCACTGGGGCCGCCGCGGCAACGGTTGCGGCGGGTGCCGCCGCTACCGGCGAAGTCGGAGCCGGGGCTGCAAACAGATTTCGCTCAGCCTGATGCAGCGCGTCAAACGAATCATCATGGTCCGTTGCAGGAGTGGCCGTAGGACGGACATCCGCAGCAGGCGGCTGCGCCCCAGCCGCGAACAGCGAGGGAACACTGTCGGCGTTCGCAGACGGTGCCGGGACGGAAGCCGACGCAGATGGCGTCGACGCAGGTTCACCGGAAACATAGTCGGCCACGCGCGCATAGGATTCCAATCGGCTGAGCAGCTGCACGCAGGAATTCAGGAAGTAATCGACCTGACGTTCGTCATAGCCGCGCTTGCCTTTACGCTGCGTGAACACCACATTGTTCACCGTGTTGGCATTCAAATCCGCCAATGCGCGCACATCCGCTTCGCTCACGCCGTCAATGCCCAGAGACGCGGCTGCTTTGTCGACAATCTGATCGACGAGGCGGTCCACCTGCTTCTTGTCGTACGAAGGCTGCTTGGGCGCTCCCGGCTTGAACCGTTCACGTTCGGCACGTTCCGCGTGGGACTGCACCTCACGATACAGCTTCTCCGTCGTGGCTTTCCATGTCACGCGGCCGAATTGCGCGATCTCCCATGTGGTCTGCTTGTCCACAACCGCTCGCTCCAGCCGGCCGAGCGCGGCATCCACCTGAGCGATAACATAACCGTTTTTCTTCACATCGAAGGAAACGTCCTGAATGTCATGCTGGGTGAGCTTGACGCCGTCACTGTCATACAAGGCATGGGCTCGCTCCAGAAAAGCATCCACCTGCTCGGGGTCGTAACCCCACTTGCGCTTGCCTGCGCGGGCGATGCCCGTCTTAGCGTCCCCTTCACGAAGTTCCTGCGCCATCGGCTCTTCAACCTCCTGCTGGATAAATACACTCCAGCACAACTTTACGTGACTATTGCGACGCAATCCGTCGGCTTGGCCCAATCACGCGACCCGCCAAGACCGTAAATCATCGGTCGGCATCGGTTCCCGTGTCGTTCTTCGCATCCTCCCCGTCATCGCCGTCGAGCAGCTTGGAGAGCTCCGCGTCCCAATCGATGGCATCCGATGCCCCCTCAGCGGAGGGATGGACTGGGCCGGCACCAGAACCAGCCGCATTGGAACCAGCCGCACCAGCGACGGCACCGGTGCCCGCACCGGCACCTGAACCGTCCGCCGCCAATACCGGCAACAGGTCGGGGTGCGCCCATTTACCATCGCGCGCATCGGAGCCTTCGGCGGAGGTGATCATCTCCCACAGCCCTGCGGCCTCACGCATGCGCTTGGGGCGAAGCTTCAGGCCGAGCAGACTTTCGAACGTACGCTCCGCAGGTCCTCCCATGGCTCGTTCGCGACGCATCATCTCACGCAGCTGTTCGATATGCGGCAAATGCGCCATACCGGCACGCCATACCACGCAATCAACCCAGCCTTCCACCATGGCCAGCAACGATTCAAGCGAAGCGAGCGCCTCACGCTGTTCCGGCGTATCCGGAATACCGACCTTGGTAAGGTTCACGGCACCGGAGATGGATTCCGGATCCATCGACACCGCATCGCGCAGCTGCTCCTCCATGGCATCCAAATCGATGGAGATGCCGCGCGCATATTTGCCGATCAGCGCCTCGAATCGCGGCATCAGCCACGGCACGGATGCATACAGCCGGGAATGGGCCATCTCCTGCAGGGCGAGGAATGAAAGCACTTCTGATTCCGGAATGCGCTCAGTGGCACCGAATCCGTTGAGCGCGTCCTCAAATGCGGCTGCTTCACCATCCGCATCGATACGCACATGATCCGCGTCCTCGGGCATGTCCTTCTTGGCGGAAGTGAAGCCGATCGGAGCCCGATGCGCATCGGCGTTGGAGGATGGGACATCACCGGCGGATGCTTCATCCGCCGGTCGATCACCATTGAGCAATGCCGAGTATTCGATGGCGTTCTGCGCGATCAGCCCGCCTGCGGGGTTCTTCAGCAATGCAATGCCCTGATCGAAGCTGCCATGCACTTCGCGGCTCAGATCGCCGGCCGCATGGCCCAATTGCATGGCGAACGAGGTATTGCCGAGCAGCTTGATCAATTGTGCAGGATCCTTCATACCGTCAGGAATCGGAATCGGAACCGGCCCGGCGAACATGCCGGAGATCTCACCTTCGCCCAGCATGCCGCCCAATCGGTCTGAGATCACTGATGCGAGCGCCTCATTCATCGACTCGGCCACGGGTGCGGCGAATTTGGCCCACTGGTCGATGGTGCCTTCCACCCAAGCCTGACGAGTCAGCACATCCGGCTCCCCCGGTGCCGGGTCGAAGGCGCAGGCGGTGTCCAGCCACAGGTTCGCCTCGCTCATCGCTCGACGCGCCGCCTCACCGTCCAACGCGGATACGCTGGAGCTCGATCCTGAAGCATTGGCACGTTGCAATGCCAGCGACTTTGCGAGCTTGACGTTGATCGGTCCTTCCTCCACGGTGCGCTGCATATCGCCCATGGTGTTCAATCCGCCGGCGGTGAATGCGGCCATCATCTGCTGCACTTCACTGGGGTCAGGCAGACGGCTGGGATCCTGACTCATCAGTTGCTCGCGAATCGAATCCGGCAACTGGCTGATCTGCTGCCAGGCCATTTCGCCTTGAATCGGGCCGAAGCATTTGATCAGCCATTCGTGAATCGCGTTGTCATCCATGCGCATCCTTCTTTGCTCAGCGGTGTTACCACAAGTGTAGGGGGTTGTCTCGCCGTTCGCTGCCGGCCAAGCCCGAAAACGATCGAGTCTGCGTTTTCCTTCCGGCGGATACATTACGCATACACTGTTGCGTATGGTTGAACGTCTCAAAGGTTTCCTTCACCACATTCGCGATTATTTCGCAGCACGGTCGATACGCCATCTCGCCGGCCTGTTCGCTGTGGTACTTGGCATGGTGATTCTGCTGCTGCCCAGCTCTTACGTCATCGAAATGCCCGGTCCTACGCAGAATGTGCTGGGCAAGGCATCCGGCGAAGAGGTCATTGCGGTACAGGGCAAAGGAGTGACTACCTATCGCGATTCCGGCAAACTGCTGTTAGTCACGGTCAGTGCCTCAGGCGTACCCGGATATCCGATCATCAACGCACAGGCTGTATGGGGATGGGCCAATCCTCACGTGGAGGTGATGCCCCAGGAGGCAGTCGTGCCGGTGGGGCAGACCGCCGATGAATACCGGCAACAGATCGACGACGATATGACCGGCTCTCAGGATGAGGCCAGCGAGGTGGGGCTGCGTTACGTCCGCGAGCATGCGCAGGAACTTGGCGTAGATGCCGATGCTCTGGCCAAGGCCAAGGTGACCATGCATGTTGACAGCATCGGCGGCCCATCCGCAGGCATGATGTATACGTTGGGACTGATCGATAAGCTCACACCGGCCAAGGAAAGCGGAGGTCTGACCATCGCAGGCACCGGCACCATCGACAAGCAGGGCAAGGTGGGCAGCATCGGCGGCATACGGCTCAAAATGCTCGGAGCCAAACGAGACGGTGCCACATGGTTCCTGGCCCCTGAAGCGAACTGCTCATCCGTGGTCGGTCATGTGCCCGATGGACTGCGCGACGTGAAAGTCTCCACACTGGACGAGGCGTATCAGGCATTGGTCGCCATCGGCAAGGGGCAGGGCGATGATCTGCCGCACTGCACCGCCTGAGAAGCCGCACAAACCATGCACGCCGCTTTCGCCTTTCATTCCTCTGCCCACATTGCGAAGTTTTTCGGCCGAGTTAACGCATTTGTTCGCCAAGACTTGCTAATGTGTCCCCTGTGAATCAAACCGCATCACAAAAGGCTGAAGAATTCGGATTCAAACCCGGCGACATCGTCCAGGAATGGCTCTGGGACGATGACGTGGACGACTCCGTGCGCGCACAGATCGAGAAGCTCACGGGCGAGGAACTCGTAGACGAGGACTACGACTCCGCCGTGGATGGCGTCATCGTGTGGTGGCGTGACGGCGACGATGAGGACGAACTGTCCGACACCATCGTCGATGCCTATTCGGTGCTGGGGCAGGATGGTCCGATGTGGATTTTGACCCCCAAGCCCGGTCGTCCCGGCGCTCCCGGCTCCTCCACCGTGCAGTCCGCGGCACAGACTGCAGGCATGAACGCAGCCACGCCGTTGACGGTCAGCCCCGATTGGAACGGCATTCGTCTGCGCGCCTTCGGCAAAGGCCGCTGACCGGTCCGGGCAAGTCACCACGACCATAGGTCATCGTCAGCCCATAAAACCGTAAGGACCATAGGCGTACGCCGTTACGGACGTTCAGGCCACCTCGTGAAGTCGAGATGTGACCTGAATAATGTGATTTTGTGTGCGTTTCAGCGTGTCGCTGTGCCGCCCATACGGTACTGTGGTCACTTGCGGGCGATTAGCTCAGTTGGTTAGAGCGCCACCTTTACACGGTGGATGTCGGGGGTTCGAGTCCCTCATCGCCCACAGTTTTCAGTTCATAGAAAGCGCGAAGGCCTCCGTTGCTGTGCGCCATATCCATCTTTGGTTTTCGCATACGAGAGTTGCAGACTGTCTTCCGCACGCGTAATGCCCACATACATGAGCCTTCGCTCCTCTTCCAGCGCCTCTGACGACTCAGGCGCTCCAAACGGCAGCAGTCCTTCGGAACAACCGATCAGGAACACATGCTTGAACTCCAGACCCTTTGCCGCATGAATCGTGGAGATCGTCACGCCCGGGTCGTCATCTTGCCTCATGCCGGACGGATCCAATCCCATGGCCTCCAGCAAAGCGCGTTTGGAAGCCATTTCATCGGCCAAAGCCGTTGACTGCCATCCTGAATCCCGACGCACCCGGCATTTGATCCCCAAGGCTCTCAGCGCCGAAACGAACGCCGCTTGCTGCGCGTTGATGCGCGTCAGGATCGCGCAATCGGAAGGCTTCGCTCCCTGCGCGATCAGACGAGCTATGCGCGCGGCCACTCCTTGCGCCTCTTGCAGATCGGTGTCATAGGCGATTCTCCCTACGCGGCGTCCTGGCTCCCGGGCCGAAACAAGACGGAGATAATCACCACGATCCGGTGCCGAGGCAAGTACCCGATTCGCCAAGGTCACCACTTCCGGAGTCGAACGGTAATCCGTATTGAGATTGATATCCGCGGCCAGCGGGCCGAATTCCTCGCCGAATTGCAGCAGATCCCAACTGGATGCGCCAGCGAACGAATAAATCGTCTGCGCCGGATCCCCCACCACGCAGATATTGCGATTCAGCACCCGATCGTCCTCGGCTCCCCCGCCGAGCCAGAGTCTCAATAACCGATGCTGCAACGGAGAGACATCCTGATACTCGTCGACGGTCAGCCATCCGATCGAAGCACGTATGCGAGCGGCCTCATCGGGAAAGTCATCCATGATATGACACACCAGCAGCAGAATGTCATCAAAATCAATTTCCCCTCGGGATGTCTTCTCCTGCTCGTACGCCGCATAGACGTCAGCGAACTTCGCCGGGTCAAGACCTGCCGGGTTCTGGCGGCCGACCATCGCGGCGATACGCGCATAATCGTCAACCGGCACCAGCGAGATCTTGGCCCAATTGATTTCGGCAAGTACATCGCGTACGATCAGCGGATCGATATCCGCGATCGCCGTGGCGCGCGTGATCGCACGAGATACTACATCGCGCTGATCCTCGATCAGATGAGGGAACGGCGCTTCGCATACGTCCGTCCATACCTCATTGAGCTGGCGCAACGCCGCGGAGTGGAACGTCGCCGCGGTCACGCCTCGGCCGCCTCCCTCGGCGAGGCCACCGGTCGAACCTGCCACACCGAGCTGTTCCAGACGTGCACGCATTTCCGCCGCAGCCTTCACCGAGAAGGTCACGGCAAGCACCCGTTCGGGCTTCCACGCTCCGGTGGCACAGGCGTAGGCGATACGTCTCGTCACCGTTCTGGTCTTGCCGGCTCCGGCTCCGGCGATGATACGCACAGGTCCGTGCAGCGTGGTCACCGCCTTGCGCTGTTGCTCATCAAGCCCCTCAAGAATCCCCTGCACCTGTTTCATACCTTCCATTGTGGCATGGAAACCGTGACGCGAAGCGTCCACACGTCTTACAGAACGTGTCACGAAGACACGGCATGTATTAGTGTGGAAGGGTGATGAAACGTAGCGAATATATGTTGGCGGCGCTTGCCTCGGCGGTTCTGCCGAATCTGGGAGTGTCCGGCGTGCGCGCGAACGTACAGCCCAGCGCGACCGATGAAGCCAACGGCATCGATCAGACCGTGGTTCAGGACGCCTCTGGCAAGTCGTACGACGTATATGCCACCACCACCAAGGAGGGGCGGTCCCGTCTGATTCGCCGAGTGAAGGCCGCACAGACCTTGGATGCGGCGCGAGAGCCCGGTGGACTCGGCTTTGAGCTGGATCATGTCATCGCTTTCGCCCGGGGAGATGTTTCGCAGCCGGGTCAGACCGCCACCGCACAGGCGCTCGGCCGGCAAGCCCGGCAAGAGGATGAGACGCCGCGCGCCGCGAAGAAGCCCGGTCCCACCGGCGAAACCACCGTGATGGTGACCACACATAACGATGGCGAGGCGCGTTCGCTCGATTTGCTGACTTTGGATGATTGCACCGCCGTCGGCACTGCAATCGGAGCCATTCATCGGCTCTCCCCCGCATTCCTGTCCGCCGCCAAATACCCGGTGTTCACCACCGGGCAAATTCGCGCGCAGCTGACTGCATGGATTCGCCGACTACGCAATGCGGGGCATGTGCCGACCGAGATTACGGACAGTTGGGCACGCATCATGGAAACCGAAGGATTGTGGTCCTTCACCACGTGCACGGTGCATGGCGGTTTCAGCGACGGTGACTTCCTGTTCTCCAACTCCACCATCACTGCGGTGACCAATTGGCAGGACATGCAGGTGAACGACCCTGCGCGCGATCTGGCGTGGATTTTCGGCAAACTCGATGAGAACCACCGCAATGCCGTGCTTTCCGCATACGGACGCATGATGGGCTCCCGGCTCGACGATCTCATCATGCTCAGGGCCAACCTGTGGCTGCAGATGGAGCAGGTGGGCGATTTCATTCAGGCGCTGAATCGTGCGGACAACGACCGTATCGTCCAGTTCAAGGCTCAGGTGGAGCGTCTGGCACACCAGCTGGGCGTTATGCGTCATGAGACCGCCACCACGGTTCCGGCCGCGGGGGCGGCGGCCAAGCCCGGCTCCCCCTCCACCATCACCGTAGGCGCATTGCTGCAGGACCAGCAGCGCCCTGCCTCCGCACAGCCGCAATCTTCGCGTTCCGCTTCCGCCACGCAAACCGTGCAGCCGGCCGCTACACAGCAGGCATCCGCTACGCGACCGGTCTCCCCCATGCAGACCGCCGCTACGATTGCCCAGCCGAACGATGATACGCCGGATCCGGATAGAACCGGTTCCGCTGAAATCGTGGCAGCCGGAGACGTGGACGTGACCGGTGCCAACGCCGAGGCAGCAGATCGCACCGACAATCATCCACAAACCGCCATGCCCTACAGCGCGTCCGACAAAACCGGCAGCAGTCGGGTCCAGACGCCGAACGCCGTCGAGTCCTCCGCCGCATATACCGCGGCCGGCTCCTCCTCTGTGACGATCACACTGAAGGAGCTTATCGACATGAACGATGCGCAATCCGGCGCGGTCAAGGAAGCCAAGGCCAGCGGACCCGCAACAGGCACCATCGACGCCACCGGCACCGCAACGGGCACTCGACGTGCGGCGAACGCCACCACCGATGCACGCCCCACGCAACCGGTCAATGCGACTACCTCCAGCAATCTTTGGCACGGATCGCATAGCTCTCCCGACGCGCAGACCACGGTAATCCCACTGTTGGAGCGCGAGGAGCGCGCCCTGCGCGATGCACGCGCCGGACTGGACGGTTATGACAGCGAGGGCAACCCGCTGTCCAGGTAAGCGTCATCGGCCCTGCGAAAGCCTCTTCCCATTGACGGGGTACAGCATCTTTCCCGACCGTAACCATTCAAAGAACAACTCAAGGAAAAGGAACACAATCATCATGGATATTGAACTGGGCATCCAGAACGTTGCACGTCCGGTGAATTTCAGCACCGACGACTCGGCGGATCAGGTTGGTGCCGCCATCGCCCGCGCCGTGAACGACGGCGAATCGATTGATCTGACCGACGATAAGGGTCGTCGTATCATCGTGCCGGCCAAGGCGCTGGGCTACGCCATCATCGGCTCCGAGACCAAGCATGCCGTGGGCTTCGGCGCACTCTGATATCGCACTCTGATATCTTCAGACCGCTTCCGCTCACAACATATGTGAATGTGCGCTGATACCCGACTGCGGAACACCGCAGGGAGTACCAGCGCACATTCGTTTATGTCATAGCGACGCTATCGACAACAACTCACTGATCGCAAGACCAGCGCAAAACGTCAGAATACGATGGCGGAGACGATGGTGAGTGAAACCAGCGAGAACAAGGTGCTCACCAGCACAAAACCGACGGCGTAGTCGGGCATGTTGTTTTTCCGACCGGTGAACATCGCGATCGTGGTCATCGTCGGCAAGCCGGCAATAACAGTCATCATCAAAATCATGTCATGGGTGACCGGCAGCCACGGGCAGACGGCGGCGAGCGCGGTCAGCAACGCATAGAATCCGAGCGGGAAGGCGATCATCTTGGTCACCAATCCCACATACAATTCGTAGCGTTTCAATACGCCCCACCAACGCGTCAGCGCGAACAGGCCACCGAGATAAATCAGCGACATCGGCGTGGCCATGCCTCCGATGGTATGCAACGGTTTCAAGATCAGTTCGGGCACGCGTATGCCAAGCAAAATCAATGCCAGCGCAATCATCACACCGATGAAGGCGGGATTCACGAAACGCTTCGCCAGATTCAGCAGGTCGTCGTGCAATGATGCGAACGGATTCGTGCGTTGAGGGGTGAGGTGTTCATGATCGGACACCGGTTCGCACAGCCATACGCCGTATGTCCACAGCAATGCCTGATCGACCAACGACATCAACGCCACATAAATGGCACCTTCATGCGCAAACAGTGCCATAACCAATGGAATGCCGATGAAACCGGCGTTGCCGAAAATCAGCGAAGCCTGGAATATATGGCTGCGGGAACCATGCAGACGCAGCAGCCATGCCACGATGGCGAACGCCAATATCAGCGACCATACATGATGGCAGTCAGCAGCATCACGCCACGGTTGGCGAACAACTGTGCGCGATCCGTACCGTCCACGGCGTTCGAGAACACCAGCACGGGGATCAGCACGTTAAGCAGCAGCGAGCACATGCCGTCAAGCGCCACCTTGCCGTAGAACCGCAGACGCACGCACCCGTAGCCGACCATCAGCATGATCAGGAATCCGACCAGTTGGCCGATCATGACGCCGAACTGGCCCATCTCCATCTCCTCCTGTTTCTAGTACTCGTATCGCTTACGATGCTTGTATTGTTCGCGACGTCAATGCCGTATTCGTCGGCCATCAAACGCCGATTCGCTGGGATGTCAGGACCGCCGCTCATCCTGCGTGCGATGCGTTGCCAGAACGCTTCCCAACAGATATCGCAGGAACGGAATCGTGGTGACGAACGTCATCATGTCGGCGATGGATTGGGCGACCACCACGCCGGTCAGGCCGATGAAATACGGCAGGACAAGCACCAGCGGTGCCAGATACAGGCCGGTGCGGCATACCGCCAGGAATGATGCGATACCGGTTTTGCCCATGGTCTGGCTCATCATATTGCCCATCATGTTGACGCCGTTCGTCCATGCCGTCAAACATTCGAAGTGCAATGCCGCCACGCCGACCGACACTACGGCAGGATCGGAGCGGAAGATTTCCACGAGCTCGGGCGCACCGAGCCAGATCGCTATGGACAGCGCTACCAGCACGCCGGTGGCGAGCCACACGCAGAACCAGAATCCTTCACGTACGCGGCTGAATTTGCCGGCACCATAGTTGTATCCGCATACCGGTTGGAAGCCTTGCCCGAGGCCGACGATCACCGAGTTGACGCCGAGCATGATGCGCATCACGATGGCCATGCCGGCGATCGCCGCATCCCCGAACGGGTTGGCGGCAATGTTGACGCAAGTAGTGGCGATCGAGCCGGCGGACTGGCGGACCAACGAGGGAAGGCCGCCGCCGAGAATCTCGCGCAGCAGCAGCGGATCGGGTTTGAAATTGCGCAGCGAAAGCTTCAATACGCCGAATCGCGCACTCATGACGACGAGAATCACGAAACTCACGCTCTGACAGATACCGGTGGCCAGTCCGGCACCGAAAATGCCCATGTCCAGCACGAAGATGAACAACGGTGCCAACATGAAGTTGAGCAGCGATCCGGTGACCAGACCGATCATGCCGAACGCCGATTGACCTTGATAGCGCAGCAATCCGTTCAATGCGAAGGAGCCGCACACGCATGGTGCGGCCACAAGAATCGGTGTCAGATATTGCACGGCATATGGTGCGATGGTCTCCGTGGAGCCGAGCATCACGACCAGAGGGCGCAAGGTGGCCAAGCAGATGATGGCGACCACAAGACCAAAAGAGAACGCCGCCACGAATCCGATGGCCAGCAGTCTGGATGCACGCTCGTTGTTGCGTTTGCCGAGTTCGCGGCTCATCGAATTACCTGCGCCGTTGCCGCAGAAAAAGCCCAGCGCCTGAAGAATCGTCATGATGGAGAAGGCGATGCCGATGGCTCCGGATTGCGCAGTGCCGAGCTGCCCGATAAAGAATGTGTCGGTGAGGTTATATGCAGTGGTCACCAGATTGGAGATCACCGCCGGCACGCTCAATGTCAGGATCAGGGAGGGAATCGGCTGTTCGGTCATCTGCCGGTATTTCGCGTCTGCCGACGCCCGTCGTATTGCCTGATGCACCTGAGTCTGAGCCACGGTCGGTTATCCTACTCGCACATGCGGCCACGGCATCCCCCGCACCCGAATACCGGCCGCGGCAAGGATGCTTCCGACATCCAACTGTGTATATTTACTGTCCTGCAATATCTATTGTTCGTCCAGCATCCGTCTCAGTAGATACGAAACAATTGCCAGGCGGATAATCTCTTCCTTAAACGGTGCATCTCAAACTGTCTTGGTCCGATACACAGCACAGTAAAGATGCATGAATTCAACCAATTCTCGCATTGAGATTTCATACTATATTTCGATATTTCTTCTGGCTCCAAGGAGTGCTCATTTTCAATACTCCATCAGTGCTTCATATACAAACGATTGTAAAAATCACGCAGACGGACTGTGCAACACAATTTACTTATATGCGCCGAGATCCTAAAGCTTAAGGCCCAAGTATTCCAAGATAAAATGAGTACATGAGACTAGAAGAACAGGAAAATACAGCAGCCACATCCCTTCTTGGTAAGAGATTTGTAGCTGTGGCTCTGGCAGTAGTGCTAGTTGCGTCTGCAGTCTTTGCAATCACCTATTCGAGAAAACGGCTTGGGACCATTAAACAAGATAACGAATCGGCCAACATTGCTAAGGCCTCCCTCTCAAAGAAAGCTCAGTCGGTTAAAGAGCTTGAGAAACTATGTGATTTAACCGAGGACGAAGAGGGCTCGGTCTATTTTCCATACACTCCCAAAGAGGATGACGGCACCCTCAAATGCACATTAGATGCGATAAGCGCCCCTGAAAATTATAGAAAAGCTATCATCAATGCGGAAAGCTATCCCGGTGCTTCATCCGGACACAATATTGAGACCGTTGCCTGGAACAATTTCAAGGTCACCTGGACATCTTCCACCGTGAGAGGGATGTATTTGGTTACCGTCAAAGATGATCTAAGCACTGTTTATGCTGGAGATAAGGTCTCCGATGAAGATCCAGACGCACAAATGATCCAAAAGCTGCTTTTCCCAAACGGAGAGAGCGAAAAGAAAACAGTGGCAACCCGCAAGGAAGAAATCACTCAACTGAAAGCGGATTGGAGCCTCGAATACACCACCGGAGATTCGGATGTGACTTCAAAAGTTGGCGAAACTCCCGATAGCTGGATTCTCAGAGATTGGGTCTCACTGAGTAGGAAAACGCACACCATCGTCTTACTTGTAAAGGAAAACAAGCCTAAGACACCCATGCCAGACGTTCAGGCAACTACCCCTCAGCAGACAATCACACCCGAGCAGCAAACCACTGCACCTGAACAGGTGCAAACGACGCCAACAACACCTACTATGCCAACCGAGCCAAGCAATACCTACTATCGGAACTGCAAAGCCGTTTGGGATGCACTGGGACACGGCATTACAAAAAATGATCCGGGTTACTCTCCTGACTTAGATGCCGATGGTGACGGTTTTGCTTGCGAAAACAGGCCGAACTACTGATGGCAATATAGGTATTCCCTCTTCCAGAGCAGTCTGGAAGAGGGAATACCTATATTTGCACACAAAAGACGAACGTCTTGTTCGATAACGCATTGATTCACAGCGCTTTTGAATGTTTCCCGTTAATCGCCTGATTTCGATGAAGGCTTGATGTTCTCCCATCCAAGATGCATGAATTCGGGCACTTTGTACCATTTGACGGGGTAGCCGGCACCATGGGCGCAGAATACGGAATCTGGCGTATTGTCCAGATCCGATTCGGGATCATATGCGCACTCGCGAACCACGCGTTCCTCGTCATGGCAGGGCCGATAACCGCCGAAGGTGGCGGAGAAGCGGCCATGACCATGCGTATAGCGGTTCACGTCCATCGCGTAATCGCGCATTTCGGAAACCGGTGCGGTTCCTTCGACCAGCGCATAGGAACCATCCTCCGTTGGCGGGTTGAATGTGCCGCTCATCCGTTGAATGTCACTCATGGCCCGTCCGATCATGTCCGCCGGCACTTCCAGACGGAACTGGTACCAAGGTTCCAAAAGCCGGCAATTCCCGATGCCGGAGGTATCTGGACGCTGATCCACAGGCGTGGACGGATGACCACTCACCCCGGCGTGCAACTCCATCAGCCCTTGGCGGATCGCACGATATGTGGCCTGACGGAAGTCACCGCCCTCGGTATGTTTGAGATGCGCCTTGCCGGCCACCAGAGTCATCCGAATATCGGTCAATGGGGCTCCGACCAATACGCCAAGATGCTCCCGTTCTGTCAGATGCGTGAGAATAAGCCGCTGCCAGTTGCGATCCAACTCGTTTTCCGACAGCACTGACGAGACGACAATGCCGCTGCCCGGCTCGCCCGGTTCCAGCCGAATATGCGCTTCGGCGTAATGCCTCAGCGGTTCGAAATGCCCTACGCCTTCAATCGGCGCGGTAATGGTTTCCCTATAGAGAATGGAACCGGGACTGAACTCCACGTCCAAACCGAATCTGGAGTGGAGCGTCTGCTGGACGATTTCCAGCTGAACGGCACCCATCAGCTGCACATGAATCTCTTGCAGACGCTCCACCCACACCACATGCAGCAGAGGATCCTCATCCTCCAATTCCCGCAACGCCGCGATGACCTTGTGCAAGGTCAAATCATCGAATGCCGGACGGCGCGCTATCGGCTGAGGGGCCGATGCCGGTTCATCGCCGCTCTCATCAGTGACCTCGCTTGACGATTCGGCGCCATGATCAGCGGCCTGTGCCGCCGCTCCTTCGGGCAGTACGGTATAGGTCAGCACCGGCTGCAGCGACGGAGATTCCGCATTCGGTTCCGCACCCAATCCTTCGCCGGGGAACGTACCGTTCAGACCGGTCACTGCGCATACCGCTCCCGCCGGCACTTCGGTAACCGTTTCGAATTTCGCACCGTTATATACGCGCACCTGATCGATCTTCTCGGATTCGTCTCCGACATCGATCACCTCTTTGGCTTTCAGCGTTCCACCGGTCACTCTCAGCCAGGTCATACGGTTATGCTGCGCATCATGCGCGATTTTGAACACCCGCGCACCAAACAGCTCCGGCCATTGCGTCTCGGCCGTGACCTGCTCCAAACCATCCAGGAATTCCTCGATGCCATCCAGCTTCAGGGCGGAACCGAAGAACACCGGGAAAAGGCTACGCGCAGCGATCATCGACTGCACACGCCCCACCGTCAATGCGCCGGATTCCAGATACTCATCCATCGCCTGTTCGTCCAACGTGGCCACGTCCTCAGCCGCATCCCCGAATGGCACGATCCGGCCCAGCGGCTGCACGTTTGAGGTCTGAGCGTCTCGCGTAATCGCAGGCAACGCGAACACCGCATCACCAAATCGCTGACGCAGCTGCATCAGTGTCCTGTCGCGATCGAAGCCATCCGCATCGCATTTGTTGACGAAGATGAACGTCGGCACTTCATATCGTGCGAGCAGCCGCCACAGGGTTTCCGTATGCCCCTGCACACCATCCGTACCAGACACCACCAGAATCGCATAGTCCAATACCCGCAGCACCCGTTCGGTTTCCGCACCGAAATCGACGTGGCCCGGGGTGTCCAGCAACGTCAGACGCATATCACGATGCTCTACCAGCGCCTGATGAGCGAAGATGGTGATGCCACGAGCCTTTTCCAACACATTCGTATCCAGAAAAGCATCGCCGTGGTCCACTCGGCCCAGCTTGCGAATCTCACCACTGCTGTAGAGCAGCGCCTCGGACAGCGTCGTCTTACCGGCATCCACATGCGCCACAATGCCAGCCACAATCCGCTTCATACAGCCTCCTTCCGCACTCGTGATGCAACAGTCGCTACAATCCGCATAGCCAGACCGTGTCGTCCAGGCAGCACGCCATGACGATCAGATCGACCCAACGCCACAGTTCTCAAATCAACTGCACACCAATATATCTGCATCATGAAGGCCCCGGTAAATTTTTACCGTCCACCGTGCCGTGCCGCTACAATAAGTCGAAGCATCGTCCCCACGGCAAGGAGCACCAGTGAGCACTTCCCATATTGGCGTATTCGGAGTCCCACCTACAGACCACGAATACGAAAGCGGCACTGTTGCCCCCCTCACCAATTCGATTCAGCGTATAACGGATGATCGCGCCGGTTTCCCACTGAACTATGTGACCCTCGATCTGGAAACCACCGGCCTGTACCCGAACCGTTGCGCCATTACGGAAATCGGTGCCGTTCGCGTACGCAACGGCAAAATCGTGGACCAGTTCCAGCAGCTCATTAACCCCCGTCGCCCGATTCCGCGGCAGATCACTGCATTGACCGGTATCAGCGACGCGATGGTGGCCGATCAGGATCCCATTGACGACGTACTTCCCCAGTTCATCGACTGGCTGGCCGAGCCATTGGACGGATCCACACCTGAACCGATTGTGGGCCATAATGTCAGCTTCGATCTGCGGTTTCTGGAATACAACGCGCAGCATGTAGCCGGCATCCCATTCGCCTGTATGGATTATGACACCATGCAGATCAGCCGTGTGCTGTTCCCGGAACATCGGCATCATCGTCTGGCCGATCTGATCGTGCGATTCGGCATTGCCGACAACGAGGAACACCGTGCCTTAAGCGACGCCATCCAAACCCAGCAATGCTTTGAATGGATGCGCGGCTACACCACCTCGCACCGGGATCTCTCCCATCTTGGATGGCGTATGATTCCCTCCAAAGTCAGCGCCGAAATCTTCGACCATCAGCTGGTGCTGCGCTAAGCAATCGACGAGCCGCCCAAACCGTTTAAGCCCCACATAGCCTGAGCCTGGTCGGACCCACAGCACTGAAACTCACTGAGACCAAAATACGAGGTAAAGAGTGGTGTAAGCGCCGCCGACTGGGGTCAGAACATCCGTCTCAGCGAATCCATCTGCGTGAGGTAATCGCTTCACAATATCGCTGTATAGCCAGAACAATTGTACATTTTACACCGTTCTGACTGTACATTTTACACCACTTCGGTTGTACATTTTACACCGCCCGAACCTTAGGGCCGTTCTAAAGAACCCACGATGCTCAGACTCACAGTCAATCAGACCATACCGATCAGGCTCCGAGTAACGTGATCGGCACCACGTATACACCTTCCGGTGTTTTTCTGGCAAATACACCATTGCCAACAATCACCATAAGGAAGGATGGCTCTTGCTGCTGCGAGTAGGGGTTGGCCATGATGGTATCCCGCACTTTGATAAGTGAATCTATACCTTCCTGAGCTTTGTTCTCACCGAGCTTGATTTCGACTGCAGCCCATCGGCCATCCGCCAATTCAATAATGGCATCTGCCTCCAGACCCTTGTCATCGCGATAGAAATAGACTTTAGGACGCTCGATGCCAACCCAAGCAGAGGTATAAACCAGCAGGTCACGAATCACCAGATTTTCGAACATGTCTCCGAAGACCTGACCATTAGTTAGCAAGCGCGAAGGATTCATACCCAATGCCGAAACAGCAAGTGAGGGATCCACGAAATATCGTTTGGACTTCACACGCATTCGGTTCCGCGCTTTGATAGGAGCATCCCAACTCGGCAATTCTTCAATAAGGAATTCACGAATCAACATGTCCACATAACTGGTAGTAGTGGATCGAGCCGGCTCAGTGTCAGCTGTCTCATCAGCCGCATACAGGTCTCGGCTCAACGTTTTTACGGTGGCGGCTTTCGTGTTGTTACGGGCCAGCGACATGATGATGCGTCGTGTCAGCTCCGGGTTCTTCCCCATTCGAGGCGCATTATCTTCGCATACAGCTTCAAGATACTGCTGCGGAATATATAAAGCACTTTCAAGATCCCTGTCCAATGAGGCCGGCCAACCTCCACGGCAAGTCCACTCCGCGATTTGCGCCAATGATGTTTGTGTGGATGCAGGTTCGAAATCCCCCTCAAACAATCCCCGCAACGAGACCGTACCTGTGGAAAGACTCTGCTCATACAAGCTCATTGGACGCATACGCAAATGAGCAATCCGTCCGGCTCCGCTATGCTCATACTGCTCCAATGGAGGAGCGCTTGACCCAGTGAGCAGGTATTGTCCGGCACGATTGGCTGTCTGATCAATTGCATGACGGACGGCATCACGTACAGCAGGAACAGTCTGCCACTCGTCAATCAGGTGTGGCTGATCTCCGATAAGCGACATGGTGGGATCGGCTTCGGCTAAAGGACGAACACGATAATCATCAAGCCCGGTAACACTATTGGCATGCGACAGCGCGCACCATGTTTTGCCGCACCATTTCGCACCATCGATCTGCACTGCTCCAAACACGTTGAGCATTTTCAAAACAGGCGCATCAAGCAGCCTCGGCCTGTATTCATCTGGCTTGAGCGTCATACCTTCGACCTCACCTTACATTTTACACCATTTTCATCTTACATTTTACACCATTCTGACTATGCATTTTCCACCAGCTTGGTTAGACATTTTCCACCGCCCGAATCTTAGCCCCGTTCCAAGAACCCATGATGCTCGAACTGTGCGCACACAACTATGTGCAATTAATCCATCAACTGACCGAATAACACTGGAATGTGGATAACTCGACAAGCTCGAACCACATAGGTCGATTCAAGTAGACAAGCATCACCAAGCCGCTTTACGGTTTTAGTCACAGGAAAAACGACAACGAGGTCAGAAATCAACGAAGACAGTAGTTAAGAGGCAAATATGCTACACTACGAAAGCAAGAGAAAAGTCTCGTTTGAGATTTATATCAACAACGACGGATCCAGTCCTTTCGAGGATTGGTACAGAAGTTTACCCGCAAAGGATGCACACAAACTTGATGCGCTCATCGAGCGTATCGAGTATTACGGCATTCCCACAGCATTGCGAATGCAGTGGGTCAAGAAACTGGATAACGAAATATGGGAGATACGATCACAACAATCGAATAATATTCAACGCGCCTGTTACTTCCACTTCAATGGAATCCAATACATCATCACACACGGTTTCACTAAGAAAACGCAGAAAACGCCAAGACCTGAAATCGAACGAGCACACCGCATTAAAAACCTATATGAACAGGAGGAGCACTGATTATGCCTACCATGAGTTTCGAGCGGCATCTTGCAAAGGTCAAGGACGATCCTATCGCGCGAGAGAAAATCGAGGAAGAGAGCCGTCGACTTGACGCAGCAGTGGCGCTTATGCGCGCACGCGAAGAAGCAGGGCTCTCCCAAGAACAGCTTGCAGCACTCTCACATATTTCCCGCAGCACCATTAACCGAATCGAGAAAGCTCGAATCAGCCCGTCCATCCGGACCCTTGACGCACTTGCTCAGGCTATGGGCAAACGCGTATCCGTCATCATCTCTTGATTGGTATTGTTGAGGCTCCTACTTCATTAGACATATCAACATCCTTACCTATCGATTTGTCTAATTCCGTACTGCAATAACGGTGTGCTTAACGGATGCGAAGTACCGCTTTGCGGCGATCAGATCATCAATCATTATTGATGCTTGTCATGCAAAATCTATAGCGCTATCTTTTTCCATTTTCTGATTTTTGTTCTAAAGGTCCCAAATGGCGCAACAGTATTCACATGTATGAACTTATAGACCTCCCACACTGCTGTTTTAGTTGCTTCATCAGCCCATTTCCTCATGTGTGGAGTAAATAATTCCTCTTCACTCATCGAATCAATCAATGCATATAAAGAATTAATGTTTTCTTCTAATTTAGCTTTTAAAGCATTGAGCGAGAGATGAGCGTACTCATCATTAAACCACTGGTATAGCTCACCAAGCTGATTCCATTGAAAATCATCCGATGGAGTATGTACTTGGAGTCCATTTCTTTCATCCTTTTCCCACTTAAGGACCAACGTCGTCCATCCAACTTGATAAGCGAGGTTCTCAGCCGGAGTCCTATCAACGTTATCGACTCTCTTATCTTTTAAAGATTCCGGTATGTTATCAAATTCTGAAATATATTTTTCAAATGATTTTTTTATTTCAACTTTCAGTTCCTCTTTATTTGCATATTTTCTCACATAATCACCCTTTACCAATTCATAGTCTCTTCAATATACGGTACATAATAGCCTTTCGCGACTTGGCGAAAGGCTATTGCAGTATTCCCTATGGGACTATCCCTCAGTCACCTATCGGTGAAGCGTCGACAATCCGCGACTGGTACGCCGGACGGTGATGTACCAGCTGGTGGCACATACCGACCGGCGCGCGCCACCACCTTGGAGCGCCGTCGAAACTACTCCCCGGCGCTGATGGCTCGCAGCACGTTGATCATCTCGATGGCACCAAGCGCACAGTCGAAGCCCTTGTTGCCAGCCTTTGTGCCAGCGCGCTCAATGGCTTGCTCGATGTTCTCGGTGGTAATCACGCCGAACAGCACCGGCACATCCGAGTTCAGCGACACCTGGGCGATGCCCTTCGCGGTCTCGTTACACACCAGGTCGTAGTGGGAAGTGCTGCCGCGGATAATCGCGCCGAGGCAAATCACCGCGTCGTAGCGTCCGGTAGACACCATGCGCTTGGCCGCAATCGGGATTTCAAATGAGCCAGGTACCCACGCCACATCCACATCCTCGTCGGCTACGCCGTGGCGGCGCAAGCCGTCCTGCGCGCCGGACAGCAGCTTCGAAGTGATGAACTCGTTGAACCTCGCCGCCACGATGCCGATACGGATTGGCTTGCCGGTGGCGGAAACGGTGCCGCCAATCAGTTGTCCTTCGAATACGGTCATTTCAGTTCTCCTTTGCAATGGTGGACAGGTTCGTCATGTCTGACAGGGCTCCTAGCAGATGCCCCATCCTGTATTCCTTGGTAGACAGGTAGTTTGCGTCGTGCGCGTTTGCGGGGATGACGATCGGCACACGAGAGGCGATGGCGATGTCCGCCTGCTCCAGCTTGCCGATTTTGTCTGGGTTGTTGGTCATTAGGTCGACCGACGCGACACCGAGATCGCGCAACATGGCCGCCGCGGTCTCGTATTCGCGTGCGTCGACGGGGAATCCGAGTTCCAGGTTCGCATCGAGCGTGTCGAACCCGCGTTCCTGGAGCTCGTAAGCGCGCAGCTTGTTAAGCAATCCGATACCCCGACCCTCTTGGCTCAGGTACAGGATGACACCGCGTCCTGCCTCGGCCACGCGCCGCATCGCTTCATGCAGCTGCGGCCCGCAGTCGCAGCGTTGCGAGCCGAACACGTCGCCGGTCAGGCACTGCGAGTGAATGCGACACAGGACCGGCTCGCCGGAGCCGGTGTCGCCCATCACCAGTGCCACATGTTCGTCACCGTCATCCGACTCATAGCCGACCATCGTGAACCGTCCGTATTCAGTTGGCAGGTTTACGCGCGCTACGCGGCGCACCGCGCTCGGGAACGTATGTGCGCGACAATACTCCTGCAGCTGTGCGATAGTGATGTAGGCCAGCCCGTGCTCATCGGCGAAGCGTACGAGATCGTCGCGTCGCATCATCGTGCCGTTGGCCTTCATCATCTCGCAGCACAGTCCGCACGGCTCGAGTCCAGCCAGTCGCGCCAGGTCAACGGTCGCCTCCGTATGCCCGTTGCGTTCCAATACGCCTCCGGAGCGTGCGACAAGCGGGAACATGTGCCCGGGGCGGCGGAAGTCCTGCGGGCGCGTGCTCGGGGCGACGCACGCCATCGCAGTGAGCGAGCGGTCGCGAGCGCTGATGCCGGTGGATGTGGTCACATGGTCGATTGACACGGTGAACGCCGTGTGGTGGTTGTCCGTGTTCGCCGTGCACATTGGCGGCAGGTCAAGTCGCGTCGCCAGCTCCAGACTCATCGGCATGCAAATCAGGCCCCTGCCGTGCGTGGCCATGAACGCGATGTTGCTCGGCGTCGCGTGGCGCGCCGCGCAAATGAGGTCACCCTCGTTCTCACGGCTTTCGTCGTCCGCAACGACAACGATGCGTCCTGCCGCAATGTCCCGGATGGCGCGCGCCACCGGGCCGTCCTGATTCGTGTGTTCCGTCATGTCTGTCATTTCTGTTATTTCCGTTCTCGATGATGTCTTGTCGTTGTCAGAATCCATGCGCGGCGAGGAAGTTCTCCGTGATCGGGCCTGTATCGGCTGTCACGCCGGCCGTGCCCTCGCCCGCCGGCATCTCTAACAGCCGCGCCATGTATTTCGCAATCGGGTCGGTTTCGAGATTGACCACGTCGCCGATGCGCCGTTCGTCCAGCACCGTGTGCGCGGCGGTATGCGGGATAATCGACACGCCGAACGAGTCGTGTCCGACGTGCGTCACCGTCAGACTGATTCCTTCAACGGCAATCGATCCCTTCTCGGCGATGAACCGCATGAGCGCGTACGGTGCTCGAATCGTGTAAACGGTGGCAATGCCGTCGCGCGCGATCGAGGCGACCACACCAGTACCGTCAATGTGCCCGGAGACGATGTGCCCGGAGAACCGTCCGTCGGCAGGCATCGCGCGTTCCACGTCCACATGATCGCCGCGTCTGAGCGAACCGAGGGAGGAGCGTCGCAACGTCTCGTGCATCACATCGGCGGTGAACGCCGTGCCTCGCACGGACGTGACTGTCAAGCACACGCCATTGACAGCGATGCTTTCGCCGATCGCCGTACGATCGGTCACCACCGTCGGCGAGTCGACAGTCAGTCGTACGAAGTCCGTGCCGGTCTCCAATCCGACGACCGTACCAAGGTCCTCAACGATTCCGGTGAACATAGTCAACTCCTCCTTCGATGACGATGTCGTCACCCACCGTGGCGACGGTGCGGTGCTCGAGGAGGAAAGCGTCATCCGGCGCGTCGACGCCCGCGCCGCCCACCGGACCGGGCGCGGCGCGTCCGCCGAACAGTTTCGGCGCGACGTAGGCGCTCACTTTGGTCACGACCTGGTCGCGCAGCGCGGACCAGGCAAGTTCGCCGCCGCCTTCGATCATCACGCTGTCGATGCCGCGCCCGCCGAGCGTACCGACGATGGCGGCAACGTCGGCATGTCCGTCCGCGTCGGCCGGCACGTGGAGGATCTCGCAACCCGCGTCGAGATAGGCCTGCGCGCGGATCTTGTCTCTCGAGCAGGTGGCGATGATGGTGGGCGTCTCGCGCGCGGTGGCGACAACCGCGGCCTCATGCGGCGTGTTGAGATTGGTGTCGCACACCACGCGAATCGGATTGTGGCCGCCGGGGATGCGGCAGGTGAGTCGCGGATCGTCCGTGATGACCGTGCCCACGCCCACCATGATCGCAGCGAACCGGCAGCGGTCCTCGTGCACGCGGCGGCGCGCGGCCTCGCCGGTGATCCATCGGGACAGTCCCGATGCGGCGGCGATGCGACCGTCGAGCGTCATCGCATATTTGAGCATGACGAACGGTGCGCGCGTAGTGATGTAGTGCAGGAAAATCTCGTTGAGCGCATCGCATTCGTCGCGCAGCACACCCTGCGTGACTTCAATGCCCGCGTCCATGAGCCGGCGCACGCCTTTGCCGGCGACCAGCGGGTTCGGGTCGGGGGAGCCGACCACCACGCGAGCAATCCCGGCGTCGATGAGCGCCTGCGTACACGGAGGCTGCTTGCCCGTGTGGCAGCAGGGTTCCAGCGTGACATAGATTGTGGCGCCGCGCACGTCGATGCCGTCGCGTTTCGCCATCTCTAGTGCGGCGCGTTCGGCGTGCCAGCCGCCGAAATGGTTGTGATGTCCGGTGGCGATGATCGTGCCGTCGCGCGCGATGACCGCCCCCACCATCGGATTCGGGTTGACTTTGCCCGCTCCGAGTCGTGCGTGGCGCAATGCCACGGACATGAAGTCCCTATCGTTCATGAAATCCCCTTTCCTTGCGATAGGGCATGTCCAGGGTGCTTCATAATGGCAGCGTAGCCGTGTACCGGTTCTTGGTTCCGGTTTCTCGGGCATCGGGTAAGACACACCATGCCTCACGGCCCTAAAATGCGAGCACCCTGGATTCCGTTCGAAATCCAGGGTGCTCGATATGGGCCGCATGATGCGCATCGCCTATGCGCGCATGCGACGGTATGCAGTCGCATGCGCAGGCCGATGGTCCACGCCGCCGCAGCTTCTTTCATCCAGACTATGACTGTCGGTACCGGAATCTCACCGGTTCGGCATCGCAACTGTTAATCGCGACGCTCGCGGACTGTACCGCCGATCGGGAATTTCACCCTGCCCTGAAGATGCGTATTGAATTGTCGGTTCGAGAGTATAGGGATGGACCATCGACAACGGGGCCGGCATCCGCACAATGGACGCCGGCCCCGTTGTCATGCCGGAAGAGGCTCAGTCGATGATTCAATCACGCCAAACCAGAGAGCTTGTTGATCAGCTCCGGGTCGCGCGTAGCGCCCTTGTCGGCGGAGCGGGCGAAGGCGGCGTAGGCCTTCAGGGCCTGGGAAACCTTGCGGTCACGGTGAGCCACGTAGCCGTCGCCGGCCTCGAGCTCGGCGCGGCGCTCGGCCAGCTGCTCGTCGGTCAGCTCCACGTTCACCGAACGGTTCTCGATATCGATGTTGATGATGTCGCCGTTCTTGATGAGCGCGATCGGACCCTTGTTGGCGGCCTCAGGAGCGATGTGGCCGATGGCCAGACCGGAGGAGCCGCCGGAGTAACGGCCGTCGGTGAGCATAGCCACCTGCTTGCCGATGCCCTTGCCCTTGACGAAGGAGGTCGGGTACAGCATTTCCTGCATGCCCGGACCGCCCTTCGGACCCTCGTAACGAATCACCAGCGCCATGCCGGGCTTCAGAGTGTCGTCCAGAATCACCTTGATGGCTTCCTCCTGGGATTCGACCACCAGAGCCGGTCCACGGAACTTCCAGATCTCCTGCGGCACGCCGGCGGTCTTCACCACGCAGCCGTCAGGGGCCAGGTTGCCGCGCAGCACGGCGAGGCCGCCCTCGTGGATCTCCGGATGATCGATGTCGTGGATGGCACCGTTCTCACGATCGGTGTCGAGCGTGTCGAACAAGGTGGTGTGCGTCCACGGCTCCGGGGAGATGATGTGGCCAGGAGCGGCCTTGTACATCTGCTTGGCTTCCTCGGTGCAGGTGTCGCGCATGATGTCCCAATCGTTGAGTTTGGCCTCAAGGGTCGGGTAGTCGATGGAGTGCACATTGCGGTGCAGCTTGCCGGCGCGGTCGAGCTCGCCCAGAATGCCGGTGATGCCGCCGGCGCGGTGCACGTCGGAGATCTCCCACTTGCCGGACGGCGAAGCCTTGCAGATGCACGGCACGGTGTGGGAGATGCGCTCGATGTCATCCAGCGTGAAGTCCACGTCTGCGGACTGGGCCATTGCCAGAATGTGCAGCACGGTGTTGGTGGAGCCGCCCATGGCCACATCCATGGTCATGGCGTTCTCGAAGGCTTCCTTGGTGGCGATGGAACGCGGCAGCACGGAGTCGTCGGAATCGCGGTAGTACTGGTTGGCGATCTTGACCACCTGCTGCGCGGCGCGCTTGAACAGGTCCTTGCGGTAGGAGTGGGAGGCCAGAATCGTGCCGTTGCCAGGCAGGGCCAGACCGATGGCCTCGGTCAGGCAGTTCATCGAGTTGGCGGTGAACATGCCGGCGCAGGAACCGCAGGTCGGGCACACGGTCTTCTCGTAGTTGAGCAGATCCTCTTCGGAGACGTTGTCGTCTGCGGAGGCGTACATCACGGAGATCAGATCGGTGTTCTTCTTGACGGTGCCGTCGGCCAGCACGGTGGTGCCGGCTTCCATCGGGCCACCGGAGACGAAAACGGTCGGGATGTTGAGGCGAAGGGCCGCCATGAGCATGCCCGGAACCACCTTGTCGCAGTTCGGGATGCAGATCAGGGCGTCGGCGCAGTGCGCATTGCACTGGTATTCCACGGTATCGGCGATGATATCGCGGGAAGGCAGGGAGTAGAGCATGCCGGTGTGGCCCATGGCGATGCCGTCGTCCACGGCCATCGTGTTGAACTCGCGCGGGATGCCGCCCGCTTCCTTGATGGCTTCGGAGACGATACGTCCGACCTTGTTCAGGTGGACGTGGCCGGGCAGGAACTCGTCGAAGGAGTTGGCGATGGCGATGATGGGCTTACGGCCCATGTCGTCGCCGCTGACGCCGGCGGCACGGTAGAGGGCTCGCGCGCCTGCGAAGACGCGGCCGGACATGAGTTTTGCAGATCGCATTTCAGTCATGCTTCTATTCAAGCCCTTGCGAGGGACACGCGTTTTGTCAAGAGTCGAATAGTGGAATTTTCAAAAACGTAACCTTTTTCACACCGTCTCACGGCACTTCTTGCCTCACAAACTGGTAGAAGAACGACCCCGATACACGATTGCCGCGAAGTCCCGGCGCAAGGCTAGACTTTGTTCGGTTGAGATAGATTTTCCAACGTTTGGAGACACATACTTATGGCAGAAGAAACCGAGGTTAAGGGTAACGAGGCGTTCGGCACTGACCCGCACCCCACCGGTCTTGCAAATCCGCCGATTGACGACCTGATGAAGCACGCTGACTCCAAGTACGCGCTGGCCATTTTCGCCGCCAAGCGTGCCCGCCAGATCAACTCCTACTTCACCCAGCTGAACGAGGGCCTGCTGCAGAACGTCGGCCCGCTCGTCGAGTACCAGAACAACGAGAAGCCGCTGTCCATCGCCTTCCGCGAGATCGACGAGGGTCTGCTTGAGGAGACCCTGGGCGAGGACGACGCCAACGAGGGCAACTGATCCACGGATCTGTCGCCGCTTTCGACTGTGGCCAACCACAGATACGAATCGCAGACGTGAATAACAGAAGGAACAGAAGGGCTCGCGCCACCGCGCTGGTTGGCACGGGCCCTTCTCTTGTATCCGATTCCATATCCGATAAGCCCGACCGATACCTGCGGGAGATACCGCCGATCCCCCTGTTCGCACCGGGCATACAAGGTTTTCATAATTGAATATCGCGATAACTGAACAATCACACACCATAACCAATACGTATCATTGTGCTTCGTGCCCGATTCGGCGCGGGGCGATAAGTCCTGACACGAAAGGGATGATATGACAGAAGAAAAGCGGCTTATCTCAGCCGAATCCGTTACCGAAGGCCACCCGGACAAGGTCTGCGACCAGATTTCCGATGCCATTCTCGACGACCTGCTGGCCCAAGACCCCACCAGCCATGTGGCTGTGGAGACCTCAGCCGCCACAGGCGTGTTCCTGGTCTTTGGCGAGGTCACGTCCGAAGGCTACTGCGACGTGCAGTCCAAAGTCCGCGAGACCTTGCGCAATATTGGCTACACTTCCTCCGAGGTCGGCTTGGATGCCGACTCCTGCGGCGTTATCGTGGCGATCACCGAGCAGAGCGCCGAAATCAATCAGGGCGTAAGCCGCCTGAACGCCGAAGAAGAATCCGCTGCCAGCCGTGAGCAACGCTATGAGGCGCAAGGCGCCGGCGATCAGGGTGTGATGTTCGGCTATGCCGCTGACGAGACGCCGACACTGATGCCGTTGCCGATTTATTTGGCCCATCGTCTCGCCTTCCGTCTGACCGAAGTACGCAAGTCCGGCGAAGTGCCTCACCTGCGCCCGGACGGCAAAACCCAGGTGACCATCGAGTACGACGAGCACGACAATCCCGTGCGTTTGGATACCGTGCTGATTTCCACACAGCATGACCCCGAGGCGACCCACGCATGGCTTGAGGCTCAGCTCAAGGAACACGTGATCGACCCGGTGCTTAGGGAAGTGCTTGGTGACAAGGTGCCCTATGAGGGCTACCGCCAGCTGGTCAACCCCACCGGTTCGTTCATCCTTGGCGGTCCCGCTGCCGACGCAGGTCTGACCGGCCGCAAAATCATCGTGGACACTTACGGCGGTGCCGCGCATCACGGCGGCGGCGCATTCTCCGGCAAGGATCCATCCAAGGTGGACCGTTCCGCCGCCTACGCCACCCGCTGGGTCGCCAAGAACATCGTGGCCGCCGGTCTGGCGCGCAAGGCCGAAGTACAGGTGGCTTATGCCATTGGCGTGGCCGATCCGGTGTCCATCAATGTGGAGACGTTCGGCACCGAGCGTGACGGCGTGACTCGCGGCCAGATCGCCGCCGCGGTGCGCAAGGTGTTTGATCTTCGCCCGGCAGCCATCATCGACGAACTGGATCTCAAGCGTCCGATGTACCTGAAAACGGCTGCCTACGGTCACTTCGGCCGTACCGATGTTCAGTTCCCGTGGGAGCGTACCAATAAGGTCGAGGAGCTCAAGGCTGCGATTGCCGCAGAGTGATTCATTTCGGCTAGCACCAACAATAATCCGGCAATAATGAGGGCTTCCTGCTTCATCATGGCAGGAAGCCCTATTGCTTACGCTCGACGAGCATCGCTCAGCGAGCGACTTTCAGCGAGAGGCATTATCCCTTATCGACGACTTTGCGTCCCTGCACCCAGACAGTGCGAACATTCTCCGGCACAGCCAGATTCATGATCTTCTGGAAGATGTCCGAAGCCGGCTCGTTCGGCTCGAAGATAGGCAGACGGGCACCCGGATGCCGTGTATCAACCACTTGCGCATCCCAAGCATATCCGGCTTCCAACCGTCCGATCGGCAGCCCCAGCGATGCTCCGCCGCCGGCGGTGGCCAGATAGAACGCGTTGGACAGCGTCAGAGCACTGCCTTCCACGCCACGCTCCCCCGCAGACAGCTCACGGTTCACGCCGGTTTCCAACATGCGTGAGGAGATCATCGCCTGACGAATCGCACCGTACAGGTCCGGGTTGTAGCCGCCGGAGATATCACTGCCCAGCGCCACATGCATGCCGGCCGCCAAGTAGCGTCGGATCGGTGCCACCGCACCGGCGAAGAATGCGTTGGACAGCGGGCAGTGTACGGCAATCGCACCGGTTTCTGCGAACACGCGCATATCCTCTTCGCTCGGATACACGCTGTGCGCCAGAATGCTACGCTCGGTGAACAGTCCGAACTCGCGCAGCATATGCGTGTCGCTTCTGCCGTAACGTTCGTAGGCGTAGCCATGCTCCCAGTCGCTTTCGCTGCAATGGGTTTGAATGTAGGCGTAGGTCTTGTACCGTTCAGCCAATTCACCCAGTCCACGCAACGCCTCGTCGGTGCAGCTCGGAATGAATCGTGGAGTGATGACCGGGTAGACGCCCTGAACGCTGTGCTCGTTCAGTTTGGCGACTTCGTTGATGAACCGTTCGGTCTCCTCGATCGCAGCCTGAGCAGAAGCATCACGGTAATACTCCGGATTTGCCTCCGGGTCATCCATCACCACTTTGCCCACCAAGGCACGTTGGCCGAGCCGTTCAGCCTCCTGAGCCAAGACCAGCGAACCATTGCGATGCACCGTGGCGTAATAGGATGCCGTGGTGGTGCCGGTGGACAACATTCGCGTCACCAAATCCTCATATACCGTGTGAGCGAAGGGCTCATCGGCGAATTTGGATTCCGTAGGGAAGGTGTATTTGCCGAGCCAGACCTCCAACGGTTCATCCAGACCGGTGCCGTCCTGCGCCCACTGCGGCGCATGGACATGAAGGTCGATGAAACCAGGAAGCAGGTAGGACCCGTTCGCAATGGCCTGATATGTTCCGTTCGCCTGCGCCCGGGCCTTTTCGCTCTGATAGCGTTCGTCACCGGGCTCAAGCACGGATTGAATCACACCGTGCTCATCAATCAAAAACAGCGCATGTTCGAAATAACGGACTTCATCACGGGTTTTCGACGTGAATCCCGATCCTTCGATAGCCAGCGATATCGTCATCGGCAATCTCCTTTGTTTCGTTGACGGGTTGGCAAGCAGAACAGGTTGACAATAAACGAGAAGGCTCGCAACCAACTGGAGAACCGGTGGAGTAGCGAGCCTTGACGATCAACCGAACCGTATCAAGCTATCAGTTCTGGCTGTAGATCTTCTTGCGGAAGAGCAGGAACACGATCAGACCGAGCAGCATCACGCCACCGCCGATCAGCAGCAGGTTGGCGTAGCCGGCGGCCGCTCCGGTGGCACCGGTGATGCTGGAGCCGGCCAGCGACTGCGAACCCATCAGACCGCCGATGACGGTGATGCCGATGGACGCGGTGACGTTCATCACCAGATCGTTCATGCCCACACCACGGCCGGACTCCTCCTGCGGCAACGTATCGATCACGGTGGAGACCACCGGAGAGTACAGCAGACCGACACCGCAGTAGAACAGGCATGCGGTGAGCGTCAGCACCAGGAAGCCGGCGTTGACGGCAAGAGCGGCGGCCACGAAACCGGCGATCATCAGGATTGCCGCGGTGATCAGTGCCGGCTGACGGCCGATCTTGCCGATGATCCAACCGGAGGAGGTGCCGACCACGGCCGCGCACACGAAGGCCCACACGATGTAGGTGGACACCTGTGCGGTGGTCATGCCGTAGACGGACGTGCCAATGGCGTTGAACAGCGGGGAGATGCAGTAGTTGGTGAAGTAGAACACCAGAATCAGGCTGATGGCAGCCAGCCAACGGGTGTTCTTGAAGAACTCCGGGGTGATGAACGGGTTGGCGGCCTTGTGGATGTACACGGCGAAGATGGCGAACAGGGCCACGGCCACACCCAGCATCCACCATGCCATGTAGGAGAAGAACAAGGTGAGGAAAGCGCTGGCCAGACCGAAGATGGTGAAGCCGATCCAATCAACATGCTCGTTACCGCCCTGACGGCCCGGCAGGTTCTTCAGCAACGTCGGCAGGAAGAAGATGGTCACCACAGGGATGAGGAACAGATACTGCCACGCGATCGAGCTCAGGATGCCGGCCGCGAACACGCCGATGGAGGCGGACAGCTGGTAGGCGGCGGTGTACAGGCCGAAGAACACGACCTTAAGCGACGGCTTCAGGTACTTGGTGGCGATCACGAGGAACACGGAACCGGCTACCTGCTCACCTGCGGTCTGCAGCACGCGGGCGATGATGACGGTCCAGATGTTCGCGGTGAAGAAGAAGTTCGCGACGAAACCGAACACGGAGCCGACCAGCAGAGTCACCAAACCGGCGACGACCAGACGCTTCAGGGAGACGAAATCACCGAGGGAACCGTAGATGAAGCAAACGATGCCGAGCACCAGCGAGGGGAATGCGGTGATCAGCGAAGCTTGGGCCGGAGCGCCGACGTCTTCACCCACCTGGCTGAACACCAGATTGAAGCCCTGCAGACACAGCGTGCCAAGGATGAAGGTGATCAGCAGCAGAATCAGGGCCTTGATGGCCATCTTGTTGCTGGTTTCCGGATCGGTCCAGGGATCGGCAACCGTGGTTGGAGTGGTTTGTGTCATTATTTGTTTTCCTTTATTGCTTTCTCTCTTTTGGGAAGTCTGGGTCGAACCGGCTCTCACTTAGGCGTTCTTGGCGAGCGCGGTGATACGGGTCATGAATTCGTTGAGGAAGCGCGGTACATCGACGTCGATGGCGGCCTTCATGGTTTTGACCGGGTCGTTCATGCGCGTGTTGTCGCCGATGGTGCGTCCGCGGGTCGGGCCTTCGACGTCCACCTTCATGTTGATGGGCAACGCGGTGATCAGTGTCGGGTCCACTGCCACGCCCACGGCGAGCGGATCATGCAGTCCGCATCCGCCAAGATGCGGGGATGTGGTCTCGTAGGCCTTGATGTAGTAGTCGGTCATATCGGCGAGGAACTTGCCGGCCTTGGTGTTCAGGTCACGCCAGATCCGGGTTTCCTTGTAGGTCAGCAGGGTCTGCAGTGTGACGTCGAGACCGACCATCGTGGCGGGGGCGCCGGAGCGGAACAGATAGTCGGCGGCTTCGGGATCCTGGGAGATGTTGGCTTCCTCCCAGCCGTTCACGTTGCCGCAGACGGTCAGGGCACCGCCCATGAGCACGATCTTGCCGATCTCATCCTTGATTTCCGGAGCCTTCTTCAAGGCGGCGGCGATGTTCGTCATCGGGCCGGTGGGCACGTACGTCAGGTCCTTGCCGTAGGTCTTCACCGCGTCGATGATGAAGTCCACTGCGGATTCGGTTTCCGGTTCACGATTGGAGTCGGGGATATCCACGTCACCGATGCCGTTCTTGCCGTGGATGAAGGCCGAGATATCGAGCACTTCAAAGGAATCGGTGGTGCTGGAGTGCGGAATGCCCTTATAGACCTTGACCTCCGGATGTCCCAACAGGTCGGTGATGGCAAGAGCGTTGCGCACACCCTGATCGAGCAGCACGTTGCCGTACGTGCCGGTGATGCCGATGAGTTCGACTTCCGGGCTGCCGAGTGCATAGGAGATGGCGAGGGCGTCATCAACACCGGTGTCAAGATCGAGAATCAGTTTCTGAGCCATAGGAGTGCCTTTCCCGTGCTGTCATCATGGTCGGATGGCCATTGATTTACCTCGTTAATAGTAACGGGGCAATGTCCATCGAGAAGGTTCCGGGCGTGGCACAGCATGTCGATGACGGATAAACGCAGGAAGCCTAGCCGCCCATACGGATATGGGAGCTAGGCTTCCTGCATAGCGCGAGGCTATATTATTCAGGCCTTCCGCACTTCGACGGCGAGTTCATCGCCAGCCTTGATGTCAATGGAGGTGGCGAGCGTCTCGTGGGCGATGAGGTCCTTGAACTGCTCGGCCTTGGCCACGTCTGCGGCCGGCACGGTGAGCGTCAGGGCGATGCGGTCGGAGATCTCCAGACCGGCGTCCTTACGGGCGTCCTGCACAGCGCGAATGGCATCACGGGCGTAGCCTTCGGCCACCAGATCATCGGTCAGGGCGGTGTCGAGAATCACGAAGCCGCCGGTCGGCAGTGCTGCGGACACAGAGACGGATGCCTCGGCGGCGTTCTCCTCCTCCACGCGGTTGATGAGCTCGTATTCGCCTTCGACCAGCGCAACCTCGCCGTTCGGGGTCTCGACCACCGGAGCGCCGGAGGCATCCACATGCCAGGCACCGGTCTTGGAAGCCTTGATGGCGAACTGCACCTGCTTGCCAAGGCGCGGGCCTGCGGCGCGGGCGTTGACCTTCAACTGGTGCACGATCTTCAGACCCTGGGAGCCGGCGTCCTCCATCGTGCAGAACTCGATGTCCTTCACGTTGAGCTCGGACTTGAGCACCTCGGCGTAAGCCTTGACGTCGTCCACGTCCTCGACCACCACGGTGAGCTTGGAAAGCGGCTGACGCACGCGAATTTGGGAGGCCTTGCGCAGGGACAGGGTGCCGGAGACGACCTCACGAACCTTCTCCATGGCGTTGACCAGCTTCGGATCATCAACCAGCACACGGCCCAGTTCGGTGGCTTCACCGGTCTTCTCGTCCGTGACGTACGGCCAGTCGGCCAGATGCACGGATTCGCCGCCCGTCAGTCCTCGCCACACGGATTCGGCTTCCATCGGTGCGAGCGGGGCCAGCACGCGCATGAACACCTCAAGCACGGTGTACAGGGTGTTGAAAGCGTTGGCGTCCTCGTTCCAGAAGCGGTCACGGGTGTTGCGGATGTACCAGTTGGTCAGCACGTCGATGAAGTCGGAGGCGGCGTCGCAGGCATCGGAGATGGCGAACTCGTCGAGGGACTTCTCCACCTTCTCCACCAGTCGGCGCGTGCGGGCCAGCAGGTAGCGGTCCATCTCCGGCAGGTTCGCGACCTCGTCGGCGGTGAGCTGGCGGGCGTCGAAGCCCTTGCCGCCGTTGGCCGCGTTGGCGTACAGCGTGAAGAAGTAGTAGGAGCTCCACACCGGCAGCATGACCTGACGGACCGTGTCGCGGATGCCTTCGGCGGTGACGATCAGGTTGCCGCCGCGCAGAATCGGCGAGGACATGAGGAACCAGCGCATGGCGTCGGAGCCGTACTTGTCGAACACGCCGTTCACATCCGGGTAGTTGCGCAGGTGCTTGGACATCTTCTGGCCGTCGGAGCCGAGCACGATGCCGTGGCAGATCACGTTCTTGAACGCCGGGCGGTCGAACAGCGCGGTGGCCATGACGTGCAGCAGGTAGAACCAGCCGCGGGTCTGGCCGATGTATTCGACGATGTAGTCGGCCGGGAAGTGCTGCTCGAACTTCTCCTTGTTCTCGAACGGGTAGTGGAACTGCGCGAACGACATGGAACCGGATTCGAACCAGCAGTCGAGCACGTCCGGAATGCGGCGCATCGTGGACTTGCCGGTCGGATCGTCCGGGTTCGGACGGGTCAGGTTGTCGATCCACGGACGGTGCATATTGATGTTGCCGTCCTTGTCGCGCGGGTAGTCGCCGAAGTCGTTCTTCAGCTCTTCAAGCGAGCCGTAGACATCCACACGCGGGTACTTCGGATCGTCGGAAACCCACACCGGGATCGGGGAGCCCCAGAAGCGGTTGCGGGAGATGGACCAGTCGCGGGCGTTGGCCAGCCACTTGCCGAATTGGCCGTCCTTCACGTTCTCCGGAATCCAGTTGATCTGCTGGTTGAGCTCCAGCAGACGCGGCTTGATCTTGGTCACGGACACGAACCAGGAGCTCACCGGCTTGTAGATCAGCGGGGTGGCGCAACGCCAGCAGTGCGGGTAGGAGTGCACGTAGCTCTTCTCCTGGAAGAGGATGGCGCGCTTGTCCTCGTCGATCTGGGCGAGCGGGCCGTCGCCGGCGCGCAGGTTCCTGAGGATCGGCAGGTTGGCGTCGAACACGAACATGCCTTCGTACTCCGGGCACTGCGAAGTGAAGCGGCAGCCGGCGTCAAGCACGTCGGTGCTCTTGATGCCCTTGGCGTTGAGCGTGTTCATATCGTCTTCGCCGTAGGGAGCCTGATGCACGAGGCCGGTGCCTTCGACGGTGTCCACGTAGTCGGCGGTGAAGATGGTGTAACCGTTCGGGCCGGGCACGTTGCCCTCGGTCTCGGCCTTCTCGCCCGCGAAGTACGGGAAGACAGGCCAGTAGCGGCGGCCGGCCAGCTCGGAGCCCTTGAGCTCACGCACGACTTCGTAGTTCTCGCCGAGTTCCTTGGTGTAGTGGCCCAACAGGTCCTTGCCGAGGTAGAACTTCTTGCCGGCGAACTTGCCTTCGGTCGGCTTGACCTCCACGTAATCGATGTCGGCACCGACCACGATGGCGAAGTTGGTGGGCACGGTCCACGGGGTGGTGGTCCAGAAGACGGCATAGGCGTCCTCGTCACGGAGCTTGACGGCCACGGAAACGGTGGTGTCCTGACGATCCTGGTAGACGTCGGCATCCATGCGAAGCTCGTGGGCGGAAAGCGGCGTGCGATCCTTCGGGCAGTACGGCAGCACGCGGTAGCCCTGATAGGCCAGGCCCTTGTCGTAGAGCTGCTTGAAGGCCCACATCACGGATTCCATGTACGGGATGTTCAGGGTCTTGTAGCCGTGCTCGAAGTCCACCCAACGGGCCTGACGATGCACGTAGTCCTGCCATTCACGGGTGTACTTCAGCACGGATGCGCGGCAGGCGTCGTTGAACTTGTCGATGCCCATCTTCTCGATCTGGTCGACCGAGTCGATGCCGAGTTCCTTCTGTGCCTCAAGCTCGGCCGGCAGACCGTGGGTATCCCAGCCGAAGACGCGGTTGACCTTGCGGCCCTTCATGGTCTGGTAACGCGGGATCACGTCCTTGGCGTAGCCGGTCAGCAGGTGGCCGTAGTGCGGCAGGCCGTTGGCGAACGGCGGGCCATCGAAGAACACGAATTCGTTCTGGCTGTGGTCACCGGAGGGGTTGCGCTCCACGGACTTCTGGAAGGTGTCGTCCTTGTCCCAGTAGTCCAGAACGGTCTGCTCCATGTTGGGGAAGCTGGGGTTCGGCGCCACGTGCGCGGTTTCGCCGCCCTCGTTCGCCTTGGGATATACGTTTTCGCTCACCGTAAATCTCCTGTATTGTTTGCATTCGCTGGTCCTGCGGCAGCAACGCAGCAGTTCCATTCCGGGAGATTCGTTCCGGGCAATCCGTTCGCAAGCAGTACGAGCCGTTGCCAATGGCGGCCGATGCCTCGCATCCGGAAAACCGTTCACGTTTCCTTACCGGAACGACTGCATTCGTCGTTCCCGCTACGAGGACGATGAGGACGCCTGTTTTCCGCCCACACCGCGGTACCACCTCGCTTGTCGCAACGCATTCGACCGATTCGAAACCCACTGCGGTGATTTCCGAGCCGGCTGTCTGCGCGCAACCGCTTGCGTTCGGCTGTTTCGGGCCGATCCCGTCGGTTCTACTGGGCGGCTTGTCGCAGCTGTTGATATGATGCTGCGTCCACGCCACCGTTCTTCCGAAGGCTCCCCGCTGATAACGGATCACTGCCTTGACTTCGGTTGCACATCCTAGCACGTCGTAGTGCCAAACCGTTCTGTTCGGGCCAATCGTCGCCGATGCATGAAACGATGGAATCGCATGATTATCGGCAGGTGTTATTCAAGGAGGCTGTTATGAAAGGCTGGCCCGGAGAACCGGATATGGATTATGACGTGCTGGTGGCGGATGGCGAAGCGGCCGTCAACGCCGGCAAGCCGATCACCGACGTGATTTTCGACTTCGGCAATGTGCTCATTTATTGGGATCCCGCAGCAGTACTCGTACCCCGATACAGCAAAACCACCATCGATGAGTTTCTGGACAACGACATCTCCGGTTTCTATGATGTCAACGACCTGATGGACGCCGGCATGGCACCGGAGGAAGCCATTGCGATCATGCGCCGGGACAAGGGAGACAAGTGGGCCGACATCCTCGCCTACTATATCGACAACTTCCGTGACTCACTGACCGGCGTCGTGCCCGGAGCCCGCGTACTGGTCAACGATCTCAAGGCCGCCGGCATCGGCGTTTGGGGACTGAGCAACTGGGAGGCCAGCCTGTTCCACGTCGCCGAAGAGCAGTGCGACATCATCCAGCAACTCGACGGCAAACTGGTTTCAGGCTTCGTCAAGTTGCGCAAGCCGCACAAGGAGATCTACGAGGCGGCTCTTCACCGGTTCGGCATCAAGGCGGACGGCGCATTGTTCATCGACGACAAGGCCATGAACATTGTGGGCTCCAACGCCGCCGGTATTCGCGGCGTGCGCTTCCAGGATCCGGTCAAGCTGCGTGAGCTGCTTATCGCCAACGGGGTGGATATTCCCACCGTGCAGTAATCATGCACCGCACACAACATCACTCTCGCAGCATCGCTGTCTATGTAAATCCATGTATTCATGGAGTTATTCATGGCGTATTCATGGCGTTCCGTCATCGCGTGGAACGCTCTCATATCGGTAAAGGAGATTCATGCTCAGACTCGTATTCGCCGGCACGCCCGACGTGGCCGTGCCATCGTTGCAGGCGTTCGCCGCGGATCCGCGTTTCGATGTAGTCGGTGTCATCACCCGGCCTGATGCACCGACCGGCCGTGGTCGTAAACTCACCGCCAGCCCGGTCAAAGCGGCGGCATTGGAGCTCGGAGTGCCGGTCATCGATCTCAAACCCCGCTCCCCCGAGTTTCTAGAGGCGCTGCACGCACTGCACGCGGATATCGCCGCAGTGATCGCCTATGGCAACATTCTGCCAAAAACCGTGTTGGATGCAGTGCCGATGGGCTGGTACAACCTGCATTTCTCCAACTTGCCCAAGTGGCGTGGTGCCGCCCCGGCCCAACGCGCCATCTGGGCCGGCGATGCCACAACCGGTGCCGACGTGTTCAAAGTGGGCGAAGGTTTGGACGATGGCCCAATCGTGGCTTCAATGACCATTGATCTCAACGGTCGGGAAACCTCCGGCGAGTTGCTGGAGCGTTTGGCTCATGAAGGCGCACCGATGTACGTGGAGGCTTTGGCGTCTGTGGGCGACGGCACGGCTACGTTGACGCCGCAGCCAGCGGAGGGCCTGGAGTACGCCCATAAGATCACCGTGGAAGACGCCCGCATCGATTGGACGGATGCCGTCGAGGCGATCGATCGTCAGATCCGCGCCTGTTCACCTCATCCCGGCGCTTGGACCGCGCTGTATGCCGATGGTGCCGACGATGACGGCTCCGGTGCTGATACCGATGCCAAGCCGCCGGTGTTGCATGTGCTTTCCGCGCAACCGGCGGATGCGAACAATCCTCAAACGCCTGAAAATCTGCGCCCCGGTGCAATCAAAACGGGTAAGAAGAACGTCTGGGTAGGCACCGGCACTACGGCACTGGAGCTCACCCAGGTCAAGGCACCCGGTAAAAAAGCCATGCGCGCCGCCGACTGGGCTCGCGGCGCCCGCCTGTCCGCCGACGCTTGTGTGCGGTAGCACACAGAGCGGCGACAAGGAGAAAGTACGGCGGTCTGTACCGTGACCCACGCGACTGTGCGGACCGTGCAGACCGTTCGTTACCGTGACCATACGTTGCACATGCAGTGAAGGCGGGCGTCGGACTCACAAGCACTATCGCAGTAGCTTGAGTCCGGCTCCCGCCTTCATCGTATTCATCGTATAATAGCGCGCGTTACTGCCGCCCGTACGCGAAGATCACGATTGCAGACCGTATTCCTCGGCGATAACGGACCACAGTTCGTCGGCGGCACGTTCAACGGTGTCGTTGACGATCGTCACATCGAACTCGGATTCAGCGGCGAGCTCCACCTTGGCGGTTTCCAGACGGCGCGCTTGCTGTTCGGAGGTTTCAGTGCCACGCCCGATCAGTCGGCGCTTGAGTTCTTCAAAGCTCGGCGGAGCGATGAACACATACACCACTTCCAAATCGAGTTCGCTGGCCCGCTGACGTACGCGACGGGCCCCCTGCAGATCGATTTCCAGAATGGTAGGAATTCCGGCGGCCAAGTGTTCCACCACCGGCTTCAACGGCGTACCATAATACGCCATGCCGTGCACCACTGCGGTTTCCAGGAACTCCCCCGCCACCTCTTTGCGCAGGAACTCCTCTTCGCTCAGGAACCAATAGTTCACACCGTTCACTTCGCCAGGACGGGCCGCACGGGTGGTAGCGGACACGGACACCCATACTTCCGGGTGGTCGGCGCGCAGTTTGGCTTCCACCGTGCCCTTGCCCACGGCAGTGGGACCGGACAGGACGATAAGACGACCAGCGTGAGTGTGCTCAGTCATGGCTTCCTTTCACATTGTCGGCGATTGGTGGCCGGCGAAAAACAAACCACGGCAATATCACACGATACTGCCGTGGCCTCAATCGTTGTCGTTGTCAGTCTTCGGCGCCTTCGTTCGTGGCTTCCATCAGTGCCTGACGCACATCCCAAGCAATCGACTCGGTAGCCTGGCTCAATGCCGCGATATCCGGGCCATGCGAAGCGATGAAGCGAGACACCGTGACCAGCACATTACCCTTGGTGCCACGGAACACGGTTTTGAGATCCTTGGCCTCGGCACCTTGCCAGCCATAGCCCGGGGACAGAATAGGACCGGTGAACTTGGAGGGGTCCACACCGGAATCCTGCATCCACTGGCCGATGGTCGCTCCGATGATCAGGCCGACCGATCCCATGCCTTCGATGCCGACATTATGCTTCTGCGCGGTGGAGGCGATGCCGTATGCCACGGTATGCCCCTTGTATTCACCGCCCTGACGCAACGCCGTCTGCAAGCTCATGCCTTCAGGGTTGGAGGTCAGTGAAGCGATGAACACGCCACGACCATTCTCCAACGCCTCGGTAATAAGGCCATTGAGCGAACGGGCGCCGTAGTATGGCAGCAGCGTGATCGCATCGGCAAGCATCGGGGCGCCCGGCTTAAAATAGGCATCCGCGATGGCGGAAATCGTGGTGGACAAGCCACCGTGCAGGCAATCGACGATAGTGATGACGCCCATCTGACGAGCGGCGTACAGCACTCGTTCGAGCGCTTCAAAGCCTTTCGACCCGTAGCGCTCGAACATCGGCGTCTGGAATTTCACTGCGGCGGCCCTGCCATTGGCCGCCTGCAGCATACGCATGGAGAAGAGCTCGGCACCTTCGGCGTCGACGTTATACCCCCAGTCGGTGAGGAGTTTGCGGTGAGGATCGATACCCACGCACAAAGGCCCGTATTTTGCCATCGACTGGCTCAGCCTCAAACCGAAATCGGACCGCTGAGCCTTCAATTCCTCACCACTGGGTGTACTCATCAGAACTCTCGCCTCTCCAACTCGAACAGCTGCTTCGAATGATCCTGGATGCTCATGATCTGATAATCATTATGCTTCACGGCCTCGATAGCCAGCAGTGCGGCCTGGAACTCGGTGATGGTGGTGAACTGGGGCAGATCGGCCGCAATGGCGGCTGCTCGGATGGAGTAGCCATCCGAGCGGGAGCCACGCGAGTTCGGCGTGTTGAGAATCATATCGATCTTGCCGTCCTCGATGAGCTGAACCACGTTCTTGCCCACAGAGCCCGCAGCGTGGTGAACCTCGACCGGAGCTTCCGGATCGGAATCCACACGGGTGCTGATCTTGTCCACGATGCTTGAATCGATGCCGTAGCGGCGCAGCACGGATGCGGTGCCCTCGGTGGCCCAGATCTTGAATCCGAGCTCTTCGAGACGCACGGCGATCAGCGGCAGCTGACGCTTGTCGGTATCGTTCACGGAGATGAACACGTTGCCATGGGTCGGCAGACCGCCGTCATAGGCGGCGAGCTGGCTCTTGGCGAAGGCGTGCGGGAAGTCGCGGTCAAAGCCCATGACCTCGCCGGTGGAGCGCATCTCAGGTCCCAGCAGGATGTCCACGGTCTTGCCCACCGGAGTGCGGAAGCGCTTGAACGGCAGCACGGATTCCTTGATGGCCACCTGCTGGCCGGGGTGCATCACGCCGCCGTCGCCCTTGGGCAGCAGCAGACCGTTCTTGCGCTGGTCGGCGATGGTCTCGCCGGCCATGATACGGGCCGCGGCCTTGGCCAGGGCCACGCCGGTGGCCTTGGACGCGAACGGCACGGTGCGGGAGGCACGTGGGTTGGCCTCGATCACGTACAGCGTGTTGGCCATGAAGGCGTACTGGACGTTGATCAGGCCCTGCACATGGCAACCCTTGGCGATGGCGTAGGTGCCTTCCCTCAAGCGACGAATCTGATCGTCGGACAGGGTGGACGGCGGCAGGGTGCAGGCGGCGTCGCCAGAGTGCACACCGGCCTCCTCGACGTGCTCCATAATGCCACCGATGTACAGTTCCTCACCGTCGAACAGCGCATCGACATCGATTTCGATGGCGTCCTGCAGGAACTTGTCGATGAGCAGCGGGGAGGGCAGACGACCGGAAACCACGGTATCGGCCTTGGCTTCGGCCAGCGCACGATCCACGTACTTGGTCAGCTGCTTATCGTCGTACACGATCTCCATGCCGCGGCCACCGAGCACGTAGCTCGGACGGACCAACACCGGATAGCCGATGCGGTGGGCGGCCTCCATGGCTTCTTCGAGGCTCAGGGCGGTGCCGTAGCGCGGAGCGTTCATCTCCGCCTTCTTCAGCACTTCGCCGAACAGCTCACGGTTCTCGGCCAGATCGATGGATTCCGGCGTGGTGCCGAGAATCGGCACACCAGCGGCCTTCAGACGCGCGGCGAGCGAGAGCGGGGTCTGGCCGCCGAGCTGCACGATAACGCCCTTGACCGGGCCCATCTTCTTCTCGGCCTCATAGATCTCCAGCACATCCTCGAAGGTGAGCGGTTCGAAGTAGAGACGGTCGGACATGTCGTAATCGGTGGACACGGTCTCCGGGTTGCAGTTGACCATGATCGTGTCGTAGTCCTTGCCGAGCTCCTGCACCGCGTGCACGCAGGTGTAGTCGAACTCGATGCCCTGACCGATGCGGTTCGGGCCGGAGCCGAGGATGATCACTGCCTCACGCTCACGCTTACGCAGCTCGGTCTCATCGGCGTAGCAGGAGTAGTAGTACGGCGTGACCGCGTCGAACTCGGCGGCGCAGGTATCCACGGTCTTGTAGACCGGGCGAATGCCGTAGTTCCAGCGCAGCTCGCGGATAATGTTCTCACCTTCGTCGCCGAGGCCACGCAGATGTGCGATCTGCACGTCGGACAGGCCTGCAAGCTTGGCCTTCTTCAGCAGCTTCGGGGTCAGATGCTCGGCTCCGCGAACGGTCATGGCCATATCGTTGATGAGCATGATCTGCTTCAAGAACCACGGGTCGATCTTGGTGGCCGCGTACAGCTCTTCGATGGTGGCACCGCCCCAGATGGCGCGCATCAGCTGCAGGTAGCGGTGTTCGGTCGGCACCTTGGCGGCGGCGACCAGTTCGGCCACCTCCTCAAGCGTAGGCTTGTCACCATCCCAGTTGAAGCCCATGTGGCGCTTGTCGATGGAGCGCATGGCCTTGCCCAGAGACTCCTGGAAGTTACCGGCCAGGGCCATGGCCTCGCCCACGGACTTCATCGAGGTGGTCAGCGTCGGGTCGGCACCCGGGAACTTCTCGAACGCGAAGCGCGGCACCTTGGTGACCACGTAGTCGATGGTCGGCTCGAAGGAGGCCGGGGTGGACTGGGTGATGTCGTTGCGAATCTCGTCCAGCGTGTAGCCGAGAGCCAGCTTGGTGGCGATCTTGGCGATCGGGAAGCCAGTGGCCTTGGACGCCAGAGCGGAGGAACGGGAAACACGCGGGTTCATCTCGATGACGATGATTCGGCCGGTCTGCGGATGGATGGCGAACTGGATGTTGCAGCCGCCGGTATCCACGCCCACGCCGCGGATGATGGCGATGCCGATGTCACGCAGCTTCTGGTATTCGCGGTCGGTCAGCGTGAAGCAGGGGGCGACGGTGATGGAGTCACCGGTGTGAACACCCACCGGGTCCACGTTCTCGATCGGGCAGACGACCACCACGTTGTCGTTGCGGTCGCGCATGAGCTCCAGCTCGAATTCCTTCCAGCCTTCGATGCCCTCTTCGATCAGCACCTCATCGGTGGGCGAATAGTGGATGCCGGCACCGGCGATGCGATGCAGCTCCTCCTCGTCGTGCGCGATGCCGGAGCCAAGACCACCCATGGTGAAGCTCGGGCGGACCACCAGCGGATAGCCGAGTTCCTCGGCGATGCGGTCGCATTCCTCAAGCGTGTGAGCGATGCGGGAGCGTGCGGATTCGGCACCTGCCTCATCCACGACCTTCTTGAACAGCTCGCGGTCCTCGCCACGGTCGATGGCCTCCAGAGAAGCGCCGATGAGCTCGACATTGTACTTCTTGAGTACGCCGGCCTCGCCAAGCGCCATGGCGGCATTCAGCGCCGTCTGACCGCCAAGCGTCGGCAGCAGCGCGTCCGGACGCTCCTTGGCGATGATCTGTTCGAGGATCGGGGTGGCGATCGGTTCGATGTAGGTGGCGTCGGCCATCTCGGGATCGGTCATGATGGTGGCCGGGTTCGAGTTGACGAGGATGACGCGGATGCCTTCCTCACGAAGGACGCGGCATGCCTGGGTGCCCGAGTAATCGAACTCCGCAGCCTGACCGATCACGATCGGGCCGGAGCCGATGACCATCACGGATTTGATGTCGGTGCGCTTCGGCATATCACTTACCTTCCTTGATGTTGCTGTTGGCGCGAGCATCGCGCAGATTGTTCTTCATAAGTTCGCAGAAACGGTCGAACAGGTAGGCCGCATCGTGCGGGCCTGCCGCGGCTTCCGGATGGTACTGCACGGAGAAGGCGGGGATGTCCACGCACTGCAGACCCTCAACCACGTCGTCGTTCAGATCGATGTGGGAGACGAACACCTTGCCGTACTTGCCGTCCTCGAACGGAGCGTCTACCGTCTTGCCGATCGGGGCGTCCACTGCGAAGCCGTGGTTGTGGGCGGTGACCTCCACCTTGCCGGTGGTCACGTCCTTGACCGGCTGGTTGATGCCGCGATGGCCGAACTTGAGCTTGTAGGTGCCAAAGCCGAGTGCGCGGCCAAGCAGCTGGTTGCCGAAGCAGATGCCGAAGAACGGATAGCCGGCATCCAAGACCTTCCTCAGCAGTTCGATTTCCGGACCGGCCTGCTCCGGATCGCCCGGGCCATTGGAGAAGAACACGCCGTCCGGATTCAGGGCTTCGATCTGCTCGAACGTGGTGGTGGAGGGCACCACGTGCACGCGACAGCCGCGCTCGGCCATGCGGTGCGGGGTCATGCCCTTGATGCCCAGATCCACGGCGGCCACGGTGTACAGAGGCTCCTTGCCTTCGTACTCACCGCACGGTTCGATGGTGTACGTCTCCTTGGTGGAGACCTCGTCATACAGGCTCAGACCCCGCATCTGCGGGGTGGCCTTAACCGCTTCGAGCAGAGCATCAACATCGCGCAGCTTGCCGGAGACCGGATCGAGCAGCGCCTCGCCGGAGAAGATGCCGGCGCGCATCACGCCGGCGGAACGAAGGTGACGCACCAGCTTGCGGGTGTCGATATGGCTCAGACCAACGATGTCATTCTTCTTGAGGTCGTCGTCCAGGCTGCCTTCGGCGCGCCAGTTGCTCACATTCGGAGAGGGATCGCGCACGATGTATCCGGCAACCCAGATACGGGAGGATTCCGGGTCTTCGCTGTTGACACCGGTATCGCCTATATGAGGGAAGGTCTGCACCACGATCTGACGATCGTAGCTGGGATCGGTGAGCGTCTCCTGATATCCGGTCATACCGGTGGCGAACACGATCTCACCGGTCGTCTCGCCGAGAGCACCATACGGCTCTCCCACATATACCTGTCCGTCTTCCAAAACGAGGACTGCATCGTCCTGGTCATACGTCGGAATTGCGATGGTTCCGGACTCGTTCTGGCTCACCAAAACCCCCTTATGTTTCGTCGGGTATTCGTACCAAGGTTAACGGCCAGCGCAGACTCACACGCCGCAGCGCGTAAGCTTCGGCCCGCCGACCGGGCCACCGGCGTTACAGCCGATGGGAAGCGATGGGGAGCGGTCATATCCGCTCATAAAAAAGCCTCCCGTATGGGGAGGCTTGAAAAAGAAAAACTAGTCTACCGTCGGCTGATTGTCAGCAGACGGATCGGACTGATCGGCAGGGTCATTACCGGACTGATCGGCGGCATCATTATTCTGATCATGCTGCGCCGAATCCTCGGTAACAACGGAATCCTTATCGGCACATACCGCAGACAGCAGGCCGTGGATGAAAGCGGGCGAATCGTCATCGCACAAGGTTTTGGCCAATGCCAGGGCCTCATCGATGGCCACCCTGTCAGGCACCTCGCCGTTGAACAGAATCTCCCATGTGGCGATACGCAGAATATTGCGATCGACCACACCCATGCGACGCACCTTCCAGCCAGTGGAATGTTCATCCAAAGTCCGGTCGATGGTGCGCAGATGATCGGCCACGCCACGCACGATTTCGATGGCGTATTCGGGAAGCGGGGTCTGGGCACCGGGGTGTGCGATGCGCTCATCCAACAGGGACAGGATCTCCTGGCTCTTTTCATCGGCCTCGTACAGGGTGTTCAATGCCCTCTTGCGCGCGGTGGAACGTGCCATGCTTCTAGTCCTCCAGTTTTACGGGTGATACGGGAAGGATCAGTTCTCGCGGCCGGTGTAGGAGCCGTCGGTGGTGTTGATCTTGACGCGATCGCCCTCGTTGATGAACAGCGGCACCTGGATCTCGGCACCGGTCTCAACGGTGGCCGGCTTGGTGCCAGCGTTGGAGCGGTTGCCCTGCAGGCCCGGCTCGGTGTGGGTGATGGTCAGGACCACGGAGCCCGGCAGCTCGACGTTCAGCGGGGTGCCGTCGTGGAAGGAAACGAGGCAGTCAGTGCCTTCAAGCAGGAACTTGGCCTTGTCGCCCACGAGGGTCTTCGGAACCATGATCTGGTCGTAGGTGGTCATGTCCATGAACACGAAGTTGTCGCCGTCCTCGTAGGAGTACTGGAGGGTACGGTTGTCAACGGTCTCGAACTCCATCTTCATGCCGGCGTTGAAGGTCTTGTCCACGATCTTGCCGGAGAGCACGTTCTTGATGGTGGTGCGCACGAAGGCGGGGCCCTTGCCCGGCTTGACGTGCTGGAACTTCAGGACGGTCCACAGCTGGCCGTCCAGGTTCAGGACGGATCCGTTCTTGATGTCGTTAGTAGTCTGTGCCACGGTATTCACCTATTTTCAAATTCGACTCACTGGGGCAATGCCCAAAAATTGCCTTGGCAATTATGCCACAACCGGTATACAGCAGCGCATCCCAGCGTTCCCGCATCCCGCACTATGCTTTTTCTTCCCTCCCGTCCCCCGCTGCGTCTGCCGCTTCTCCTCCCCCTCTGCCGCTCCTTCGACCTCCCGCACCAATGTCCGTCCCCTCACCCATCCATGCAGCCCCATCCGCCATCCCTGCCACTCCTTCGTGTGTTCGCGCGATTAACGAGACCCACGCGAACATACAAAGGATTTCGGTCCCAAATTCCTTCGCATGTTCGCGCACTACTCGTTAATCACGCGAACATACAAAGGAAAAGATCGCCGCAACATAATCACTCGGCCCAGCACACGGCACCGTCACACAGCACCGTCACGCAGTCAATCGCACGTTTCGAGACATATCGGACCGGCGAGTTATCCACATTCGCAACGCGACACGCCGCGAAAACAACAGTTATCCACATACCCCGGATTGGCTTGCCCCAAGCGCTCACCATGCCCATCATGGCCATATGAACACACACCACGCCATAGAACGACTCTGCAACGATGCGGAACGCCACCGTCGCTGTTTCTACCCGTCCACCGAGGCGGAGCGTCAAGCCATATATACCCGACTGCGCAACGGCATCCTGGTACGCCCGCATAGAAACATCTATGCCCGCCGCACCTACTGGGATGCGATTCCTCCGCCGGAGAAGCACCGGCACATCATACGAGCACTATCTCAGCAATATCCGCAAAGGGTGTTCGCGGACATCAGCGCCGCCGCCATATTCAATCTGGAATACCACTGGAATCTGCATCAGCGCCAGACCATATTCATTGCTGCGTCAAACGGCAATTCCGCTCGCGTACATGGCAATGTTCAACGCGTATTCGCAAAGAATCCACCCATCTGCAGCGTTGTCCGATATCAGAGCAGCGGACGTCTGCGCACCGTGCTCCTCCCGAGCACCACCACGGGACCCGCAACCACAGCACCCTCACTTCCAGCCAATGCCGTAATCATCGATAGGGTATCCGTCACGTCTCCGGCACGGACACTGGTCGATTGCGGACTGCACTACCCATTCACGCAAACAATCGCCATGTTCGACTCCGCGTTACGACGAGGCATCGTAACGCGAGAACAGATACTGGAAATCTGCGACACAATGCAGCGTGATTGCGGGCCGGTGCAACGGCTGCTCTACTATACGAACCCGTTGAATGAAAACGGCGGCGAATCCTTTTGTTACGGGACCATCATCGACGAGGGATTCGCCGTCCCCGAACTACAGCATGTTTTCATCGCCCCGCAATCTGAGCAAGGCACCTTACGAGTCGATTTCGTCTGGCACACCCCTGACGGAAGAGTCATTGTCCTGGAATTCGACGGAACAGACAAATATGTCAATCCCTCGATGACCAGCAAACGCAGCATCAGACAAGTCGTACATGACGAGCGTCGCCGCGAAGACTTTTTGAAGCAAGCCGGTGTGACCACAATCATTCGTGTCAACTATGCCGAGGTGGAACAACGAACTCCTCTGACGAGAAAGCTCCTTGACGCCAATGTGCCTATGGCCCGAGCCCATCCGTTTTATGAACGGTATACCGACGTGGCGGGCCGTGTTTGGTGACCGCGGCAAACGGCACGCAGCGCCGCGATGCGAATGCGCGAATACGAATACGCCGCATGGCGGGGCGCTTTCATCTCCGCATCCGTTTGTATGTTCGCGCGATTGACGAGACCCACGCGAACTTACAAAGGATTTAGACCTCCAAAACCTTTGTACGTTCGCGCACTACTCGTTAATCACGCGAACATACAAAGGAATCGGATCCGGCAAACCCGCGACGACGCCGTCACTCCGGACTCTTCAACGCGCCGACCATATCGATGCGATCAAGCGCGCGGTTCGTGGCCAGGCTCACCAGCATGGTGAAGGCGAGCGCGAGCAAAGCAGCGGCCGCATAGCAGAACCATGCCACGTTCGGCACGATGTTCATGCCCGGCAGATCAAGCTTGCTCACCAGAAAACCAAGCAATGCCCGACCGGACGGCAGACCAATCGCAATGCCGATGGCGCTCAGCAACAGCATCTCCTTGTTCACGTAACTGCGCACCTCACGTTTGCGGAAACCCAGCACTTTGATGGTGGCCAATTCACGCTCGCGCTCGGAAATGTTGGTGGACGCCAGCGTATAAAGCACCACGACGGCCAGAATCGCAGCCATGATCACGATGAAACCGATCATTACGAAGAACAGCTGGAAGCTCTTCGAGAAGTCGCGCTCCTGTTTGGCGGAGCTCGTCACCGATAGGTACTCGCTCTGCTCGGCCAGATCGTTTGCGAAGGCTATCTGCGCGTTCGCATCTCCGCGCACGTTGATGAGATCGGCATTCGGCGCATAATCCGCATCGAATAGCTGCTCATACGTGGATTGGGACATAACCACCAGATTGCCGGTGTAGTACTGGGCGACTTCATGCACGGTGGCGTCGGCGGTATTGGCCATCTGATCGGTGAGGTTCACGCTGGAACCGGCGGCGAGCGCCAGCTTGCGTGCGGCATTGGCGGTAACGACAATACCGTCGTCCGCAAACTTCAGTTCGATAGGTGATCCGTCCGGTGTTTGCAGGTTGATGTAACCGTCCGTCGACTTGCCGTCCGGAATGACCATAAGCTGCGCGGTGAGCTTGGCATCGTCCGCAGTATCAGATTCCTTACCGTCCTGCTGTGCCGGAGCAAGCGTGACGCTGCCGAGCTGCAACGGCAGCGTGGACTCCACATCACCGTCCTTATCCAAGTCCGCCTGCGCCTTATCGTGATTGGCAGCCGAGGTCACGGCCAGCACATCGTATGGCGCAATCTCGCTGTGTTGGCGCGGCATCAGGGTCAGCGCGGAGCTGCCCATGCCGAATCCGGCCGTCATCAATGCCGTGCAGCCGAGTACGCCGATAATCACCATCAGCGCACGGGACTTGTAACGGAACAGGTTGCGCGCGGTCACCTTGCCAAGGAAGCTCAGGTGATTCCAGATGAATCCGATACGCTGCAGGACAATGGTTTTGCCGGCCTTGGGCGCTTTGGGGCGCATCAGTTCGGCTGGTTCCAATCGCAGCGAACCAGTGCATGCGATCATGGCGGCGCCGGTGATGATGACCAGGAACAGCAGTACGCCGCCCAGGGCAATCTTCCAATCCACCAGCAGCGGATAGTCCGGCAACACATACATATTGGTAATGATTTTGCGCGTGAACACGAACGGCAACCCGATCAGGCCTAGCACATCACCGAGCAGTCCGCCGAACAGGCATGCGGCCCCTGAATACACCAGGTATTTGAGCATGATTTCATGGCGCGTGTAACCGAGCGCTTTGTAGGTACCGATAAGTCCGCGATCCTCCTCGACCATGCGCGTGATCGCAGTGAGACTTACCAGCAGTGCGATGATGAGGAACAGCACCGGGAACATCGTGCCCAAGCGAGCAATCATTTCAGTTTGGGTTTTCACATCCTCATAACTGGTCACGGCACTGCGGTCGCGGATAATCCATTGGGCTTTCGGCATGGCATCCACCGTACTTTTGGCTTGTGCTTCAGCTTCGGCAATCTTCTGCTCGGCGGCCGTCTTGGCGGGCAATCCGTCCGGCAAGGCCTCGATTTTGGCCCTTTGCGCATCAATGGATGCCATGGCCTTGTCCAGCGCGGCTTGATGCACAGTATCCGTACGCGCCTGTTCACGATCGGTCTGAATGGATTCGATATTGGAAACCGCGTCAGCAACGGTGTTGAGGTAGTCGCCATCGTACGTGTTCATCGCTTTCGCACCGGATACCGTGAGCACCACCGACGTATAGGAAGCGTCAGCGTCGTTCAGCGAATCTTCGGCAACGAACATCGAATAGACGGTTTTCGAGCCGGACACCAAAGCCAGTGGGCCGGTCGGGTTGACGATATCGTTCGGATCAATCACCGTTCCGACAATGGTGTACTTGCCGTCTGAAAACGTGCCGGTTGCGCCATTCGCGGAAGTCGATGCCGCGGATGTGAGCGAATCATCGGGCTTGAAAGTCAAAGTATCGCCCAGTGATTTACCGCTATCGTTCAGATACTGCTCGGTGACTGCGATTTCATGAGCCGACTTCGGCAGTCTGCCGTCCTTGAGATATGGCTGCTCAACGCCTTGATTGTTCAGGGTGGTGACGGTTGCCGAGGATTGCTTACCGTCGACAGTCGTGCTCACACTAGTTGAGCGTTCGCCGGCGACCTTGGCAACACCGTCGACATGTTGCAATGCGGCAATATCGTTATCATCAAAACCGAGGGTGGAGATGATAGAGACGTCATGCATAGCGGTAGCGTCAAAGAATTCGTCCAAGCCGGAGCGAATATCTTTGGCGATGGTATTGAGACCTCCGAGCATCATCACGCCGACCGCCACGATCACCAGCATGGCGGCGAAGCGTTTGCCGTTCCCGGCGATGGCGCGCCACGCGTCTTTCCAAAGTGCTGTCTTCTTCATGACTGTTCCTTGCCGCTCTCCTACCATTCGATGTCCGCGATAGGCGTGGGATTCGGATTCTTCGTGATTTCGGTGACTTTGCCGGAGCGGAAGCGAATCAGACGGTCACCCATCGGCGCAAGCGCGGAATTATGCGTCACCAGCGCCACGGTGATGCCATGCTGCCGGCAAGAGTCCTGCAGAAGCTGCAACACTTCCTTGCCGGTGTTGTAGTCAAGTGCGCCGGTCGGTTCGTCGCACAGGAGCAACTTCGGGTTCTTGGCGAGCGCACGGGCGATGGAGACACGTTGCTGTTCGCCGCCGGAGAGCTGCGACGGGAAGTTGGCAAGACGATTCCCGAGCCCGACTTTCTCCAGAGTGTCGCGGGCGTCGAGCGCGTTCGGGCAGATCTGCGAGGCAAGCTCCACGTTTTCGAGCGCGGTCAGATTGGGTACGAGGTTGTAGAACTGGAAGACGAAGCCCACGTCGAATCGACGGTAGTCGGTCAGTTGGGATTCGTTAGCTTTGGTAATGTCTTTGCCGTCGATCACCACGGAGCCTGAGGTGGCTCGGTCCATGCCGCCCAGAATGTTCAACGTGGTGGATTTGCCAGCGCCGGATGCGCCAAGAATGACGGCAAGTTCGCCCTGTTCGATGTCAAAGCTGGCATGGTTCAATGCCAGCACTGCGGATTCACCGCTTCCGTACTGTCGCACTACATCATGGAATTCAAGGAAAGCCATGGTATGTCAAGTCCTCTCTTGCGATGGCTGTATTCAATCATTACATCCTTGGCTCTCAAACGCTCTAGCCAGAAGCCACCAGCAGTAGCTGGTTGAGAACCGGATGCAGACCGATGCTGTTGGCGCCATGCATCGCACCTCAAGAAATACATCACTATGTTGGGTAATAAAATCCACGTAATACGGCATTGTGTTGGGTTTCTACCTGAAAACCGCAGTATTACGCGAAAAACACGATACGATGTTGAGTTATTGATTGGTATAAAATAACAGCAAGAAGAGGCGCATATGGCCAGACCGAAAACAGGTGAGCAAAGCGCACCTGAGAAAATGCAGGATGCGTTCTGGACACTGCTGGAGCAAAAACCGTATGCGCAAATCACCATCAGCGATGTCACGCGAATGAGCGGCTTGAACCGCAGCGCGTTCTACTACCATTACGGCAACATTCCTGAATTGGCAGACGATGCCATCGCCTCGATTTATGACGATCCGGATATCACCGCGTTTATCGCGCATATCATTCGGCAAGATGAAGGCATTGACGCACTTCGTGATTACGCCATTGCCAACATTATCAATCCGCAGCGGGTTGCCAGCATCCGACGGCTAGCGCTTATCGCCGGCCCGCATGGCTCCACAGGACTGGCCAATCAGCTCAAAACCCATGTCATCGAAATCTGGCTGTCAGCACTCGGCTGCGATTCGGCTGCGCTCAATCCAGGTCAGCGCATCATACTGGAATTCGCATCCAGCGGCATACTCGGCGTCTTGGCCAAAGCACCGGAGGCATTCACACCGGAGAATATCGAATGGCTAAGTAGTTCGGTATTACCAACCATCGTCGCCCAGCTCATCAATTCGCTGAAGGACAACGGCAGTACATCTGCGCAGTCGGCACGCGCAATTACTGCCTGAATAAGCCGAAAAACCGGCAGCAACTGTGCACGGGCATCGTTCGAGCGCGCAGGTACTGTCGCAACGACCCCATCCATCTACAATGGTGACATCACATCAGCTGCGAATGGGGACCAATCATCATGGAATTGCGCGTGCTCAGGTATTTTCTGGCGGTGGCCGAGGAAGGCAACATCACCTGGGCGGCGCAGCTGCTGCGCATCTCCCAGCCGACATTGTCCCGGCAGTTGAAACAGCTGGAAGAGGAGCTCGGCGTCACCTTATTCGAGCGCGGCAGTCACACCATTACATTGACCGAAGCCGGCCGGCTGCTGCGCGACCGCGCGCAAACCATCGTCTCCTTGGCGGACAAGGCGGAATACGAGCTCAAACAATCCAGCTACGAATTAAGCGGTGACATTATGGCCGGTTGTGGCGAGGTACGTGCCATGACCTTCCTTGCCGATCGCATGGCAGCGTTCCGCACTTTGCATCCCGGCGTGCGCTTCCATGTGGTCAGCACCACTGCGGATGTGATTCAGGATCAGCTTGAACAGGGATTGTTGGATTTCGGCCTGCTCGCCGACCCGGTGGATACCAGCCGATATGAATTCCTGCGCACCAATATCACCGAACATTGGTGCGCGATGATACCGGACGGCCACCCTCTGCAAGCCCAAGAGTCCCTCTCACCCGCCGATCTGGCCAATGAGGCGCTGATCCTGCCCGCGCGCGAGCCGGTGCGCCGTGTGGTGATGAACTGGTTCGGGCCTTATGCCGCGCATCTCAACATTGCCGGCACATGTAACCTACCGGCCAATGGCGCGGCAATGGCATCCAGCGGTCTCGGACTGTACCCGTGCCTTGACCTTGGCACCACCTATCCGGGAGTGCGCGGGATACGTCTTGCGCCACCGCTGGAAAGCAGCTCGGTGCTGGTGTGGAAGAAGCAGGGAACCGCATCCCCCGCGGCGGCAGCGTTCGCCAAGTTCCTGCAAACCATGTGAACAATGCCTCGACGGCATGCGATCGCATAAACCATAGGTATTAGACGGCACCTGAACTCACGCGGTTCAATGATGGCAGAACACCACCAAGGAGCCATCATGACAACCAAAGCAGCCGACATTCTTGAACACGACCGCACCGGGAAGCCAGTCAACCCATACGATCCCGGCTACTGCGCCATCGCCACCATTATCAAAGAGACCAAACGGCTCTGCGTCGAGCTCAACACCGGCTACCACGAACCGCAGGAGACACACACCCTGTTCGAACGCATCGTCGGCCATCCGGTCGACCCGTCTTTTCGTTTGAATCCCCCGTTTTACACGGATTTCGGGCACAATATCGAAATCGGCCGAGGCGTGCTCATCAACTGGGGCTGCACGTTGATGGATCGCGGCGGCATCACCATCGGCGACGGTACGTTCATCGGCCCGAACGTGCAGCTCATCACCATCAACCACAGCAAGAATCCGATGGACCGCGCCACCACCATGAGTCTGCCCATCACCATCGGCAAACGTGTGTGGATCGGCGCGGGAGCCATCGTGCTGCAGAACGTGACCATCGGCGACGGTGCCATCGTGGGCGCGGGCGCAGTCGTGACCTATGACGTGCCAGCGGGAAGCATCGTGGCAGGCAATCCCGCCCGCGAAATCGGGCGTGTGTGAGCACGACTGCGCTAACGCCAATCAGTGACGCATCATAATCAGCATCATCTTGGAAGCTTCCTCGGCGTAGACCGCGTGCGGCAGACGGGTCGGGAAATGCAGGATGCCGCCCGGCTTGAGGTCCACGGTCTTGCCGCCGCCGGTCACCTTGAGATGCCCTTCGAGGCACTGCACCAGCACCGGCATGGCGGCGGTGTGCTCGCTGAGCTCCTGGCCTTTGTCAAAGGAGAACAGCACCACATTGGCCCCCTCCACCTGCATCACCGTGCGGGAGACAGTGGCCTCCGGCTGGACTTCGACCAGCGGATTCAAGTCATCGATGAATTCCATGACCATCGGATCAGTGTTTTGGGCTTTGATTGCGTCAGTCATACCAGGCTCCTTCAGTATAGGCAAGTTGCCAATTGTCAATGTTGCACACGGCTTCGATGCCATGCACAACCTACGTTTGCGATATTGGACTTAGGTACCAGCTTAGTCTCGCAGTCCAGGTTGCGGGTATCAAGCCTTGCGCCGTACCACAAACGCGATGCCGGTGAGCGCATCACCATACGTATTGAATACGCGGCGCATCTCGAACACGCGCGCACGCAGATCCGGGTGCATCAGCACATTGCGCATGATGCGCAGCACGCCGCCGATGCCCTCGTCCGCCAGATTGCGGCGTATTTTGAGCAGGGCCATCGGCTCCACGCCGCTCCACAGCACTTCGAATCCTTCCGATTCCAGTACAGCTTGCCATTCGGCCGCGGTCAGCGGACGTGCGTTGACCTTGATGGCGCGGGCCAGATCCTTGCGAATCGAATCCTTGATGGATTCGTCCAAATCGTCCGGTGCAAGACCCATTTCATGAATCGCATATACGCCGCCCGGCTTCAGGATGCGATGGGCCTCGCCGATGATCGCATGCTTGCCGCGTTCGGACTGCATGGTCAGCATCGCCTCGCCAATCACCACGTCCGCCGATTCGTCCGGCAGGCCGGTCTGTGCAGCGTCGGCATTGATGCATGTACCGCCCACCGATGCAGCCAGCGGACCAATGATCTTCACCACCTGTTCGTCCCGGTCGACGCCGGTGTACCCGGCAGGGCCAGCATTCAGAATCAGCCGAGTAGTGCGGCCCAGCCCCGGCGCGAACTCCACCACGCGCTTACCGGCGATCGGCAGGTGCGCCAGCATGTGTTTGGTCAGTCGCTCGCCACCCGGCCTGAGCACGCGTTTGCCAAGCTGGGCAAGCACCCAATGGCCTTGCATATGCTCCGCGCCACGATCGGCCTGAGGCAGCTGCGATGATTCAATGGACGTTGCCGCCATAATGCTATTGCGTTCATTCATAGACTCTTAGCTTACGGAACCGATCACGAATGCAACAGACTGGTTTTTCAGTATCAGGTGTGATATGCGCTACAGATGCTCTAACCGTTTCGATACCATATCGCACCCATGCTTATGGCCCAGAGGTATATGGCCCGTTCACCTCTCCCCCGAGCACATGGCGCACAACATTCGCATGAGCGAACATGCGCGCATCGTCACTAGCGCCTTGCCCGGTCATGCATGTCAAACATGAAATTCGCATGCGGCTTATACACTGGCCGCATGCAGTTGACGGTAAAACGGTTCGAAGAGCTCAGCGCAGCGGAATTGTATGAGATCTACCGTGTGCGCGTGGCGGTGTTCGTAGTGGAACAGCACTGCGCCTATCAGGAGGTGGATGAAGCGGACCGTCACTGCTGGCACGTGTTCCTGCACGATGAAAACGGCATCGCCGCGTATTGCCGTGTCATTGACCCGGGCATCACTTTCCCTGAAGCATCCATCGGCCGCGTATTAGCTACTCACCGATGGCAAGGCCTTGGCACCCGCATTGTGCGTGAGGGCCTGAAAGTGGCACAGGAGCGTATGCATGCCGACACTGTGCACATCGAAGCCCAAACCTACGCGCGCAAGCTGTACGAGAACCTCGGCTTCACGCAGGTCTCCGACGAATTTCTGGAAGACGGCATCCCCCACATCGGCATGATTTGGAGGGCGCAGTAAATTTAATCAGCCTCGTCCGTCATAGGATTGCGTTTCAGCCAGCATGGCATGGCGTATGAACTCGTCCATACCAGGCACAGTGAATGCAATCTGACCGCGCTCCGGGGAATAAATTAGACCGAGTTCAATCAACGACAAACGAATCGAAGATAAATCGGAAACACTACGGCCCATATGGTTCGCCACTTGCGCAGACGTACAAGTATCACCGATAGCAGCCATTGCAGCCAGATATTCACGACCTAATGGCGTGGCGCGCTGCCAACGCGATGCATAAGGGCCCTGATCTAGCTCAGCCCGAGCAACAGGCTCGCCTTTTTCTACTGCGCCAACGGCAATCGGATTGGAATCCGAGGCGTCCCATGTCGATTTGCCGTATGCCTGAATAAAATATTGGTATCCATTCGACAAATCAATTAAACGACTTAACGCCTGATTATCGAACGCATATCCATCTTTCCGGACCCCACCCTTTCACATACCGTTTATAGCCGCTTATATGCTGGCTCGACCTGATCAAGCCAAACTGACTCGAAGATCAAAAGAATCGGCACCGATACACCGCTAAGCCGTATGAGATACCCTTAGCCATGTACGGCGCGTCATCCATAAACCCGGCACCCAACGCAACCGATCAGAACTGAATGTAATCGACCTCGGTGTGTTCGCCGGTTTCCAGATATTTCGCCAAATCCTCAGGACCGGAAAACACCATATTCACAGCCTGCGCCACCATGAGATTCACACGGTCCATCGGAGTAAGTCCCTCACGATAGCCAAATACGGGAATTCCCCGAGAATAGGCGTATCCGATTTCAAACATAGTGCCGGCATCCTCGTCCATGAGGTTGGCAATCACCGCTTTGGCGGAGTTAATGCCGCGAATATCGTCTGCGAAGCATCCTTCCGGACCGACATCTTCGATTTGGCTGACGAATCGCGGCTTGAACAGCTTGCACCCATGATCTTCCATCACCTGTTCCAGACGTTCCATGCTTTCCGTCTGTTCAGGATCGAAGAACGGGCCGGCCACGTAATAGTCGTATTCCTTATCGCTATCGCTCATGGCTTACAGTCATACCGCAGCCACGACGACCTGCATATCAAGAAGTCACTTTATGGACAGCCATCCGAATACTGATCATTCGAGAGTTGCCTTGCCGTATGGCAAGTGCCCGAGATCGGATTCGAACCGACGACACCCGCTTTAGGAGAGCGGTGCTCTATCCACTGAGCTACTCGGGCAACGACGTTCCATTGTACACGGCCTGTTCCCCGACGCCGCCGATGCGAACAAAACGTGCCGGTTTGGTGCGGACAAACGTCTTCAGTCCATCAAAATCGTCTTTTCCTCAAATTCGCACGATACAGTGGCAAATCGCACAAGATAATCCAACGGCCCAGGGGCAGCGTAGGACAGTCCATTCGAAACCAACATACGAGTTCAAGTATTCAGAAGGCATGCCAGAAGACATGTCAGAAGACATGTCAGGCATACAGCAATATGGCAAGGCAGGGAACGACGATCGGGAGCGCTATGGCGAAATCACCACATGCGGCGAACAGAACCGCCATCAAAAAGCAGGGTAGAGCTTTGGTACGAGCCGCGACCACGCCATCAGGCAAGCCCAATGGCAAAGGAAAGACCCGCAACCAGAAGAATCGTCCCGCAAAATCGAAATACAGCACACGAGACGCCAAGGCGAAAACCGCAGCACCGCAGCACAGGAATCGCCGTCTACTGGGCTTTCTGGCAACGCTGTTCGCGTTGGCTGCGTTGATCTGTACCGCCGCGCGCGAGTTGCCGAGCGATTTACAGGAACTGCCATATGTGCCGGTTATCGTATCCGCCACGCCCTGGTTCATGCTTGCGGCGATTGCGGCGTTGCTGCTGGCGGTTGTATCACGCCGGGTATTCTCCGCTCTGCTGGCCGTAGCCGCACTTGGACTCAACGGCTACTGGCAGTATCCCTTTTTCATGTCCAACGATCCGTTGCCTCAGGCAGCGTATAACGCCGTAGCCTCGTCTGAGCCAAATACCACCGACGCATATGCGCGAGTGATGACGTTCAACGTGTACAAAGGACAGGCCGATCCTCAGGCCATTGTGGATCTGGTCAGCGATCAGCGCGTAGAGGTGCTGGCTCTGCAGGAGACGACGGATGATTTCGTCAAACGACTCCACAAGGCAGGCATCGAACACTACCTGCCCTACTCGCAGATATCCTCGTCGGACGGCGTGTACGGCAACGGCTTGTGGTCAGCCACTCCCCTGGCCGACCCGAAGGATGACGATGTGAATTCCAGCGCCTCATTCATGCCCGGCGGCACCATAGATTTGGGCGGCAACCAGATTCGCTTCGTTTCGGTGCACACCACGGCCCCGGTGCCCGGCTATTGGAGGCAATGGAAACGCTCGCTGGATGAATTGGGTCTGATGCGCGCGAATACCGATACCCGCTATATTTTTATGGGTGATTTCAACGCCACGTATGATCACACGCCGTTCCGTGATTTTCTCGGCAATCGGTTCCTGGACGCCACCCGCACCTCGGGGCATGGTTTTACCTTCTCCTGGCCCACAAACCGCTCGGGGGTACCGATGTTCGCCGGTATCGACCATGTGGTGCTCGATCAGGGCATGCGGGCCGGCCAATGCAAAGTGGTGAAGGTGGACGGCTCCGACCACGCGGCGTTGCTGGTCACCGTGGATGTCATGCAATAGCGCAATAGCTCAGACAGCCGCGACACCGCGTTGCGCCGCGCCACACTGCCCAGCGCCGCGCAACACCGCGCATCATCGCCAAGTTGGCGCGTGCGTCAGAATCCCAACCGGGTGCGGCCGAACTGATCAAGCCAGCGAAGAATGGCACCTTCGCGCAACGCCCACGGACAGATTTCGACTTCCTGAATATTCAGGGCCTTCATGATTTCGTCAGCCACTACGCCACCGCCCACGATCTGCATCGTGCGTTCAGGCGTGATGCCCGGCAACGCCACACGCTGTTCAGGCGCAATCGCAGCCAAACGAGGGATCCAATCCTCCAACTGTTCACGAGTCATAATCCACGTATCTTCACGACCGGGCTGACGGATCACGGCGCCGCACAGTCGAGCCAGAGAACGGAATGTCTTGGAGGTACCGACCGCATGGTTGGGATGCTTGGACTGCGGGAACACCTTGACCATCGGTTCCAGAACCTTGCGCACATTCTTGCGCACTTCCTCAAGTTCCTCGGGCGTGGCGGTGCCTGAGGGCAGGAATTCGGTAGTCACTCGTCCGGCACCGGCCGGAACGGACAACGCCACAGTCGGCTCCTCATCGGATCCCATCGCCACTTCCAACGATCCTCCGCCGATATCCAACACGAGCAGACGTCCGGCATCCCAGCCATACCAACGGCGGGCGGCGAGGAAGGTCAAACGAGCCTCGTCCGTACCGGACAGCACAGTCACGCCTTGGCCGATCCGCTCCTCAATCTTATGAATCACCTTGTTGCCGTTGGGCGCCTCGCGAAGCGCGGATGTAGCCATGGCCAACAACTGGGTGATTTCGTATTCTTCAGCAAGCTTCATGCACTGGTCCACAGCGGCGAGAATCGCCTCGACGCCAGCCTTCTTGATCGAGCCATCGTCCTTGAGATACTTCATCAGGCGCACGGTGGATTTCGTGCTGGCTTCCGGATCGGGTCGTGCACCGGGAGCGGCATCCACAATCAGCATGTGGATGGTGTTGGAGCCGATATCAAGCACGCCGAGGCGCGTGGTATGCGAACGCAAATTGACCATTTCTTGTTGTAATCCCTTTTTCCCTATAGCCCCTGAAGACTCTTCCGATTCCTCAGACTCCCAGACCCCTCAAGTGACCGAAGACGAATCCAGTCCGAATCCAGTCCGCTCTACCGGCGTCTTATGTTCGGCTATTGTCAGCTTTCCAGCGTCGCCACGAACTTGCCGAGCCGTTCCAGCCCTTCGCTCAGCGCCTCACGCGAGGCAGCGTAGCTCAGACGCACATGCGTATTCGCGGTGGCGGCACCAAAATCACGCCCCGGAGTCAACGCCACATGGGTCTCCTCCAATGCACGTTCACAGAACGTCCAGGCATCCGAGCCGGTGCGGGAGATGTTGAAGTAGGCGTAGAACGCACCGTTGGGCTCCACTTCCACCGGCAAGCCGATGCGCTTGAGACCATCGATCACAATGCGCCGGCGGGCCAGCAGCTCCTGACGACGCGCCTCGCATTCGGCCAGGCTTTCGGGGGTGAAACACGCGAGTGCCGCATGCTGCGTAGGCGTATGGGCGCACAGGTAATAGTTGGTGGCAAGATCATCCACCGCCTCAAGCACGGTGGCGTCGTCCGGCAGAATAGCCCAACCGAGACGCCATCCGGTCATGCCGAAGAACTTCGAGAAACTGTTGCACACAATGGCACCCGGATCACAGGCGAGCACGGACTTGACTTCGGTGCCATCCGGTTCGCGATCCGCCAAGTCCAGATAGGTTTCGTCCACGATTCGCCATGCCCCATGCTCGGCGGCGAATGCAGTAACGTCCTTCAGCACGTTGAAGTCGATGGTGGTGCCGGTCGGGTTCGAGGGAGACGTGATCATCACGGCTTTGGTGCGATCGGTCCAGTATTCACGGCACAGGTCGGCGTTCAGGTGGAAGCGCGTGGCCGCCGAAGTAGGCACATCGATAACGTTACCCTCGAACGAGCGGACAAGCTCACGATTGCACGGGTAGGAAGGATCAGCGACGATAACGTCATCACCGGGGTCAACCGTCAGAGCGGTAGCCAGCAGTAACGCCGCGGAACCGCCGGCGGTTACGCAGATGCGCTTGGGATCGATATCAAGATCATGCCGGTCACGGTAAAAGTCGGCGATGGCCTGCCGCAGTTCAGGCAACCCCATGGCGGCGGTATATGGCAACGCGCGGCCGTCATACTGCTCGCGCATCGCGTCACGTACGGCGGGCGGCGCTCCAAAGTCGGGCTCGCCGAGACTGAGCTTGATGACGTCGATACCGTGGGCGATCATCGTGTCCGCCTTCTCGCCGAACACCATCGCTCGGAACGGGTTAATTTCACGCGCCCTGCGCGACATGACCGGGGACGGCGTTGTCGGGGACGTCACCAGAGACGCGGGCTGCTGCACGGCTTCATTTTCCATACCTCGGTTCTATCCGGCCGTTGGGACATGACCGGACATGGCCATTCGAGCGCAACCGTCCACGTCTCCGGCCCAGACCGTCCACCAGCCCTACCATTGTGCCGCAATCGCGCCGCGATCGCGCCGCCGCCATCCCGTCACCATTCCGATCCTCCCCTATAATCGCTTATAGTTCAACGAATGAACCAGCAATGACAGCATCCGGCATCATCTCTTGTTCAAGGAGGAGCATATGAGCAGACTGAACGGCAACCGAGCACTGGTCGAAAGCGGGCAGGCCAAGGTCAACGTCGCCATTTTGGGCGCGGGCCGCATCGCACATACCATGGCGGATACATTGGGCCGAATGGCGTCGGACCCGCGTTACGCATCATGGATTCATCCATATGCGGTGGCGGCACGCGACTCAGATCGCGCGCAGGCGTTCGCCGACCAATGGCATCTTGACAAGGCATACGGCTCGTACGAGGAATTGGCGGCGGATCCGGATGTGGACCTCGTCTATATCGCCACCCCACATAGCCTGCATGCCAAGCAAGCCGAGTTGTGCATGCGCGCCGGCAAGAACGTGCTTGTGGAGAAGTCGTTCACAGCGAACGCCGAACAGGCTCGCGCGATGCTTGCCGTGGCCGAGGAGACCGGTATGCTGTGCACGGAAGCGATCTGGACGCGATACATGCCCAGCCGTACGTTGATCAATGACGTTATCGCATCCGGCGAGATCGGCGCAGCCAAGGCAGCGAGCGCCAATCTGTGCTACCCGGTTTCCGACAAGGCCCGTATGACCGATCCGGAATGCGCCGGAGGTGCGCTGCTGGATGTGGGCGTCTACCCGTTGAATTTCCTCGACATGGCGATCGGAGCCGATCATGGTCGCACGATCGATCATTTCGAGACGTCGATGTCGCCGTGGCCGCAGACCGGCGTGGACGCGCATAATTCCACTACGCTGTACTATGACGACGGCACGATGGCCGTATCCGTCAGTTCGATGCTGGTCACATCTGACCGTGGCGGTTACGTATGGGGCACCGAAGGATATCTGGTGGTCACCAACATCAACAATCCGCAAGCCATTGACGTGTATGACAATGACCATAAGCTGGTTCGCCGCATTGAGGCCCCGGCCCAGCTGACCGGCTACGAATATGAGGTTGCAGACGCAGCCTCGGCATTGCTGGACGGGAGCATTGAGTGTACGGCCATGCCGCATGCGGATACGTTGCGCATCATGGAGCTTATGGATGCGATTCGTGACCGCTGGGATCTGAAGTTCCCGTTCGAGCAGTAGCCGCCATTCGTGCGGCGACATGCCAATAGCCGCCAATAGCATGGACAGCAGGACGAGAAGCACGGGATGCAGCAACCCCTGAGGTGATATGACTGAAGACATGACAACGGATAAAGCAATGGATGCTGCCACGGCAGCGAAGGTTCCGGCCTTGACGATTCGCCGCGCCAATGCGGCCGATATTTCTCGCATCGATGATCTGCTGTATCAGGTGGCGCAGGTGCATCATCAGGGGCGTCCGGATTTGTTCAAAGCCGGTGCGAAGAAATATACCGACGATGAGCTTGTCGGCATTCTTGCCGATGATGAGACGCCGGTGTTCGCCGCGTTCAACGATGAGGGAACGCTTGTGGGGTATGCGTTCTGCATATTCCAGCAGCATCCCGGCAGTCATGTGCTTACGGATATCAGGACCCTGTACATCGATGATCTGTGCGTGGACGAACGCGCACGCGGTCTGCATGTGGGTTCCGCGTTGTACCGGTATGTGCTGGATTTCGCCCGTCGATCCGGCTGCTACAACGTGACATTGAACGTATGGTCCTGCAATCCCAGCGCCCAGGCCTTCTACGAGCACATGGGGCTGACCCCGTACCGTATCGGCATGGAACAGATTCTCTGAACTGTGCGCGCACGTTCATCCACATTCATCAATGGCCGCGCATAATTCAGGCATATGAGCCTTTGAAAACAGGACTTGGCCTTGCCTCCCGCTCCAAAGGCCCCGAACCCGAAAAAGAGCATATTCCAAGGGATCATCCGGTTGGAATATGCTCTTGGGGGATTTATCCCAACAGACCCAGTAGATCATCCCTGGTAAGCGTAGCGATGGAAACCGGCGTCTGCCCGGCAAGGGTATCGTCCGTCTCACCGTCACGGCCGCCGACGAGCAACGAAGCGTCGGTGAACTGACGGGCCAGCTCGCTTTTGGTGTGCTGCAGTTCAAGGATGCGCTCTTCGATGGTGTCTTTGGCCACCACTTGGTATACGTTGACATTCTGCGTCTGGCCGATGCGATGCGCACGATCCGTGGCCTGATTCTGCGCAGCCGCATTCCACCACGGGTCGGCATGGATGACCACACTGGCACCGGTCAGATTCAGTCCGGTGTTGCCGGCCTTCAATGAGATGAGGAAAGCCGGAGTTGCATCATCGTTGAACTGATCGACCAGTTCAAGACGGCGTTTCTTCGCCGTGGACCCGGTAATGGTGTAATAGCTCAGCCCCATCGAGTCAAGACGTTCGGCGATCAGCGCGAGGAAGCTGGTGAATTGGGAGAATACCAGTGCTTTCTTGCCTTCGTCCGCGCAGGTTTCCACCAGTTCGGCAATGGCGGCGAGCTTGGCCGATTGGTCTTTGGCATTCGCGTACAACAATCTCGGATCGCAGCATATTTGCCGTAGCTTCGTCAATTCCGCGAGAATACGAATTTTCGAGGTGTTGAAATCGGATTGGTCACTATGTTCCAATTGCATACGCAACCGCTGCTCATGAGCGGCGTACAGCTTGCGTTGCTCTCCCTCAAGCCGGACGGTCAATATGGTTTCCAGTTTGTCCGGCAAATCCGTAAGCACTTGAGACTTGAGTCTGCGCTTGATGAACACGCCCACCAAGGACTGCAGCTTGTGGGCCACACGGGCCGACTCAGGATTGACTTGAGCTGCGGCATTGCCTTCCGGCGTTGAGGAGTCCGCCGCACGTCCGTTGGCGATGGGCAGCTCGTAACGCTCGTGGAACCGCTTGTAAGATCCCAGCAATCCCGGCATCAGAAAGTCGAATATGCTCCACAGCTCGGAAAGCCGGTTTTCGATTGGTGTTCCGGTCAACGCGAACCGATGTTTGGATGGTACCGATTTGACCGCTTTGGCGATTTTCGTCGTATGGTTTTTGATGTATTGCGCCTCATCCAAGGCCATAATCAGGAATCCGGGCAGTTCGGTCGCCTGGTCGCCGGTTGTGCCGGCGGTTTGCCGCACGTATTCGTCGACATCTCGGCGCAACAAGTCATACGAGGTGATGAGTACGGTGGGTTCGCTTGTCTGGAAGGCACGTCCGATGGCCATGCGGCGTTCGGATTTGCTGCCGGAGACGACTACCGCGTTGAGTGCGGGCGCGAATTTGGCGAATTCCGCCGCCCAGTTATATACCAGAGATGCCGGGCAGACGATCAATGACGGAGGGACGGCATCACTGCCGCGCATATGCTCATATCGAGCAAGCAGCAACGCTATGAGCTGCACCGATTTGCCCAGTCCCATCTCGTCGGCCAGAATGCCGCCGAAGCCTTTGTCGCACAAGGTGCTGAGCCATCGGAATCCTTCCTGCTGGTATGGGCGCAAAATAGGCTGAAGCGATTCGGGCACCACATAGGATGTCGGGTCGATAACCTTCATGTCGTCGATGTAGTCCACGAATGAGGCATCCTTGACCACGTCGCTGCCGTCATCCGGCAGTTCGCCATCCAGCAGAAACGCTTGTCCGCCAGGCAGTTCGATAACACCGGCGTTGAGATCGTCTTCGCTCAGATCAAGATCACGGGCCAGCGCGTCCAAGGTGTTGAGCTGCGCTCCGCTCAAGGCGACGAGCGTACCATCCTTCAGCTGGTGGTAACGCTGCCGTCTTCGATAGGAGGCAAGCAAAGAGCCGACTTCGTCCGGAGGCACTTCATCGGCAATGGGCGATATTTCCACCAGATTGCCCCGTACGGACAATCCGACCTTGACCGTAGGCGCTTTCGGAGCGACAAGACGGTCAAAAGCCGGCGTAGTGAATACTTCGCCCATTTCCCGCAAGGAGGACAGTCCCTCGTCAAACAGACGGACAATCCGATGTGTGTCATCCTTGTCGATGATGGCAGCACCATTGCCGGCAACCCCGCGTATGCCGCCGCCGACGCGCTGCCGTCTTCCCCGCGCCTGTGCTGCGTTACGGGGACTATGCGTATCGGCGGAGATCTGTTCACCAGGCAATGTGAAATATTCCCGTACAACATCAAGTGCCAGATGCTCGGTATCGAAATCACGTCCGATGACGGCGGTGCCTCCAAAGTCATGTGCCGTCTCGGCTGTACCTTGCACGGACATGGCTGCTCCTCCCGGCAGCAACGGTACAAGGGCATTGCCATAACGCGCTTTGACTTCACACTGCACGCCATGCTCATCCCGATCCAGGTAGAAGGACGGTACGCATTCGGCAGGGCTGAGCTCGGCCAATTCACGAGGGATTTCCCCCGCCTCCAGCAGCCCGGCCTCCACCAATCGCGGCAGCAAGGTACGGGCGAACAAAGCAATGTCTTCCGCTCCGATGACCTGGTCCCGCCCGCCGGTTCGGAACAGTTCCTCCAGAAGACCGTGCAATGGCTGCAATCGTTTCGGGCAACGCACGAAACGGCAACCCGCAGCACTGATGCGCTGGGATCCCGCCATCATTGCAGACATGTACTGCGTCGGATTGTCAGATGCCAGCAACAGCCATGTCTCCCGCTCTCCCTCGACAACGGTTGAGATCGGAGGTTCCCCATGCAACATGTAGCCGATATCAGCTCCATGCATGGTGAGATCACGGCGTCGCAGGTGCAAACTCAGCTCAGGCTCGCCCTCATCCACTGGCACGAATGCCGGCTGACCGGCGAACCATGAGTCCAGGACCAGTTGCACGCCGAATCCCACGCGCAGCGAGAGTAGCCGTGCGACTTCCGAAGCAGATAACGTCAGTCGTCGGTCAATGGCGATATGTCCGTAATAACGGTCCTGCTGTTCAGCTGCACGACGTATGCCGATTGCGGATTGAAGAAAGCCGAGCAACGGGCGAGAACCGGAATCCAGCATGTCCGGCACATGTGTGAAAGCGAGTTTGCGTCCGTATTCCTCGTATTCGTTGTGCGCCATGACGTCAATGAATCGCGGAATTGATTTCAGCACGTAATCAGCGCCGACCGCATCCGATCCGATGCGAAACTCGACACTCCAAACTCCGTCCAGAAAACTCAACGTGGGCTTAAGCCATACCTGACCGGTACCGACCGTGTCGTTGGGCCCGTTATACCCGTCACGATCGTCAGGACGGCCACCGCGCCTTCTGCCGGACCGCAATTTCCGCTGGTCCCTGCCGGCGTTCTGATCGCCGATTCGACTCATCACAGCACGGCGCCGGGCGGATTTGCGCTGACTTTCCTGCTTATCGACTCGTTCCATATACGCGAGCAACGACCGCGAGGGTCGAACCGCACCGGCCCCGTATCCTTCGAATCGTTGCGGTTCGTCGCAGAACTCCAAGGCAAGCGCCGCCATATGCTTGCACATGCCGTATCCGCGACCGTACGCGGGACAAGTACATGTCCCGCCGCTTACTTCTCCGGTCTCCATATCAATCTGCACCGCAGTGCGGTAACGGCTCGAAGGACTGGTGGTGCCACGCACCAACGCGGAAAGATCAGCGTAACCGGTATGCGAATCAGCCTCGTATTGGGGTTTGACGAACATCGTGTCAGCTTGCCGCATAATGCCACGCGCGCGGTCCAATACGGCACGTGACACCGACGTCGTGACATCAGTACGCAATGCAGCGAACGGTATCACGTCCCCCGCCGTCACATGATTCCCCGACAACGCGCTACGTCCAGACATCTTGCCGCTTTGAAGCGCATCCGACCATGGATCCTGCTCGACTGGCGCATATCCCCAGCCGGATACCGGCTCATCGCCCCAAGAAGCCGAATCCAGATCATCCTCATTCACGTCCTGCACGTCGATATCATCACAATCATCGACAACGTCAACGGCGTCGTCATCATATTGGCGAGATCGCCGGTTCCATCGACGTGACTTGGCTCGAACGGCGCCGACGCCATCGTGCGCATCATCGGATGCATCATCATCGCCAGATACATGGCCAAATACGCCATATCCCATAACCATCGACGCATCCCTTCCCCGACAAGCCGTTTCCAGCGCATAATCGCGGCGCATCATCCTTACCCAATGTTTCCATCCTAGATGAATCACGCGGTAGCCTTAAACCATGAGCACAGACGATCGACCGAAACGAAAAGCGTACGCGGGTAATGCCGCACTGGATATTTTCGAAGTGCTATGGCGTTACAGCTATTTTGGTCATGGCCTGACCGTACGTCAGATTCTCGATCGTCTGGCGCAGATGCACCGCTATGACGAAGCCGATCTGCCGAGTGAAAAAACCGTGCGGAACCAGCTCAAGCGCCTGACCACCGCCCAGTTCCTCGGCCGCCGCATCGGACATCTGACCGAAGAGGACCTTATCGGCATAGAATGCGCCGAACCACAACCTGGATGGTATATGGAGGCGTTCCTCTCAGCAGCCGAAATGCGACTCTTGGCCGACAGCCTGACACTTTCGCGTATCAGCGTGGACGCCATGGACGATCTGGTCGGCAAATTGCGTGAACTGTCCGGTTCAGCCGGCGACGGTATCAACTATCTCGACCACGTTGCCACCTACACGCATATCAACGGCGAATTCCTTTCCACCATCGATCAGCTCAACCAAGCCATCGAGGATGGGCACGGCGTCACCTTCCAATATCGCGACTACGGGCCGGACGGCACATTGATCCCCCATAAGAGCAGGACCGGCACGGGCAGCACATACACTGCGGATCCGTACCAGATGGTGTACAAGAACGGCCGCTACTACCTTATCTGCCATCTGCATGGCGAGGATCATCTGCGCATTTTCGTAGTTAACCGCATCACCAATGTGAGCGCCAAAGGCCTGCACGGTAGCGTGCCATTGGAGCAACCCGCACCTCAAGGCTTCGACGCAGTGAACTTCATGCGGCATCGCCCCTATCCGGTAGCAGATGAGCCGATACGCATCCGCATGCTCGTGCGAGGCGAATCCATGCTCAATAACGTGTTCGAATGGTTTGACGATCCGCAAATCACACCGGGTACCGGCAACGGGCAGTATGAAGTGACGGTAGATTCCCCCGAACGAGCAGTGTTCTGGTGGGCTCTGCAATATTCGTGGGATGGGCGTGTAACGATTCTTGAACCCGATTCGCTCAAGCACAGGCTGTATGAGGCTGGAACGCGCATGGCGGCCGCCTACTCGCCTCAATCCGGCCAGCGACGTCAACAGCAGCAACAGCAGCATTGACAGTCTCCTGGCAACGTCGATCAACATCGTCGCAATCATATGTGCCTCCTTGCCGGCATGGTCTCCCGCATATCCCACAGACAAACGCGTTACGTACATCCTTCCATCGCTCACGCAAGGCGGTAAATTTTTACCGAGCTCCACGAAAACAAGCCATTCCTGAGCATTCACGCCCCGAATGCCAGCTTTTACGGCTAAGGTGGATGCATCGCCACTCATGGCACACAGTCAAACAATGGAGGAACAAGCATGAGCGAAGCGCGTACCGCATGGGGCTGGGGCTTGGCCAGCATTGACGCGGCCGGTAACACCTTGGACGTCTGGTACCCGGAACTGTCCTTAGGGCCAGCACCTGCCGAGGTTGACCGTCCGAATCATAACTTCGGCACTCTGGCCACTGCGGAAGCAGACGCCCGAGGCGTTCGCCGCATTCCGGTGTTCACCATCAGCCAGCTGGACGAACCAATCGCCAGCGCCGAAGAGGCCTATCTCAAGCTCCACTTGCTGAGCATGCGTCTGGCCAAGCCAAACACCCTGAATCTCGAAGGCATCTTCGCTCAGCTCAACAACGTAGTGTGGACCAACTACGGCCCGTTCGCAGTCGAAGACTTCGCCCTGCGTAAGGCTGACGTGGAGCGTGCCGCCACAGACGCGGCCCAGGCCTTCGCCACTCAGGTGGGTCTGCCCGCCGCAGCTCCCGCCGCCACCGTGAACGTATTCGGCGTGGACAAGTTCCCGCGCATGATCGACTATGTGGTGCCTACCGGAGTGCGCATCGGCGACGCCGACCGCGTGCGACTGGGCGCTTACCTGTCTGAAGGCACCACCGTCATGCATGCCGGATTCGTGAACTTCAACGCCGGCACATTGGGAGTCTCCATGGTCGAAGGCCGCGTCTCCCAAGGCGTGGTGGTCGGCAACGGCTCCGACATCGGCGGCGGCTCTTCCATCATGGGCACCCTGTCCGGCGGCGGCAAACTCCGTAATTCCATCGGCGAGCATTCCCTGCTTGGAGCCAATGCCGGCATCGGCATCTCCCTGGGCGACAACTGCACCGTCGAAGCCGGACTGTACATCACCGCCGGCACCAAGATCACCATCTGGGACAAAGCCAAGGCCGCCGCGGGAGAGCCGCTCGAAGTGGTCAAGGGCGCTGACCTGTCCGGCAAGAACAACATCCTGTTCATCCGCAACTCGGTCAGCGGCCGTATCGAAGCCCGTTATCGCAAGATAGGTATTGAACTCAACGAGAAGCTTCACAAGAACTGATCTTATGAAGCCGTAGCAGCACGGCTGCTCCCAGAGTCCACCGGACTCTCCGTCCCACGGCTCGGCATAACGACCGATGCCATCGGCCACGTATATGAGAAAACGCCTCACCGGTATTCCAGTGAGGCGTTTTCTCATGTCAGCCGAGGATGTGCTCTGCCTGGCATATGCCCAGTGAAGCAGATCATCGACTCAACAGTTGGGTCGCTCCAATAACCAATAAGCCTTCTTGCAGACCCATGTTCACGATTCGTCCGAAAGTTTGCCTCGCAGAACAACCACTCAGCAGGGCAAATCCTCAAGTGAATCGAGGTCTCATACGCAAAGTACTGCATACTGAGCAAATAACGCTCGCATATCGGACCAATATCAGATCAATATCAAACTGGCCTCAAACCAAACATCAGATCACAAGAGAAGACAATCAACGCTCCTCAAGCGGCACATAGTCACGCTCGGTCTCACCGGTGTACACCTGACGCGGGCGGCCGATTTTGGTGTTCGGATCGGCAAGCATCTCGCGATACTGGGCAATCCATCCCGGGATACGCCCCAGCGCGAACAGCGTGGTGAACATAGCAGGATCAAAGCCGATGGCGCGATAAATAAGACCCGTATAGAAGTCCACATTCGGGTAAAGATTGCGTGAGACAAAGTACTCGTCGTGCAGGGCAATATCCTCCAGCTCGGTGGCTACATCGAACAGCGCACGCTCGTCGGCCGGCAGCTTGGACGTATCCTCACGCTCCATGATCTTCTCCAGGTACTGCTTGGCGATGGCCGCACGCGGATCGTAAGACTTGTACACGCGGTGCCCCAAGCCGGAGATTTTCTGTCCGCTCGCCTTGGCCTCGGCAACAAAGTCGCGCACCGACTTGCCGGAATCGCGAATCGCCTTGAGCTGGCGAAGCACAGCCTCGTTCGCACCGCCGTGCAACGGCCCGGAAAGGGCATTGACACCAGCCGCCACCGCGGAATACAGGTTGGCGTGCGCGGATCCAGCGATACGCACCACCGAAGTCGAACAATTCTGCTCATGATCGGCATGAATAATGAGCAGTCGGCCAAGAGCATGCACATACAAGGGATCGGATTCAAACGGCTCGTACGGCACGGCGAAGCACATGCGCAGGAAATCATCCACGTAGCCGCGAGCGTAATCCGGATACAGCATAGGCTCATCACGACGACGACGGAAGATGTAGGAGACGATGGTACGCACCTTGGCCATGATGATCACCGCGGCTTCATCCAACTGATCGGAATCGGTGATATCCGTAGTGTCTGGATAGAACGTGGCCAGCGCGTTGATGGCAGAGGCCAGCACGCTCATCGGATGTGCAGTACGAGGGAAGGAACCCATGAACGTACGGAAATCCTCACCCACCATCGTGCGATGGTTGATATCAGAAACGAATCGCTCATACTGCTCTTTGTTCGGCAATTCGCCGTGGCGCAGCAACCATGCGACCTCAAGAAAATCGGATTGATCGCACAACTGCTCGATGGGATAACCACGGTAGCGCAGAATGGAATGCTTGCCGTCGATATAGGTGATTTTCGATTCGCACTGCGCAGTGGTCAGGAATCCTGGGTCAAGCGTCACCCAGCCATCGTTGCGCAGTTTCGAGACGACAATACCATCTGCGCCCGCGGTTGCCTTGACTACAGGCAGAGTATATTTGCTGTCATCTACATTCAGCTGGGCTGTTGCCATACTTGTTGCTCCCCTTAGATACGGGCCGATGCCGACGGACTGACCGTCCGGCTCAAAAGTATGGCTCACTATATGGCACGCGTGTTTCAGTGCAAGTCGCCGTCTCAAAAAACGTGCATCACCACACCGGTCCCGCACGCCTGCACCAACAAAAGCACCCCACGGCGCAGCAACTTCCCCACGGCGCGGCAAACATCAACCATGACCCATGCCATTCCGCCAGAACCGCGGAATTAAGCCATTTTCAATTGCTGCACCATGCGAGAAAGACCACACCGTGGGGAATCAGCACACCGTGGAGGGATTATTACACCGTGGAATGTGATTGCGTCACGGGGACGCTTAGGCAATCACAGGTTGGTGCGATCGGTGAAGATGATCGGGCCGTTCTCCGTGATGGCGATGGTATGTTCGGAATGAGCACCGCGCGAACCGTCGGAGGAGCGCAGGGTCCAACCGTCCTTCTGATCCTGATAGATCTCGTCCGTGGTCTTGAGGAACCACGGCTCGATGGCGATGACCAGACCCTCACGCAGCTTGTAACCGTGATGGGCACGACCATCGTTCGGCACATGCGGATCGCCATGCATGATATGGCCCACGCCATGACCGCCGAACTCCAAGTTGATTGGATAGCCGTATTCGCGGGCGATGTCACCGATGGTGGAGGAAATATCCCCCAGACGGTTGCCCGGCTTGGCCACGTCGATAGCGGCGGCAAGCGCCTCTTCAGTGCACTTGATGAGTCGCAGGTCTTCCGGATCGGGATCCTTGCCGACCACGAAGCTCACCGCGGAGTCCGCAACCCAACCGTCCACGGAGATCGCAAGATCAAGGGACACCAGATCGCCGTCCTTCAGACTGTAATCATACGGGACGCCGTGCAGTACGGCGTCATTGACCGAAGTGCAGATGTAATGGGCGAACGGACCGGTGCCGAAGTCCGGCGCGTAGTCCACGTAGCAGGATTCCGCGCCCTTACGGTCCACGATCTTCTTGTGGACGAATTCGTCGATTTCCAGCAGATTGGTACCCACCTTGGTGGTTTCCTGCAGTTCCTTGAGAATTCCGGCGACAAAGCGGCCGGCAGGCTTCATTTCCTCGATTTCACGAGGGGTTTTCAATTCGATCATGCCTGCCAGCCTACTCACAGCGCCCTACTTGCGCGGCTTGCCGAAGGTGAACGCGCGCACCACAGCGGTGACGCCCATCACCACCATGGCGCATCCTCCGAAGATCACCATGAATACGGTAGAGCTCAGCGGGCTCATCAGCACCACGAAGCCGGCGACAATCGAGATGATCGCATAAGCGACCGCCCAGCCGGAGTTCGGGATGCGCCATGATTCCACCAGAGCCATCACGCCTTCCATCATCCAGCCGAATCCCACCATCAGGGTGACAAGCAGAGCCAGCGTCTGGCCGGTAAGACCATAGTTTCGTACGACGACCACGCCGCCGAAGGTCAGCAAAATACCGACCAGCACATCCAGCACACGCCATCCGCCCGGTAAGCCCCGCTCCACCAGAGCGCTTACGATACGCACCACGCCCGAGATCACGAAGTATACGCCAAGCAGCAATGCGGCCAGAGCCAATGTTTTGGACGGCACGAGCAACAATGCCAATCCCAATGCGATGGCGGCGACACCCACTACGCCATACACCACGCGAATGGTGTTTTTAGCCCGTTGCGGCAGCCATTCCTCAATAAGACGGAATGGGTTGAAATCGCCTGAATACCAGCCAGGCTGTTGACCGAATCGACCCTGCTGATCATACGAAGCATTCTGAGCACCTTGGCCATATGATTGCCCATAGGGGTTAAACGGCTGTCCGTTCGGGTTGGTGGCGTAGGGGCCGTAATAGGGTTGCCCATATCCGTTCTGCTGAGGCTGCGAACCGGATTGACCGGCGTATTGCCCGGCCGTCCCAGACTGACCATTGCCATATTGAGGAGGGTATTGACCGCCATGATTGGCGTCATAGGCACCATACTGCGGCTGCTGATTCTGCCCATTGTTCGCGCTATCGTTCGGCTCACTCATCATTCGCTCCTTACGTTCGTATGACCGCTTACACAGCCTCTTCGCATTTTAGACACTTTGACCAATTCGCACCATGAACAAAAATGGACATACCGTCTAATAATCATTGCATGCCATACCGGAAAATCAGCTCACAGCCGACCAATCCGCCGCTGCTTCTCCCCCGCCGGCATTAGGCTGGGGGCATGAACAACACCAACGAAACACTGAAGCCGGGCATCGACCCGACTTCGTTCTCCTCCACCATCAAGCCGAACAACGATCTGTTCCGCTACGTCAATGGCCCTTGGATTGACACCTATCGACTGCCGGACGACCGTTCGCGATACGGCTCCTTCGACAAACTCGCCGAGAACGCCGAGAACCAGGCGCGTGAGATCCTTGAAGACGAGGATTGCCCAGCCACCAAGTCGCAGGCCCTGTACCGCTCCTTCCTCAATACCGACGCCATCGAAGCCGCTGGCCTGGACCCCATTCGCGATGAGCTCGATCTCATCGATTCAGCCATCGACAAGCCGGCCCTAACGCGAGTGTTGGGCACCATCAACCCCGCCGGCGGACCTGACCTGTTCGGACTAGCCGTATACGGCGACCCGGGCAACCCGGACCTCAACATCACCCACATCGAACAGTCCGGCCTGATGTTGCCGGACGAGGCTTACTATCGAGAAGATCACTATGCTCCCGTGCGTGAAGCATATGTAATGATGGTGGCCACCCAATTGGTGAATGCCGGATACGCGCCAGCCGCTGAAATCGACGACAATGACGCCAGCGATCCCGACACCGCAGCCGGCACCGAGGCCACTGCCAAGACGTCATCCGCAGTACCAAGCGAAGCGGCGCTGGCCATGGCCCGCCACTTCCTTGACGTGGAAACCCGAATCGCCGCCAACCATTGGGACAATGTAGCCACGCGCGATTCGGTGAAGACCTACAACCCCACTGATTTCGCCGATTTGACTGCCACTTTGCAGCATTTCGACCTCGTCTCTTGGATTGACGCATGGCAGTGCGCCTATGACGCAACCGCAGCGGCCAAAGCTCAGCCCATCGATTTCCGGTCCATTTTTGACCACACCATCGTGCATGAGCCCAGCTTCCTGACCGGACTCGATCGTTTCTGGGCCGAAGCCGACCTGGCCGATATCAAGCTGTGGGCTCGCGTACATATGATCGTGGGTTTCGCAAGCATGCTGTCGCGCGCATTCGACACCACCAACTTCGACTTCTTCGGCAAGGTGCTTTCCGGTGCCAAAAAGCAGCGCGATCGCTGGAAGCGTGCGGTGAGCTTGGTTAACGGCGTGTGCGGTGAGGATGTGGGCCGCGAGTACGTGCGTCGCCACTTCCCGGAGAGCGCGAAGCAACGCATGGAGCAGTTGGTGGCCAACCTTATCGACGCATACCGCGTCTCCATCGCCAACTCCGACTGGCTGGGGGAGACCACCAAGGCCAAGGCGTTGGAGAAACTCTCCAAGTTCACGCCGAAGATCGGCTACACCAACCACTGGCGCGATTACTCGGCATTGAGCGTCTCCGCAGACGCTCTGCTCGCCGAGAACGCCAAAGCCGCGAATCTGTACGAAACCGGTTATCAGCTGGCCAAGGTGGGCAAGCCCGCCGACAAGGACGAATGGCTGATGAACCCGCAGACCGTGAACGCTTACTACGAGCCGAGCATGAACGTCATAGTGTTCCCGGCCGCCATCCTGCAACCTCCGTTCTTCGATCCAGAAGCCGAGGACGCAGCCAACTACGGCGGCATCGGCGCGGTGATCGGCCACGAAATCGGCCACGGTTTCGACGATCAAGGCTCACAGTACGACGGTGACGGCAAACTCAACAACTGGTGGACGGACGAGGACCGCAAGAACTTCGAGGAACGCACCAAGGCGCTCATCGAGCAATACAACGGCTTCGTACCGCGGCAACTGGTCGAAAAGTATGCCGACGACCCGAGCAAGGCGCCACACGTCAATGGCGCGCTGACCATCGGCGAGAACATCGGCGACCTAGGTGGCGTCAACATCGCGCTCAAGGCTTACGCGTTCGCCTTGGGCAAGGCCGCAGGCACGATCACCGGCAATGGCGACGAGGACGGTTCCCCCGCTGCCATCAAGGAACTGCTCGACACCGCTCCCGAAATGGACGGCTTCACCGGCCTGCAGCGCTTTTTCCTGAGCTATGCCTCCATCTGGCGCACCAAGAACCGTGATGAGCTGGCCGAACAGTATCTGCAAATCGACCCGCATTCCCCCGCCGAGTTCCGCACCAACGGGATCGCCAGCAACGTAGACCTGTTCTACGACGCCTTCCACGTGTCTGAGAGCGACGCCATGTGGCTCGCGCCCGAAGCCCGCGTACGCATCTGGTAAGCAAGCGTCCCAGGCATATCATCTCGCCCGATGCCGCCCATCAGATAAGCACCTCGCATCCAGCCTGCAGCTGTACATATACACGTGCCGCTGCAGGCTTTTCTGTTGTGTATGCACGCACACCAACACACGCAACACAGCAGCCATCACATCTCCGGTTCCTCAGTGAAACCATCAGCATAGGATTGCTGCATGGCAAGCTGGTCGGATCCGTCAACCACATCGGCAGGTAACGGCTGCGAGCCACTTGGTTCACACTGCACGCCGGCATCGCCGAGCTCGACCGGCGGCGTTGGCGTCGATGCCGCAACAACACCGGATGCGGGATCTTGAGCGCCTCCGCCTGAAGGTGAATTGCCAGCACCTGCAGCACCAGTGCCAGCATTCCCCGATCCCGAAGCGTTTCCGCTATTGGCACGCTGCGTTTTTGTGAGATTCGTAGTGCCGAACGTCAGATCATGACCGATATTGGTCGCTTCAAGAATGGTCCTGCTGCGCAACTCCCCTTGTTCGGTGTTCCATTGTTCAGTGTTCAATACCCCGACCACGATAATCCGGTCTCCTCGCCGTATCGATTGCAAGGCATTATTGGCCAAGGATCGAAACGCTTTGACCGTCAGCCACGCGGTACCGAATTCCTCCCATTGTCTGGTATTCGGGTTCAGCCGACTGCGCGTACTGCCCATGCGGAAAGTCAGCACCGTAAAGTCGCCTTTGCCTCCTTTGACCAAATCACTGGCCACAAAGCCGGTTACCGTTACTGCTGCTTGCTGGTTTGCCATGATGAGTCCTTTCCTGTTGCGCCCACAAGCGCGTATACGTCTGGACCACCGATCAACCGCGCATCCTTGCGAACGAGGTGATCGGCGGTATGATCACTGTGCAATACGTGACACTCGCCGCACAAGGGCAACCGGCAAATGTGGATACTGTGACGGGGTTTAAGGCCGTGTGGATAACTTTCGGTTATCCACAACCACCAACGCCAACACCAACACCATCACCAGCGCAACGAAAAACGCCACCCTGTGTCACAGGGTGGCGCTATCGATGTCGAATCGTGCGATTCACAACTTATTACAGCCGCTCAAGCAACGTCTCGACGGCCTGATCGGCAGGCACGGCGACCTTGTTCTCGCCATTGCGGTCACGGATTTCAATCGTGCCGTCGTTGACGAAATCACGGCCCACCACGGCGATGGTCGGCACACCGATGAGCTCGGCATCCTTGAACTTCACGCCCGGGGAAACCTTCTTGCGGTCGTCGTAAATCACCTCGACGCCCTTAGCCTCCAGTGCTTCGACCAGCTTCTCGGCACCTTCGAAGGCCTTTTCGTCCTTACCGGTGGCCACCACATGCACCTGAGCCGGGGCAATGACCTTCGGCCAAGCCAGGCCGGCATCATCGTGATGGGTCTCGGCGATGCAGGCGAGCACGCGGGAAACACCGATGCCGTAGCAACCCATCCACACCGGCACAGCCTTGCCGTTCTGGTCCAGAACCTTCAGGTCCAGAGCCTTGGAGTACTTGAGACCCAGCTGGAAGACCTGGCCGATCTCCACACCGCGTTCGAAGCTCAGCGGGCCGGAACCGTCCGGGCTCATATCGCCATGGCGAACCTCAACGGCCTCAACCACGCCGTCGGCTTCGAAGTCACGACCATACACCAGGTTGTAGTAGTCCACCTCATGCTCATCGGCACCGGTGAACCATGCAGAGCCCTTGACCACGTGGGCGTCCACGAAGTAACGAGCCGGGTGCTTCACGCCGGCGGCCTCGGCCTGCGGGCCAAGCACCATGGGTCCGATGTATCCGAGCACCAGTTCCGGATGCTGCTTGAGGTCATCTTCGGTGGCCTCTTCGATTTCGGCGGGGGCGAACTGGGCTTCCAGACGCTTCATATCCACCGTGCGATCGCCGGGAACACCGACCACGATCACTTCACGCCACGGCTCATCGTGGTCCTCATCCTCGGCATGCTTGATGGTGATGGCCACGTTCTTGAGGATGTCGGACGCCTCCCATGCACGGCCATCTCCACGCGGGTGATCGGCGTTGGCGCGCTCGATCATCTTGTCGATGGTCTTGGCATCCGGCGTGCTTTCCTTGGTGGCAGCCGGGGTATTGGAAGCATCGATTTCCGGCAGTTCCGGCGTGTGCAGCGCCTCGACGTTCCAGGCCTTGCCGGAAGGAGCGAGCGCGAAAGTATCCTCGCCGATGGGCATCGGAGCCAGGAACTCCTCGGAAGCGGAGCCGCCCATCGGTCCGGACATGGCGAACACCGGCACATACTTCAGATCGAGACGCTGGAAAACGCGCTCATAGGCACCGCGCTCGTCGTAGTAGGCCTTCTTCAGACCTTCTTCGTCGATGCTGAAGGAGTAGGCGTCCTTCATCACGAACTCACGGCCGCGAATCAGGCCGGCGCGCGGGCGGAACTCGTCACGGTACTTGGTCTGAATCTGGTACAAGGTCACCGGCAGGTCCTTGTAGGACGAGTACATGTCCTTGACCAGCAGGGTGAACATTTCCTCGTGGGTAGGAGCCAGCAGGTAATCAGCCTGGTGACGGTCCTTCAGACGGAAGATGTTGTCGCCGTACTCCTCCCAGCGGTGGGTGGCCTCATAGGGCTCGCGCGGCAGCAGAGCCGGGAAGTGCACTTCCTGGGCACCAATGCCGGCCATCTCTTCGCGGATGATGGCCTCGATCTTGTTGAGCACGCGCAGACCGAGCGGCAGCCAGGTCCAGATGCCGGGAGCGGCCTTGCGGATGTAGCCGGCGCGCTGCAGCAGCTTGGCGGAATCAACATCTGCGTCCGCCGGGTCTTCGCGCAACGTGCGCAGGAACAAAGTAGACATACGAAGGGTATTGGAAGTCATAGGTTCCAAGATATTCGCGTGAACCGACAAGCCCGCCCATACGCGGCCATCAGCTACCATCGTCCGGCAATTGCAGTGCCACATTCCGGGCAGCATCCATCGGTTCCGCTCAGTCGATCAACGATGATGCGATACCAATCACGTTCAATCAGCACCGCTCTGCAATCCGGGTTCGGACAGTAAGTCGTATCTCCCGCACGATCGTGTACGTTGCCGATATACGGATAATGCAACCCCTCGTCAAGGGCGATTCCGCGCGCACGAGTCAACGTCTCATGAGGGGTCGGTGGCACATCCTGCATTTTCCACGCCGGATGGAATGCGGAGAAATGCAGCGGCACATCAGGTCCGAGATGTTCTCGAATCCACGTACATTCGGCGTGCAGTTGAGCATCGTCGTCGTTCAACCCCGGTATGAGCAGCGTCGTAAGCTCGACCCATACATGCTCACCGTCCGGCGTGCGCGCCTCATTCACCGCATAGTCGATGGTGTCCAGCACGTATTGCAAATGCGTACCGGTCACTTTCCAATAGAAATCCTCAGTAAAACCTTTCAGATCAATATTCGCGGCGTCCATGGCCGCATAAAAGTCCGGACGCGCCGCCGCACTCATGTATCCTGCGGTGACGGCAATCGGATGGATGCCCAGAGCGCGGCATTCGATCGCCGTGTCAATCGCATATTCGGCGAATACAATCGGATCATTGTAGGTGAACGCCACCGAATCAATGTCACGATCCCGCGCCACTTGCGCAATCTTCTTCGGGCTGGCCTCAACGCCAAGCCTATCGAAGTCGCGAGCTTTGGAAATATCCCAGTTTTGGCAGAACCGACACCCGGAGTTACATCCCGCGGTGCCGAAACTCAGCACACTGGACCCCGGATGGAAATGACTGAGCGGTTTCTTTTCTATGGGATCAACGGCGAATCCGGAACTGCGTCCATAGGTATCCGAAACAATGACGCCATGATGGTTCGAACGGACGAAGCAGAATCCGCGCTGGCCGGGCCTCAACACACAACGGCGCGGGCAGAGCTCACAACGCGCTCGATCGCTGCCATCGCTGAACTTGGTCTGCCACCGTCCGACAGCAGCACGCGGTATCGCCTCCAACCCTGCATTAACGTTCGGCATAGGCACTCACCTCATACCGTTCACATTCGATCTCCCCGTCATTCCAGTCATAGCCAGCACCGATTCCGGCTTTGGCCAACACATGCGACACAAAATCGTGCGGCGTCGGCAATTGTTCCCAAACCTGCGGCAAGAACGTCGCCCTTCGGCCATGCCGGTCGGCTACGATAAGGCCGTCTGTTCCGGGACGCAACGCCTGTTCCAGCTCCACACGCGAGCGAACCGGCATGGAGACAGGCTTGCCCAGCACGGATACCTCCACATCAAGGAATGGATATTCTTCCGCAGCCACCGGGAAAAATCGAGGATCACGGGCGGCGGCATCCACGGCATGATCAGCCACATCCCTGCCAAGCGAACGATAGGCCTCAAGCGTGCCGATGCATCCGCGCAACCGGCCATGTTCCGTCAACGTCACGAAACTGGCCCCCGGCTCGTTAAGCCAAGGATTACGGGCGATAATAGCGTCTGGCCTGTTCTCCGGAGCATCTTCAAACCCGAGATGCCGGCGTATGGATGCACGGGCGAGGCCGAGCAGCACGTTTCGACGCGTTTGCGCCGTAACCGCGCCAGCATCCGATTCGACCGTTTCCGGCAATTCCCCGGATGCCACATGATTCGTCGGGATCGACGTGGGATCGTCAACGGCGTCGCCGTCCCGAGCAACGCCGGCATCTTGCTTGGTTTCATCATGAGCGCAACCGACGCCGTCACTCTGCCAAACAGCAAACGACGCATAGCCCACTACCGGTTCATCTGGATTATTCATGGCCGGACGTGGTTGACCTGCGAGCGCCACCACGGCGTCGTCACCAGACGTGCTGCGCCCCAAAAGCCGCAAATCAAATTGCGTAGTGCCGTGGTCGTCGTTCCCAGTGTTGCTGCCCCTCATCCCACCCAACGTTTCACGAGGTGTTTCACACACCTCACGCAACGTTTCACGACATGTTTCACAAGATGCCTCATGTGCTTCGCTGCATTGCATCGGCCGAAGCCCGCGCACCAATACGTCCAGCAGACCATTGATCGGATACGCACCGCAGGCCCTTCGCGGGTGAATCGGCAGCCGACAATGCACAATATCATCTATGGTTTCCTCATCAAGCTGCCGCGCATACTCTTGAGGATGATAATGCGACAGATCCGAGCTGATGATCATTACCGTCTCCGGCCCGCCCCACAACGCACGCAACGCATCCCCCACTTCCTCAGGGCTGGCATCACCGGCGTTCAGTGGCACGATAGTCAGATCCGGACCGAACACGGTTTGCAAAAACGGAATCTGTACTTCCACCGCGTGTTCTTGTGCATGGGTCGGATCATTGACAATCAGTAGCTGCGATGCCGCCCGCTCGGCATCTATATCCACGGGCACCGTACCGAGCGGAGTCGAGAACGCCTCAGCACTTGGACAAGCGACACCTCGAACCGCCACACGATGCGTAGGACCGACGATTACCGCACGTCTCACCGTTCCGCGCCCACGCTCCAGCAACGCATAGGCAAGCGCCGCCGTAGTGCCGGAATAGACGTACCCGGCGTGTGGCACAATCACCGCTTTCGGGCATCCTGCCGGCAGTTCGAGCTCAAGTTGTTTCATCAAGGCGCGCCCGTAGTCGAGCTGATGATTGATCAGTCGTTTGAGCGCAGTCCGGTCATCCGGATAAAACGATCCAGCTACGGCAGCCGGACGTATCGATCCACCCGGCTTGGGCCTGCAAACATCATCGTCAGCATCATCGTTCCTGCAGAACATTTCGGATAGTTCCATGACTACCACCTCTACGCACTATGGTAGTCACGTCCCTATTGCCACATCGACGTCCAATCACATCTATCTACGTCTATCTGCATTACAAGGGGCTGATTCACTGTTTTGGAAACATCTATCTGCATTACAAGGGGCGGCTATCCGAATAACGCACTACTCAAAACAACGGAATCGCAATGCAAAGCACCGTTTTTACCCGTGCTTTCACCGATGAAGGACCCCTTGTAGACGAGATAGACTTTCCGAGCCCCTCAAAACCGCCCCTCGTAACGCAGAACCAGGCTTATTCCGCTGGATGTCTAGAACAAAGCCTCCTGAGCGAAATCGTCGTCGGTATTGCCCAGCGCGGTTGCGGACGGCTTGAAGGCGGCAGCGCCGGCGGCACTGAGTTGATCGCTGGCGGCGTCAGATGCTTCACGCAGGTCACCGTCGAGCATCATCGCATCCGGCGAGACCAGGAACATGCGCTCGTTGCCGCCGGCCAGATATAGTCCGTCCAACGATTCCACACGGGACAACGCCACGTACCCCATGCCGGGCGCGAAGGTCCGGCGCAGATCCATGACCGCACGGTCAAGCGTCATGCCCTGCGACTTGTGGATGGTGATGGCCCACGCGCATCGAAGCGGTACCTGGGAGACGGAGGCGAGCACCGTATCGCCGTCCATCATCTCCCACGTGGCCGGTTTCATGGTGACGATATTGCCGTTCTCGAACTCCACGATCGGCCAGCCGCCTTTGGTTTCCGGGGCGAAACCGCGCACCGTGCCAAGCGAACCGTTGACGAACTGATGGTCCGAATCGTTGCGAAGCGCCATCACCGCCGCTCCGGTTTTCAGCACCAGCCGTTGCGGAGCGAGCATGTTGTTCTTCAGCCGATCCACCAGATTGGCCGCCCCCGCGGTTTCAGCATGGAACTCATGCTCTTCGAGCGCAATCTGGCTCAGACGCAAATCGTTGAGTCCATCGGCCTGCCGATTCACGGGGAACAGATGTACGGCGACCTGATCGGCCGCAGGAGTCCTGCCCAAACGGGTCAGCAGTACTTCGCGGTCATGCTGGGTCACGTCGCCGGCTCGAATATCGGTAAGGACGGTGAGCAGGTCACCGGTATCCTGACGGTGCTGTTCAGTCAGGTAGCACACGGCGGGGTTGAGCTCATCCCATACCAATGATTCGGTAACGAATCCTTCGGGATTGCGTCCGGCCTTGGCATAACGTTCACGGGCAGCGACAAATTCCGGAGTCGGCGCGATCAGATCATTGTTGCGTCCTGACACGGAGACGGGCGGCAACTGGAAGAAGTCGCCGGAAAGCACCACCTGAATGCCTCCGAACGGACGTGGATCATGACGCACCAGACGGCAGACCTGATCCACCATATCGAACAGCCAAGCGTGCAACATGGACACCTCGTCGATCACGAGGATGTCAGTAGCCTGGATCTTGCGACGACGGCGAGTTTTGATGAGCTTCAGCAGATTGGCGGTCAAACTGGTGGCGACTCCCACACCGCTCCATGAATGTATGGTTTGACCGTTGATATGCGTGGAGGCGATGCCCGTAGACGCGGTGACAGCCACTTCGGCACCGGCGGCGCGAGCTTGATGAATGAACTCATTGAGCGTATATGTCTTGCCTGCGCCGGGAGCACCGGTCAGGAAGACGTTGGCTCCGGCGTTCAAAATAGCTAGGGCTTCGCTTTGACGCATGATTGTCAGGTCTTTCCACCGCAGCGAATGATTCCCATTAAGAAGCGTGCATGGGATTCACGCAATGGCGATCCCGATGTTCGTTTTCTGCGCAGTATTCCCCGCACACTTCTTGTTAGGTCCTATTAAGACTTGTTAAGTCCTATTAAGAATGACTCGCTGCGGAGCATTTACTTGTTCAACAAACTGCTGGCCACGATTTGCGCCGAGATGGCTTTGGCTTCAGCCTCGCTCGGACCAGGCACCGGTGCCATGAACGCCTTGCGGTAGTAGCGCAGCTCATCCAACGACTCGATGATGTCCGCGAGCGCACGATGGCCGCCGTTCTTTGGCGGACGGTTTTCATACACGGCCGGGTACCAACGGCGTGCCAGCTCCTTCAGCGTGCTCACGTCCACGCTGCGGTAGTGCAAATGGCTCATGAGACCAGGCATGTAGTGGTCGAGGAACTTCTTGTCGGATCCGATGGTGTTGCCGGCAAGCAACGGCTTGACGCCTTCCGGAGTGAAGCGAAGCACATATTCGGTGACCTTCTGTTCGGCTTCTTCGAGGCTCAGACCGTGTTCCCATTCGTTGATCAGACCGGAGCGGGTGTGCATGGTGCGCACGAAGTCGTTCATGTGGTCCACGGCCTTCTGGCTCGGCTTGATGATGAAGTCCACGCCCTCATCCAGCACGTTCAGGTCAAAGTCGGTGGGGACCACGGATACCTCGACCAGCTCGTCGCCGCCGAAGATATCCAGTCCGGTCATTTCACAGTCGATCCAGATCAGTCGTGAATCCTTGGCGCTGTAGGTTTCTGCATCATGGCTGTCTACCATGCCCATGCCTCTTTTCGTGTTTCTCCCATGAGATAAGAACAGTTCAGACTATACCGCAGCATCTACATGCCGTTTCCCCGGTCTTCCGACTACGCACTTTTCGCACGAAAAGTCTCGAAAAGCCCCCTGCGAACCCCGATTCGTGCACTATTCGCGCGAAAAGTGCTGGAGAGACAGCGCTGGAGAGACAGCGCCGGAGAGGCTCCATATACGCAAAAAGGACCCGCATAAGCGGACCCTCTCGAAAGCAATCAAGGCAAATCGCCCCTGACCCGTTCCCAAAAAATATTGCCGTACTTGCTGTGGCCTATTTCGCGCGATGCCGAATCGGTGTGACTCGATTGTGTCGACGGGCGATGGCGGTGCCGATACTCGCGGTGATGCCCGCACCCGCAAGACTCCAGAACATGATGGTGCGTGGGTCATGCTGGCTATGTGCCGGTTTCGGAATCTGCCTGGGAATGGCAGCGCGGACGCCGGAAACAAGAAGCCGATGCGTGTTAATGCCATAGGGCGTGCAGGTCATAAGGGTGACGCGGTCTTCACCGGGTCTGATTGCAAATTGACTCAGATCGTTGGGTTCGATGACGCTGATACGGTCAATTTTGTAGCCGAGTTGTTCTCCCATGACTTTGATGTAGAACGAGTCACCGATCTTAAGCTCGTCAAGCCGAGTGAACATCATGGCTTGCACGAGCCCGCGATGTCCGGTGAGCACACTGTGGGTGGATGGTCCGCCGACAGGCAGACTGGTGCCGTATAAATGCCCCGATCCAGCCGCGAGGGCAGCGTCGCTGGTGCCGTGGTAGATGGGAAGGTTGACGCTGATTTTGGGAATGAGAATAGACCCCATAATGTTATCGCCGGCATCGAGCAGACTCATGTATTCGTCATCACGTGCGGAAGCATTGTTGCCATTGTTTGTTGAGGTGATGCCGGGTGCGCTGGAGAACGGGTCGGTCGCCTCGCCAAGGGTGCGATTATGGTCGGCGGCGAGCCGTTGATTGTAGAGTCGTGCAGCTTTGATGGCGTCTTCGGCTTGTGGATAGGGCCAGCCGTTAACAGTACGTTCGGTTCGGGCAACGACTTGGTCGTCGTAGATGCTGGACTGAATCCGCAGAATAATGGGATATCCAATTGCCGCCAAACCCGCGAGGATGACGGTCAGTCCGAACGCCAATAGGAGTGTCGACCGCCGTCGAGCATTGCGATATGCGGCTTTGAGCCGCATGGTTTCATTGTCCAGTCCGAGGATGAGCTCGTGGAACGTGGGCATCGGGTCCGGTGCAACGGTGACGGTCGTCATGGTGATCCTTGAAACGATAATTGGTGGAGCGAAATGGATATGGGATCCCGGCGAACAGGTGATGACCCTGTTCACCGGGATCCCTCAAACAAGAAGGAGTCCTTATCCTTTCGGATTTCTGCTCCTTCTCGGGCAATATCAGGCGACGCGGGCAATGCTCTTGCGGGACTTGACCACAATGGCCAAGCCACCACCGATCAGGAGCACGCCGAGAGCGACGAACATGGCGATGCCAGCAGCACCAGTGTTAGGCAGCTGATCCTTACGCTGAATGTTGGTGACGGTCCAGGTGCCGTTGTTGTCCTTGGCCAGACCGTAGTCGGCGAGGTCTTTGTCCTTGGCGAATTCAGCGGTGAAGGTCACGTCGGCGTTCTTGTCGGCCTGGGCGGCAGTAAGCGTCACCTTGAAGCCCGGCTGGTAGGCGGCGAGGTAACCGTTGGGAGTACCGGTTTCCTTGACGTAGTAGGTGCCGGCAGCAAGACCATCGAACTTCACAATGCCCTGAGCATCTGAAGTGACGGTGGCGATAACGTTCTTGTTGGCGTTCGCGTCGGCGGCGGAGGCGTACAGGCTGAAGGCCGCACCGGTCAAGCCGTTCTTATCTGCTTCGGCAACGCCGACCTTCTTGAAGGTGAAGGAGCCTTCCTGAACCTTGACGGTGTCGCCTTCGGAAGTGGCGCCGTTATCGGTGACGGTGGCAGTGTTGGTCAGCGGATCGGCAACAGCCTGATCGTTCACCTTGGCGGTGTAGGACAGGGCGATCACGTCGTTGGCCTTGATCTTCTGCAGACCATCGGCGGTGAAGGTGACGGTCAGCTGGTCGGTGCCGTTGCCGGCGAGCGGCAGGGCACCGGCATTGCCGTTAACGACCGTGGCGACGGTGTAATCAGTGCCGGCGGTGAACTTGACCGTGCTATCGGCCTGGTCGGTCACGGTAAGCGTGGTGTCGGCCGGGATGGTCAGGCCGGTGCTCGGAGTATCGGTGAAGGCGAAGCTGCTCGGAGCATCCTTGGTGGCCGTGTAGGTGATCTGGTAGGTCAGCGTGGCACCCTTGGCAACCGAACCGTTGTCGGCACCAGCAGTGACAGTCTTGGACGGCTTGTTGGCGGCGGAGTTCTTGATGGCAATGGTGCCGGCTCCGAACTGGTCGTTAGCGGTCTTGGTGCCGACCAGAATGGCGCTCGACGTGGTGGCGTGCGCACCTGTGGCGGCGGTCACGTCCTTGAGCAGGTACAGGCCGGGCTCGTCAGGCTTGTAAGTGTAGGCACCGTTCCTGGCGGAGGCATCGTCGATGGTGAAGGTCGGCTCAGCCGCGCTGACCTTGCTCAACGCCGGGTTGGCGTCGGCCGCGGTGGCGGCGGAGAGCTTGTCGGCGAGGGTACGAGCGGCAGCGGAATCAGCCGCAAGCTTACCCTGGTTGATCGCGTAGTCGAGCACATCGGCATTGCCGATGCCATCGAAGAAGCCGTTGTCATTGACGGCGGCCTTGACGGCGGCGTCTACGGCATCTTTGTTGGTGGCGTCGGTGGTCACGCCGGTGATGGTCGTGCCGTCGAGTTTGTAGCCAGCGATCTTGTAGACATCGAACTGGCGGCCACTGAGCTGGGCTTCAGAGCCGGTCAGCTGAATGCTGCCCTCTACTACCTGTTCGACCGGTGCGGCATTGGCCATGCCGGCACCGAACGCCAATCCGACGAGCGTGGCGATGGCGGCCACACCGGCGGCAAGTGTCTTGGTGAAGGTTCCCTTCATTGTTCTCTCCTTAGCGGGAGTGGTTTGATGTTCCTCCGAAGAGGACCTGAAAAATCCGACTGCTCGAACACCACCAATCCGCGCTGTGCAAACTGTTGGTGCTCGGTTCCGGGTTCAGGCCCCCGGAAGAATTGGGTAGGCTCACGCTGGGGCGGGTCGGATTGCCAAGCCCGGCATGGGATGGGGAAAAGAAGAGCAGATGATCTGATGGGTCAGACGCTGAGTGGTTGACGGCGCTTGCGTCCCAAATCGGAGCGGCCGATGGCCAGGCCCCCGGCGAAGAACGCGCAACCGGCAAGCAATCCAGCGAGCATGTTCGTACCCGCCGCACCGGTGAACGGCAACTTGTCGATCGGCTTGACGTATTCGTTCGTGAACACCATCGACTTGCCGGTGATGTCGTTCGCCGCCTTGTTGCCGGTGTCGCCGGTCGCACGATCGATGGTGGTCGCCGCCTTCAAGGTGTTTGTCGCCTCATCATCGCTCACTGTGATGGTCACGTGGTATACGGCTTTCGAATAGCTGAACGTACCGGTATCGTTTCTCGCGTTCTCGGTCACCGTGTAGTACCAAGTGCCGGCTTTGTCGAAACTGATCGTGCCGAGCGGCGCGGTCTTGCCCTTATAGTCGGTGGTCGGCGAAGAGTCCGCGTTCACACTCACCGTGCAAGCCGTGGCATTGCCGCTTAAGGGCGTGCAGTGCGCGCTATCAGGTAGCTTGGCGTCAGCTTCCTTGGCGTTGACGGTGAAGTCCTGACCGGTCTGCTGCACAGTGAACGTGAAACCGTTGCCAATCGCTTTCGCGCCGATCGTGTCGCCGCTCCACGCAGGAGCCGCGAACTGCGGGACGATCTTGGCCACTGCAAGATTGGCTTCCTGCACCCCGGCTGGCGGGATGGACGCCTGATAGACATTGACGAATGTCGGGCCGGACGCGGTGAACGTCGCGTCCACCGTGCTCGCGCACGTGCCGGAGGCCTTGTCGTAGGAGGCGAGACCGGAAACCGACAGCTTGTTCGCGGCGGAGTCAAGTGTCACCACCACACACACGTCTTTGGCAGCGTTGTCGTACTTCCAGCCTTGTGCCGTGGTCGTGGAAGTCTCGGTGGCACTCAGGTGATAGACGCCGGCTTCATTGAATGTGATTTGCGAGAACTTGGCGGTGTGCGAATCGGACTTCGTGCCGGTGTCCATCGTGAATTTGTCGGTCACGGTGCCGGTAGCGGCGGTCGCGGCGGTGGAGTCGCCAAAGCGCATGTCCTTCCGTTCGTCGCTCGCCTTGGTCAGCTGGAAGTTGAAGTCGTCGTCGGTGTCAAGGCCTTGGACGGTCTTGGTGAACGGCATCTGATAGGCCGCAGCCGTGGGGGCCGTCGTCACCGGTGCCTGGTCGGACGTGTTGGTGATCGTGATCGCGCCGGGCGCGCCGCTGACGCTATTGATGACGAAGGTCTCGGGCTTGCCATCATTGTCGTCGTCCTGTGTCTGCCCGTTACGCGGGGACGTGGCGATTGTGGTGGTCCATGTGGCAGTCTCGCCGGTGCCTTTGTGCATGGTTTCAGTCACCTTGTATTGGTGGCCGACTTCCACGTTAGAGAACTGGCCGGCCCAGTCGTCGCTGGCGTCGTTCGCCGTGGCGGAGCCGTCGACGAGTGTGATTTTGCCGACCTGCCTGCCGCCGTCGCTAGCGCTCGGATCCTGTGTGAGCGTCACATCGACGGTGGTGCCGGTGGCCGGTGTGGCCGCGGTAGTGCCGTCCTTCGCCTTCCATTCCTTCTTGACGGGGATGTCGACGATGCTGGTCGGCTGGTCCGGGTTCGGCACCGGCACCTCGATGTAGCCGCGGTACAGGGAGTGGCCGGCCTGCGCGTTTGCGCCAGTGACGACGCCTTGCTCAGAGCCGACGCCATCATCTGTCCAGTAGACGGGCTTGTACCACTTGCTCGGGTCCACGTCGGTGGCGTTCTTGTAGGGTTCGCGCTTCTTGAGGTCGGAGCCCTTGATCTTCTCCGCGTCGGACGACATGGCGAAGCCTTCGGCGTTCATCGGCTGAATGTTGTACGTACCGTTCAGGCCTTCCGGGGTCTTGTATACGTCGGTGACGGTGAACGCGCCGTTCTGGATGGTCATGTAGGCCACCTTGCTCATGCCGCCGGCCTGATAGTCCTTGCCGTCGGCGGTGAGCCCCGCGCCACCGCAGGTGTTGTCACAGCCGAACACCACGCGGTCATGGGCGGAATCGTAGAAGAGGGCCGCCACGGTCATCGCCTTGCCGTAGGTCTTGCCGTCGGCTGCGATCTGCAGCGCCTCGCGGGCGGACTGCGGCAGCTTGACTTCCTGCAGGATGGTGCCGGTGCCGTCCTCGTCCAGTTCCATCAGGTACATGTTGCCGTTCTGCTCAAGCCCAGCGAGGAACAGACCACCGTAATGGGCGGTGGTGCTCGGCGTATATGACTTGCCATCGATCTGGTACTGGTGGGCGACGAGATACGAATCGGGCAGGAAGGTGATGGCCTCGAAGCCAAGGTTCGCGTTCTTGTCTTTGACGGACAGTTCGTCGCCGAAGCGCACGTCCACGCCGTACTTGTTGCTGAGCTGGTCGTTGAACTGATATTCACGGACGGCGGTCAGGTCGTCGGCCACGTCGGTCTTGGCGCCCGTGGCATTGTCGCCTGCCTGATCCTTGAGGTTGGTCTTCGCGTTCTCCGCGTCATCGAGGTCGTAGACGAGAATCGAGTAACGGGGCACGTTTTTCGGCTTCTGGTCGCTGTTGCCGCTATAGGCGACTTTCTCCTCGCCGTTGTCACGTTCGGCTGCGGCGAACGCGTACTTGTGTCCGTCGGTGGCGTTGCGCACCAGCGTGACGCCTTCGGTGTCCGGACCGGACTGCCGAGTCGGGCTCGACGAATCCAAATCACTGCTCGCAGTGATGCCCGGATAGCGTAGCTGCTTGCCACCGTGGGTCTCGCCGCCGACTTGGAACGTCCAATTATTGTTGGGATCCTGCTGCCACGCGGGGTTGGTCGCACTGTAGTTATCTTGTGGCACCCATTTGCTGATGGCGCCCGGTCCCTTGAATTCGGTGCTGTCCATCGTGGGGTTCAGATCGTTGTCGATGGCCCACAGGATGCCCGGCCCACCGTCCATGCTGGGTTCGTAGGCAAGGTCGGAAAGGTTGCCGTCCTGATGGTTGCCTTTGGTGGAACCGCCACCCTGACCATACTCGTCCACGGCGTCGAGGGCCTCGGTCTCCTTGGGGCCGGGCCAATCCTTGAGCTCGGCGGCGGTGGACGGAATGTCGGTGTTACCGCCTTCAGTGCCTCCACCTTGCTGATTGCCGTTATCGGTGGGAGACGGAGCATCCTTTTTCCATGAACCAACACCCTTGTCGCGGTGCCAGGTTTCGTCGGTACCAGCTTTCTTCGTCCATGTGTACGAATCGCCGCTGCCGCTCAACGTCACCGAATCTCCGCCGTTACCAAGGCCGTCCGCATCAAACGTGCGGTACGTGCCGGGGGCGATATTACCCCTCAGCGTGGCAGCGACATTGCCTTTATCATCGGTGACCGTCCAACCGGTCAAGTCAACGGTCTGCGAACCCTTGTTATAAACCTCGACCCAATCGGTTGAATAACCGTTCGCACCGCACCCATTATCCGCGCATACCTCGCTGAACACGACATCACTGTTGGCCGCCTGCGCAACAGGATTCACGATTCCCAATGCCAAAGTAGTCAACATCCCCGCCGCAACACTTGCAGCCAGAAGCTTGACCCCCCGATTCTTTTCACTAACACGGCGCATAACCGGCTTCCTCTCATCCCTGAACTCACGACCAATTCCAAGGCTAGGGAGGCCAACGTGTCCAAACACCAGACGAAAAGTGAACCCGCATGAACAGCCAACACCAATGACGTTGCCTTCAATGTGAGCAACCGAACAATAAACCCGTTCGATACCTTTGGAGGAACATCGTTATCCCCCTATAATCCCCCGTATTGCACCGCAGTCAAAGCAATTAACCAGCACGACACGTAACAAGGCATTTCTGCGAAGCAGCTACATCTCCCCGGAATGCGCCGTCAGAGGCATGCGCATCCACGCGCATTCCATCAATGCGTTGCCATTCGCACACATACGAAAAGAGGGCCCGCATAAGCGGACCCTCTCGAAAGCAATCGAGGCGAATCAGTCCCTGACCTGTTCAGCAATCAGACAGGTCAGGAATCGGATCAGTTGTTGTGGAAGCCGGAGTAGTTCGGAGCTTCGGCGGTCATCACGATGTCGTGCGGATGGGATTCACGCAGACCGGCATCGGTGATGCGGATGAAACGGCCCTTCTCGGCCATCTCGCCGATGTTATGGGCGCCGATGTAGAACATGGACTGGTGCAGGCCGCCGAGCATCTGGTAGAGCACGGCGTTGAGCGGTCCGCGGTACGGCACTTCGCCTTCCACGCCTTCCGGCACGACCTTCTCGTTGGAGGTCACGTCGGCCTGGAAGTAGCGGTCCTTGGAGTAGGACTTCTTGCCACGCGGAGCCATGGCGCCCAGGGAGCCCATGCCGCGGTACAGCTTGTACTGCTTGCCGTGCAGGAGCACCTTCTCACCCGGAGCCTCCTCGCAACCGGCGAGCGTGCCGCCGAGCATCACGGAAGATGCACCGGCGACCAACGCCTTGGCGATATCGCCGGAGTAGTGGATGCCGCCATCGGCAATGCACGGCACGCCAGCGGCGCGGCAGGCCTGGGCAGCCTCATACACAGCGGTGAGCTGCGGCACGCCAACGCCGGCAACCACGCGGGTGGTGCAGATGGAGCCGGGGCCAATGCCGACCTTCACCGCGTCAGCACCGGCATCGATCATGGCCTGGGCGCCGGAACGGGTGCCCACGTTGCCGCCGATGATCTGTACGCCGTCGAAAGCGGAATCATGCTTCAGGCGGGAGATCATGTCGAGAGCCAGACGGGCCTCACCGTTGGCGGTGTCGACCACGAGCACGTCCACACCGGCCTCCATCAGCGCGGAGGCACGCTGCCAAGCGTCACCGAGGAAGCCGACACCAGCGGCAACGCGCAGACGGCCCTGCTCATCCTTGGTGGCATCCGGGTACTGCTCGGTCTTGACGAAGTCCTTCACGGTGATCAAACCGGTCAGGTGGCCTTCGGCATCGACCAGCGGCAGCTTCTCGACCTTGTGCTGGGCGAGCAGACGGTGGGCGTCATCCTTGGAGATGTTGGACGGACCGGTGACCAGGTTCTCCTTGGTCATCACGTCCTTGACCTTGAGGGTGTCGTAATCCTCGGAGGCGATGAAACGCATGTCGCGGTTGGTGATAATGCCGACGAGCTTGTTTTCCTTATCCACCACCGGCAGACCGGAGATGTGGAACTTGCCGCACAGCTTGTCGAGATCGGCCAGCGTGACCTCAGGGTTCACGGTCAGCGGGTCGGTGATCATACCGGACTCGGAACGCTTGACCACGTCGACCTGAGCGGCCTGATCGTCGATGGACAGGTTGCGGTGCAGCACACCGATACCACCGTTGCGGGCCATGGCGATGGCCATCTCGGACTCGGTCACCGTATCCATAGCGGCGGAAAGCACCGGGGCCTTCATCGTGATCTTACGAGTCAGATGAGTGGTGGTGTCCACTTCGGAGGGGATGACATCCGTCTCGTTCGGCAGCAGCAGCACATCGTCATAGGCAAGGCCGAGCTTGGCGAAAATCGGGGGAAGGGGGGCGTACGCCGACTGGGCGTTCAATTCATCAAGGTTTGTAGCCATGTAAACACTATATGAATATGCGCTGACCTTCACGACACCTGTGTTTGATGCTTTTCGTCCGAAAACTCTTCCTGAGTCTTTTCCGCAGACTGTTTCGGCGTCTCCCGCGCATCTTCGCCCATGGCCGCTTCCAAGGCCTCGCCCGAAACATGCTTCGCCTGCTGCCGAGCCGCCTCGCTAATCAGGTTCTCCGCACGGATCTCCGGAATACGGTGGCGCAAATACGGGTACATGGTAGCGGCCGTCAACAACACGACAGCGATAAGCATGCCCAATGCCACATACCGTGCCCTGAAGAACAGAATCGTCAGCGATCCAAAAGCGATCAGGGCCGCCCAGCCCCAGAGAATCAGCACGGCGCCGCGTACCGAATGCCCGATTCTCAGCATGCGGTGGTGCAAATGCATGCGATCCGGGTGCATAGGCGACTGCCCCTTGGCCAGACGTCGCACAATCGCCAAGCACATATCCAGCACCGGCAGGAACAATACGAGGATCGGCAGGAGAATCGGCATGAACACCGGCAGATAGATGCTGGTGTGAATTGAAGCCGGGTCAAGTCGCCCGGTCATCACGATCGAGGCGCAGGTGATGAGATAGCCGAGCAGCATGGAACCGGAGTCGCCCATGAACAGTTTCGCCGGATGCCAGTTATGCAGGATGAAGCCCACGCACACGCCCACCATCATCACGTCGATCATCGTGGCCAAGGAAGCGTAGCTCGGCGAGGATCGGGCGATCATATATGAATATGCGGCGAATGCAATGCCGCCGATCGCCACGATTCCGGAAGCCAGACCGTCAAGACCATCCACGAAATTCACTGCGTTGATCGATGCCACGATCAGGAAAGCGGTGATGGCCATGGACAGGCTCGGGCTGGCTGTAACCAGTGAATCACCGAGAGGCAATGAGATGATCTGCAATCCGCCCCATGCCACGAACACCGAAATCAGGAGCTGTCCGGCGAGTTTGAGCATCCAATCCAGATCCCACAGATCGTCCGCCATGCCCAACAGGCTGATCATGATGCCACCGGCGAGAATCACCCACATCTGGTAGTTGTCTTCAAATAAGCCCGCAAGGAACGGCAACCGGCTTGCGATAATCGTAGCTACGGTAAAACCGATCAGCATGCCAAGTCCGCCCATACGCGGGGTCGGAATCGTATGCACGTCTCGCGCACGGACCTCGCCCACAGCGCCGATCTCAATGGCGACGTGGCGAATCAGCGGGGTCACCAGCCAGGTGACGCCTCCTGCGATGGCTGCAATCAGTAGGTAGATTCTCATGCGCCCAGTCCTCCGCCATTAAGGTGAAGGGCCTTGCGAATCGTGGTTTGTGAGATGATTCCCTCACGTAGGATTTCGATGCCGTCACGGCCGTACGGATCGGCTTTGACGACGGTGCTGGACACATGTCCTTGCGTGGCCCCGCCATCCAAGTACAGATCAACGTCGGTACCGAACGCATGGAATGCCTCTTCGACGGTCTGAGCGCTCTCTTCTCCGGAACGGTTGGCGCTGGAGGCCGCCAGAGGACCGGTTGCCTTGAGAATCGCAAGCGTCAACGCCGAGTTGGGGATTCGCACACCTTGCGTCCCCGGCCGCCCATCGCCGGCATCGGCGACAGTGGCCAACGTACAATCGGTCCCGGCCACGGCGATCGGCGAAAAAGCGCCCGGCAGGAACGCCGCCGCCAAACGATTCAACGGTGAAGGAAGTTCAAGGCCAAGCTCGTCAAGCTGTTCGACTGAAGCCAGCAGCACCTGCAACGCCTTGTATCGCGGACGTCGCTTGAGCTGGTAGATGCGTGCGATCGCCTCCCGATTACGCGGATCGCACGCGATGCCGTACACCGTATCCGTAGGAATAACCACCAGGCCGCCCTCATGAATGATGCGCGCGGCCTCGGCCAGCGATTCGTCCGTGACTTTCAGCACTGATCCACGTTCTATGCCCATGTCATCTCCGTTCGCTTGTTCCATCACAATCTATCATTGCACCATTGCGCCCGGACGGTGAAAGGCAGCGGCACGGTTCGCATCATCGGTCGGCCCGCCGCATCGCCAACAGCAAAGTCAACGGGAGCCAACGGCAGGTTGACGATGGACGCGTCTGCGTATCACGGTTATCGGTTACTACAATGAAGCCTGTCTGTTCCCTTAGATCACGGAGGATCCATCATGAGCGACGTCACCGACGCCACCATCAGCCCAACCGACTCCCACAATGTCGCAAGCTCCGCAAACCCTGCGACATCGGCGAGCCCGACCGCCCGTACCACCGAGCTTCCGCCTGTCGAACTGCGCCGTCCACGGGCCAGCGAGCGCGAGGAGATGCTCGCCGGCCGTCTTTACAATCCCGCTGATCCGGAGCTCACTGCTTTGCGAGATAAGTCCGCCGATCTATGCACCCGATTCAACGCCACATCACGTGCCGATCACGCCACCCGTACCGCCATTCTCGACGAACTGCTGCCCGGGCACGGCAAGAACCTTGATATTCTCGGTCCGGTTTTCTTCGATTACGGATGCCACACCACCATCGGTGACCGCGTGTTCGCCAATTTCAATTTCACCGTGCTTGACTGCGCCCCGGTCACCATCGGCGACGATGTGCTGTTCGGTCCGAACGTCTCTCTGCTGCCGCCGATGCATCCGTTGCGTTGGCAGGATCGTAACGTACGTCAAGCTCCGGATGGTTCGATGTACGACTACGAATACGGCAAGCCGATTGTGATCGGTTCGAATTGCTGGTTTGGCGGCAATGTGACGGTAATCGGAGGCGTGACTATCGGCGAAGGCTGCGTGATCGGTGCCGGTTCGGTAGTGACTCGCGACATCCCGCCTCACACCGTCGCCGTAGGCAACCCCGCTCGTCCGATTCGTGAAATCACTGATAAGGATGCATCAGCTTTGCAATATTACGCGCAGTGACCGTTCGTTATTTTTCCGAGAACAGATATCGGTCGCGGCCGGTCCAATCCTTACCGGTTGAAGCATTGGCAAACCCAATGGCTCGCGCGTAGGCCACCAGTCGATCGCCTTGGCTGATATCGTGCTCCATAACGAGCGCCCCACCCGGCTTCAGCAGGCGGTAGGCACGCTCGATAATGCGCTCGGGAATCAACGTGCCGTCCGCCGAGCCGCCGTACAAGGCAAGCTCGGGATCCCAGTCACGCACTTCCGGCTGTTCGGGAACATCGGTTTCAGGCACATACGGCGGATTGGTAATCACCATGTCCACCGTGCCGTCGAGCTGGGCCAGTGTGACCAGCGATGTGGCATCGCCGATTTCCAGCTGATAATTCGAAGCGATGGAAGGATACTTCTTGGCCGTGTGCGTCAAGTTCCTTCGCGTCCATTCCGCTGTGCGGGGGGACAGCTCCACGGCCCATACCTGGCTTCCCGGCACTTCGGTGACCACGGCAAGCCCAATCGCACCTGAACCGGCGCACAGATCGACCACACGCGGATGCATAAGCCCGTGCTGGGTTATCCAATCCAGCCCTGCCTGAACCACGGTTTCGGTTTCAGGGCGCGGAATAAACACACCCGGACCGACTTGCAAATCCAAATACCTGAACGGCGCATGCCCCACGATATATTGCAACGGCTCACGCTTGGCCCGACGGTCCACCATACCCTGGAATCGGGTCTCGTCATACTCAAGCGCGCTACCCATGAGCATGGCCTTATCCACATCGCGCAGTTCCGCTCCGGCCGCTTCGGCCAGCAGCAGTTTCGCATCATGCTCAGGAGTCTCGATGCCAGCCTCGCGCAATCGCGCCGAGGCATCACGAACCACACTACTTACGATCACACCCAGCTCCTTCCCGAATATGGAACTACGCTATTCGGCAAGGCTTTGGCTGGCATATGTGATGTCCGACCGTAAAGACTTGGCCAGAGCGGCCCGGAGCGTGTCGGACATCACATATGCCAGCCAAAGCCGCACGCACTAATTACTGCTGGTTGGCCAGGCGCTCGGCCTCATCGGCCTGGATATCCGAATCGATGACGGCCTGCAGATCGCCATCAAGTACGGCATCCAAGTTGTACGCCTTGTAATTCGTACGGTGATCGACGATACGATTCTCCGGGAAGTTATAGGTACGGATTCGCTCGGAACGATCCAGCGATCGCACCTGCGAGTGACGCATATCAGCGGCCTCTGCAGCTTCCTGCTCATGTTTCATAGCCAGCAGGCGGCTCTTCAGCACGCGCAGGGCTGCGGCACGATTCTGAATCTGCGATTTCTCATCCTGCATGCTCACCACGATGCCGGTGGGGATATGGGTCATACGCACGGCGGAATACGTGGTGTTCACCGACTGTCCGCCGGGGCCGGAGCTCATGAAGATATCGATCTTCAGATCCTTCGGATCGATCTCGATCTCATCATCGTCCTCGTCGGCTTCCGGGAACACGATCACGCCAGCGGCGGAGGTCTGGATACGTCCCTGCGATTCGGTGACCGGCACGCGCTGCACACGGTGCACGCCACCCTCATACTTCATCGACGCCCATACGCCATCTTCCGGAGCGGGAGTGCCCTTGGCACGGATGGCGATCTGCACATCTTTCACGCCGCCAAGTTCGGTGGTGTTCTCGGATTGGACAACGACGTTCCAGCCGCGCTTCTCTGCGTAACGCGTGTACATACGCAGCAGATCGCCGGCGAACAGCGCGGCCTCTTCGCCACCGGTTCCGGCCTTGATCTCCATGATGGTGTCGCGCGCATCATCCGGATCGCGCGGAATCAATGCAGTGCGCAGCTTGTCTTCCACCGTCGGCAGTTCAGCTTCAAGACGTTTGGCCTCTTCGGCGAAGTCTTCGTCCTCAGCGGCCATTTCGCGTGCCGCTTCCAGATCATCCTTGACTTGCAGATAGTCCTTGTATGCGCTGACGATGGAGCCAAGTTCGGCATGGCGACGACCCAGCTTGCGCAGTTTGTCCGGATTGGACACGATTTCGGGACTGGCCATCTGCTGCTCGATGGATTCGTATTCCTCAAGCGCGGTAGCCGCCGCGGGGAACTGTTCGTCTGCCATGACGATTCCTTCCATGGTTGACATTCAAAAAACGAAAGAAATTAAGGGGAAATGGATACAAAAACGCCAGTCCTACCGGTGTTGGGCGCGCGAAAAAACGCGCCGAGCCGGACTGGACTGGCGTGAAGTATGCTACTTGCTCTTCTTGCCGTAGCGACGCTCGAAGCGAGCAACACGGCCACCGGTGTCGAGAATCTTCTGCTTGCCGGTGTAGAACGGGTGGCACTGGGAGCACACGTCAACAAACATGTGATCTCCCTTGCCAGCAGTGCGGGTCACGAAGGTGTTGCCGCACGAGCACGTCACCTCAACGGGGTGATAATCAGGATGAATACCCTGCTTCATTGTTGTCTCCTATGGATTCGGGGGACCCGGGTCGTCATGCCCCTATGGCAGACGTGAACCGGAACTTCTGGAAGTGTACTCTCGCGGCTGGACTGCCAAAACCATCATCGCCGAAGGGAGCTCGCACGTGCGCCATCACGTGCTTCACCGAGAACTCCGCAAGCAATAATCGACCGACAAGCACGCAACCGTTTCAGGTTTCAGATATGCCAACAAGAGCCCGGTAAAGAAAAGTGGGGCCGCAGGGGCTTGAACCCTGGACCGGGCGATTATGAGTCGCATGCTCTAACCGACTGAGCTACGGCCCCATGTTCGCTGCGAAACAGCCAACTTGCCAAAGTGTAGCACGACCCCACGCTCACCGACGAGACAGGCCACGCTGCCGCCTTCCCGAATACTCCATGGACGTCACTCCATGAACGTCAAAGGACTGTCGATAAACCGGCGCAATCCCATCTCAGCCGCACCATAGAGCGAGGGATGTGAAGCCACAGGCGGTACGAACACTCGAATCTTGGCATTGGGGTAGCCCAGAATTTCAGAGCGCAGACGACCGGACAGCACGTTGGCCAGCTCATCGCCGAAATGCTCCCATAGGCCACCGAGCAGCACGGTATCCACATCCACCAGATTCACCGCGGACGCGATGGCGGACACCAATGCGTCTGCAGCCTGATCGACCACGTGAGCTACGACCGGATCCCCGGCATTCCACCGTTTGAGGAATGTATTGATGGCTTCGCTGCTGGTCGCGTCTGCCCCCTCGGTGATTTTGGCCGCTTCAACCAACGCCCGGCGCCCGGCGAACGCCTCAAGGCATCCATGTCGTCCGCAACTGCACAGCGGTCCGTCCATAGCCACCGACAGATGACCGATTTCTCCGGCGAATCCGTGCGACCCCATCACCACTTCGCCGTCACGCACCACCGCGCCTCCGATGCCGATGTCCGTGGAAAGATAGATGAAGGAATCCATGCGGTCCACCACGTTCAGGAAATTGGCCCGTTGCGTGGCATAGCCCGGGATCTGGGCGATGGCCGCCATCTTCGCCTCATTGCCGGCCACCACGTCCAAACGTCGCACCACGTTGAAACGGGTCAGATTCACGTTCTCCCAGCCGAGGTTCCTGGCTACCAGCAACCACATATCGTCGGTCACGATGCCCGGCAATGCCAATCCCGAGCCGACGACCCGACAACCGCGACGCTTCAACCGGCTTTCCAACGGGAAGGTCATGGCATCAAGCTTGGCGAAGATCTCATAAGGATCCGTGCCGGTCATGTCTTCGCTGATCCACTCGCGTCCCAACGTGTCACCGTTCAAATCAAGAGCCAAGCATCCATAACCATCCGTGTTGATCTGCAATCCGATGCCCGCGATATGGCCACCCTGTATCTGCAGCGGAGTGCTGGGGCGTCCATAGGTAGTGGAGACCACCGGGTCTCCCTCGCATACCACACCGCTGTCAATCAGCATTGAGGCAAGCAGGGAAAGCGTGGCCTTGGTCAGTCCGGTTTCCTTGGCCAGATCGGCACGGCTCATAGGCTTCTGTGACCGCAACAGGGTGTCGAGCGTTACCGAGAGATTATGGTTACGCAGATCCTCCTGATTGATTCTGCGCAGATTTGGCATCCTCCCCAACCTCCTCACCTTCCCTTGAGTCGTAGACAGTATAAGCGACCGAGAGCGCTCTCAAAGCATTCCACCCAGGAACAACGAGCGCCCGCGAGCTGCATCCGGGCACGCATCTTCGCGTGTTTCCGTTTGCAATCGCACGTTGCAATACAGTATAGTTTAATCGTCTAACTTATTGGTTATGGCGCGCCGCGAATAGAGAGCGCGACCCTCATCGAGGAGGAATGCATGACAAGAGTACTGGTTGCCGGTGTCGATACGTCAACCCAATCCACCAAAGTCCGCATCACCGATGCCGCCACGGGAGAGCAGGTCCGTTTCGGTCAGGCCAAGCACCCCGACGGCACATCCGTCAATCCGGAATTCTGGTGGGAGGCGTTCCAGAAGGCGGCCGAACAGGCCGGCGGCTTGGATGATGTGGCCGCTCTCGCCGTCGGCGGCCAGCAGCACGGCATGGTGATTCTGGATAAGCAGGGCAACGTGATCCGTGACGCCATGCTCTGGAACGACATCAGTTCCGCCCCGCAGGCCGCCGCCCTGATCGACAAGCTGGGAGCAGCGCCGGCCGAAGGCGACGAACCCGAGGACGTGACCGCCCGTGGCAAGCAGCGCTGGGTCAAGGCCGTCGGCTCCTCCCCCGTGGCCTCCTACACGCTGACCAAGGTGGCTTGGGTGGCGGAAAACGAGCCTGAAAACGCCAAGAAGATCGCCGCCATCTGCCTGCCTCACGATTGGCTGAGCTGGCGCATCGCCGGCTACGGTCCGGTGGCCGAAGGCGAGGACGCCCATCTTGATGCCCTGTTCACCGATCGCTCCGACGCCTCCGGCACCATCTACTACGACGCCGCTCACGATGAGTATCGCCGTGATCTCATCGCCATGGTGCTGACCCCGGCAGAGGGCGAGGAAGCCGCCAAGGCCCATGCCGACACCATCGTACTGCCCACTGTGCTTGGCCCCACCGAATCCGCAGCGGTACAGGCCTCCCCCGCCGTCGCCGGCAAGGATGTCGAAGGCGGCTGCATCCTGGGCCCGGGCGGCGGCGACAACGCCATGGCCTCGCTGGGCCTCGGCATGGCCGTAGGCGATGTTTCCATTTCACTGGGCACTTCCGGCGTGGCCGCCGCCATCGCCGAAAACCCGGTGTACGACCTCACGGGCGCAGTCTCTGGATTCGCCGACTGCACGGGTCACTATCTGCCTCTTGCCTGTACGATCAACGGTTCGCGTATCTTGGACGCCGGTCGCGCGGCTCTCGGCGTGGATTATGATGAGCTGGCCGATCTGGCTTTCAAGTCCGAGCCCGGTGCCGGTGGCATCACGCTGGTGCCGTACTTTGACGGCGAGCGCACGCCGAACCGCCCGGATGCCACCGCTTCTTTGACCGGTCTGACACTGCACAACACCACCAAGGAAAACCTTGCGCGTGCGTTCGTGGAGGGTCTGCTGTGCTCCCAGCGCGACTGCCTGGAACTCATCCGCTCTCTCGGCGCTCAGATCAGCCGTATTCTGCTGATCGGCGGCGGTGCCAAATCCGTGGCCATCCGCACGCTGGCCCCTTCGATCCTGGGCATGGACGTAACCCGCCCGGCCACCGACGAGTACGTGGCGATCGGTGCGGCGCGTCAGGCCGCTTGGGTGCTTTCCGGCGAGGCGGAACCGCCCGCATGGAAGCTCAACATCGAGGGCGTGGAAACCGGCGAGCCTACCGAATCCGTCTACGCCGCCTACGCCAAGGCCCGCGGCTGAGCTTCAACACTGCGTATCATCAACCCGGATCGCAACTTCAGGCCGTCAGCCAAGAATCAACACTCATGCAATATGCATGCGTCGTTCTGGCTGACGGCCTTTTGTTGCCAGAGCATCACATCGTTGCGATACTGGCTCCGCGGTAAGCTCGGCCGGCAATCCTGACATAGCGGATGCTCGTTACGCCATACCATGTTGCGTTATAGCGACCTCGCTATAATCAAATGGCTTGCACTTTTTTGGAGAAACCTTATGAATGATCGCTCACGTATGATGCTGTACGCCCTGACCGCCTTGGCCTGTGTCGTCTGGATCTGGCAGTCTGTCCAGGAATCAATGGCGGACGGCACTATGATCAGTACGTCGAACATCATCTTTCTGGTGTGTATCGGCATCGCCGCCATCTATTGCGCGGCCAATGCCCTGATGTTGTGGTGGCACCAGCCCGGCAATGACGACAAGGGCGACGCACCGACCGACGATCATGACGACGACGCTGACGCCGACACTGACGAGCCCACGGAAGATGACGATTCCGAATCGCACAGCAACTGACCCTTCATTCCCTTCCGACAAACCGACCTTAATCACAACACATCGATAACTTTTCAGGCGGCGACGGCACAATCTGGCGGTTGCCGCTTTACTATTATGCTCAGGTCTTATATTGCCGTTTTATCGCAATCCACCGCTGGCCGAGCAGCGGAATCTGCGTAATCACAACGGCACTGCACATAGACACATGGGCACACATCATCAAAGGAGCATCATGGATTCAGCCACCATGGAAATTGCCATCAGCGCAGCGCTAGGCGTCGTTTGTGTCCCCTGCGGCACATTCCTTGGCCTTATTCCGATGAAGGCCGATCAGGTAACCACCAAACAGTCGCGCGCCTCACAGATGATGTGCTTCATCATCGCACTGGTGTTCATCGGTCTGCTTATCGCCGAACGAGACATGGAAACATGGGCCATCGTGGCCGGTCTGCTCATCGGTTTCGGCATCGGCAAGATTCCGCCTTTCCATCAGTGGGCGCTTGCCAAGTGGCCGTTCCTTGAGCCCAAGAAGCCTGTCGCCAAGCCAAAGCGCGTCAAGAAGGCCAAAAAGAAGTAAGCACCTACGCTTGCGGCTACGCAACAAACCGGCGTTATGCATGCGGTCCAATGAAGCCCGCGTACATAACGCCGGTTTTAGTGTCTTTGTCCTCACTAGGTATGCAGCTATGTATGCAGCAAGATGGTCCCGCCACGCACATAGTGAGGGTCGGAGGGCACACCGGACCAGCGCACGCCGCACACGCCGCGCATGAGTGCCCCCATACGTGCGAAAAAGGGACGCCGCATCAGCGACGCCCCTTTCGGAGGAGGAAGGGAACTATGGGTTCCTATCCTTGTGGGGTTCGATTCGTTGGAAGATTCGGACCGAACCCCACGGCTGTTCTCAGCCCTTCTTCTTCTTGGAGAGCAGATCGTAAGCCACAGCGGCGATGACCACGAGGCCCTTGATGGTCTTGACCCAAGCGGCGTCCACACCCATGATGGACAGACCCTGGTTCAGCACGCCCATGATCAGTGCGCCAACCATAGCGCCCGGAATGGTGCCGATGCCACCGGTAACGGCCGTGCCACCGATGAAGCAGGCGGCGATGGCGTCCATCTCGAACTCCATACCGGTCTGTGCGGAAGCGGAAGCCAGACGGGAAAGGGTGATGATGGAGGCGATGGAGACCAGGAAGCCCATGTTCAGGAAGATCTCGAAATCAACCTTCTTGGTGTCGATGCCGGAGAGGATGGCGGCCTTGCGGTTGCCGCCGACGGCGTAGACGTTACGTCCGAAGACCATGCGGTTGAGGACGAAGTAGTACACGCACACCAGCACGCCGATGATCACGAGAACGATCGGGATGCCGCCCTGAGTGGCGTTGCCGGACATGGCCAGCAGGTAGGTGACGTAGCCGATGGCGAGCGCGGCGACGACGCACTTCAACACCACGAAGCTCATCGGCTGTGCGGGCAGACCGTTCTTGACGGCCTTGGCGCGCTTGGTCAGCTGGCTCCAGATCACCAGCACGATGGCGGCGATGCCGACGATCAGCGCGGTCAATGCGTACGGTCCGACGAAGATGGTCGGCACATAGTCCTTGGAGATGGCGCGGAAGGCGGCGTTGGAGACCGGGATGGACTCGCCGGCCACGACAGTGGCGAGACCACGGAAGATGAGCATGCCGCCCAGGGTGGTCACGAAGCCGGGGACGCCGACGTAGGCGACCCAGAAGCCATGCCATGCGCCGATGACCAGGCCGATCGCGATCATGAGCAGAATCGCGGCCCACCACGGTACGCCGTGTTTCATGGCCAACGCGCCGACACCGCCGATAAAGGCGACCACGGAACCCACGGACAGATCAATGTGGGTGGCGATGATGATCATCAACATACCGATGGCGGCGATCAGCACGTAGGCGTTCTGCTGGAACAGTGCGACCACGTTGTTCGGGTTCAGCAAACGGCCCGAGGTCAGAATCTGGAAGACGACGATGACCAGCACGAGGGCCAGATAGATGCCGTAGGAGCGCATGTTGCCCAGCAGCAGGGACTTGAGGCTCTGCTCCTCGCCCTTCTTTGCGGCGGGGGAAACGGTTGCGGTAGACATTTGGAAATTATCCTTTCAAAGCTTCTTTGCTATAGGCGCTTGAAACGCCGGATTCGCGAAGGCCCGTCAAGCCGAAGCGCTGACGTTGCGCCGGACTCGACAAACCGGGACGACGTCAGGCGAAGACCTGATCCTTGGGCAGGGCCGTCGGAGAAGTCATGTACTTCATCAGCTCCTCCTGATTGGTGGTCTTGGCATTGAACACACCGGTGATCTGGCCCGCACTCATGGTGTAGATGCGGTCACAGATGCCCAGCAGCTCGGGCAGTTCGGAGCTGATCACCACGACGGCGGAACCGGAGTCGGCCAACTGGTCGATGATCTCGTAGATGTCGTACTTGGCACCCACATCGATGCCTCGTGTCGGCTCGTCCAGAATCAGCACCTTGGGGTCCGTGGCCATCCACTTGGCGAGCACGACCTTTTGCTGGTTGCCGCCGGAAAGGTTGCCGGCCGGCATTTCGATGGTCGGCGCCTTGGTGCGGAACTCCTTGCGGTACTTCTCAGCCGTTTGCTTCTCACGGGTCTCGTCCACCACACCCAGTTTGTTGGACAGTTCCTTGAGGCTGGCCAGAGACGTGTTCTCGCGGATGGTCTTCATAAGGTTCAGGCCATAGACCTTACGATCCTCGGTGGCGTAGGCCACGCCATGATCGATGGCGGAACGCACGGTCGGGAACTTGACTTCCTTGCCTTCCACGAAGATCTTGCCGGAGGCGTTGGTGCCGTACTGACGGCCGAACACGCTCATGGCGGTTTCGGTACGGCCTGCACCGATCAGTCCGGCCATGCCGACGATCTCACCGGCGCGCACGTTGAAGCTCACGTTCTTGGCGACCAGTCGGTTTTCGTCGAGCGGATGATGCATCTTCCAATCCTCGACACGGAACATCTCCTTGCCGATATGCGGCTCGTGCACCGGATAACGGTTGGTCAGCGGGCGACCCACCATGTCGCGGATCAGCACATCCTGATCCAGCGGATGCTCGGCGTCAATGTCGATGTGGCTGATGGTATGACCATCTCGAATCACCTGCACGGCGTCTGCGGAGTAGGCGATCTCGTTGAGCTTATGGGAGATGATGATGGCGGTGATGCCCTGCTCGCGGCGTAGGCCGTCAATCAGGTCAAGCAGATTCTTGGAATCCTCATCGTTCAGGGCGGCGGTCGGCTCGTCCAGAATAAGGAGCTTCACGTTCTTGGTCAGGGCCTTGGCGATTTCGACCAGCTGCTGCTTGCCAACGCCGATGTTGGAGATCAGGGTGTCCGGGTTCTCATCCAGACCGACCTTCTTCATCACATCGTAGGCGATCTTGCGCTGCTGGTCGGCATCGATCGCGATGCCCTTCTTTTTCTGGTTGCCCAGGAAGATGTTCTCCTGGATTGACATATATGGCACCAGTGCAAGCTCCTGATGGATGATCACGATGCCCTTCTCCTCGGAATCGCGAATCGTCTTGAACTTGCAGGTTTCGCCGTTGTATACGATGTCGCCCTCGTAGGTGCCGTACGGGTACACGCCCGACAGCACGTTCATCAAGGTTGACTTGCCGGCGCCGTTCTCACCGCAGATCGAGAATATCTGGCCCCTCTTGACCGTGATATTCACGTCGTTCAATGCGGTGACCGGGCCGAAGCGCTTTACGATATGACGCATCTCAAGAATCACGTCACCGTTTGTAGCCACAGTTACCTCCTCCGATAGTAATGTCCCTGTGCATGGTGGAGGCGCCGTACCGCAACGATGCAGTGCGGCGCCTCCTGTTCTGTGAGCTAGCTGCGAACTGCCATAGTCCGCGTACTTCTCTTGAGTTCGTTATGCCTTATGGCTGGTGATCGGCTTCCTCTGTACGATCACAGGCCGGCATCGGCAGCGGAGATATAGCCGCCGTCGACGAGGACTTCCTTGAGGTTGTCCTTATCCACGGTGACCGGGGTCAGCAACTGGGACGGAACGTCCTTGGTGCCGTTGTTGAAGGTATCCGGAGCGGACGGCTCCTTGCCGTCGACGAGGGCCTTGATCATCTCAGCGGTGGCCTTGGCCAGCTCGCGGGTGTCCTTGTAGACGGTCATCGACTGCTTGCCCTGGACAATGGCCTGAACGTTGGCCTTCTCAGCGTCCTGTCCGGTGATGATCGGGTAGTAGTCCCAGCCGGCGGCTTCAACGGTGTTGTAGGTACCGGTTGCCTCGGCGTCGTTCTGAGCGAGCACGGCGTCAAGCTTGGTGCCATCGTTGTAGAAGGAGTTAATTCGGTTCTCCATCTCGTTCTGGGCCTTCTGGCGATCCCAGTTGTCGATGCCGATGGACTGCCAATCGTCAGCGGAAGACGGAACCTTGCCGGACTTGGACTGCAGCACGCCGGACTTGAAGTACGGTCCGAGCACATCCCATGCGCCCTTGAAGTAGTAGCCGGCGTTGTTGTCGGTCGGAGAGCCGGCCATGAGCTCGACATTGAACGGGCCCTTCTGACCATCCTTCAGACCAAGCTTCTGCTCGATGTACTCGCCTTGCATGCGGCCGACGTCCTCCAGAGAGAAGGTCGCGTAGTAGTCGACGGCGTCGGTGTTCATGATAAGGCGGTCGTAAGCGATAACCTTGCCACCGTTGGCGGCCACCTGCTCTGCGGCAGCACCGGTTGCGGTGCCGTCGATGGAGGCGATGACCACATAGTTCATGCCGTTGTTGGCCATGTTCTGAATCTGGGAGGTCTGCAGATCGGTCTTGCCATCTGCATACTGCAGAGTGACGTCGTAGCCGTAGCCTTCAAGCTGCTTCTTCAGGTTCTCGCCATCGATCTTCCAACGCTCAAGCATCTGCTCAGGCATTGAAATGCCGACCTTGACGCTATCGGAGCCGCTGTTGCCACCGGCAGTGGTGCCACGCGTTCCGCCGCCGCAGGCAGCCAGTGGGACGAGCATAGCAGTCGCGGCAAGTACGCCGAGAGCCTTGGTCCACTTATTCATGGGGATTCCTTTCGTCATTGATAGGAACTTTGTTTCCTCTTCCTTGCGGTCCAGCAGCCTTCGCTGAACCTGTAAAAAATATACCACATAGTTTTTTGGTTTAACAATTACCAATTGGCTACTTTCGCTGAAATTGAGCCATTTTTGACGTATTTGATTCGTCCGTCTAACTAATTGTGAGCGGTAACAATGACAGTTTTTCAACATTCCACTAAACTATGACACACGTGATCTCATCGTTAAGAAAGATGCGACACGCCGAAATTCTTCCGCCCTTATCACACTCTCTTTCTCACATATTTCGACCAAAATCGCACATTAATATTTCACACTCGCCCACCGAACACCGGAATGACACAGTCAGCAAATACAGCGGACACACGATCACACAGCCAAGACCCGTCATACCCCGAGTATCTTCTTTACACCCCGGAGCATCTTCTTCACACCCACGACACAAACAAATAGGCCGTTTCACTATACAGCGAAACGGCCTAAGTCGAAACAATTCAATTAATCCAACGCACAGCACTGCATCAAAACAGGAAACACCGATACCGACCAATGGAGCACATGATCAACGCGCCCCTATCGTTCCGGCCTGCCGTTCATTGCAGTTCCATGCATCAATCGGCGGACAGCCTCCCCACCTCGAACAAGGCAAGGAATTTCGGACGCCAAGCATAGCGGGTAGAGACCAGCACCAATCCGGAGGCGGTCAGCAACGCTCCGATCGGCGCGGCTACGGGGGCCACAAACAACAGCACGGCATACACCGCGGCCAGCAGAATCAGTGAGAACAACAGTATTCGATGTGCGCGCATAGCAGTATCTCCATTGACGTTGCGTAGGTACGCAGAACGGTTACGGTTATTTAGTTTAATGATTTAACCATATACCTGTTTTATTACAAATGCAAATCCGCGTCATCTACTGGGCCTACCGGGCCGCCTAGTTTGATCCGGCGCAAGTAAAGAATTCGAGATGCTTCATATAAACATGCTTCATATGAACATGCACACAGTTCCGATGCGAATGCCCATCCCCCTCCATACGGACTCGATCACAGTTCCCAAACATAATGCTTGCCACACAAATGCAACACCGGTCAATTTGCGCTGACGTACCATTCGGGCGTGCCACGATAGCGCATTCCAAGGCTTTATACACTGTCGTACCACGGAAATCCCTACAATCTCGGTTGAAATGCCGATAACGCCGTGCCACATCACCGCAATAACGGCAATAATGCACTAACGTGGCACACATTCCACCCACGACACTCGGGAGAACGAGCATACAACCGATTCTCATGGCAAGAATCGAAAGTACAAATAATAATGGCCGGATGCCCAACAATTATTGCAAGGCATCCGACCGTTTCCCGACCGCGATCATCGACAAGACACGGCACTACTCCAGATGAGCACTACTCCAGATGAGCACTTCACCGCTCGGATATACGGCAAGAGGTCCGCGAGCGGATTCCTTACCGCGTAAATCACCCACCATGTCGCGATTCACCACAATCGGCGAACCGTCCGGTTGCTCAAAGTACTCCTCCACAATGCGAGGCTGGCCCAGATCAACGGTGGACACCACCGAACCAGTCGCGCCTCGTGCGGCATCAGGAAGAGCAAGCATAATCCACAACTCATCATCGGTCTCGCGCAAGCTCAAGGTACCGGCCTCGGCACATGCCACGGCATCCGTTTCCCGTGACGCAGCTTTCGCTCCATTGAGATACGTATTGGATGCGAGCATCATAGGCTGCAGGATGTTGCGATACAGCTCCTCGTCACCCAATCCCGCCTCTTCGATGCGTTGCTCATACTCTGCAAGAGAGCGAGGATAATCCTCGAAGCAGGACGTGCCCGCGTCGGTCACGCTGACGGAGCCGACGGCGTTCTGCGTCCGGTCAGACGGCACCTCGCCCTCAACCGCCATGAAAAGATTGTTGACGAATCGGTCGTCACCGCCATAGACGAATGCTTCGCCGGCAGGGGCGGTGGAATGCGGGAAGTGGTACGGCGTGGACCGGTCCAGCACCTGAGTGTGGCGTAGACGTCCGGCAAACAGGTTGTTCACGAACGCAGCGCCTTGTGCATAGTCGTCGAAACTGAATTCCGAGGCAAACACATTGTTCATAAAAGTGAGAGGACCATGGGTTACCTCAGTCATCACGTCACGCGTGTTGCGATAGAACACGTTCGCGTCCACGATGGTGCCCTGCGCCTGCCAATCCAACCACATGCCCAACACCGAATCATGCACACGATTGCCGCGCACCACGGTATCGACTGCGGCATGCATTTTAATCGATGCAACCTCCCAGCCGAAGAACTCGCGCTTGGTACCGATGCGGTAAATATGATTGCCTTCAATAAGGCTGAACGCACAGCCCATATGACCCACTACGCCGTTCTGCCCGCAGTCGAAAATCACGTTGTTGCGCACTATGTGTCCGCCGACCACGCCTTTCTCCCAGCCCGCGTGCAAAGCCTTGTATACCGCTTCCTTTTGGTATTGGTAACCGGACTTGCGGTGTGTACGCGTCGAATCATTATCTCCGGTGGAAATCTCCTTGCCGAGGCTGATGGCCGAGCATTTCGCGTCATGAATCACATTGTCCTCGATCACCCAGCCGCGCGACCAGTGCGGACCGATCAGTCCCACCTGGTCAGCGGTCGGCGGAGTATACGGGCAGGCCGCACGGCACAGTTCGAATCCGTGCACGGTGATGTAATTGACGAACGGACGCGATGGGTAGAAGCAGGTTTCACGCACGTTGATTTCAACGTTTTCCACATTCGGGTCTGCATCATGGAAATTCGCCCAAATCGTGGTGTTTTCGGCATTCGTCTCGCAATACCATACGTTCACCGTGGCGTCCGGATCCAACAACGGCACGACCGCTTCCGTCGCGGCATCCCTACCGGTATCCCAACGTTCAGGGGCACGCACCTTATCCAGCGAAGACACTTCATAGAACGATTTGCCATTGAGATATACATCGCCCAGGTGACGGACTTCAACTCTGGGATCCGGGTAGACGGTCCAGTCACCGAACACGGTCTCGACGTACGGGTTGTACTCGCCAAAGAAGGCGTTCGGAATCACGGCACGCCACACGCCATCTCCTTCAGGCACCCATGTGTCGACACGTTCGGCACCGGTGATAACCGGGCGCGGCTCGCCTTCTGCCGCACGGTAGACGATGCGGTTCGTCTCGCTTTCACCCCCGTAGCGAGGGTCCACGGACTCCCGATATGTGCCGGCATGCACGATAACCTCGTCGCCTGCACGCGCGACAGCGGCCGCCTGGCCGATGGACAGGAACGGGTCAGTCTCGCTGCCGTTGCCCGCCGGCGAACCGGCCGAAGCCGAAACATGATACTGCGTCATTGCATTGCTCCTTTGCGTATTGTCTGCGCATCCTTACGGATTCTCGCAAATTCTTTGAATATGGGGTGCCCTGTTAGCTTTATCCGTCCTTGGCCAAGAAGTTACCCAGAGGCTCAGTTCGGAAAGTCAAAAAGGTGACCGGCGGTCCGCGCTCGCCACCGGTCACCCTCTACGCTCACTCCTCTTCCACCTTGGCACGCTCCTCAGGCGACCAGTCCTCGGGCACCTGTCCGATCACATGGCAGGGATTGCCCACGGCGATGGAGTCGGCGGGAATGTCGTGTGTGACCACGGCACCTGCGCCGATGATGGTGTTGTCGCCGATGGTCACTCCGGGGCAGATCACCACATTGCCGCCGAGCCATACGTTATTGCCGATGGTCACGTCGGCGTTATGCTGCCATCCTTCCAGCCGCGGCTTCTTGGGGATGGCGTGGTTCGGCGTGTAGATGCTCACGCGCGGGCCGATCAAGCAGTCGGAGCCGATGGAGATCGGGCCGCCGCCCACAATGAGGAAATCCATATTGATGAAGGTGCGATCGCCGATCTTAAGCCCCAACCCGTAATCCAAGCGGATCGGCGGGCGGAAATCCACACCCTCGCCGGCCGCCGGCACCAACTCGCGGAACAGCCGCTCAGCTTCCGCCGTGTCTTCGAAATAGATGCGATTGATGCGGTCGCTCATCTCCTGCGATTCGCGCGTAAGCTCGGGCAGAATCGTTGACTTGCGATATTGCAGCCAGTCGTCGGCGAACAAAGCCCTTACATCCGGGTAATCATGCTTCAACTGTTCAAGATCGCGCGCCATTGCATTGCCTCCTTATATATGTTCAACGATTGAACAATATTGTAAGACAGACACCTGCTATCACTGGCATTCCACGCCAGCCAGGCATCCCACGAAACCACCAGCCCATTCCGTGCTAAGGAATCGGGCATCCCGCTCACCCAATACCCGAGCTTGCGTTGAATCACCATGAACAATCAGCACTGCATCACCACTGAATCCATCCGCTCCTGCAGCATGCCGCATAGCGAGGAATTGCATTCTATTATCAAATAGATGCACGCCCAGCCATTCATCTGGTGCAACAACATCCAACTCTAAATGTGCTATCTCACCACGATCAGTGATTTCAACATTGACTCGGCTATCCTGCACTCGCAGCGTAACGGCATGCGTTGAATCCTGATGCAGCATTAGCGCATAAGACGGAGCAGCTAGTACTGTATAGTTAGGTTCATCGACACGTATGAATCGATATCCATCACGTCCACGCACACCTATCAAACGGTTATCGTCATAACGAATCATTTCGGGCTCAGCATTCATTTCCGTATATTCAGCAATTTCTACTGAGCGCAGTTCACCATCATCATCCGCGATTATGTCAAGCGCCTCAGGCAGGTGACCCAAACCAGGAGCAACAACCGGCCAGCCAGGGTCATTGTCATTGTCCTGCTTGATGGGACCTTCACTTTCCAGCTTCCAGGAAACAGGATTGCGTTCCCAGACAACCGGTGCAATGAATGTTTCACGGCCCAGGTAGCTGAACAATTCGTCAGGCTCATCGCAGGGAACCTCTCGCACGCCTAGGCACGTAAGCAGCCAACCGGCTTGTGGATGGCACAACAGATCGGCATGACCCACACATTGAATGAGTTCGCTATTACCAAGATGGCGATGCGTCAGCACCGGGTTTTTCTTGCATGCCTCAAACAGGCGGTCATACCGCCCCACAACACTATGTTCGTCTTCGCGCGCTGGCTCAATCCACACGTCACGTGCTACGATGTTCCGCTCAAAAACGGCGAGCGCAGCGGCAAACCCCTGTGGCGCATATGTGCGCATCATCATCTCACTATGCTCGAAACTGGTGCCGCCCTCAGCGGTCATCAGATACACCCAATCCCCTACGCGGTAGAGGTGAGGTCCCTCAGCCCAAACCGCATTGACGCCATATCCACGCCAAATCACGGTTTTGCAACCTTGTAGCATCCAATCGGTTGGATCAATAGGCTGAGTCCATACCTCAGTCTGCCCCTCCCATTGCGGTTTCAACGCCGGGCGAGTCTGGGTCCACCAAACCGTGCCATCCGAATCTTCGAAAATGTCCGGATCGATGCCTTCCGCACCAGCAATCCAATACGGCCCCTGCCACGGACCTTCCAATGATGGTGCGGTAATCACGAAATTGCCTTGGGACGCCCGGCGACCTTCAATATCCTCGGGCGCACAACCGCAGGCGAGCGCACGTTCCTCGTTCACGCGAGCCACCGTACATACGATGACGTACTGCCCGCGAATACGGCGAATGGTCGGAGCATAGAGACCGCCCGAGTCTTCGACACCTTCGATAAGTAGACGTTTTGCCATTGCCGCATTCACGGCATCAGCCACATGCTCCCATGAGACAAGGTCACGCGTCACATGAATCGGCAGACCGGGTATTAACTCGAATGATGAATTGACCAGCACAATCTCATTCCGCGTCTCATCCCACATCCATGATGGATCCGGATACATGCCTCGCATTACCGGATTCGCCACCGTATGCGTGTGAGTAACCATATCAACTATTGCATTGTTCGTATTGTTCATTTGTTCATGCTTTCTCTCGTCATTGCGATGAGTAATCAGACTTGCTCCAGTTCAGGGGTTTCTTCGGCATTGAAGAAACGAAAATCATGAAAGGCCGCTGCACCTCCGCACTTCATAGTGGGCAACAAAAAGAGCCCTATTCGACATCCGATAAAATAATCCAACGTGTAATGCAGCTCATGCACGTCTCCCAGTCTGCTCCAACATGACTGTTGGGCATCAGGGTCCAAGTATTCAAATGCCACCAAGTCCTTTTTGTCAGTAAAGTCATAGATGGCACGCAACCTCACTCTTGACCCGCTCAGTTGGGCAGATGCATATTCCACAGCCGGACTGTCGTAGTCTCCATCTCCCCATATCGAGTCGCTAATATGCGGCTTACCCTGCACGCTGACGGTACAACCATCCCCATTATTGCTTATGGCGATAAATCGGTAATAGCCTTGTATGGCTGCAAGACCGGCAAAGTCACCGGGTTGCAACGCCGATGCATCAACCGTAACCTCGGCCATGCAGCGAGGTCCAACCGTACGTTGCGTCAGCGTATTCCATGCGTAATTGAGATTAGGAACCACACGGTGTCCATGAAGTACCAGAGAACCAGGGCGTTCAGTTAGTGACCACGCTTCATGATGCGGCTGATGATTGAACTGCCAGAACGGCTTAATCATGCGAAGGGATACTTCGCTATCACTGCCGGACCGATACTGGAAATCATCGCTTCCATTCAGTGGTTCGTAATGATAATCGGCATGATTTGTTGGCACACTGATATCAATCGGCACTACGCCATCATCACCCAATACGGGAAATCCGTCTTCACCGAAGCGCATTGGCATAATGGTGGGCACGCGACCCAATGCGCCGCGATCATGCATCATGAAGGCATACCATCGGCCGTCAGGTGTATCGACCATGCCTCCTTGAGCATCGCCCAAATCATGGTAGCCCAAATCATCATCGAGAATTTCGCGAGCTTCAAAAGGCGCATCCAAAGCCTCTGCCATCAGACAAACTTCAGTTTTGCGATGCCCTTTTCGATAATGGCAGGTCCACACATAGTAACGGCCTTCATATCTATAAATATGGCTGCCTTCGAATCCAAGGTCAGCTTCAGGATCATCTTCGGCGATAATCCGATTGAGCCCTCCGCTTTTCGGGCGGCTCAAATCCGGCTCCAGTTCAGTCAAATGAAGCTGCATATTGCCGTACACAATGTATACGCGCCCATCATCATCGTAAAGTACGCTGTTATCGTGGTAGAAGCCTTCGATGGCATGTTTTTTCCACGGCCCTGCTGGGTCACGGGCTTCAAGCACATACGTCTTCTTCGTATCGTTCGCGGTGAACACAATAGAAAAAATTCCATCATGATACCGCAATGACGGTGCCCACATGCCGCAGCCGTAAGCATTACGACCCTTCTCCTCCAACCGTTGGGCAGGCGTATCATCAAGCTCGTCGTAGGCGTGCGCAAGTAGTTCCCAGTGCACCAAATCATACGACTTCAGCACGTCGCAACCAGGCATGAGGAACATCGTGGTGGATGCCATGTAATAGGTTTCCCCCACCCGGATGATATCCGGATCAGGAAAATCACTGTGGATAACTGGATTATGCCCTATCGCCATCCTCATATGTTCGCTATTGCTCATGAAGCATCACCAGTTCCACTGCATATACGTATGTTCACCAAAATGCATCGCGGCATTGGTACACGATTCGAAACAATCCCAAATAGGCAGGGGATTGCCTCGACCGTCTGTCCCGTTCGGGTTCCCTGTTGCGGCAAAGCGTGTCCAATATCGGCTCATCGCATCACCAAGTTCGTAATGCCACCCGCTAAATGGTCGCCAGCAAACGCCAAGATTGTTGAAAGTGAACCATAACTCCGAAGAATGAAAAACTCCTGCATTGTCTCCGGGCATATCCACATCGAAACGGTAATAGTAAGGGTGGCCGGCACCTGATTTCGCCCACGTATGCAGCAGTTCAAGGTTGCCTTGCTCACCAGCTGCAACACGAGTCCCATCGGAGCTTGTCTCCATGAACTCGCCTGTGGTATTGCCAACGAGTATATCTACAGCCTGCTGCTTTCGATCCGCAATGGTTGCACCATATTGGTCATTCAGGAATCGCCCATCTATGCATGGCACCCAATTGGCTGGCATCGACCATCCACCAGGTACGGTACCAGCACCGTCCGGGGCGGGGAATCGTTCTGCAGCATCCAGCAGTTCATCCGCAGGTATACAACGTGCGTCTTCCACCGATTCAGCTCCTATGAATGCTAAGAATCGGGATCCGTTGCGCTGAGCTTGTGCCAGTGAGCGCACATGTGCATTGAACATGCCTAACCCGGCTCCGGATTGCATAATGGCACGATGGAATAAACCATTATTCATTGGCGAGCATATTTGCGAAAGCACGCTAGCAGCGCCCGCCGATTGACCAAACAATGTAATGGAATCAGCATTGCCACCAAACGCTGCAATATTGTCTCGCACCCATATAATGGCAGCACGCTGGTCCAACAAACCGAAGTTCGCGCATGGTTCCATAGCTGTCATCGATGATTGTTGAGACAAATCCGAATGGGCAAAGAACCCAAACACATTGAGTCGATATGCGACGCTGACCACCACTACGCCAAGACGAGCAAGCGCGCTGCCATCGAATTCCTTTTCTGCCGTGGAACCGCATTGATAAGCGCCACCGTGAATCCACACCATGACGGGGAGACCGCCGTTTGCAACAACACGACTATCGCACCGAGCCTCCCCACTCCCACACAGCGCGGGAGTCCAAATATTGAGATACAAGCAGTCTTCGCTGCGCGGCGATTCCGGATCCATTTGCCATTCCCTGCCATAAAAATCACGGGAATCCCACTGCGGCTGCATAGCGCTTGGACCGAAATCATGAGCCTGGAGTAGACCGTTCCAAGGTTCAACGTGCCGCGGCGGCCTCCAACGCAGATCTCCTACTGGAGGCTGGGCGAAGGGAACACCTCGAAACACCGTAATACACGGGTCTTCGGCGGCTATACCTTCGACTTTTCCGTATCGTGTGCGCACTCGCCTTAACACCATCGTCCAAACCTCCTTGTTGGTTATCCGCTCGACAGACAGGCATCTTCCTTACCGAAAGAACCGGTATGCAACGCTGTTACTGAGCCCAATCACCATTGGTATCGGTAATTACCGCTCAAAGCGAGCATGGCGAATGCGTACAGGAAGTTGTCGTAGTAGCGTCGAGAGCCTACACGCATTGGCGTATTCCACAGCAGGTGAACCCATACGCGCGCATTGTGACGGGCATCGGGCAAGAACGAGTGCCATGCGGCCAGCGACCCCTCGGCGGTGGCGGCCAGAAATCCCACTGGATGCAGCACCGTCTCGTCTACCGCGGTTCCATCCACCTCGTACACGCTGGTACGATCATGGGCCAGAAAGAATCGCTGCAACGCCGCAACGCGGTCGCACAACACCGAGTCGGCCGCTCCATTCCAGCTGACATCCAATCCAATATTGCCGGCAGTCCGATAGGCATCAGAATAGAACCAGTCGTGTCGTCCAAATCGTTCTTCCGTGTGGGGCGTGCCATCATATAAGGCATATTCGCCGTTCATTCCGGTATCGGCGTTACAAGCAGTTTTCAGATATGACCGGCTTGCAGCCGCGGCTTCGCGCCAGAATACGTGATCCTGTTCATCGGCTCGCAAGGAGAATACCTCATAAAAATGCGGCAAATGGTAGGAAGGATCACTCCATTCCGTTTCAGGAATGAACTTAATGAGTTTATTATCAGCGTTCCACATTGGCTCGCCTGTCTCATCGCGGCCCTTATGCACGCAATAGTGCAGCAGTTCGCGAGCGCGGGACGCATAATCATAGATGCCTTCCCTGCTTCCCCATCGACGGTCAGCAAGGAAGAGATCCATCGCAAAGTATTCCTCGCCATCCGGAGCCGGACCATCCGCACGCTCGGAACCGTCAGGCCGCACTGACCAGGAGAAATAATGCGCGTGATGACCTTCAGGCATGTACATGTATGTCATGACCCAACCCCATAGTCGGTCGAATACATCCTGCCTGTCGTATTGCACAGCGAGCATCATCGCATAGCTCATGCCCTCGGTCCGCACATCGTTATTGCCGGTATCCATAACATAGCCCAGACCATCTTCGGTCTGCCAATAGAATTTGTTTGGCCCTTCGAAAATCTCATACCAGACTTGCGCGACTCGCGCATCAATCTCGGATTGGGCGTAACCACATTCGGCAAATAATGAATTGCTCGTATTCGTCATCGTGATGGCTCCTTATCGTGTTATGCGAGAAGTAGTGCGCAGATGTACGCGTAATGGTGTGACCAACGTGCCGCTTTCGTTGCACAGCAACCCAATATCAGGATTGTTGCGCCACGCATAGCGCAACTCAGTGGGCATTCGAACCGGCAGTTGAATCGTCACCTGGCTACCGGCGATTACCGCTTTCGCAGGTGCTTGGCTCCCGCCGCTCCAGAAGAAGGTAAATTCACCCGGCTCCCGCCCGTCTACGGTATACAGCCGACTGGGTGATTTCCGCGCTGCTGCGGCGTGCAGGCAATCGGCAATCGGCTCATCGTCAAAGGTAAGAATCACCGCGCCATCCTTTACCTGAGCTCTCGTCATCACCGGCTGACGGGCCATGGAAGATTCCCCATACACCAGCTGCCGAGCAGCTTGGAACAATCGCTGTGCTATCGGCTTCTTGTGCGCTGGATGCAGATCATTCCAATCACCGGCATCGAGAGTGACTATCGTCGCGGTGTCAGGTACTGTTTCGCCAACCCGCCATTGTGCTTCGCGCACTGTAGGCCAACCACCATCCTCGATACAGTCAATGGAGAAATTCGGTAGCTGGACAATCAGGAACGGCAACCGGTTCTGATTCCAATCTCGCCGCCACAGCTCAATCATGGATGTAAGCATGCGCTGATACAGCGGCGCGAAATCGCCGGTATTCGACTCCCCCTGATACCACAGCACCGCACGAACACGATATGGCATGCAGGGAGCGAGCATGGCATTGTATAGTCCTATTGGTTTCCACCGGACGAAATCCTCCCAGGGACAATCCTGATTGGCTTCGACTACTACGGCATAACGCCATACGCCACTCACATCAAACACATCATCACCGATGATTATGGCCATGGTTTTGCCGGGAGTCACGCGACCGACATCGTGTTCGCATACAAGCCGAATACGCAGCTCGTTGCGTCCTTCCTTCAACACACCGACCGGTATACTGTAGTCACGCGGCTCATATTGGTTCGTCCTGCCGCCTAATACATGACCATTAATCCACGTGTGTTCGGCATCGGCCATGGTACCTAGACGCAAGAATGCCGGTTTGCCGGCAGCCGACGATGGCAGATATACCGTCTTGCGAAGTTCAAGTTCTCCTCGGAATCTGCTAAGCCCCTGGTTCGCAAAGAAATTAGGCAATGTAATGGAATGCCATTCCCTGGTTTCCGCATCATCGGTTTCCGATTTCTCATGATGCCAGTTCCATTGGCCCAGCGGCAGCCAGCTACCGGTCGTTGGAGCCTGATCATAGCCAAGGCTCCGATACCATCGATCGCGAGCCTCAATACTGCTCTTGCTGCGAGCCTTAGCGACGCCGTCTGCCAAGTACGGCTGCACTGTCTGCAATGCCTCGGGGAAATCCTCTAGCGACTTCGCATTCATCCATAATTCTATCGGCGAACCACCCAGTGACACATTCAGCAACCCCACCGGTACACCAAAATGTTCACGCAGCATACGGCCGAAGAAATATCCGATGGCGGAGAACCCGGGCAGTCCCTGTTCATCGCATGAGGACCATGCCGCCTGCTCATGATCCGACCGAGGACCCGCAAAATCATAGTGAGGCATCACCTTGTATTGTCTGAGCAGCGGGTCCGGCGTGCGCGTGAATTCACTTGGGTATTCGGCCCGAATCCATTCCATAGGCAATTCCATATTGGATTGCCCTGCACACAAGTAGACCTCCCCGACATACACCTCACGCTTCAGGCGCTCGCCGGCAGATGTTTCGATATGAAGCGCATAGGGCCCGCCAGCCGTCAACGGCTGCAATTCCACCGACCACGATCCATCTACAGATACTGCCGCCGCAACCGTTTGCCCCTGCAATGCAACGGATACGGTTTCACCGGAAGTTCCCCATCCCCAAATAGTGACCAACATGGAGGATTGCAACACACAACCGTTATCTAACAGTTTCGGCAAATGCAACATCATTGCGCTCCTTTCGTGTATATGCATTTGACCGGTTTACTGTACATAGGCAGAAAACCGGTCAAACGGGATGGTCACAACTCTCGGTAATCGAAGTGGTCGAAGGTGGCCTCCTTGCCGTAACCAGCCAAGTCCACAGCAGCCAAGCCAACGAACGCACCGGTGAAGAAACCGCCATAACGGCTAGCTACATAATCATCGGACAGCACTGCTGCGTCAAGCGTGACCGGGACGCTATGCCAAATCTCGCCGTCGAACGAATACTCATAGGTATAGGAGCTGGTACGAACCTTGACACGCAGCCAAACGGCCTTGGCATCGTCTGGCACTTCAATGGCCTTGTCTTTCAGGAACGATGTATACGTGTCGAAATCGTTCTGGGCAACCTCAATCACTCGCTTGTCTCGCCGTTCATCCCAAGTGACGAACACCCACGACCAACACAGGTGGTTGTAGTAATTCGTAAGACCGGCCATCTGCATGTAATTGTCCGGCTCGAACGAAACCTTGGTTTCGGCATCGAAGTCGAACGACTGCCAGCGGCGGCCAATCAGCGAAAGCTCAAAGAGATTGGACAGCGATCCCTGACCTCGCAGGGTAAGCGATCCACCGCCAACATGGCCCATAGCTTCAGTAAATGGCACACGTAATGTGTTCCAATTGATATCCAGCTCATTCGATTCAAATTCATCATGCTGTGAATGATCGGCCGAGGCCTTGGTTTCTATGGCGTCAACTGGAGCTTCCACATATCGGCGTCCGCCGTGACCGCCAACCACATATGGCCAGCCGTCTTCATCCCATTCGACCTTCTGGATGGAGGTCTCACGGCCGAGCGTGCACCAGCCACGCACGCCGTGGGCTGGCTCGGTTTCGTGTCTCCATGGGCGACCGCACAGGGAGGCGTAGTACCACTCGCCACTCGGTGTTTCCACTAATGCTCCATGACCTTGCTTCTGCAAGTAGGTATCCGGTGTATCGAAGTTGGAAATGAAGGGATTATGCGGATCGGCCTCGAATGATTGGGCATCCAAGGCACGCGAACGAGCCACTGACTCCTGATGCTCGTACTGCGTGCCACCTTCGGCACAAAACAGGTAATACCAACCATTGATCTTATAGAGGTGAGGCCCCTCCACAAGCTTGACATCCGTGCCTTGCCAAATGATACGAGCGGTTTCCGGCTTCAAGTGCATGGTGTTCGTATCGAACTCGGTTAACGTGATGCCGTTAAACGCATGATGGTATTCACGGAAGTCCCATGTTTGCTGAACCAGATACTTACGTCCGTCATCATCATGGAACAAACTGGAATCGAAGCCCACGCCGTTGATGCGAATCGGCTCGCTCCACGATCCATGAATATCCTCGGCGGTGACCAGATAGTTCGCGCAATCCTTGAATGCGCCGTTCACGATTTTCACATCGGTGTAGATAAGCCAAAACTTGCCGTCTGCATAAGACAGGTCGGGAGCCCAAATGCCGCCGCCTGAGGTATTGCCTTTCATGTCCAGCTGGGAAACACGGTTCAACGGACCGGGCAGCAGGTTCCAGTGAACCATGTCCTTGGATTCATGCAGACGAACGCCTGGCCACCAGTCGAACGTGGAATTGGCAATGTAATAGGTGTCGCCGACTCGAATCATTGATGGATCGGCATTGAAGCCGGGAAGTACAGGATTGGAGATTTGCATGTTCTTCTCCTCAGTGAAAAGAATGGGACCGTGGAAGAAGCTTGCGGAGGAGGAAACCGGCATTCAAGAGGACCGATCATTAACCTCTTCCACGGTACGTGGGTGGTTAGCACCGGCTAATCCGGCTTGGACCGCACTCAGCCCTTGACCGCACCGGTTAGGCCTCCCACGATCTTCTTTTGGAAGATCGTGAAGCAAATCAAGGCCGGCAGCATAGCCAGTGATGTGAATGCGAGGACACGAGCCGTATCTACAGAATGTTCGGAGCTGAACATCTGAACGCCAAGTGGCAGTGTGTATTTGCTATCGCTACTGAGTACGAACAGCGGGAGCATATAGGCGTTCCAGCTGCCTACGAATGTCAGAATGCCGGTGGTGGCTACGCCAGGCATGGAAAGCGGAATCACCATACGGACAAAAAAACCAAGGCGAGAGCAGCCATCCAGCAGCGCAGCTTCTTCGAGTTCCATGGGAATGGATTGCAGGAATGGCACCAGAATAATAATGGTTTGCGGCAATCCGAAGGCAATCTGCGGCAGAATGATGCCGACAAGGGAGTTCGACAGACCCAAATTGCGAATCATCAGATACAACGGTGTAATTCCGACTGTCATCGGGAACATCAGGCCAGCCGAGAACAGTGCGTACATCAGCGGTGCATAACGGAAGTGATAGCGCGCAATGACGAAGCTCACCATAATGCCCAGCGCCACGACGCCAATCATTGTGCAGATACCGACAATCAGCGAGTTCACCAACTCACCCCAGAAGATATCGCTGGTAATGACTTCCACATAGTTATCAATTACCCATGGATTCGGCAATCCAGCCGGATTATTTGTAATTTGCGAATTAGTGCGGAAACCACCGAAAATGATATACAGCACTGGGGTAACACAAATTGCCACCAGCACCAAGGCGAAGAAGTAGACGGCAGGATGCCCCCACGGTGTTTTTGAGGAGAGCCTATACCCGTTCTTCACGGAGTACTTAGTTTTTGTTGAAATTGCAGCCGACATATCATTTACCTCACTCACTGTGCAGCCGCAGCGAGACGCTGGGCTTCCTTGGCACGCTTTTGAGCACGCTTCTTCGCTTGCTTCTGTTCAGTTAACGCACCGTCTAAATCACGGCTCAGCACGAAGCGCTGGTAGGTCAATGCAACAATCAGGGAAATGATGAAAATGATGAGAGCCACAGCGGAACCATATCCATAGTTACCAGCTCCACGACCTTCACGAACCATGTAGGTAGCCATAGTGGACACACCTGCGGTTGTGGAGACATACTGCCCCCAAATGATGTAGACCAAATCAAACAGCTGCAGCGATCCAATCATCGACAGGAACACCCAAATGCGCAGGGTTGGTGCCAGCAGCGGTAGAGTAATGCTCTTCTGCATCTGCCAGAATCCAGCGCCGTCGACTCGGGCTGCCTCATACAACTCTTCTGGGATGGACTGCATGCCGGCAAGCATGAGAATGACAGCGAAACCGATGTATTTCCAACTAATAAGCAATAGCAGCGTCCAAATAGCGATTTTCGGATCAGCCAACCAATCCGGACCGTCAATGCCGAACCTGCCAAGAATTTGATTGATGGCACCGGTTTTCTGCAGCAGCAGACTCCAACCGGTACCAACAATGACCTCGGAAACCACGTATGGCACGAAAATGAGGGTACGAATCAGCGCACGACCCTTGAACTTCTGGTTGAGCAAAAGCGCGAACAGGATAGCCAGTGGCGCCTGAATGACTAGGGAACCAATAACAATTTCGAAAGTGTGCAGAATAGCTGCTTGGAAGTTAGGATCACTCAGAGCGGTAACGTAATTCTGTAGTCCGACGAATGTTCCATTTTTTGAAGGGGTTCCGAAGCCTTTCCACTTATAGAATCCGTAGTATGCGCCAAGGATAATGGGAAGGATCACAAAGGCGCAAAACAGAATAATCGCGGGTGCTGAAAGAACGAAAATCTCGATATTGCGGCGGACCTTACCATCAGTGACGCGCTTGTTCCGATGCCTCACAGATGTGCTTATACTCGTCATGCTCTTACTCCATAAATGTTGTAGCAGTCAATCAGGCATTGGGGCTGAGGAACGATACGGTATAAGCACCCGCAGCCCCAATGCTTATTGAAAAATCAGCCCTTAGCTGCCGCGTCTTGCATCGCCTTGACGATGTCTTGAGCGCCGCCCTTGCCGGACAGCATGTTGACGACACCGGAGTTCAGAGCAGTTCCAATGTTGGTGCCCAACGTAGTATCCATCCACAGCTGCATAGAATCGGACTTGTTCAGGTACTCAAGTACCGCCTTGAGAGATTCGTCAGTAACAACTCCACGAGCTGCAGTAGATGCAGGAATAGTGGAGAATGCAGTAGCGTACTTTTCCTGGTTATCTTTTTCTGCCATGAAGTTGACAAAATCAACGGCAATATCCGGAGCCTCAGGATTCACCTGGAAGTAGGTCACACCACCCATCAGAGCGCCTTCTTCTCCCTTACCGCCATCAACGGAGGGGAAAGCGAAAAAGCCAAGATCAGCCATCGGCTTCTTGTCCGGAGTCAGCTCCTTGAGAACGCCAGGTTCCCAAGCACCCATCAATTCCATAGCCGCCTTGTGATTTGCCAGCAAACCAGCCGAAGAATTTGCACCCTGCTGAGCGGTCGTGGTCATGTAACCTTCATTGAAGACATCCATGTCTGCAAGCTCCTTCAAATCGTTGCCGGCGCGAGTCCAGCACTTGTCGGAGAAGTCCTGCTTTTCAGTGCCCTTGGAGTATACGGATGGAGAGCATTCACGCAACGCCAGCCAGTAATACCAGTGGGCGGCGGGCCATGCGTCCTTGCCTCCTAGAGCAATCGGCGCGATACCTGCATCCTTAAGCTTCTGAGCATCTTCTTTCAGCTGGTCGAACGTAGTCGGGGTTTCGGTGATGCCTGCCCGTTCGAACAAATCCTTGGAATACCAAATGCCACCCGGCTCGACGGAAACTGGAACGCCGTATACCTTACTATCAAAAGTAGCTGCAGAAAGCGTCGTCTTCATATCCGATTTAACTGTGCTGGAAATTTTATCCGTCAAATCCATAGTCTGGCCGGCATCAATCATTTCCTTGGTCTTGGCTCCGCCAAGAGACATATATACGTCCGGACCAGAGGCTGGATCCTGCATGGCAGTTTGCAACTTACCTGCATAATCCTCGTTCTGAATTGCTTGAATCTCAACCTTCACGCCGGGATTCTTCTTTTCAAATGCAGCAGCAAGATCAACCCAATATTGTTTTCCTTCACCAGCTGAAGCGTTATGCCAGAACGTGATGGTTTTATCATCATTGGCGCTGTTGGAATTGCCGCAACCCGCCATACCGATTAATGTAGCGACGGCCAACGTTGCCGCTGCAATGGACTTGAACTTCATTGTCATCTCCTTTTCTGTATGACCGGCCTCTATACCAGTCAGCGATTTACGAAAGTTTTCGAAAGACCGTAGTATGCAAGATGAATAGTATCTTTTCGCTATCCTTTTGACATCCATGTCACTTTGACAGTCGACAATCTTTTTTAACTTTATCGAAAACTCGCTTTATATTTTCGATGTCTTTATCATAAGGCTCTTTTGGTTTAATGGTCAAACTTAGCTATCAAAAGATGCCATCCCCTCCAAATCCTTAATTTATCAACGTTCTAAGGTCGTCGAAAACCAAATTTATCACCCATTGACTTTCCGAAAGTTTCGAATATACTAAAATTATATTTTCGGTAAGGTAGGCAATGATGACATCAACCGGCTCACAACATGTTGGCGACGGTTCGAAAGTTAAGCTTTCGGACATCGCCAGGCAGACTGGCTATTCATTGGCCACGGTTTCCAAAGCACTCAACGGCAAGGGGGATATCTCCCAAACCGCTCGCCAAACCATCGATAAGGCACTGAAAGAAAGCGGCTACGTGCGCCGAATAGCCCCTGAGCGCAAGCAGCGAACCATTGAGGTGGTGTTCCAAGATTTCGAGACCATCTGGGCCTTGGAAGTGTTACGCGGCATTATCCACGAGACCAAACAGCATGACATCAACGTTATGGTGGCCGAAAGCGGAGACCGGCAGCATCCTGATTCAGCATGGGTCGAAGGCATTATCGAACGTCATCCCATCGGTGCAATTCTTGTGTTTTCCAACCTCACCGATGGGGAACGAAGCACTTTCCAATCACATGGCATTCCTTTTGTGGTCTTCGATCCTTCCGGCAACCCGGCATTAGACGATCTTTCCGTACAGGCGGATAACTGGATAGGCGGAGTCATCGCCACTCGTCATCTGCTGGAACTTGGCCACAAACGCATAGGCATCATCACGGGCCCGGATGAAATGCTTTGTTCCCGAGCCAGACTGGATGGCTATGCAGCGGCCTTGGCGGAGCGTAATATTCCGACTTCCCCCGAACTCATCACCGAAGGTGACTTCACCACGCCTGGAGGCTACGAAGGAGCCATGTCTCTGCTGGAGAACGAGCAAAACCATCCCACCGCAATCTTTGCCGGCAGTGATTTGCAAGCCATGGGCGTATATGAAGCAGCTCGTCAGCTGAAAATTCGTATCCCCGAAGATCTTTCCGTCATTGGCTTTGATGACATTCAGACCGCGGCTTACATGGGACCGGCCTTAACCACCGTACGTCAACCGTTGCGGGATATGGCAGCCACAGCCGCAAGAATGATTATCGACGCCACCGAGGGCCGTCAAATCCAAAAACGGGTGATTCTGCCTACATCTTTGGTGATGAGAGACAGCACCCAGCGAATACGCAAGCATAACTAATGCTTTTGGCCGCAAGATTCCATTCGGAAAGCTTGCGGCCAAATTGTATTCAAAAACCACAATGCCGCCCGGAGTGCCATTGCTACATCGGACCATTCTATTGGCTAAGGCTCACGTCTCAGCTCCGCGAAGCCGTGGCCTCACCGTATGCGAGCTAGCCATCGTGAGCCCAGCACCGGCTTGCCGCCAACACACCAGAACCGTCATTCCAGCAATCAGCAAACTCAATCGTTTGTTCACTCATACAGTTGATCGGCGGTTATGAGCCGCACGTCTTCATCCGACTGAGCGATACGCTGCAAAGTCTCGACAAAGCCGCCCAACGAAAACAGGTAGTAATACTTCCGCTCCCCAGAAAGTTTTTCGCCTTTGAGCTGTAACGAACGTAGCACCGAACCGTCAACCGGCTTGGAGCGAAACTTGCATTCACCTATAATCATCTGCTTGTTGGTCATACTGGTTGCAACCACATCAATTTCGTCACGGCCATCCCACCAACGTCCGATATTGCCCGCACGGAACGGGAGGTCACCGGCAATGCTTTTCCGCCGCAACCAGGCAGCGCATATGCGCTCAAACGGTGTCGCGGCAAAGTCATGCAACAGTGGGCTGATGCCATGGTCCCATACACCGTTCACATCACCCATCTCCAAATCGGAGCGGTTCGGAAATATAAACGCATACCAGAATCGGAAGAAGTTGTCGCTCACTTGATACAAGCCGCGCATGACTTTAGATCGTTCCACGAGCTTGGCATCAACCGGAAACTCTCGTTCCAGAATACCCACCTCGGTAAGGTTGCCGATATAAACACTAACTTTCTGCGCCGGCATCATCACGCGGTTAGCGATATCGCTAAGCTGCGTAGCCCCAAGCGCCACCGCTTGAATAATCGCGTTATATACAGAAATTTCGCGGAATTCCTGGCGCATCAAGAACTCTGTTTCGGAATATAACGCCGCCCCCTTCATCAGCATATGTTGCTTAACATTGGTTTCCAGATTCTCATCAGGATCAAACTGAGCAAGATAGTGAGGAATTCCGCCCAACATCGCATAAGCGAGAATGCGATCCTCGACACTGTATTCGGGAAGGAATTCTGCTGCTTCTCGATAAGACATGGGCTGCATCTTGAGAATACCTGTTGCCCGACCATATAACGGCGCTTTTTCCGAGAGCAGTTCCTTTTCGATAAAGTTCATAGCGCTACCGCAAATCACAATCATGATGTTTTCATGGCGTAGCGTATGGTCCCACAAGTTTTGCAATACGGAAGGCAGAGAGGGATCGGATTTGACCAAATATGGGAATTCATCAAAGATAACCAGCTTACGCTTGCTCCCAGTCGGCAGCGAATCAATGTCGCGTAACGCGCTTTCCCAGTCCGAATACTGGCTTACATACCGGCCGGCCGGTGCGCCAGCCGCAAACATTTTGCGAGAGAACGAAGCAAGCTGCTCCTCCTTCGTGGATGATTGCGCCGCGAAAAATACATTCTGCTTGCCTTCGGCGAATTTTGAAAGCGTCTCTGTTTTGCCCACACGCCTTCTGCCGTAGAGAAACACCAACTGTGCCTTCTTGCTTGCATAGCAGGATTCAAGAAATGCAAGTTCGCTCGCTCGTCCAATAAATCTCATATTCAAATTATGATTTGCCAAATCACGATTTGTCAAATCACGATTTGAATATGGTGGAGAAGGGGAAAACTGCTCATAAACCGGAAAAGCCGTGCGGGACGACGTTGTTCCGCACGGCTTTCCGATGGAAGGAAGGAGAAAGGAGAAAAAGGAATGGAAAATAAAAGAGCTACTGTCTATGCTCATCGATGACGCGCTTGGGTACGAAGCACCTGACGCCCATCGAATCTCATAGATATAACAAACAAGTTTTGCTGTTGGGCATGCGGACGAAACCACACGCCCAACAATGCAAACTATCTAGTCAGTCGTCGATCAGACTCACTCGACCTCAGCCAGGGCATCAACGATGTAGTTGTTGATGGTGGCCTTGACGGACTCAAGGTGATCGGACTTGGTGGCGGCGATGAGCTCGGACTGCGGCTTGTCGAGGCTGTAGGCTTCGAGGTCGGCCAAGGTGACGTTGCCCTCGTCGATGTCCTTGCCGATGCCGGAATCGTAGGAGCTGTAACGCTCGGCCATGAGATCCTGGATGAAGCCATCCTGGTTCATCTTGTCGGCGACCAGCAGGCCTGCGGCGTAGGAATCCATACCAGCAACGTGAGAGCGGAACAGATCCTCAGCGTAGAAGGAGGTACGACGCGGCTTGGCGTCGAAGTTCAGACCACCACGCGGACCGATGGAGCCGGCCTGCAGGACCTCCCACATCACGGCGACGGTCTCGTAGAGATCGGTCGGGAACTCATCCATATCCCAGCCGATGAGCTTGTCGCCCTGGTTGGCGTCGAGGGAGCCCAAGAAGCCGGACTCGCGGGCGACGCGAATCTCATGCTGGTAGGTGTGACCGGCCAGGTTGGCGTGGTTGCCTTCAAGGTTCAGCTTGAAAACGTCGGTCAGGTCGTAGCTGCGCAGGAAGTTGATGGCGGTGGCCGCATCGAAGTCGTACTGGTGCAGCGTCGGCTCCTTCGGCTTCGGCTCGATCAGGAACTGGGCGTCAAAGCCGATTTCCTTGGCGTAGTCGGCGCACATGTGGAAGAACTTGGCGATGTGGTCGGTCTCGCGCTTCATCTCGGTGTTCCACAGGTTCTCGTAGCCTTCACGGCCGCCCCAGAACACGTAGTTCTCAGCACCGAGGCGCTTGCCGATTTCGAGGCTCTTCTTCAGCTGGCCGCCGGCGTAGGCGTAGATGTCAGCGAACGGAGAGGTGGCAGCACCGGACACGAAGCGCGGGTTGGTGAACAGGGAGGAGGTGTTCCACAGCAGCTTGACGCCGGTGGCCTTCATGTTCTCTTCGATCTTGTCGACAACCTTGTCCAGGTTGGCGTTGGTCTCGCGCAGGGTGTCGCCCTCGGGAGCGATGTCGCGATCGTGGAAGCAGAAGTACTCGACGCCCAGCTTGGTGAACAGCTCGAAGGCGTAGTCGACCTTGGCCAGAGCCTGATCCATCGGATCGGTGTACTTGTAGTACGGACGGTGAGCGGTGCCGGTACCGAACGGATCAACCAGCTCCTGGTTCATGGTGTGCCACCAAGCAACACCGAAACGCAGCCAGTCCTTCATCTTCTTGCCGGCAACGACCTTGTCGGCATCGTAGTAATGGAAGGCCAGACCCTCCTTCGGCCCCTTGGCGCGACCGACGTACTCGACCTTGTCAACATCCCACAGACCCATTTGGGCGCTCCTTTGCAGTAAGTGGTTCAACGGATTACGGGATTAATAATAAAACCATTGAACTATGTTTGTCAAATGATTGAATTAATACGAAGCCGTTCAGCGTGTTGCCAATAAAATCAAGGGTTTTCAACGCACCAACCGGCGCACACGCCACCGTCTTTTTGCGAAAAACACCAGCATGTTCCGCATCCTGTATCCGCATCCTGTATTCGTATGTTCGCGCGACGAACGACTACCGCGCGAACATACGAATGACTTCACCGCCAAAAACGTTTGTATGTTCGCACAGCCCCCTTGCCGCGCGCGAACATACAAACATCTATCGCGCCCCGTCCGCATCTCCCCCAATCTCATCCACCCCGGCACCCCTCTATCTCTCGCAAGCCCGGCGAATCAGAGCGTCCAACGTCCCCTCCCGCAACGCCCGGTCCGTCTGTTCCCAATCAAGACCCGTATCTTTCGCACGACCATAGAAGAACCTCACCAGGCCAGGAAAATCAGGCCGGTATCCGCAATTGCGAAAATCACGGATGAGCTTGCCGCCAACTTCCGGATCATCGGGCCGACGTGCCTCATATATCGGAATCGCGCAGGTCCGCCAAGCCCCACGCGCGTAGGCGATGCGATTGACGATCATGCCGCCGCGCGCTCCGTCGTATTTGCCGGCGGCCGCATGATCCATGACGTCGTACGTTCCTCCTTGCACGATGTCTTCAAGGCGAAGACATCCGGACGCCGCATTCGCATCGCGAATCCAGAACATCGAGGCGAAATTGGTTTCGTCGATATCACGCAGATCGCAAATACCGCGATTGTCGATTTTGTCCGTGTGCTCGTACAACAATTCACCCATGGCGATGAACGGCGAAATACCCATACCCGGTCTATGCTCCAGCTCAAGCTCAAGATCCTCCGATTCATCCAAACTCAAGCCATGCCCGCTGATGGCACAGTCATAGGAGAACCAGTCCCAGAACATCCATTCCACGAATCGCAACGTGCTTTCCGCATGGGGTCTGAATGGATTCAAGTTCACTTCGCGGTAAAACTCGCGTCTTGCTTCGGCATAGATGGCGAGGTTGTACCGCTTAAAAGCATCGACAACATCTTTGGTGTCCAGCATTACCGGCAATCCGGAATCCTCGGTAGTTGCAGTGACGGTCATGGCAAATCCCCTTACATGAAAATGCAACAATCTCACGGTGGGCTTCGTTGCCCGCCGTGAGGCACACTGTATGGCGATATTCGATTCGCATGCAAGGAAGCACCACGAACTTGTGGATAAGTGGATAATCAGACGAGTGGACAACACGCAAATGTGTACAACCATTCGCGACTACGGTGTATAACGTATTCACAGAACCGGTTATCCACCGCGCCACACACCGGTTATGCACCGCGGCCATCATCATCGAGATCGGTTCGGGCGCGTCGCAACGCCGCCACAACATCCACGACGATATCGACCCCCAGCCATCTCCCCATGCTCGGCCGATGGACCCGATAACAACCGGCAACGCTCAACGCAACGAGACAAGGCGATGCATACAGCAGACCGGACCCGCATTCAGACAGAGACTCGGAAGAAATCCCGCAACAATCAAACAAGAATCAAACAGCAATCAAATGATGATGCCGTTGCAATGGTCGACTTCATGCTGGATGATCTCAGCGGAGAAACCAGTGAACACGGCGCGACGGGCGCGGAAACGACAATCCTCATAACTCACTTCAATGCGGCGATAGCGCAGCGTGCGACGTTCGCCCTGCAAAGACAAGCAACCTTCTTCGGTATCGTACGCACCGTCCATGGACGTAATCACCGGGTTGTACATCACCGTGATACGATCGCCAAAATCCTGATCCACAAATGCGATGATGCGTTTGTTCACACCGATCATATTGGCCGCCATACCAACGCAGCGCGAGCGATTGGCCTCCAAAGTGTCTACAAGATCCCGAGCCACAGACTCGTCTTCTGGCCCCGCCGTTTCGGACGGCATACGAAGAAAAGAACGCGAGGTCATAATCGGTCTCTGCACGGCTGTCAGCCCCTTCCATGACGTTGCGCAAGTTGTCGCGCAAATTCCCGAAACTCTGCATGTTCGCCGATTCCGCCCGGAACAGGAGGCAGATCCATATCAGGGCAGAAAAGCAAAAAGGCTTCCGAATCATCGGAAGCCTTAGTGGCGACCCCGGCCGGACTTGAACCGGTGACCTCCGCCGTGACAGGGCGGCGCTCTAACCAACTGAGCTACGGGGCCGTGTGTTTCTCACTTGCATGAGGCACGAGTGGTTACATTACCTGAACCTCATCCACATGCGCAACTTCGGCGTGTCGCAGCAGGTTGCCGCGTGTCGTGCCATAGCGCGACAGTGCCCCACCCCGCCAAATCGGCATCAATGCAACCGTTTGCTTCCCGATCGGTAATTAAGTGCCCCGAAATCGACTCCGATGTGAACGCTCTCATATATTCGCCAACCGGACAATCGATGCTGCAATTGCCGCAAATCATGCAAGCGACACCACACAACGTCTCACACAAACGTTATGATTCCAGTGTTTGTCGAGTAAGGAAAATGATCAAAGGAGAAGCAATGACTACGCTCGCCGTTGACATCGGAGGCACTAAGATCGCCGCTGCCGTGTGCGATGAAAACGATACCATTGTGCAGCGCTGGCGCGTACCCACCCCGATGGATGCCGACGCCATCAACCAGAACATCGCCAAGGTCTACAACGAGGCCATTGCCGCCGGCCACACCGACATCCAGGCCATCGGCATCTCCGCGGCCGGCAACGTCGGCGCCGACCGCAAAACCATGACCTTTGCCGCAAACATTCCCGCTTGGATCAACTATAACCTGTCCGAGAACGTAGGGGCCCTCATCAACCACGCAGTGCCGGTCGTCGTTGAGAACGACGCGAACTGCGCCGGCTGGGGCGAATACGTACACGGCGCCGGTCAGGGCAGCCGCAACATGGTGGCCCTAACCGTGGGCACCGGCCTTGGCGGTGCCATCGTGATCAACGGCGAACTGTACCGCGGTTCCTTCGGCATGGCTGCCGAGCTCGGCCACCTGCCCATGGTTCCGGATGGCGATCACTGCGGCTGCGGTCTGCGTGGCTGCGCCGAGCGTTACACCTCCGGCACCTCGCTGGAGAACTTCGCCAAATCGGCCATCCGTCGTCGTCCGCAGGACGCCAAGCGTCTGCTTGAGCTGTGCGACGGCGACATCACCAAGCTCGAAGGCCCGATGGTCTCTCAGGCCGCTCAGGAGGGCGACGTGCTTGGTCTGTACGCCTTCAACAAGATCGGCGAATGGCTCGGCCGCACGATGGCTGCAACCGCGGCAGTGCTCGATCCGGATATCTTCGTGATCGGCGGCGGTGTGGTGGCCGTCGGCGACATCCTGCTGGAACCGGCACGCTACAACTACACCCGCTTCCTGGAAGGCAGCGCCTACCGCGGTCACGCCAAGATCGTGGCCGCCACCGCCGGTCAGGACGCCGGATTGATCGGTGCCGCCAATCTGGCGCTGCGCTGAGCACAACAGTCACTGCATAAATTGCATAGGTGACCTCATAAACCCATCAGGGTGGTTGCGCTCCCATACACATAGGGAACGCAACCACCCTTATTGGTATTTGACGTAATTTCGTTGGCGCAATTACGTTTCCGTTTCCACTCACCTCGGCGCTGCGGCGTATCGCTATCATGGAATCGATCGTTCACGACGAATCGCTTACGACGGACCAAGGAAGGCAACGGACATGGCAGTCATCACCAATCAATCATCAGACAAGGAAAGCAACACAGCCGCCCTCCGGGATCCGGCCGAATCGCAGATCGACCCGCAGTTGGCCGAACGGTTCTCCTACTGGACCGAAATCGATGGCGACCTCGATGGACTGCCCGCCGACCGAGCGCAAACGTTCCGTATGAACCGATATCAGACCGCGTTGTTCGATCTGTCAAGGTCCGAATACTGGCATGATCCCGACACCGTGGACGCCATATGCGACATCGCATACCTGCCGGATGGGGGTACCGACCGAGCAGCCGGCCAATGTCGCGGCCATCTGCTCGACATTTATCTGCCTCATGAGGCCACAGTGCGCGGAGGACATACCACACCGGTGTATATCGACATTCACGGCGGCGGATTTACCTACGGGTACAAGGAGCTCAACCGCAATTTCAACACACATCTGGCATCGCGCGGATTCGCCGTGGTCTCACTCAACTATCGGCCGGCTCCACAAACCGATCTCAAAGGCCAACTGGCGGACGTGCAAGCGGCATTGCGTTGGTTGAGGGCACATTTGGGTGAGTACCCGGTCAATGCGGACGCAGTGTTCATTACCGGCGATTCGGCCGGCGGCGCTCTGGCACTGCTCACTCTGGCCATCGAAAACAGTGCGGATGCCGCTCGGGCGTTCGGTATCGAGCAGGCTTCCGGTTTGCGGTTTGCCGGCGGCGCTCTGGTGTGTGGCGTGTATTCGATGGCGTCCGAGGCCGCAGCCAAGCGAGACGGCAAGCTCGGCATCGGCTATGACCCGTCCAAGCGAGCGATGCTGGAGCAGATGCTCGGCGCGGAGTTCTTCGCCGGGCTCGACGCCGCCGACCCCATGTATTTGACGGCTGAGGGCATCGTGAACAACGTCGACCTGCCGCCATTGTTCATCCTCACCTCAAGCGATGATTTCCTTGAGGCCGACGCGCTGGCTCTGGCGACCGCACTGTCTCGCAAGGGCGCTGATTTCGAACTGTCGGATCGCAAAACAGGCCGGCATGAAACGCTTGGCCACGTCTACCCCATCGGCATGACGTGGCTGGACGAAAGTCAGCAGGCGCTCGATGAGATCGCCCGGTTCTCATTCGACCGCTGCTGACAATCGGTTCGAAAACGGCCTGCGAACAATCCGCGCATACCGTCAGGTTGGGGCGTAAGACCAGCGATGGTACGCTTTCGTCCCAACCTGCGACCGGCAGCCTTCCAGTCACACCGCCGGTTCGCGCCTATGTTCATCCCTATCGCTGCGCAACATCGGTCGCCGCCAATTCCGGCGGACGACGAGCGGAGAAACGGAACATGAGTGCAGCGAGCGCCACGCCAAGCAATGCCATACCGGCAAGCATCCACATGCTGGCGGGGAACGCCGAAAGATATGCCTGTGACTGACTGGCACCATCCGCAAGCTCCATCGCAGCGAATTCGGTGATCAACGCACTGGCCACCGCGGTACCGATCGCCCCCCGCCATTTGCTGCACGGTGTTCATTACCGCGGAACCATCCGCATTGAGTTGGCTCGGCAGCTGATTCAACGCATGCGTCTGATCGGGAACCAGCACGAATCCGGAAAATGCCATAAATACCGCGTATGCCACGGCAACCACCCAAACGTTGCCGGTTACGGTAATGAATATCGCATCCATTACCGTGACTGAGGCAAAGCCGATTACGATGAACTTTGGCGGGAAATGGTTTTTCAGGGAGCTGCCGATCAATGGCGCGGAAATTGCACCCACTACCGCGCCCGGCAGCAACGTCAAAGCCGCCGAAAGACTGCTCATGCCGAATCCGCGTTGCAGCAGAATCGGCAACAGGAAGTTCAGTCCCAGAACGCTGCCGGAAGCCATCAGCAAAATCATCATGCCCAGCAAGAATCCCGGATAGGCGAATACGCGGACTTCAATCAGCGGCTTACGCATCTTGAGTTGCACCATCGCAAATATCGCCAGCACAGCCACGCTCGAAGCCAATACCAGCCAGAATCGCCAATCGCCATTCCAACTGGCGAAGAAGCTTACGGCCACGATCAATCCGGACAATCCGACGGCAACCAGCAGCAACGACGGCACGCTGATGCTTGCCTGCGCCTTGTCTTCCGGATGACGAATTTCCGGCACCGTTGCCATGCCAAGCAGAAATGAAAGCACCAGGAATGGCAGCATGGTGTAGAAAATCCAATGCCAATTCAGGTATTCCATGACGATGCCGCCGAATACCGGGCCAATGGCCGGTGCGGCACAGGTCACCAAGCTTACGATGCCGAGCATGGCTCCGCGTTGTTCGAGTGGCGCTTTGTCCAAAATGATGTTGGTGATCAACGGCAATGAAATGCCGGTGCCTAGGGCCATTACCAATCGTGCGGCGAGCAGCAACGGGAAGTTGGTAGCGAACGCGCCCAGTATGGTGCCAGCGGTGAAAATCGAAACCGCGGCAATGAACAACGCTTTGGTGGCGAAACGACGCACCATGAACGGCGAGGCCGGAATCGCCACCGAAAGCAATAGTAGGTAGCCGGTGGTGAGCCACTGCACCACGGACGCATCAATCGCAAATTCTTGCATCAGCGTGGAATACGCGATGTTCAGCGACGTTTCCGACAGTATCCCCAAAAACGTCAGGATAGCCAAGGAAACCACCGCAATGACCAATGTTGACTGTACCGGCCGCTTGCCGCCATTGGGCAATCGATCGGCCGGTTGGGTAGACGCACCGCGTTCGTTCATAGGACTCCGTTCGTCCGAAGATTGTTGCATATCAAACAAAATGGTTATCCTACAGACAAATGTTTCGTGAAACTCCACAAAGGTGGATTATTGCGCGGCGGTACGATCGCTCGCACCCTGCTTGCTGTGCCAGCTGCATGATAGGGTGTGAACCATGTGTTCGTTATGTTGCGTTTCTTCACCGGACAATAACGCCCCGGTGTATGCTCCCGGTTTCATCTGACCGCCAGATTTCGACGCGCACCGACGCCGCTCTTTATATTGGCGTTCATTATGGTGACGTGTCGTCCAGCATAACCATGTTCATCTTGTCATGCGCGCAATGATCTGCGCATGACGGCAATACAGTCTTGAAGTAGCTCATATGTCTCATACTCTTGAATCAACTATGCCCGAAGCGCCTGTGACATCCGAAGCGTCTGTGACGCCCGAAACCGGCGAAGAGGATACCAGCTGGATTCGCCGTATCGCATTGCTCCTGACCGGGCAGGCGTTCTCATTGCTCGGCTCCAACATCGTGCAATACGCACTGTGGTGGTGGATTGTCATGCAGGAGAAAAGCGGCTGGTCCATGCTGCTCGCCACTTTGTTCGGTGTGGTGCCGCAAGGTGTGGTCTCCATTTTCGGCGGTTCGATGGCTGACCGGTATAACCGCAAGAAACTCATTATGTTCCCGGACCTCATCATCGCTGGCGTCACCGTGGTGCTGTCGGTGAGCTTTGCGATGGGCTGGGCGAATCTCACCTTACTGTTTGTGGTGCTGTTCATTCGTTCGGCGGGCGGCGGCATCCAAGTGCCTGCATTGCAGGCGTTCATCCCGGAAGTGACGCCAAGTGGCAAACTGTTGCGCGTCAATTCGATTTACAGCATCATCAACTCCGCGAACATGATTGCGGCCCCGGCTTTAGCTGCCGTACTGATCAATATTGCGCCGCTTTGGTCGATTCTGTTGATTGATGTGACGACCGCCATCATTGGCGTTGGTTTTGTAGCGCTGATTCGTGTGCCGAAGAACGACAAGGCGCCTATCGCGACGGATACAGATACCGCAGACGTGTCGTCGGTGCCGGAAGCTTCCGGCATTGATAAGACGACGGTAACGCAGCACACCGGACCGGTGAGCCAAGTGATGGCCGGCGTCCGCCGTACGTTCGCCGACCTGAAGGACGGATTCGTCTACACCATGAAGCATCCGTATTTGCGGGGCGTGATTTTCGGCGATGCGCTGACCTTCATCATGTCCGTGGCACCGATGAACCTGACGCTGCTTTTGATGACCCGCGAGTACGAAGGCATCGATCTGAACTTGGGATTCGTGAATCTCACCACAGCTTCCGATAAACTCGCCGCCAACGAACTCGGCTGGAGTATCGGCATGCTGGTAGGTGGCGCGATGATGTCATCGCTCGGTGCCCGGATGCTGCGCAGCACGCGCGTGCAGATGCGTGTGGCGTCATTGTCCGTAGCGTTGGTGGGACTTACCATTCTTGGCCTTGGTATTGCGCCGAATCTGTTGGTTTACCTCATCATCGACGTAGCCAGTGGCATTGCCACAGCCACTTGCGTCGGTCCGATGCGCACCATCATTCAGACGGAATCCGATGAGAAGATGGTCGGCCGCGTCTTCGGTCTTGATACCACAATGACCACCTTCGGTCTACCGATCGGCATGTTGGTATTCGCTCCTCTTGCCGACATCATCCCGATTTCCTGGGTGTTTGTCGCCGGAGGCCTGCTCACCCTGCCCGGCGCGTGGTACATGTTCTCGCTGACGCGCAAATATGCCGGAACTACGTTGCAGCAATAATCACAGTTGCTGTAGCAGCCGCACGAACAGCCGCACAAACGGCCATACGAACAGCCGCACAGTGAACAATAAGGCCGGATGAACGGAAACGAATAATATTGTTTGCCGTCCATCCGGCCTTATTGCCACTGCTAGACCAACGGCTCACGGGCATGCAGTTCGCAGATGACGCCGGTTTCCTGACGAATCCATTCTGCGGCCTGCAATGCCGCGATATTCCACAACGCGTGCGGAATGCCGCCGAAATCCGGCTGGGCAGACCAGAACGTCAGATCATCGGGGAATGCAGTCAACACCGCGCCTTCTTTGGCGGGCATGGCCGCGCGATACAAACGCTTCGCCAAGGTCGCCACGAATTCATTGGCTGCCGCGAATGCATCATTGAGATGTTGCTCGGCCACCACCGGCGGCCCGACGATCTCCCATGATTCCACATCCGAAGCATCCCAATGTGCGGATTCGCCGTCCACTTGACGTTCCAAAGTCACGAACAGTTTGGCGAACTCCGCTGAAGTCAGACCAGTAACCCGTCTGCGCGTTGCCAATTCAATCGGCGTCATTTCCACTCCCCGCGTTGGTCTCCGTTTTATGTATCTCCATAACGGCAATTGTATTGGCTCAGGGCATACTTGACGCATGTCCCGAGTCAACACAAGACAGGAAAACGTGCCACTATTTGCTGTAATCGGCTCTTTTTGAAAATGGTGGCAAGATGCCGTGTCCCCATTCGGGCGTCTAACGATTGACATGTCTATGGGGACAAATCACCATTCCCTCAAATCCTTGGAATAAAGCCATTTTTAGATTCCAGACCCAAAACCACGAAAGAAAGGGCTTGTCCCAATTTCGCAATAATGCCGAATTCCTGAAATAGTGGCAAACTCACAAGCCCAGCCAAGGCAATACATCCCATTCCACGCGCTCCGTGTGCATACAGCTGATGCAATATGGATGATGCGAGGTCGTATTGATCCCATAGCACACGAAGGTGAGCGCGAGCGCCTCAAGCCCGCCAAAGCCCCGGCCACCACATGCAACTTGCCGCCCCGAACTCCGCCCGTTAACCCGATTGCAGACAACGAAGTGACCGGGCGCACCCAGTTCCCTCGTAACAGCCCCGCCATTCCAGCCCTTCCGATACCATGGTGGGCGGTGGTTTGGCGCGGCATCAACCGATATGCGGACAGAAAAACGGGCACATGGACGCCCCGTTTCGTCGGCATGTCACGATTCACGCCATTCCTGAATGTGTCACTTACACGCTTGCGAGGTCCGGAAATCGTTGATTTTCCGGGCAAATAGGAGTGCTAGAGAACAACATGGCAGAATTCGTATTCCAGATGATCAAGGCACGCAAGGCCTTCGGCGACCGCGTGATTCTTGACGACGTGACCCTGAGCTTCCTGCCGGGCGCGAAGATCGGCGTGGTGGGCCCCAACGGTATGGGCAAGTCCACGCTCTTGAAGATCATGGCCGGCATCGAAACCGTCTCCAACGGCGAAGCCACGCTGACCCCGGGATACACGGTGGGCATCCTGCAGCAGGAGCCGCCGCTGGACGACACCAAAACCGTGGGCGAGAACATCAAGATGGCCTTCGGCCCGATCGCCGAAAAAGTTGCCCGCTTCAACCAAATCGGCGAAGAGATGGCCAACCCGGACGCCGACTTCGACGCGCTGATGGAAGAAATGGGCCAGCTCCAGACCGAAATCGACGCCGCTGACGGCTGGGATCTCGACTCTCAGCTGGAACAGGCCATGGACGCCCTGCAGTGCCCCGATCCGGACACCCCGGTGAACGTGTGCTCCGGTGGCGAGCGCCGCCGTGTGGCTCTGTGCAAGCTGCTGCTTGAAGCCCCGGATCTGCTGCTGCTCGACGAGCCTACCAACCACTTGGATGCCGAATCCATCCTGTGGCTGGAGCAGTTCCTGCACCAGTACAAGGGCGCCGTCATCGCCGTCACCCACGATCGTTACTTCATGGACAACGTGGCCGAATGGATCTGCGAGGTGGACCGCGGTCACCTGTACCCGTACAAGGGCAACTACTCCACTTATTTGGAGACCAAGGCCAAGCGTATGGAGATCCAGGGTGCCAAGGACGCCAAGCTGGCCAAGCGCCTGAAGGACGAACTCGACTGGGTGCGCTCCTCCCCCAAGGCCCGTCAGGCCAAGAACAAGGCTCGTCTGGAGCGTTACGACCAGATGGAGCAGGAGGCACGCAACAACAAGAAGCTGGACTTCTCCGAGATTCAGATTCCTGCCGGCCCGCGTCTGGGCTCGCTCGTGCTGGAAGCCAAGCACATCCACAAGGCCTTCGGCGATCGCGTGCTTATCGACGACCTCTCCTTCACCCTGCCGCGCAACGGCATCGTGGGCGTGATCGGCCCGAACGGTGTGGGTAAGTCCACCCTGTTCAAGACCATCGTCGGCTTGGAACCGCTCACCAGCGGCGAGCTGAAGATCGGCGACACCGTCAAGATCAGCTATGTCGATCAGAACCGCGCAGGCCTGGATCCGAACAAGAACCTGTGGGAGGCGGTCTCCGGCGGTCTTGACTTCATCGAGGTGGCCGGCGTCGAAGTGCCGACCCGCGCCTACGTGGCCAGCTTCGGCTTCAAGGGCTCCGACCAGCAGAAGCTCACCGGCGTGCTTTCCGGTGGTGAACGCAACCGTCTGAACCTTGCCCTGACCCTGAAGCAGGGCGGCAACCTGCTGCTGCTCGACGAGCCCACCAACGATTTGGACGTCGAGACCTTGGAAAGCCTGGAAAACGCACTGCTCGGATTCCCGGGCTGCGCCGTGGTGATCTCCCACGATCGTTGGTTCCTCGATCGTGTGGCCACGCACATCCTCGCCTGGGAAGGCGACGATGAGAACCCGGCCAAGTGGTACTGGTTCGAAGGTAACTTCCAGTCCTATCAGGAGAACCGTGTGGCTCGCCTTGGCGAGGATGCGGCCCGTCCGCACCGTCTGCATAAGAAGCTCGTGCGCGGCTGATTGATACGCGAGCGCTCGATTACTGAGCGATTACTGAACGATCATCGAGCGAACATTGAGCGCTCCAGTGTTTCCCGGAGGTCGTCACCAATATGGTGGCGGCCTCCTTTGTTATGACGCCGGTATCGTCCGCCGCTCCTCATTCTCAGTCACTGTTCATAGTCACGCCCGCATACCGGACAGATTTCACACCTAACCGACCGTTTACCTTTCTCACAGGTTCGTTACATCCATCTGCCGGCACTCTTAACTCCGTCTGCGTAAACTGCGAAGCAGCACAGAAAATGTACGACCCACACGAATCGAGGAATCATGGCTCAGGCTGCCACCGTCACGCCGTTGGATCATTTGGTGAAGGTGCTTACCTTGGGTGAACCTTCCAGCTACCGGGAACACACCTATATCAACGGGGAAAGTCTGTACTTCCCCACCGACCGTGTCTATGGCGGGCAGGTGATCGCCCAATCGGTGGTCGCAGCTTCTAAAACCGTTCCCGCCTCACGTCTGCCGCACTCGGTACATGGATATTTCATCGCCGCCGGAGATATTCGACAGGATCTGCTGTTCGACGTGGAAACGCTGCGCGACGGACGCTCGTTCTCCGCACGCCGGGTCAACGTCACACAATCCGAGGGGTCGATTCTCACTGCGATAGCCTCTTTCCAGGAAACCGGTCAGGAAGGTGTGGAATTCGCCGATCCGATGCCGGAAAACCTTCCGGAGCCCGAAAGTCTCACTTCAGCCAAAGAACTGATGCAACCGTTCGCTGAAAAGTCACCGTTCGCGAACTACTACGCCGAAAAATCGCCGTTCGATATTCGTCATGTGACGCCTACGGTGATGCTTCAGGCCGATAAGCAGTCCGCGAAACATGATTCCGGCAAACAAATGGTGTGGATGAAGGCGGATGGTCACGTTGATGTGCCGCAGGTGATGCATCGTGCGATGCTTGCGCTCGGATGCGATCAGGTGATGATGGAGCCAGTGCTACGCCGCGCCGGACTGTCGATCTCCACGCCCGGTATTTCATACGCTTCCATCGATCATTCGATGTGGTGGTATCGCGATATCGACATCAATGAATGGCACTTGTACGTGCAGGATACGCCGATTGCCGCGCACGGACGCGGTCTCGGCATCGCCAAGGTCTACTCGCGCGACGGCCAGTTGGTGGCCGCCATCGCCCAGGAAGCCATGGTGCGCGTGCCGACCTCGATACAGCACTAAGCACATCAATCGGGGACCGTGCGCGCCCGATTGATGCTACTGCTTATACGCTTGCGCCGTGTTCCGGGGTCGGGACACGGCTTTCATTTTCGGATTCTCCGGCCCCTCATTGGGCGGCAACTGGCACAACCATTCGCCGATGATCCCGATGATCATGTCGGCCACGCAGATCACGGCCGAAACGGCGCATTCGATAACCGCATCATGGTAGAACGGCGCCTCGAAATGCCCGACGCTCATGAGAATCTGCCCGCCATACCAACCGGCGAGCGCGGCACCGGCCAATCCAAGCGCTTTGGCCAGCACCAACGTGTACACCGCCACTGTGGGGTTCACGAAGCTGTGCGGACGCTTCTTGGGATCCGTGTTCGCATACTTATGCACTTGAAGTGCGAGCACCAGCACGATCATGCCCAATACCGCCAGCAGACCGGCCACCACCCATGGGGCCCCGATCAGAGACAAGCCGGAGCGTTCGCCATAAACCGCCAGACCGATGCCGGCCAACAACCCGAGCACGGCGGCTGCAACATACTGCCACCAAGGAGTTCGACGTGCCTTCATATGTGTCCTTTCGCCTGTGTCTCGCAGCCGAGGCGCGCAAGGTGCTGCCTCGTGAATCGATCCGACGCCGCTACAGCAGTGTTCGTGTACTAAATGGGAATCTAAAAAAAGGGGAAGCTCTTTGCTCTAGTCACTCAAGTTGCCCGATAGGATCCAGTTGTCCGTGAGCAGTCCCACCTGACCGGCATCCGGTGCCATCGCGAGCAGGAAGGACACCGGATCGCCTCCCAGCGTGGCGTTCGGATCCATATCCATCCACGGTGCGAGCACCGAGGCATGCTCACGAGCGGACGGCCATGGCACACGGCAATGCGGTTCGTCCGAAACAACGCCTTCCATATCCACCAGATCAAGGTCCACAATGCCGTCGTGCGCGGCTTCCACACTGCCAAGAGCCGCGATCAGATCAGCGGCCGAAAACTTCGTCTCCACCTGTATGACGGCGCTCATGGCATCCGGTCCGTCAAAATGCGCCACATGGTACAGCGGCGAAATGCCTTGCACCTGATTGCCGGGCATGCTGTCGATGGAGACAATCGCCTCCCGGAACAGCCGCTCGGCATCAGTGGATGTGGAATCCATGGAAATCACCGCACGCCGAGATACCGGTTCGGATTCCGGCTCAACAGTGGATGGGGATGAAGCGTACGCGACGGCATCCGCCGTCTCACCACTCGCAGTATGCTCACGGGTGCGGTCACCGAGCATCCAATCCTCGGAATCAAGCTTCACCGCATCACGATCCGGAGCAGCCGCCATAAGATCAGCTACCAATCCTCCGTGTGCACCTGCAAGTCGAGCCCCGGGATTGAGCGCATGCCACGGCACGAGCACGAAGGCCCGCTGCCATGCTCGCGGGTGAGGCAACGCCAAGTCTTCGTCGGCATTGGTCTGACCGTCAAAGTCGATGATGTCCAAATCGAGCGGGCGGGAATCCCAATGGTGTTCGCGTGTGCGTCCATGGTCGGCTTCGATCTGCTGCAAAGCGGCGAGCAGCTCATGAGCTCCCATGGTGGTTTCCAGTTCGACCACCGCGTTGAGGAAATCGGGCGCACCATCGGCCATGCCCCAAGCGGCGGTACGGAACAGCGGTGAAATGCCGGTCACTTGCGTGGCAGGCAGACCGTCCATTTCGCGTACAGCGGCACGCAAGGTGGAGCGTACTTCACCAATGTTGCCGCCCAGCGCCACCACTGCGCTATGCATATGCGTTCTTGCTTCCGAAGGCACCGCATGCTCACCGCCCGAGGCTGCCGCGGACTGTGCGGCAACGCCGCCCTGCGTTTCACGAGCACGGGTGATGGATACCGCGACATCGTCGAAGGGCACGGTGATGGGCGCATGCGGCTTATGCACCGTCACGTCCACTTTGACGATCGGCTCGATGGCGAGCAGACGGTCGGCGATGATTCCGGTCAACCGCTCGATAAGATCCACATGCGCGCCTTCGATCACAGCCACGATTTCCTTGGCGGCGCGACCGTAGTCCACGGTGTCGTTCAAGGCATCGGAACGGCTGGCGGCCGTCAGGTCGAGGTACAGTGTGGCGTCCACCACGAACGGCTGCGCACGTTCATGCTCGAAGTCGAGCACGCCGTGAGTGCCGTTGGCTCGTACGCCGGTCAGTCGAATCGTATCCATGATTGAAGCTCCTCTGATTGCGTTGTTGCGCGATTGCCGAACGCTATTGCGGACGCCGTCGCCATACGCTTGGCACTAGCGAATAGGCGGCGCTATGCCTGCTGGTACCGACGCCATGCATTGCCGGCGATGACGGCGGCACGGCTTTTGGCCACGTCATGCACGCGCACGGCCCACGCACCGTGTTCGGCGCACAAGGCAGACAAGCCAGCGGTCACATTGTCGCGGTCCGCCATATCCGCATCCGCAACGCCCTCCTCGGCCAACATCGCCGAGATGAAGCGCTTGCGAGACTGGCCGATAAGCACCGGATAGCCGGTGGCGCGGAACGTCTCCAAGCCAGCCAGCAGCGGCAGATTATGCTCGATCCCTGGCTTCGAGAAGCCCAGGCCCGGATCGATGATGATGCGTTCAGGCTTGACTCCGGCAGCCAACACACCGTCCACTTGATGCATCAGCTCGTCACGTACGTCGGCAAGCACGCCATGCTCATATACGGACGTATCCTGATCCGGCGTGGCACCCTTGGAGCCGGCGAGCCATCCGCGCCAATGCTGCACGATGTATAGGCAATCGTAATCGGCCACCACGTGCGGCAATTCGGCGTCCAGCGTGCCACCGGAAACATCATTGATGATCTGTGCGCCCCGCTCAAGCGCAGCGGCGGCCACCGATGCGCGCGTCGTATCGATGGACAACGTCGCGCCGGCCGGCAGCAACGTCTCAACGGCACCGGTGATACGGGTGAGTTCATCGGTTTCGGACACACGTTTGGCTCCGGGACGAGTCGATTCGGCACCGATATCGATGATGTCGGCTCCGGCGGCCATCATGTCACGTCCATGCTGGGCGGCCTTGGCCGGGTCCAGCCAGAGTCCTCCGTCCGAGAAGGAATCCTCGGTGATGTTGAGCACGCCCATCACCACCGTATTCGGCGCATCATGCAATGCCTGCAGATCAGTCATTGATACTCTTTTCCACTATTGTCAGTCGTACTCTCGGTCTCGCATCACCTATATTGCGGCGGTTTCCGGCGCAGAAGCACAAGAAGCCGAGAACGCGAGGCCGATCACTTATCCAAAATCAAGCTCATGGCTTCGGCGCGAGTGGCGGGATTGCGCAACAATCCGCGCACCGCGGAAGTAACCGTACGAGCGGAGGACTTCTTGATACCGCGCATCGACATGCACAGATGCTCGCATTCAGTCACCACGATCACTCCACGAGCCCCGGCGTAATCGACTAAGGCGTCGGCGATCTGCTGGGTCAAGCGCTCCTGCACCTGCGGACGACGGGCATACACCTCCACCAGACGAGCCAGTTTGCTCAGGCCCATCACGCCATCCTTGGCGGGAATATAGCCCACATGGGCCACGCCATGGAACGGCAGCAGATGGTGTTCGCATACCGAATACAGTTCGATATCCTTGACCAACACCAGTTCATCGGTGTCCACGTCGAAATGCTTCTCCAGCACATCCGCCGGCGACGAATGCAGCCCGGCGAACAGTTCCTTGCATGCGCGGGCGATGCGGTCCGGCGTTTCCACCAGCCCTTCACGCTCCGGGTCTTCGCCGATGGACTTCAAGAACAGGCGCACCGCCTCGCGCACGCCTTCCTCGTCATAGGCGCGAGTTGGTTCAATGTCAACAGTTTCCGTCATCTTCTCTCCTTGTGTCCTACTCTCCTACCGATCTTCTCACCGCTCATCGATTACGAGCTAAGCGATCGATTATGAGTAAGCCCGTAGCTGGCTGGGGCTACGGGCTTACTTGCATCTGGTCTGCCCCTTACGTCTCAATCGTCGAAATCGACGGACGAGGATTTCCGAAGGGGAATCACTCTCCGACTTGCATGCCGACCGAACGCTTGAGGGAATCGGGAATCTCGACCGGAGGCTTGTCCGAATCAGGACGGCGATCGTTGGACAGCCATACCGGGCGCACCGGCGCCTTCTTGATCGGAGCGAAGATCTCGGCAAGTTCCTTCTCGTTCAGCGTCTCCTTGACCAGGAGCTGACGAACCAGTTCGTCGAGAATATCGCGGTTCTCGTTGATGATGGTCCACGCCTCGGTGTGCGCGGTCTCCACGAGCTTCAACACTTCCTCATCGATGATCTCGGCGGTACGGTCGGAGTACTTGCGCGGTGCGAGACCATCCATCACCGTGGTCTGGTCGTCGTCATCGGCCCACTTGATGGCACCGAGCTTATCGGAGAAGCCGTATTCGACCACCATCGTGCGAGCGATCTTCGTGGCCTTTTCGATATCGTTCGAAGCACCGGTGGTGGGATCGTGGAACACGATTTCCTCAGCGGTACGCCCACCCATCGCGTAGGCCATCTGATCGAGCAGCTGGTTGCGCGACTGGGAATAACGATCGGAGGTGGGCATCACAGCCGTGTAGCCGAGCGCACGTCCACGCGGCAGAATCGTCACCTTCGTCACCGGATCGGTGTCGTTCAAGGCTGCAGCCACCAGCGCATGACCACCCTCGTGGTAGGCGGTGTTGCGCAGCTCCTCTAGAGCCATGCCCTTCGACTTGCGCTTCGGGCCGGCCTGTACACGATCGATGGCCTCGTCGATGGCACGATTGTCGATGAGCTGAGCACCGGCACGGGCGCACAGCAGTGCGGCTTCGTTGAGCACGTTGGCCAGATCGGCACCGGTAAAGCCAGGCGTACGCACGGCCACCATATGCAGATCCACATCCGGCACGAACGGCTTGCCCTTGGCATGCACCTTGAGGATTGCCTCGCGGCCTTCCAGATCCGGCGCGGCCACACCCACCTGACGGTCGAATCGGCCCGGGCGCAGCAGAGCCGGGTCCAGCACGTCGGGACGGTTCGTTGCTGCGATGATAATCAGGTTCGTATCGTTATCGAAGCCGTCCATCTCCACCAGCAGCTGGTTCAGCGTCTGTTCGCGTTCGTCATGGCCGCCGCCCATGCCGGAGCCACGCTTGCGGCCCACGGCATCGATCTCGTCGATGAAGATGATGGCAGGAGCGTTCTTCTTGGCCTCGTCGAACAGGTCGCGCACACGAGAGGCGCCCAGGCCGACGAACATCTCGACGAAGTCGGAGCCGGCCATCGAATAGAACGGCACACCCGCTTCGCCGGCGATGGCACGGGCCAGCAACGTCTTACCGGTACCGGGAGGACCATACAGCAACACACCACGCGGGATACGCGCGCCGAGCGCCTTGTACTTGGACGGATCCTTCAGGAAGTCCTTGATCTCCTCGACCTCGGCCACGGCCTCATCCTCACCGGCTACATCGGAGAACTTGGTGGTGGGGGTCTGGCCTTCCAACAGCTTGCCGTTGTTCTTCTTGCCCATGCCCATCATGCCGCCGGCACCGCCCATACGGCTCATCAGGAACCAGAACAACGCGAAGAAGATCAGGAACGGCAGGATCGAGGTGATGAGGTAGCTCATCATGCTGGTCTGCTCGATATTCGAGGTCCAGCCCTTGGACAGGTCTGCGTTCTCCACGGACTTCGCCACCTGAGCGCCTTGCGCAAAGGTGTAGTAGAACTGCACGTTCTTGCCGTAGTTCGTGGTCTTGCCGGTGTCGGCATCCTTCTTGGTGAAGTCGTTCTTCAGCTCAAGACGGACCACCTGCTTGTTGTCCGTGATCTCGGCGTACGTGGCCTTGCCCTGATTCAGCAGCGCGAAGCCGTCCTTGGTGTCGATGGTCTTGGTGCCGCTGCCGGTAAACATCTGGAACATCAGCACGCACATCACGACCAGCACCGCTCCCCACAGCCACGGCGACTGCCACACCGGCCGGTTCTCGTTGCCGTTGGCCTTGCGTCCGTTGTTGCCGTTGCCGCGATTGAACGGATTGGTGAACGGATTGCCGTTATTACGATTATTGGGGTTCGGATTGTTGCCGTTGCCCTGCCCAGGCCCCTGGGGGAAGCTCATACGTTATTCTCCTTGGTAGACGGATGGCTTGAGGACCGCGATCGAATCGAGATTGCGGTAACGCTCGTCATAGTCCAGACCGAAGCCGACCACGAATTCATCCGGAATCTCGTATCCTGCATATTTCACGTCCACGTCCACCTCACGGCGGGAAGGCTTGCTCAGCAGCGCGAACACCTCGACGGAGGCGGCACCGCGGCGCTTGAGCTCTTCCACCAGCCAGGCAAGCGTGCGTCCTGAATCGATAATATCTTCCACGATCAGAATGTGCCGACCGCGAACATCGGCCGACAGGTCCTGCCGAACCGTCACCGTTCCGCTCGACACCGTGCCCGAACCGTAGCTGGACAACGACATGAAGTCGATCTGCGCAGGAATGCTCAAAGCCTCGGAGAAAGCGACCAGCGTGTTCACGGCTCCCTTGAGCACCGCGACCAGCAGCGGGTTCTTGTCTCGGTAGTCTTCGCTCACCTGCGCGGCGACCTCATAGATCTTGGCGTCAATCTGTTCCTTGCTGACCAGCTCGTGGTCAATATCTTGCTCAACATCAGCGATTCGCATGCGCTCCATCTTGGCACACGCGAATGACGTGTTTCTTGCGATTCGCTGAATATCCACTGGAAAGATGCACAGGCCCTTGGCCATGCCAGTCGACGATCAGCCGATCGATGGCCATCGTCTGCACGGCGTTCGTCTCAATGCCTATCCGATTCAACGCATGGGCGATAACACGCTGACGAATCGCCGGATGCTCACCGGCAAGCTTGCGTGCGTCGACAGTCAGCATCACCCGTTCCAGCGGCGCTGACGAATCCGATTGTTCCGATTGGCCTGACGGCTTCAGCGTACCGGTTAGATCAGCGAACACCACGCTTTCGCCCAACGCACGATCCGCACACTGATCCAGAAAATCCTTGTCACGGCGGGCAAGTTCCGCACTTTGCGCAAGACGACGAGTGATGTCCGCACCGGCAAACCTACAGACTGCGGGCAGCAGATCGTGACGGACCCGGGAACGTAGCGGATAGTCGCGGGGCAACTCGCCTTCCAGCGATTCGCCGTTGGTCGGATCATCCCAGTAGTCAAGCGCAAGATCTTCACAGATACCGGTGGTCTCTTCCCGGGAGAGATGCAGCAACGGACGCACAAACGTCACGCCATCGCGTCGGAACGAAGACGGCATGCCGGCAATGGCATCGATGCCACGACTGCGCAACAAGCCCATAGCCACGGTTTCCGCCTGATCATCCATCGTGTGAGCCAGCAGTACAGCATATACCTGCATGTCTCGCGCAACTTCAGTCAGCGCATGGTATCTGGCCTCACGGGCGGCGGCCTCCAAGCCCTCGCCGCGCTCGTCCACGTCCACACGGCGAATTACGACCGGATCCAAGCCAAGCGACCTGCAACGTGAGGCTGCGGCTTGTGCCACTTCAGCCGAGCCCGACTGCAGATTATGGTCTACGATAACCGCCCCGGCACGCAGACCCAGCATGCCGCACACCGTGCGCGTCACCGCGGCAAGCGCCACCGAATCGCGCCCGCCCGAACAGGCGACAAGCACCAATGGCGCGTCCTGCGCGGGCTCATGGCTACCGTGACGGGCGAATGCCGTCGATTGACGCCCCAGACCAGTTTGTTCCAAGGCCGCACGCACCTCGCCCACTGCTTTGCGCAGTCGTGGAGTATATGGCATCACAACCCCGCAAGCTTGGTGATGAACGAATCGATGGCGGCGCGGACGGCGGCCATATCGTCCGGATTGTTGACGATTACGGCGAAGGCGAGCACTCCGCCATCCGTACGTGATACATTGCCGGCCATCGAAGTCACGGTGCCCAGACTGCCTGTTTTCACACGCAGCAGTCCGGCCACCGACTCATCCGTATAACGGTTCTGCGCGGTACCGATCAGACCTGCGATCGAAAGACCCTCAGCTGCCGCGCCCCCCGGGCCGGCCGTCAGGTTCCGCTGCTGTACAGCCACCAGAGTACGTACGGAAAGCAGGGATCCGGGAGAAAGACCCGAACAGTCGGCCATGGTCAGACCATCGGTCGGGATGCCGAGCTTGTCCAGCACGGATTTGACGGCCGTGGCGGCACCTTCCGGATTGTTGCCCGTGTCCTGATGCAGGGCGAGCAGACGGCCGAATTCCTCGGCAAGCGTGTTATCCGAGTGTCGCAACGTATAGGCCATGATCTCCGACAACGTCGCAGAGCTTACGGAGGCGACCGGCGTCGCTTCGTCGGGCGCCTCGCCCGCAGCCACATGTCCGTTGACGGCGATACCGTTGTCGGCCAGCAATGAAGCGAACATGGCAGCCGTATCAGAGGCGGTCGTCTGCGACAATTCAGGGTATCCGGCGGAATCGTCCGGGTCGGCGGGAGCCGGCATGTCATCCGAATACTGACGCCCTTCGTCCACCGCCATGGACGAAACGGGCGTGGCGTACATCGTATAGTCGTCCATCACCACGTCCCCGCTGCCGCGTAAGCCGGACGGCACCCGCGTATCGCCGAACAACGTGTCATCATAGGCGAGGCTCACCGTGGTGATGCCACGTTGCGCCAACGCCGCAACCGTTGCCTGGGCGAGTGTGGCAAGGCCGGCACGCCCGTTGATGTGGTCCGGATCGGATTGTCCGGCCGACAGCAGCATATCGCCATTGCCTTTGATGGTCAGCGTATTCGTGCCATCGTCCGTTTGGGTCAGGAACACTTGCGTATCCAGCGTGGACGCCATGTTGAGTGTGGATGCGGCGGCAAGCGCGGTAAGCGTTTTCATGGTCGACGCGGGTTCTCGTGTGGTGTCGGCCTTATGTTCGGCGGCAACCTTGCCCTGTCCGTCCTCGATGACCACGGATACGTCACTGCCGATACCTTCCGTTGCAAGCAGTTCGTCTACCAGCGACGATGCAGCCGACGCATCGATGGCGCGGGTCAAGTCCACATCGCCGGCAATGGTACCGCCGGTTTTGGCCGTGACGGGATGTGCAAACGTCGGCTCGTTCACCGGCGAAAGCGTCAGCGGTCCGGGAAGCGTATCGGTGATGTCGCCGACACAATAGCAGACGAACAGCGCGATGGTGACCAGCGACGACAGTGCGACGGTCAGCGAACGTCCACGCGGTTGACGTACGTTCTGCCGGTCCTCGCGCCGACGCCGGCGTGATGCCGTTATGGAAACCATCGTACTCCTTTATGGTGGTGCCCTATGAAGTACTCCGGCGATGTTTCCTGCGCACGGAGTACAGGTCAGTGCTGCAACGAGGCGAACGAGTCGAGCGTGTCAACGATCGAAAGCGCTCGCGCATCCAACAGCTTACCGCCGAGCCATGTCCCAAGCACCAACATGCCTACGCCGTTGGCGAGCGCGACCGGAATCAGCACCCAATACAGTGCAGTGATTGCACCGGTCAGTGCAAGCAGAGCCGCGACAATACCAGTGGGCAGGAGCAACAGCAGCGAACCGAGCAGATAGATGAACGGGAAGAACCCCTGTGCCATGGCACGCCCTTGCGGCGAGGAGAACGGCTTGTCCATCGCAGGGACCGGATACAGGAACACGCAGGATGTGATTTCCGAAAGGCCCAGTCCGCAGAATGCCTCAGCCAAGCCGATGGCCCAGATCATAAGCCCGAGCAACAATCTGTTGGAGTCGGTCCAATCGCCGGTGGCGAACGCGATCCCGACGGCGAGCACAGTCAAATAGATGATGGCGATCGCCGCATAGACCCGTACGCGACCTTTGCGATCATCCCATCCCCGCACTCCGGCGATCACCTGCATGGTGACGCCTTGGCCGTCGTAGGCCAAACCGTTGCTTTCCGCTACAGCCAACATCCAGCCGGACCAAATGAGCCCCTGCCAGATCACCATGCTTTCGCCATGCGATTGCAGCGAGAAGATGATAACGAAGAACACCGGCATCACGAATATCATGGCTTGGCGCGGATCCCGCTTGAGATAGGTCAGGAGACGGGCGGAGACGGCACCAGACACGGAATCCGGCATCCAGCCGAATGCGCCGATGCCTTTTGTTTTCACTGTGCGCGAGGCACCCGTGGTCAGACGTTCATGGCGCAGACACCAAGTACAGCCCACGAAACACGCTACCCATGTGAGCACCAGAACCCCGATGCGAGCCAACAGCAGACCGACATGGCCGAAGGCTACATCAAAAGGCAGTTGGAACGCGGCACCCAGTGGAGTCCATGCGGCGACTTTGGCGCTGAGAACCGCGGCGGCGGGGTCGAACGCGCTGGCACCGCTGCCATTGATCAATATGTTCGGCACCTGGCAAGCGGCGATGAATAATACGATCACCACAATGTAGAACACACCTTTGCCACGTGAGGATGTGATCAGCGTGGTAGACAGCGCGATAAGCAGCTTCGCCAGACTCATCATCGTGATTACCGCCAACGGTGCCGCCACAAGGGCGACGACCACGGCGCAGGCTCCGATGGTTCGGTAGGCGAACGCCCAGGCCATCAGCGATAGCAGCCCGGTGATGGCCGGCAGTCCGGTCAGGCCCGAGATCAGCAGTCCGAATTGCAGCTTACGGTCAGGAATACCGTACAGGGCGAACTTGCGCGGACTCATCGTGGAGCCTTCGCCCAGCAGCATCAACTGGACGAGGCCGACCATCAGTGTCAGCACGGTGCCGACCAGTACCACGGCAACGTTCAGTATGCCTGAGGGGCCCAGGATATCGAATGGTGCGATATCCGGTTTGGGTTGGACGAATGGCGGCAGCAGTCCTACGCCCCAAGCGGCCGCGGCTGCACCGATGATGGTGCCGAGCGCGATGACAAGCGCTATGACATATCCGACCGTTTGCCATACGGATTTCTTCAGGGTGGCCCAGGTCAGGGCCCAACGCAGACGGACGAGCGTAAGTACTGCGGTCATTGCCGGCTCGATTCGTTCGCAGCATTCGGCTCGTTTGCGGCGTACGGCTCGTTTGCAGCATACGGCGTACTCGGATCCGGCGTATGCGCAGTGCCGCCGTCCAGCCAAGAGATACGGACCGCGGCATGACGTCCACCGACCAGCTGCAGGAAACGTTCTTCAAGGTCTTCGCCGGCGGCAACCTGTTCGACCGTGCCGGCCGCGCTTACCATGCCGTTATTGATCACGGCCACATGAGTGCACATCTTCTCCACGAGCGACATCACGTGCGAGGAAATGATCACCGTACCACCGGTATGCGCGTATTCGATAAGAATGTCCTTCAGATTCGCGCTGGAGACCGGGTCCACCGACTCAAACGGTTCATCCAGGACCAGAATGCGCGGGCTGTGAATCATGGCGGACGCCAGACAGATCTTTTTGGTCATTCCGGCGGAATAATCGGACACCATCACGTCCGCCGCCTGCGCCAGATCGAAGGCAGACAGCAAGTCTTTGGCGCGTGCGAGAGACTCGTCTCGCTTCATGCCGCGCAGCATGCCGGAATACACCAGCAGCTGCATACCGGTGAGACGGTCGAAAATCTGCTCAGGCTGAGGCATCACGCCAATCATGCGTTTGACGGTGTTGACATCCTGCCATACATCGTGGCCCAGAATCATCGCATTGCCGGCATCCGGCACCAAAAGACCGGTGACCATGTTGAGCGTAGTGGTTTTACCGGCACCATTGGGACCTACCAGGCCATAGAACGAGCCGACCGGGATGTCGAGGGCCAAGCCGTTGACCGCGATCTTCTGGCCGAAGCGTTTGAACAGGCCTCGAATCGACACCGCGGCTGCGGGATTCAGCGGCCACGGCTGCGCGGCGCTCTGTTGCGGCGGCAGCTGAGGAGGCTGCTCCGGTTGCGGTTGATTCAACTGAGATTGGTCGAATCGATCGGGCAAAGGCACGTTTTGGGCTTGCGGCATCGCTGCTGACGGAAATACAACATTCCCCTGACTGTTGTCTAGACTCATGACTCCACTGTAGCCCAGAACGGGCTGGATGCGGGCATTTGTAGACAGATGTGCACGGGGAACGCAGATGGCTGCCCGCTTAACGGTTCGCCTCCGGCCCAGCAAGAACGGACTCGCCTAACGGCGAGACCTAAACCCACCCTCGCTCGGCTAACGGCTCACTCAGGCTGAACCTACGGACAGTCCACTGGACTGTCCGCTTAACGGTTCAGCCCTTATGCGTAATGGGTTTCCATTGGGCTTTGGCGAAGATGGCTTGGAAGGAGATCGGCACGTAGCTGAGCATATAGATCGGGAAGCTCAACACGTAGGCGAACAGTTCCTTATTGGTGGCACCGATCTGATCGCGTTCCACAATGATGGTCAGCGCAGCCAAAGCCATCAGACCCAGCACTGAAGTGACAATGCCGCTTGACCATCCCGCCAACGACTGCACCTGGCTTGACCAGCTCACGAATCCGAACGCGGCAAACAACATGCCCAGCGCCATGCGGACAATACCCAACACCGTGAACGGACACAGCATCAACGTGAAGTCGATGCAGGAGAAATCACGTTCACGAACCGCGCGCTTGAGCAACGCGGGACCGTAATAACGGAACACCTGCAGGAATCCCTTGCTCCAACGCAGCCTCTGACGCCAGCTCTGCGCGAACGTCACCGGCTGCTCGTCATACAGGATGGCGGTACCGCAATATCCCACACGATCACCATGAAGAATCGAATCCATCGTGAATTCGAGGTCCTCGGTAAGCAAATGGAATTTCCACCCCTTGTTACGCTTCATGACCTCGCGGGAGAACATGAATCCGGTGCCTCCCACATGGCAGGATGAGCCGAGAATCATACGCGAATTGGACAGGAATCTCGACTCACGAATGAACCACAACGCCGAACCGGAAGAAACCCAATTGTCCGCCAGATTCACCGAATTACGGTAGCTGGTCAGAATTCTGAACCCGGAGCAGAACGCCTTGTTCATCTCCTCGAAGTAATGCTTGTCCAGCTTGTTGTCTGCATCGAATACGAAGTAGGCGTCATACTGGTCGGCCACACCGGTGTCGAGCATATGCCCCAACAGATAGGTGAGCGCATACCCCTTGCCGATCTGTTCGAGATTATGCCGTTCAAGCACATGGCATCCCCGCGCACGCACCACATCAGCGGTATTGTCGGTGCAGTTATCGGCCACCAGCCAGATATCAATCAAATCGGCAGGATAAGTCTGGGCGTGAATCGAATCGATAAGATTGCCGATGACGTTCTCCTCGTTACGAGCGGAAATCAACACGGCATAACGGTTCGTCATCGGCGCCTCGGGGAAACGCACCGGCTTGGCGAACAGGGACATCACGATGCACACGCCCTGATAGACGACGCCGGCACCGCCGACGATGACCAGCAGGATGTCGAGAACCGAGAGCAACGTCATCAGCGCCACCCCGCTCTCGGATTGTCGGATACCGAGGCAGAAGCAGTGCGAGCGCTGGCTGCCGATGCGTCGTCATCATCAGCATCCTGCGTGTCCTGCACTCCCTTCAGCGCATTGATTCCCGTATTTCCGGCGTTTCCGGCACCGGAAGCATTGGCGGACAGCACATGCTGAGGAATCGCCACAGTCGCGGAATCGTCGGAATCAATCTCCCTGTGGGTTTCGGGGATGGCATACAACTGCTCCTGCAACAAGCGCAGCTCCTCATTCATCGGCACGCGGCTGGTCGTCCCCTTGGCCGCACGCGGCATATGCTCGCCGATAGGCTGCAGCACATGCTCGCCGAACGCTTCGGAAGCTTCCACAATCTTGGATTTCTTACCCGTCGGATCGTTCATCAGCGGCGAATCGACCAACTCATACCGTTTGGTGTATACACGGAAAATAGCCTGAATAGACGCCACCACCGGCAAGGCGAGGAATGCGCCCAAGGCACCGAACAGCGAGCCGAACGCCAGCACCGCGAGGAATGCCACCGCGGCGTTGATATCCATGGTTCGCTGGGAGATCTTTGGTGAAAGAATCAGGTTCTCGACCTGCTGGTAGACGATGATGAACACCAGCACGGCCACCGCATACATCCAGCCACGGCCGCCCCAAGCGAACAGCACCGGCAACGCGCCGCCGATGTAGGTGCCCACCGTAGGAATGAATTGGGAGACGACGCCACAGAACAACGCCAGCGGCAGCCAGTAGGGCACCTGCAGCACTTCCAGGAAGATCGCCGTACACGCCGCGTTGATCAACGCCAGGATGGAACGAGAGAACAGGAACGAGGAGATCTGGCCTTGAGCCACGGTCCACACCAGCAGGAATCGGCGCTGCGTATTGGGCGCCAGCCACTGGCAGAACGAGCGGCGCAGCTTCGGACCGGCTGCGGAAATGTAGTACGTGGTCATCGCCACGGTCATCACGTTCAGAAGGAACGAGAACAGGCCTCCCACCGTGCTCATCGCAGTTCCGGCGAAATCGGTGACCCAAGAGGTTTGGATGTTATTGAAAATCTCGGTGCCCAAGCTATTGATCTCGGGCAGCTGGAACGTGGCGTACTGGTTGACGAGATCACGGATGTCGTCATACATAGCCGGCAATCCGCGCACCATGGCGATCATCTGCTGGATGAACATGTTGCCGAACAACGTGAACAGCGCACCGACGATCACCGCCAATCCCACCAAGGAGACCATTGAGGCAACGCCGCGCTTCCAACCATGTTCAACCAGCTTGACCACCAACGGTTCAACGGCGAGCGCCAAGAACAGCGAGATGATGATGTCCAGCACCAGATAGGAGATGTCGCCCCATGAGCGCCAGCAGAAGGTGAACACCACAATGGCTATGGCCACATACAGCAGGGCGCGGCTGAACCATTCGGGAGGTCTGCGCGGGTCGCCTTTGGCGGGAAACAGGGTGCCGAAATCGATGCGTGTCTCGTCCGATGTATCGTCTTGCCCGTAACCGGCACCATATCCGGCCGAACCGTCTGCCATGCCCGTGGCATTAATGGCTGCGGTTCCGCCGGGCACTCCCCCATGCATTCTTTCGGTATCTGCCGATGCCGCAGTGCCCAAGGTGCCGGAATCTTCAGTAGCGGCAGTGTCGAAATCAGCTGCCCCGGAGTCGATTGTTGTTCGCGCGCGTTCGCTCATGGCTCACCATTGTAGCGAGGCCGCTGAAGCTCATGCGGATTCGGCTATGCTCGCGGCATATATCCGCCGCGTACACCCGCATGCCTATTCTTATGGGTATGCTCACCGTTTCGATTATCATCCCGGCATGGAACGAGGCCGAACGTATTCGCGACTGTCTGCTGAACACCATTCGTCAGACCGTCATGCCACATGAGATTCTGGTGGTGGACAATCGTTCGACCGACAACACCTGCGCCATTGTCGAGCAATTCATTGTGGAACACCCCGAGGCTCCGGTGCGTCTGCTGCATCAGAACGAGGAACAGGGGCTGATTCCCACTCGCAATTACGGTTTGAACGCCGCAACCGGCGATATTCTGGGCCGTTTTGACGCCGACTGCATGATTCGCCCTGATTGGGTGGAAGTGGTTTCCGGCATTTTCACCGAAGATTCCGCCGCGATGGGCGCCACCGGACCGGTGATGTACTATGACATGCCCTCCCGTCACTTCGGTTTGAAGGGCGACAATTCCCTGCGCAAGCGTATCTATAAGGCGGATGGCGGCCAGCCGCTGCTGTTCGGTTCGAATATGGCGCTACGCGCCTCGGCATGGCATCAGATTGCGAACGAGGTGTGTCGAGACAAAGCCGATATGATGCACGAAGATATCGATATCTCGCTGCATCTGATGGGCAAAGGCCTGAAAACCGTGTATTCGCCGCGCATGATCGCCGCGATGAGCGCTCGGCGCATGGATACTTCACTCAGCTCGTTCCTGAACTATATGCGTCGTTTCAAGAACACGTTCAACGCGCATCCGCAACACAAGCGCAAGCATAAGCCGGAGATTCTGTTCACCGCCATGTATCCGGCCATGCACCTGTTCTATCCGGTGTGGCAGAAAGTGCTGAACTCGGCGGATATCAACCCTGCTGAAGCCGCTTGGATCAACGAACAGATGGAGTTGGCCGAGGCACAGGGCAAGAAGTTGTATGATGAGACGCCCACGGACGAGGAATACGACGAGAAGCACGAGAAATAAGTCTTTCTCTTCCCACTCCCCGCTCCCGTCTCCGTCTCTTCTCTTTTCCGCATTGGCACCTACCACCGTGCGGTAGATCATCTCCATGTGGTTACACAAAATGGCTCTATTCCGCAGAAAATACGGAATAGAGCCATTCTTATGTACCCCATTTACCACACGGCGCGGTGTTCACCACACCGTGAGAGCAACTCGCTCAGAAGGATGGGATCACATCAGGCTCTTGTAGATGGCGAGAATGTCCTCCTCGGTGGCCTTACGCGGGTTGCCCGGGGTGCACACGTCGTTGAAGGCGTCGTGGGCCAGCGGAGCGAGGTCGGCTTCGGTGGCACCCACCTCGGAGATGGTGGTCGGGTTCTTCAGGTCCACGGTCAGCTTGTGGACAGCCTGCACGGCCTCCTCGCGAACCTTCTCAAGGTCACCCGTGTAGGCGTCCTCGACACCGAAGGCATCGGCGATGTCACGGTACTTCTCACCGGTGAAGTCCTTGTTGTATTCCATAACGGGGGCCAGCAGGATGCCGTTGGCAACGCCGTGGGCCACACCCAGACGGCCGCCCAGCGGGTGAGCCATGCCGTGCACCAGGCCGAGGCCGACGTTGGAGTAGGCCATGCCGGTGATGTAGGAGGCGTATGCCATCTGCTCGCCGGCCGGAATGTCACCATCTGCGGACTTGGCCAGGTTCTTGGCAATCATACGGATGGTCTGCATGGACAGGCAGTCGGACAGGCTCCACGCACCCGGGGTGATGTAGCCCTCGATGGCATGGGTCAGGGCGTCCAGACCGGTGGCCACCTTCAGACCGCGCGGCATGGAGTCGGTCAGATCAGGATCGACGAAGGCGACGATCGGGATGTCATGCGGGTCGACGGCCACGAACTTGCGCTTGTTGGCGGTATCGGTGATCACATAGTTGATGGTGGTCTCGGATGCGGTACCTGCCGTGGTCGGCACGCCGAAGATCGGAACGGACGGGTTCTTAGTGTCTGCGACGCCCTCCAGAGAGAGCACGTCAGAGAACTCCGGGTTAGCGGTGATGATGCCGATGCCCTTGCAGGTATCCTGCGGAGAGCCGCCGCCCAGACCGATCAGGAAGTCGGCACCGGAGGCAGCGAACTTCTCAACGCCGTCCTTGATGCACTCGACCGGCGGGTTCGGCTTGACGTTGGAGAAGACCTCGTACGGCAGACCGGCCTCGTCCAGCACCTTGGTGACCTTCTCGGCGGTGCCGGTTTCCAGCAGCACCGGATCGGTGACGATGAAGGCCTTGGTGAAGCCGTGCTGCTTGGCAACAGCCGGAATTTCCTTGATGGCGCCACGGCCGAAGTATGCGGTCTGGTTGAAAATCATGCGATAGACCATAGATGCTCTCCTTTTGAGCTCGTACCGTATCGGTATCCTTATGCCAACCGTTCATCCGTTGAACGGCCCAACGATTCACCAGTGTACCCCTGTTGTGAACGTTAACCTGAAAACACGCTGGGAGAATAACCTAAATTAAGTCATTCATTGAACTATGTCGGGGCCGTAACCGACCTATGGCGCGTATGCGGCAAATGCAGACCGGCTTGCACGTATGCAAAAACCTCGCAGACCTTGCAATCATTGGCCTACGAGGTTTCTCATGGTGGCTCCGAACGGCGTCGATCCGTTGACCTAGCGATTTTCAGTCGCTCGCTCTACCAACTGAGCTACAGAGCCATTGAACAGTAATCTCTTTCGAGAATCACCATTCCAGCGACCCCGGCCGGACTTGAACCGGTGACCTCCGCCGTGACAGGGCGGCGCTCTAACCAACTGAGCTACGGGGCCGTGTTTTCCCACTTGCGTGAGGCAACAGATGTATATATTACTCAACGCCCACGATTACGCAAATTACGGCGTGTCCATTGATTTTCCAACCTTTTCACCACCTTAGCCCTCTCTTGATCACAGCCATATCACCACCATCATTTCATAAAATCCCATAAATCCACATCGATTCATCGATTATCGTCCCGGCAACCACGCCCTGCGATGTTGTGACTGCGCGGTACCGTATATCCGTTTGTACCACGCTCGATATGTACCTTACCGGTGCCGGCCGATTCGGACATACGCCGAAAACATATCGAGCCGCGAACGGTGATGGCATACGGTGACATACGGAAGGGAGATACGCATGGTGACAGGCCAGTCCCCAATCGACCAGTCAGGACACGCCCTGACAGGAAACCCGATTCCCGATTCCACAATCCACAACGCTGACAGACGGATCGCTGCCGACACCCATACCATTCCCGACCCGTCAAGTGTCGCAGACGACGGTCGCAGCGGTCGCGGCAGCGTGCAGCAGACGCATTCCGCCTGCTGGGCCGCGCTCAAGGCGGCTTTCCCCCTCACCATACCCATCTGTCTCGGATTCCTGTTCCTCGGAGCCTCGTACGGCATTCTCATGGGAACCAAAGGTTTCTCATTCATCTGGCCCATGTGCATGAGCGCCTTCATCTTCGCCGGCTCTATGGAATTCGTCACCGTGAATCTTCTGCTGTCCGCATTCAATCCCATCGCCGCGTTCCTGCTCGCTTTGATGGTCAATGCGCGTCATCTTTTTTATGGCCTGTCCATGCTGAAATCATTCAAAGGCCTTGGCTGGAAGCGTCCCTACCTGATTTTCGGCATGTGCGACGAAACCTTCGCCATCAATTCCACCGCCAAGATCCCCAAGGACATCGATCGAGGATGGTTCTATTGGTGGGTTACCGCGTGCAATCAAAGCTACTGGGTGGCCGGCGCTACAGTGGGCGGTCTGATCGGATCGCATTTGCCCTTCAACACCGAAGGCTTGGAATTCGTGCTGACAGCGCTGTTCCTGGTCATTTTCCTCGATCAGTGGCTCAGCAATGCGCATCGCGAACATCTGGCGGCTATGATCGGCGTGCTGTCCTCGCTGGCATGTCTGGTGATCTTTGGCGCAGATGATTTCATGATTCCGTCGATGGCCGTAATGCTGGTGGCGTTCATCGTGCTTCGTCCTCATTTGGACATATTGAAACCCAATACCGAAAGTGCAGCCAACGACGATGCCGTGAGCTCTTCCAGCAACAGCGGGATCGAACATGAGAAGGAGATGAAGGCATGACCATGACGATATGGCAAGGCGTGATCACCATCGTGGCGGTGGTGATCGGCACCATGTTGACTCGTTTCCTCCCGTTCATCGTATTTCCGGAATCCAAGCAACCTCCACGCATCGTGGAATATCTCGGTGCCGTGCTCCCCTATGCCATGACCGGTCTTCTGGTGGTCTACGCACTGCGCAATACGCCGATCACCACTGGATCGCATGGCGTACCGGAGCTGGCTGCGTGTGTGGTACTCGTGGCACTGCACTACTGGAAACGGAATATGCTCCTGTCGATCGCCGGCGGCACCATCGTCTATATGCTGCTGGTGCAACTGGTGTTTTAGCCGGAGTTTCGCCCCTTTTCGCGCGAATACAGGCAAATACGACAAAGACCGGGTGTTGAAAACCCGGTCTTTGTCGTCGATACGGTTGTTCGCACCTCAGTCCTGAAGCTGCTGTTCGACCCAGTCGACGATATACGGCGCGACTTCCTCGATCTGGTCGATGGCCACTTCAAACTCATGCTGGCCGCCGTACCATGGGTCAACCAGATCGATCTGGCTTTCACGACCGGGCTTCGGCTTCGGCAGATTCGGATCAAAGCTACGATACATATGCACTTCGGCACGCTTGCCCGCAGGCAGCATGCGCAGCAACGCGTGCATATGGGAGGCCGTCATCGGCAGGAACAGGTCCGTGCGTTCGATTTCGTCACGAGAGATGCGATGCGCGAAGTGATCGCGCGGTATCTCGTCGCCATAGCCGCGTTCACGCAACACGCGCACGGCGCGCGGGTCGATCGGATGGCTCCATTCCTCGTCAGAGACGCCGCTGGACTCCACCTGCACGCGGTTTCCCAGACCACGTTCGTTGAAGAAGTGGCGCAGGATGATCTCGCCCATGGGCGAACGGCAGATGTTGCCGGTGCAGACGGTCATTACGGTGTAGGGCTTGGTGGTGCTCATATCGCCTTTCATCGGTGTTGGAGGAACGTTGCTGTATCGGACGTTATGGAACGGACAACGGATGCTATTCGATGTGCCGCATCACTTGGTTTTGGTCAGCAGTACGAACCGGTAAGCCTCGATGCCGCTGTTTGGGTCAGCGGGCGTAAGCCAAGCACCGACTTCGCTCTCCTGCCACAAACCGGATTCGACCAACGTGTGCATATCTGGGGCATAGGCGTCGGCCTCAACGTTCGCGGCCAGCATCGTCACATAAGCTTTGTCGGCAAAAGGCAACGCTTCAGCGAAAAGCTGGGCTCCTCCGATAATCCAGATCTCCGACCGATCAAGGCCGTCGTCCGGAATCGCCTCCTGACGAGCCAAGTCAAGCGCGTCTTCAAGACTGGTGACCACCGTGGCCCCCGGAGCCCGATACATCGGATCATGCGAGACCACGATGTTGTCGCGATTCGGCAGCGGACGGTATTTCATGTCCAGCGATTCCCACGTCTTGCGGCCCATGATAACCGGATGCGAGACCGTGAGTTCCTTGAAATGCTTCATGTCTTCGGACAGATGCCAAGGCATACCGCCCTTAAGGCCGATGGCGCCGGCGCGACCTTCCTTGTCGCGGGCTTCGGCCCAAATGAGATTCACCGAAAACGTCTTGGGGAAATCATCACCCCAATCCTCTTCGGTGGCTTCAAGCCCGGCAGTCCCGGGCTCGGGTTCGTGATAGCCGCTACGGCTACTGTCATGCTCCATTTCGCTTACTCCTCCTGGATTTGCGGAACTGCACTTAGTGTAGTGGGTATGTCAGACGGCCGAGCCGTAAAGCGGACAGTCCAGTGGACTGTCCGTAGGCGAGGCCTGAGTGAGGCGATAGCCGAACGAAGGTAGTACAAGCTCGCCACCGGCGAGTCCATAATTGCAGGACCGAGCCGTAAAGCGGACAGTCCAGTGGACTGTCCGTAGGCGAGGTGAGGTCCCACACCACAAGTGGGACCGAAGGTTGCCGTTTGACGTGCAGCGTCAGACGGCAACAGGAGCCTTGATGGTGGGGTGATGCTGATATCCGACGATGGTGAAGTCATCGTATTGATAGTCGAACAGGGAATCGGCCTTACGGATGTCGATCGTCGGGTACGGATACGGGTCGCGGGAAAGCTGTTCCAGCACCTGGTCGATGTGGTTGTCATAGACATGGCAGTCGCCGCCGGTCCATATGAACTCACCGGGCTGAAGACCGGCCTGCTGCGCCATCATCAACGTCAGCAGCGAATAGGAGGCGATGTTGAACGGCACACCGAGGAACATGTCGCAGGAGCGCTGATACAGCTGGCAGCTTAACCGTCCGTCCGCCACATAGAACTGGAACAGGGCGTGGCATGGAGGCAGGGCCATCTGCTCCACTTCAGCCGGATTCCATGCGGAAACGATCATGCGGCGTGAATCAGGGTGGTGTTTGATCAGATCCATCACATTGGCGATCTGATCGATGGTGCGATTGGGATCTTCGGGGGTCGGCGCCGGCCACGAGCGCCACTGCACGCCGTACACCGGACCAAGGTCACCGTTTTCATCCGCCCATTCATCCCAGATATGCACGTTGTGTTCCTGCAGCCAGCGCACGTTGGACGAGCCTTTGAGGAACCACAGCAGCTCGTAGGCCAATCCTTTGAAGAACACGGTTTTGGTGGTCAGCAGCGGGAAGTATTCGGACAGGTCAAAGCGGATCTGCTGGCCGAACAGGGAGATGGTGCCGGTTCCGGTGCGATCGGACTTCAACGTACCTTCGGCCAGGATCTTTCTGACCAAATCCTCGTAGGGCATCGGAATGGTCGTGTCCGGACGGGCCGGGATGCGAGTACGGATGTCAGCGAGTTGTTCTTCAGTCAAAGCCATGGGCACCATGGTGCGGCAGGGGCTCGACCGACGAACATACAACTCCAAGCGGAACATGCTGGGGCATAATGGAGAAGTCAACACACGCCATGAGATGCCATAAGGAGGCACATTATGGGTAAGCGACTGTGGGTCGAGCGCAACAAGGACGGTTCGTGGGATGCGTTCAGCGATGACGGCGCTCATATCAAGTTCGGTAAGGATCGCGGTCAGTTTACGCCCGGCGATCTGATGAAGGTCGCCTTGGCAGGTTGCGCGGCGTTGTCCAGCCAATTCGCCATCGAGCATACTCTGGGCGAGGGCAAGGGCGCCAAGATCGTGGTGGATGGCTCCTACGATCCTGAAACCGATGCCTATACCGGTTTTGAGGAGCAGGTTGTGGTGGATGCCTCCGCCGCCGGTCTCTCGGACGAGGATGCGGAAAAGCTCAAGGAACGCGTTACGCGCCACATCGAGAAGGGCTGCACGGTGAAGCACACCTACGTGCAGGAGACCCCGGTTCGTATGAATGTGACTATCAAGCACTGAAACCACGGCTCTCAAACGTTGAACCGGGAATGTTCAACTCGCTCAACTGTGTAAGCCACATCTGAGCACATCTGGGCGCGGGAAATTCTCGAAAATTTCCCTAATCGCGAGAAAAAGCTGCACTGACGGTTGCTCAGTGCAGCTTTTTCTCGAAATAAACCTGTTGCCCGAGATTTTTCCGTGCTGAGAAGAGGTCAGTGCGGGAAATTCTCGGGCAACAGCGTCATCGAACCTTATTGGCGGTCGGGATCGATGGTCTTCTCGATCTCCTTGGCGACTTCCGGCTCGGCCTTGTCCACCGGAACCTCCTCGACGCCGGCAATTTCCTCCAACGACTTGGTAGGCACTTCGGCCGGCGAGCTCGGCACGGTATCGAGACGGGATTCCGCAGCCTCGACGTACTTGCGCGGCACCACATACACCGGGCCAACTGCATGCTGCAGCAGCCCCTGACTGGTGGAGCCGAGCAGCAGGCCGGTGAAACCGCCACGGCCACGAGAGCCGACGACTACGACATCATGATCGTAGCTGGCCTTGGTCAATGCGCTTACAGCCGGACCGGAAACGATACGCTTGTTGATCTTCAGGTTCGGATGAGACTCCTGCAATGGCTTGATGCGGACTTCCAGATCATCCTCATAGGACTTCATCACATCGTCCTCGCCGTCCACACCCTTCAGGTTCGGCACGGCGGAAAGCACGTCAAGTTCAGCATCCCAGCAGGCGGCAAAGTCGGCGGCGATGTCCAGAGCCTTCAGACCCCACTTGGATTCGTCGGAGCCGACGGCCACCTTGGTGATGGTGTTGTTCAAGTGCATCAGGTTGCCATCATCATCGGTGTACGGCACCACCACGATTGGGCAGTATGCATAGGCAGGCAACGACGAGGACGTGGTGCCAAGCAACCGTTCGGCCAAGCCGCCCTTACCACGGTTGCCGATGACGATCAGATTGTAGTTGCGAGACAATTCGACGAACACCGATGCCGGGTCACCGGTAACGATCAATGTGGCGGCCTCGACGCCCTGCTCATCAGCGATGGCCTTGGCCTTCGACAGAATCTCCTGGGCATCGGAATGCGCTGCGTTGTCATCCCCCATAGCAGTGTAAGTGGCATCGAACGAGACGGCGGCGTAGCTAGGCAGGGAATACGCGCAGACAATCTGCAGCGTGAGCCCGGCATGCTTCGCATAATTCGCGGCCCACCATGTTGCTTTATAACTGGCATGCGACCCGTCAACGCCGACGAGAATGGCCTTGTCGTTAATCATGACGACCTCCTTTGCAATTATCGCGGATACTTCCGCGCACGTTCCACAATACCCCGCGACACTCGGATATTCAGGTAGCATCAACGCGAAAATATGAAAAACGCGTCCCGAAGGACGCGCTTGTGTCATATGCAAATCGTATGTGTCGTTGGCTGAATCACATCACACGACGAATGGAATAGGCATTGCCTCCGAAGACGGACAGATCCGTGATCTGCGTGCCTTGATACGGGTTCAAGGCGTTGATGACCTGACCATTGCCAATGTAGATGGCGGCATGAATACCGTTGGCGAGAATATCGCCCGGCTGGGCTTCCGCGATGCTGCCCACAGGGGTGCCGACAGTGGCCTGAGCACCAGAGGAGCGCGGCAACGAGATGCCGAACTGAGCGAACACATACTGTACGAAGCCAGAGCAATCCCATCCGGAAGGAGTGTTGCCGGCAGCAACATACGGTGAGCCTTGGAACTGGGTGGCGTATTTGGCGAGCTCAGCACCGGAGCCGGTCATCTTACCCAGATCGACCTGAGGAATGGCGGTACGCTGTTCGGAACGGCTGGCGGCTTCTTCAGCCGCGGTCTGGGCTGCCGCGGCCTCATCAGCGGCCTTCTGAGCCGCTTCCAGAGCAGCCTGCTTTTCGGCCGGGGACTCGGTCTGCGGCACGTCAAGGTTTTCGAGGCCACCCCAGTTGGAACCGTCATCAGTCGAGGTGGACGTGGATTCCGCGAGAAGATTCGTCTGGGAGGAACCGGCCTTCGGGAAGGAACGGGAAGAGACCACCGTACCGCTCTGCGCAGAATCAGCGAAAGCGGCAGGAGCAACACATACACACATGGCACCGGCGGCCACTACAGCGGCCGATGTGGAAACGATCTGCTTAATATTCATCAATACAGCACAGTAACACGGCATGCGTATTTTCGTGGCGAATGATCATCGCAATGCCTGTGATGAGACCTATATCACAGCGAACATTGCCACTACGAGAGCAGCGCAACGACGACTGCACAAACGCGACATGCATGCACAGCGGCCGATAATCGCAAATACCGATAATCACGAATAACGGCAAACAATCATTTACGGAATGCGCACCACGACGGTGATCTTTTCGGTCATCGCAGTAGCGAGGGCCACGCTGTATCCGTTCCAACCGCCATGAACGGCCATTCCGTTGCCGACATACAGCGCCACATGATCATAATGGGCACCGCCGTTGTATCCACCGGTGTTCGCGTAGATAAGGATATCGCCAGGCTGAAGCGTACCGTCGGTGACCACCTGACCGCCGGGAACATTGACGTATTCCTCAGGCCAACCATGGAAATTGATGCCGCGTGCCGCAAGCGCCTGCGTAACCAGCGCGGTGCAATCCATGCTTTGACCGATGAGCGAATACGCGCGATCAATCGAGGCGGCGGCGCCGGCAGTCACAGAATTCGAGGTGTCGGCATAGGTAATGCTGGATCGGGAGGCGCTACGGCTTGCCGCCTCAGAGCTTGCGGCCTCGGATTGAGTCTGCGTCTGAGCCTTGGCTTCCGCCTCCGCTTGGGCAGCCGCAGCCTCTTCAGCGGCCTTCTTGGCGGCAGCCGCCTCCTTTTCCGCCTGGGATTCTGTCTGAGGCACATTCAGGTCTTCGAGGCCACCCCAGTCAGCATCGTCGTTCACTTCCGTAGACACAGCTTCAGCGGTGAGATTCTTATAGGCCTTGGTGTACGAGGGGAACGACCTCGTCGAGGTGATGGTGCCCTCCTGCTCGGTCGAGGCAATGGCAGCAGGGGCGAACGCGAAGAAGCACATGGAGGCGGCAAGCACCGCAACACAGGAAGAAGCTACGGATTTGGTCTTCATAGAATTCACACCATACACGCCGCACGTTAATTCGACTCATGCGAAAGCTGCGAAACATGCTGGGCTCACTCGCATACAACGGCGTGTCGTATTGCGAAATCGCGGAAAACCATCCTCCTAGCACACTGGCATCAACGAGGCAGCATTGAAATGACGGTGATCAGCGCCAACCAGCGATCAGCGCTATATCGATCAGAAATGCACGTACTGCAACTGACCGGCATCGGCAGCGCTCAGGGTACGAGAAGAAATCACGCCGAGACCCTTCACATTGGATTCGGAAATCTCCACCGAACCGTCGGCATTGATTTTCTCCACTACGGCCACATGGCCATATGTCGCATCGGCATTCATCTGACCGGGAGTGAACACCACGGCATCACCAACGTGACGCGCCGTATTGTCCACCCAGTATCCCAGTGCAGCAGCAGAGGCAGCCCACTGACCACCATTACCGAAGTTACCGCTGGTAGGCAAGCCCAACTCGGTCCGACGCAGATACGCATACCACGTGCACTGGCCCCACGGGTAGTTGTTGCCCGAGGTGCCGATCTCATGGTTGGCATTGAATCCCGCAGGCACGGCTGCACCATCTGCATCCAGCAGTGCGGACACCACAGGATTGTTCGCCGTGTTACGGTTCATCAACTTGGCATCCAGAGAGGTATCAGAGTTGCTTAAGCCCCAGCCACCCTCGTTGGACTGACCAGTAGTGGCAGTAGTTGAGGATGTCAGATCCTCACGAGCTTCGGCGCGGGACGCCGTGGTCACATCGCTCACACGCTTGATCTGCGTGGTTGTAGTGGCCGGATCGGCCACAAAAGTATTGGTGTTGTCATCGTTACCGGCGAAGGCGACGACACCGGCTGCGGTGCCCACCAAAGCCGCCAGCGAAGCAGAAGCAAGAATATGGCTTCGACGTTCGGCGGCGCGGGCAGCCTGACGAATGGAACGACGAGTCTGCGGGGCGATCTCGTTGATCTTCTCGGCGATGGCCGGATCGAGTCCCAGCATAGCGGCGTCGGCACCAGCGGACTGCGCTGCACGCACGGCACGAATGGAATGGGAACCCTTGCCGGAGGAGAACAGCGCTTTCGCTAAGCTGAACTGCTGGCGCGAAACCTTGGTCGCTTTATGCGAAGCATGCTTCATAACTACTGATTACTCCTTGGATGGGCTCAGACAGCTCTCGGTATTTCATTTTCCGGGAACCTCACATTACCGTCACAATGTTGTACTGTACAACGTACACACGTCAAGCACCACCCCGCCCATGAATCTCCCGGGCGTGTCAAACGATTTACGTCCCGCTCTATCCGGCTCCGTTCTCCTAACAATCGAGCACATTCGAGCCGTATTCCGTCTCACAGACTACCCTTGGAGGCCATGACTACAACATTGCGCATTCCCGAATCCCTGAAGCCTGAGGACGGACGCTTCGGCTCCGGCCCCAGCAAAATCCGTCCTGAACAGATCGCCGCAATCGACGCCGGTGCCACCACGCTGATGGGCACCTCGCATCGACAAGCTCCCATCAAACAGGTGGTGGGCTCGATTCGCGACGGCCTGCGCGAATTCTTCCACCTGCCTGACGGCTATGAGGTGGCATTGGGCAACGGCGGCGCCAGCGCCTTCTGGGAGGTGGCTTGCGCCTCGTTGATCGCAAGACGGGCCGCCTTCGGCACCTACGGTTCCTTCAGCGCCAAATTTGCGGCATCCGCGGCAAACGCCCCCTTCCTGGAAGACCCGGTGATCTTCAAGGGCGAGCCGGGAACATTCCGCCTGCCTGAATTCACTGAGGATGTGGACACTTACTGCTGGGCCCATAACGAAACTTCCACCGGCGTCGCCGCGCCTATTCATCGCGTACCGGGTAGCCGCGAGGCTGACGCCCTGACCGTGATCGACGGCACCAGCGCAGCCGGCGCATTGCCGATCGACATTGCCGAAACCGACGCCTACTACTTCTCCCCGCAGAAAGCCTTCGGATCCGACGGAGGCCTGTGGGTGGCGATTCTCTCCCCTGCCGCCATCGAGCGCGCAGCCAGAGTGGAATCCAACGCGCATCTGGAAGGAGCCCGCCGATGGGTGCCGCCTTTCTTGTCGCTGACCGAAGCGCTGAACAATTCCCGCAAGGATCAGACGCTCAACACTCCGGCTCTGGCCACACTGATCATGATGGAGAACCAGATCCGTTGGCTCAACGGCAACGGCGGTCTCGCCTGGGCCAGCGCACGCTGCGCCAAGTCAGCCTCCATCCTGTACTCGTGGGCGGAACGCAGCGAGTACGCCACGCCATTCGTCACCCAGGAGGATGCGCGATCCACCGCCGTCGTCACCATTGATCTGGACGAGCAAGTCCAGGCAAGCCAAGTGCTCGCCATACTGCGCGAGAACGGCATCGTGGATGCCGCCGGATACCGCAAGCTGGGTCGCAATCAGCTGCGCGTCGGCGTATTCCCGTCCGTCGAGCCATCGGATGTCATCGCGTTCACTAAGTGTGTCGATTACGTAGTCGAGCACCTGTGATTTTGTCTCGGCGTACGCTGAATCCCAACGAATTGCGATCATGCCCTTTGCCGGTGCCGGGTCATAGACAAACTGAGGTAAGTTTCAGGTCTCGGATCTGCAGAGGGCATACCTATTACTAGAGTGCGTAGATATGAAATTCGCGCCCATCATCGACCCAGCCGTCCGTAAGCCAGCGCCCAAGCCGGTGCGGGTGGATTTACGTAAGGTATTCGGCATCGGTACCACGTTATGGGCAATGGCATTGGTGGCTGCGCTTATCGTAACGTTATTCGACGATCGTGCGGAATCCATGGTCATCATGTGCGCTTCCGGTGTGATCATCGGTCTGCTGATGTTGGTCTGGGAACATTTCGACCGGTGGGATTACCGGCGTCTGGGCCAGTAGAACCGTAGCGAAAACAAGTCCCGGCAGAGCATCAGGCACAGGATTAACAGCCTCGGCATACGCCGGCCCATCAGGCGTCAGCGGGCCACCGGCAGCATCAAACTAAACGTGCTGCCTTGACCGGGCACGCTCCACACAGTGACGTCGCCATGATGCGTCAGTGCCACATGCTTGACGATGGCGAGGCGCAACCCCACCCCGTCTCGCGTACGTTCGCTCTGTTCGGCTCCCCGATAGAATCGTTCGAAGATACGCCCCTGATCGCGTTTGTCAATGCCCACGCCCTGATCAACCACACGAATCACCACCTGTGTGCCGTCGGCGCTGCGCGACGCCGACACACTGACCACGCCTCCCTCTTTGGAATACCCGATGGCATTCTCGACGAGTTTGGTGAGCGCGCTGTCGATCTGGTCCTTGTCGCCATTGATCACCAGATCGGCATCTCCCTTGATGTTCAAGCGGACTCCGTCCCGTTCCGCTTGCGGCTGCAAACGCTCAGCTACGGCCCGCATCTGGTCCATGACGTTCAACCGGTTCGCCGAGGACGGCGTGATCGGCTCCTGTGCGCGAATCAGCAGCAACAGGTCCGCAACCATATGGTTGAGCCTGTTACAGCTGGAACGCACCAGACGCGCGTCTTCGGTGACATGCTCACGATCAATTTCCTCAGATTCCAGCGAATCGGCAAGCTTCCCCAATGCGGTAGTAGGTTCAAGCAGCTGTTCGGATACATTGGTGATAAAGGAATCGCGAATCTGCGCGAAACGAATCACTTCACTGACATCGGTGACCAGTACGATGACGAAACGTTCATTGATGCGCCCCACGGTGACCTTCAGCCAATTCGGCCGATGCACCGAACGTGTGTCCACATGATCACCGCGGTCACGAGCATTGGCATAACGTTCAGGAGTCTCGGTGGTCAGGTCGAACTGATGCCGTCCTCCTGCTCGCCGTGCCTCATGCACGGTAGTCAGCACCTGCTGCTGCACGATGGCATCGTCTGACACCAGCCCCAACTGGTACGCCTGAGGACTGCAGCGGACCACTTCATCATTCGCGTCCACCACAATCGAAGTGCCCGGCAACAGCGACAGCAACGTAGTCGTTTCATCCGAAAGATCATCGGCACTGTCACGATCCGCCGCAGCACTGTGAATCTGAATCCGATGCGTGGCCAATCCTACGGCCATCACCACAATCAGCGCCACGAGCACCACCACGGCAACGACAAACGCAATCAACCAAGGCATCCGCATCACAGTCATAACGTCCATTCTTCCACACCGCACATCGACCATATAGCAAAACGGCACGCCGCGAACATGAATATCAGGTGAACAACCCAATGAACAATGAAACAACACGAGGTTGCGATTGGATACGTGGAGATGCGCCGGAAGAACAGGAATAATACACTGGTATAGGTTGCAATACCGAAAGCATGAAAGGCTAGAGAAATGCGCGTTATTTTCAACGAGGAGATGAAGCAGGTAGCTGACGACCTCGACCACATGGCGCAGGATGTGCGTAAGGCGATCAACGGCGCCGGCGAAGCCCTGTTGAAGCAGGATGTCGAAGCCGCACAGACCGTCATCGACGGCGACATTGAAATCGACGCTTTGGAATCATCCATTATCGACCAGTGCGTCCACCTGCTGGCTAAGCAGACTCCGGTGGCCACCGACCTGCGCGTGGTGGTCTCTACCCTGCGTTTGGCTTCCACCTTCGAACGTATGGGCGATTTGGCTCGTCATGTGGCCGAGGGTGCCCGTCGCACCTACCCGGCCTCCCCCCTGCCTGAATCCGCTCAGCCGGTGTTCGCCGAAATGATCGACTTCCTGAGCAACACGGCCGATCAGATGGTGGGCATGCTCGCCGATCGCGACGCCAAGACCGCCGAGCATGTGATTCTCGACGACGACAAGCTCGATGCACTGCATCATCAGACCTTCGAGCTGGCTCTCGCCGACGATATCACCCGTCAGCAGACCGTGGATATCGTGCTGCTGGGCCGCTTCCTGGAGCGTCTCGGCGATCATGCCGTATCCGCCGCACGACGTGTGGTGTACATCGTCTCCGGCTTCGATCCGTCCAAGAAGCCGACGAGGGACGAGGGCACCGACATCGACTGATTTCAGCATTGGCTCCGGCGTATTGTGCATTGGCCGGCCGATGGTTCGATAATTCAAGACCTATCCCCTAGGGGATGCACGAAAACGGCGTTCCGGTTACGACTGGACGCCGTTTTTCTTTTTGCTTTCCGTACAGTGCCTGAGCACAACACTCATGATTCCGCGATTTTTTATTATTGTGCGCAAGCTTCATGAGCGCCCAGATGTATCAATAAGAACAAAATGGCTTATTTCCAACGATTCCAATCGCACTTCAATACACACGATATTCATTATTGAAGTTTTTCGCAGTTTTGTGCGCGCACAAACCCTTACTATTCCCTCAAAGAGGCAATATGTGCGCAACATACGGCTGCTGATACGCAGCTGCACACGAAAAAGGGACTGCACATGATTTTGTGCAGTCCCTTGATGTCTTAAGCGCTAGCGCTTCAGGTCACTTCTGACCCTGAGCGGCGACGGCGGCGGCACCGGCAGCAGCAGCTTCCGGATCCAGGTACTCGCCACGCGGCTTGATCGGCTTGAAGTTCTCGTCCAGCTCGTACAGCAGCGGAATAGCGGTCGGGATGTTGACCTTGGCGATCTCTTCCTCGGACAGGTTATCCAGCATCTTGACGATGGCGCGGAGGCTGTTGCCGTGAGCGGCGATCAGGACGGTCTTGCCAGCCTTCAGCTCCGGCTCGATGGCGGACTTGAAGTACGGCTCAACACGCTTGACCACATCGGCCAGGCACTCGGCTTCCGGAACCGGGTCGCCCACGTAGCGCGGATCATGGTTCTGGGCGTACTCGTCGTTCGGATCGATCTCGGGCGGCGGGGTGGCGTAGGAACGACGCCACAGCATGAACTTCTCGTCGCCGTACTCTTCGCGGATCTCGGTCTTGTTCTTGCCCTGCAGAGCGCCGTAGTGACGCTCGTTGAGACGCCAGTTGCGCTCAACCGGAATCCACAGACGATCTGCGGCATCCAGCGCGATGTTGGCGGTGTTGATGGCACGACGCAGCAGGGAGGTGAACACGATGTCCGGAAGGACGTTCTTCTCCTTGAGCAGCTCGCCGCCGCGCTTGGCTTCGGCTTCACCCTGTTCGGTCAGCGGAACGTCGACCCAGCCGGTGAACTGGTTGGTTTTATTCCATGCGCTCTGTCCATGACGGAGCAGTACTAGTTTGTAAGACATACGGCCAGTCTACCGCCCGAATAGCCCAAACACGAGCATTCGTCTTGCCCACTGTGCACTTTTCGCGCGAATATTGCGTAAACATCCCCAATACGCGCCTTCTCCCACACTTTTCGCGCGAATAATGCGTAAACCTCCCAAATACATGTCCGATCCCACACTTTTCGCGCGAATCGGATGCTGAGATTGGATATTCAAAGATCAAAGAACGACGGCAACGCCTACGGCTATGGCGAACAGCAGGGTCTGGCAACCGGCGGCACCCAGCGCCGCACGGAATTGATGCCTGAATATGCTGAGCATCAGACGAACGGATACCGCTATGCCGGCGAACGGCAATATGCCGCCCCATGGCATCCATAGGGTCACGCAGACATACAGGCCAAGCAGCCACGCACCCACGCAACAAGCGATGAACAGCATGACTGCACGACGCTTCCCCAGCCGTACAGCCAACGTGTATTTGCCGTGTTGCCGATCCTCGGCCATGTCACGCAGATTGTTGACCATGAGCAGTATCGCGGCGTTCAGTCCGCAACAAACGGCTCCCAGCGCACCCAGTGCGTCAACACTGCCGGTAAGCGCGTATTCGGTACCGAGCACTGCGGCGAGTCCGAAAAACAGGAACACGCCGACTTCTCCGAAACCGGCATATCCGTATGGATGCTTGCCGCCGGTATAGAACCAGCCGGCGATCAGGCTCGCCGTGCCGACCGCGAACAGCCACCATCCTTGTGCGATGAGAATCGCCGTGACACCGGCGGCGCACGTGATTGCCGCAGCGATCACGGCGGCGGCCAGCACATACTTGGACGGGACACCGGATGCGACCAGACGTTGCGGTTTGTTGGCAGTCGCCGACGTCTCATCCGCATCCCGCCCGTCGTCGGTGCCGCGAATGCCATCGGAATAATCATTGGCATAGTTGACGGCGATCTGCAGAAAAAGCGCGACGATCACGCACAGGACGGCAACCGGCCAGAAGCGACCTGCCAAGTCGGACTGCAACGCTCGACGCTCCAAGCATTCGGCCGGCACCGGATATATCTCGATACAGGTGCCGAGCTGTTCGATACGCCGGACAGCCAGCGCCGCCCCTACCAATACCGGCGCAATTGAGGCAGGCAAGGTTTTCGGGCGCAACCCGGTGAGCCATAAACGCAGATTCATGATTCCCACAGTAACCTTCACGGCGGCCCATCGTATGGAAACCTATGACATAACGACAACTCCCCACAGCGATCAACGGAGGTCGCCGTGGGGAGCAGCATGGGTTCATGGGGCCATAGGTTTCCAGGGACGTATAGTCGGCGCTTTACCGGCACGACGCTGCCGAGAGCCTTATTCCCGTGCAGCGCGCAGATTATGCACCGCCACTCCTCATGCTCTCAGCGGGCAGATCAACGGGTAGGTCAGCGGGTAGAACCGTAGGACTTGAAGAAGATGCTGAGCAGCGCCACGTAAGCCACGCCGACGGTCATGACGAGAATGGCGCCAAGCTGCATGCCCATCGCGTCGGAAGCCAGTCCCATCAGCGGCGGGAAGATCGCGCCACCGATCAGACCGATCATCATCAGGCCGGAGACCTCGTTCTGGCGCTCCGGCAAGTGCAGCAGACCGGTGGTGAGCATAATCGAGAACACGTTCGCGTTGCCCATGCCCACGAAAGCGAGGCCGGCATATGCCAGCCACACCGGCATGCCATCGAATCCGGCGAACAGGATAAAGCACACCGAGGAAAGCGCCATAAGCGCGCCGCAACCGCGAAGGATCTGCTTACGAGTGAACCGCTGCAGCAGCACGGACCCGGACAGGCAGCTCAGGGTGCGGAACGCGAAATAGACGCTGGTGGCACCGCCAGCGACTTCAATGCCCATGGACGAATGCTCCATCAGGATCTTCGGTGCGGTGGCGTTGATGCCGACGTCTACGCCCACGTGGCATACGATGCCGAGGAAGCACAGCAGAATCACCGGATTCTTGAGCAGCGCGAAGCAACCGAGCACACTGGTCTTTCCGGAATCAGGAGCGTTCTCCTTGATGTCGTCGAAGGCGAGCATGATGAACGCGAGAATCGCGCACACCAGATAGATCGGGTACAACAGCCACCACTTGCCGAACGTGGTGGCGGCCCAACCGGCGATCAGCGGGGCGATGAACGAGGCGATGGCCTTGACGAACTGGCCGAAGGTGAGCATGCCGGCAAGTTTTTCGTCATGCGCCAGGTTGCCGACAAGCGGGTTGAGGGAGACCTGCATGAACGTGTTGCCGATGCCCAACAGGCAGAACGAGGCGACGACGAAGACGAGCTGAACGGTTGCGGCCGGGATGAGATAGCCGACAATCGGCAGCAGACAGCCAAGCGCGGTGATCGCGATGGCAACAAGCACGGTCATACGGCGGCCGATACGGTTCATGAGCATGCCGGCCGGCACGGAGAGCACCAAGAACCAGAAGAAGGTCATGGTGGTGAAGATGTTGCTCACCGAATCGGACAGCCCGAAGTCGGACTGCACGTAATTGGAAGCGGTGCCTACAAGGTCCACGAAGCCCATCACGAAGAAGGACATCATGACCGGCACGAGGACGGCGAAGGGGGCGTTGCCGAGTTTGTCGGCCTGAGCGTTCTGTGTCATCTCATTCTCAGATGAGGCAGACTTGAGGGTCATCGTTACTCCGATCTTGCTCTCTGGTTGCCAGGTACGCAAAGAAGAACGACTGTCGAGTCGTTCTGTGGTCGGTAACGCCTCCGGAGAAACGGAGTAACGCCCTTTCTTTAACAAGTCAATGATGGTAACGCCGGCTGCCGCCGCGACACGCGCGGCCACGAACCATGCCGACCGCCGCCGGCTGCCTCGGAGCATGGTTCTTCGGCATAGATTTCACATTGTTGAAAGGATGTCAAAAGGACGTCAATACATGCAAAAAAGGGTTCTGCCATACGGCAGAACCCTTTGCGGACCTTACCGAATCCGAAACCTCGCCGGACTCAGAAGAATCAGAAGACTCAGAAGAATCAGAAGAATCAGAAGATCCAGAAGACTCAGAAGCAAAGCCCCATTCAGTTCAACGGCTTGACCAGCGGGAAGGTGATGGTCTCGCGGATCGTGGCACCGGTCAGCGCGATGAGCAGTCGGTCGATGCCCATGCCCATGCCACCGGCCGGCGGCATACCCACGCCGAGGGCCTCCAGGAAGTCCTCATCGATATCGCAGGCCTCCTCGTCGCCCGCCAGCGCATCCTTGGCCTGAGCCACGAAACGTTCACGCTGCACGACCGGGTCGTTGAGCTCGGAGTAGCCGGTGGCCAGCTCGAAGCCGCGTACATAGAGATCCCACTTCTCCACCACGCCCGGCTTGTTGCGGTGGCCCTTGACCAAGGGGGAGGTTTCGACCGGGAAGTCGCGTACGAAGGTCGGCTCGTAGAGCTTGTCTTCATAGAAGTGCTCCCACAGGTGTTCGACGAGCTTGCCGTGGTTCTCCACATCGTCGCGTTCCACACCGAGCTTGTCGGCGATGGCGCCCAAGTGCTCCACGGAGGTGCCGGGATGCTCGGGGCCGCCGTTCGGCACGATCTCCTCGCCAAGCGCCTCGGAGAGGGAGTCGTACATGCTGATCGTGCGCCATTCGCCGCCGAAGTCGTATTCGGTGCCGTCCAGCAGCGTGACTTTATGAGAGCCGTACACGTCCATGGCGGTCTTCTGCACCAGTTCCTTGACCAGCTGGCCAATGGAATCGTAGGTGCCATAGGCCTGATAGGCTTCGACCATCGTGAACTCGGGGGCGTGCGTGGCGTCGACGCCCTCGTTGCGGAAATCACGGTTGATCTCGAACACACGGTCGATGCCGCCGACCAGGCAGCGCTTGAGGAACAGTTCGGGAGCGATGCGCAGGTAGAGATCCAGATCGAAGGCGTTCATATGCGTGGTGAACGGACGGGCCGCCGCACCACCGTGCAGGGTCTGCAGCATCGGTGTTTCGACCTCAAGGAAGCCGTGATCGTCGAAAGTGCGACGCAGGGAAGCCACGGCCTTGGAACGGTTGCGCACCATGTTGCGGATCTTCTCGTCCGCGATCATGCCGATGTACGGCTTGCGGGTACGGGTATCCTCGTTCAGGTCCTTATGCAGTGCCGGCAGCGGCTGCAATGCCTTGGAAGCGATGGCCCACTCAGTGGCGAACACGGAAAGCTCGCCGGTCTTGGAGGCGATCACACGACCCTTGAGATACAGATGGTCACCAAGGTCCACCAGCTGCTTGAACTGCTTCAGGGAATCAGCGCCGATCTCCTTCTTGGAGATCATGCCCTGGATCTTGGTGCCGTCGCCAGCGGACAACTGCACGAAGCACAGGCCGCCAGCGTTGCGCAGGAACAGAACACGGCCGGCGATGCCGACCATGTCTTCGGTCTCCTGGCCGGCTTCGAGCTTGCCATCATACTTGGCGCGCACCTCCTCGATGGTGCTGGTAACGTCCAGATGCACCGGGTAGGGGGCGATGCCGGCGTTCAGCATCATGGCGCGCTTGGCCACACGCATCTGCACCTGCTCGGGGTGCGCCAGCGGGCCGAATTCCTTGTTGCTCGGGTCCACGGCCTCGTCCAGCGTGGCACCAGCCTTGATCTTCTCGGTAATGGTGGCGTCCTGCTTGAGTAGCATTTCCGCACGCTCAACGGTGCTCATCTGCGGGACGGCCGGGGTTTCGTTCTCGGTATTCTCAGTATTTTCAACAACTTCAGCCATGGTTCTTCAGTGTACGCAAGACCGGCGAATTCTCTACGCAGCCGATACGGCAAGCCAATATCGATACGCCGCGCCCGCCGCGCCGGGCTTTATTGCCGAGCATAATCACTGATGCGCAACCGCCGCATAGTCGCCCATTACCGAAAAAAGACCAATCGCAATACCGTGGAATCAGCGTCACAATCGTTGCAATCCCGGGCGACACGCCGCAATTTGTACAATCAGACCCACATATCGTAAGCTGTACGACGTTGCCAAAACGGGCTGTAGCGCAGCTTGGTAGCGCGCTTCGTTCGGGACGAAGAGGCCGCGGGTTCAAATCCCGCCAGCCCGACAACCGAAAGGGATCTGCTGAAGATGTTCGGCAGGTCCCTTTCTCCATATTCCAACCAATGTTCCTCTGCCCCCCCTAGGAGCGGAATACAAGAACCGGCAAAGGGGAATCATTCCCCAGTCCACCACCCACCAGCCGAAGAGCAATCAGAAGAGAGAACCATGAAAAGAAGCTTGTTAGCGCTCGCTTCGGGCGCGTTCATCCTCGGTGCCGCCGAGTTCGTCATGATGGGCATCCTTCCTCAAGCCGCGGCGGCGACCAACGTCGATATCCCCACCGCAGGCCACTATATTTCCGCATATGCCATCGGCGTGTGCATCGGCACGTTGATTCTGGTGTTTGGCCGCAAGGTGCCGCCGAAAAATCTCATCGTGCTCTTTATGGCTATTGCATTGACAGGCAACTTGCTTTCCGCGGTTTCCGTCAACGGCCCCATGCTCATCGCCGCGCGCTTTATTTCCGGGCTTCCGCATGGCGCCTTCTTCGGTACGGCCACGCTGATCGCCAAAACTCTTGCCGACAAAGGCAAGGAGGCGCAGTCCGTCGCGATGATGGTCACCGGGCAGACCGTAGCCAACATGCTCGGAGTACCTGCCGGAACATTGATGGCGGAATTCCTCTCCTGGAGACTTGCGTTCGGCTTGCTGGCCGCATGGGCGGCAATGACGATTGTGCTGGCACTCGCTTGGATCCCATATGTCGCTCCGATCAAGGACGCCGGCATCACCGGCCAGTTCCGGTTCCTTACGCGCCGTGGCCCTTGGGTGATTCTGGCCGCCGTGTTCACCGGCAACGCCGGCATATTCTGCTGGTGGAGCTACGTCTCCCCCTGGCTGCAAAAGTCCGGTAACTGGCCGTCCGGTTTGGTCCCGCTCTTGATGATGCTTGCCGGCTTCGGCATGGTGGTCGGCGGACTGATCGGCGGGCATATCACCGATCGTTGGCGGCACGCCGGAACCGCCGCGCTTGGTCAGGCGATTTCCTGCTTCGGCCTGTTGATGGTGTTCCTGCTGCCCGGCAACCAAGTGACGTCTGCGATGCTCACGTTCCTCATTGCATTCGGGCTGTTCTTCGTCTCCGCTCCGCAACAGCTGCTGATGACCGAATCCGGACAGGGCGGCGGCGAACTGATCGCCGGCGCAGCGGTGCAGGTGGCGTTCAACTTCGGCAACGCGGTCGGCTCCATCGTGGGCGGCGCCATGCTCAATGCGTTCTCCATGCAGTACCGTTTCACCGGTCTGGGAGGTCTTCCGTTGGCGATTGTTGCCGTGGGGCTGCTGGCATACTACTCGTGGCGTTGCGAGACGAATACCGATGCCATTCACCGCATGCACGAAGTCAAGGTGGACTGATTTTACCGGTTATTACCGGTAACGGTGCGGGGGCGGGCATGTGCGCGTCGACACGCTCAAGGCCGTTCGGCCAAGCCTACGGTCGTCACGCACATGCCCGCCCCCCGCACCTTCCGCATAGGGGAACTTCAAGAACACTAATGATGCTCTTTGCTTCCATAGCCCCCGCAAACTTTATCAATCGCCTGTTGAGAGCAAACTCACAGGCGATTTTTCATATGCGACCGACGCCTTGCTCATAGACTTGCCCGTAGACTGGTAGAAAAATCGGTTCAGGGAGGTACACGGTGGTTGACGAAGATGCGCTGCTGAAACAATTCGCCGCACAGTTCGAGCATGGTGCCGCGGATGGAGACGATACGGACGAAAGCCAAGACGCACCCGTAGATTTCGACGTCAACTCGTTTTTGAGCGGGCTGGACGATATCTTCAATCGTCATGCCGCCGCCCAAGAAGCCGGCCCCTATCTGGAACAGGCGGCGGTAGACGCCGAAAACGCGGGCGATGCGGCCGGACTGCTGACCGTACTCAACGAAACGATGGGATTCTATCGCTCCCAAGGACGACACGAAGAGAACCAATGGATCGTGCAGCGCGCGCTGGAACTGGCCGCCCGCATGGGACTGACCACCGGCACTTCCGAAGCGTGGGCCACCACACTGATCAACTGCGCCACAGCCATGCGCGCCGCCAAGCAATACGATCAGGCCGAAGACCTTTATCGTCAGGCGCAGGATGTATGCAGCCGTGCCTTCTCCCCCACCGATCGCAGACTCGCTGCACTGCACAACAATCTGTCGATGCTGTACAGCGAAACCGGACGTGCGGACCAAGCGGAGGCCGAACTGCGCGAGGCATTGCGTATCGTAGAGGAATCCAGCGTGAATCCGGAAGCGGACATCGATGTGGCCAGTTCACACACCAATCTGGCGTTGACTCTGCTCTCCTCAGCCGACAACAGTACCGCCAAGCTTGAGGACGCCCATCAGCATGCGGCCAAGGCGCTGGACATCTACAAAACCGGACATCTGGAGCATTCCGCGCACTACGCCTCCGCATTGGCTGGTTTCGCTCAGGTATGCTTTGCCGAAAAACGGTATGCTGATGCGGTGGACGGGTATCGCCGGGCGTTGGCGGTTATCGAGGAATGCTACGGCAGAGACACCGATTACTGGCGCATCACCGAGGAGAACCTGCGCGAGGCCGAACGTCAGGCCGAGCAACACGTCAGCGATCAGCCCGCGCCGTCCGTACAGCAGCCTTCCGCAGATTCCGCAGCTGCAGCATGCGACAACGCAAACGTTACGTCCGGCCCGTCCGGCAATGCCCGCGGAGCTGCCGCCGGAGCCGCGCCTCAGACAGTCTGCCCGATATCCGGCATGAAGCTGGCGCGCGCCTTCTGGAAACAGGTGGGCAAACCGATGATCGAGACGAAATATCCGCAGTATGCGAGCCGTATCGCCGCCGGTTTGGTGGGGCATGGTTCCGAATGCTATGGATTTGACGACGCGTACTCTCAGGACCATGATTTCGGCCCGCGGTTCTGCCTGTGGCTTTCGGATGAGGATTATGCGGCGATCGGAGAACAGTTGCAGGCCGATTACGAGTCGCTGCCTCGCAACTTCGCTGTGGATGAGCGGGGACAGGTCACTTTTGCATCAGCCGGCGAACCGAACAGCGACGCCGACGCGCATGCCGACGGCATGTCCCCCACTACCCCGCGGGCGCAGGGAACCGGACGACGCGACGGAGTGTTCCGCATCGGAGATTTCTTCACCGCCATTACCGGATATTCAGAAGCACCGGCGGCCGAGGCGACACATGAATGGCTGATGTTGGACGAGGCCACTCTGGCAGCCGCCACCAACGGTGAGGTCTTTGCCGATCCAGTGGGATCGTTGTCCAAAACCCGTCAGGGATTCAAGAACATGCCTGAGGACGTGCGTCTGGCCTTGATTTCCAAGCGTCTCGGCATGATTGCACAAGCTGGACAATACAATCTGCCCCGATCGCTGCAGCGCGCGGATGGCGCAGCGGCATGGCTGTCAATCAGCGAGTTCGTGGAGGCCACGGCCTCGTTGGTGTTTCTGATCAATACGCCTATGGTGGCGGGATATATGCCGTATTACAAATGGCGGTTTGCAGCATTGCGCAGGCTTTCCGGCTCAATATTCGCGAAGTTGCCCGATATCTGCCCCAAGTTGGAGGACGTGATGCGGCTCGCCTCGGCCGCCTGCTATGGCGGTGCCGGATTCGGCGAGGGAGGCAAGGGCTCAGCACCGGCGGCAGCCCGCATCGAATCAATCGTAGAGCAGATCGCCGAGGACATCGTCAGGGAACTGCTGCGCGAACATCTGACCACATCCGGCGAGACTTTCCTGGAATGGCAACGCCCGTACGTGGAGGAGCATATCACTTCGGACGACCCGGTTCTGAAGAGCCTGTAGCCCGGGAGACACATCAGGCTCAAACGTATGCGAAGGAGCTTCAATGACAACGACTCAGCAGAATGACGCGCTGGCCGAGATGCGCGAGACCATCGTGCGGCATGAATGGGATCAATTTCAACGCACCAACAACGAGGGAGGAAGGGCTGCATGCCAAGGCAACTGGCCGGTGTTTCATCAGATGAGACTGGCCCAGTTCCTCACGTGGGAGCGGCCGTTGCTGGAATCGTATGCCGCCGACCTTGATGAGGCGGACCATGCGGGCCGCAATCTCGTCACCGAAAAATACGGTCGTATGATGGCTTCCACCGCACCGGCCGAGTACGCGGCGAATATCGAGCCGTATATTCCCCGACTGGATGCGGACCGCATAGCACGGCAGGAGCAGGTGATCGCCCGACAGGTGGCATGGGCCGCTGATTTCCGTTCCCGCTACCCCAAGCTGGGCGAAGCCATGCGCGTGCTCACCACTGCGGAAGACACCGCGACCGCCACTTCGTTTGAAACCTATCTGCGCGGCGAGCTGGGCACGTACTCCCCTACCACGTTCGGTTTGTATGAAACGATGATCCGCGAGCGTGCTGCCGCCAACCCCCAGCGCAATATTACGGAAGAGACCCTGCTCAACACGGTACGGTTGGGAGGTTTCGACAGCTTGGATGAGGCCGAAGCCGCACAGTGACACAGCCGGCGCAGCGACACAGCCGGCGCAGTGGCATGTGCTACACAGCGCTCGCCAGCCGAGCCGGCACTGCACTGAACATCTAGAACTGGACCGGCAGTGCGAATAACCCCCAGAAGGCCATGGAGATCAGCGAGGTAAACGCGGCGAGCGCCACGATGCCGCAGATGGCATGACGGGTGCCGGTGAGGCGACGGCGAGAACGCCACCAGTATTCCAATTGCACGGCGTATGTGAGCACCAACAGTACGGTCAGCACCTGCAGCACCATCCAGCAGGTGCTGAACAGTCGCGGGAACGGCTGCATATATACCGACGCCAATCCCACGGCAGTCAAGTAGCCATACACCAGCATCGTTGTTACCGAAGATACGATGCCGAGCGACCAACATGGTCCGGCAATGCCCGGTGCTGGTGTCATGGACGACACACCGGAAGCTGTATCCGATTGCGAGGTTGCCCCCTCGCTGCCGGCTGCAGGCCCGCTCGCCCCGTTTGCAAAAGATCCGGCAACCGAATGCATATTGGGACGAACATGCAGGGCTGCGCGCTTGCCTTTGATGCACACCCGCGAGCTGCGACGTCGCGACAGAGCTGTCACCGCCACGCCGAGTCCCAGCACCATCGCGACAGCCAGCAGCACAGGACCGGCAGCCATGATGCCGACAAGTACGCCAAGGGAGCCTATGATCCCGGAATCAGTGCGCTCAGGGGCCGCGAATCGCTGATGCGGCTGCACGCCGGCAATTTGCGGCGTCGCCCAAGCTCCCGCCGCATTCCAAGATGCCGCATCCACGCTCGCATGGCCCACAGCGCCTTCCGTATCCGCGCTGTCGTTTCCGCGTTCGGCCACCACACCGTTGATCCAGTTCTCCAACGCCTGCGTATACCCGTCCGCAAGCGGCAGGTTCGGCGTGAACAAGCCTTGTCCGGCACGCATCTGATGGTTGGCCGCATAATAACGCACGGTTACATCACCATTGCCCACCCGATGCGCGGCGGACATGATGCGTTGTGCGCCTTGCTCAATAGGCATGGCCGTATCGTAAGTACCGTAACTGACGAGCACCGGCATAGTCAACGTTGACAGGTACCGGTCGGCATCGAAATCGGCATAGGCCAAGTCGAACGGTGCATAGTCAAGCGACATGAGCTTGGCCATATCTTTGATGACCGCCCGCGGCGCACCCACCTCTTTTGCATAAGCGCTGACGGCCATGGCCATCTGTTCGCGGCCTTTGAATACCGGCGCAGAGGTCAACGCCGCGAAAGCGATGTCTTTGCGGCCCGCCGCCAGAAGCGTGGCGATCCACGTACCTTCCGATTCGGCATATATGCCGGTGGCGTTCGGGTTTACGCCGACCGTGCCACGCAACACATCCAGCGCACGACCGTATTCGTTGGCGAACCGTGCGTAATCGCGGTGCAGTACCGTGTAATCGTCGTTACGTTTGGCGGGTACCAAGGTCACGATGCCGGCGGAAGCCATGGCGTTCGCGATATCGCCGAAATCCTCGGCCCCACTGGTACCGGAACCATGGATGAACAGGCAGGCGGGACGTAGCCCGGAAGCGTTCACAGGCTCACGCAACACGGCCGGCAGTCGTACTCCGCCGCCCATATTCACGGTGATGTTGGTTTCGCGGGTCCGGTAACGCCCTTCATGCGGAATGCTGACGTTGGCGGGTTCAATGTCGGGGTCACTGGTGGCGACCGTGACATGATCGGTATAAGGACGGATGTCCCAACGCGGCATCATCGCCCAGCCGAGTGTGGCGAACACCAGCAGCAGAGCCAGAGCAATCGCTATGATGCGCGCTATTCGTTTCATCCGCCCTCCCAGCTCAATATCCCAGCTCAATAAGACTGATGTTGCGTCGGCATCGACAATCGACGCGGCGCAACATCAGTCTTTGGTCATGACCTCAACAGGTGTACTCGTATCACTGCCCAGCCGTATCCTTCCGCTGTTGCGCAGCTCCCATGATGGCCCAGACAATGGCCACGATCACCAGGATCACGCCGATGGCACCACAAGCGACGGCCACTATCAGCTGCGGGTCCGCGGCGAACGTCGGAATCAGCGTGTTCGGGAACACCAGACCGAACACCAGCGCCGTCGCTCCGACGACAAGCCCCGATATGCCAAAGATGATCGTGAGCACACTCATTGCGCGCTTCGGTTCGGAGTCGGCGGGAGTTCGCGGATGTGTCTGCGAACGATTGTTGTTCGATGACTGCTGCGCAGGTGAGCCAGAAGCTGACGGAGACATGGGATTGGTTCGTTCCATATGCGGTGCGGCAGATTCGGACTTGTCCTGATTGCTGTGTCCGGTCTCGGGTTTCGGCTCGGCGGACGCTTCGCCGTACATCGGTATATCGTTCGCCGGAGCGATCGGCTCGCCGTGATATGGCAGCTCGCCGATGGGCAGACTCTTGGGATCGGGATCGTCACCTGTGTGCGCCGGCATCGGCTCGGTTTCGGCAGCATCGTGAGACCGGTCGGCGGACGTATCATCAGCCGTTTCATCGACGAGATCAGCCACGGATTCCAAAGCAAGAGTCCGGGACTCTCCGTCATCGGCCGCAGCAGCCAGCGGTTCAGTCACAGGAGGCAACGTTTCAGTTGCCGTGCCATCCTGAACGGTAGGCAGTACTGCGGTTGCCATCGTATTGTCGGACACGGGCAATACCGCGGTATCGGACGGTTCCGTCACGCTTCCATCTACAGGGGCGATGGTTTCGGTATCGGCCACCGGCAGCGCCTTGGTTGCGGTCACGTCATCAATGGTATGGAACTGCTGGGTATCGCTGTTCATTGCTGTTCCTCCTATTTGTCCTGATCGAAGTCCTGAATGTCGGACTTGGTCGCGCGTTCTGACGTCCCATCGATATCCGTCAAAGACTGCCGCTGCTGATCGCGGCTGACCTCGGTGCCGTGCAGCTTTTCAAACTGAGGGAATGTATACCCTTCCCAATTCGAGACATACGTCACGTTCACCCGTGCCTCCAGAGCGTAAGGCACGTCGATCAACAGTTCCGGGCCATCGAGCGGTGAACTTTCGTAATTGTTGAGCCACTCGTAATCGGTTCCGCTCATGCCCGACCCATAGGTGAGCGGAGAATCGGTCAGGAAACCTGTTGATATCGACATGATGCTGTAGCTGCTGCTCGTGGCATCGTATTTGCCGCCGATGGCCTCGGCTATCTGATATCCGCCACGATAGTTGCCGAACGCATACGAACAGCCATCCGGCAGGATGATGTGTATCTGCGAACGGTAGGCGGACAGGATGATGTTCCCGGCCGGGCAATGCGATATGGTCTTCTTGCCATTCTGGAGTTCCAGCTCGTGTTCGGGATGCGTGTCGCCCCATGCGGACAGATCGAGTATGGCATGGCTGTCCTCATAACGGTCGCCCATGAACAGCACCCCACTCTTCAGCGCCGCGAACGTGCCATCGCTGGAATCCGCCACCAACATCCCAGCGGATTGCACCTCATCCATACCGTACGCGTTCTTTGAGTCGGTACTTGAGTCAAGGCTCACGGTTGCCGCATAGGTACCGGTGTCATGAGTCAGATCATAGTAGTACGAGGAGTATGTGCCGGAGACGAAAATCATGGCCACGGCACATCCTCCCGCCACCAGTCCCAGCGGAATCAATCCGCCCGCGCGACGACCGCGTACGCCGAGAATCACGACGATAACGCCCATCACGATACAAACCGCCGCACTCCAGACAGTGACCAGTTCGATAATGGGGCCGAGACCAAAGCCGTTGGCCTCGATAGCCGCCATGACGCCGGCAAAGGACATGAACATCAGTCCCAGCACGATCAGCACCATAATGGGGCCAGCCGGCTTGCGGCGCAACGATTTCGCAGGTGACGCATCGGTCCGTGGTGAGGCATATCGGCCGGCGGAAGCGGTAGCGGCGGCAGAGCCCGGCGTAAACGGGCCGGCGTATGCGGTCTGCGGAGCCGGGCTGGCAGCAAACTGTCCCATAGGCATGGAGCCCGGTCCCGGATTGGGCGAAACCGGCGGTATCGGCTGGCCATTGTTCGGCATCGGCGCAGACGCGGCGAACGGACCGGCATAAGGTGAGGCATATACGGGAGCCCCCATCGGACCTGTACCGGCGGCGGTCGGCGTTGCCGGCGCGGGACCGGCGTACGGGCCGTATGGGGCGGTCGGACCAGTCGGACCAGTCGGAGCGTACCCGGAAGCCATCGGCCCCGTGTACGGGGTCTGCTGGCCGGCGTACGTACCAGTCGTACCGGCAGGACCGGCCATAGGCGGATTACCGCGCATGCTACGGGCACCGAACCCATACCCCTCCTGTTGGCGGATGCCGCTTTTGGCGAGCGCCCACAGCGTGACCGCCGCAAGCACGATGCACACCCAACCGGCACCGGGAATCACCACCGCCACGGCCATGAACAGGAAGCAGCCGAGGCAGTTCCAGTTCCACTGTCCAGCGACGAGATCCTCACCAAGGATGTGCCCGCCGCGCACATCCGGCAACAGGAACCAGCCCAGCGCGTACAGCGCCGCGCCAAAACCGAAGCACAGTGTGGAAACGATCATCAGCGCACGGACCAAGGTGGGGCTCCAGCCGAGCCGAGCCGCCAGACCGCTGCATACACCGCCGATCCAACGGTCGTCGCCGCGCATGATGCCGCTCGACCTGACCCAAGCGAAGAAACGCCGCGAAACCTTGTTTGGCTGCGGCTCATAAGGATTCATAGTGGGATTGCTCATGGTTCCATTACAGCAACGATTTGCCTGCACATCTCTCCGGAAACACCCTGATTGTTCCCTGAACCTCGGTTGAAACCCCGGTATCAAAGCCCTGAACGCGGCACAATGGAACCATGACCTTTCCCATGCACACCGGTTCGCCCGGTCATGCACCCTATGGACAGGCCTCGCCATATACACAACCGGGGCCTGCGGCGTCACCGTACGCGCCGTACGATGCCACTGTCTCGCCGGTCGCATCACCTACGGTGTCGCCGAGTCCGATGCCGGTGACGCCGATGGCACCCGCACAACTGCCGTTGATGCGTCCGAAACAGGGCCGTTGGCTGACCGGCGTATGCAAGGGCATCGCGCTCCATCTGGGAGTGTCCGTCACGTGGGTGCGACTGGCGTTCGTTCTGCTGACCATGATGTATGGAGCCGGCATTATCGGATACCTGTTTTTATGGATTTTCATGCCGTCCGGCGACCCGGTTGCGGCAGCCGCAGCGGCCTGCGCAACGGTTCCGGTGGGACAGGCCCCGCTGTCTCGTGGCAATGCAGGATCGATCGGTACAGCCGTAGAGGGCAATGATGGCGATGCCGCGGCCACTCCGGAATCATTGGCAGAAGCGGTCAAACGCGCACCCAAACCGGCGCTGGTGGCGCTCAGCGGCGTACTGCTCATGGGCATCGGGCTGCTATTGGTAAGCAGTGGCGTAGACACTACAGTGATTCTGCCGCTGCTGCTCGGCATGGCCGGCATCGCGCTGGCATGGATGAACCTTTCGCCGCATGGTACGCAACTGCTTTCCATGCTGGGAGGCATCGCGTTGATCTTCTGCGGATGGGCGCTGTACGTATCCAATGCAACGTTCGTCATGGCCGCCGGATGGGGTACTTCGCCTCGGCGCATCATGCTTTCAGGGTTCATCATGCTGGTGGCAGTCGTGGTGGCGGTTTTGCCTTGGGCAAGCGCCATGCTGCAACAGTTTTCGCATGAGAAAGCGCTCAAGGAACGCGAAGAGGAGCGTGCGGACATGACCGCGCATCTGCATGACGGCGTATTGCAGACGCTGGCGCTGATTCAGCTGCACAACCAGGAGCCGGACGTCATCTTCACGTTGGCCCGGGCCCAGGAGCGCGAATTGCGCGAATGGCTGTATCAGGAGCGGTCCACTTCAGATCGCTCGGTAAGCGCTGGCCTGAAGAAGATCGCGGCGGAAGTAGAGGATGGGCACGGCAAACCCATCGAAGTGGTCATCGTGGGAGATGCTCGCCCCAGCGCCCAGACGGATGCACTGCTGGACGCCACCCGTCAGGCGCTGGTCAACGCCGTGACGCATGGCGGCGAACCGATATCGCTGTATTGCGAAGCGGGGGCCACGCTGGTGGAGGCGTTCGTACGCGACCATGGTTCCGGTTTCGACATCGACACGATTCCACCGGACCGATTAGGCATTCGCGAGTCGATCATCGGCCGCATCAAACGACGTGGCGGTACAGTGGAAATCGTGTCCAGACCCGGTTGGGGTACCGAAGTCCGAATGCATATGCCGATTGCGTTGCACGCGGCATCGCAGTCTACGGCACAGTCCGCAGCATCACCTGCAGCACAGTCCGCAGCACCACAAGGAGAGACATCATGAGCGAAGAACAGGCTACGAAGATTCGCGTGGCCGTGGTGGACGACCATGAAATGTTTCGCGCAGGCGTGATCGCCACATTGCGCGATTCCTTTGATATTGTCGGCCAGGCGGCGGATGTGCCCGGCTCGGTGGCGATGATTGCCCAGACCAAACCGCAGGTGGTGTTGCTGGACGTGCATGTGCCTGGTGGTGAAGGTGGCGGCGGAGCTGAGATTCTGCTGAAATCTCGCCCCTACTCCCCTAATACGGTGTTCTTGGCGCTGTCCGTCTCGGATGCGCCGCAGGACGTGGGCGCGGTGATTCGCGCCGGCGCGCAGGGATACGTGACCAAAACGATCACCGGCGCGGACCTGATCTCCTCAATTAAGCAAGTACACGAAGGATATGCCGTATTCTCGCCGAAATTGGCTGGATTCGTGCTCTCAGCGTTCCAAGGTGCGGGTGCCGGCACCGGATTCGGGATCGATGCCGATACCGGCGGTCCGGTGCATGATGAGGAATTGGACCGGCTTTCTGCACGCGAGCAGGAAGTGATGCGACTCATCGCCCGCGGATATACCTACAAGGAGGTTGCTGCGGAGCTGTTCATCTCCATCAAAACCGTGGAGACGCATGTGAGTTCGGTGCTACGCAAGCTGCAGTTGTCCAACCGCACCGAACTGACACGTTGGGCTGCCGATCGACGGATCGTGTGACGATCAGCGAGTTGTTGGGCGGCGACCGGCGGCGCACGGCCATGCGCCGGCAAACTGCGGCACTGCTTTCTCGCTTACAAGGGGCTGATTTCCACTATAAGGAAGATCTATCTGCGTTACAAGGGGCGGTCAACCCTCTTCAAGCCTTCTATAACCGACGTCGTTTCAGCGGTTATAACGGTTGTTTGGTTCGTTGGCAGCCCCTTGTAAGCAAGATAGATTCTCCCGAAACCGGGAATCAGCCCCTTATAGACGAGATATCCCCTATACTGTGCGTCTCACCAGCACTGCCCGGCTCCAATGGGACTGCCGGAAACAAATATCGGGAAAAACGTGTGGGCCTTCACCGCTATGGATGCGGCGAAGGCCCACATGGTATCAATGAGTGGGATCACTCATCACTTCTCAGCGTCGCGGAAACCGTTCGGGTTCTTGGTCTGCCAGTTCAGGGAAGAAGCAGCCATGTCATCGATGGTCAGCTCGGCCTTCCAGTCGAGGTCGTGCTCGGCCTTGGAGGCATCGGCGTAGCAGGCGGCGATGTCGCCGGGACGACGGGGCTTGATCACGTACGGAATCGCGTGGCCGGCAGCCTTCTCGTAGGCCTTGATGACCTCAAGCACGGAGTAGCCATGACCGGTACCCAGGTTGTAGGTGAACACACCGGGCTTCTCGATGTGGTCGATGACGGCCACATGGCCTTTGGCGAGGTCCACCACATGGATGTAGTCACGAACGCCGGTGCCATCCGGGGTGTCGTAATCGTCGCCGAAGACCTGTACGGCCTTGAGCTCGCCGATGGCGACCTTGGCCACATATGGGGTGAGGTTGGCCGGAATGCCCTTCGGGTCTTCGCCCAGCAGACCGGACGCGTGAGCGCCAACCGGGTTGAAGTAGCGCAGCAGCACGATGGTCCACTCCGGATCGGCCACATGCACGTCGCGCAGGATCTGCTCCTGGAACAGCTTGGAGGTGCCGTACGGGTTGGTGGTGCCGCCGGTCGGGGTCGCTTCGGTGATCGGCAGTTCCTTCGGGTTGCCATACACGGTGGCGGAGGAGGAGAAGATGATCTTCTTGACGTTGTGGGCGCGCATGACCTTGAGCAGCACCAAGGTGGAATACAGGTTGTTGTCGTAGTACTCGATGGGCTTGGCCACGGACTCGCCTACGGCCTTGAGGCCAGCGAAGTGGATGACCCAGTCGATGGGGTTTTCATCGAAGATCTTGTTCATCAGGGCTTCGTCGCGCACATCGCCGTCGTAGCGCTTGATTTTCTTACCGGTGATCTGCTCGACGCGGTCCAGCGCCACGGGAGACGAATTGCCGTAGTTGTCAACGGAGACGACGTCATATCCCTTTTCCAACAGTTCGACATCGGTATGGGTGGCAATGAAGCCTGCACCGCCCGTAACCAGAACAGTGGTCATGTTTCCTCCTTGAAGGATCTTGCCTGATCTTTATCTTCGGCTCTAATCTTACACCAAGAAGTCGCAAAAATGTGCGTTTTTGTAATTTTCTGTTCGGTGTTTTTCGAATGAGCGTCAATCAAACATTCCTTATGTTGGCTTCGGGAACGGTAATGCCGCCGCCCAGAAGGACGCCCATCGATAAACCGCCGCTCTGCCAGCTGCAGGGCGACGTCGAGCTCTTTCCCCAATAAGACGATCATCCGACTGACGGCCGACCGGCTGCACCGCAGTTCGTCGGCAGCCGCGGACAAAAAACGAAGCCACTTGAACGATTCCCGGTTTCCGTACTCTCCTGTACGGCATCCCGGTCACCGAGTGGACGCCCTGGCGATGATATTGGATTGGGTAGTCATCAATTTCGGAGAATCGGCGGAACCTCCGATTCGGCTGATGATGCGTTTCACCGCCGTGGAAGTGACCCAATTCAGACGGGAATCCATACTGGTCAGCGGAATCTGCAGATATGCGTCCTCTTCAAGATTGTCAAACCCGATTATTTGAACGTCACGCGGAATCGTGATGCCGTTGGCGCACAGCACCGACATGGCACCGATTGCCAATTGGTCGTTGAGCGCGATCATCCCATCGAACGGAACCTGATTATCGAGCAGCTGTTTCGTGACATAGGCACCCCTGCCGATCGTCCAATCATGCCCGGTATCGCCGACGAGTCGGGCGTCCACGTCGATGCCGCGTCTCCGGCTTTCCTCTATGAAGCCTCTCATGCGCAACTGGCAGTTGCCTTCCTCGGCCTGCAGCAATTCGGATTCATCGAAGACCCCGCGCATACCGATCACCGCAAGCCTGCGCGCCCCTCGCTCATACAGATATGAAGCCGCCAAGGCACCGGCCTGCCGGTCATCGGGCGTGACATGATCCGCTATACCCCATGTGGTTCTGGCCCCGACAACGACCAGCGGGAAATCGACCTTCAGATCCTTTGGCGAGATGTTCTCCGTTTCGCTCATGGAGAGGATCATGCCGTCGGATACGGTGGAGTTGAAGTTTTGCAGCAAATCGCGCACACTGGCCGCCGATCCATGCCCATAGGTGGAAACATATACGGAATAGCCATGCTGCCGGGCGGTGTCGATGACCCGGTTGGCAAGCTCGGCCAGATATGGCGGGGTGAGCGTGGGGACGGCGAGAGTGAGGAATCCCGTACGGCCGCGACTCATATTGCGCGCCGCAGCATTGACCTTGTATCCGAGCCGTTGAATGACCGCTTCGACCCGCGCCCTCGTCTCCTCCGACATACGTCCGGAACCATTGATGACGTTCGAAGCGGTTTTCAGGGAGACTCCCGAAACCTGGGCCACCTCGCGTAGCGTCACACGATTCCTGTCCACACGCACAGCCATATTTCCGCTCCTTGGAAAGATGATGGGAATCCGATTCGTCGATGGCACCGGGCGTGACGGCGGTCAATCAGGCAGAGCAAAGTTCTGATCGATCGCCGTCCGCCTATTCGGTCTAAGCGCGCTGCCAGCGTTTGAGGGTGTACTCGTATACCGGCGTGATACCGACCGAGTGGATTTCGCTGGTCTCTTTGTCCACCTTCTCGCTGCGCGCGGCCATCGGGGAGTCCACGTCCACGCTCACACCCTCCTTCAACGGCGTGATGTAGAGCGTCAGCGGCCCATCGGCAAGCTGTTCCTTGAATTCATGCAGACCGATTTGCCAGACGTCTCCATTGGCGAAGTTGTCGTGGATCATATCGCCATTGAAGAAGGCGGAACCGATGTCTCCGGTGTACTTGACGTCCACCCAAGCGTTCTTGAGACCGTCCAGATCCTTTGGATTGATGCTCAGCGTCCAGCGAGTCCGGGATTTGCGTTCAAGTTCGAACGGCACCTCAGCCTTTGCGCCGCCCACCTCATACACGCCGAAACCGGATTCGTCGACGCGTTCGGGACTCGGACCATTGCCGGACAACACGCCCGCAGGAAGTGTGTATACCTTGCTGCAGGCCTCGGTGGTTTCCAGACGGATGCCGTTCTCGTCCGGAATCACCGCGCCTTGGGCGATGACAAGCGCCTGCTCGCAGCCGCTTTCGACTTGTCCGCCGTTCGGCAGGTCCACAACGAACAGTTTGTCCGCGTGCGCACGGTCCAGCACGACGATGTCGGCCTTGGCTCCGTCCTGCGTCACTGTAAAGCGCTCAATCGGGGCCGCCGGATCGCAACGGTATTCATTGCCGCCTTGAGAGGTGATCGCGTCATCGACGAATGTGAAGGTCGGTTCGGGCATACCCGTCGGCTTGACGAACACATACAGGGACTCGCCACCTACGGTTACGCGGGTGACGGGCTGCACGGTCGCCTTGGCAAGGGTCACTCCGTCGAGAACCATGTTGAACGGAAGCACGCAGTTCTCGTCCGCCTCGATGCCGATGTTCGGGAAGGTCACGGGGACCGCATCGTCGGAGAACGTTATGGTGATAGTCTCGCCGTTGCGAGCCGGCATATGCACGTGGTCCTGGAAATTGTTGATGAATACGAAGCCGGAATGGCCGGATGCGCGCACGGACCAACGCAACGGTTCGGTGTCAGTGGGGTCGATTTGGTTCTGGCCGGCCGGCAAAGCGGGAAGCATCGTCACCAATTCGTCTTCGAACGAGCGGGCGAACAGGTGCAGCATCTTCAGTCGATCATAGGATTGACGGGTCTGTGCGAACTCGCCGAGCGGCGCTTGAAAATCATAGGAGATTTTCGGACATTGGCTTTCGTTCATGAACCCGCCATCACGCTTGGGGTTCGTGCCGCCCTTGATAACGTAGTAGCCCAGGAAGTTGCAGCCGGATGCGGTCTTGACGTTTGCCATCGCATCCACGGACTTCCACGGCAGGATGAAGCGGTAGTTGTACGAGCAGAACATGCCGCCACCCATCTCGCAGCATGCGTACAGGCAATCCTCAGGCGTGTAGTTCGTCTCGAACATGTCGTATTTGGATTCGGCCATGTCTTTGGACGAGTGGAAGTTCTGGTAGTCATATTCCAGTGTGGCCGGATGCTTCCCACCGCCCGGCGTGTAGAACAGCCACGGGCGGTATGGATATCCGCCCCACATCGGAATGGCGGAATCGGTGGTCACGGCGTCGCCCCATGCGGTGGCGGTGTAGAACGCCGTGTCGAAACCGTACTTGAGCGCCAGCTTCTTCAGTGCATTGATGTATGCTTCGCCGCTGCTGCCACCGTTGACCCATTCATTGGCGACGCCGGTGGTGCATTCCCACGGTGCGGATGAATGCTCGTACTCGTTGTCGAGTTGGGTGGCGATGATCGGACCACCGTCCTTGTACATCATGCCCCTGAGCTGTTCGCCGACATGGGCATAGTAGTCATCCACTGCCTTCAGGAATCCGGGATCGTCCTCGCGTACCTCATACGGCTGGCCGTACAACCAGTCGGGCAGCCCGCCGTTGCGGGTTTCGGAGTGCACGAAAGGTCCGATGCGAGCCACACACCACAAACCATGCTTGGCGCACAATTGCACAAAACGACGCAAGTCACGCCGGCCGGTGAAGTCCCATTCGCCCTGATGTTCCTCGTGATGGATCCAATAGACATAGAAGGAGATGACGTTCACACCCATCATCTTGAGTTTGATGAGCTCGTCCTCCCACTGCCACGCTTCCACCCGGGAGAACTCAAACTCGCCCATGATCACAAAGCGTGGTTTCCCATTCACTGTCATGTAGTAGTTCGTGAAACGGATTTCGTTGCCCTGTGGGTCCTTATTGGCGCCATAGTAACGTTCCGGAAGGTCTACGAACGTAGGCGTTGTCACATCGACGGTAACGGCATGTACAGCCACGGTTATCTCCTAACCTCGTTATCGATGATGCCGGAGAACCACTGGCGGTACGCCATTCGTCCTCCGGCACGGTGATTTATTCGTTCATTCTTTGACGGCGCCTGCCGCCAGGCCGGACTGCCAGTACTTCTGCAAACACAGGAACGCGATCACCAACGGGATGATCGTGATCAGCGAACCCGTGATCACCAGGTTCTGGATCGCCTGGCCACCAGCCGTGGACGCCTGGTCCTTCCACTGGTTCAAGCCGATCGTCAACGGATACCAGTCCGCGTCCTTCAACATGATCAACGGCAGGAAGTAGTTGTTCCACGTCGCCACGATCGTGAACAGCGCCGTCGTCACGATGCCCGGCGCCAGCAACGGCAGCGAGATCGTCCAGAACGTGCGGAACTCGCTGGCCCCGTCCACGCGCGCCGCCTCCAACAGTTCGGTCGGCACGGCCTGCTCGCTGAAGATCCACATCAGATACAAGCCGAACGGGCTGATCAGGCTCGGGATGATCATCGCCCACGGCGTGTTCGTGAGTCCCAGCTTCGCGAACAAAAGGAACTGCGGGACCGCCAAAGCGATGCCCGGCACGCTGATCGAACCGATGATCACCGCGAACACGGCCTTCCTGCCCGGGAAACGGAACTTCGCCAACGCGTAGCCGCCCATGATCGCCAACAGGGTCGCGCCGCCCGCGCCCACCACCACGTACAGGAGCGTGTTCACCAGCCAACGGCCGAAGATACCGTCCTGATACGAGAACACCGTCACGATGTTGTCCCACAGGGCGAACGACTTGCCGAAGCCCAGACCGAACGTCGAGGTGAAGTCCGCCTGCGTCTTCGTCGCGTTGATCGCCAGATACACGAACGGGAACAGGCAGTAGACCGCGAATATCGCGCACAGGACCGTCATCAGCGTGCTGCGCCGCGGGTTGTTCACGTTCGCGAACCCCGCCTTCGCGCTCCGCCTCCGCTCCGCGGCCTCGTCGCGGGCGATCCTCCTCTGACGCTCCCGCTCCGCCCTCTTCGCGGCCCGCTCCTGAGCTTTCAACTCCGCATCAGTCAGACGGCCGGCGGTCGTAGTCATTGCATTGCCCATCTTCACAGCCCCTTATCCGAAATCATCGCCCGCGAAGCCGAAGGCATCATATGAATCTGAATCATCGTGCCAACCATCACTTCATCTGCTCCCTCATGCTCCTGAGCTGCACCGCGTAGGCGATCGCCATCGTGATCACGGCCATCACGATCGCCAATGCCGCCGCGTAGTTCGACTGGTTGCCACTGAAGCTCAGGTTGTACGCGTACATGTTCGGCGTGTAATACGTGGTGATCGCGTTGCCCGGCACCATGCTCTGCATAATGCTCGGCTCGTTGAACAGCTGGAAGCTGCCGATGATCGAGAAGATCACGGTGATCGCCAAAGAACCATGCAGTTCCGGCAGCTTGATCGACCGGACGATCTGCCACTCGCTCGCGCCATCGATCGACGCCGCCTCGTACAACGAGTGCGGGATCGTGGACAGCGAGCTGTAGAAGATCAGCATGTTGTAGCCCACGAACTCCCAGGTCACGATGTTGCCGATGGAAACCAGCAACACCGAGGGGGCCATGACGTCGATGCTCGTGCCGAACAGATCGTTGAACGAACGAACCAGACCATACTTGGCCCCGTACATAAAGCCCCAGATCAGGGTGGACACCACGGCCGGCACCGCGTACGGCAGGAACGTCGAGATACGGAAGAACTTGGTGCCATGCAGCTTCATCGAATCGATCGCCAACGCCATCACAGCCGACAGGCACAGCATGATCGGCACCTGCACCACCGTGAACAGGGCCACGCGACCCACCGACGACCAGAACTGCTGGTCGACCAGCAGACGGGAGTAGTTCTCAAGCCCCACGAACCTGGTGCCGCCGATCATCTGCTTCTTGAAGAACGAAATGTAGATGGCGTACACGATCGGGATGATGAACACGAACACGAACACCACCGCGAACGGCCACATGAACTTCCACCCACGCCAATCCGCCTTATGCCTGTTGACGCGCACGGTTGCGAAGCGATTATTCGTCGTACTCGGAGATGCGTCCGATGACGTCGTAATGGTCCTGCCTGATACCGCCGGCGGCTCAGGTATTGTCTGTGATGGCATGCTTGCTTCTTCCTCGGGAAAATGAAAAACGTTTCAGACACTTGGCCACGCTTATGCCAATGGCCAAGGCAGAACACGGGAGCGGGAACACCGGGGCGCCCCGCTCCCTGATTGGTTAGCTATCTATGGCTCGGATACCTTCGAGGTTGCCGTAAGTCACTGGTTGTCGACGGTGTATCCCTGATCGCTGCCGTAGCTGGCCAGGGTCTTCGCATACTTCGTGAGCGCATCCTTCAACGTCATCTTGCCCTGGAATGCCGGGACCACATCATCGCCGTATTTGGACTGGGCGAAGGAGTTGTACGGCAGGTATTGGAACTTGCTCACCTTGCGTTCCGCGGCTGCGGCAAGCACCTTATTGACCTCCTGGCCACCGAAGTACTCGCTCTTCTCGGACAGGAAGTCGGGATCCTCAAGCTGTTTCTTCGTAGCCGGGAACGTACCATGCTCCGCCATGACCTTGGCTCCATCACCATGGGTCAGGAACTCCGCGAACTTGTAGGCCGCGGCGGTGTTCTTGGATTGCGCGGTGATGGCGAGCGCAGAACCGCCATCCTCGGAAGAAGCTTCCTCGCCTTCCTCCCATTGGGGCAGCTGAGCCACACGCCAGTTGCCCTTGCCCGCAGCGGCACCGGTCTCAAGATCAGTGGGCATCCAGGCACCGATGCTCAACGTTGCCGTGGTGCCGTCGCCGAGCGAACGGTACCAGTCATCGGACCAGTTGGTGATCTTCGGATTGATCAGGTCCTCGTCGATGAGCTTCTGCTGGAATGCGACGTACTTCTGCAGTCCTTCGTCGTTCATGTTGATGGTGATGTTCTCACCATCGATCTTGAACGGCTGGGCGCCGGCCTGCCATGCCTGGGCGAGGAACGGCTGGTAATCGATGCTGTTGGTGATGTAATAGTCGCCGCCGAGCGCACGCACTTTCTTGGCCGCTTCATAATAGTCATCCCAGGTCTTGATGGATTCACCGTCCACTCCGGCCTTGTCGAACGTGGCCTTGTTGTAGAAGAACACCTCCGGGCTGGAATCGATCGGCAAAGCGTAGGGCTTGCCCTCCTGCAACATCTTGGCCCACGGACCGGCGGCAAAATCGTCCTCAAGCTTGTCCGCGCCGAACTGCGCCAAATCAATGACGCTGCCGTCGACCACGAACTGCGGCACGGTGGCGTCCTCAAGCATGATGACGTCCGGGGCACCCTTGCCGGCAGCCACGGCGTTCTGCAGAGCCGTGGCGGTGTCGGCGGCGGTGCCGGTGCTGCTGTACTTGACCTTGATGTTCGGATTTGCTTTCTCGAAAGCCTCGATGGTCTCCTTGATGCCGTTGCCCCAACCCCAGAACACGATCTCGCCCTTGGCGTTCGCGGTGTCAGTGTCCACCTTGGCGGCACCACCGCCGTCTCCACATGCGGCAAGTCCGACCAGTGTGGCGATGGCCGCCGAAGCTGCGATGATTTTCTTCGTAGTGCGCATAATGCGTCTCCTTCTTCGCTGCCATAAGGATCCTTCCTTACGGCGTTGTCCGGGCGTGTACCTTTTGGTACGCCGCTGTACCAACACCTCAAAAGATATACCGCTGTATCAAAATGTTGAAAAACATGCCAAACGCCCGGTTTTCCAACGTTTTCCGGCGATTATCCGCGAAATCAACGGTTCAAATAATTGCCAAAAACCACATAAAAAACGACAACTGGCATTACACTGAAACGGGACGATTAGCCCGTCCCGATCCGCAGCATATGCGGCATGCGAAAGGCGGCGATCATGCGGCATGAACAATCTCCGAAGAAGCTTCCAACGCGGCACATAACCCCTGTCATCATTCACCCGGTCGAAAAAGACGTCATTCCGGAGGAATCGACGCTCCTGATCACCGCCCCATCCTCCGACGCACAACGGGGATTGCTGTTCCCGCTGCGCGTGGGGCGTTTCGCATACGCACCGGGATTTCGGCTGGAGCGTCAGCGCTTCGACAGTTTTTTGCTGGGAGTGGTGACGGAAGGCATGCTTCATGCGACGATATGGGACAACGGCGAAAAGCTTCAATATGAGGTACGCCCGGGCCACGTCTTCCTCTTCGACACATACCGTCATCACGAAGGGCGATCGGATTGCCTGACAAGAACCAGCATGATCCATTTCGACGGCATCGCCGCACGCACCTACTATGAACGCATAGCCGCCACATCGCATGGAGTGTTCCCTCTCGGGAACACATCATTCATGGAAAATGCCATCGACCAGCTACTGGACACCTATACACAGGACCAACCACAAACGGATCTCATCGGAGCCAGGATACTCACCGACCTGCTGACCGACCTCGCACTTCGCTCCGCGACCAGCGAGGATGACGGCACATTGGCGGTCAGGGAGACCATCGGATTCATCGACACGCATTTCGCCGAGAAAATCACCATCCCCATGATGGCTCAGCGCGCGATGATGAGCCAACGCCAATACCTGCGCAAATTCAAGGCCTTGACCGGAACCACTCCATACTCCTACCTGGTCTCGCGCAGAATGGACGAGTCGAAACGACTGCTGGCCGCGTCGGACATGCCAATCCAGGAAATCGCCCGCATCGTGGGATACCCCAATCTCAACGCATTCACCACAACATTCAGGCACAGATTCGGATTGACGCCAATGCGTTTCCGCGGCACCACCAGACCCGGCACCATTGCCGATCTTCTGGATAGCGGTCACGACCATTGATGACACGCCGGATCGGGCGAGATTCCACTTGGTACATAGCAGAAGGGGTCTAGACAACTTGCCCAGACCCCGGTTTGCGGACAGGGCGAGATTCGAACTCGCGGAGGCTTGCACCTCAACGGTTTTCAAGACCGTCTCTTTAGACCGCTCAGACACCTGTCCTTATGTGCGTTCCAGCGCATACGCTCAAGCGCACGATGTTCAATTATACATACGGTAGGGAGAAACTGCCGAGGCCATTGCAACATTATCCGTTACGGCTTCGCCGGCTTCTCCCCCTCCGGCTCTCCGAGCCACCTCCCTCATCAGAGGGAGGCAACGGCTATTGAGAGCAGCCCTGATGAAATCAGGCCTCCCACTTCGTCGGCTCGATGACTTCCTTGCCGCCCATGTACGGACGCATGGCCTTCGGAATCTCGATGGAGCCATCCTTCTGCTGGTGGTTCTCCAGAATGGCAACCAGCCAACGGGTGGTGGCCAGCGTGCCGTTGAGGGTGGAGACCGGGCGGGTGTTGCCGTCTTCCATACGCTCACGGATGTTCAGACGACGAGCCTGGTACTCGGTGCAGTTGGAGGTGGAGGTCAGCTCACGGTAACGACCCTGAGTCGGCACCCAAGCCTCGCAGTCGAACTTACGGGCGGCGGAGGAGCCGAGATCGCCAGCCGCGGTATCGATGATGCGGTACGGCACCTCGACCTTGGCGAGCATCTCCTGCTCCATGGCCAGCAGGTGCTCATGCTCCTTGTAGGAGTCCTCCTGCTTGGCGTAGACGAACATCTCCACCTTGTCGAACTGGTGGACGCGGATGATGCCGGAGGTGTCCTTGCCGGCGGCACCGGCCTCACGGCGGTAGCAGGAGCTCCAACCGCAGTAGCGCAGCGGGCCGTTGCCAAGGTCGAGGATCTCGTTCTCGTGCATACCGGCAAGAGCCACTTCGGAAGTGCCGACCAGATACTGGTCATCAGGCTCACGCAGACGGTAGATCTCATCGGCGTGGGAGTTCAGGAAGCCGGTACCGCGCATCACTTCGGGGCGCACCAGCGTCGGGGTGATGGCCAACACGAAGCCGTGCTCCTCGGCCTGATCCACGGCCATGGTCAGCATGGCGATCTGCATACGGGCCACAGCGCCACGCAGGAAGTAGAAGCGGGAGCCGCCGACCTTCACGCCACGACGCATATCGATGCCGGCCACCTCGGTGCCCAGGGTCAGATGGTCCTTCGGCTCGAAGCCTTCAGCGGCGAAATCACGAATCTGGCCGACCTTCTTGACGACCACATAATCGTCCTCGCCACCTTCCGGAGCTTCAGGCTCGACGATATTGGAAAGCTTCCACATGGCGGTGGTGTATTCCTCGGCAGCGGAATCGGCCTTGGACTTGTACTCTGCCACCTTGGCGGCAAGCTCCTTGGTCTCGGCGATCAGCTTGGCCTTCTCGTCGGCCGGAGCTGCGGCGACCTTCTTGCCGATTTCCTTCTGCTGGGCGCGGGCCTCCTCAAAAGCCTTCAGCGCCTCACGACGCGTGGTATCGGAGGAGAGCACTTCATCGACGAGTTCGACGGACTCGCCACGCTTACGCTGGGATTCCTTGACGATATCAGTGTGTTCACGGATGAATTGAATATCAAGCATGCGTCCCAGCCTACCGCCGCAAGCCGACACGCGCCGGGACCAAGCTACCCCTCATCTCATGCGCGCACAGCACCCACGCTCGGATGCGCAACGCGACGCAACGCTATGCAACCGCCCGCCGCGTCGCCGGCATCGCGGACCGCTGCACCCAATCGAGGATGTCGCAGATATCGTCGACGTCGCGCTCATCGCCGAACAATTCCTCCGGACCACTGCCTGAGATATCGGAGAATGGCGGTTCGTACAGTCTTGCCGCACTCATCACCCCGTTGGCCGTAAGCTCGCGCACGATCATATTAACGAATTCAATCTGCCGCGCGTTGTATCGCGATCCGTCAAGGAACCGCGAGAATGCCGCTTGCACGGCCGCCGGTTCCAGTCCCACCAGCGAACGAATGAATAGTCCGAGCCCACCGCTTTGTTCAGCCGCCGCGTCGATGGATTCCTCGTCTCCGACCCCGTTGTCGATGAGCATGCGTTCCAGTTCGGCGAGGTCCTGTTCGGTGATCTGGCGTCCGGTCCGTACACGAGCAAGCACGATGTTGTTGTCCAGTCCGCGCAGGAACGCGGTAGCTTTCTCACGCAGGCGGCGCATGTCCACGGCGGCCATGTCGCCTCCGGATACCGGCTTCTCGCCGTCTTCCACGGTAAGTTCGTCTTCGAAGTCGGTAAAGACCGCCTTGCGTCGTCCGCTTGCCGCGTACCGCATGATGCCACGCAGTCGTTTGCGCGCGGTTTCCAGCATCGGCACGGTCACGTCGGCCCACCAGTCGTCGCCGCTTACGGCTTCGAGCAGATCGGCGCATGCTGCGACGGAGGGAATCGCGCGATACCTGGGACCGCGTAACGCATCGGCGACCTCCTGAACACCGCGCTTGATAGCCGTGGTCTGCAGGACGGTCTGTACGGTAATGCCGTACCCTTGGTCCGGCTCACGGCCGAGTCGCTCAGCGTCAGCCCGCAATACGGCGAGTTCGTACGAGTAGATCATCAGATCGAATCGTTTTGCGGCGTTGTCGTTGGCATGGGGATCGTTCGTCACATCGTTGTCACCGTCGTCACGGAATGCGGATGGCAGACCGGCGAGTTCCGATACCTGCATCGCCTTGTCTCGCGTAACGCATTTCCACCATTCGTCCCTGCGGGCAGTTTCGATGAGATGACGATGTGGTCTGACGATCACGTTGCCGTCCGGGTCCATGCCGTTGATCAACGAACCCAGCGTACGGGCCAGCGCAGCACGGTATCGAGTGCGGTCGTCGTGGGATCCGCCGAACGAGCGCGGATCACCAGCGTCAGCCCCGGTACCGGCCGTCGCGTCCAGCGTCTCCAGCAGGGCCAGCCGAGCGCGGAAGATCCTATCGCTCAGCGGCACGCCCGCATATCCGTTCGATTCGGGCAGGTTCTGGTTAAAGTATGCCAAGTTGTCGCAGCAATCGATCACCAGAAAGTCGGTTTTGTCTCGACCGGGACCATACAGATCTGGGCGCAGCCGGGTGCCTCGACCGATCATCTGCCAGTATTTGGTGCGGCTCATCACCGGTTTGAAGAACACGAGGTTCACCACATCGGGCACGTCGATGCCGGTGTCGAGCATGTCCACGCTGATCGCGATACGCGGATCCTGCTCAGGTGCCGAGAAATCGTCGATGATCTGCTGTGCGTTGCGCGTGGCATGGGTGACGATCTGCGCGAATGTTCCATGGTATCCAGGCCAGTTGAGATCGAACCTCGCTTTGATCGCTTCGGCGTGCCGTTGGTTACGCGCGAAGACGATGGTCTTGCCGAGTACGTCGCCGTCTCCGACGCGTAATCCGCGCTGCATGAGTACGCTGAGTACCTTATCAATGGTGTCTGCATTGAACAGGATGCGGTTGACGTCGCCGGCGCTGACGGAGTCCGGGATTTCGCCGTCTTCGTCCCAGTCGCGCGAATCCCACTGTTCTTGTTCTTCCGGACTCAGTTCGTCGTAGGAGATGCCGCGGTCCATGAATTTCGTATTGACCGACAGCGAGCGTGCCGGCACCAGATAGCCGTCATGCACCGCTTGGTCAAGATCGTAGGCAAACGTTGGCACGCCGCCGGTCTGCTCATCGTATTCAAGGTGAAACAGACGGTAGGTGTTGCGGTCGATTTCGTTGCGCGGCGTGGCGGTGAGACCGACGAGCAACGAGTCGAAGTAGTCGAACAGGAATCCGTATTTTGCATAGACGGAACGATGCGCTTCGTCGATGATGACCAGGTCAAAGAATCCGGGGCCGAACCTGAGTGTTGTCGCGTCATCCCTCTCCCGCGCATTGACAAGGTTCATCATGGTCGGATACGTACTCAGATAGATACGCCCGCTGGCGTTACGTTCGGCATCGCTGAGCAGGTTAACGACCGGTACGCTGTCGCCGAGTCCGGTTTGCGGATTCTTGAATGCATTGGCGGCCTGGTTGACGAGTGCGGTGCGGTCCGCGAGAAACAGCACGTTTTTGACCCAACCGGCTTCCATGAGCTGGTGGACGAGCGAGATCACAACACGCGTTTTTCCGGTGCCGGTGGCCATGACGAGCAATGCATCCCGTTGGTAGGCGTCGAAAGCCTCGTCCACGGCACGGATCGCGGCTTTTTGGTAGGCACGTCCAGCTATGTGGTCCATTTTGGCGTCGAACGGCAGATTCGATAGCATCCGGCGGGAGGCACGCCGTTCGACGAGCCGCTGCAGTTCGGCTTTCTTGTAGAAGCCTTGCACGTCACGCGGCGGATAACCGGCCGCATCATCCCAGATCTGCGTTGCGTAGCCGTTGGTGGTGAAGATGACCGGCCGCTGTCCGAACCGGCGTTCCAGACAGTCGGCGTACTGTCTGGCCTGCTGTTGTCCGGCGAGCGGGCTGACAGACGCGCGCTTCGCCTCCACGACGGCGAGAGGCTTGCCGTCGTCGCCCCACAGCACGTAGTCGGCGTAACCGATGCCGCTGGGATTGCCGGCGGTCGGAGGCATGCCGTCGACCTTATATTCGCGGTCGCGCGGATCGTTCAGCGTCCAGCCTTGCTCTTCGAGCATCATATCGATGAGCAGCGTGCGGGTATCGGCTTCGTTGTAGTGGTAATCGTGTGTATCGGGATCGGTGTTAGCTTGTTGCGCCGCCTCGATCTGCGCCCGCAATGCCTCAAGTTCGGCTTTGAGTTTCAGTCCTTCCGCGCTTTGGCTGGCGATGAGTGCGTCACGTTCGGCTATGGCTTTCGCATGGGCCTTGCGTTCCTGCAAGGTTCGGATCAGCAAGGTTTTGGACTGTGTCGGGTTGAGCGCCATCGACTGTTTGGCGAGCGCGGGGTCGAATTGCGCGGAAACAGGCACCTTGTTGTAGGCGGCGGTCAGATGGTATCCGGTCCAGATGATGATGTGGAACAGTTCGCGCACGGTGGCGAGCGCCGTCTGTTCGCTGATGCTCGGATGGTCGTCATGCGCGGCTTTGTTGCCGATTTTGCGCACGACGTCCAGTTTGTTGATGATGTCCGGGCTGACTTGCTGCATGAAGCCGGGGTTGTGAATGCGACCGGACAAGTCGTCGCGATATGGCTCTTTGAGCCCGAGTACGTCATAGTGCAGGTATTCGACGAGTCCGTCGATCGCGCGACGTGCGTATACGCATGCGGCGATCGGATCGGAGGAGATGTACGATTCCGCCCTCGCGCAATCGTCGGCGATGAACGGGAACACATTCTTGACGAAGTCGAAGTTGCCCATGCCCATTCCTCCCTTGCGGCTCATCCGCCACACCCGCCTGCCCGAACCTCGTCGTCTTGGACAGTGCAATCGATGTCTTTCTTGCCAAAAGTCTAGGGGATGAATAGGAAATCAGTAACAGTTATTTTGCTCGATGCAAAGATCTCAGATACTCGCGGAGGAACGGAATGGCGAAATCGACAAATCCGCGCGGCGATGTCCGCGGTCGATGATGGCCCGTCATCCTGTCATTTACGCATGCAGAAGCCACTCCGGGTTGTCTTTCAATGGCATTTGTTTCATATGAAACAAATGCTTTTATACATTCATTTGCCGCGCATAACCCATCGGCATGATCTTCATTGGCAGAAAATCACGAACCGTCAAAATCCACACAATCCTCCCACATATGCATAGATTTGCCACAAATCGCTTTTCTAACCGGACCAGAAGGCCGTCACATTGCATAAAAGTACGCAAAAATAAGGGATTTGCGACTTAACACACCGTTATGACGCACCAGTCTACACAAAGACACGCAGACGCGAAACGCAATACACATGTCACATAAAACCATGAGGAGCAGGATAGGTGTAAAGTTGAACTCAGGAAAAAGACAATCTAAAGGGAATACAAAATGGGACTGCTGGATTCATTCGAGATCATGCCTTACGTGACAGGCGTACCAAGTCTGTCCGTCACCAAGGATGGGGTCAACTTCAACAAAACCGTGGTCGAAAAACTCGGATCACCCGCATACGTCCGCGTACTCGTAGACAAACCCAGCCTCAGACTGGCAGTGGTTCCTTGCGACGAATACGCGCAAGGAGCACGACCGTTCCTGCGCGATGGACGATCAGCTCGCGCCGGAGTTCGATGGAACAATACCGATCTAAAGGATTCCATTCAGACACTGGCCGGATGGAACCTGGAGGAAAAGGGATGTAAAGTCGCCGGCCAGTTTTACCCGGAAGACAATGCTATGGTTTTTGATCTTAAGGATTGGGCTCCGATAGAAAGGAGAAGCACTTCGGCGGACTAGCCCACCGCACATCAGACGCAAAAGGAAAGCGCGGCGAATTATTGGCGTAATCCGCCGCGCTGGAAGATGACGAAGATTCTGTGTCACCTGCACTGCACATTATCTCACGTCATCTTCCTTCCTGAAGCGGAATGTCTAACATTCATTACTTTTCTTCTTTTGGAAGGAACAAATGATGAGGAACTATACCCTCTTTGATGTTTTCTCGTGGCTCTGCAAGGAACTGCTGACCGCCGGCATCACATTTACCGAAGACGGCTACCCAATATTCCCCGAGAACATCATGCTCAACTGCTCTCTGAACAGCATCGAGAACATGATCGACTGGAAGAACCGGCACCAGGCCGAACACCCGTCGAGCACCATCATCGTCATGTACATGGATGACGAACTCCTGTATCGACGGCTATTCCGGCTCAAACAGGATTTGCCGGAATACCGGCGGTTTCTCGCGGTCGCAGGATTCGATCTGAGTCCTCGCATCGACATGCAACCCGAACTCCAGCGGTTCAATATCACACTGAGCATGATGGCCACCATTTGGCTTGGACTGCATGGCGTACGCGTTGTAGCGAACTGGCGCATCGGCGACCGATCCACGTTGCCCACCCTCCAAGCGTACCCGAGAAACGCCATATTCGCAGTAGGCACCCTTGGCTGTTCGCATGGCACCGAGCGTGATAAAAACTATGGCGAGATGATGTTGCGGACGAAGATTCTGCTTACACAGCCGCGGTTCCTGTTGATCTATGGACCACTGCTGGGACGGTACCGGACGCTTCTGGACGAGTTCGGCATTCTATACCAACAATGGCGTGAGTATCGTCACCGTTCGTATGCCACCGCACAGATCGGAAAGGCGGCGTGACATGGATGTGAAATCAGGCTACTCCTCCACTGTGCACAACAGAAAGACAGAAGCCGATCGTCAGCGAGAGCAAGGAGACGATAAGCTCTACATGTCGATTCTGCGAGGCAAGGCGCGTAATTTGATGCACCGGCAAAATTGGCAGGAGGTCTCTCTTGCCGAAGTCGTAAACCGATTCGCACCAGGAGCCTCACCAATCGTCAAGGGCAACAAGATCCATTACCGAAGTCTTGACGGAGCAATCGATGTACTTGTTGATATCGGCGGAGGATATCTCCGCATCCAAGATCTCAAACATTCAACACGAAAGCGACCGGAATACTTGGACTTATCCGGCCATAATCCACGCTACACCATCATTGATGGGAAGAAGGTACAGATTATGTCTCCCGAACAGTACAACCCGATAACCCATTTCCACGTAAAACACATGCCGCAAATCGAGTCCAGGAAGGACAAGCACTAAGAAAAGGAGCTCTCATGTGCGAACAGGCATACACCCTTCTGGTTCCTTCAAATAAGGAAGGCGAGAAAGAGCTGAAGGGAATTGGCGACATCGACCTTCCCAATTGCCAGGAATTCGACTTAACTGAGAAAGAAAGCGAATCGCTTGACCGATTATTCAATGACTACAACGCCACGTTCGGCATCATCATCGATTACTACGAGGAAGAATATATCCTCAAAAAGGATATTGCGCAGGCATTACTGATGGCAGAAAAAGCTTTGAATCGCACCGACGATGAAACAGAGCAGCACGGGCTTAAGATCCTGATTTCGGCATTGCGATTGGCCAAAGATCACAATACATTTATGGAGATCGTAGGTTGACTCACAAAAGGATGATGGAAGATTCGAAAGAATGTTGGTACCAGTGTTTGACGGATGCCGCTGCGGCGGAATCGGATGACTCGGTGAAGTCAACCGAGTCTGTCGCGACCAGCCCTTCTGCTGACGATACCCCGTTCGGCGAACCGTACAATCTATGGGACGCCGAGCGAGGTGCGGTAATACGCCATGTCAACGCAAGCTGGCTTGACGTCCACGCGCAAACCGGCAACGGAATGGATGCGTTTCTTACGCAAACGAAACGCTCGCATGTTGACGAGCTTGTGATTCATGACGATCGGCCGGAGTGCGCCAATCCGAATTATCAAGCACTGTCACGCCGCACCATCGAAGCGTTTCGCGCAACGATACAGACAAACGGCATTGCATGCGAGATTGACCGACGGACTTGATCTGACCGGTCACAGCTCGCCGCGGAAGGCGCGGGACTGAAGGGATGCGAAGAGCTCGTCATCCAAGGCGAGCGCCCGCTCGACCTTCGCCCGCGCCGCCGCAATCGCCTCCACCCGCCGTGCAAACTCCCGCTGCAACGAGATGGGTGGGAGAATCATAGTGCAATTAGCTATATTCTTGATTGATAGATATGCAACAGTAGAACCATTCGTTCCCTTGACCAGTTCACGACGGAATGATGGCATCGCAAATAGCGATAATGCAAACTGACCATCCACTAGCTTCTTCCGGTTCTTTAACCATGTAATCATTCCGTCTTGAAAATAGAATCGATCAGACGCCGAAACAAGATATGGCAAACCTAACGTACCACGTGAAGTCATTAAAATATCCCCAGGCTGCGGCACTTGATCGGAATCAGTGAGAACTTGATATAGCTTTTCAGTGATATAAAGATCAGGATTATCAGGAATCGAACTGATACGATTTGTCAAGTTTCCCAGTCGTAGGAATGGGATACCTGTATCTGTTAAATCCTTGGCATACACTCGTTTGGAAGAAGTCACATCAAAAACGCTGTTCATGCGGAGATTTGACCATTTCATCGGATTCCGCACTGGATCACCAAACATCTCAGCAAATACGGACTGCCTGAGTTCATCGAAATCAGCATGCATCTGGCGGCGCTTGGCGCGGATATCATCAGCCCGATCAAGAATCTCCACAATCCGCCGCTGCTCATCCAGCGACGGCAAAGCGATCTGCAAGCTTCCCAAAGCCTTAAGCGCGATTGCCATACGCCGATGAATCGCGCCCCGCCCCAAAACGGAATACATGGATATCGCCCACGGGCTTTTCAACAGATACAGTAAGTAATCCTTGTCTACACGATTCTCATCCACGCTGAAAACCGTGTACATAGGACTAATCAGAGCATTCTCAGGAGCAATGCCAATCGACCCTTCATCCAGATGAATCGTCGCATAAGCAAATTCTCCCTGCCTCACCAAACGATATCCGGACAGATCACGGCTAAAGACTTGCTTATTAAAATATTCCAGACTGGGCACGAATCCTGCATGCTTGGTAACAGAATAAACAGGATAGTCGGTCTCTGCATCACCAATCTTTGGACCAGCCGGCTGAATCAGCTCGCCCAACTTGACCATATCAACAGTCATCCCATGCACCTTTCGCAACGTATCAGCCTTCCGAGCGGTCGAGCGGCATGCATGATGCGAGACCGTAAGCTTGGCCAAACGGCCTTGAGTGTGTCGCGCATCGCATATGCCGAACTTCCGCGGACACCAGCGCAAACGCAACGATCCAGCACATCCATCAAGCCAGCAACTCCCGTAGAGACGCAACGTCGTCCGCAATCCCCGTGTCAAGCGCGGCGATCTCGTCCAGTATCTCCCCCGGCTCGCGATGCGCTTCCTCCGCGTATTCGATCTGCTTGTACCGGTTCAAACTCAGGTCGTAATCCTGCGCCGCGATTTCCGCCTTCGGCACGCAGAACGACTGTTCGGTACGCGCCCGCGAGCGCTCCGATTCGTCGCCGCGATGCGTCCACCGTACGAGTACGTCCGGCAGATCGTTCGCTCCGATCGGCGAGCGCTTGTCATCCAGCGAGAATCCGTCCGCATGCACGTCGTAGAACCACACGTCGTCGGTGCCGCCGGAATCGGTTTTCGTGAACGCGAGAATCGCCGTGCTCACGCCCGCATACGGCTTGAACACGCCGGACGGCAGTTTGATGACCGCGTCGAGCTTCTGCTCCTCCACCAGCATCTTGCGCAGTTTCTTATGTGCGGTGGTCGAGCCGAACAACACGCCTTCAGGCACGATCACCGCCGCGCGCCCACCGGGCGTGAGCATGCGCAGGAAGTGCGCGAGGAACAGCAGTTCGGTCTTCTTGGTCTTCACCACGCGCAGCAGCGCGGCGCTGGTCGCGTCGTAATCCAAAGAGCCGGAGAACGGCGGATTGGCAAGGATCAGCGAATACCGGCCGACGTCCGCGTCGCCCGCTTCGCTTAAGGAATCCTTGTAATGCACGTTCGGGTCGTCGATGCCGTGCAGCATCAGGTTCATGCTGCCGATGCGCAGCATCGTGCGGTCGAAGTCGTAGCCGTGGAACATGCCGGACGCATAGCGGGCGCGCAACGCGGGATCGCTCAGCGTTTCCGGATGATGCTCGCGCATGTACTCGCTGGACGCGACGAGGAACCCGGCCGTGCCGCACGCCGGGTCGCAGATCGTGTCGCGCGGGGCGGGGTCCATCATCGCGACCATCAGGTCGATGATGTGCCGGGGCGTACGAAACTGGCCGTTGACGCCTGAGCTGGCGATCTTCGACAGCAGATACTCGTACAGGTCGCCGTTCATGTCCGTGTTCGACATGTCGATGTCGGAGAGCATGTCGACGGTTTTGGCGAGCAGCATGGGCGTCGGGATCGTGAAACGTGCGTCCTTCATCTGCTCGGCGTACGAGGATTCGTCGCCGCCCATCGAGCGCAGGAACGGAAACACTTCGTCCGAAACGGTGCGGTACATGGCATCGGGCGACTGCTGGCTGAACACGCTCCACCGCAGGCCTCGCTGTTCCTCGGTGAAGATCGGATGTTCGATCGGCCGGCCGGTGCGCGCGGCCTTGCGTTCGGCACGCTGCTGATTCAGATCGAGGCGGCGCATGAACAGCAGGTACGTGATCTGTTCGATGACCTCCAGCGGATTGGAGATGCCACCGGACCAGAACGCGTCCCAGACCCGGTCGATGGTGTTTCGCACGTCGTTTGCAAGCATGGATTCCATACTAGCCGAACGGCCATGCGTCAACCCTGTGCGCAAATTGTTCATGTTCGCGCAACTTTCATCGTTTGTTCTGCGGCACACGCTAACAATAGGAGTCATGCCTCAGTCAGTCATCACCGTGCTTATCATCGCAGCCGTGCTTTGCGCGGTCGCGGCCATCGTGGTCTTGGCGCTTGTGCTGCGCGCGCATCGACGCCGCAAGCTGGCGCAATCATTGGAAAAGCGCAAGGACGACGAAGTGCAGTACGCGTTCGTTATCAATCCTTCCAAACCACAGGCTGAAGCACAGCGACTGCATATCAAAGAGTTCTGCGAAGCCAAGGGCCTCAACCGCATTCGGTTCTATGACACCCAGCTTGACAAGGATGGTCGAGTCTGCGCCTTGGAAGCGTTGCATGACGGTGCAGACGTGGTGATCGCGGTAGGTGGCGACGGCACCGTGCGTACTGTGGCGAGCGCTGTTTCCGGCACCGGCCACGCACTCGGCATCATCCCGATCGGCACCGGCAATCTGTTCGCCCGCAACATGGGCATTCCGGTGGACGATGTCGACGCCGCATTGACAGTGGCCACCTCCCACGGCTCACGTCTGGTGGATATGGGACGGCTCACGCTGCTCGATCATCCCGAGGACGACCATGGTCACGCTTTCCTCATCATTGCCGGCGTGGGATTCGACGCCGCGATGATCGACGACACCGACCCCGAGCTCAAGCGCAACATCAGTTGGCTGGCGTATTTTGCAGGAGGCATCAAGCATCTGTTCGCACCGAAATTCCGCGGCGATCTGACCATCACCAGCGCCGACGGCTCAGATCACACCATCAACAATCTGCGCTTCCGCACCGTTATGGCCGGCAACTGCGGGCAGATTCCCGTGTTCTCGCTGATGCCGGCCGCATCATACGACGACGGCATACTCGATTTTGAAATCATCGACACCACCGGCGGCATTCTGGGCTGGGCCAACCTGTTCGGCGACGTGGTGCATCAGACCTTGACCGGCAAGCCCGAGCAGAATCCGCTTTCCACGAATTCCACCATGGAGCAGGTGCAGGGCGTCTCCGCTGAAATCCGGCTGGAGAAGCCCGCCAAGGCCCAAGTGGACGGCGACATGCTGCCGGAGACGAAGCATATTCGCTTCTCTGTGGATCGACGGGCGCTTATCGTACGCGTGCCGGATACCTCCACGCTGAAAACCGCTCAAGTCGCCGCGGCGAATGCCACCTCCGACTTTGCCGTGACGACCAGCATTCTCGAACCGATAAAGTAGTGCAGCAACTGTTGCTGCCTATTCGTTGCCGTCGCCCGGGTCACTGCCGCCGAGCGTCGGCGGTGACCCGGGCGACGTGCATGGCCAGATACGCCACCTCGTCTTCGCTCACGTCCGCGTCCAAGCGCAATTCCAACAGTCTGCCGATGGTGGCGGCGCAGCGTAGCGCCTCCGGGTAGGCATCTCGAATCGCGTTGATAATCGGCGCCGGCTCGTCGGCAAGCTGGCGGTTCTGGTGAATGCGAATGAACAGATACCGCAGATGGGTGATGAATCGGCCTACGTTCACCGATTCTCGGTCAAGCGTCAGCCCGTATGTATGTTCGATGATATCGAGCATCTGCTGAATCACACCGGTCATCGTATAGGTATAGGTCAAATCTCCCGTGGCGAATCCGGCGTTCACCAGATGCATGGCCAGCGACGTCTCCTCGCCGGCCGGCAGCGGTTCCGGCAATCTGCCGTTGATGGCCTGAAGCAGCGCACAGCCCTGCTCATATTCCTTGGGATACAGATTGCTGATCTCGCCGACCAGCGGGTATTCCACGGCAATCCCGCGGCGTTGACGTTCAACGGCACCGGCGATATGGTCCGACAACGCCATAACCAATGTGGTGCTTCCGGTCTCACGCTCCCCCAACCCGGCCTGTTTCATGGCATCCACCACAATACGAATGATTTCAGGGTCGATGTCCGAGAGCATTTGCGCCAGATGATCAGGGTCACGACCGTCCGAGGGGACGAAGGTCCGCACGATTTTTGAGGCATCCACACGCTGCCCGGGCTTGGCTTGGAATCCCAGTCCACGACCGGTAAGTATCACTTCGCCGCCGTCGTCATCCTTGGCGAGTACCACATTGTTGTTGAATACTCTGAGGATCTCCATCGCACTCCCCCTTTCCGTTCGCAGTGCCTTCGCGTGAGATCTCGCATCTACAATCATCATCGCTTCGATGCGCGATCGGTTATCGTTCTACATCGATAATAGGGGTGCCGGCGGTCACTGTTCGCGAGATCCGACGCTCCGCGCCGTCCGGCCGATCGGCGATTCCGGCCGGCAACGGCGTCACGGATGCCATTGCCGCAGTATTCACCACAGTCACCACCACTACCGCACTATGTCCGGCATGCTGTATCGCCGCACAATCCGCATGCAATATCACATCGCCGGCCGAGACAACGTCGCCTTTGCGTTTGTGCAATGCAAAGCCTTCGCCGCCCATATCTGCCGTGTCGAGGCCGATATGCACCAACACTTCAACGCCGTCATCCGTTTTGACGCCGAATGCGTGACCGGTTTTGGCCACGGTTTTCAACGTGCCGGAGACCGGAGCGCAAACCGCCATCGACTCTTGCGGTTCCGGCATCAATCCCACGCCTTCCCCTAACGCCTTGGACGCGAAAACAGGATCGTCAATCGCAGCAAGGTCCACAAGTTCACCGGAAACAGGCGCGAATACGGCATGGGGAGCGTCCGAATTCCAGAGGCGATCAGGGCAATCCGATTGCCGCGTTTGACTCATATGACCGGCTTGGTCCGCACGATCAGCGCGGGCAGAGTCTCGCTCCGGCTCGACTCCTGACTGTTCGCGCTGGTCGCGCTGTTCAGACCGCTCAGGTCGTACAGTTCGTCCCGCTCCGGTCTGAGGCAGTCGATAATCGAACGCAACAGTCAACGTCATAGCCACGGCGAACGCGACAGCAATGGAAATCGCGTACACCCACGCACGATCGAACACCGGAATGGTCAACAGCGAGGAGAACGCGAACGCCGTGGTCGTCACTCCTCGAATCACCTGGCCGGACGCCAGCACCGATGGAAACAGCCAGCTCAGCACCGCGCTGGTCAGCCCTCCCGCCGCGCACCCGGAAAGCAGCCAACGGTAGATGCGACGATGCTGCAGATGGATGCCATACAGACTCAGCTCCGAAATTCCACCTAGAAGCCCGGCCAACAAGGCGCTCAACGACATCTGGCGCATCGCCGAATCCTTATCGCGCACAGCGAGCACAAGCACTCCGGCCGTAGCACCGAAACACGCGAAATTCCACACGCCCATCGGCCCCTGTACAAAGTCGTAGCCCAGGGTCTCAATGTTCATCAGCATCAGCGCATTCAACGGCCAATGCAAACCGAGCGGCACCAGAAACGGGTATAGCAGGGGAATGCACAACGCGAACAGGAACGGCACACGCGTACTCATCCATGAGGTGATTTCCCCTAGCCCATCGCCAATCCATACGCCCATCGGACCGATGCACAGCACGGAAAGCACGTACACTACGACCAACGAGAAAAACGGTACGAATACCAGCTGCACACTGCCGGGAATCACCTGTTTCAACCTGTGGTAAACCGCCGCAAGCACTGCGACCATAAGCAACGGCACAAACACGTTGCCGCCGTAATCGTAAACCGGCATGCTCATGCCAAAAACGCTGACGCTTGCCCCTAGACCACCCAACCGGGGCGCCAGCAATGCGGCCATGATCGCACCACCGAGCCAAGGATCCACGTTGAGTTTGTGCGAGGCGTTCACGGCGATCATAATCGGCAGCATCACGAACATGCCTTCCCAAATCGCCTCAAGCACCCGCCAGCCATCGGCGACGTTGCCGTCCGGGCTGAAGCCAAGCGACACAATCACATTGGCCAACGCGATGACCATCGAAGCCCCCAGCAGCACGCCGAGCAACGGACGGAAGGCATCGGAAACATAATCCAGAACGGCGTTTGCCCAAGATCGCACGGTTTGTGGCGTGTGCTGGTTCACCGTACGATCCGCAATCGAGGCTTGCGGGATCGTCCGCACGGATGGCGACGCGGCAGCGGCTGCGATCAGACTCATCATGCGTTCGTATACCGACCCTACGGCACCTCCGATGATGACCTGATAGCGTCCGCCCGCACGAGGAAACGCACCAAGCACACCACGGACCGCTTCTATACGGGCCAAGTCAGCCTTGCTCTCGTCCGCAAGCGTGACGTGCAGACGCGTGGCGCAATGCGTGAGTTCACGAATATTGCCCGCGCCGCCAAGCGCTTCGATGATCTGTCCGGCCATCTCCGACATGGCGAGAGACGGGGAAGCTGGCGCGTCTTGCGCCGGTACGGTTTGCTGTGTTGCCGTAGACGCCGCTGACGCAATCCTCATAAGCCGCTCCTCCCTCACTTCCCATCGCAGTGCAGTTCACGCTATGGCGGCGTCCCGCCATACGGAAGTCAACGTCATTGTCTCGCATCGGCGCCCGCTTTGTCCATCTGCCACGTTGGCTTGCCACGTTATCTCATCGCCTCGTCGGGGCACGGCATTCCCCATGCCGAATCAACCGGTGCTAACGATTGCAAAATCCACGGATGCTCGGAGTGTCGCGAACGAAAAAGTCGTATCCTATTCCTCACACGTTGCGTAGCAGGGTTGTTACTTGGAAACGAGGCAAGACCTGGAGCGATGTGGAATCTGCATATCCATACGTTGATGAGATATACATGTTCCACGTTGTTCCAGGTCTTTTTTGTTGTCAGGTAACTTCGAGGCAAACGGAGCCTCGCTGCATGCAGCATACGAGCCGCGCGAACAGACGCGGCCAGCCAATGGCTCAATGGCGACGAAAGGACCAAGGCAATGACGGCAACAACACCCGCATCGGTGCAGGCGGCTTCCCAGAACCATGAAGCGGATGTCGCAGACACGGTGGCGGCCGAAGCGGCAAACGCGATCGAATCCATCGAAGCAATGGAGAATCGCGGCTTCTCCTCACGATTCCCGCTGAACAGCTCGTTCATCTTCACATTCGGCGCGCTCGGCGGCATGCTGTTCGGTTTCGACACCGGCATCATTTCCGGCGCCTCTCCCCTGATCGAAACGGATTTCGGCCTGACTGTCTCCCAGACCGGCTTCATCACCTCCTCCGTGCTGATCGGCTCCTGCGTGGGCGCGCTGTCGATCGGTGCGCTGTCCGACCGATTCGGACGCAAGAAGCTGCTGATCGTTTCCGCCCTGCTGTTCCTGCTCGGCTCAGGCATGTGCGCCACCGCAACCGGCTTCCTGATGATGGTCGCCGCACGTATTATTCTCGGCCTCGCCGTGGGCGCAGCTTCCGCTTTGACTCCGGCCTATCTGGCCGAGCTCGCCCCCAAGGAGCGTCGTGGATCGCTCTCCACACTGTTCCAGCTGATGATCACGTTCGGCATTCTGCTCGCCTACGCCTCCAACCTCGGTTTCCTCGGCCACAATCTGTTGGGAGTCCGCGATTGGCGCTGGATGCTCGGCTCGGCGCTCGTTCCCGCCGCGCTGCTGCTGATCGGCGGCATCCTGCTGCCGGAATCGCCGCGTTATCTGGTCAACAGGGGTGACGAGCGCAATGCCTTCAAGGTGCTGACCCTGATTCGCAAGGACGTGGATCAGACGCAAGTGCAGCTTGAGCTCGACGAGATCAAGGCCGTGGCCGCCCAGGACACCAAGGGCGGCGTGCGCGAGCTGTTCCGCATCGCCCGTCCGGCGCTGATCGCAGCCATCGGCATCATGCTGTTCCAGCAGCTGGTCGGCATCAACTCCGTGATCTACTTCCTGCCGCAGGTGTTCATCAAGGGCTTCGGCTTCCCTGAGGCAGACGCCATCTGGGTGTCCGTGGGCATCGGCGTGGTCAACTTCGTCTCCACTATCGTGGCCACCATGATCATGGACAAGTTCCCCCGCAAGGGCATGCTGGTCTTCGGCTCCATCGTGATGACCGTGTCTCTCGCCATTCTCGCCGTGATGAACTTCGTAGGCGATGTCGCCGTGCTCGCCGTGCCGACCATGATCCTGATCGCCTTCTACATCCTCGGCTTCGCCGTCTCCTGGGGCCCGATCGCCTGGGTGCTCATCGGCGAGATCTTCCCGCTGTCCGTGCGCGGCATCGGCTCCTCCTTCGGTTCCGCCGCCAACTGGCTGGGCAACTTCATCGTCTCCCAGTTCTTCCTCGTGCTGCTGGATGCCTTCCACAACAACGTGGGCGGTCCGTTCGCCATCTTCGGCGTGTTCGCGGCGCTGTCCATCCCGTTCGTGCTGCGGTTCGTGCCGGAGACCAAGGGCAAGTCGCTGGAGGAGATCGAGCAGGAGATTTCCCGTCACTGATTGTCGATTGATTGTCGTGCCCCAAGTTGGCATGACAATCACCATTTGGCCTTGGCCGGTATTGTGTGTCTCTTATGCTTGGGAATCGCACAATGCCGGCTTTTGCTTTTTGGCTTCGGATGCCCCGGCGTACCGCGACTTTTCGTCCGACTCTTTGCCGCGTGTCGTCGCTTCTTTTTTCATCATTCGCACAAAAGTTGACAACCCTTAACATAACTGCGCCCAAAACGTTGAAATCCGTGGCACAATAGGGAAGCATGGTAGCAACAAATGCGGGCATGCCCGCCACCCCAGCAGATCTGATCAACGTCGATGAGGTCATCGGCAAGTACTATGACCTTGTCCCCGACCCCTCTGTTCCGGAACAGCGCGTCATTTTCGGCACTTCCGGACACCGCGGTTCATCCCTGAAGACTTCGTTCAACGAGGCTCATATCATCGCCATTTCCCAGGCCATCGCCGAATACCGCAAGAAAGCCGGCGTCACCGGCCCGCTGTACCTCGGCTCCGACACCCACGCCCTGTCCGGCCCGGCCAAGAAGACCGCCATCGAAGTGCTCGTGGCCAACGGCGTGCATGTGCGCGTCGACTCCCGTGACGACTTCGTGCCCACCCCCGTGGTTTCGCAGGCCATCCTGACCCACAACCGCGCGGCCGACGGCACCCAGCGTTTCGAGGGCGAAGGTCTGGCTGACGGCATCGTCGTCACCCCGTCTCACAACCCGCCCACCGATGGCGGCTTCAAGTACGACCCGGTCACCGGCGGTCCGGCACCGGCCGATGTGACCAATGCCATCGCCGCCCGCGCCAACGAGCTGCTCGGCGACTTCAAGTCCATCAAGCGCGTGCCGTACGAGGAGGCCATCAAGTCCGAGTATGTCGAGGGCTTCGACTTCCGCGAGCATTACGTCGACGATCTGGCCAACGTGATCGACTTCGATGTGATCCGCAACTCCGGCGTACGTCTGGGCATCGACCCGCTCGGCGGCGCTTCCGTGAACTACTGGCCGCTGATCAACGAGAAGTACGGACTGAACATCGGTGTCGTGCGCCCCGAAGTCGATCCGACCTGGCGCTTCATGACCATCGACCACGACGGCAAGATTCGCATGGACCCCTCTTCCCCGTACGCCATGAAGGGCTTGGTTGATGAGCTCAACGCCGGCGCTTGGGACAAGTACGATCTGGTTGGCGGCACCGATCCGGATGCCGACCGTCACGGCATCGTCTGCCCGAACTGGGGAGTCATGAACCCGAACCACTACATCGCCGTGTGCGTGGAGTACCTGTTCGGCGGCAACCGCCCGGGTTGGCCGGACGGCGCAGCCGTGGGCAAGACGCTGGTCTCCTCCTCGCTGATCGACCGTGTGGCTGCATCGATCAATGCCAAGGTTATTGAGGTTCCGGTTGGTTTCAAGTGGTTCGTCGACCCGCTGTTCAGCGGCGAAGTGGCCTTCGGCGGCGAAGAGAGCTCCGGCATGAGCTTCCTGCGCCGCGATGGTCGTGTGTGGACCACCGATAAGGATGGTCTTATTCCCGACCTGCTGGCCGCTGAAATCACCGCCAAGACCGGCAAGAACCCGGCCGAGCTGCACAAGGATCAGGTGGCTCGCTTCGGCGAGTCTTGGTACAAGCGCGTGGACACGCCGACCACCCTTGAGCAGAAGCAGAAGTTCGCCAAGCTCACCGGTGATGACGTGACCGCCACGCAGCTGGCCGGCGAGGACATCACTGCCAAGCTCACCGAGGCTCCGGGCAACCACGCCAAGATCGGTGGTCTGAAGGTCACCACCAAGGACAACTGGTTTGCGGCTCGTCCTTCCGGCACCGAGAACATCTACAAGGTGTACGCCGAGTCCTTCGAGAGCCCCGAGGCCCTTGACAAGGTGCTCGACGAAGCCAAGCTCGTGGTCGATAAGGCCCTGAGCGAGTGATTCGCCGAATACTGCGAATACATGCTTCGGCATTAAGTGACTGAGTGTTAGACGGTAGGGGTGTTGAACCGCAACGTGTGGTTCAACACCCCTACCGTTTTGGTCGTGAAACAACACACAGCAACACGCATATTGCGGTTTTGCGGCCGACGGTGTTCCGATTGGCCTTGCAATCGCATCGCTATGACAGTGTGCATATGCATGTTTATTCGAATGTATCAGCGTGCGATAACGATGCGAATGCGATATTCGCCGGTGCATGAATATGTGGTTGCACAGACGTGTGCTGCAGGGCATGCGATGCACGGGCGCGGTACGAACCGATGATGCGGCCCCTTCGCTGATGTCGTACCATTTTTCATTGCCACAACCGTCCTGCACCCCTTCATTCTTAAAGTTGTGACAACGGAAACGGCCATTTTGCGTAAAGCACATCAATAAGCCATTGGCACATTATTTCGATATCACCCAATCTAGGCACATGTACCACACGACCGTGCGCGGTTGCGCAACTGCGACTTGCGCAACCGCGCAGTCAGCTCAGGGATTCGGCCGCCCCAGCACACAGTCCCAACCCGCGCAGGTCACGGCCATACCTAACCCAGGCTTATCGAGAGCTGCCGCATGGTCTTAGGCAACACCGAGAATGCAAACACGGCTCCGCGCGATGCAAGCGCACGAGCTACGTTAAACGCAAATTCAGCGCGAGCATCCGCATCGGCAAGACTGGCCGCCGTAGCGACAAACACAATCCACTGGCGACCTCGCAGTTTGTCGCGCTTCTCCTGGTCGCGCCGCCATTGCATCTTGTCCGTACGGTGATGATCTCCGTCATATTCAACCGCCACTTTTTGCTCGGGCCATGCCATATCCAACGTTATAGCGACAGCCGATCTGAACGCAGCACCCGGCACTTCATAATTCAACACGGGTTGCGGTATGCCATGCGATCTCAGAGCAAGTCTTTCCTCGGACTCTTTGGGAGAATCCGAGCCCGGCATAATGAGCGTCAGCGCACGTTGACATGCCAAACGCCCTTTGAACCCCGACAAGTCCTCCACGAATCGTTTCAGATCACCATAAACCATAGGCGCCGTACGCCCTCCGGCCAATAACGGTTGCCGGGCGATTGCAGTGATCATCGAATCGCCAAGTACGATCAACGATTCCAAAGTCATGTGCGTGGCAAGTTGAGCCCATACGTGAAACAGGTCAAGAGCGTATACATTCTGGTCCACCCTCACCTTTTCGGCTGTGGAGGCATGCTTCCAGATATGCGGATGAATCGGTAATCCCCGGACGCGGACGCGTTGATCGCGCGAGCTGGAGACCGTATGCAGCTCATACGAATCAAGATCACAATCCATCGGAAGAGGAACAGACTGCAGTACCAGTGACGTGGTCATGCCAAACAGCAGTGTGGAGTTCAAGCGTTGGGCCGCCTCAGCGCAACGGCGTTGCATATCACGCTTGCGCTGCTCAAGGTTCCCTCTCATAGCATCCGCATTCGCAGGCGAAGGTACCACATCATACTGGGATCGAGAGGAGCGCACAGACTGCGCTGACTGCGCGACGTAATCGTAACGTGTCACAGGCCGGTCTTCATATCGGCCGAAAACAACCTCAGAATCCTCCGGAGGTGGCTGTCTCATCTGGAAATTGTTCATGGCGCCACGATATCGATTTCGCAAGTTGGTGCAAAGCTCATCCAGGACATGTGGTTCCAGCTTGTTGAGTTATCCACATAGAGCATGAGGAAAGTGTACGGAATCACTGCAATGCAATCATATGCGAACATGAACGCACGTAAAAAGGCGCCCGAATGCATGTTCCTGATTGTATCGATTGCCACGCCGCAGCCCAATGGCGGTTTGGGTGAAGTTGTACCACGGCACCTTGCCACAACAACCTGAAACCACGAGCTTCCGTAGCATCGTGGCAACAGAAACCGCCATTCTTCGGAAATGGCCTTTAAGTCTCATGGTACGAAATCGTGAAAAGAGCCAATTCAGCAAATCGTGCCGCAAGCAGAGCATGCTACAGACCCGCCCGCAGCACACGATAGGGTTAGATGCATGACTATTACAGTATCGACAGACGGATCCGCACTGGGCAATCCGAACGGCCCGATGGGCTGGGCATGGGCCGATCACGCGAAAAACGCAGGTGGCACCCCCGGCCATGAGCATGACGAGCATGGCTACGACTCTGGCGGTGCCACGAACGGCACGAATCAGATCGGCGAACTTTGCGCGGTACTGGAGGCCCTGCGCGCCCATCCCGGATCCGAACCACTGCTCATTGAGTCCGACTCGCAGTATGCCATCAACTGCTCAACCACATGGGTCAAGGGTTGGAAACGCAATGGATGGAAGAATTCACAGAAAAAACCGGTGAAAAACGTCGAGCTGATCAAGGCCATCGACGCGGAAATCTCCCGCCGTCCGGGACCGGTGAGTTTTAAGTGGGTCAAGGGCCACGCCGGCAATGCAGGCAACGAGCTGGTGGACGAGTTGGCTCGCACGTATGCGGGCGATTGCCGTTCGGGGGCGCGAGACGGATATTTGCCTATCGAAGGTTGGCAGTCGTTGTTGCACTCGGAATACGCGCATGGCACCGATGTGCCGCCGGATGTGCAACTGGTGTTGGACGGTCAAGCCGATGCATCAAGCTTGCGTAAACCAGTCGAATCCGACGTTGCGCAAACACAAGAACCGGGCGGTTCCGCCGTCAAGGGCAACGGAAAACAATCGTTGGCTGATCTGTTGGCCGAGCCGGAAGGCGTGCCGGACTTCGATTTCGACGTTCGCACAACCGCCGCTCCTACGGCCGAAGTCAATAGCGACGACGCGCCGCAGAGCGCTATCGCTGACGCACAGACGCATGCTGCCGCTTCAGCAGTCCCAACATCTTCAGCGATTCCGGCTGTCAACGCTCAGCCGAGCGGACTGACGGTTTCCGGCACACTGGTCTTCTCCCCCGCCCCCAAAACCAGCCCGTATTTCAACGGACAACCTATGCCGATTTCCGGCACCATCGCCGTAGAAGGCTATGTAGATGGTGACGGTAACCTGATCGTCACCAACGCACCATTTATCCGACGATAGTAACCAATATCACACAAACGCCTACCAAAAGCGGACACGACGGCACAACTTCGTTCATGCGCGTTAGGATAGGAATCGGACTTCACAACGCGAATACATTCGTGAAGTACGCAAGGCAAAGGAGATACGTAAATGGATAAGGCACAGCAGGATGCCCTCAAGAAGGCGGCCGGCATCGAAGCCGCCAAGCTTATCGAGAATGGCATGATCGCCGGCCTCGGCACCGGTTCCACCGTCCGCTTCCTGGTGGATGAGCTGGGTCGCCGAGTGCAGGAGGAAGGCCTTGAATTCACTGGCGTGACCACCTCCCGTCGCACTCAGGAGCAGGCCGAAAGCTACGGCATCAAGATCGTGGACATCGACGACGTGGATCACATCGATGTGACCATCGACGGCGCCGACGAGGTGGACAAGAACTTCAACGGCATCAAGGGTGGCGGCGCCGCTTTGCTGTGGGAGAAGATCGTGGCCACCAACTCCGACAAGATCGTATGGATCGTGGACGAGTCCAAGGTGGTGGACACCATCGGCAAGTTCCCGCTGCCCGTCGAAGTGATCCCCTTCGGTGCCGGCCATGTGGTCAAGGAGTTCGAAGCCAAGGGCTATAAGCCGGTGCTGCGTCTGGACGCCGAGGGCAAGGAAGTGCGCACCGACGAGAACAACTTCGTAGTGGACCTGCATCTGGGCCGCATCGACCACCCGCAGGAGCTGGCCGAAGACCTGATCAACACCGTAGGCGTGGTGGAGCACGGCCTGTTCCTCAACATGGTGGACAAGGTCATCGTCGGCGATCCGAACGGTCCGCGCGTCATGACCAACTCCAACAAGTGAGCCTTGCGAGTGTAGCACTCGTACTCATTTCTCAATAAGAGCCACAGAGCCGCATCTGCATATCGCAGCATGCGGCTCTTCTTGGTTCACGGCTTAAATACGCAAACGAATAAAAAGAATCCCCGCAACCGCTGTGATTGCAGGGATTTCAATGCCTTTTATCGCAGGTAAGACTACTTGCGCTGGTGGCGGGTCTTACGCAGCAGTTTGCGGTGCTTCTTCTTGCTCATCCGCTTGCGGCGCTTCTTGATGACAGAACCCATCTGAAGCCTCCATTTCGATTAATCGTAAAAGTTGCAACTCGCACCATACTACACGTCTTGCCCGACAGCACCAACACGTATGTTGCGAACGTCACGTACAGACGCATCAGGCATTGATGCCGGCAAACACCGGACACCAATTGCTCCATGCGTCACATGGGGAATTGCTGGTAGAAGCGGTCAATAGCATCCGTGGAGCCGGTGGCCTGGAACACGACGGTATCGTTCTGCCAGATAGCCACGGATTTCTTGGAATCGGAAGCGTCGGTCTTGACCACGTAGGCACCGGTAACGTTGCCGGACACCTTCACGTTGCCCGAGGCGGACTCATCACCGGTCTGGGCCGCGACCAACGCATCATACTGCGTTTTGGCGCTGTCCGCGGTAGACCACTGCGCGCTGATCAGCGTAATGTCGTTGGTATCGGTGCCGACGGCATAGGTCAGCGTGTACTCCTCAAGCGGCGATGCGGCGCTCCATGTCGCCGAAGCCTCCGCCTTGGTGCGAGCGTAGTTAAGTACGCTGTCCGGCATGGACTTCAGCAGTTCGGTGGCATCATCCGGCAGAGCGGTGGCTTTGATGCTGGGCGTAGTGGGTTCGGCTTTAGCCGTCTGCTTCTTATCTCCGGTCTGAGTCGTGGTGCTGCCGGTGGCGGCGCTTTTGTTCAGGGCCCAGCCCGGCCAGACGAAAGCCGAAAGTACAGCCAGGATAATCACGACTGCAGCGGCGATAACCACTGCGATCAGTTTGCCGTGAGACTGTGTGGTTGAGGAGTTCTCAGTAGTAGTCATGCCCATGATTCTCTCACAGCCACGTGACGCTGTCGGTCTCCCAGACCGGTCCTCTCACAGTCTGCGTGAATGTATCGTGCAATCCGGAAAGAGCAATCCATGCGACAACGGCGATGCACTAGGAAACCGGCCGAGTCAGATCGCTGCGTTCGGCAACCATGGCAATCCTCATAACGGCTTGTTTTCGTGAGAGTCGGTAAAATTTTACCGAGATTGCGGATAGCAGTTACTGTGGAATCATGGCGAAATCAACTGTGCAGTACATGTGTTCCGAATGCGGGTGGAGCACTGCGAAATGGGTGGGGCGATGCCCTGAATGCGGCCAATGGGGTACCGTTGAAGAGTTTCATGAAGCTCGTCCCGCAGCCGGAGTGCGTACTGCAGCGCCCGGGCGGACCTCGCGCACGCAATCGGCATCGGTGCCGGCCGATGCGCGGTCTGCCGCACGTCCTATCACCGAGATCGATACGGAAAGCGTGAAACGACTGCCCACCGGCTTCAGTGAGTTCGATCGCGTGCTCGGCGGCGGCGTGGTACCCGGTTCGGTGACGCTGATCGCCGGAGAGCCGGGCATAGGCAAATCGACACTGCTGCTGCAGACGGCCGGCAATGTGGCCAGGACCGTGGCAGCGAAAGGCACCTCGCCGGCCGGTACAGTGCTCTATATTTCCGGCGAGGAATCACAGGCTCAGGTGCGCTTGCGCGCTTCGCGCATCAATGTCGTGGAACCGAACCTACTGTTGGCTTCCACCACCGACCTGTCCACGGTGCTGGGTCTGATCGAGCAGACGAAGCCGGCACTGGCCATTGTGGATTCCGCGCAGACCATCGTCTCCCAAGAGGTCGATGGCATCTCCGGCGGATCCACGCAGGTGCGGGAAGTGGCGAGCGCATTGATCGACACCGCCAAAAGCATGGATATTCCCGTGTTCCTGGTAGGCCATGTAACCAAAGACGGCTCGATTGCCGGCCCTCGCACCTTGGAACATCTGGTTGATGTGGTGTGCCAGTTCGAAGGCGATAGCGAAACTGCGCTCCGCATGCTGCGCGCGATCAAGAACCGTTTCGGACCGACTGACGAGGTCGGATGCTTTGACATGAGCGGTGAAGGAATCGAAGAGGTCACGGACCCGTCAGGGCTGTTCCTCGGCAGCGACCCCAATGCCACCGACACGACACCGGTGGAAGGTACGTGCGTGACGTTCACCTTGGACGGGCATCGCAGTCTACCGATCGAAGTACAGGCGTTGGTCACCAAGTCCGTTCTGCCCACCCCCCGCCGTGCCGTCAATGGCGTCGATCCCAGTCGCATCGCTATGCTGACCGCAGTTCTGTACAGGCATAGCAAACTTAACCTGCTGGCCAATGACCTGTATGTCTCCACCATCGCCGGCGGTCAGGCCAAGGAACCCAGTTCGGATCTGGCGATCGTGGCGGCATTGGCGAGCGCCGCCACATCCAAGCCGATCGCTCGCTCCACGTGCGCGATCGGTGAGATCTCTTTGACCGGGCGGGTTCGGCCGGCCCCCCGCATGGAATACCGTCTGCGTGAGGCGGCACGGCTGGGCTTCACAACCGCCGTTGTTCCACCGATGCGCAAACCGATTCATATCGACGGGTTGCGTCTCGTGGAAGCAGGCACATTGGCCGATGCGCTGGAAACGCTCTTGAAATAACACACGGCGGACACCAAACGGCTGTCGACTCATATGCAAAACGGATGTTTTAGGATAGTTCCCATACTGCACAACGAGGGAGTGGAAATGACTCGAAACGACTCAGTTGGTTGTGACTTCGTTGCCTGGGCGGAGACGTTTTCACAACGCACCAATCGTTCATTGGCCGGCGCACGCCTAGCTATGGCATCACCTGACTTGCGACCGGATCATGTATCTGCAGCCCATCAATGGGGCATGACCGTGGAACAACCTGATGCGACGCATGAGAGCCCCGACGATTTTCGTTTTGATTTGTCCTTGCCGATTGAGCAAATCCCAGACATGCGCAAAGCCTCAGGTTTTGAGGCGATGGCCTACGCCGAAGAGCATATGCCGGTGTTGCGCGATGTCATGGACGGATTGCACGATCGCGGCATTGATTTTTCAGGGGTCCGCATCGCCGTCTGCTTGATCTTGGAGCCGAAAACCGCGATTCTGCTGCGAAAACTGCATGCAGCGGGAGCGATCGTGGGCGTCTATTGCGGCCCGGATTCCACGGATCCACGTGTCGCAGAACAACTGAAGCGCGAAGGCATCATCGTGGAATCAAGCCGCGATTGGACGCCTAAGCAGGCTCAGGAGGCGGCATTGCGTCTACTGGACACCATTCAGCCTGATATCATCATCGACGATGGTGCGAGCTTCGCCCGTCTGGCCTCTCTCGAACGCCCAGAACTCGCGGCAAACCTGATTGGCGTGGCCGAGGAGACGACCAGCGGCGTGAGGGCTTTCGCCGGTATGGAGGCAGCGGGAGCGCTCACCTATCCGGTGGTCGCGGTGAACGACAGCATTCTCAAAACCGGGTTCGACAACGCGCATGGCACCGGTGAAACCTGCGTGACCACGATGCAGCGCATTCTAGGTGCCGATGCCTTCTCCGGAGCCCGAGTCACTGTGATCGGATACGGCCCAGTCGGCCGGGGATTCGCGCGGCGAGTGCGGGCATTGGGCGCACGCGTGACGATCTGCGACATCGATGCCGTAGCCGCGCTCAAAGCCGTGTTCGACGGGTTTGAGGCCCGTGACATCAATGATGCGTTGCCCTCAGCCGATATCGTGATTTCCGCGACCGGTGTGCGTCATACGATCACGCTTGAGCATATGCGACTGATGCGCGAAGGCACGGTATTGGCGGTGATCGGCGGCATCGCCAATGAGATCGCCCTGGATGAGGTGCCTGATTTCACGCCCGCGGTGAATCGCGAACGCTTCGATCTCAAGGTTCCTGAAGGCCCGACGCTCACGTTGCTGGCGGATGGGGATGGGGTGAACTACACAGTCGGCGGCGGCAATCCCATTGAGATCATGGATCTGAGTTTCGCTGTGCAGGCCAGTGCGGTCGCCTATCTGCTTGAGCATCAAGGAACGCTCCCCCACAAGCTGATTCGGCTTGACTCCGAAACGGACCGCCGTATAGCCGACGCGGCGCTTAAGGCACGCGGATATCAGGCCAGCCACGCGGTGGCCGATAATGGCTACGACTGGCGATTGACGCGATTCGCGGAGAATGCGCGCGGCTATACCGCCACCAGACCGGCGCAAGCGAACACACTGACTTCCAAGGAGGCCCGATGATTTCCACCGAAGCGGCAGTATGGCCCGGCAACGATCCGGAACTCGTTGACCAGGTGACGCTGTATTCAGCCAAACTGGTAATTCCTGTGACCGGTCCGGTGATTGTGGATGGCACAGTGGCCGTGCATGGCAACCGTGTGATCCATGTAGGCAAGCGCCACTGGGTTATGGAGGCGCTGAAGCAGGAGACCACGAAGAACGCCACGATCACCGAACATCACTGGGATGGCGTGCTGACTCCCGGCCTGATCAACGCGCATACCCATCTGCAGTACACTGGCATGGCAGAAGTGGGGCGTGGCACCTACGACCGCTTTCGCGCATGGGAGCTGGCCTTCAACAAGGTATATGCCGAAGCGCAGCAAACGCAGCCTTGGAAGCAATGGGCGGAGGACGGCGCACGCCAGATGGTCGAATCCGGCACCACTGCGGCAGCGGATATCGTGACCGATCTGGATGCCGCCGGGGCTCTCGCCTCACAAGGCATGCACGGCATCGCCTACTGGGAGGTTATGGGCTGGCATAACGACGAATGGCTCGCCAAGGGGCGTACCGAGCTGAGTCGTCAGCTGCGCAAGATGAGCCAGGAGCGGCTGCCGAACCTGGGCATCAGCCCGCACGCGCCCTACACGCTGGAATCCGAGCCATTCGTGGATCTGCCGGATATCGCACGACGGCTCAATATGCGCTTGCACATCCATTTGGCCGAAACCCCGCTCGAAGCCGGCACCTATCCGCCGGTGCTCACCACATACTCCGCCGCCGACTGGCGCGATCATGACTGGGTGAGCTACAAGCAGCTGAAAGAGGTCGGCAAGGGTGCATCCGCCATCCAGTTTGTCGATCAGCTTGGTTCTCTGGGACCGGATGTGCATATCGCCCATGGCGTGTGGGCCGATAAGGAGGATCGCAGAATCCTGCGGCAGCGCGGTGTTGGCGTGGCATTGTGCCCGCGTTCGAACCGCATTACCAACACCGGCAAGGATGCTCCGATCCGCGAATACCTTGAGGAAGGCAATCTGGTTGCGGTGGGTACCGACTCGTTGTCGAGCACGCCAAGCCTCGACCTATTGGATGACGCCTCCATGCTGTACGACCTCGCACGCGAGCAGGGATATACGAGCGACGATCTGACGCACCGGCTGATTCGCATGCTCACACTGGGCGGTGCCGCTTCGATGGGCATGCATGTGGGTGTCAACCGCATCGGGCAGATCAATGCGGGGGCGTTGGCCGATCTGGCGTTCTTCGACATTCCTGTCGACACATCGTCGCCAGCCGGCATCGAAGAAACATTGGAGACGCTCATCCGCCACGGTGCAGGCACCAATCGAGCCACGGTGATTGCCGGGCGCGAGGCATACAACAACGGAGCGTGGTGAGTGCTGTTGCTGTGCCGGCACTGCGGCAGCACTGACACGGCACAATGCAGCAATAAAGCAATAATGCGGCATACGCAACAGCGTGACGGCATAACGCAACAGCAGGAAGCAAAGGAAGGAGTACATATGAGCGTGGCATTGGAGGACATGAGCGCATACGCGCGTTCGGTGGTGGAACGTCTTGGTCTTGAGGCGCATCCGGAGGGCGGCTGGTACACACGCGATTGGCAAAGTCCGCATGAGGACGCCGTGAGTAAACGCCCGCTGGCTTCCTTGATCTATTTTCTGCTGCCCGAGGGAGATGCCAGCGCTTGGCACAAGGTGGATGCGGACGAATTGTGGCTGTGGCATGGCCCGGCACCGGTGACGCTGGAATTGGGCGGCGACGGGGATTCACCGCAAGAGGACGCCGCCAAACGCACGCAAATCACGTTGGGCAGCGGCATCGTCGCCGATGACGCATCGGCTGGCGGCACCGCCGACAGTCCCATTACAGGCCATGCCGTGGTACCGGCCGGCGTCTGGCAGCGTACACTTCCCGGTACCGCAGACGCCTTGGTGTCCTGCGTGGTCAGCCCGGGATTTGTGTTCGAGGGGTTCACCCTCGAATAACCGGCTATAACCAACGGCAATAGGCATGCAGGCTCCACCGTAATGTAAACGTTCTAAAATTGGCGCGCATGCGCCAAACGACCGTCAATCAATGTATTGCGGCGCGTATCCCATGCAGGAAGAGAGAGGATTCCATCATGTTCAACAATAAGAAAGGCTTCATCCGCGTAGCGGCCGCCACCGTGAGTGCTCTGGCCCTGGTGTTCACCGCCGCCTGCGGCTCCAGCCAGTCCAATAATTCCGCATCCGCTGATTCCAGCGATCTTACGCAGCAGACCGTTACCCCGGGCAAGCTGACCATCGCCACAGGTGAGCCGGCATATGAGCCGTGGGTCATGAACGACAAGCCTGAGTCCGGTGAAGGCTACGAGGCCGCCGTGGCTTACGATGTGGCCGAAAAGCTCGGCTTCAAGAAGTCTGACGTGGTCTGGGTACGCTCCACCTTCGACTCCGCCATCGCCCCGGGTGCCAAGGATTGGGATATGAACATCCAGCAGTTCGGCATCACCGACGCCCGCAAGAAGGCCGTCGACTTCTCCTCCAGCTACTACAACGACAGCCAGGCCGTCATCGTCAAGAAGGACGGCAAGTTCGCCAACGCCAAGTCCCTCGCTGATCTGAAGGACGCCACCATCGGCGTGATGGTCGGCACGCTGGCTTACGACTACGTCAAGAAGTCCATCAAGGAGGACATCCAGACCTTCAACGATGACGCCGCCTTGGCTCAAGCGCTCGACGCCGGCCAGATCGACGCACTGGTGACCAGCACCGTGGAATGCGTGTACATGGTCCAGTCCGAACAGGTCAAGGACGCCACCGTGCTCGGCCGCATCTCGGGATCCGAGGACAAGAACGGCATGGGCATCGTATTGCCCAAGGATTCCAAGCTCACCGCAGCAACCACCAAGGCCGTGGACGAGCTGAACGCCGACGGCACGCTGAAGAAGCTGCAGGACAAGTGGCTGGCCGAATACACCACTGATCTGACCGAATTGAAGTAGCCGATTCGGTTATCGCTGGCTTGGTCTGCCGCCACATCATGGCTACGGACCAAGCCATTTTCCATTTCACGAGATCATTGCATGCGATAATTCCTACCGCATGCATTTCACAGCAGTTCAAGGAAGCGAGCGCCGCACATGCAATCACAGACGTCAGCGCATGAGGTCAGCCAAGTCGAGCTCGACCGCCGCCAATACCGCCTTCAACAGCAAATCAAATCGGTTATCACCAGCCTTGTCAGCACGATTGTGTTCGTGGTGGTGATCGCCGTCGGACTGCACCTGTCCCCTGGCTGGCCACGAGTCAAGGAAACGTTCTTCTCCGGCGAATACTTCGTCAAATCCTTCCCGGACGTGCTCAAAGGCCTGTGGCTGAACGTTCAGGTGCTGTTGGTCGCATTGGTGGGCGTCGCGATCCTCAGCACGCTGATCGCGCTGATCCGCACCAGCCGTTCCCCCATTCTGTTCCCGTTGCGCATTCTCGCGCTGATCTACACCACCGTGATGCGAGGAGTGCCCATCATCGTAGTGCTGTACCTGATCGGTTTCGGCATTCCCGGTCTCGGTCTGTTCGGCCGCATCGACCCCTCGATTCTGGGAACCATCGCCGTCATCATGGGCTATAGCGCCTATGTATCCGAAGTGCTGCGCGCCGGCTTCAACGACGTGCACCCCTCGCAACGCGCTTCGGCACGTTCCCTCGGTCTTACGGCGGGCCAGACCACCCGACTGATCGTAATCCCGCAAGCATTGCGCAAGGTCGCCCCCGCCCTGATGAACGACTTCATCTCCATGCAGAAGGATGTCGGCCTGATCTCCGTACTGGGCGCAGTCGACGCCGTGCGCGCCGCGCAGATCGATGTGGCCAGCACCTATAACTTCACCCCGTACGTGGTGGCCAGCCTGCTGTTCATTCTGATGAGCGTGCCATTCATTCTGCTTAACGATTGGTACACGGCACGGCTGCGTAAGCGTGAGCTGAGTGCAGGCACAGTATGAGCAAGGCGATGACGATGGAAGACGCGGTGAGCACTATGAACGCAACACAGAAGACAATCTCCAAGCCGGTGCTTCGACTGGACGACGTACGCAAGTCCTTCGGTTCGACCCAGGTATTGCGCGGCATTTCCTTTGAGATCCAACCGCACGAAGTGGTCGCGTTGCTGGGCCCCTCCGGCTCCGGCAAATCAACGCTGATGAAATGCGTGAACCTGCTGGAGCAGGTGGATGACGGGCAGATCTGGCTTGGCGACACGGACATCACCGATCCGCGCGCGAATCAGGACCAGATCCGTTCGCGTATTGGCGTGGTGTTCCAGCAATTCAACCTGTTCCCCCATATGTCGGTATTGAAGAACGTGACGTTGGCTGCCATCAAAGTGCATCATTGGGATAAGGACCGCGCCTATACGCGCGCGCTTGAGCTGCTGGACCGCATCGGCATGCGCAACAAGGCGGATGCCTACCCGGATCAGCTCTCCGGCGGTCAACAGCAGCGTGTGGCGATCGCCCGTGCGCTGATGACCGATCCGGAACTGCTGTTGCTTGACGAAATCACCTCGGCCCTGGACCCGATGTTGGTGGGAGAGGTGCTCAATATGGTGGCCGAACTGAAATCCCAAGGCACCACGATTCTCATGGCCACACACGAGATGAGTTTCGCCCATGAAGCGGCCGACCGCATCGTGCTGTTGCGCGGCGGTGTGATCGCCGAAAACGGCACGCCCCGCGAGGTGATGGATGAGTCGGAGGATCCACAGACACGCGAATTCTTCGCGCATTTCCGGCACTGACATGTCTGCTGTTCTGCTGTCCTGCTGTTTTGTCGCGGCGCAGAATACAACGTCTTTATTGAAAATGGCTCTGGTGAAAGCGCCAAACCGAGCGCTTTCACCAGAGCCATTTTCAACCATCGCGTCGCAAGCTGGACAAACTGCGGCGATACAGCGGATTGCCGAACCGATCAGCAGACAGTTGCCGTCAGACGCTTGGTCTCCTCCACATTGCGCTTCAATTCAGCCACAAGCTCATCAGCGCTGCCGAATTTGACCTGCGGGCGCAGGAAACCGGTGAATTCCACACGCACCTTGTGACCGTACAGGTCAATCCAATCATCGGTGATGCAATAGGATTCCACCACGCGTTCGTTGAGACCGGTTTTCTCGCTGAAGGTGGGCTTGGTACCGATTGAGATGGCAGCAGGCCAACGCTTGTCTCCATCCACGAGCCACCCGGCATAGACGCCATCGACCGGAATATAGCCTTCAATGTCCGTACCGAGGTTCGCGGTCGGGAACCCGATGGTGCGGCCTCGCTCCTCACCATGTACCACTTCGCCTTCGATCGCATGCGGAGCGCCCAGAATGGCGTTGGCCTCTTGGATACGGCCGTGAGCGAGCAGATATCGTACATTGGTGGAACTCCACGCACGCATAGCCTTGGCCTGGTGCTTCTTGCTCCACGCACGACGTTCCGCTTTGCTGGCATTCGCCAACGGGTCGGTGGGCTCCCCCCATTCAGTAGGCATTTCCGGCTTGAAATCACGCGGGATACGCACTTCACCGGGGCCACGGTCATCCACTACGTCCAGTTCAAAGACACCGGTTGCAGCGGCCAGATTAGCCACATGATGTACATCGCCTTCACGCCCCTTGCCGAAGGCGGCATCCTGGCCGAGCACCAATGTACGCATACCGAGTTTACCCGTGAGACGGCCGAGGAAGAAGATGTACGACTTGGCGGCGAAGGCCAATGTGTAATGAACGACAAGCACCTGATCCACGCCCAACGACTCGATACGGCGCAGTCGCTCCCGCACGCTTGTCAGCGCTTCGGCATCGATCTGCTCTTCGTCAGGCTCCTGCCCTTCATGCTTGGCGGCCCAGCTATGCACAAAAGCAGGTCGAGGATCGAACAATATCACCACGGAGAAAGCATCATGTTGGTGAGCCAGCTCAACCACACGCTTGATCACGGCCTGATGTCCCAAATGCATGCCGTCGAAAGCGCCAAGGGTTACCACGGCTTTTTTATCGTTGTCGAACGAAGGCCATTCAACCTCGCCTTGGGCGTCCGGAGTCAGATGCGTGATGTTCATCGTGTCGAATCCTGTCCTTTGCTATACGTGTAGCTGTTCATGTTCCTGAAAATGTCTGCGAGTCTGAACCATGCACTCGTGGCATCGCGTCGTCGTCACAAAACGGCGCAATGCAAACCGCGTCTACTCTACTCGGCGGGGAATACGGTGGCGGGCTTGGCCTGGTGCGAGTTCGCGCGTTCTACAATGGCCACTACATCATGTGTTTGCGGCACAATGGCCACAGCCGGCATATCGACGGACCGTTCAATACGACGTCCGAACCGCAGCTCAGCCGCTTCTTCCGGCGTGATATCCAGTGACGGCATAGCTCCGCGCGCCGCCTGTTCCATACTCAGCGCACGACCAAGCAACCAAGCACGTCTCTCGTCACCGGACAATTCCACAGGCGTGTCCAACACGCACTTGTTTCGAGTGACGGTTTCGCCTTCACGATTGGTGAAGGTCTTGGTTTCACTATGGGCGCTGACCGTATGATTCTCAGTGGCGGTCATGTCTTCATCGCCGATAAGACCGCTGGTATCATCCGGCAAAGCAAACCGACCGACCCTGGTACGTCTTAATCGGACCAGATGTCCGCCAACGCCCAGTTCCTGTCCCAAGTCACGTGCCAAAGCACGAATGTAGGTGCCGGATGAGCAACTGACGCGTACATCCACGTCCATCACCGGAACTGCTGAATCTGAATTCTGCGGTTCAGCCCAATCAGCCATCTGCAATGGTTCGCCGGCGCATTCCCCAGCCACATACCCCTGACGGACAGCAAGTACGGTGAACTCGCTGATATGTACCGGACGGGCCTTCAGTTCCACGGCTTTACCTTCGCGAGCCAAGTCGTAAGCGCGTTTGCCGTTGATCTTGATTGCGGAAAAAGTATTGGGCACTTGTTCGATATCACCGGTGAAACGAGCCTCGATGACTTGTTGGATGGCGCTCTGCGTCATATCCGTAACGCTGCCGCCATGCCGGACATCAATCAGTTGGCCCTCAGCATCATCGGTGGTGGTGCCCATACCGAGACGAATCGTCGCCTCGTAGGTTTTGTCATGTTCCACGATGGCATTCAGCAGCCGTGTGGCGTGGCCGAATGCGATGACCAACGCGCCCGTTGCCATCGGATCAAGCGTGCCGGCATGACCAACTTTTTTGATATGCAATGCGCCACGCACCGCAGCCACCGCATCGAAACTGGTAATACCTTGCGGCTTGTCGATAACCAGTAGGCCATTGGGTTGATTCATTGTCATATCAGTACCTTTGGGGCATTACCTGTGACTCAATTTACCTGTGTCATACGTCAGCGTACGTTTTTCCAGAGTAGGTCGCCCTTCATCTGGAGGAACGTACGCTGACTGTCGCTCAGCGTACGTTCTTCCAGATAACAGGTCCGGTAGTCCGGGAAAACGTACGCTCCTACTCGTTTTCGGGGTAGTCCTCATCAGTCTCGCCGGACTCGGCTACAAACTCGTCATCAGCCTCATCATCAGGCTCGTCGTCGTGCTTGTACGGGTCGGCGTCACCGGCATACTGAGCGGTGGCGCGAGCCTTGGCCAGTTCCTCGTCACGCTTACGTGCCAAGGCAAGAATGTCTTCGATTTCGTGTGCCTCGCCGGGAACCTCGTCGAACACGAACTGCAGCTGCGGGGTCAGGCGCAGACCGGCCTTGCGACCAACAAGCGTACGCAGATGTCCCTTTGCCTGGTCGAGAGCCTGCTGGGCGCGCTTGCGTTCACCGGTTTCCTTGCCCTCATGGCCAAGCTGGGTCCAGTAGATCTTGGCGATCTGCAGATCGTTGGTCACGCGCACTTCGGTGACGGTGATATTCGTCAGGCGCTTGTCATGCAGCTCACGTTCGATGGAGGAAGCGACAACGCGCTGGATCAAAGCCGCGATACGGGCGGCGCGGGGGTTGGTTCCTGCCATGGGCAGATTCCTTTCACAAATGACGACATATGACTCGGCTCCCCCGTCAAGGGGGAGCTGTCGTCGTAGACGGTCGAAAGCAGGGATTCGGCTTGACGCCGAAACTCTTTCGAACTCACTTCGTTCGGCAGCTCCCCCTTGACGGGGGAGCCAGAAATATAGGTATCCGATTGATTATCGGACGAGGCGATGCACTACTTACGTTCGACCTCGCGCATCTCGAAGGTCTCGATGATGTCGCCAAGTTCGATGTCGTTGAAGGTTCCGAGGTTGATACCGGCCTCGTAACCTTCCTTGACCGACTGGACATCGTCCTTGAAGCGGCGCAGCGAGGAGATCTCCAGATCGTTGACCGTAGCCACACCGTTGCGCAGAATACGGCACTTCGTACCGCGCTTGACCTCGCCGTCCTGCACCATAACGCCGGCGATGTTGCCGAACTTGGAGGAGCGGAAGATCTCGCGGATCTCGGAGTGGGAGGTGACGACCTCTTCGTATTCCGGCTTGAGCATGCCCTTGAGGGACGCCTCGATATCCTCGATGGCACGGTAGATGACCGAGTAGTACTTGATCTCCACGCCCTCGCGCTCGGCAAGATCGGCGACCTGACGGTTCGGACGCACGTTGAAGCCGATGATGACGGCCTTGTCGACCGTAGCCAGATTGACATCGTTCTGGGTAATCGCGCCGACGCCGCGGTGGATGACCTGGATGCCGACTTCGTCGGAGATCTCGATCTTCATCAAGGAGTCTTCCAGCGCCTCGACGGAGCCGGAGGAATCGCCCTTGATGACGATGTTGAGCATATCGATCTCGGACTCGGCGAACTTCTTCTTGAAGTCCTCCAGCGAGACGACCTTGCGACGCTTGGCCAGCTGGGCGGCACGCTCGGTGGCCTGACGCTTTTCGGCGATCTGGCGGGCTGCGCGATCATCGGAAGCCACAAGGAACAGGTCGCCGGCAGTAGGCACGGAGGTCAGACCCAGCACCTGAACCGGCGTGGACGGACCGGCCGCGTCCATGGTCTGGCCGTTCTCGTCGAGCATGGCGCGCACGCGGCCATAGGAGGTGCCGGCCACGATGGCGTCGCCTACGTGCAGGGTACCCTGCTGGACGAGCACGGTGGCCACGGCACCGCGGCCCTTATCAAGTCGGGCTTCGACGGTGGCACCACGGGCGTCCATGTTCGGGTTCGCACGAAGATCAAGCTCGGCGTCAGCCGTCAGCAGCACGGCTTCGAGGAGCTTGTCCACGTTGATGTTCTGCTTGGCGGAGATATCCACGAACATCGTGTCGCCGCCATACTCCTCGGGCACCAGTCCGAACTCGGTGAGCTGGCCGCGGACCTTTTCCGGATTGGCACCTGGCACATCGATCTTGTTGACGGCCACGACGATCGGCACCTTGGCGGCCTGGGCGTGGTTGATGGCCTCAACGGTCTGGGGCATCACACCATCGTCGGCGGCGACCACGAGGATCGCGACGTCGGTGAGTTCGGCACCACGGGCACGCATGGCGGTGAAGGCCTCATGGCCCGGGGTATCGAGGAACGTGATCTTGCGCTGTTCGCCGTCAAGCTCCACGGTGACCTGATATGCACCAATACGCTGCGTAATGCCGCCAGCCTCACGTGCGATGACGTTGGTCTTGCGGATGGTATCAAGCAAGCGGGTCTTACCGTGATCGACATGGCCCATAACGGTGACGACCGGCGGACGAGGCTGAAGATCCTCATCATCCTGCAGCTCTTCTTCATCGAGGTTGATGTCGAACTGCTGGAGCAGCTCCTTATCCTCCTCCTCGGCGGAAACAAGCTGGATGTTCCAGCCGATCTCCTCGCCCAGAATCTGGAAGGTGTCTTCATCGAGGGACTGGGTGGCAGTCGCCATCTGGCCGAGGTGGAACAGAACGGTAACCAACGCAGCCTGATTGACGTTGATCTTCTCCGCCAGATCAGCCAGGGACGCGCCCTGACGCAGGCGGATGGTCTGACCATTGCCGTTGGGGATACGTACACCGCCGATGGTCGGTGCTTTCAGCTCCTCATACTCATGACGCTTTGCCAGACGGTTCTTGCGTGCCTTCGAGGACTTGCCGCCCTGACGACCGAATGCACCGGCTGCGCCACCGCGACCACCGCGACCACCGCCGCGTGCAGGACCGTTGGAGGGAGCGCCGCCGCCCTGGAAGTTATTGCCGCCCTGACCGCCGCGGAATCCACCGCGAGCGCCGCCCTGAGCGCCGGCGCCGCCGCCCTGACCCGGACGGTTATGGCCCCACTGGCCCGGACGCGGAGCGCCCTGACCGCCGCCCTGACCCGGACGGCCGCGGAATCCGCCGCGGCCCTGACCGTTCTGGCCCTGACCGGGACGACCTGGACGACCGCCGCGACCACCTTCCGCGGTCGGACGAGCCATCGGATGAGGACGCGGAATATCACCCGGAGTCGGGGTACGCATACCCTGCTTGCGGGAGAACGGGTTGTTGCCCGGACGCGGGCCCGGCGTATGCGGGCGCGGAATGGCGTTTGATGCAGCACCGTTGGCATTACCGCCATTAGCGTTGGATTGGACGGACGGGCGAGGAGTCGGCGCACCGCCGCGATTATCGCGGTTGTTCTGGCGCGGACCGGGCTGGGCACCGTTCGCACGGTTCTGGGAGGGACGACCACCGTTGTTCATACGGCCCTGACCAGGGCGTGCCGGACGACCGTTGGAATCACGGTTGTCACGATGATCATGCTGTTCGTGACGCATCGGCGTCGGGGCAGCCGGACGGGCTGCATGTGCACGCGGCGTCGGAGCGGCCGGCGCGGGAGCTGCCGGAGCCGGGGATTCTGCCGCAGGCTTGTGCTGCTGAGGCATGGGCTTGGCAACAGGCTTCTGCGCGGACGGCGCCGGCTTGGTATCGCCCTTGGTGTTGTCCTTTGCGAAAGCAGCGCGCAGACGGCGCGCTACCGGAGGTTCAATGGTGGAGGAAGCGGACTTGACGAATTCCCCCATGTCCTTAAGCTTCTCCAGAACGGTCTTGCTATCGACGTTCAAATCTTTGGCCAGTTCGTATACGCGTGGTTTTCCCACTAATTACTCCTATTCTGTGACCACGCGACATGGGCGTGGTCAATTGGTGATGACGGCAAGCCTACCCTGTCTCATCGTTCGACCATGATCGTGTTACCTCGTCTCTGTGCGGGCGATTTTGCGCACACTGCGCCCACCCACATACGCCACTCAAGCATACTCATAGCGCTGGATAGCGGCATAGCAGCGAGCCGCGCCCTCCATCACAGGAAAACGCGGCTCGTGCAACGATGACAATATCAATCGGATTTCGTAGCGCTGCCACCATTCGGTTGCGCTGTCCGACTGTCGTACGGTTGTGCGGTAGGCTTCTCTACTGCTCTTACTCGCCCTGCTCCGGTTGCGCGGCAGCGGCCTGATCCTGCGCTTCCTGCGCGGCCTGTTCAGCAGCGACCTTCTTGGCATGCGCCTCAGCGGACTCGATGCCGATCTTCCAACCGGTCAGCTTGGCAGCGAGACGAGCGTTCTGGCCTTCCTTGCCGATAGCGAGCGACAGCTGATCGTCATGGATGAACGCGATGGCGGTCTTGTTCTTCTCGCTGATCACCTGCACACCAGTAGCCACAGCCGGGCTCAGCGCAGCAGCCACGAACTTCGCTGGATCATCGGAATAATCGACGATATCGATTTTCTCCGGGCCAAGGTTCTCCATAACAGCGCGCACACGAGCACCACCGGGACCAATCAAGGCGCCCTTCGGATTGACGCCCTCGGTGTTGGCCTTAACCGCGATCTTGGTGCGGGCACCGGCCTCACGGGCGATCGCCATAATGGACACCGCGCCCGAAACCAGCTCCGGCACCTCACGCTCAAACAGCTTGCGCACGAGTTCAGGGTGGGAACGGGACACCACAATTTCCGGTCCGCGAACGCCGCGAGCCACATTGACCACATACACACGGATACGCTCGCCATGACGATAGCGTTCTCCCGGTACCTGCTCACGACGCGGCAGAATGGCCTCCACGTCTCCCATGGCGACATGCACGTTGGAGGAATCGGATACATCCTGCTGGATGACGCCGGTGATCAGCTTGCCCTTCTGACCGGAGAAAGCGCCGAACACCTTCTCGTCTTCCGCACGGCGGAACAGCTGAGTGATGACCTGACGTGCAGTGGCTGCGGCAAGACGGCCGAAATCATGCGGCGTATCGTCGTATTCCTCGCCCAGCTTGGGAGCAGGATGCGGATCGTCTTCAGTCGGCTCTACCGGAATCTCATCGGCCGCCCACACAGTAAAGCTGCCGGCACGTTCATCGAGTTCCACACGAGCATGCTTGGCTGCATGCGGAGTCTTGAGATAGGCGAGACGCAAAGCCTCGGCCAGCGCCTCATCCAAGGTTCCGGGGTCGATTCCTTGCTCAGCGGCAAGCTTGTGCATTCCTGTCAGGTCCAGTTCCATCGATCCGTACCTCCTATGAAGTTATGTGGCGCATGGCCTTGAATGGTCACAGTTAGCTATTAGTGTAGATTTCCATGCAGACACATGCGCTTTGGTCCGAGTCAGCCCGCCGCATCGGGGCACTGGCATCCGCGGCGATACTGCTGTGTTCGTTCAGTGCATGTTCCGCTCCCCGCCTGTCCGGCAAAGCCGAAGCCGAACGGCAGATGAGCCCTTGCGAGCAAGCGCTCACGCTGGTGAACGACGATTCCTGGAATGGTACCGGCACCCCAATGACAGTACGGTATGTCGCTGGTCAATCGGTACCGCTGGCATGGATTGACGTCGCCGCGTCCTGCCCCGGACGATTCGGCGAGGGAGTGCTTCGCAACGCCCAGTCCAAAGCCAAGCTGGCTTCCTTGGCCCAACGACTGTCCGCCGTCACTCCATCCTCATCCCCCGCTCGTCTAGATGGAGTCACCGCCATGACGATGGACACCGATGTGCTCGATGCCATGGCATTGGCCGAAGACCGCGCCGGATTCGCTTTGGAAGTACTCGCCGCGCAGGGCCGGACCGCGGGGGCGACGCTCCAGCTCAGCGACTTGCACAAAAGCGCAGGGCAACAGCTCGTGTCGCTGGCGGACGGCAGCTGGAACACTGCCGGCGATACGGGAGCATCCGGCACCCATGCCGATCCCAGACAAAAGGTCTACGACATCAGTACGCTGCTGGCCAATCCGGTGACTATCGACGACAAGCCCAGCGGACAAACCGTACCGACGGCCGCCGCCATAGAAATGGATTGTGCACGCGCCGAAATCAAGGCCGTAACGGATTCGGACTCCCCGTCCGACACCACCACATTGTCCATCCTCGCCGCGCTCGCCGCCAAACATGCGTATGCCGCGTTCCAGCTCGGCTATCCCACTGCCGACGCCGATCTCTTCGAACGCTAACGCAGGGCCACGCGGGATATCTCACAGAAAACAAAAAGGGCTTCCGGAAAACCCCAGAAGCCCTTGGTTGCGGAGACAGAGGGATTCGAACCCTCGAGCCGCGAAAAGCGACTAACACCTTAGCAGGGTGCCCCTATCGGCCACTCAGGCATGTCTCCACGTTGCCCAATCAAGCGCAACAGCAAAACACTGTACCACAACTTTCGGATATCGCGAACACTTCGAGGTGTTGCGCGTCCTCCATCGATGTTCCCATCACACAGACCGCGCACGCAATCAGCTATTATCAATCATTTCCCGCCGGTGCCGTATCACCCGAAAACGTGACGATCACAGCGCAAATCACCAACGCGACGCCTACGATCTCACCAGCGCTCGGCACTTCGCCGAACAATAGACCAATGGCAACAGCCATTGCGGGATTAATCGACTGCATCACGGAAAAAGCACCGGATGAAGTACGCCGCAACGTTATCTGTTCCACGACATAGGGAATAAACGACGCCATCAGCGAAATGACGAACAACAACAGCAACAGTTTCAACGAACCGCCGGCGGCGAGCGCCCAGGTGGCATCCGGCTTGGGATGAAGCACGTGCGCGGCGGCAGGTGCGCCGAGGAATAGCGACTGCACCAGCCAGCCGATGGTCACGGCAATGCATAGATTGTCCAGAGAATTGCCGCCCGAAGCCACGCGTCGTCCGGTGACGATGTATACGCCCCACATCGACCCGCCGATAAGAATGGCGATCAAACCAACCAGAAACGTACCTTTGCCGGAAGGATTCGCCAGCGAAATGCCGGCAAGCAACACCACGCCAACCGCTGCAATACCGATGCCAAGTCGTTCACGCCAGCTGCGGCCGGTAACCACCGCCACCGAAAGCGGGCCGAGGAATTCTATAGCCACGGCAATGCCCATGTCCATATTGCTGATGGCCACATAAAACATCGTGTTCATCAACACCAGCGAACATCCGAGCAGCACAATCAAGGCCCATCCTCGTGCGGATCGACGGAAAAGCCGATCGCGTTTGCTCACACTCCACGGACGTCTCCATGCCAGCAGCAGTACGGCCATGAATCCCACGCGATACCATACCGAGTACAGCGGGTCGAGCTGGGTGAACGCCAGTTTGGCGACGGCGGTAGCCAGATAAATCACCAAAGCCTCCCCAATGACGATCAATACGACCGGAACACGGTTGAGAAGACCGACCACCACCTGCTTCACCTGACTCATCTGCTGCATAAGACTCACGCTACTCGACCCGTCGGGACAGCAGTCGCGGGGCGTGGACACACCGGAAAAACACGGACAACGCTTTGGACAGGGCCACTGACCGACATGGTCTGGCATGTCATGGTCTGGCATGTATCCGCTCGCACCTCCGCTCGCACCTCCGCTCGCACCTCTGCTCGTACAATAAGAGGCATGAGCACCGCACCACGACTTGAGGCCGCCAAACGAGATTGGGGACACGACGAAAGCGGCTGCACAGTGCTGCATATCGACATGGACGCTTTCTATGCTTCGCTGGAGGTGGCGCGTCACCCGGAGTTGCGCGGGTTGCCGGTAATCATCGGCACGGGCACACGTTCGGTGGTATCTGCCGCAAGTTATGAAGCTCGTCGCTATGGCATCAATTCGGCCATGCCGGCCGCACGGGCACGTCAATTATGCCCGGATGGCATATTCCTACCGGTCGATATGCGCTACTACCGCCACGTGTCGCAACGGATCATGCATGAGGTGTTCCTGACCATCACCGACCGTTTCGAGCAGGTCTCCGTGGACGAAGGATATATGGACGTTTCTGCGGCACTCTTGGCATGGAAACGACCGAGCGCCATCGGCGCATGGATCCGCACGCAGGTGGCCGAACGTTTTCATATCACCTGTTCGGTTGGCATCGCATGCAACAAACTGATTGCCAAAATGGCCTCGACCAATGCCAAGCCGAATGGCATGCTGCTCATTCCCGCCGCCCGCTCGGCCGAGTTCGTACAAATGATGCCATTGCGAGGCATTCCCGGCATCGGACCGTCGTTGGAGCAACGACTGAACGCGTGGGGCGTAATGTCTGTGGCCGATCTGGCACGGATGGATGAATCGTCACTCGCCCAAGCCACCGGTTCCAAGGCGGCTGCGCGTGGATTATGGATGGCCTCACATGGATTGGATTCACGATCGATCGAACCGGTACGCGAAGAGAAATCCATCGGATCCGAGCGCACGTTGGATTCGGACACGCGAAACATGCGCGTGGTGTGCAACCTTCTGCGCTCGGCATGCAATGAGGTGGCAGCAACATTGCGCCGCAAAGGATTGGTAGCACGCACCGTTACCGTCAGACTACGGTTCGCGGATCTGAGCTATCAAACACGCTCATTCACGATGGAACAGCCTACGAATACAGCCGGCGTCCTTTATCCGGAATGCGTGCGTCAGCTGCGCCTCATGATGGGAATGCCCTCCAGTCTCAAGCCCCTAACGCCGCCGCGGGATGCCGACTCGCTGCCGCCGCTACCCAAATTGATCAGATTGGCGGGAATGAGCGTCTCGTCATTGAGCGCGGCCGCCAGCACGGCCGTGCAGCCTTCGCTGGATGACATGTTGGAGGCTGACGATACTCAGGGACGAACCGCACAGGCACGTCGGCATGACGCGGAAGCGGCGCTGGACGCGGTACGCAAACGATTCGGAGCCGGTGCCGCGCAGTTCGGCGCATAGCATCGCCGCAAAGCTTCAGGGAGAGCATCGGCGTAGAACAAAAAAACTCCGGTTCATGAATGTTTATGAACCGGAGCTCGTTGGTACCCCCAGAGAGGGGGATACGGCCCAGCGTCGTACAGGTCCATCTCCACCACTCCGGGGGCAAATAAATTTACCTTCATTACTTACAAAATCAATCATAGCAACGGTTCCCGCTTTCTTCCAATAGACACGCGAGCGGTGTTGCTCCTTAGCGTCATCTTCATGCGGCTGATGGTCGAAACGACCTGTGACGAGTGATCGAATCAGCCTAAACCTCAATGATTGCAAGGCCTAAGGCATTAGAGGTGCATTTTTAGGTGCAATGGCTCACTGAGAACGTATTCGGCCACTTGGTGGCATTTTTGGTGGCATTTTTCCGAGGCCGTTATGCCATGCCATCGATCTTGGATTCAGCACAAGGAGCATCATCATGTCCGCAAGGACGAAGAAGGACAGTATGGGGCCGTCGCCGGGGCGGCGGAGCAGGTTCGGCACCGTGACGCCGCGCTACGATACCGCAGGCAATCTCGTCGCCTGGCAGGTGCGGTACCCGGACCCGAAACGACCGGGCAAGAAGGTCCAGCGCCAGTTCAAGCCGGACATGGAGCACGAGGCGCACCAGTGGCTCGAAGGGGAACGGCATCTGGTGGAACTGGACCGCAAGAACATCCAGGAATGGGTTCATCCGTCCGAACGCCGCCGCAGGAAGCGCGCGAGCCTGATCTCGTTCGAGGATTACGTGACCCGGTGGGCGGAGGGGTACCGGCTGCCGAACGGCGAGAGGATAGCCGGCGGCACGCGCCGGAACCTGTATCTCGACATCGCGCACTTCATGCCGGGCTTCAAGGGCAAGCTCCTGACCGAGATCACGCCGAAGGACATCAAACGCTGGTACGATGCGCCGCACCCAGAGGGACAATGGGCGTTCCGTCGCTCATGCATGCGCCTGAAGGCGGCGTTCGCCAGCGCCACGAAGATGAGCATGGACGGTTCCCCACCGCTGATCCGTGACAACCCGTTCATCCTGCCCATACCACCCGCGCCGCGATCCGCCAGGGAGGACGTTCCGCCGGTCACGCCGCTGGAACTCAAGCTGATCGCGGAGAACATGCCCGACTACACGAGACTGGCGGTGATACTCGCCACGCTCGTCGGAGGCCTCCGTTGCGGCGAGCTGTGCGGCCTGCAGGTCAAGGACATCGACCTGAAGGCCAAACGCCTGACCGTGCGCCATTCCGTCAACAGGGGCTATACGGATCGCGGTTCGACACGCATCGCCAAGACCAAGACCGACTCCAGCCGACGCACCGTACCCATCCCCGACGGGCTCGTTCCCCTGATTCACGACCATCTGCTCAGGCACTGCGAATGGACGGACCAGGAAGCCATGGTCTTCCGCCCCAGACGAGCCTCGGTGATGAGCCAGACCACTCTGGAAGCTCAGTTCCGCAAAGCCAGGGAGAAAGCCGGCCGCCCCGACCTGACCTTCCAATCCCTGAGGGCGAGTCACGCGACACTGCTCATGCTCAAGGGCGGCACCTTGCGGGAGGTCATGGACGAACTCGGTCACGTCAGCGAGAAGGTCGCCATCAAGCACTACCAGCGCATCGTCGCCCGACACCGTAACCAGATCGTCAACCAACTCGCCGAAGACTTCATCAAAGCAGCGCAATGACCACATGCAGACGAATACGGATTGAGACGCCCTGTTGCCCGGTGTATACAGAACTATTCCCAATATGGAATAGTTCTGTATACAATAGGAATATGGCTATTAGAACGAATCGGACGCTGCTCACGCGGCGGGAAGCCGCCCGTAGGCTCGGAGTGAGCGAGCGACGGGTCAGCGCGCTTCGCGCTGCTGGTCGGCTTGAATCTCTTTCCGTGGGAGGCGGCTCGCTGATTACGGAGGATTCCGTACGTCGCCAAGCACAGTGGCAGGGTGCGGATGGGCGTCCTTATTCACCAGACATGGCGTTCGGGGCGCTATACATGCTCAGCGGGCTCGACGCGCCATGGCTAGGCCGGCAGCAGCGATACCGGCTCAGGGGATACCTGAGGCAGATGGATGCGGAGAATCTGACCCGTCTCGCGCGCAGGCGTGCAACGACGGTCGAATACTGGTGCAGGGACTCCAACCTCGGCAAGGTCGAAACCCTCATCCGTCCCTCCGCCGCCACCGGAGCATTGGCCGCCTCGTTCCAATTGACCGTCACAGACGTGGTGGAAGGCTACGTCACCGCCGATGCTCTGAACGACGCCATTCGGCAATGCCGGTTGAAGCAAGGCGCGACTCCGGTCCGGGTACGGCTCCATGTCACCGACGGCCTTCCCGCCGGTGAGGGCCCTATGCCTCTCGGCGTATGTGCGGCCGACCTGGCTGAATCCAACGACCCGAGAGAACGCCGCGCCGGCATGGAAACCCTTCAACAGCTGATCGACGAATATCATCGCAAGGAGCATCAGGCATGATTCCGACAATCCACATCCCCAACACGGGCCATCCGTGGAATACCGTGTACGCGGTCGCCGCGGCGGGTATCCCGGAATCATGGCTGCTTACGGGTGGACTCATGGTCCAGCTGCACGCCATCATGGGTGGATTGACAGCACGACCCACCACCGACGCCGACCTGCTCGCCGACCTCATGGCGGACCGACGCGGCATCGCCAGGCTGCGCAGCATCCTCACTGCCCGCGGGTTGGAGACGCAGCCGGGCACACTGACCGGATACACGACCCGTATGAGCGCGCCGAACGGCGACGTCGTGGATCTGTTGGTCGCCGATCACCTGCCCAAATTCCTCGGGACTGACGCGACCATCGCCGGTACGCCGGTGCTGTCCATGCCGGGCGGCGCTCAGGCCGTGGAACGCAGCATGCAGGTCAGACTCATCGACGACCAAAGCAATGCCGATACCGTGATTCGCATCCCGGACCTGCTCGGTGCCCTGATACTCAAAAGTGCTGCCTATAGCGCCGACCACGCCGGCTACGGTGAACGCCACCTCTACGACGCCGCCATGCTTGCGTCGCTCATCCCGGACCCTGACGCTGAACTCATGCGCCTGCACAGCACCTCCGACCGCAAACGCATCAAACTCCTGCGCGACCAGCTTACCGAGGATTCACCTTACTGGGACAACCTTGACGAATCACACCGTCAGGATGGACTGGACGCTATCGAAACACTCGCCACATGGTGACGGGCATCCTGTCAGCAAGTTGCATATACGGGGCATGACATCCTGAATCACGTGGTTTGAAAAACGTCCTGTTCCCTCGCGACAGAGCACGGCCAAATACTCGACATTCAAAGATGCAGTATTGAGCGTCTGCGTGCATATCGCTCTGACGTGATATTGGCCTAATGCGATCGAGCGTGCTTTATTTGGCATCTGCCTGCTGTAAGACCTCAAGAATCGTCAGTCATTACAGTTCTTATTTTTTTCTGCTTCTCTTTTCGTTTTATGCGGATAGAGCTTATCGACACAGACAATGAATGGCCTCAAAGAGGCCATTTGCATGTGTATGTCATCTCAAGATGACATACACATGGCGAACTCCTCCTCTCCGGCATCATTTGACTTCAATCTCCCGAAAGGCGCACACACGGTGCGCCTTTTTGCTATCAAGGGGGATTTCATGCCCAGGAATAGGCGTCCCAAGAAAAACCAAACAGCAAGGCCTCGAAGCGCATGGGGAACGGTCATACCACGTTTTGACGAGAACGGAGGAATCATTGCCTGGCAAGTTCGCTACCCGAACCCGCTTGCCCCGGGGAAACGAGTGCAACGGCAGTTCAAACCTTGGCAAGAACTAGATGCCAGAACATGGCTCGAAGAAGAGAAACATCTGGTAGATCTGCACAATAAAGGCATAGCTGAATGGAAGCACCCGACCCAACGGAAAAAAGACAAGCTGCAGGAGTTCAGGGAACAGGAGCAGCGTCATATCCTGTTCCGCGATTATGTGGCGCAATGGGAATCAAACTACAAGCTCCCGAATGGCGGAGAGATAGCCGGAGGAACACGCAGGAACCTCAAATTAGACATCCGGCATTTCATCACGGATTTTGAGTCGCTCCGCCTCTCGGAAATCACACCCTTGAAAATCAAGGCATGGTATGACAAACCGCATCCAGAAGGGCAATGGGCCTTTCGCCGTTCCTGCATGCGATTCAAAGCGATTCTCGAATCCGCGACAAAGCCCGGGCTGGACGGAACGGCACCATTGCTCCAATTCAATCCATTCATTTTCCCCATACCGCCTGCGCCGCGATCATCGCGTATCGATGTGTCACCGGTGACTCCTCGCGAACTGACTTTGCTGGCGCAGGCCATGCCGGAATACACAAGGTTGTCGGTCTTCCTCTCGACCTTGGTCGGAGGGCTGCGATGCGGGGAATTATGCGGTCTTCGTGTCAAAGATATAGATCTTGATGGTCAGACGTTGCATGTCCGACACTCCGTAAACCGCGGCAGTATGGATCGTGGAGAAATCCGGTATAGCAGAACGAAAACGGAGTCGAGCATAAGGAACGTGCATATACCAGATGCCCTCATGTCGATGATTCGTCAGCATCTTCATGATTACTGCGACATGCGCCTGCCGGATTCACCGGTATTCGTCCCACGAAGGGCGAGGATAATGTCCCAAACCACTCTGGAGGAGCAATTCGCCAAAGCTCGCGTGAAAGCAGGGCGGCCTGATCTGACATTTCAGGGACTGCGGGCAAGCCACGCGACATTGCTGATGCTGCGAGGGGGAACACTTCGTGAAGTCATGAACGAGCTGGGACACACCAGTGAGAAAGTCGCCATACGGTATTATCAGCTCACCGTAGTGGAGCATCAGAGCCAGATCGTCGACCATCTGGCTCAGGAATTCATGGACGAATAACCATCCAGCAAGAAAGTAGCGAGCAGGCGTGGGCGTCCGATTGATTTGACGGACCCCACGTCTACACGAACACGACCATTGATGAGGTCAGAATCCGATGGCTCCAGGGAATGTCATGCGATAGATGACAAAACATTGATGGTGGAGTAACGAACCTCGTGATTATGCGATACTGCACATCACGGAAAGGACAGTCATGAAAGTAATTGCCTCTGTGTTGATTCTTGTATCATTGGTGACGTCGGGCGCTCCTCCTGCAGGAGCTGGTTCCACAAGCCAATGGGAATCCGTCTCCACGGCAAGCACCCGTATCTATCCGGGTTGCCCGCCGCCACTATACTGGATCTGCCATATCGGAAGCTGATTCGAGGGGAATTCTGACGTGGAGCTGCCAGGTCCCGTCTTCAGTGGAAATTCTCGAATCGCCGCCCAAAGACCGTATACGCTCGATATGCAGCTTCAAACCATTGCGTGATGCCGGTTTATCGGGAAACAGGTTATCGTCCGACACATCGTTGACCTGATCGATATGGATGGATGAATCGTGGAAGTTGACGGAGATGTAGTATTCCCCGTTCGGCTTTGCGTGGGCGGCGGTATTCGTATATAGCTCCTGCAGCAACGACACTATTTCGCGTGAGCAATCATCATTGATGCTTTCCGGAAGGTTCGAAGATAAACGTGTCTTTCCTGAAAAACCAAGCTTCGCCAAGGTTCTGTCTCCCTGTTCCGCAATGGTTTGAATCTGACTTGCACAAGATGCATTCATGTCGTTCATGTGTTCTGCATCATCGCCATTCATTAAGTTGATAGCGCTTCGAACTTCTCCCAATGTCTTGACGAGCATTGTGCGAAGTTCCGTGACTTCCGTTTCGGTGAAGACGTTTTCGTGATTCAGAGATTTCCTGTCCAGCAATATTGCCATATAGGTAAGGTTTCCGGTAACGGAATCATGAATCTGGCTGGCGGCGATGTTCTCCTTTCGGATCATTGCAAGATGCTGCTGCATTTTCTCGACCCTCAGTTTATCCTGTTCGGCCTGATTCGCCAGATTACTCCATGAAACGGCTCGCCCAGCGAAGAAAACCAAAAACATGATGAACAGCAGCATGACGTATTCACTGACCGGGGTGCCTGTCTCGTCGAATCTCCACATGCGCACTGCGGATACCGCCAGCGGGTAAATCGCCCCGTATGGAGGTTGGACATATAGCCCAGCATAGGCCAATGCCAGCCAGATTCCCCACAGGAAACTCGGCCCACTGTCATCCGGTATAAGGCAGCATATAAGAAAGGAAGCCACGACTATATTGGCGCCCAACATCGGACGAAAAACCATTAGCGCAAGTGCGGCTATATGGACAATTACCAGCAGCCCGGTGATCGCACTGTCCGGAGGATATGACCAGGTTTCTGCCAGCGTAAGGATGATGCTGATTGCAGGAAGAAGATAGCGGATGTATGTGGAATTTCGACTTATATAAGCGATGAATGCTCCGCGCCTGTCTTTCATTCTTCCTTCATTTCAAGCCAACGGATTACTGCTTGCGTTCGGTTCTTGGCACCTATTTTCTCGACTACCCGTTTGATGTATGTCTTTACGGTCGGTTCTCCTATACTGAGCTTTGCTCCTATTTCCTTTGATGTATATCCTAGCGCGCACAGATTCATGACCTCTTCCTCTCTTCTGGTGAGGTTTTTGTATCGATGCTCCGGATTGTCCTCTCTGGACAGTCTTGCATAGGCTTCCTGTGCGGTTTCCGATGACTCGTATTTCACATGAGGTGATTGTCCGTTAGCCAACAGGCACGGGGCTTGGCAGACGTCACGCACCTGCGCCTTATCCATCAAGCACGCGGCCCCGTTTTCCAAGGCCTGAACATAATATCGTTCCAAGGAGAAAGCGGTTATGCCGATTAGCACAATCTGCGGTGTTTTGGAACGGATGGCCCGACATACCTCATAACCGGTCATGTCTTCCAGGGACATGTCCACCAGCAGAACGTCAGGCTGCGTTTTCTTATCTAGGCATTTGTCTATGGCCGTTTTGCCTTTCGCCGCCGTCCAATATATTTCGGCGAATGGCAGCAGCTGCTTAACCATAAGTTTCATCATGCCAAGCGTGAGTTTGTCGTTATCGACAATGGCGATTCTGATTCGTTTCCCTAGATACATTGCTCAATCATCCGTGATACGGCCAAGTGTGGTGGCGTCGTAAGCGTTTGGTTTCAAGTCGGCGACATCGGTGGCCTTGGTCTTTCGTGCCGGACAAGACCACCAATGCGTACTGGTACTAGTTGCTCAGGAATCGGTTGGGTGTAGCATGAAGACTCCTCTCACGAAACGCTGCTGCTCATAGTACGCTTCGTGCTCCGTTCGCTGAGCGCAGGTGCTCAGCAACCCGGAAAACGACTTCCTGCAGTCTGTGCAGTTCGGAGTCGCGGCTGGTCATACCCCATTGCGCCGCATACGCCTCCATCCAGATCTCCAATGCTTCGGCAAGGTTCGCCGCGTCGTCATGCTGAATCGCCTCACCCGATTGCACAGTGCCAATGACCCCGGTCTCGGACGCGAGTCGGAGACCAACTCGGTTCAGAAGTCGCTGCCCCTCGATGGCTACGCGAAATGCAGCGGCATCCCCGTTGGTCCAAGGTCCTGAGGTCGCGGCGATTGCGGAGATTCGACGGGCACTGGTCTGTAGAAGGTGATCTGCGGTTTCGCCGAGCGTGACGTGATGTTTCAGATAGCGGAGCAGCATCCGTCGGGATTCCGCAAGTGACGGTGCCCGGCTTCCGTCCTGAAGGGCGCGGACCACGTCGTCCGGTCGTTCGTCTTCCGGCAGCAGTCCTGGGATGGTTTGCAGAACCCCGGTGTTGACGCCGCCCCGTCCGTCATCAAGTTCCAGCCATGTGATCAGATGGTTCCATTCAAAGCTGACCGCATGACTGGCATGGGTGAGGATATCAAGCAGTTCGCCGCTGGCGTCGCGGTATTCGAGTCGGGAGACACGGCGGAGCATGTCGGTTTCGTCCGGGGTGCGTCCGGGGTTCCATGATTCCTGTGCGCCGATGATCATGCCGGGGATGGCCATGCGCGGGTCGTTGACGTGGCCGAGGTCGCCCCAGTCGGTGACGAGCATGCCTTGGGCGCCGTATTGCGTGCCGTAGCGGGCCATGCGGGTGATGTTGTTCCAGGCGTCGTCGATGCGCGGCAGGAGCGCGTTCCAGCACCATACGGCCGGGCAGACAATCTGCCGGGCGCCGGATCGGGCGACGGTGCGGATCTTCTCGTCGGTGACCCGCGGGTCGTACTGCCAGTTGAGCAGGGTGACGGTTTCGGGGAGCCGTCCCAGGATCTCGGGGTGTTCGAGGGCGATGTCGCCCCACATCATCGGCTTCTTGCCCTGGGTTTCGAGGTGGCGGCACAGGCGGGTGACGTAGTCGGCGTACATGGCGGCGACGCCGATCCTCTCGGCGAGGGGCTTGGAGCGGCCCTTGCCGAGGTCGAAGGTCTCGTCGGCGCAGATGTTGAACTTGTCCGAGCGGAACAGCTGCAGGTAGTCGTCGATGAGCCGGCACGACAGGTCGAAGGCGCGGTCGTCGCTGATGTTCAACGTGTGGTGGCGCATGCGGTCGATGAACCCGAACGGCTCGTCGGCGTTCTCCGGGAATTCGCCGAGGTCGCGCAGGGATTGGGTGCGCAGGGCCATGTAGAGGTGGCCGAACGTGGAGACGGACGGCACGAGCTCTAGCCCGCGTTCGGCGCAGTAGTCGTCGAATTCGAGGATGTCGCGCGGGGCGAGCGGGCTGGAGCCGCGCCAGGTCTCGCTCATCCCGTCGAAGCGGAAGGTGTGTTCGACGTAGAGCTGGAGCTGGTTGTACTTGTAGAGGCAGAGTTTGTCGGCCCAGTGTTTGAGCCAGTCGAGGGTGGGGACGCGGCCGCGGGTGACGTCGAGGTAGTAGCCACGCGTTTCGAAGGCGGGCTCGTCCTCGATGTGCAGGCAGGGCAGGGCGGCGCCGCATTGGCGGATGAGCTGGCGCAGGGTCTGCACGCCGTTGCGCACGCCCTCGAAGTCCGCACCCCTGACGGTCACGCCGTCCTTGGTGACGTCGAGCGTGTACGCGCCGGACGGACGCGCATGGAGATCGTCCAGTGTCGTCAATGTGATGAATCCAGGCCAACGGTCACCCGTGGCGATGTCCCATTCCAATCCCGTAACCGCACGGATGTCGTCGGCAAGTTGTGTTGCGAGTACCTGCCGTTCGTCTCCGAACGCACGTGGCTCGTTGACTCGGCCGCACATCGGCAGCAGTGAGACGCCCGCCTTGTGTTGTACGGTCTGCGGCTTGGGAATGATGGTCCATCCCTTCAGGGTTGCTTGATCGCTCATGGAAGTCCTTTCTCAGTGGTTCACCTTTGATTGCGCTATATTGCGTTTTGGGTTCCGAGATGACGCGCGGCGCCGGAACCACTCGCGGAAATGGTCCCGGCGCCGCACGCATTGTTTATCGCTCCGTTTGGGTTATTTGACGGCTCCGGTGGTGACGCCCTTCATGATGTTCCTTTGAATGATCATGAAGAAGATCACGACGGGCAGGGAGAAGATGACGGATGCGGCCATCTGCCCGCCGAAGTCGGTGCCCATGGTGGGCGTGGAGAACGAGGAGAGCCACACGGGCAGCGTGTACTTGGACTGGTCCTTCATGAACGTGTAGGCGGTCATGTAGTCGTTCCAGGCGTTGATGAACGCGAACACGGACGTGGACACGATGCCGGGCGCGGCCAGGGGGAAGGTGATCTTCCACAGGATCTGCCAGTCGTTGGCCCCCTCGACGGCCGCGGACTCGAAGATGTCCTTCGGGATGTTCAGGAAGAAGCCGCGCATGTTCCAGATCGCGAACGGCAGGACCATGGCGATGTACGCGAGGATCAGGCCGCTGTACTTGTTGAGCAGGCCGAACTGGTTGAAGATGATGAACTGTGGGATGATGCCGCCTGAGGTCATCTGGATGGCCAGCACGAACACCATGATCGCTTTGCGGCCGCGGAACCGGTAGAGGGTCAGGGCCGCGCACGCGAAGAACGCGAGGATGATCGACAGGATGATCGACACGGCGGTCACGATCACGCTGTTCTTCAGGTTCGTCAGGAACGACGTCTGGGTGACGGCCACCATGAAGTTGTCGATCGACAGCTTCGCGGGCCAGAACACGGGCGTGGCGGTCATGATCTGGTTGCGCGGCTTGATCGACGTGACGAACATCCAGTAGACCGGGAAGATCCACACGATGCAGAACGCGACGGCCAATACGATCGTGCCGACGCGGCGCAGCTCGGCCGATGCGCTGCGCTTGGCGCGCGGCGCGATGCCGTGGTTTGCGGTTGCCCTATTCATGGTCACAGGTCCTCCCCGGATTTGAGCAGGTAGCGGATGTACACGCTCGTCAGGGCGAGCAGGATGAGCGTGACCAGCACGCTCGCGGCGGCGCCGGTGCCGATGTCGAACGACACGAACGCCTTCTTGTAGGTGAAGATGCCGATCGTCGCGGTCGTCTCGCGGGGGCCTCCCTGGGAGACGAGCCAGATCTGGTTGAACACGTTGAAGTCCCAGATCACCGACAGCATCGTGATGACCATCAGGCTCGGCTTGATCAGCGGCACGGTGATCTGCCAGTAGCAGCGCAGCTTCGAGCAGCCGTCCAATTGGGCCGCCTCAAGGCAGGACTTGTCCACCTGCGTGGTCGCCGCGTACAGGTTGATCGCGATGTACGGGACGGCCTGCCAGACGACCAGCAGCCAGATCTCCAGAAACGCGAGCCACGTGTTGTCGGTCCACGACAGGTTCGTCACGTCGCCGAACAGCCGGGTCTGGGTCAGCAGCCAGTTGACCACGCCGTACCCCGGCTGGAACAGCCACTTCCACACCACCGACGAGGCGACGTTCGGCATGGCCCACGCGAAGATCAGCACGAACGTGACCAGCCAGCGCATCACCGGCCCCAATTTGGTCATCAGCTGGGCCACGCCCATGCCGATCAGCACGCTGCCGGCCACGAGGGCGGCCGCGAACCCGAACGTGCGGGCCAGCGACTTGTAGAACTCCGGGTCGGTCAGCACGTTCTCGTACTGGTCGAACCCGACGATGTTGAACGAGCCCGTGAACAGGGTCTTCTGGTTGAAGTCCGTGAACGACGTGAAGACCAGGAAGATCAACGGCACCACGACCAGCGCGACGATGATCACGCCGGCGGGCGTCAGCAGCCACAGGGGCGTCAGATTGCGACGCCGCTTCACCACGGGGACGGCGGCAGCCGTCGATTGCGCATTGCTCATCACGCTTCCCCTACTTCTTCGCGTACAGGGAGTCCGCATGCTCGTCGAACGACTTGGCCGCGGCCTTGGCCGTGGTCGCGCTGGTGGCGATGTCTCCGAAGCAGTTCAGGGAGCTGTCGTTCTCGATGGTCAGCCATTGCGGGGACGCCGGTGTGGCCTTGGTGTCCTTCGCCGATTCGAAGAAGCCGGTCAGGTAGGACGGGAAGTCCGCGGACTTCATGACCTCGTCGAGGCCTTCGACGTAGTTGGGCATCCATCCGTCCTTGGCGAACACGTAGTCCTTCTGGATCTCGGGGCTTGCGGCGATCTTGATCCACTTGAGCGCCAGCTCCTGGCGCTTGCTCTTTTGCGCGACGCCCCACACCGATCCGGCCATCATCGCCGGCTGGAGCTTGCCGCTGGCGCCGGGCATGGGGAACGATCCCAGATCGTCGGTCGTGAGGTCGGGGTTGTACTGCTGGATGGTGCGGATGCCGGCGCTGTTGTTCAGGATCGCACTGGTCTTGCCTTCGGCCAGCAGCTGGCTGAAGTCGGGGTTGCCGGTGTCCAGCGAGCGGGATGCCTCGGAGGACCACTTGTGCTGGAATTCCAGCCATTGGTCGATGCCCTTGAGTGACTTGTCGCTCGACAGGGTGCTCTTCCAGGTTCCGTCCGACTGCTGTTCGGCGAAGTCGCCGCCGGCATCCCAGATCCACCGTGCCGCCGACTTCCAGTCACGCCCCGGCATATAGAACGGGGAGAAGTCCTTGTCGGTGTTCGCGTCCCGGAGCTTCTGGAGATCGGTCTCAAGCTCCTCGTACGTGCTCGGAGGATTGTCGATTCCGGCCGCGGACCACATCTTCTTGTTGTAGATCACGGCGCCGGCGGCTCCCAGCGCGGGGATGCCGTACAGTCTGCCGTCGATGGTGGCGGGCTCCTCAAGGCCGGACAGCCAGGTGTGCCCCTGCCTCATGTCGTCGGCCTTGTCCGTCAGATCCAGCAGACCGCCGCTCACGGCGAACCCTGCGACCTGCGTGTTGCCCAGATCGATCACGTCCGGCGGCGTGTCCGTGGACAGCGCGGTCGTCACCTTCGTATTGATGTCGGCCCACACCTGGGTCTGCACATCGACCTTGACGCCCGTCTCCTTGGTGAACCGCTCGTTGATCGCCTTGATGGTGTCCTCGCTCTGGTCGCCCTGCATGATCCACACCGTCAGCTTGCCGCCTGCGGACGCATCCTGCTGCGAGCCGCCGGACGGGGCTCCCATCGAGCATCCCGACAGGGTGAGCGCCGACGCGGCCGCCAAGGCGATGGCCGCTGAAATCCTCTTCGTTCTCATGATGGTTTCCTTTTCCTGGAATGCCTGCCCGACGCCGTCGTTCGGAGGAATGGCGCGACGTGCCGCTGCGCACGACGGCCCCGGGTCCGTATCCGCCCGCGCTGCCATGCACGGGCGATGCCGCTACGGACGCCGTCGCCGACGTCCGTAGCGATACCGAGGAACATGACGCCACACCACTTCTGGGCATCGCGCCGCAGCAAGACCGGATATTTTGTTAGCAAGCCTTGCGTAATTCCTGTAGTTGGTTTCAACCTCCTTGAGAGCCAAGGATATGACGCCTTAACCTTTTTTGCAAGTCAGTCGAACAAAATAATGGATGTGGTGCACCCCGTCTGTTGGAGATTGGTGAATCTGGTTTCGGCGCGCCGATGGTCCGTCGGCACCGGGGTCTGGTCAGCAGGCGATGAGGGACGCTCCGAGCGCGCCGATCGGAATCGACGCATCGGCGAGCCGCAGGCGTTCCGTCAGCCGCAGACCCGCGATGAATCCGCTGGAGGCCTCCCTGTTGCGCAGTTCCCCGCGCAGCGCATCAAGCAACGGGGACCCGGCGCGGGAAACACCGCCTCCGATGACGATGACCGAAGGATCCGCGGCCTGGGCGACGATCTGCACGACGTCGGCGAGGGCATGCAGCGCGATGCCGAGAACCCGTTCCGCTTCGCCATCGCCGCCGTCGGCCCTCGCGAGATTGTCGGGCAGCGGAGGATCCGCGACGGGCCACATGCGCCGCAGGCCCCCTCCCGAGCATGCGGTCTCCAGGCATCCGCGCTGACCGCATTTGCACGCCATGCGGTTGGGGTCCACCGGCAGGTGGCCGATCTCCCCGAGGGCGCCGGTGTCGCCGCGTTCGACGAGACCGGCGCGGACGAAGCCGGCCGCCAGCCCCGTCCCTAGGTTGACGAACGCCATCCTGCCGTGCCTGAGTCGGTCGGGTAGTGTTCCATAGGCTCCCAGCGCCGCGGCGTTCACATCGTTGTCCACCCACACGGGAAGGCCGAGCATGCCGGATGCGCGACCTCCCAGCTCCAGGTTCTCGATTCCGAGATTGACCACGTTCTCCACGCGCCCGGTGTCGCGGTGCACCAGCCCGGGGATGCCGATGCCCACCGATCTCACCTCATCGAACCGCATTCCGGCCACCTGCCGCACGATGGCGACCGCATCCTCCACGACCTCGTCACCGCCTTTCCGGGCTGCCTTGCGCGCGGATGCGAGAACCGTGCCGGCCGCACGGTCAGCACCGCCTCGATCTTCGTTCCGCCGACATCCACGCCGACGCGCAGGTTCTCTGTTTCCGGCGTACCACTGGCATTCATCGTCATGACGATCTCCGTTCCCGAGGGCGGACTCCTGTTTCGTCCGCCCACCATTATGTTCGGAATCCTTACATATTGGATTCGGGAAGCGATGATACACCACGCCACGCGCACCTGGCGGCGGGACGCACGTGGCGTCAGGACGAGGCCGCCGCGGACAGCCCGCGCCTGCCCACGATCTCGCGCAGCACGGAGACCGCCTGCCCCCGCAGAGTGGCGTCGTCGCCGAGCTCGCACCGACGCACCCGCATACCGCTCTGGTAGTCGTTCCGCGACAAGGAGTTGACGGTCTCGTCGCATGCATTGAGCAGCGTCTCGCCGACGATGTCGGGAGGTCCGTAGACGGCGATGTCATGAAGATTCAGCAGGCTCGCCGGCATGGCCAGAGCTCCGCCGAGCCTCGCACCAGCCTCGGCCAGGATGTCCGCGCGCCGATTCGGATCCCTGCGGATGTGGTCGCGCAACGCGATGGCGGAGACGTAGGTCTCCAGGCAGCCGCGCTTGCCGCAGGTGCATGCCGGACCATTCGGGTCGATCACAACATGGCCGATCTCACCGGCCGCATGGTCGTCGCCATCCACGAACTCGTCGTTCAGCAGCACCGACGCACCGATGCCCCGGGTGATCTGCACGAGCAGGCAGTTGGGATTGCCGTGCCCGAGGAAGCGGTCGGCGAGCAGTGCGGCGTTCGCGTCGTTGTCCACTCGGACCGGCAACGAGAACTCGCCTTCGAGCATGTCGCGAAGCTCCACGTCGTCCCAGCCGAGATTGGAACTGGAGATCACCCTCCCCGCACCGGAGACCACGCCGGGGACTGCGACGCCGATGCCGACAAACCCCGAACCGGCAAGCCGGATCATCTGACCGACGAGCGAAAGCACGTCGTCGAGATCGACCCGATCGCCATCATCAAGCACACGTTCGCGACGCTCCACGATTCTGGCCCGCAGATCCATCACGGCGCCGGTCATCACATACGGGCGCGACAGATCGATGCACACCAGACGAAGCATGTCCGTGTCGATGGCCAGCAAGGTGCCCGGCTTGCCGCGGCCATCCCGTTTCCCCGACCCCAGTTCACGTAGCAGGCCGTCGTCGATCATCTCGCCGGTCACATCCGTGGCGGTGGCGCGCGAGAGCCCCGTCTCCTTGCATAGATCGGCGCGCGACAGTTGCCGGTCGGGGAACAGCAGCCGGAACAACAGTCTACGGTTGTTGGCCCTTGCGTCGCTGGGATTGGATTTAGCGTACATGGGAGCCCTCCTCGGGTGAGACGATTGCGGAAATGCGGAATCACATTATCGGGACGGACATCCCGGCGTCATCCTCGAACGGCTTTCAGAATAACACCCATCAGGGGACTGACAATATGAAAACCCCGGTGTTTTGACAAGTTTCCCATCTCTGTACATAATCATGTTCGACATCCAAACAAAATAGTTGCGACATACGGCCAAAGACGGTCGAGCACGGAAAGAAGACCAACATGAATAACACCACACGCGCAGCCATAGCCACGGCCGTCATCGGAGCCCTGCTCATCCCTCTCGCGGGATGCGGTAACACAACCGCAAGATCAGGCAAGACCGAACTGACGGTATGGTCGTGGGACGCCAGCATCGATCGCGCCGCCAAAATCTTCATGAAGGCCAATCCCGACATCACGGTGAAGGTAAGCAACGTCGGCAGCACCGAAGAGACCTACACAGCGCTCAACAACGCGGCCCAGGCCGGCAACGGCCTGCCCGACGTCACCCTGATCGAATACCTCGCCATCCCGCAGTTCGTGCACTCGGACACGCTCATGGACCTGAGCAAGGTCTACGATGCCACTAAGCTCAAGGACACGTTCACCCCCGGCACATGGAGCTCCGTGAACATCAACGGCGGCGTGTACGCGATGCCTGCCGACTCGGGCCCCATGGCCTACTTCTACGACAAGGACGTGTTCGACCAGGCCGGCATCGACGAACCGCCGACCACCTGGGACGAGTTCTACGAGGACGCGAAGAAGATCCGCGCCACCGGCTCCTACATCATCTCCGACTCCGGCGACGCCGGCCTGTTCAACGCGATGATGTGGGCCATGGGCGGTCACGCCTACAAACTCAACGACGAAAAACTGACCATCAATATCACCAAGGACAAGGGTGCCCAGCGGTTCATGAACCTTTGGCAGAAGCTGCGTGACGAAGACCTCATCGACGTCCACACGAAGACCTGGACCGACGACTGGATGAAGTCACTGGGCGACGGCTCCATCGCCAGCCTCATCAGCGGCGCATGGATGGCCAACAACCTCCTGCAGGGCGTGCCCCAAGCCACCGGCAAATTCCGCGTAGCCCTCCTGCCCACCATCGACGGTACGCCTATCAACGGCGAATACGGTGGCAGCGGACTGGCCATCACCAAGAAGATTCCCGACAGTAAGCTCGACGCCGCCAAGAAGTTCGTTGAATACGTCACCACCAACGACGAGGGCATCGACGCCCGCGTATCCAACGGCAGCTTCCCCGCCACCACCAAGACCCTCAACCAGAAGGACTTCCTCGCCAAGACCACGCTCAGAAACGCTGACGGCAGCGACAACGAGTTCTTCGGAGGGCAGAAATACAACGAGGTCTTCTCCCGGGCCGCCAAGGACGTCACCGGCAAATGGGAGTTCCTGCCCTTCGAGCCCTACGCCCGCTCCATCTACAACGACAATATGGGATTATTCTTCTCCGGCAAGGAGACTTTCAAGGCTGCCACCGACAAGTGGCAAAAGGCTTTAAAGAACTATGCCGCAGATCAAGGATTTAGCGTTCAATGATGGAATAGAGTGGCTGACAGGAGGCGTTTGTTCTTGCCAGCCACTTGTGCTTGTTTTACGCTTTATCGGCTGTCCATACGAGCAAGGCGCCGGCGAGGGAGACGACGATGACGCCGAATACGGCCGTCAGGGTGATGGTCTGACGCAGGATCAGCGCGGCAACGACCACGCTCATGGCAGGGTCGATGGAGAACAGCGTGCCGACCACGCGCGCCGACGTGATGCGCCCGGACAGCGTGTCCATCGTGTAGGGAATCGCCACTCCCAGCACTGCCGACGCGGCGATGACACCCCATTGGGCGGGCGTCGCATGCATGGCACGGCTGACCGATACCGGCAGCGTGGCGAGAGCGGCCACCGTGACCGACAGGGCAAGCCCGTCCAGTCCCGTGCCCGCCTTGCCGACCTTGTCCGCAAACAGCGTGTACAGGCCGAAACAGCAGGCCGACCCCAACGCGAACAGGTAACCCGCCGGGTTGAAGTAGCCTCCCGGCGTGAACGAGATCAGCCCGACACCTACCAGCGCGACCACCGCGCACAATCCCTCGCGCCAGTGATGCGAACCAGCCAGAGCGACCACGCACGGGCCGAGGAACTCCAAGGTGACGGCCACACCCATCGGGATGCGGTCGATGGCCGAATACAGGCAGATGTTCATCGCCGCCATCGCCAGCCCGTAGACCACGATGCCCAACCATTCGCCTTTCGACCGGCCCGCGAGTTTCGGACGGATGAGCACGAGCATGACGACCGCGGCGACAAGCATACGCATCGAACTGACCGGAATCGGCCCCAACGCATCGAACAACGACGCCGACAGGGACGAAGAGGTCTGGATGCCCAACGAGCCGACTGTCACCATGCCTGTTGCGAGCAGTATTTTGTCTCGGGTATTTATAGATTTCATCGCTTGATTCGGCTGAGAATATCCTGTTCGGTCAGCAGCATGGATGCCTCGATATTATCGTCGCCTAGGAAGAACTGAGGCAATTCCGGAGCGTTACCGTGTTCTCCTAAAGCCGGGGAAATTGAAATTGCGTCATATTGTGCAATACGTTCACGAATACGATGACGTATCTGCATCGGGTTCTTACCAATATGGTCAAAAGTAGATCGCGATTGAATTACCAGCGTGAAAGCACTTCCTAGATTGCGACTACGGCGTTTAACGTGATGTGGGGTACTGAAATTGATAAAGAAATCAACACCTCCATACCAAAAATCCCAATTGGGATCGTTTGGATTGGTAGGTGCGGAAGCAGGCCAAGGTGTCTGATCCGCTGTTAGTAGTTCCTTGAGAATAGCGGAAGCTAAATTCTTATCTTCTTCAAGATTATTGGTACCCGCTCCTTCAATCCAAAGAACAATTGTCTGATTCGAATTTTTCATGATTGATTGAACTGCCGCATTGAACAACAGTACTATTTGCTGATATCCTGCTGAAATATCAGCAAGACCAAACAATAAATCATTGTGTCGGAACGCCAATGGTGCAAAAATACACGGAAATCCCTTGCTTTGAACAGCTTCGTCAAATTCCCGTAGATATTTCATCGCTTTTGCTGGTGCTGTGTGGATATCAAAAAGCGCACTTTTGTCGGAAGAATCAGTAGTCATATCCCCTCCTGTAAATGAAACTGATTTACGTCAAATGATGCCAGGTGTGTCTTCTTGATAGTTCGTTTTGGGATGCTATGTCATCTATAGATGACATCCGCGCCGCTTGTGGAGAGAATGCTCCAGGCGGGGCTGTTCGACATACTCTCCGCAATCGGCGCGGGAACGCGGCCCCGGGCCATGCGCTGCGCGCATGACCGTGCTGTCTGGCCGCTCGCATGCTCGCGGCGGTGGGCCGCGCGGAATCTGACGAAGGGTTTGCGGCCACCACCAGCATGCCATGCGCTCCGTCTGCGTTCCCTGCGCCGTGTCCCGCGCCGCTCCCGTGCCTGCGCTGCGACGGCGAACCAGCATGCCGTCTTCGCTACGGCCCGGATCGTCGCGGTCCACGCCTCCGGTCTCTCCGCCTGCGCGCATGGCAGGCGGGTGGTGTCCGCAATGGAAACCACACGGAAAGGACCGATGGACATGAACGACATGGTGGACACCCGCACGGCGGGAACCGGACTGGCGAAGCGCGTACGCGACGGGTTCCTTCAGGACCGGCGTGAACTTGGGCCGGCGGAAGCGGCCGACAAGTGGTTCGCGCCCCTGATGGACAGGTGGAACGGCCTGCTGTCGCGCGACGAGGGAGGCTTCTCCCATGAGGAGCGCGCCACGCTGGCGGTGCTGATGACCGAGTGCCTGAGCATGCGGGACGCGCTGATACTCGCCGCGTTGCGCGAGATGGACGGCGGCGAACTGCACATGCTGTACGCCAAGCCGCATTCGATGGAGTCGGCGGCCGTGGTCATGCGCGAACTGTCACGGGCGTTCAAGGACGCCGCCTACCAGCCGGACACGCGACGCGGGGAACGCGCGACGGCGTTGCTGGAATCGGTGACGGCCGACGCCCCGGACGGATACAAGGCACAGCCGATGGCGTCGTGCGCGTACCTGTTGTGGATGGCCGACCGTTCGACCGCCGCCGCGGTGCGCGCGCTCAAGGCCTTGGCCTTGGACGACGACTGCTCGCTGGCATCCCTCGTGCTCGCGGCCAGCGAACACGGCATCCGCCCCGCGTGGACGGAACGCCGCCGCCACTGAGCGTCGGCCGTGAATTCATCTGGCTGGGGCTTCCGATTCCGGAAGCCCCAGCCAATCCCCAATCATCTGTTTTTTCAAGGAGACAATCATGGAAACCGCAATCATCGAACGTCCCATAGCGGCCGACGAAGGCATGGAGGAATCGAACATCGTCATGCTGGACATGGAACTTATCGATCCGAACCCCGCGAACCCGCGCCGCGACGTGGGCGATGTGTCGGAACTCGCGGATTCGATACGCGCGCAGGGCATCCGGCAAAACCTGCTCGTCACTCCCACGCCGCAGGGACGCTACCTGCTCGTCATCGGGCATCGCCGCCTCGCCGCCGCCAAACTCGCCGGATTGAGCCGGGTGCCCGCCGTGGTGGCCGATTTGTCGGAACGGGAGCAGCGCGAACTCATGCTCGTGGAGAACAGCCAGCGCGCCGACCTGACCGTCATCGAGGAGGCCGACGGCTATCAGGGGCTTCTCGATTTGGGCGTGGGCGTGGACGAGGCGGCGCAACGCACCGGCCGTTCCACGTCATTGGTGCGCCGACGCCTGAAGATAGCCGCCATCGGCGAGAGCGCGCGAAGCAAGGCCGGAACAGCCCAGCTGAGCATCGACGACTGGGAGACCATCGCCGACTTCGACCGGCATCCAGACCTTCAGGAACGGCTCGCCGAGGCGGCGGGCGGCAAGAACTGGAACATGGCCGTCAAGCACGCCCGGCAGGAGCGAACATGGCGCGAATGGCTCGACACGGCGCGAGCCGAGCTGAAACGCATGGGCATCGACGCGGCCGACGAACAGCCGAACACGGACAACTGGTATGACTCGCCAAAGGGATTGCGTCGCACCACGATGCTGACCACGGGCGACATCGCCAAGGCCATCGACGCATGGCGCGACTCCCATGACGGAGCCACGCCCGTCGTGGGAGTACGGGCCGAAGGCGCGTCATGGGCGCGCGGCATCGCCCTGTACGAAACCGTGGACGAGGAGGCCGAGACCGCGGCCCGCGAGGCGCGGGAGGCGCGTTGGCGAGAGGAACGGGAACGCGAGGAACGCGAGACGGCACCGGCCAAAGAGTTCGCGCGGGCAAGCCGTGATTTGCGCATCGCGTTCGTGGCGCATCTCATGGAACTGAAATCCCAGCCGAAGGGCATCGGCAAGGCCGTCGCCCTGCTGTCCGCGAGATTCGCGCTCGATACGCTCACCGAGGGATTCGACCAATGGAACAGTCATGCCAAGGACGTCTGGGAGCAAATCACCGGCATCGGCACGGCGGGCGACGACGCCGATGATGCAAAGCCGGAGGACGAGGCCGAAGACCCGTTACGCGAGTCCGTCACCGCGATGATTGCCGGCGACCCGCAACGGGCCGCGTTCGGACTGCTCTACGCCTTGGCCGAAGAGCGCGTCAGTTGGGAAACGTGGCGTGACGCGGCGACCATCGCGGAACACGCCGCACCGTTGTACGAGGCGTTGGAAACACTCGGCTACCGCACCTCGGACACGGAAGCCGAAGCCCTCAACGGCTCCCTCGTACCAATCGATGACGACGGTAATGGCGAGGATACCGGCATAGGGCAGGACAGCGAACCGGACGACGATGGGACGTCGCAAGTCGACGACGCATCCGGCGAGCCGGACGACGCCGAATAAGCGACGGACGGGGCGGAAACGGAATACGGGTTCCGCCCCATTCCGGGCGCGAATGGCGAAACGTGACGGCGCATGCGCGCCCGCACCTGCCGGAGTCAATCGGCGGCGGGTGACGTTCAGCCGTGGCGGGAGGAGCGTCGTCGGAGCCGCGCGTCGCACCAATCCATGAGCATGCTCGCAAGCACGGCCGTGAGAAATGCGGCGACGATCAACGCGAACGAGCCGTCCAATGACGGAGCGTCTGAGCCGGCGAGGAAATGCATGAGCAGGAACGCCAGCATGAGCAATCCCGACAGCATGGCGAACGCCGTGAACACGGAGTTCGCGAGGAACACCACGAGCCGCAACGGGTGCGCAAGCAGGGCAAGGCACGAGGCCACGCCCCGCATCAGCGTGCGTATCACGCCCGTCGCCAGCGACAGGCCAAGCATCACCAGCAGCATCGGCATCGCCGCCACCTCCCGTATGTAGCCAATGTCATCCAGCGTAGCCGCCAAGACGCGGGAAACCGAATCGCAATCCCTCCGGGTCCAATCCAATCGAACCGGATTCTCTGGCATCACCAGCATCGGCCGCATTCGTCGTTGCATCATTGCCTTCCGTCAGAGCAATCTCCGGCGTACCGACAGCGGATGCCGGTCGGCCGTCGGATTCGGCGGCCGAATCCTCGCCATCATGGATTTCGCCGTGACTATCGGCGGGATTGGCCTGCCCGTAGTCGGGCGTGACGGCATGGAACGCCATGCCCGTCTCCCTTGGCTCCATCCTGAGCGTGCGCACGAGCTGGGCACGCGGCATGTGATGGTCGTCGCAGAACGATTGGGCGGCGTCACGGAATCGTTCCGCGGCCCAACGCATATCGTCCAGCAGAATACCCAAACGCGACAGTTCGCCGCGTTTGCGCCGAAGCGCCTCCAACTCGGCATCCAATGCGTTGTCGGCGATGGCGCGCATCGCCCGGTTGCGTTCCCTCGGCTTCGCCATGACGGTCTCCTCACGGTGATTGTTCTTCACTGCCCCGCATCGTAGAACGATGCCGGCAATGATGCCGGCGGACACGAAACGGAACCGGCGTCGGCATGCGAAACGTGACCTGAAGTCCGCCGCGCATGGCGTGGCGTCAAGGCGAAACTGACCGGTGCGCAACCATCCCCTCCCCGGAGGGGCGGTTGGTGTGTAGCAAGCATCGCCGGTGTACGTACACCGGCGCGGCCCCGCGAAGCTCGGGGCCGATCGCGGGACACCCGTGGAACCCGATATGAGGAGGCGCCGATGGGCTGGAAAGGCAACCGTTCCAGGACGATCCGCAAGACGGTCACGTTCAGCGAGGAGGAATGGCGGTGGGTGGCGGACTCGCTCAAAGTGGAGAACCGTCAGCGTATCCAAGCCGGACTCAGGCCCGTGGGGTGGATGGCGTTCGCCCGCAACCGGATCAGATGCGCCCACCGAGTCAACATCACCGTGCCTGCGAACCTGCATGACGTGAGCGCCCAACTGGCGAGGATCGGCAACAACGTCAACCAGATCGCCCGTCACGCGAACACCACGCGGGAGACGGACCTGGCCATGCTCTCGCGCGTGTTCGACGAGCTGCGCCAAGCGGAACGGCTGGTCGCAGGCCTGAGCATCCGGGTGGAGACCGACGTTGACCCCAAAGGGGTGCCCGAATGGCTGTAGTCAAGATCGGCAAGATCAAAAGCACGCTCGCCCGCAGCATCGTCTACGTGACGAACCCGGCCAAGACCGACGGCTACCGGTGGGCCTCGACCACCGTCGGCGATGACATCACGGACGCCGAGTCCATCGCCCGCGGCTTCGAACGTGCGTTGGACGCCACGAAAGGCGGCTCACGCCGACGGGGCGCCGTATTGGCGCTGCATGTGATCCAATCGTTCGATCCCACCGACCAGGTCACGCCCCGATTGGCGCATCTGATCGGGGAACGGTTCGTCCGGGAGATCACCGGAGGTACGCACGACTACGTGATCGCCACCCACACCGACAGGTCCCACATGCACAACCACATCCTCATCTGCCCGGCAGACCGGATCACGGGCAAGGCCCTGCGTCTGAGGAAAGGAACCCTAGGCGAATGGCGGAAGATCAGCGACCGGCTGTGCCGCGAATACGGGCTGCACACCCTCATGCCGGAACAGTCCGGGCGCGTGGCCCCGTCGATCGGGGAACTCCACCTGAGCGCCAGAGGCGGCAACCTCAAGGACCGGCTGCGCACCAGCATCGACACGGCCTGCATGAACGCCCATGACTTCGCGGGCTTCCGCCGCGAACTCGCGACGCTCGGCGTCAACGCGACCGTGCGCGGCGGACGCATCACCTACACGCCATGCGGGCAGACTCGCGGAATCCGAGACCGGCGACTGGGCGTGGCATACAACATGCTCGCCATCATGGGCAAGATCCACCGGCGCACGCTCAGCGAGATCACCTTCCACGAGGCCATGATCACCCGTCGGACGGATACGGCGGTGACCGTTCGGGTGCCCGGCACGCACGGACGCCTGCACCTGACCATGCCGTGCGACCGGCTCGTGCGCGACGGAAGGATCTGGCACGCCTACCTGTCCGACGACGTCAGACAGGTGCTCACCGACGAGAACGGCGGCTATGTGCGGTCAACGGACTGCGATGGCCTGTACGCATGGTTCGCACGGCCCGCGCTGCGACTTGAGGACTACTGCCGGCAACGGTTCGACGGCCGGGACATGACCGGCGTGAACGGACGCGCGCTGCGTCAGGCGATCGCCTGCGACCGGCTCGCCGACAGCCTGCGCGAGCTCAAAGTGCTCGCCCAGGTCATCGACGAAGGCGACGGCCGATTGGCGACGCTCGGCCGACTCACCGACTCCGTCGAACGCAACGCGAAGCACATGCGCGCCCTGATCGCGCTCATCGCCGACAACCACGATCAGGGAGCCGACGCCACGGGACTGGAGGCCCAGCTCGCCATCGAGGAGCAGGAGACCTGTGGCCTGGCCTCCGACGCCCTCGCCCTGCGCCGGCTCATCGCCCGCACCACGCCAACCTACGAACGCTCCGACGGCGCACGGCGCGCGCAACGCCGCGATGACGGGCATCGTGTCCGCCGCAGGAACCGGTGAGCCGGCGGAAGCTGGAACGCAACGAACCACGACGGATGACGGGAGAATCCCATGGCGGCCGAGGACCAGGCACAGGAACTCATGATGCGCGTCAGCGAACAAGGCACACGCGTCATCATCGACGTGACCAAATACGGGCTCGACAAGGCGCTGCACCTGCTCGGCATCGGCGTGCATGCCACCGGCGAGACATTACGGCGCATCAGGACCACCGGCAAGGTGGACGGCAAAACCCTGCACCGCACCGGCGAGCCGATCAACGTGCAGGAAGTCACCGGACGATACGCCCGACAGCTCGAACACGACCTGAAAAAGGCCGGCATCACCTTCCACATCGAGCACGACCGCGACACCGGCCGCACCTTCCTCCACTTCCAAGGCAGGGACGCCGACGAGGTCAACCACGTCGTCTCACGCATCGTCGAACGCCTCAACCGGGAACTCGCCCAACAGGAGACCGCCACGATTCCCGAACCCGGTGACACCGACCACGCACAGCCGCCCACGGAGACGACGCCGATGCCGGAACGGGAGGAGCCGAACCCGTTCCTCGAACCATCCGACGACGCGCTGCGCCTCGCCTTCGACGCCGAATCGCCATCGAACGGCCGATTCGACTTCCGCACGGTGCCCTGGGACCGTGACGCCGCGATTATCACCGACCAGCTCGACCGGCTCCACATACCCCACCACACGCAACAGGTCGCCGACGACACGGTGCGCTTCACCTACCCGGCCGGCCAGGCCAGACGCATCGCCGACGCGATCGAATCCCTGACTGCACGCTCGCGGGGCCTGGACTGGAACCGCATGGACATCCCCGCCCCGGACGGCGGCGTGCGACGCCCCAAATCCAAGCAGCAGACCCTGAACGACATCCGCACGCGGGCCGGCAAACGCATCGAAGGCCAACGCCGCACGGCGCCCTCGAAGCAACGCACCCGCACCCGGTGAGCGGATGCGCGACGACCATGACCGGAAAGGAGCACCGCCATGCCCGAGCTTTCAGCCAACGCGCGTTGGCTCATGGACAACCTCATCGACAACGACCGGCAGGCCCTGGCGGACATCGCACGACGCGGCGAGCAATACGCGGCCGCCGGCATGCCGCAGGACGATCGGCTGGGCCAGGTCGCCCGCATGGTCGTCGATGACGCGATCCGACGCCACAACCAGGCATGGCCCGACGCCGCGCTCAGTTGCCCCGCGCCGGACCTCGACCAGGCCTCCGACGAGATCGCCCAACGCATCCGCACGCAGGCCACACGATCATGGAACACGCCCGATGCCATGCAGACGCCGACGCTATGGCAGCCCGAACAGCCCGGGAACGCGCAGGCTCCGGTCCCGAAGCCGAGGTGGAACGAAACGGCCGTCGGCTGGCCCGGCGGCGAGCAGACGGCGCAACCCGCGGCCGGTGGAAGATCAAGGGAGATCTGGCCGCGCGTGAACTTCCCCAACAGCTACGTGCACCTGTACCGGATGACCTCTAAGGACGGGCGCACGTTCGACAAGATGCGCGTGGCGATACCGCAAGGCACCAGCATCCGCGGCGTGGACCTGACCGGATGGCAGCTCGACCGCTTCCTGACCGACCATGCGAGGGACGCCAAACTGAACGGGCGCGACGTGACCGTCAGCTTCAAACCCGGAGAACCCGTGGAACTGTGGCGCGGCAAAGGCGAACAACGCGAGACCATGCGCATCGACGACGCATGGCAGCTGTGCCGCGCCGTCAAAGCGCAACGCATGGCCTACGCGAGGCAACATGCCGAAAACAAACCGGTCACCGCCACCACCGGCACCCGGACCGGCGAGGAACCGCCAGCATCACCCGGTCCGGAGAACCCCGAACAGGCGGCCGCGCAATCCCGAACGGCCGGCAAGAGCCGGACGCTCGACGCCATCAAGGACAGGGCCGAACGCCGCGCGCAAACACCATCCACCGCGCAGACAAGAATGCAGACGCAATCACAGACAAGGAGCCGATGATGGCGGAAGACGACCTGACGATCAACGTATGGGTAGGCAACCTCGGCCGATACAACGAGGGCACGCTCATCGGCGGATGGCTGCGCCTGCCCACGGACGAGCAGCGGATCGACCGGTTCCTCACCGAACAGGTCGGACTGACTCTCGACGCGCAGCAAGCCTATGAGATCGGACGCCAAGGAGGCGTCACCTATGAGGAATACGGCATCTTCGACCACGAATACACGGGACTGCTCGCCGCACTCGACTACCGGCCCGGCGAATACGAAGACCTCCACGCCCTCAACACGCTCGCACAAGCCGCCCGGATTTTCGCGCAAGACCAGCCCGAAGCATTGGAGGCGGTACGGCTGGCAGCCGACATGAACGGCGTGCACGACTCGATCGGACTGGCGAACCTGCTCGTCCAATCCGAGGACATCGAATACATGACCTACGACCCGCCGCAAGGCATCACACAGGAGAACACACCCGACCTGGACGAGATGTACGGCTGGCATTGCGTCAACCAAAGCGCCGAACTCGCGAAACTCCTTGACGGACCATACGGCATGTACTTCGACGTGGCGAAATACGGGCGCGACGCCGCCATCAACGACAACGTCACCCTCGCCGACCACGGGTTCCTGCTCGACTCCACCATCCCCGACACCAAACGGTATTCCGGCGCGGAACTCAAGCAAATCATCGACGCCTACACCGACGACGAGCCCGACCTCGACGCCACGATGCCGACGGCCGCCGACGCAATGCGGATGATCGAACGCTGGGGAGACACGCACGACAACGTGATGCAATCGGACGACGCCACACGCATCACCGAACACATCATGCAGGCCAACGACACCGATGACGAACACCTGCGCCAACAGGTTCGGGATCTCATCAAACCGGTGGCCGACCAGCTGGACGGCGACATGCCCTCAGGATCGGCTACGTTCGCCCGACTCGTCGCCGAACACGCAGCCGAACACGCCAATCCCGACCAGATGCCAACACGGGAACCGTTCCGGCTCGAATCACTGCTCGAACCCGGCGAACGCATCATGGAATACACGCTCGCCGGCACGGCGACGAACTGGGGAGCGCCCGTCTACCAGTGCATCATGCCCGCCGATTCCACTGACATCAGCGCCGGATTGGAGGACACCCTCCAACGCATCATCGCCGACCGAACCGGGCGCGACGACGCAGCCGCGATACTCGCCGAAACCATGGGCGCCAGACCAGCCGGCGAACTCGACCCCGCCGACGGCATCACCCCGATCGACCAGGGATACGCGCTGCCCGCACCCATCACCTCCTTCAACCCCAGGCCGGCGAAAGAGGAAGAGCCGAACACGTCGAAGGGCAGGGACACGGTGCTCGACGGCATACGCCAACGGGCCAGCCAGCGCGCCGACGACCCCACAGTCCATCCGTCCACGCCGGACCGGACGAAGACCCGCAACCGATAAGCCGCCGAGGAGACCAGCATGACCACCATGGACACCGCCTACCGGCAACTGCAGGGCGAACTCAAACGCCTCGGCTACGAGCTGCGCATGGAAGGCTTCGGCATCCTCCAGCCCCAAGGCTCCTACGGGGACATCGAACCACCGTACCGGCTCGTCACCCTGCGCGAGATCCCCATCGAACCGTTGCCCGAATGGTCGGCCGACGTGCACCCGCATGACATCACCTACCGGTTCGACGCCGCGCGATACCAGCACGACCGCGAACAACGGGACACCGTTGACGTGCGCGACTACGAAACGTGGACGCGCACCGTATGCGACGAACGACACGTGCAAGGCCGTGTGCTCATCGACATGGACAAAACGGCGGAGGAACGCATCGCCGACCTCGCCACCGCAATCCACTACATCCAATCCGCGAACCCCGCATGCCGCTCCTACCCGGTGGACCGCAAGACCCGACGCAACGAACTGCCCGACCGCACCCGCATCAGCCAGCCGATCGACGACTACCGGGACCCGTGGAGCATCCGGGTCATGGCAGCACGGGAGCAGGCCCTCGACGCGCTCGCCTCCAAACACGTCCGGGTGGCCAAGGCCCGCGCCGAATCCGACGCGCTCACCGGAGGCGGCCGCGACGCCCGCGCCATCGGACGCGACGCCATAAACGCCGTCCAAGGCAAAGCCCCGAACATCGGCAAACCCGCCAGAAAACGCAGGCCAAGCCGATGAGCGACGCCCGACATCCGCAGGCCTATGCGCGCGGCATCCTCACCGATGACGCCAGATTCCACACCGATGGCGACGGCAGGACGACGGCAACCCTGACCGTGAACGCCGGCACCTTGGACACGCCGCTCATCATCCGCGTGCACGCGGCCGGAGACCATGCGGCATACCTGCGCGAACAGGGCGCGCTGCAGGGACGACGGCTCATCGTCCACGGCATCATCCACAAAGAGGAACACGCCGACGAAGCCTACATCCTGGCCGACGAGATGGCCCTGCACACCAGCGTCAAGGACACGCTCCCGTGAACACGGCGCGAACAATCACCATCATCGACGCAGGCGAGGAAATCAACGGCGCTCCAACCACACGCGGGAACTTGGCCCTCTACGATGCGGGAACACCAGTGGGACGCATCCTTGCCGCGATGTGCGACGGAGACGACACCATCGAGAACCGCCAAGGCCTCACGCGCATCACCAGCGCCGCCGACGCGGGAAACAGACAGCCGACACTCGGGCGCGATGAGCTTTTGCCGGCGAACGCCGCCGTCATGCATCCGACGACTGACGATCCGCCATGGACCAGGGAACAGACACTCACGAACATCCGCGTCCGCGCCGAACACCGCATCAACAGCCAAATTCCGCAATCGGCCGAAGCATCCGTCGGAGATGACATACGAAGAACCATGACGCAGCACCGCGGCGGCGCGGAAAGAGACAGGGGAAACCAATGAAACGACTGCAAGCCATACTGCCCGCGGCCATGGGACTGTTCACGCTGTTCTGGCTGGGCGACAAGATCGGCTACCAGATACGCACCGACCTGGATGAAGGCACGAGCGTGATCGACCTGATGAACAGGTTCTGGCTCGACCTGTACCATCCATTCCACCTGTCCACGAACCATACCGACCTGCTGTGCGGGCTCGCCACAATGGGCGTCGGACTGCTGATTTGGGCATACAAGTACACGGCGCGTCTGAACCTGCGCAGCGGCGAGGAACACGGCTCCGCCCACTGGGGCACCCCGAAGGACATCAAACCGTTCATCGACCCCGTGGAATCCCACAACATTCGATTCACCGCGACCGAGCGGCTCTCCATAGACACGCGACGCACCCTGCGCAACCTCAACGCGCTCCTGCTTGGCTCATCAGGCTCCGGCAAAACCCGCTACTACGTCAAACCCAACCTATTGTCCGTGGACATGAACTGGGCCGTCACCGACCCCAAAGGCGAACTCAAACGCGATACGGAACACGCCATGCGCGACCGCGGCTACCGGGTCAACACGCTCGACCTCATCCACCTCGACCGATCCGACCGGTTCAACCCCATGCGCTACATCGATCCCGAAGAACCCCAATCCGCGATCCTGCGCCTGACCGACAACCTCGTCACCAATGCCACCGGCGACCGCAAAACCGGAGACAGCTTCTGGCAGGACGCCGAAAAAGCACTCCTATGCGCCCTCATCGCATGGACCTACTACACCGAAAACAACCCCACCCTCAACCAAGTCACCGACACCCTCGACCGCATGGGAGCCAGCGAACAAGATGAAGGCAAGGAATACATCATCGACGCGCTCTTCGCCGAAACCCAAGCCGAAATCCACCGCATGCGAGAACACCCCGACGACTACGACGAGGAAACTCGGAACATGCTCGACGGGCTCGCGTTCGCATGCGCCCAATACAACACGTTCCTCAAAGGCGCCGGCGAAACCAAGAAAAGCATCATCATCACCGCCGGCGTCCACCTCGCACCACTCCAAGTGCGCGAGGTACGCCGGATCCTCGACGGCGACGACATCCGGCTCGAAACCCTCGACCAAGGCAAACGCATCATCTACCTCGAACTGCCCGACACCAACGCCACGTTCTCCTTCATCGCCAGCGTCTTCTACCAATGCCTCTTCGAAACGCTTGTGCGCAAAGCCGACGCCAAACCTGACGGCGTGCTCGACCGCGACGTGCACTGTATGCTCGACGAATTCGCCAACATCGGCAAAATCCCCAACTTCGTAAGGCTCATCGCCACCATACGAAGCCGACGCATCAGCTGCAGCATCATCCTCCAGACCGTCAGCCAAGGCAAGAGCCTCTATCGGGATGACTGGGAGACCATCGCCGGCAACTGCGACAGCCAGCTCTTCCTCGGCGGCAACGAACCCAGCACCACCAAATACATCAGCGACCGGCTCGGAGACCAGACCATCGACGTTATCGAAACCAGCGAAACCAAAGGCCTCAACGGCAGCTGGACACGTAGCACCCGCAAGAACGCCCGCAAACTCCTCACTCCGGACGAACTCGGCCGGATCCCCACCAGCCGGTGCGTATACCTGCTCAGAGGGATTCCGCCATTCGAATCAAGGAAAGCGATGTAGTGCAACCATAAGTTCAACCGTCGATATCAGCGGAGAGCAAGTGCTGGTTGCAGTCGTGCTGCTTTGATAGCTGGGGCCAGTGCTCCAAGTGCGGCCGTTGCAACTGCAGCGGCGCAGGCGATAATAGCAGCAGAGACGGGGTATTGCAGTTGAACCATAGATGCTGCGGGCAATAATACGGGTAATGTTCCTACGATAAGCAATGAAATTATTATGGATCCTAAAGCAACGAAAAGGCTTAGCATGACGGACGATCCTACGACGAGACAGGCGATGCTAAGCCGTGTTGCCCCGAGAGCGCGCCGTATCAACAGTTCGCGGGCTCGTTGCTCGATACCGGCCATGCCTATGTTGATGATACCTATAGTGGATACCATCAGCAATAGCAGGGCGGAGACCAGTGTTGCGGCCTGTAGGAAACTTACTATGGAATCATAGCTTTCCGCATTGTCGGTTCTGGTCGTATCTGTCACCGAGCCGCCGACAGTGTCGAAGAGCATGTCATTGACGAGCTGTTTGATCTCCGATTCGTTGAACGATAATGAATGGGGATGTACTCGCAAGGTGATGCTGCTCGGGGTCCAGAGCAGAGGAAAGAACGTCTGCAGCATTATTGGGTTCATATATATCACAGGTTCAGTGGATCCATCGCTCACGACGCCTCTGACGCGCACATTGAACGTTGAAATACTGTTGAATTGTCCAATCGTTAGTGAGTTGTTGACGGTATATAGATTATTGGCTGCTTCGTTGACGACCGCGCAAGGTGGGGTTTGTTCGTTGTCGGTTGGGCATCCGATTCCTGAAATCAGGTGATTGGGGTAGATGAGGCTACGGTTGGAAGATGCGATGAGGAAGGTGGCGTTCTGAATCTTGCCGTGCTGGTATACGCCGAGTGAGGATATTTGGTATTCAGCAGCAATAGCCGCATCCTGACTGTGCTCTAGACTGTCCAAAAATGCGGCATTGGCTTTTGACGAGTTTGTGCCCGCATCTTTGACAGTCAATGTGTATGTGGGAGACCATCCCGAAAGTTGTGCATTGATGGTCTGCAGATAATCTTTTCCGGTCGTTCCGATAAGCACCGAAGCGATGAGAGACAGGATTCCAACGGCCATGGACAGTGATGTCAGAATCGATCGCATAGGAGAGAGACGAAGATCTTTAATGATCATTTTGAGCATGCAATTCACCTCTTTCCATGATGATTTGACGCTGACATTTCGATGCAAGTTGAGGGTCATGCGTCACAAGAATCAGTGTCGTATGGTCTTGGTTGACGCGGTCAAACAGAAGATCCGCGACCGCGTTTCCGGTTTCCGTGTCAAGGGCGCCAGTAGGCTCATCGCAGATGATGATGTCCGGGCCTGTGACCAGTGCACGAGCTATCGCGACCCGCTGTTGTTCTCCACCAGACAAGGATGAGGGGAATGCAGAGGCGCGATCGGACAATCCGACGGACTGCAGCGCATTTGAAATCCTTCTATGCATTTTTCTTTTGGTATATTTCCGGCTGTATTCCAATGGAAGTGCCACATTTTCGATAACTCGCAGATGTGGAATAAGGGAGTAGTTTTGGAATACAAATCCTATGTGGGCACACCGGAACTTCGTGCGCCGAGCATCGGACCATCCGTCAACGCTTTCGCCGTTGAACTCCAGTGTTCCTGAGAATTGCGCATTAAGCAGACCGATGATAGAGGCTATGCTGGTCTTTCCCGAGCCGGATTTTCCGACGATTGCGGTCGAAGTTCCCTTTTCAAATTCGACCGATGCATTTCGCACGGTTGTGAGTTTGTCACCGTTAGGTAGTCGGACATTGGCACTTACATTGCTCAATCGTATGATTGGCATACGGTCATTCATCGGAACTCGCCTTTTCCTGTCATTGATTCTCGTTCACATCATCCGCCAGACCCGGAGCGACCGCAGAAACAATGTCGCCTTCATTGAGGCCTTTCAGTATTTGGATATGACTTCCGTCAGAAACGCCCAATTTCACCGCAACGACTTTGGATTTGCCATTTTTCACGACGGATACCTTTCCTGATTCAAGACGTCCTGACACGCTTGAGATTGGGAGCAGCAAAGCGTCATCAACCGCGACGCCCATTAGTGCTGTGGTTGCGCTCTGACCGGGAAAAGCGGCGGTGTTCTTAGGAAAGAGACATTGCAGATTGCGCGTGCCTTCCGTGGGCCCCGATATGCCAGACGTATCCGTCGTATTAACCGCATCAGAGCCAACGACAGCGGCACAATTGGTTGGCCCCTGCCCGTCCATGACCTGGAAGCGTCCTGTTATCTCCGTATCGGTGCCTATCGATCGCAGTAATACCGATGCGTCCACGACCGTGGACAATCCTCCGTACTGTATTCCCACCAGAGGGTAATTGGCCGATACGGAATTGTCTCTCGCCACTGATGTGACCACGCCATCTACAGGAGTCGTCACCGTCGTATCATCGATAGCGCCCAGCTTGTCTCCGGTCTGTACCAATTGCCCTTCCGTGACGGAACCGTGAAACATGCCTGGACGGGAAGCGGAAACAGTGAAATCTGACGAAACGCGCACCTCAGAAGTCGCTGATATCAGGGGAATGACTTTCCCTCTTCGAACGGTCACTGTTTGTGTTTGCGATTGCGACTGACTGTTGCTTCCATTCTCAGTAAATCCTTGATTATCAGAGGCGCATCCCGTAATCGCGGAGAAGATGGTCATTGTCAAAATTGCGCTAATTATTCGCTGGAGCTTTCCGTAAGATCTGGCCATAATCACAACCCGTTTACATCTCGGTACCAAGTGCAATCGGAATCATAGAACTGTTGCATAATAGAGGTGTCTCCCAGCTGTGCCTTGCCGATTACCTCATTCTTAAAAACATTGTCTTCATCTATGTAATACGTCTTGAACCAATCGGTATCGGTTACCTTCTCCAATTCGCTCAGCGACTGCTGGTCACTGCCATCATCGGAGTTGTTCAATATCTTGTTCTCGGTTGAACAGATCCAGTAGAAATAAGCCTGTCCCTCACCCCACCCTTTCTGGTAGAGCTGATTGTCGCTCGTGGCTTTGGTCATATCCGAGGGAAACTGATCGCCGTCAGAGAGCGCGAAGGGGAAGTTCTCAGTGGTTTTCTTGTATTCTTGATTTGACTGCTCCCATGTCAGTGTATCCGCGCTATTTGTTGCACTCTGACCACATGCACCGACTCCGAGCATCATTCCAACCGTCAGCAGCATAGCAAATGTTTTCTTCATTACGACTCTTTTCATTATGCTTTTGCATAACCGTAGTTGGCTATGGAACATAAGTCGTTCCATAGCCAACTACGGTTATCTAGCTAAGGCTGATGTCATCTACAAGTTCAGAGTTCCAGCCCAGTAATTGTCGGCCCCTCTTTGAGCTCCCATTCGGCCATTGAGGGCGTACGATCCTGTGGCAACCCAGCCCCAAGACTGGTCTCCACCACTACCGTTATATTGAAGAGAACTTGTTTTCTGCTCTCCATCCGTGCCGCGCAGTCCGAATCGGCTGTAGGTTCCGACATTGTTGTAAATTCGCAGGGAAGCATTACCGGCAAGATGAGACCGGAACGTCGAATATTGGATAAGGGCCCCTCCGGTATTCAGTTGTCCCCATACGTCGTACGTCGCGGCTTGAGCTGAAAGAGGTACTCCGAACGCCAGAATTCCACTCACGGCAGCTGCCGCAAGCGCTTTCTTGAGGTTTGTGGTTTGCATTATAGCTCCTTTGCTTGTGCCCATCAGGACACTGCCCATTATGCTGCTCTGCTATGGCAGAGTGATCTTCCCGTGGTTGGATGTCATCTAAAGATGACATCCAACCACGGGAAGATCAAACCGAATGCGATCTCATCGACTGCATTATTGGTTGTGATTGCGTTCGGCGAGCAAACTATTGCGATCGAAGCTGTTGAACCCTGATGCCTCAACGATAGTTAACCACAGCGTCCGAAAACGTCAGAAACCCCCACTGCAGATGAGCCAGGACGCATCCCGCCAGTTAGTGCAATGCGTTTACTGACTCGTGGCATGTCGTCGTAAGGGGCTGTCATCTATAGATGACAAAACTCATGCATACTTACCTATCTCCTGAATTCGATGCCATTATGTGTTAAATGCAAGCAAAAAAGATTATTCCTCTGCTGACTGCTCTTTTAGTGCCGACTTTGTTGCTTCCTGCGAATGCATATGCGTATGGAAGCGACAATGCGAAGACACAAGAGATCCAGCAGACGCTTCATCAGTATTCGCAAGAACTATTGGCTGAATATCATTCGCCGCGTACGAGGTCCAAATTGAATGTCCCACTTACTGCGGAGGAACAGGCTGAAGAAGGTCTTATCAGCAAGAATGTTGAAGTCATACCGACGATTAGAAACATTCAATCATCAAATGATGGAAAGTACCTGATTGATGCAGATATGACCGTGAATGTGAGCCTGGACGCAGACCCGGATACTGTTATTTATGTTAATGGTAAGCGAACGAACCATCTTGACCAGAGTTGGACTTCTACGCATGTCATGGAGCTTGCACACGCGGGAGGGCAGCAAGGGTATTCGATTATTAGCGATAAAGTGATTGATGAACAAGATTCACAGAAACACGCCGATACACCGGATGAATTGCTGACCGAAGACAAAACACCCGCGTCTTTGGATGAAAATGGCGCATTGGAGAGTGAAGCGCTCAGCAAGGCTCAGGCATACGCCTTCGGGGACAACTCCGTCGGAGTAAATTATATTAAGGCGATGAATTATGCCGATAAATGGACGAGTCCTGAGTATGAAGATAAAATGAATCCTGCATATCCATCTTTTGGCGCTAACTGTGCAAATTTTGTCTCGCAGGCTCTTCATGAAGGCGGAATGACGCTGACCCGGCTATGGAATTACTCTACTGTGTTGCCGGACAAGCTGACGACACGTGCTTGGATGAATGCGGATAGCAATTATTCGTACATGAAGCATTATTCTCATAGTTATGACAGTTTGGATAATGTCTGGAAGGCATGGCAAGGCAGCATATTGTATGTCGATTGGACCTCAAATAATGAAATCGATCACGCTATGTTCGTCGTGGGTGTAGTCGTAAAAGACGGCAAAGCCAATCCAGTCATAGATCAGAAGCAAGATAATCGTCATCAAATCACGTTGACGGAGTCGTTGCAGAATGCCCATAAGCAAGGGAAAAATAATATGACCTGGTATGGGCTTCAATATCGTTATGACTGAGAAAATGGGCCTGAATGGCATGAAGAGTAACAGATGGGGTCAGGCTATATCAGTCATTGCCTTGATATATGCCTGCATGACAGGCATACTGATGTTCCAGGTATCTGCTGCATATTCTCGGTGGGAAGCAGATCAAGTTGTCTGGAATTTAGCGACTTTAGTCTCAGCGGAGACCGAAAAGGCAAATTCGCGAGAATTCGGATTGACTGAATTTGAAAGACCTGAACTTCCGGAATATACCGAACCGTCTCATAAATACAGTATTTTTCCGTGGAAATTACTAAAGGAGAAGAACGATATCATAGCGAGCGATAAGCTCATGAAGCAACAGACTGAATCTCATCTTGAATACGCGAACAGCGTTCTTAATAAATACAATCACCGCAATTGATGAGATAGGGGCTATCCCATATATTCCGTGGGATAGCCCTTATCTTCTTGTTCTTTAGAATCGCTTTAATCTGGTCAGGTTTGTCAGCCCGGCCGTGACTGCCAACGGCAGATTGGTCGAGTTCAACCGCATACTCCCTGATACGTTCGACGTCGTCGAGATTGACCGGCCCGAAAGCTCGACGAATACCGCTGTACCATCTCCTGATCATTCCTGCAGGTGGCATTATCCTAGCCGGTCGGGGAATGAGGGGATTGCCGGTTGCCTGGGTACATCCCAGGTGGGATTGCCTTGCGTGGCTGGCGAGGATAAGCCTTCCGATGATGGTGCGGGCTGTCGGTTCGACGATTGGGAATCCAATCCTGGCTGTGTGAAACTATCCGAACGGCCAGCCTCAGATATTTCCTCGTTCTCTACAGTCGTCATGGAATCCCGAACGATTTGCATGACCTCGTTGAGATCTTGTATGGTTCTGTTATAGACATCAAGATTCTGATGGTCGCGCATCATGAGTCGCGCATGGGCGATCCGCCCATTGAGCAGTGCACGGGTATCATTATCTCTGACCTTGTTCGCGGATTCTTTGTAGAACCTATCGGCGTCTTCAATGGTTTGGCTCAGTGCGTTCTGTGCGTTGTCGATCTGTTGTTGTTCCTGTGATGCCTTGACCGTGTCAACTGTGTCATGCAGGTTCCTGATCTGGGTTCTGAGCTGGTTATTCGCTCTCCCTATTTCTGCACGAGTGCGATCGAGACGGTCGGCCGTCAGACTCGGATTGCAATTTTCTGTTGAGATCGATGGTTGATATTGCATGATTTTGCCAAGCAGTTCCAAAGACTTGGGATCCCGCACGTCTTTATCCTGGAGCTTCGCATATGGTTCCGCCTGTTTCAATGCCTTGTTCCATTCAATCCGCACTATGTCAGATTGCTTGATTGCGTGATTGCATGACGTGAGCGCCGCCTGATGGTCGTAGTTCTTCTTCGCCATGACAAGGCCTGCGGCTGATCCTGCTGCGATGACCAGAACGAGCATGATGCCGGCGATGTGGGTAAAAGGGATATGCCGATGGACGGCCACCTCATCCGTGCTGTCAGCCGATGAATCTTCTGCCAAGGACACATCATCCTTGGCATGTTCCCCTACCCCCATTGGTGTGTCTATCGTCGTTCCCTTCTGTTTGTCAAGCTTGGATACGGGAGTGCTGTTGTTCCGTGCATCGCGAGGCAGCTCATCATCGATGATGGGTGTGATGGGAAGCAGCCGGTGCTTGGGTTTTCCGTCTGTCAACGGTTCCGGTGGAGCCCCAGCGGTTTCAGGGTCTGCAATGGCATGCGCAGCCCACTGGTCGAGTTCCGGCCATGTACTGGGATGATTGCGGATTTGCATGAGGAGATCCCAGTTGGCGGAATCGCTCATAAGATCGGAAAGCTCGCAAGGGTCAAGCTTGGGATTGATGCGGCGCATGCTTCCTTCCTTCCCTCGGGATTAGTGGATGTAAGTGATGCTGGGATTGTTGGCCTGCTCCTTGGTAAGGGTCCTGAGCCATGCGTATGGAAGGCCGCCGCCGGATTCGCTGACGACGATGCTGCCGTCGTCCTTGATTTCCTCGACGATGGCGACGTGTCCGTAATCGGCGCTTGCGCCGAGATAGCCTTTGGCGAAGCTCGCCACGTCGCCGAGCTGTATGCCGCCGCCCGTCGGGTATCCGAATTTTCTGGCGCTTGACGCCCACATCCAGCCGTCGCCCATGTAACCGTCCACAGGTTTGCCGATCTGCAATCGGCGGGCGGCCGCCCACCATGTGCATTGGCCGGTTTCATAGGTGGTGATCTTGCCCACGGGCGTGCCGGTCGCCGCCACATCCACGTTCAGCGTGCCAGACTGCATGACCAACGGTGGCGTGAGCTTGCCGATGGTTCGTCCTGCCGTGGCCGAACAGCCGCCTCCCGCATCAATCGCCGGCTTCACGTTGTCGAGATACCGTTTGGTGATGTTGGGAATATCCGGGTACCTCATGAGGTTGCCTTCGCCCGCGTTATGGGCGATGACCAAAGCCGTCAGGTCGTCAAGTTCGGCGAACGGCATGCCCGGGTGCTTGGCCTTGAGCTGTTTGACGCCTTCCAAGCGGTTTTTCAGATACATGCCGCCGTAATGGGCGTGGACCATGGGCTCGGTGATGCCTTCAGGTGGTGTCTGATCGGCACCTTCGGGATGCACGCCGCGCCATACGCTCCTGTTCATCTGCAGCAATCCCCATGTTCCGCCGTTGCTGTCGTCGGCATACGCATCCGGTCGGAAACCGGATTCCTGCTTCATGATCGCCGCGATGAAATCAGCGCTCAATCCGCTCGATCGAGCCGCCTCGCTTACCCATGGCTTCGCCTCGTCCGGGACTTCGATCACACTGGCCTCGCAGCCTCCGTCATCTCCGACGGCAACGGTGGGGATGAACCACAGCAGCAGACTGAAGACCATCAGCACCGCCGCTGCGCCCAATAAAAATGGAATGCTGACCGCAGTTGATGCCGATGCTGCGACACCGGCCTTCACCGCCGTTACGGTCCGAGAAACCATCTGGGTGACCTGTCGCGCAACCTGCGCCGAAGCTCTGGCAGCGGATTTGGCCCCCTGAACACCCGATCGTACGGTCTTGCCGGAACGCCTCGCACGTCTGGCACGAACCGAAGCCGTTCTTCCCGCCGCGGCATGTGCCGCCGAACCTCTTGCCGCATGTCTTGTGCGAATAATGCTGGTCACGCCGTCGCGTATCCGGCTGGCGGGGGCCATTGGTGATAACGGGTTGTCGTTTTCGCTGGTCTCCGTCTGTGTCGATTGCGATTCAAGCACGGACCGTGTCGCTTTCACACCACGGTTCAAAGCGCTGACGGTTGTTGTGCCGATCGGGTGCGATGCTTCGGATTCACTGTTCCTGATGATAGTTTGTGGCTGTTTTAGTCCGGCCAGCACGGGACCATGGGAGAGTCCATTGACATGACGGACCTTCAAGCCATGAATCGTGTCGTTCGGCCGAACGAGATTGCGCGTGGCGTGGAATGAGTCTGGGACGACGGGTCTCATTCGGGTTTCCGATCCTCGAATTTCGTGGTGTACAGCCGGTAAAGCAGGCTATCGGCATCGATACGCCCGTCGAACGGTATGAACGCGGTGCCGCTCTTGGCCATGCCCTGACCGGGCTGTACCCCGGTGAAGAACGCCCGCTGCTCATCGGACAGCTTCAGCAGTTCGCACAAGGCGTCGGCATCCGTGGCGGTCTGGTTCAGCAGCAGCAGGAAGTCGCTGTTTGCGAGCATCAGACGCGCGTCCTGGTTGGCCAGTAGTTCCTCGATGTTCTGCGTGATGCCGGTGGGGCACAAACCCCATTTACGGGCGCGCTTGTACAGGCGCAGGAAGTATTCGGCCGCATACCGGTTCGAGAACAGCAGATGGAACTCGTCCACCCACAGCCAGGTGCGCCGGCCGAGACGGCGATTCCTGACGACCCGGTTCCATATCTGATCCAGAACGACGAGCATACCGAACGTACGCAACTCCGCTCCCAGACCGGAAACGTCATAGATCAGGAACCGGCTGGACGTATTCACATCAGTGGCATGGGCGAAGGCGTTCAGACTGCCGGTCGCGTAGATCTCCAATGCTCGTGCCGCATCACGGGCACCTGGATCATTCAAAGCCGCGAGACGGTCATGCAGGGTGGCGAGCGTGGGCATGCCCAGTTCTGGATGCTCCCGCACCTCGCGATACATGCCGATGACCGTACGGTCGATCAGACTGCGCTGCATGCGGTCGATGCCGTCCTGTCCGCCGATCAGCACGCCGAGCATGTTCAGCACGCTCGCGCATTTCGACCGGATCGGATCACCCTCGGAATCATCCTCATACTCGATATCCAAAGCGTTGATATGCGCGCGAGACGATTCCCCGATCTCGACTCGCTCGCCGCCAAGACCGGTGCATAACGGCGTGAACTCACGTTCCGGGTCGATGACGATCAGATCATCGTCCGGACGGGTCAGATAGATCTGGGTTATCTCGTTCTTCGCCGCCTGGCTCTTGCCCGAACCGGTCGTACCCAGAACGAATCCGTTGCCGTTCATGCCTTTCGTACGGTCGATGACCACGGGATTGCCGGTGCGGGCGTTCGCCCCATGGAACACCCCGCCCGGCTCGAACAGCTCCTGCGACGTGAACGGCACCAGAATCGCCGCGCTCGACGTGGTCAGCGTGCGACGCATCGGCGGCAAAGGATTACCCAATGGCAGCACGGCGTTCAGTCCCTCCACCTGCATGTAGGCCAAGGTCTCAGCCACACATGACTGTCCATCGATCGCGGCCGTCACGTCACGAACCGTCTGGTCCAGTTGCTCGCGACTGTCCGCCGACACGTCCACGATCATGAGGGAATCCACCAGCCGGTCGCCGTTATGCTCCAGATCATCACGCAGCTCACCCGCCTGAGCCATGGATTCCTGCAGCTCATGAGGCAGCATGTCCTCGGGCAGATGCTGTTTGCGGTTCTTGCGCCGCTCGTCGATGGCCTGCATGTCCATTTCGGCGATCGTCCGGTTCACGAGCTTCAACCCCTCGGCCTTGCCCCGCGGGGACAGGTGGATGCCGACCGTGATATCCGCCTTGATGTCCGTGATGGACGACACCAGCTGATCGCTCAGATAATCCGGGAAGTCACGCACCAACAGACACTGATGCCACACCTCCGCAGTGCCCGAGCTCAACCGGAGCCGACGGCGATCCGACACGTCCACGGCGAACGGTGCCACATAATCCTTCGTGGACATGTCATGCGATTTCAGGAAACCATCCTCGGTGAACGAGAACCGGACACCATGCCGCAGCATCCCGTGCAATACCGCCAGACGCGACTGCCGGTTCAAGCGGACGCCGACGCATCCTCCCACCGACCGCAGTTGCGCCGTGGCACGCAACGCGGCACGGTTCAGCAGCGTGACCGCACGTTCCCCGTCCCGCTCACGCAACGTCAACGTCAGATACTTGTCCGTCACCGCGCCCTGCGAACGCCCGGCGAGACGCCGGCGCACATTGCGGTTGAAGTCCCCGCGCAATCCATCCAACGCATCGCTCCGAAGCGGCATGGCGATGCTGCGCGTCACCTCCTCGGGATCCAGCATGCGCGTGGCGACCGTGATCTGGACTCCCATGTTCTCGCCGATCGAATTCAGGAAACGACCCCACCGGTCCACGACGTCCAGCTGCTGATCCTGGGTCGCGACCTGATAATTGATGTCGCTGATCCGCAGCGACACGCTCCACCGGTCGCCGCCAAGGAACACGATGCCATTGGACAGCATCGAATCATAGCCAAGCAACTCCTTCGACGAACGAGGCATGCGACGATTCCCGGACCGCCTGTTCCCGACCTTTCCATGTCGCTTACCGTTGCCTTTGACCGCCTTGCCGCCACTGATGTCAGACATGACGACGTACCTTCCTTCCCCTGATTCGTCTACGGGTCTTCTCCTTCAACGACGGTTTGCCGGGAAACCTCGCGGGAACAGAGGGTTCAAGCAGGTAGACCTTCGGCCCGAAACGCTGACGCAGCATGTATCCCAGATACCGTTCAGGCTTCAGCCCCTTCGGACGCCACCAACCCCACAGCGCGAACGGCAGGCAAACCGCAAATAGCAGATACGACCCCAGATCGGACAGTCCCAACGACCAGAACAACGCCGCCTCGCCTCCGCCCAGGACGAGCATGCACGCGGCGGCCGCCAGTTGGCGCCAGCTCAGGCCCCACATCACCTTCGCCTCGACATTGGCGATCTCCTTATATACGCGCATCTGCAGCATGAAAGAATCCTTTCCGATTGGGTCCGGTTGTGGTAGGCGGCTACTCGCCGCCGGCTATGGCCCGGCTGACACGTTGACTCACCGCGATCACGAAGAACAGCAGGATGCCCGCCATCATGAGATTGCCGAAGTTGCCCGTCACCCATGCCACCATGCCCTTGTCCGCGGAATCCGGGATTTTCACGGCATCGACCACGATTCGCTGATAGAACACCAGACAGATGAATACGCACACCGCATTCACCGACGTGCGCGCATACGACTTGAAGAAACCCACGCCGATCGGCTTGGTGTCCTCATGCACCAGAAATGCGAATGGCAACGACTGGAACGCCGTCAACGCATACAATTCGATGAACCGCACATATAGCACCACCGTGAAGACCACCGACGCCAACTGGGACAACAGCCACGGGATCACCAGCAGAAAGAACAACGCCGCCTGTCCCATCACCCCGGCGTCGCGGATCTGGTCACGCATCAGATCACCCAGCTGACCGCCGTCGCCCGTCGCCTCATACGACATCTGAGAGGACACGCCCTGCATGAGGAACTGCGTGACCTGATTGAACATCCGAATGAATAGGCTGGCGTTCTGCACGGCGATGAACACCAACGCGATCTTGAACATGGTGCCGGCCACGATCTTCACGCCCAGATCGCGGTCCGCTTCGATGCGCGTCGAGTTACGCGCCAGCTCCAACGTGAACATGACCGCGAGCACCACCGACGTCAGAGGCTTGACGGCGACTCCATGCACGTTCACCGCCAACTGGTAAAGAGCGGGATTCCACGTCTCCGGCGCCTGAGACAACAGCCCGGCCGTAATCGAACCGGCACCTCCGCCGCCGATCATGTTGAGCATGGCTACGATGAAGTCCTCCACGGCAGGCCCCGAATCAGCTCAGCCCAGAGCCACCGCGTTGAAAATCTGCGCAGCCGCGATGATCATGCCTCCACCCACGATCTGCCACAGTCCCGATTGCGTCTGCGGCCCGTTATGATCCTTCAGACCGCCACCGAATGTGACGGCGCCCCACACCAGCCACAGTCCGCCGCCGATAGTGGCGAACCTGACGAATAACTGAAGCACCTGATTCAACAAATCCACGACGGCCTCCTCTGATGACGATCAAGGAGCCCGACAGGCAACGGTCTCCGTTGACACTCATCGTCAGGGAAAACCGGCGGGATAGCGGCGGACAGATAGATCATGTAGATCATGCAAGACGTAAAGCACATGCGAGACATACGTTCCTTAGACCCAGCCCAGAATCTCCGAGCAGGTTTTCCCGTTTCAGGAGTGAGTTGTGACGAGGTGAGCATAGACGGCTTGTCGTAGGCCAAATCTCTCGGGACTTGCCGAATGTTAATAATGCGTGCTAAAATTTCGGAAAACAATAAAATTGCATAATCGCAGAGAATTGCAGGAAGGTCATGGACCGCATAGAACTCATAAAGCAGCGTCTCGCGCCAATCAACGACATGATTCCCACGAATCTCCCTCTTGCGAAGGGCCGTGCCATGGCAGCCCTTGATGCGTTAGGGGTAAGCCGCAACGAGTACAAAGGACACTATGCGGAAAACTTTCTTGCGGCGCTGCGACAGTTGCTCCTCGAAGATCCAGTTGATGACTGGAAGGTCAGCGGGGCGTCCAACTGCTTGCATCTTATGGATCCCGAGACTCATATGAAACTTAGGTTCATCAAGGAGTTTGCGTTTGGAGGACTGCCTCCGGCAGGTAAGAATCTGCGTCGGACTCAGGCTTGGTGCCAAGAGCCTCTTTCCCTGTTCGACCGATGGGATTCCAACAGCAGGTATCCTCTTGACGGCACAGAGATCGTAGTGCTGTGCTCTCGGGGGCTCTAGCCGTGAGTACGCCGATCGCCGCGGCCGTTGGCGACTGGTTGAGTCGCGCCACGCACGCCGATCCGCCGATCGATCCCGGTGACATCATCCTTCTTCTCACCATCGGCGTGACGGCCGCATTTGCCGTCTGGTATCTGCACCGGCGACTGCGCGGCCGGCCGGACGGTCTGCTCGCCGTATCCACGAGATTCTGGCCGGTCGAGCCGGTTGCGTTTCCGGACACGACGGATGGTGACGGCGAGGATTCCGACGGCGATCCGATCGCCTATCCGATTCACTATATCCAGTTCACTCCCGATGTAGACCGCACGTTCGTCCTGCCGTTGGATGTCTGCATGGCATGGCCGCGGCGATCGCCTCGGAATCCGAGCAGCAGGGCTGGCAGGAGCCCGAGCTGGTGGGGCACGGCCGCCGTCAGCGGTTCATGACGCTGGGCCACCCCATCGTGGCGGGCGACGTGATCCGAGCCATCCCCGAGGCCATCGCCGACGTGATCGCCTGAGAGCCTGAGAGCCGAAGAGCCACATTGCTTGGCTTCCCTCGCTCAGGGAAGCCAAGCATTCTTTTATCCGCAAAACGGTCACACCATCCGGTCGCATCATCCGCCGACCGTCTCAGGCCTCCGGTTCGCCGTTGATGTCGAGACGGTAGCCCATGCCGGTCTCCGTCTTCAGGTATCTGGGCCGCGCGGGGTCCGGCTCGATCTTCTTGCGCAACTGTGAAATGTACAGTCGCAGATAGCCGGTGTCCTTGACGTGCTGCGCCCCCCAGATCGAGGTGAGCAGGTCCTGACGGGTCACGAGCTTGCCGGCATTGCGCACCAGCACCTCGAGCACCTTCCACTCGGTGGGCGTGAGCCGCACGCGCGTCTCGCGCCCCGCTTCCCCGCAGAATACGGCATGGGCGTTGAGATCCACGGTCACGTCGCCGAACCGCACCAGCGGCGTCTCACTTTCCGCCGTGCTCTCCTGCGCGACCCGGCGCAGCAGGGCGCGGATGCGGGCCAGCAGCTCGTCGATGGAGACGGGCTTGGTCACATAGTCGTCGGCACCCGCGTCCAACGCCGCCACCTTCTCACGCGCGTCGGTGCGCCCGGACACCACCAGAATCGGCGCCTCGGCCCAACCGCGCACACCCTGGATCACACCCATGCCGTCCATTCTGGGCATGCCGAGATCCAGCACGAACAGGTCGGGGTGCTCCTCGACCGCCACCGTGATGCATTCGACGCCGTCACGCGCGGTGACGATGTCGTAGCCCTGCGAGTGCAGGGTGATCTTCAACGCCTTGAGAAACTGCGGATCGTCGTCCGCCACCAGAATCTTCATCGGCGTGCCTCCTCTCCCGAATCCGTCATCGACGGGTCCCAACCCGTCGCTCTGTCACCGGCGCCGCCACCGTCGGCGACGGCATCCATCGAGGCCGGTTCCACGCCGGACTGTATGCCGTCCGTGGAATCGTCGTCATACCGTCGTTCATCATCATCCGCTTCCGCAACGTCATGCCGCTCACCGGCGTCAGGCGCGGCATCGGAACCTGACCCCGCGCTCTCCCCAGCGCCGGCGTCAACCGAGGAGTCGGAATCGTCGGAGTCCGCATCCCCCTCATCCCTGCCGCCGTGCATGATGCCGTAGTTGATGAACCGGTCGAGCCCGCGCTCGTCGGACTGCCCGCTGCCCGGCAGCGGCAGGATCACATCGGACACGGCCCCCGAAACGTTCAGCGTGTCCTTGGCGATGATGTCGGCCGGATCAGGTCGGTCGTCGGCCGGAATCGGCTGTCCGACACGCAGCTTCTGGTCGGCCACACGCAGGGTGATCACGATGGTCAGGCCGCCGCCCGGCGTGTCCTGGGGACTGATCGAACCGCCCATCGATTCGACGAACCCCTTCGACAGCGCCATGCCCAGCCCCAGACCGGTGGTGTTGTCCGTGTCGCCGAGGCGGTGGAACGGCAGGAAGATATCATTCTTGCGCGAATCGGGCACGCCGGGGCCCTGATCGGCCACGCGGATCTCGACCACGCCGTTGAACGAGGATGCGGACAGCCGCACCCGCTTGGAGGACGGGGTGAACCGCATCGCGTTGACCAGCACGTTCGACAGCGCGCGGCGAAGCAGGGCCGGATCGGCCACGACCAGCGGTAGGTCGGGGGCGATGTCCAGATCGATGGACCCCGGTCCGATGCCGAGTTCGTCGAACAACGGGATGATCTCCTCGCCCACATCCGTGGCCACCAGCGACAGCGGCAGCGCGCCCTCGCGGATGCGCGAGACGTCGAGCAGGTCGGTGACGAGCTTGGTGAGCTGCTTCAGGCCGTTGGAGGCCACGCTGAGCAGTTCCTTGCGGTCCCGCGCGCTCATCGTGTCGCCCATGCGCTGCAGTCCGGAGACGGCGGCGGTGGCCGAGGCGAGCGGACGGCGCAGGTCGTGGCTGACCGCGTTGAGCAGGCCGGTGCGCACCTTCTCGGCGGCGGCGAGCGGCCCGATCTCGCTGGCCTTGCGCTCCAGATCCTTGTGCTCGAGCACGGTCTGGATCTGCGAGAGGATGGCCAGCAGCATGCGCTGGTCCGACGCCTCGACGGGTTTGCCGTACAGCTTGAGCTCCGGTCCGTCGTCCGACATGGCTATGGTCTCCGGCTCCTCGACGGACACGGCGAGGTCACCGTCGCCGTCAATGGCGGAATCCGTCCTCGTGCCCGGTTCGCCGTCCGAGATGATGACGTGGCCGTCCTGCACGACGCGCACGCAGGAGAATCCGAACGCCTCGCGGGTGCGGTGCACGATGGCCTGAAGCGGATCGTCGCTGCGCAGCACCACCCCGGCCACGCTGGCCAAGGTCTCCGATTCGGCGCTGGCGCGCTGGGCCTGCCGCGCGATGGTGTCGGCGCGGTCCACCACCGCGGAGACGATGACGCCCACGAGCACGTAGAGCACGATGGTCACCATGTCCGAGGCGCGCATCACATGGAAGGTCCCCATGGGCACCGTGTAGAGCAGGTCCAGCACAAGTCCGGAAAGCACCGCGCACACCATGGCGGGCACAAGCCCGCCGATCACGGCGGAAACCACCACCAGCAGCTGCAGCACCAAGGCGTCGCGCTGCGCATAGGTGGGCGCGCTGAACTGGTACAGCATCCAACCGGCGAGCAGCACGGACAACACGGCGAACGCGAACCCGGCCGCCCTGCGCCTCCACGCGATAGGATGCCTATTCGAGGAGGGCATCCTGAAGCCCTTGTTGACGAACGAGTGCGTGACGATATGGACGTCGATATCGCCGGATTTCTCGATGATGCCGTTGGGCGTGGAGGGCCGGCCCAGCCAGCGCGAAAGCGCGTTGCGCCGGGAGACGCCGACGATCACCTGCGTGGCGTTGTTCGCACGCGCATAGTCGAGCAGGGCCTCCGAGATGTCCTCGCCGACGATCTGATGATAGGTGCCGCCCAGCTCCTCGACGAGTTCGCGCTGCTTGATGAGCAGGGCGGGATTGGAGCCGGCCAGCCCGTCCTCGGGAGTGACATGCACGGCGATGAGGTCGCCGCCGCCGGACGCCCGGGCCACGCGGGCCCCGCGCCGCAGCAGCTGCTCGCCCTCGGGCCCGCCGGACAGCGCAACGATCACGCGCTCGCGCGTCTCCCATTTGGCGTTGATGTGGTGTTCCTCGCGGTAGGCCTTAAGCGCCTCGTCCACGCGCCCGGCCAGCCAGAGCAGGGCCAGCTCACGCAGGGCGGTGAGGTTGCCGACGCGGAAGTAGTTGCTCAGGGCCGCATCCACGCGGTCGGGCTTGTAGACGAATCCGGCGGCGAGACGCTCGCGCAGGCCTTCGGGCGGCAGATCGACCAGTTCGACCTGGGAGGAGGAACGCAGCACCTTGTCCGGCACGGTCTCCTTCTGGGTGCTACCGGTGATCTCACGCACCACGTCGTTGAGCGATTCGATGTGCTGCACGTTGATGGTGGTGATCACGTCGATGCCGGCGTCGAGCAGGTCCATGACGTCCTGCCAGCGCTTCTTGTGCACCGATCCGGGTGCGTTGGTGTGGGCGAGCTCGTCGACGAGCGCCACCTGCGGATGCCGTTCGATGATCTTGAACAGATCCATCTCCTCGAGCCACATGCCGCGGTAGCGCAGATGCCGCCGCGGCACCATCTCGAGCCCATCGGCGGCCTTGGCCGTGGCGGCGCGACCATGGGTCTCCAACAGGGCGATGACCACGTCCTTGCCGTCCTCCTGCAGGCGATGCCCCTCCTTGAGCATCGCGCACGTCTTGCCCACGCCCGGTGCGGCGCCCAGCAGCACCCTGAACGTTCCTCGTGCCTGTGCCATATCAGCCCCCGTATTCCCAGACATCCCAATACGACTGTATACGATAAACGCCGTCAGGGGTGGCGGCGCGAATGTCCCGCGTCACCACCCCTGACGACCGGCCGCCGCCTGCCACGGCGATCGACGACAACGCATCAGTCGAATCACCGGCAGACCGCATGCCGAATCACTTGAGCTCGTCAAGCGCCAGATTGAGCCGGACCACGTTCACCGTGGACTCGCCGATGAAGCCGAGCCCACGACCGGTGGTGTACTTCCGGACCAGATTCTCGACCTGCTCCTCGCTCAGACCGCGCTCCTTGGCCACGCGCTTGACCTGAATGGCCGCGTATTCGGGGCTGATCTCCGGGTCGAGTCCGGAGGAGGACGCGGTGACGGCGTCGGACGGCACGTCCTTGACGCTCACGCCCTCGCGCTTGGCGATGGTCTTGCGCAGTTCCGTGGTGGACTTGACGAAATCGGCGTCGGCATGGCCCTTGTTGGTGCCGGCGGACGCGGCCGCGTAGTAGCCCTGGCTGTCCTCGTCCTTGTTCGGGTCGGATGCCGCCGAAGGACGGGACTGGAAGTACTGGGGCAGCGCGTCGCCGTTGGCGTCCGTGAAGGACTGGCCGATCAGCGACGAGCCGACGACTTCCCCCTGCGCGTTGGTAATCATCGAGCCGTTGGCCTTGTCGGGCATGCCGAGCTGGCCGATGCCGGTCATCACGAACGTGTAGACGATCACGATGACGGTGAAGACGATCACCGCCTTGAGCCCGGCCCAGTAGGCGCGCAGGTTCAGCGAAATGGTGTTCTTCATGACAATCACTCTTTCCTAATCGCTCTTCGGATCAGAAGCCCGGGATCAGACGGACGAACAGGTCGATGATCCAGATGCCGACGAACGGCGCAATGATGCCGCCCAGGCCGTAGACCTTGAGGTTGCGGCCCAGGATCTTCTCGCTGGCCTCGGCGCGGTACTTGACACCCTTCAAGGCCAGCGGGATGAGCAGCACGATGATGATCGCGTTGAAGATGATCGCGGAGAGCACGGCGGACAGCGAGCTGTGCAGACCCATGATGTTGAGCACGCCCAGACCCGGGAACTTCTCCATGAACATGGCCGGGATGATGGCGAAGTACTTGGCCACATCGTTGGCGATGGAGAACGTGGTCAGGGCGCCGCGCGTGATGAGCAGCTGCTTGCCGATGGCCACGATGTCGATGAGCTTGGTCGGGTCGGAGTCGAGGTCGACCATGTTGCCGGCCTCCTTCGCGGCCGACGTGCCGGAGTTCATCGCCACGCCGACATCGGACTGGGCGAGGGCCGGGGCGTCGTTGGTGCCGTCGCCGGTCATGGCGACGAGCTGACCTTTGGCCTGCTCCTTCTTGATGTAGGCGAGCTTGTCCTCGGGCTTGGCCTCGGCGATGAAGTCGTCCACGCCGGCCTCCTTGGCGATGGCCTTGGCCGTGAGCGGATTGTCGCCGGTGACCATGACGGTGCGGATGCCCATCTTCCTGAGGTCGGCGAAGCGCTCCTTCAGGCCCTTCTTGACGACGTCCTTCAGCTGGACGACGCCGAGCACCTTGGCCTCACCGTTCGCGTGCTGCTCGGCGACGACCAGCGGCGTGCCGCCTTGGCCGGAGATGGCGGCCACGCGGTCATGCAGGGCGTCCCTCACCTCGGTGGTCATGGTGCCGCCTTCCCTGTCGATCCATGCCTCGACGGCGGAGGTGGCACCCTTGCGGATGCGGTCGCCGTTCGGCAGGTCGAGGCCCGACATGCGGGTTTCGGCGGTGAACGGCACTGCCACGGCTCCCGGCACCTCGTCCACGTCGAAGCCGTCGGACTTGGCGAGTGCCACGATCGACTGGCCTTCGGGTGTGGCATCGGCCAGCGAGCTCAATGCGGCCGCCTTGACGATGTCGTCATGATCGATGCCGGGCAGGGCGTGGAATTCGGAGGCCTGACGGTTGCCGTAGGTGATGGTGCCGGTCTTGTCGAGCAGCAGCGTGGTCACGTCGCCTGCCGCCTCGATGGCGCGGCCGGAGGTGGCAAGCACGTTGCGCTGCACCAGACGGTCCATGCCGGCGATGCCGATGGCGGACAGCAGGGCGCCGATGGTGGTCGGGATGAGGCAGACGAGCAGGGCGACCAGCACCGTCAGGCTCACGGAGGCGCCCACCGCGGAGGCCTGCGGGTTGATGCACAGCACCACCACAAGGAAGATGATGGTCAGGGAGCTCAGGAGCACGTCCAGAGCGATCTCGTTCGGGGTCTTTTGGCGGTTGGCGCCTTCGACCAGGGCGATCATCTTGTCGACGAAGCTTTCGCCGGGCTTCTGGGTGATGCGCACCACGATGCGGTCGGAGAGCACGCGGGTGCCGCCGGTCACCGAGGAGCGGTCGCCGCCGGATTCGCGGATGACGGGTGCGGATTCGCCGGTGATGGCGGATTCGTCCACGGAGGCGATGCCGGAGATGATGTCGCCGTCGCCGGGGATGAGCTCTCCGGCGGAGACGACGACCACGTCGCCGAGCTTCAGGTCCGAGCTGGGGACCTCCTCGATGTAGGACGGGCCCTCACCGCGCTCGGGGGCGCGCACGTCAGGGTCGTTCTTCTCGTCGTAGCCCTTGACCAGACGGGCGGGCGTGGTGGTACGGGTCTTGCGCAGCGCGTCTGCCTGCGCCTTGCCGCGGCCCTCGGCCACGGCCTCGGCGAGGTTGGCGAACAGCACGGTGGCCCACAGCACGATGGCCACGATCCAGGTGAAGTAGACCGGCTCGCCATCGGTGAGGGCGGTGTCGAACAGCTGGCACACGCCCAGCAGGGTCAGGAACGCGGCGCCCACCCACACGATGAACATCACGGGGTTGTGCCACATGTTGCGCGGGTCGAACTTGCGGAACGCATCCGGCAGGCTCTTGCCCAGCATCGCGCCCAACGACTGCTCGTTGGACTTCTTGACGTCGTTCGCGATGGAAGTCGCGCCGTTGTTGACGTCGTTCGCGGTTGCGGAAGTCATATCAAGCCACCAAACCTTCTGCCAACGGTCCCAGAGCAAGCGTCGGGAAGAACGTCAGCGCGGAAATCAGGAAGATAACGAACACCAGCAGGACGACGAACAGACCGTTGTCGGTCTTCATCGTGCCGGCGGTCACCGGCACCTTGTCCTGCTTGGCAAGCGAACCGGCCAGCGCGATCACCAGGGCGATCGGCAGGAAACGGCCGATGAGCACCGCCAATCCCAGCGTGGTGTCGAGCCACGGGGTGTCGGCGGTGAGTCCCGCGAAGGCGGAGCCGTTGTTGTTCGCGGCCGAGGTGAAGGCGTAGACGACCTCGGAGAAGCCGTGGTTGCCACTGTTGTTGAGCGACGTGTCGAAGATCGACTGACGTGCGAACGGCACGGCGAAGCTCAGGGAGACGCCCACCACCACGGTGATCGGCATGACGAGGAAGTACAGCGAGGCCATCTTCATCTCGCGCGGGCCGATCTTCTTGCCGAGGTATTCCGGCGTGCGGCCCACCATGAGGCCGGCGATGAACACGGCCACGACGGCCATCACGAGGATGCCGTACAGGCCCGCGCCCACGCCGCCCGGGCTCACCTCGCCGAGCATCATGTTGAGCATGTAGATCATGCCGCCGAGTGCGGTGTACGAGTCGTGCATCGAATTGACGGCGCCAGTGGAGGTCGAGGTCGAGGTGGTGCCGAACAGGCCGGACCACACGATGCCGAAGCGGGTCTCCTTGCCTTCCATGGAACCACCGGTCAGGGAGGTGATCGGGTCGCTGGCGAAGGATTCGGCGGTCACCACGGCGAAGAAGCTGATGCCGAAGATGATGACCATCGCGCCGAGCAGCGCGTAGCCCTGCCGGATGTCGCCGACCATGCGGCCGAAGGTGCGGGTCAGGGCCACCGGAATGGCGAGCATGAGGAGAATCTCGATGAGGTTGGTCCACATGTTCGGGTTCTCGTACGGGTGCGACGAGTTGGCGTTGAAGAAGCCACCGCCGTTCGTGCCGAGCTCCTTGATGACCTCCTGCGAGGCCACCGGGCCCTGCATGATCTTCTGGGTGCCACCGGCGACGGTGTTCACGTCCACGAACCCGGCGAAGTTCTGCGCCACGCCGAGCGCTATCAGGATGATGCCCATGACGATGGAAATCGGCAGAAGGATGCGCATCGTGCAGCGGGTCAGGTCGACCCAGAAGTTGCCGATGGTCTCCGACCTGCGCCACGCGAACCCGCGCACGAGCGCCACGGCCACGGCGATGCCCACGGCCGCGGACACGAAGTTCTGCACGGCGAGGCCGGCGAACTGCACGGTGTAGCCGAGCGTGACGTCCGGCGAATATGACTGCCAGTTGGTGTTGGTCACGAACGAGGCCGCGGTGTTGAACGCGAGCGGGCCCTGCACGTTCGGGAAGCCCAGCGAGAACGGCAGCCACTGCTGCACGCGCTGCAGCAGGTAAAGCACCAGCACGCTCATCAGGGAAAACCCGAGCACACCGCGCAGATACGCCTTCCAGGTCTGGCCTTTCTTGGAGTCAACGCCGACGACCTTGTAGATCCACTTCTCGAAGAAGAGGTCCTTGTCGGTCGTGAACACGTTGAACATGTAATCGCCCAGCGGCTTGTAGATCGCCACAAGGATGATGGCAATCAGCGCGAATGCCATGATCGCAAATACATATACCATGTGATGAACCTTTGATTCCTAAGATCTCTCAAGTACAGTCCGGTATGGTTCAGAACTTCTCTGGCCGGCACAGGGAATAAATCATGTAGGCGATTCCCGCGATAGCCAGCACGACACCCAGCACAGTGAAGAACGTCGTCATAGCTTGTCCACCCACTTTCCGAACAGGTCGAACAGCACGAAGACGACCACCGTGCCCGCAACGTAGGCAACATCTACCCACCAAGGCATGTCATTCTCCTTATCATCGAACAAACCCGGTGCCGTGTTCCGCCTCCCGCTAGGGGCCGCGCGACATCGTCATCGGGTCATTGCGATTCCTCATCGTATGGAGCGAGCGGTCAGGACGAGGCGGTTTTTACGGGTTGCATATGTGCTCGGGGGCTCCGCGCGGCGATTCCTAACGCTTTGCTAACACCGGTTATCCGGCCGGCCCGTACACTGGTTCACGGACCTGAATATATGGAGCTTGTATGGCTGACTGCCCCATCACCGATGTGATCTTCGACTTCTGCGGCGTACTGCTTGATTGGGACACCCGCGCCTGCCTGACCGGACACTTCCCGGACGACGTGGTCGCGGCGATCTGCGCGACCGCATGGACAAGTGCGGCGTGGGCCTGCGCACGGCGTGGTTCATGCGCCGTCGCATCATCGAGTGCATCCAACGCTACAACCCCTCGTTCAACGCCGTCGCCGGCGACCGGGTGGAGATCGACGAGACGTACTTCCGCGACAGCTACAAGGGCTACCGCAAGGGCACCATGCCACGTCCCGCCCGCAAGAGCGGCAAGAAGGCCGCGAAACGCGGCCTGAGCAAGCAGCAGGTGTGCGTCGTCACCGGCATGTGGACGGAAACCTCGGATCGGTTCCTCTGCGATGCCGTTCAGCCCCTTGATGCGGGCAGTTTTCCACGACGTGCAAAGGGGAAACTTATCTTAGCCATGCCGATTGGCGTTCCCGCTGACATGTTCGACAAAATGGCCTTCGATGGCGGCGAAGCCGAAGAGCGCATGGTCCCGCACACCAATACAATCATTAGGGAAAGTAACACACTGGAGACAAAATGAACGATTTCAACCCCGACCGAATCGAACTGGCTCGTGAATGCCGGGGTTGGAACAAGAAGGAATTGGCGGGCATCAGCGGTCTGTCCGCGTCGCGCATCTCCAATTTGGTCAACAGAAAGACTCGATTTACCGAATCCGACGCGGAACGATTGGCCTTCGTAACCGGGTTCCCTATCGGATTCTTTGTGCTCCCCGATCAGTCGGTGCCCGTCGATCAGCTTACGTTCCGTAAGCTGGCCAAGATGAAATCCTCTCTGGCCAATCAGGCCATAACGGAATTTCAACTTCTCCTGGATACAGTGACGAAGCTCGAATCGATGACTCACGCCTGCCCGGAACCTTTGTGGCTTAATGGCATTGCCCCGCGTATAGATCCCTCCCTTGCGGACATAGAACGTCTCGCCGGTGAAGTCCGAACCGTCTGGGGGCTGTCTTCTCACGGGCCGGTGAAGGACGTCACACGCAGTATGGAGAGAAGCGGTATTCTTGTTGTCCCTCTAGCGGCGCCGATTAGCGATTCAACAGCAGACGGAGTCAGCAGCCCCTCCGTTCCTCATGCTAAGCACGTAATCGGATACTTTCCCGAAGAAAAGCCCGGAGACCGACAACGATTCACTGACGCGCACGAGCTCGGGCATCTTGTGCTTCATCGTTTTAGGAGACCCAAGGACCATCGAAGTCTGGAATTTGAGGCCAATGCTTTTGCCGGCGCCCTGCTTATGCCAGAAGAGGATGCACGTGCTTCAATTTCTAAATTCACATCGCTGAATGCTCTTGCAACACTAAAGGCGGAGTGGGGAGTATCCATAGCCGCCCTTATTGCACGTGCCGGTCGATTGGGCATATACGATGCGGAACGGCAAAAATCCTTGAGGATTCAGATGGCGAATCGCAAATGGAACAAGCAAGAGCCGATAGCAGTAAAGAACGAGCATCCGACCCTCTTTAAACAGGTGCTCGCTAGCGCCTTCAGCGACGTACGCGATTACAGACACCCTGCAGTGTCCATCCAAGCCATTGAAGGGTTCCTTGGATTGCCCGCTGAATTAGTGAATCATTGGTGCGGCGATGATTTGCGGCTTGTTGACGGTTTTCCCATTGAGGGCGCGGTTGTCTGACGACTCGTTTAGCCAAAGATGGCTGGAATGCTATCGCAACATTCCAGCCATCTTATGCATTGCCCCCTGTAGGGACGATTGCAGTTTATCAGCTGCCGGTCACTTAAGTGGCTCTTCCGATTTTGGTGTGTAAGGGCCGTGCGGTTTCATTCGGTGTGTGATTGAAAAAGTGAAGGAAACCGCGCGGCTTGGTAACGAGTCTAGCGCGTTCGACGGCCGGGTCCTGCTCGGTCTGGACAGACTGCGCCTGAATCCCGTCTCGCAGAGGCACGTGGTGTCGGGCTCGCGGGCGGGAGTGTGGCTGATCGGCTGCGAGCCGGCGGACGGGACCGCCCGGTATTGCCGGGAATGCGGGGCCATGGGTCGGGTCCGTTCCTCGTGGCGGCGCCGGCTCGCGCACACGCCCGTCGGTCAGCATGCCGTGCACCTGCTGGTGCGGGTCAGACGGTACGAGTGCGTGGCGTGCGCCCGCTCGTGGACCGACGACCTGACCCACATAGCCGACGGGGGACGGCGGCTGACGGACGCGGCCGTGTGGTGGGCGGCGGCGGAGGTGGTGCTGAAGTCGAAGAGCGTGCTCGCCTGCGCGCATGACCTGCACTGCTCGTGGGGCGCGTTGAACCGGGCCGTGTTGGAGAAGGGCGTGAACGTGCTGGCCGCGGACCCGCGCCGGCTGGACGGCGTGGAGTCGATCGGCGTGAACGAGAATGTGTGGCGGCACACCCGCACCGGCAACCGGTACGTGACCGTCATCGTGGACCTCACCCCCAGAAGGACGGGCCGGCCGGCGCGGCTGCTCGACATGGTCGAGGGCAGGAGCGAGAAGGCGTTCGCCCGATGGCTGGAGGAACGCCCGCGATCGTTCCGGGACGGCGTGAGGGAGGTCGCGATGGACGCGTTCGCCGGATACAGGAAGGCCGCCGCGCGCCAGGTGCCCCGCGCCGTGGAGATCCTCGACCCGTTCCACATCGTCAAGCTCGCCGGCGACAGGCTCACCGCAGTGCGCTGCCGGCTCCAACGCGAGGCCACGGGCCGGCGAGGCCGGCGCGACGACCCGCTCTACAAAGGCAGGAGGAACCTATTGAAGACCGCGCGGCTCCGGACCGACAAGCAGCAGGCGCGCATCGACCTGCTGCTCTCCGATCCCGCGAACAAGCCGCTCGCCCTCGCGCACGGTGCCTACCAGAAGATCATCGACTGCTACGCGCAGGAGGACCGCGGGAAGGGACGGGGCATGATGGCCGAACTCATCGAGTCCCTCGCCGTCAGGGGCGCGGCGCCCGGATGCCCCGAACTCGCCACGCTCGGCCGCACCCTCAAACGCCGCATGACGGACGTCCTCGCGTTCTTCGACCACCCCCACGGGACGAACGGGCCCACCGAAGCCATCAACGGACGCCTCGAAACCCTCAGAGGCATAGCCCTCGGCTTCCGCAACCTCGACAACTACATCACCCGAAGCCTGCTCCACACCGGCGGATTCAGACAAGCCATCCAAGCCCACCTCTAAACCACCGCCCATACACACCAAAATGCGAAGAGCCACTTAAGTGTGAGATACCGTCGTCTTGCAAATCTCGGGTTATGCTGTAGTAAAACCCTTTACTAAAGTTTGCGGGGAGGATGTCATGGCCACGCTCAAGGAGGTCGCGGAACGGGCCGGGGTGTCGCAGAGCACGGTGTCGCGCTTGCTGAACGACCCGTCGTTCTCCATCAAGGAGGAGACGCGGCGGCGCGTGCTGCGAGTGTGCGAGGAGCTGGGATACCGCAACGTGTTCCGTCCCGCGATCGCTGTGCTGGACGCCCCTCCGTCCGGGGAGGAGCTGCAGGACGCATACTTCTCCGATCTGCGGAAGGTTCTTGCGGAGTGTGCGGGGTCGATGGAATTGGACCAGCCCACGTTCATCCGGTCCATACATGAGCTGACGGAACGCGCGGCGGAGTTCGATGGGTTTATCACCGTGGGTGCCGCGGTGTTTCCTGAAGCGGACCTGCGCGCCCTGCATGCGGTGCTCCCGCATGGCGTGTGCATCGACACGAATCCGGCACCGCACCTGTTCGACTCCGTACGGCCCGATCTGTCGCAGACGATGCTGGATGCCTTGGACGCGATGATCGCGGCGGGCCGCAGACGCATCGCGTTTCTCGGTGGCGTGGGCAGCATCATGGGCACGCATGACTATCCCGAGGATATCCGCGAACTGTCGTTCCGCCAGTGGGCTGCGCACTTGGGATTGGAAACGGACGGATTGGTGTATTCGTCCGGCACGTTCACCGTGGAGAACGGTTATCGTCTCGCGGAGCAACTGGTGGCCGATCATCGTGAGGCCGGCAGCATGCCCGATGGTCTGATCGTGGCTGCCGACGTGCTCGCGGTGGGGGCGTTGCAGGCGTTGAACGCACTGCGCGTGGCGGTTCCCGACGAGTTGGCCGTGGTGAGTGTGAACAACCAGTCAATCGCCCGGTACACGTCGCCGTCGCTGAGTTCGTATGCGATTGATCAAAGGGAGTTGGCCCGTATGGCGTTCTCCACCTTGATTGATGGGTTGAAGCATGAGCGGCGGGTGCGTCGTCACATCCTGCTGACGACCGAGCTGGTGCCGCGCGCAAGCTTCGTTCCTCAGGCGTAAGACGTCGTCTCGAAGACGGGCGGCACCGGTGTCGATTTTGCTGGAAGGAGTTTACTTCAGCTGGCGGCCGGCGCACCAGACGTGTTGGGCGGTCCAGTCGGTGGGGTCGAGGAGGTTAAGGTCGGCGGCGTATCCGGGGGCGATCAGGCCGAGCGGCGCACCAGTGACGGGGTTGAGCCTGTCGAATCCGAAGGCGCGGGCCGGGGTGAGGGTGGCGGCTTCGACGGCGGCGACCGGGCTGAAGCCGAGTTCGTTGACCGCGCGCTGAACCGCGACCTCCAACGTCAAGGTGGAGCCGGCGATCGCACCGTTGGACACGAGCCGTGCATGGCCGTCGATGACGTTCACGTCGAGTTCGCCGAGCTTGTACGCGCCGTCGGGGCAGTCGGTGGCGGCCATGGCGTCGGTGACGAACGCGATGCGGTGAGGCGCGAGGCCGAAGCCGAGCTTGACCATCGGGTTCTGCACGTGGAAGCCGTCGTTGATGAGCTCGATGGTGACGCGCGGGTCCTCGACGGCGGCCGGGATGGGGCCGGGTTCGCGGTGGTGCAGGCCGTTCATCGCGTTGAACATGTGGGTCATGATGCCGGCGCCCGCGTTGAAGCCGGCCTGGGCGGTCTCGTAGTCGGCGTCGCAGTGGCCGACCGCGGGCACCACGCCGGCGGCCGCGAACTGCTTGATGGCGCCGATGCCATGCTCCAGCTCGGGGGCGATGGTGATCTGGCGGATGCAGCCGAGCTTGCCGGCGGCGGGGTCGGCGCCCGAGGCGTCGAGCATGCGGTCCACGAGTTCGGGCACCGGGTCCTTGAGGCAGTTCGGGTCGTGCGCGCCCTTGCGCTTCAGGGCGAGGAACGGGCCTTCGAGGTGGCAGCCGAGGATGTCGGGGCGGGTGGCCATCTTCTCGTGCACGGTGCGGATGTTGCGGCAGATCACGTCCATCGGGTTGGTGATGAGCGAGAGCACCTGGCGGGTGGTGCCGTGGACCGCGTGGCCGGCGCGGGCCACGTCGATGCCGTCGGGGCCGTCGTCGAAGCTCTTCTCCCAGGCGCCGTGGGCGTGGATGTCCACGTAGCCGGGCGTGAGGATGCGGCCGGCCGCGTCGATGACCGCGTCGTTGGAATCAGCTGGAACGGCCGGGTCGATGCCGACCGTGCGGCAGGCGTGCTCGAACGCCTCCTCGCCGGTACCGTCCGCGGCGGCGAAGCCCGTGGCCACAATCACGCCACGTGCGTCCGAAACCACCCAATACCCCGATTGTTCGCCGCAGGCGTCCACCTTGCGCGCCCCGCGAATCGCGACCGGCTTGGCCTCGCCTTCCAACGCCGCCGTCACGCGGGCGACGATCTCATCTCTGTCCTGCGTCATGATTTCCTTCCTGCATATGGGTTCGGGCTCCCTCTTGGCGAAGCAAGAAGGAGCCCGAATCGTTCGTCTGCCGATCAGATGCCCTGCCAGGCCGGCTTGTGGGCGAAGGCGTAGCGGTAGTAGTCCTTGTGACGCAGACGGCTCGCGGCCTCCTCGTCGATGATGATCGTGGCGTGCGGATGCAGCTGCAGCGCGGAGGCCGGGCAGAACGCGGACACGCCGCCCTCGACGGTCTCCTCGATGGCCTCGGCCTTGCCCGCGCCGAACGCGAGCAGCACGAGGTGACGGGCCTTCAGCACCGTGCCGATGCCCTGCGTGATGCAGTGGGTCGGCACCTGGTTGATGTCGTTGTCGAAGAAGCGCGCGTTGTCGATGCGGGTCTGCTCGGCCAGGGTCTTCACGCGCGTGCCGGACGCCAGCGAGGAGCCGGGCTCGTTGAAGCCGATATGGCCGTCGGTGCCGATGCCGAGGATCTGCACGTCGATGCCGCCCGCGGCCTCGATCGCCGCGTCGTAGGCCGGTCCGGCGGCGGCGATCTTGTCGCCGTCCTCCAGCGGGGCGCCGTTCAGCACGTCGCCGGGCACGTGGACCTTGGCCGGGTCGAGGCCGAGGGGCTCGACGACCGTGCGGTGGATGGTGGAGTGGTAGGACTCCGGGTGGGTCAGCGGCAGGCCCAGATACTCGTCCAGCGCGAAGCCGCGCACCTTGGAGACGTCGATGTGCTCCTCGTGCACAATCTTGGCGAGGGCGCGGTAGGCGGCCAGCGGGCTGGAACCGGTGGCCAGACCCAGCACCGCGTCCGGCTTGGCCTTGATGAGGTCCGCCACGCAGCGGCCGTAGATCTCGCCGGCCTCCTCCTCGTTCTTGACGATGATCACTTCAGCCATGATTGATTGCCTCTTTTCCTGTGGATTGTGTTTGGGAAATGTATATATACGTGTACGGGCGGCGGCATGGTGGTGCATGCCGCCGCCCGTTGCCGGTCAGATGAGTTCGAGGTCCACGTCGAGGGTGAGCGGCCTGCCGGCGGACAGCTGGTAGGCCGTGTGGACGGGGGCTCCCCAGGAGTCGTCTCCGCCGACTCCCATCTGGGCCGCGAGCAGACGCAGGTAGTTGTGGCGCGGCTCGGGCAGGTCCTCATGGCGGCGCGCGGCTTCGATCGTGTAGGTGTTCCAGGGCAGCAGGCTGGCCGTGAAGTGACGGTCGCCGCGTTGGGTGACGCGCAATCCGTGGCCTTGGATGTCGGTGGCTTCGAGCCAGCGGACGTCCTCGTGGCTGCCGGTTTCCTGCACCATGAGATACGGTGCCATGCTCGTCTTCGCGGTGGCGTTCCAGATGCCGAGCTTGCCGCCCTGCTTGCGGTCGCGGTAGGTCTCCTCGGGGCCGGGGCCGTAGTAGCGCAGGTGCTCGTATTCGCCGGGCAGTTCCCATTCGACGCCGAACGCGGGCAGGCTGGCCGCACCGGTGGCTCCGCCGGGGTATTCGACGGTCAGTCGCATGCGCATGTCGGCGGTGATGCGGTAGGAGACCGTCACGGGCGTGTGGTCCGGGTCGGCGAGCTCGTACCGGTATTTGGCGGTGAGCCCTCCGTCGTCGGATTGCGCGATGCTCGTATCGGTCACGACGGCGTAGCGACCGGCCGCGAACCATGCGGCGCGGTCGAATCCGGAACGGTTGCCCCGGTCGTTGTCAGTCAGCGGGCGGAAAGTGACGAGTTCGGGGCGTCGGATGACCATTTCCCGGCCGTCCCGCTTCCAGGAGACGATGCCTCCCTGGGTGCGCGACAGGAGGATTTCCTCGTCGTCGCGGCGAATGCCCGCGTTCCATCGGCCGAGCGTGACCGTCGCACGGCCGTCGTCGTCATGATCGGTCTCGGTGATGTCCCGTTCGGGGTTGAGTGTGCCGGTGAGCTGGCCGAACGCGAGCTCGTAGCCGGCCGGCGCCCATGCGGTGGCTTCCGCGGTCAGGAGATCGACCTCGTAGGTGACCTCGCGCGTATTCCCGTCCGTGTCGATGTCGGGGAAGGCGATGTCGTGGCGCTGGGTATCTCCGGCGTCCACGTCGAACCGGTAGTCGGCGTGCCAGATCTCATGCCCGTCTTCGAGGAGCCGTGCGGCGAACACGTAGCCGTCGGTGCCGGCGAACAGGTTGCGGTTCTCGATGGTCACGCCGTGTCCGTCGGGGGTGAGCTTGACCGGCGAGTACAGCTGCTTGACCTCCTGCGCCTTGGGGCTGGGCGTGCGGTCGGCGAACACGATGCCGTTGCCCACGAATTCGTAGTCGGTCGGCCGGTCGGCCCAGTCGCCGCCGACGCTGAGACGTTCGCGCCCGTCGGGCAGGCGCTGGACGAGTCCCTGGTCGATGTAGTCCCAGATGAACCCGCCGGAGTAGCGCTCGTACTGTTCGAGGTCGATGAACTCGCTCAGACCGCCGCACGAGTTGCCCATGGCGTGCATGTACTCGCAGCTGACGAACGGCTTGTTCGCCTCGCCCCGTTCGTCGCCGTGTTCGAGCCAGTCGCGGATTTCGTCGGGCTTGGCGTACATGCGGCTTTCGAAGTCGCTGATCCCGTCGTAGGCGTGGTTCCAGTTGACGCCTTCGTAGTGGACGGGGCGGGACGGGTCGAGCCGGTGCGCGTGCGCGCTCATGGCCTTGAGGACTTCGCCCGCGTAGGATTCGTTGCCCAGCGACCAGACGAGCACGCTGGGATGGTTGCGGTCGCGCAGGATCATGCTGTCCAGCCGGTCGATGCACGCGCCAAGCCAGGCCTCGTCGTCGCCGGGGACGGAGGTGCCCACGGGGATGTCGCCGGGGCTGTTCCAGCTGCCGTGGGTCTCCAGGTTGGTCTCGTCGATCAGGTAGATGCCGTATTCGTCGCACAGCTCGTACCAGCGGGACTGGTTCGGGTAGTGCGAGGTGCGCACCGCGTTGATGTTGTGGCGCTTCATGAAGCGGATGTCCCACAGCATGTCCTCTTCGGTGACGGCACGGCCGCGCCGGCAGTCGAACTCGTGGCGGTTGACGCCGCGGAACACGAGACGTTTGCCGTTGAGCTTGAGGATGCCGTCCTCGATGGCCACATGCCGGAAGCCGATGCGGGTACGCGCGGTCTCCAGGACCTTGCCGTCCGCGTCGAGCAGGGTGACGGACAGCTCGTACAGGTCGGGGCGTTCGGCGCTCCAGGGGGCCGCGTCGTCGATCTCGGCCTCGGCGTGCAGCGTTCCGGCCGCTTCCGTGGCGGTGCGCCAGACGACGGCGCCGTTCTTGTCCCGCAGTGCTAGGTCGGCCGTCGCGGCGTTCGCGGCGCCGTCGATCAGTACGTCCAGCGAAAGCGATCCGATCGACGTGGCGGGCTCCCAATCGGCCCCGGCGTGGATGTCGGAGACATGGGCGGCGGGCCTCGCATTGAGCTCGACGGAGCGGAACAGGCCGTGCAGACGCCAGAAGTCCTGGTCCTCCAGCCAGCTCGCGCTCGAATACTCGTAGCAGGCGACCGCCAGCACGTTGCCGTCCTTCCTGATGACGTCCGTCACGTCGAACTCGCTGGGCGTGAAGGAGTCCTCGGCGTATCCGACGAACGCGCCGTTGAGCCACACGTAGATGGCGGTGGCCGCGCCCTGGAAGGCGAGCGTCACCGTACGGCCCTCGCGGATGGCCTGGGCGACCGCGCCCTCCGCGGAGAACTCGCGTCGGTAGACCGCCACATGGCCATGCTCGGGGATGGCCGGGGCCTTCGGGTCCTCGTGACCGTCCCACGGGTACTGCACGTTCACGTACTGCGGGGCGAGCAGCCCCGCGGTCTCCAGATGCGAGGGCACCTGCACCCGGGAGAACGACGAGTCGTCGAAGCCCGGCGCGGCGAACAACGGCGACACGTCGCTGATCCAATCCGGCCCGTCGCTCGTCCCGTCGGGGAAGCTGTTCGCCGGCGCCGTCTCGACGCGGACCCGCCATTCGCCGTCGAGGCTCTGCTTAAGATCCGTGCCCTCGCCGCCGGAGGGGGCGTGCGACCAGCATGCATGGTCGGAATGGGCGTCGAGCCGGTGGGCCGCGTACACGCGCGGGTCGGCGAGCCATGCCGTCGTCGGCATGGACGGGGAGACGATCGGATCGCCGTTCTTCCGCTGATCGTCGGTTGTGTTCATGATGTCCTCGCTTTCGCATCGGATTGCGTCGCGTCGTTGCCGCCGCAGTGCGGGAGCCTCCGAATGTGACTCCTTGCACAATGATGATAAAGATATTTACTAATTTACGCAACTTCTTGCGCTTGTCCCGACTGCGACCGCAAGAACAGCGGAAAGCCGTTACTTATCAACGATAATCCGGTCTCCGACCACTGCTAGCGCCCGCGCGGCGTGTTGGATTGGCGAACATGAATCGTTGGCATTGCTTGCGACACGCGGTAAAGTTTTTTACTTTTTCAAGAAAGTCCTATACTCGCGTCTTGCGGGATCGGAGCTGTTCCCGCGCACGGATTCTTTACAGGTCGCAAGGAGGCCACCACACCATGAGCGGATCCACCACACAGCGCACGGCGACGCCCGGACAGCCGCAGGCCGTGCCCACCAGGAACATGGGGCAGAAGATCGCATACGCGTTCGGCAACCTGGGCCAGGCCGCGTTCTACAACACGATGAGCACGTTCTTCATCACGTTCGTGACCACCGCGCTGTTCATCGACGTGGACAAGACGCTGGCCGCGCGCCTCATCGCGGTGATCACCGGACTCGTGGTGGTCATCCGCATCGCGGAGATCTTCCTCGACCCGCTGCTCGGCAACCTCGTGGACAACACGAACACCCGCTGGGGCCGGTTCCGTCCCTGGCAGTTCATCGGAGGCCTCGTGCCCGGCATCCTGCTGATCATGGTGTTCACCGGCCTGTTCGGGCTCGTGGACGTGAACACCGGCGTGTTCATGGTCCTGTTCGTCATCGTGTTCATCCTGCTGGACGTGATCTACTCGCTGCGCGACATCTCCTACTGGGGCATGATCCCCGCGATCTCCTCTGACTCGCACGAGCGCAGCACGTACACCGCTCTCGGCGCGTTCACCGGGTCCATCGGATACAACGGCGTCACCGTCATCGTCGTGCCCGTCGTCAGCTGGTTCACCTGGAAGTTCACCGGCCAATGGGAGCAGGGCCGCACCGGCTGGGCCGCGTTCGCCATCATCATCGCCGTACTCGGTTTGCTCACCGCGTGGAGCGTCGCGTTCGGCACCCGCGAGAACCAGGGCGAGCTGCGCGCCAAGGCCGAGGCCAACGGCAACCCCATCGAGGCGTTCAAGGCCATCGCACAGAACGACCAGCTCCTGTGGGTCGCCCTGAGCTACCTGCTGTACTCCGTGGCCAACGTCGCCACCACCGGCGTGCTCTTCTACCAGTTCAAATACGTGCTCGGCGCCCCGGACAGCTTCTCCATCGCCGGCGTCATCCCGGTCATCACCGGACTGGTCACCACGCCCCTCTACCCGGTGCTCAACCGGCGCATCCCGCGCCGCTGGCTGTACACCGCCGGCATGGCGTTCATGATCGCCGGCTACACGCTGTTCATCATCGCGCCCATGAACCTGCCCGTCGTCATCGTCGCGCTCGTCCTCTTCTACCTGCCCGCGCAGACCATCCAGATGACCGCCATCCTGAGCATGACCGACTCCATCGAATACGGCCAGCTCAAGACCGGCAAGCGCAACGAGGCCGTCACCCTCTCCGTGCGCCCGATGCTCGACAAGATCGCCGGCGCCCTGTCCAACGGCATCGTGGGCTTCGTGGCCGTCGCCGCCGGCATGGTCGGCAACGCCACCGCCGCCGACATGACCGCCGCGAACATCCGCACGTTCAAGACCTGCGCCTACTACCTGCCGCTCGCCGGCATCGTCGCCAGCCTCGTCGTCTTCCTCCTGACCGTCAAGATCGACGAGAACATGCACGACCACATCGTCGAACAGCTCGAAGAACGACTCGCCTCCGAGAACACCGACGAACAGTAAGCAGCCAAAAGTAGCAAGGGAACGGCCCGACGCGAACGGTTTGAACCGTTGGCGTCGGGCCGTTGCCATGCCCGCCGGGGAGAGAAGAAGGAAGAGAACCGGCGGGGTTCCGGCCGGATTGGCGTCTGGCCGGAAGAATCATCGCGGCGGAGAACGGTCCCCGCCGCTTCGGTCAGCCCACGGATTGCCCGCCGGGAACCGAATCCACGGTTTCGACGTCATCCGCGTCGGCATCCTCGGCATCGACGGGTTGCATCGTGCCGGAGTGGCGGCCGGCGGCGTTGTTCCCGCGCCTGAACCTGCGGGCGGCGACCAGTCCCACGCCGACGGCGAGCAGGGTGATCGCCGCCGCGATCACGCCCTGGACGGCGGCGCCGGTATGGGCGAGCCCGGTCCGGTAGCCGTTCCAGTCGTCGGTGTTGCTGACCACTTCGGTGTCGGGGCAGACGAGCCTGCTGTCGATCGTGACCGCATCATCAGGCGCGGACGTCTCGTCCTTGCCGTCGAACGGATCCGGGTCGGAGACGACGCATTCAACCAACGGCGTGCCGGTGACCGTGGCGCGGTCGGTGTGATGGCCGGTCACGCCCTTGAGGACGCCCTTGACCTCGACGCTCTCGCCGGGCTTGAGGATGCGGCTGTCCCAATCGGCGGGGTATTCGAGATCGGTCACCCGGCCGTCGCCGGCGACCAGCTGGTCCTTGAGGTTCAGGTCCTTGGTTCGGTACCATGCGCCCTGCTTGGTGTCGGGGTCGGTGGTGCTGGTGTTGGTGATGGTGAACACGATGCGCGTGTCGCCCTGCATGGCCAGCGCGTCCTTGACCTGGTCGCGGTCGCCGGCCGGCCAGCCGGAGGCCTCGTCCCATTTCTCGATCTTCAGGCTCGGGGTCATGTCGGGCGTGTGCGTCTCGACCTGGTTGGAAGGACGTTTGGTGCCGTTGATGGTTTCGTCGAACCGGTTGGCGATGTGTTCGCCGGTCTTGACGCGCTTGCACTGGATGAACGCGGTCCATGCCTGCTCGCTTTCGTCGTTGCCGCTGACGAGATCGAGCATGCGCTGGGTCGCGGTAACGGTGACCACGCCCTTGTCGTCCTGCGCGAGGGTGAACAGTTCGCCGCCGTACACACTGGCGTCGAAGCCGCTGCCGGCGATCTTCACGCCCTTGCGGGCGATCACCTTGCCCTGCTCGATCAGGTCGCGCATGGCGTATACGGCCCATTGGCCGGTGTACTGGTCATGCTCGGTGTCGAGCGGGTCGGTGATGCTCCAGTCGGTGACCTTCTGGTAGGCGCGGTGCGCGGGCAGCACGGAGCTGTCGAGGCGATAGAGGAACAGGCTGTTGAGGTACACGCTCCGCTTGTCGATGGATTCGCCGTCCACCTTCACGACCACGTCCTTGGACGGGTTGACGGGTTTGAGGGGGTTGGCGACCTCGTTGGTGTCCTTGCGGGTGTCGTTGACGACCTGCGTGGCCTTGTTCTTCACGATATGTCCGTCGGTGACCTTGATGACGGTCATCGGCAGGCTCACCTCGTAGCTCGTGCCCAGCATCGACTGGTCGATGGCCGGCTCCTTCAACGGGTCGTGGTCCTTCTTTTCGGCGTATTCCTTGAGGTTCTTGGGCTGGGGGTCGCCCTTGATGGTCTCGCCGGTGGCCGGCACCTTCGTGTCCGCGGTCTTGGCGTACACGTAGGCGACGCCGTCGATCGCCGCGATGTTGAACTTCGCGGTCACGTCCTTGCCGGTCGCGGTGTCGGTGACCTCGATGCGCTTGGCGTCGAGGGAGAGGTATTCGTCGTCCCAGTCGTCGGTCATGCCGAGCCTCCAGACCTTGTAGGCCTGGTTGGTCTGCTTGGCGTCGATGGTCACGCGGTAGTAGATCCGGTCGCCCAGCAGCGCGGTCTTGCCGTCGATGCTGATGGACGGGTCGGCCTGGGTGTCCTTCTTCACCGGCGTGAAGTCGGGCGGCTCGTTCCATACCTTGTTGCTCGGGGTGATCATGTTGTTCAGGGTCAGGGCCCACTGGTTGCCGATTTTGGTGTCCGTGGGCGCGTCCTTGGCGACCGTGCCCTCGAAGCGGACGATGATGCGCGGGTTCGCGCCGTTGCGCCAGTTGGTCTTCACGTACCCGTCGGAGAACACGAGGCGCACCGCGTGCTGCGCGTCGTTCCACTGGGTCTCGTACTCGGTTTTCGGGATGAACTTGCCGGTGGACAGGTCGGTGACCTCCAGGGTCTGCTTGTCCACTTCAAGATGCTCGTCATAGGTGTCGGTGACCGCCACCTCGCTGACCGAGTACGCGAGATTGCCGGGCAGGTGGGGCTGGGTCTCCAGACGGTATTCCAAGCGTTGGCCCGGGTAGACGACCCTGCCGTCCACGGACGCCTGGTCGCCTCCCTGCGAGGATTCGCCGACCACGTCCTTGACGACGGGCGGTATGTAGCCGCAGATCTTCGGCTCGTTCGTGGGGATGGTGTGCGTGTTGACGGTCTGGGAGCCCTTGTTCGTCAGCGCCTTGCCGTCCGGCGCGGTGCAGAACGACAGTTCGTCGCTCGCCTGCTTGCCGAAGTCGTCGCGCACCTGGCCCGCGCCCTTGCCGTTGGCGTAGGCCGCCTTGCCGGGAATGAGCAGCGTGACCTGCTTCGCGGTCTTCAGTCCCTTCAATCCCTCGCGGTAGGCTTGGCCGGCGGTGGCGGTCACCGTGGTGCCTTCCATCGTGATCGTCCACTGGCCGGTGACGTCCCTGCCGTGGTTGGCGATGTCGGTGACGCTGGACTCGCGATCGGTGCCGGCATCGGCCTCGTACACCTTGATCTTCGACTTGTCGTCGGCGTCGAACAGGTAGTCGGCGGCCGACCAGTCGTCCGTGAGCGTCAGGGTCTCCGGGGCCTGGATGAGGTTCTTGGCGATGGTGCCGTTGACCACCGAGGCGACCCGGTCCCCGTCCAGAAGCGTCATATCGTCGGCGCCGGTCCGGTTGGTCTCCTTCGGGTCGATGACCGCCTCCCACTGGCCCTTCGCGTTCAGGCGGATCCAGCTCTTGTCGGGATTCGGCCGCCACGTATCGAACTGTTTCGTTCCGGCGTCGGCCTCGGGCTCGTGGTTCCACTTGCCCCACGCATGGTCCTTGACCTGCTGGAAGTCGGAGGGCTTCGACACGGTCACGTCGAAGCTGAACTCGTAGACATGGTCCATGGGCATCTCGCCCTTGTCCGCCGAACGCGCGGCCGACACCGTGTTCGACGCCTTGTCCCAATTGATCTCGAACTCGCCGGAAACGTCGCGGTTGCCGTCGGTCCTGTCGATGAGCCTGTAGTTGTCCACGGAGTATTCGACGCCGTTGGGTTTGATTACGTCGCGGAAATGCATTTCGTAGCCGCCGCGGCCGGTGCCGTACGTGATGGTGGTGCGGTTCGTCATCCGGTCGGCGCTCACGCCGTCCTCGATCTTCTTGACCGGGGGTTCGGGCGGCACCGAGCTCACCTTCCAGGATTCGGCCGGGTCGCGGTCCGCGGTGTCCACGGCCGCCTGCATGCGGCCCTGCTTGGGTACCTGGATGTCGATCCAGTACGAGCCCTCGGCCCAGTATTTCATACCGAAATCCTTCGGCGAGGCGAGATTGTCGAGCTGGGTGTCGCCATTGCTGGAGAAACTGATCGGCTTGCTCACGCTCTTCGCGGGCAGGTAGGGGCCGTTCTCGTAATGGATGATCGCGGTGCCGTTCAACGTCTCCTTGATCGCTGAACCGCCGTTGTCTGCATGGATGACGTCGCCGATCGGGTCGGTGGAGCCGACCTGCATGTCGGTTTTCTGCTTGTGGCTGGTGGTCACGTTCAGCTTGTAATCGACCGGCGGCTGGTTCTGCGCCAGCACGATCACGCGGAACGAGGCGTTCGGGTTGGAGTTGATCGACTCCTGCGCCAGAGAGTCAACGCTGCGTGTGCCGAGCTTGTCCTTCCACGTGGTCGAAGTCGAGTACTTCTGGCCCTGATACGTGTAGTCGCCCTTCGCCTCGGCCTTCCACTGCGCCTCCCAACGGTTCTTCGCGTTCGAACTCACATAGCTGCCGTTGAACGAACCATCCGCCAATCGCACGTAGCCCACAGCCACCAGACGGCAGTCCGCGTTCCCCTCACCCGTATAGGAGCGTTGGCACTCATCGATCGCGTCGCTCAAAGTCTTGTTCATGTTCACGAACTGGTTCTGCCCGTTCGACAGATCGGACGACAGACGCACCTTTGCGTCACTCAACGCCGTCTTCATGCCATCCAGCGTGGCCGGCCACGAATCCTTGTAGATCCAATGCACATCAGCCGTCTGCGTCGGACCACCGCCGGAGCCGCCGCCGTCCTCACCGGAACCGCCGCCACCGTTATCGGCCAACGCGACCGGAACCAGGCAGGCCAGTAACGCCGCGGCGGCTGTGATTGACGCCACCACACCGGTGCTCTTCTTCCCGAACCTCATACGAAATCCTTTCCCACATACGACAGAAGCGCCTCTCTCCGGGAAAGGGAGGAGACGGGGACTCCAGAACCCGCCTCCTCCCGGGTCCCTGGAAGAAAAGCACGCCCGCAAGCCCGACGGCCGGCCGCCGGACCCCGAACGCACCATCAGCATCACCCCGCATCGAGCGATGCTGCGGCGGACATGTGACGAAGACCAGCAACCGTTCATAGACGAAACATGACGCGGATACTATATTTAGCGCATTGTTCTGCAGTGGATGCTAGATGCATTGAGTGTCCTACGCTTTTACGAAAGGCGATATATTCGCTACAATTAGCGATGTTAAAAGCCACTATTGCCTCTCACTGAAGCACACTAGGGTGGCATTTTTCTTATCGGAGGAACGATGAACGAAATGATACTCCACAGCTCCGCCACTGTCCGCAGCATCCGCCGAAATTGTAATCAATAATCTCGCTTCTTTCTGGAGAATATGTATTAGTCAAATTACATCCTCGTTCGTAATACGGTGAGCTTTGTTGATTATTGCGCAGAGCGCTGTAATCGCAAAAGCGAGACAGGTTCCGATTTCGATGACAATCGTCCAGCCTTTGGCTCCGCTGTTAGCAAAGCTGTTGGCAGCTATGGATCCAAGGACGATTGCCGCCACGATTGCGGCAACACCCGAGCTTCGTAGCAGTCCGATTAGCCCGCTGATGATGCTTATGCTGGCGGATAGGATAGCGACGCCAAAAGCTTCGATCAGCATACTTGCCAATGCTTGGAGCCGGAAACCGGCTCCGGTCAATAGGGCATAGGGAATTAGGGGCACCGACATGCCTATCCATGTGGCAAGGAATGTACCAAACCAGATTATCGCGTTTTTCACCAGAAACAATGGAGCTCGACCAAAGGGCCATGCATAAGTGATTACACGGCCTTCGCCGGAGTAGGCAGGAATAATAGTATGGGCGTAATGGGCGGCAGAGGCGATGACACAGCCGGCAGTGAGGACCGCACAAGTCACGGCCACCGTTAAGTCGGAAACCAGGAAATTGAGATGATCGACTCGGGTGACACCTACAATCCTGAAAAACAACAACGATAGCGAGCTGCCAATAAGAGAGGCGGTCAATAGAAAAAGGTAGAACTTATACGAGGTGAATTGTCGCTCGATACGGTAGACATCCAGCATAAAATATGATCCTTGGTCGTTTGTATTAGTTCTGCGTGTGACGGAAATAGTAGGATTCCAGATCGCTGATATCGTTCATGGCATTTTGCGCTTTAATAGAACCATGGTTGATGACTATGACCTGATCTCCGATGGCTTCCAGCTGGGCGAGCATGTGTGCGCTTACAATAACCGTGGCACCTCGTTCGTTTTCTTCTCGGATAATGCGGCGAAACAGCTTCATACCCGTGGGATCGAGTCCGTTCATTGGCTCATCCAAGAGCAGGAGCGTGGGATGATGTGCCAGAGCTGTTGCCAGCGCAAGGCGCATGCGGTTACCCATGGACAAGATATCGACCGGTAAATCCCCCATGGAAGTCAAGCCGACCCGTTCCAATGTGTTGTCGGGAGACCAGTCGCATCGCATAAATGCCAGATGTCTACGGAGGATGGCTTGTACGCTCATACCTCGCTCGAATACGGGGATGCCGATCAGCATGCCGATTTGGCTCAATAACATGTCGCGGTTCTCGGGGTTCATGATACGGCCAAGGACATTAACCTCGCCTCGATCGGGGGCAATCAGGCCACCCAGGGTTTTGAGCAGCGTGGTCTTACCAGCCCCGTTCGGACCAATCAAAGCGATGGTTTCTCCTGGATATGCGCTGAAGGATATGTCATTCAGGACCGGTTTTCCACTGATTGTTTTTGATACTCTATTGCAGTAGAGAGTTGCCGATAGTGATTTCATTTCATCTCCTTTTGGATAATCCCGCAAGACAGCCGGCCACACAGGCAAGACACCATGCGAAGACTACGAATAAATCAATTGAATGGCTCGTGTTGCTACCAGGGAATGCGGCATCGGTGAGCATCCGGTGCATCGGCACGAAGGGCATCCAATCATGAATGGTAAGAATTATTGATGGTAATTTGTCGGACGGGTATAAAATCGGGGCGAATAGCATTGTTGCTAGCATGATTAGCTGACCGACAACCGTTACTCCACCGCAAGGTAGCCATATAGCCAACATGTACCCCAATGACAGGTTCCCCAATGCGCAGAGAAGTAACATCATGACCAAATTTGGGGTCGCCATCTGTATGAGTCCAAATCGCGCTGCTGAGGCAACGACCCCGGCAACGACACCCGGAATGGACACCGCAATCCAGATAATGAAGTCAGCTATCAGGAGACAAATCCTCGGTACCGGCAAATTACGCTGATATTCAAGTAATCCTTCGGAAATGGATTCCGATAATAGCTGCGGAGCAATAGTACACCCCACCGCCACCAGACCAAGCTGCCATACACCTGCAGAGAGCTGCTCAGCCTGACTGGTAGTGAGACTTCCCATCATCAGAGTAAGACCGTATACGATTGCCAGCGCAAATACTGTCTGTACCATGGTGAAGGCGATAAATAGATATCTATGCCGTACAAAGCTCCATTTTAATAGAGAGGTAAGCATTCGCGTACCGCATATAAGCCGCGATTTATTCAGTCCACCCTCACTTATCATCGGACGTCGATTATCCTTTCATATGCTTCGCGCAACGTGCCGTGTTGCACCGAGAATGACAGTCCTGGTTCATCGCCCATCAGCATGTTCAGCCGGCTCAGTAGCATTTTGGCTTGTTCCGACGAGCAGACATAACGTAGCCGACCGCCCTCAGCCAGTACCGGAGTTGCAGCTAATTTCGTCAAAACCAAAGAGGGATCCGCAGTGTTGACTTCGATTCGTATAAGTTCGTCAATAGAAGTGAGTTGGCGTGGTGCCGCATTACATACGAGGCGACCGCAGTCAAAGATCAACAAGTTGTCGGCCACCGAACCTATCTCATCTAGATTGTGGGTCACTACAAGTATTGTTTTGCCTTGGTCGGCTTCCTGCCGGAGTATTTTCCATACTCTGCTGCGACGAATCGGATCCACATCGTTGGTTGGTTCGTCCAGCAGTATTACCGAAGCCTGCTGGACGAGAGCCATCCCCAAAGAGACTAGGCGTCTGCAGCCACCGGATAGATTCTCTCCTGCGACATGCGAATATTGCTCAATGTCCAGACGACCCAAAAAGTCATTCGTTAGGCGAACCGCACAACGACGAGATATGCCACGCATGCCGGCTGCGCAGCACAAAGCCTCGACAGGAGTGACCCCGCGCAAAGGGACATGTGGCTGCGGCATATACGCGCATAGACGTCTTAGGTCGGCTGCATGGGATATTTCTCTTCCGGAAAAAAGTATGGCTCCAGAAGTCGGTTTCACTGATCCGCAAAGCGAACCGAGTAACGTGGTCTTACCTGCACCATTATGTCCCAGAACACCTGTAAGTGTACCCTTGGGCAATGAAAAACTGACGTTCCGCAGCGCCCATACGTCGGAAGAGAATCTCCCGAACCGCTTATTTAAATCTCGCACGGATAAACTACAGTATTGCTCCATTTCCACCTTCCTATCGTTTACGCTTCAAGTAAGCCAATAGTCAAAACAATGGGCCATTGCCATATCATGAAGAGATCCGTTGCATATCCAAATAATCTGAGTATGACCGATAAAAGATGTTCACTATTGTTGGAGGGTTTGTTAAAAAATAGAGGCTTATCTAAAGCTAAAACAATCAGTAATCTTCCATCACGGATTGCATGAAACCCCAATTGCCATACCATTCTTAGGCAAACTGTTGAAGCCGCTGATGCAGCATATGCATTATCGAAAATAATCTGAACCGCAAATAAAGCCGAGAGAAGCACTGAGTCAAATATCAGCCCGGCAGAGATTGCTTCAATGCGCCGAATGCGCGGCCAAGCCCAGACGTGATTTAGATTAGTGCTTATCACACGATGCAACATTTGCGCAGAAACAGTCCACGAACGACCGAAAACCATATGGCCAAATTCATGGATTGCCGTAGAAACTACGCCTACTACCGCAATCAACAGTATGTCAATCAGAATGGATTCATGGGGTACCAGCCACCATCTCCCTGAGGGGAATCCATAACGAAAGAAATAATAAATGTTCAGCATGGATGATAGGGCTAATGATATCCACAAAAAAAATCTCATGCAAAACCATATTTTTCCTTTGCCTGGAGTCGGTTCCGGCAATGGTATATTAAATCCGTCAATTGTTTGCGCGATTTTCTTTGCTTCAAATTGACTTTTGCAGTGAGCAGAAGACAGGATTACCGGCGACTGGTTTCCATTGCCAATAATCCATTGGCCGGAAGAATTTTTTCGGCAATACACATCTACACCTTTTCCTCAAAAGTGAACTCAGACACCTTCCCCGTAATATTTGAATGCTTCCCAATCGTCATATGATCCATTACCGCAAGTTGGACATTCATCGTATCTAGGCCATGCGGGATGGGGAAAACTCGTGTAATTGGGGTAGTCAATTTCCAACTGCAGTCCCAAACTGCGAGGTTTCTCATAGTTTGTAATAAGACGTACTGCCTCATCTACCATAACCGATGTAATCAGCCAAATGGTTGGGGCAAATGCAATGGTAGGAGATTTAAAGCCGGAAGATTGGAAACCTCGAAACTGTTTAACGAATCGTGAATCATTCTTCGTGTAATATAGATGTAAGCAGTCGAAGCAACCCGTTTTTCGTGGGACAATCGTGAATACTCGCCCATGCGTCATCTGAGTTGCACCGAAAACACAAGGTACGTTGGCTTCTACTATTGCTTTATTCACGCGCCGCTGCGCTAGGAATGGCGGTTCGTCAACAGCGCAGATCACCAAGTCATTTCCCGGAATCAAAGTCGATACATCTTCAGAGGATTCTATCTTCCGATTGATGGCTTTAATTTCCATTTCGGAATTCATCGCATGTAAAGCTTCGGCCGCCGCTTCTACTTTAGGGCGTCCAATATCCGACTCGCGATACAACAATTGACGGCCAAGATTGTTTTCCTCAACATTGTCATAGTCAACAATGGTGACACCTGCGATTCCTAGACCAGACAATAATGTCAAAATATTGGAACCTCCTCCCCCTAATCCGAGAAGAAGTATTCGACTTTGCCGCAGTTTATTCTGCATCTGAGCCGCGGACTCTGTACTTGCGCCAGGGAAACAAGAAAAATAAGTAGCATTTGCCATATAACGCGGGGCGGTAGCAGTGTCTTCGAACATCTCGTCTATATATCCCAGCTTATCCAAATCCAAAAGGCCTTTTTCGATGTCTTCCTCGGATAATCTTGGATGCATATCCTTCATTCTCTTCACGATTGTTTGCCACTCTGAACCATCAAGAGACTGAACTAAATCCCACATTTCGCATTTCGGATCAGTAAATTCGGAAGTTGTTCCTAATTGTGCACCAATTCGGAATACTGAGTTGTCAAGCCTATATATCGGCAAGGTTTTTTTAATGACGGGACGATCAAAATGCATATAGAAACCCCTTTGTAAATTAATGAGATAAATAAAGGCGGTGACGATATTAAACCGTCACCGCAATAGAGCTACTCTCAGAAGAGGATCCACCAAGAAGTCGCTTCGACGGTCTCGGCGCGTTCGATCTCAACGTCCATATTGCACCTCCTTATCGCTGTGGGGGGGCTAGCTCCGACAGTTTCCTCTCTTTGCTCTGCTCCCCGGACTGTTGTTCCCGTCCATTTGAGCGGGTATTCGTTAGGTTACGGAGAGTCTCGCCATGAGCCAAGGTCTCATCCTCGAAAATGAGGATTATCCGCTGCTGACAGGCCGTCGATGTACCTTGGCAGGCCTTGGCAGATGATGGGATGGCAAGCGTGGCCTTGCTATCTGCATCGATGTCAACAGCCATCTGTGATGTTTCTAGGGGCATATCGGGCGTCAACGTGTTTTGCGCCCGCGTCCTTCTCGCTTTAGCACATGTGCCGATTCCCGGATGGGGAACCGCACTACGAAATTTGGCCTATACATCAAGAGGCGCCGTGAAATCGGTCGCCGGCTTAGACCGAACTCGTGTAGCTGTCGAGGCGGCCATTGGAGAGAACATGTATCATATGCGTGTCAGACTTCCGCTGACCCTTGGACGTCCGTTCCTGTTTCGCCACATTTAGGGGGATTCATGAGATCTTCACCGACGCTCTTGATCATGGATAACGACCGGCTGGCATTGCGATTGCTCTCAGTCAGCCTCAGACGGCTACTCCCCGGTTACACAGTTCTTGCCCCAGTCGATACTGGCGCTGAGGCCATAGCCGTCTGTACTTCGCATCACTGTCCGGATCTGTTGTTGGCTGATGTCTCCATGTCTGATATCAACGGATTGGTGGTGTGCCGGACGATTAGAAAAGAGAGTTGGAAGACATCCATACTCATGATGACATCATTCAGTGTCGCTGAATATGCTGCAGAAGCGGTGGTTTCGGGAGCTCAGGGAATCATACATAAGGACAATCCGAAAACAATCGCCGCGGCTTTGCTTCAGATAAAGGAAACAGGAATCTGTTCTGACCGTTTTCTGAATGCTCATGATTCGTTTTTGCGGCTGAAGTCAGGGAAGAACAAGGATTTATCCCCTCGCGAGATAGAAATCGTTGATCGCTGGTCGCGAGGAAAATCAATGTCTGACATAGCGGAGGAATTGTCAATCAGCCAGACCACGGTTCGGACCCATCTTGAGCACGCCGCGTCCAAGTTGGAGGTAACGAACAATCGTGCGTTAATTTCCGCCTGGATGCATCTCAATCGCTGATGAGGCTTTATGAATACAGTGTTTACGTTTTCGTCAAGAGCAATCCGGCGCTATGTAGCGCATCCCTGCTTGTCTCTTCTGTCATTGTTAGGGTTGTCTCTTGCCCTGATGGAGATAATCCAAATCGGTCCCATGCCTCTTCTGCCGGCAATGCTCTACGGAGTGCTTGCGGTTTCCTTTGTCCTTCTTCCTGCCATTGGAGGCCAAGCATGCTGGGCCATCATTGTTGCGGGTTCCGCAATCTCCATCTCCCTCACTCAAGACAGTCCCTTCGTTATCAGTGGCATGCTCATTGCTCTCGGCATTCTTGCATTCTCTGGAACCTGGCTTGAGTGGCTGCTTGCAATGCTGATCTGTTCCTGTACGTATATCGTGCGAAGCATTATACTAGACAATTTTAATGTTTTCGTTTCCATGTCAGTTACAGTCATGTTCTTAGCTAGTTTGCTTGCCGGCAGATTGGTAGCGCTCCGGCAACAGGCCTTTATCAGAGAAGAGCAGCGGCTGAAACTTCAGATCGAACTTCAGCAGCTTGATTATATGAGGCAAAAGAACCGTCTTGCGATACAGATACATGATTCTTTAACCAATAATCTTTCGGATATCTCATTAATGGCCCGGATTCATACCGATGAAAACATGTCTCACAACGACGATTGGAAAATCGTTCTCGAACATAGCCAAGAGGCGTTCATGCAAGTGCATGACATCATAGATATCCTCTCATCGGAAGATAAGGATACGAAATCAGAAACGACATTTATGGTTGAACTGCGCGATTTAATAGATGCAAGATGCGGTCATCTTCATGCGTTGGGGTATGACGGGGATGCGACCATCGAAGGATTTTGCATTAAAACTACGCCAGAAGAAAAGGAAGAAGCACTATCTCTGATAAAAGAGCTATGCAATAACATACAACGTCACAGTTCGCCGCACGAGGGCTCGTTCGAGTTGCTTGTCAGGTTATCACCTTCGTCAATGGAAATTAGCGAGATGAATGATATTACAGCTGGGCCGAAGCTGACCGTATGCGAGCAATCAGGAAGAGGCCTTTTGCTGCACTCAAAAAGAATACAAGAACTGGGAGGTGAACTTAACTATAGAAGTGATGATGGCCTATGGGTGTTCTACTCCAAAATTCCACTGAACGATCCAGAGACAACAAAGCCTACGACCAAGTGCAGTGGGAACTTCAAAAAAGAGTCAACGAACTAATTTATTATATAGATGAGATTTCCGCATTGCGAATACAACAATCAAAATGAATAAATGACATTTATTTCTCCTGCAAGGATTGAAGATAACCATGATACCGGATCCTTTTCATGACCAGCAACCGAAAACTTGACCTGATAGATTAACGTTTTGCTGCCACCTTGCGCCAACCCATCCCGGCCCCCATCGGTCTGACCGAGAGGCAATGCTCGAAATCACAGGAATTGAGAAGAGAGCAACGCGGACACTAGTTGTTGAAAAGTCTCGGCCCGAACCGTTCATAAATATTTCACAGATGCCGCGACCATGTGTCGCCCTTTACGAGAGAACGATTTTCGTATCATTCCGGATTTTAGTGGCATTGAAACCACGCTGTCGCATGAACTCACCCTTTTGGAGCATCGCCCACTTTTTGTATAGAAATTGTGAGAACATAGACCATCTTCTTTTTACCGAAAGTCTGCACGCGTTTCCCTCAGGAGTTTATTTCCAATGTAAGCCGGTAATCGCGGAGACCGAGGTGCCTCCTCTATGGACACGGGTAGATAAGATACTGTCGTTGATCAGTGACGCGGGAATATACCGACCGGTTTCCTCACCGTCACGCATCCTTTGATGGCCAAGCCCCAACGACCACATCGTCTGTCCCATGAAAATGACGATGTCACTCTTGGCGGATTCGACCACATGAGTCGCCGTATCTAATCCGCTAAACACCTCCGCGGCGATCGCGACTTTTGCTCTCGTCCGTTCACGGCGTTTCTGTATGGTGACATTCCGGTCGCTGTAGCGATGAGAGTAATCGACCCGTGCATAGGTAAAATCGTCGGAAACGATATCGTCATAGAACAGTTCTTGCGGCGCAAGACGATGTTTACCGGCATCCCAGTAGTAATCGAACCCGCACAAGTGCGCGAACTTTGCTTTAGGGAAGACGATTTCGATATCGTCGCGATTGTCGCAGGAGACCACGAGGACGCCGGAACGCATGAGACGTCCATAGGCGGTACGGGCATCACCGGCTATGGACCGAATCCATTCGCGTTTCTCGGCGCTTAGATTTACCACCACGGTCTCCTCTGATACAGAGAGGAGGGGATGGAAGCTGGCTTCCATCCCCTCCCAGGGTCTCATGCCATCTGCAAGGCAATCCATCCCGTCTTCACGTGATGGTGACACGGCCTTCCGCATTCCAGCGGTTTCGCCCGGCCAGTAGACTACACCTTCCTAACGGTTCAAGGCTTACGCCCGCGAAGGTATCCGGCAGTGACCTAGCAAGCCAACTCCGCCAACCCGACCGGACGGCAAGTCGGTTGGGGAAGGCCTCATTAAGCTTGTTGCTATGCATAATAACCGATACGGTCCGACAATCCTAACCAACGTATGTTGATTTTGCGTAGAGCACAGGCGATGTCAACGGTGGATGACGACATGGGCCACGATGATGCCGATTATGGAGATAGCGGCGAGGATAGCCAGTCTGGTTTCGCGGCGTTCCTTGGCTGCCATGTCGGCCTGTCGGTTGGCCAGGGCTTCGGCTTCGGCGGCGACGCCGCTGGCGGCGATGGCAGCGATATGCGCGCTCATCTGGTCTTCGAGCGCGGAATCCTCGCTCGTGCCGTCGAAGATTTCTTCGTCTTCGTTATGGCTGTCGTTCATGGTTCTGCTCCGTTCCTGATTGTTGGATTGTTTGCTTTCCCGATTGTTGGCTTGCTTGATTGCTTGCATGTCCGATTGACTGCATGCAGTCAAGTTTGATTGTTTGATTGCCTGCATGCGGGCTTGTCTGCTTGTCAGCTTTCGTTTTGCCCGGCGAGGATGGACATGCGTGCGGCGATGAGCGCGTGGCGCGCGATCGCCAGGTAGAGCTGGTGGCCCTCGCCGTCGCCCCAGAACCGGTCGAACTGTTCGGTCGGCATCATGCTGGCGGGGTCGAACCCGTTCCACACGCCGCCGCAGAACACCTTCGCCGCCGCGTTCACCTCCTCGTCGGACGGCACGCCCGGATGCCCCTCCGCGGCGTCCGCGGCCGCGCGCATCTGCGCGCCGAACACGCGGGCCTGCAACGGCGAGAGCGTGTACGCCAGTCCCGCCGTGGAGCCCGCGGGGAATCCCGTGTTCACGCCGAGGGTGATGACGTGAGACTCCTCTCCGATGCTGATCCGGTCGCCGAGCACGGAGACCTCCATCGAATAATCCATAGTGTCTCCTTTCCGCAGACGCGCCGGCTTGCCGGATCGCGTCCGCATGTTTGACTGCCTGAATGTTTGGTTGTTGGCTTGTTTGCTTGCTGGATTGCCTGATTGTCGGATTGCCTGATTGTCGGATTGCCTGATTGTCGGATTGCCTGATTGTCGGATTGCCTGATTGTTTGATTGTCTGACGGGTTACGGCTCGTCGCCGCCGTCGAGCCGGTCGAGCTCACGTTCGATGGCGTCTCGCAGGAGCTGCTGCATGGGCAGGTCGTGCGCGGCGGCCGTGGTCTTGAGCCGGGTCTTGAGCGATACGGGTATGCGCAATGAGAGCATGACCAACGGTTCGCCCGTGGCCTTGGAGGTCTTGTTCTGCTGGCGCAGCACGTCGTCGAACGGCACCGGTCGTGCCAGTGGCTGGTAGTTGCCCTGCATGGTCTCACGCCTGCTTTCCGGTGATCTGCTGGAGTTCGGTGACGAGGTCGCGGTATTCGCCCAGCTGATGCGGGTTGGTGCCGAGCGAACGCTTGTAGGACTGGGCCTTCGGCACGATTGTGTCGAACCGGGGAGTGTCCATGGCGTTGAGGGCATCCATGGTGTCGCGGAACGCCTTCGTGTTGCGTTCGGCCTTGACCAGCAGCAGCGCAGCGGGCGTGCTCATCCTGGCCATGTCGAGGGTGCTCCATGCCTGCTGGAGGTCCATGGGCGAGTCCGACGCCGGCACGATCACGAAGTCTGCCGCCTTGATGGCCATGTCCAGGGTCGGCCCCTGCGGCGGCGCGTCGATGATCGCCCATTCGTCCGGGTCGGCTCCCGCGGCGAGCTGGCGGAGCGTGGCCTGGTTGGCAGGCAGTACATCGAACGTCAGCGGGTCCGCGGTCTGTTCCGCGGCTGCGGCCCACAGGCTCGCGCTGGACTGCGGGTCCGCGTCGTACACGACGGCCCTGCCGCCCCTGGAAACGATGACCGAGGCGATGTAGATGCTGGACGTGGTCTTCGCGACCCCGCCCTTGGCGTTGGCTATGGCGATGCGCATTCGTTCTTCTCCTTTGCGACTGCCGGCGATCACGCGAACCCGGTCAGTCGATTGCCTGATTGTCTGCTTGCTGGATTGCTTGGATTCCTGCTTGTTTGAATGTTTGATTGCCTGACGGCTCATGCGGGGCGGGGCGATCGGCCGTCCTGCCCCGTGCGCGCAGGCGTCGCTGCTGGCGTTCGGCGCTGGCCTCGCCGGTGGCTTCGTCGAACACGTTCCGGTGGGCGCGTATCCAGTCCGTGAGCAGCCGCCAGCGTTGCGGCCACGGCAGGCCGCGGTCCCGGCAGGGGACGCCGTCGGCTTCGGCCATGCGCGCGATCCTGCGCCGGTCGGTGCACACCTTGCCGCCGTACACTCCCCATTCGAGTCCGCCGCTGGCCGCGTAGGCCAGGCATTCGGCGCGTACCGGGCATCGTTCGCACACGGCCTTGGCGACCGAGTGGAACGCCTTCGCGTCGCCGGGACGGTGCTCGAACTCCAGCGACCACAGGTAGTCGGACCATGGTTGCGGGAAGTCGCGGCATTCGCCGGCCTTCTTCCACGCCTCAAGACGTTGCCCGTCCCCACTCATGGCCGCACCGCCTCCTCCGGCGCAACGGCTTTCGCCTTGCGGTGCCCGGCGACGTCGTGGGTGGCGTGGTTGCGTTTGTCGTACGCGCATACCGGGCACGCCTCCTGCGAGATGGCGCCTTCGATGTGTTCCTGGCACAGCGAGGTGCGCAGCAGCGCCGCCCCGTAGATCGGCACGCGGCTTGCGGACGACGAGCTGACCGGTATCGCCCGGTTGGGGTCCTTGACGACCGGCAGCGGGGCGTCTGGCGCCCGCTTGCCCGTCGGATCGGGATGGGTGAGCATTTCCAGTCGCAGCTGCACGTAGTTCGCGGCGAACCTGGCGCCGCTGGTGAGCCGGGGCAGCCAGTAGCGGTTGCGGTACGCCCAGTCCATCGTCGCGACGATCTCGCCGTAGGGGCGATCGATCAGCAGCGAGTGGATGGCCTTGCGGTCGGCCATGGTCGCCGGAACGTCGAACCTCTGGTCCACGGCGAGCATGCGCCGGCGGATGCCGTCGAGCACGCGCACCTCCTGGCCTGCGCGTTCCGTGACCGGCTCGGGCAGCTTGCCGGGTTCGGGCACCCATAGCGGGTTCCTGCAGCCCCTGGGAGGCAGGGCCTTGCTGCCCCAATCGGTCGCCGGAACGGGTTCGGTCTTCGTGGAGGTTTGTTCGGCGTTGAGGGGAGCATCCCCGAAGGGGATGAGGGGAGAATTGTTTATCACTTGTCTATTGGGTGACTTTCTGTCCAAGATTCCGGGACAATTTGTCCTCGGCTCCACGCCCTTCGGTTCGGGTGACAATCCGTCGGGTGACAAATTGTCCTTGTCTGGATCCGGCTTGCCGTCGCCTTCCGCCAGCGCGTCCAGATTCCTGGGCTTCTCCTCGATGTTCTCGGCGGCGTGGTCGCCGTCCATGACGACGTCCCACACGCGCGAGCGGTGTCCCTTGGCGATCGGCTTGCGCGTGCGCGGGTTGCGCGCCGACATCTCCTGGTCGCCGGGCCTGATGTAGCCCTTGCGCTCCAACTCCTGCAACGAACGGATCACGGTGCGCTCACAGCACCCGCAGTTGAACGCGATGGTCTCCACGCTCGGCCACGCGGCGGCGCCATCGTCGTAGTAGGCGCGGCGGGCCAGGTACACCAGCACGAACTTGGTGATGCCCTTGACGTCGTCGCGCTCCCATGCCCAGTTCTCGGCTTTGCTGCTCATCGTTCGACCTTCCCGCCGTCATGCTCCGGGTTCGCTTCGCGGCGTTCGCGCAGCCTCGCGCCGATGTCGTCGCCCAGACGGGCGGCGCGGCACAACGCATACGAGAGAACGCCGCCGGACACGCACACGGCGGCAACGACCAGCCACCACATGGTTCGGCCGGTATCGGGGAAACGGTCCGCAGACGCGCGCCTCAGCGGCGCGAGCCCCGGGACGGGTGGGCGAGCATGGACAGCACATGCGCCTTCGCGATGCGCAGATCGACTTTGCCGCCGGCCCGCGTCGTCCGCCGCGCGGCGTCGCGCTGGCGATTAGGCTCGAAGACGGATGCCGGGCGAATGCCGGCGGTATTGGTAGAATCGGTCATGGCGATGACCCTCCTTCGGGGAATCGGAACGACGGGCGTCTGATCTTGGCGGATATGCGCGCCCGCGGCTCCATGGTTGTTGCCGTTCAATCCCCGCGCCGGGTTCCAGCCGGTCCGGGGATTCTCGTTTCGGGTTTCCACCCGCCATCCGTGAGATAGGCGTCGATGCCGAGCACATACCCAGGGGACAGGTTTCGGTGAATGGCCAGCCAGATCAGGTCGGACTGCTGCCACGGTATCGAGCCGTTGACCTTTCCCGCGACCGAGGATTTGGACGTACCCATCTCCCTCGCGAGGTCTCGGCAGCTCAGACCCGCCGCCGTCATATAGCGACGCATCGGAGAATCCATTATTTTTGCCGTCAGTCTATTCACAATAGACAATATATCAAGAAACTTGCACAGCAGCAAATCATTGTTGTAGGATTATGTCCATCGATATTGGACAACTCCAATCTGAAAGGACTTGATATGGCAAAAATCGAACCGTCGTCCGAATCCAATGGACTCGGCGACTACCTGCAGAGGGTATTCATCTGGAACGTCAACATGCAGCTGACCGGCCGCGGGATGACCCAGCAGTCACTTTGCGCGGCACTGGGGCTGAAGAGGGGCGCCGTGTCCGCGAAGATGACCGGCAAGACCTCCTGGACCATCCAGGATATCGCCGCAGTGGCGGAATTCTTCAACGTTCCCCCGCTCTCCCTGCTGGATGCGTCGATGTACGAGCAGATGATGCGCGGAATGAGCAGTGACGGAGGTGCATCTTTGGTGGCAGTGGCCACCGCCGGGTTTCCTGTGCGAGCAACTGAAGGCCAAGCTGGCGGCCTGAAACCGTTGGAAACAAAAGGCTCCGGGCCACGATACCTCGTGGAACCCGGAGCCGGCGAGTACCCCCAGAGAGAGTCGAACTCTCGTTGTCAGATTGAAAGTCTGGTGTCCTAACCGTTAGACGATGGGGGCGGACAACTCGTGTAACTATACGGGAGTGAACCACAGTACGCAAATCAACAGCCCTCTTCGGCGTGTCGCACTGGAATGGTGCGGGATGCAACCGCAAACCAAGATGTTCCTCGGTCGCATCCCAATCACCTACGGGGCGGAACTGCACAATCAGCCCATATGCTTTTCCATCCCGTCCCAGCGCCGTTACTCAGCCAAGCGCGACCGCCTGATAGGTGAAATCGTGAATCACTCGACCGGCGGCAAGCCCCTTCTTTTCGAAGTTCGTTAGCACGCGCCCCTCAAACCGCCCGCTCTCGACGAAATCCGCATGAGGCATATCGGCGGCCATATCGGCGTTGCCTTTGCCTACATGTTCAATCGGCAGGCTCACGGTCAAACGCCCAAGGTTGCGCCATCCCGCGAGATCATCCATCACCTCATGCACATGAAGCGCATAATCCTCGATGTCGGTAGCAATGCGCCAGACACCGTTCTGCGCCAAAGCGCGATGAATATCGGCGGCGAGCGCCTCCTGCACGATACGACGCTTGTGATGCTTCTTCTTCGGCCACGGATCCGGGAAGAAGGTCCACACTTCGCTGACCACGGCATCAGCCGTCACTTTGAAAAGCTCAGGCGCATTGACCTGGGCCACACGAAGATTGTCCAAGTCCTGCTTGCCGGCGAGCAGCAGCGTATGCGCCACGCCCGGATCGTACACTTCGAGCGCCAGGAAGTTGTACTCAGGATGCGCGGCCGCAGCAGCAGCCACATTCTCCCCCTGACCGGTGCCTATTTCCACGATCAGCGGATTCTCATTGCCCCATACACGTGAGATGAAGTCTCGATCGAGGGTCACACCTTCGCGCACATCCAGAAGGTTGCCTTCCGTGATGTCCAGCAGATAACGGTCCGCATAGTTATCCCACGCACGCTGCAGACGATCGTCCAATCGGCCCGAGCGCCGCACAAAAGACAGCACCTTATGCATCGGATGCGGTGTCTGCTCCCCGCCTGCCGGAGCGTCGGCCGCGGCAACGTCGGAATCAAGTTCGCTATTGGTCATATCAGCCCTTCGTGTTTCGACGACAATCATTCGACGATAGTAATTCAACGATAAAGAAAAACCCGAAACCGTTGATATTTCAACGATTTCGGGTCATGCTCGCGGATAAGGCGAGATTCGAACTCGCGGAGGCTTTCACCTCACACGCTTTCGAGGCGTGCTCCTTAGACCGCTCGGACACTTATCCATATTGCAAAAAGCAACTTGTTTATTATGCCATAATCTTTCAATCTGGCAAATCGACGCAAACCGGTGTTTCGCAAAGCCCGTCAACACGGCCAGAGCAATGCGGGTGCCGAGGCATCACGCGATCTGCTCATGGACGGAAGCGTTGACCCACTGGGTCTGTTCCACGTTGTACCCGGAGAAGATACCGATATCGAGCATGCAATCGCGGTAGTCACGACCATGGGCGATGGTGATGTAGTTGTCGTCGACCAGTCGGTTATGCGTGGGATCAAGTCCGATCCAGCGTCCGTCCTGATAGACCTCCACCCAAGCGTGAGTCGCTCCCTCGCCTCCCAGCAATCCTGCGATATACCGGGCCGTAAGTCCCACATGGCGGCAGACGGACAGCATCACATGCGCATAGTCCTGGCACACTCCCTGACGTTGGGCGAGCGCCTGTTCGGCGGTAGTACGGATCGTCGTCGAACCTGGCGTATAGACGAACGCCTTGTATACCTCGTCCATCACCTCGCTGGCTCGTTGAATCGGCGTGGCCTCGTCCGGCAAACCGGCAAGTCGCCTGCCGCACAAGTCGATCATCGCCTCGATACACGGTCCGGGAATGGTCAGCGCCGAATCAAAGCGATACAGCGGCTTGTAGATCTCCTTCTTGATGTGTGCGTTGTCCACGAACGCGATGCCGGTCACCGAATAGTTGAAGACTTCGTGCGGCTCGGGAATGAAGCCGGTCATGACCACGGAATCAAACGAGTCGATGGTGGTTTCCAGCTCAACATCCGGCGTAAGTTTCACCTCCACGTCGATCACCTGCTGGCGTGGACCTGTGGCGGGAATGCAGCGCAACTGGAACCGGTGATCGGTAACTGGCGAGCTGAAGGTGAGCTTCATCTCATAGTCGAACACGAGTTTCTTCACAACGTCTCCTGATCTTCCGCAGAACCGGCTACCAATACTTTCTGGTACATATCATGTGGCATATGCCACCCAGCGACTTCAGACATTCGCGTACGACCGGCGACGAATCCAACATATCGACGTACAACAGGCATACCCGAACGCCATTCGTGTGCTACTACCATACCATTGCCGTCCGTCAGCGGCACTGTGGAGCAAAGAGAACAGAAAACTGTTTCGGACAACCACAGACGGCACAACCGCATACAGCAGTCGCTCGAAACAGTCACAGGGCAATCGAACAGCAAACGGCGTCAGGGGCGTTTGGCATCCATGTTCATCGAGCTCAACGATCCCATGTCCTTGATGGCCAATGCGCTGATACGACCGGAGTAGTCGTCGAGGTACTTTTTCAGCAGGTCGGCGACATTCTGGTATCCGCGTGAGGGCAGCTGGCCCACAAGCCAGCTCAACCCGTCGGCAAAGCAACTGGGCAACGGCATACCGTCAAGCACCATCGAATAGGAGGCCAGCTTCTTGAGCGGCGCCTCCATATCGGCCATCGTCAAGCCGAATCGCGTATACAGATCGATGCGCTCCAGATACTTGCCAATGAAGATGAAGGCCTTCAGCGTCGGATCGACCGACGAGTTCTCGATGCCTCCCCAGAAGGCGAGCATGTCATCAGCCAGATCGCGATGGTTGTAGAGATCCTCGGCGTTATCGGCCTTTCGCGCGGCATCGGTGATGTTCGTCATGGCGAGTTCCACATACTGCAGCAGACGCGAGCTTAATTCGGGGCGCAGAATCACGGCGTTGTTGAACGCCGCGGTCACGGCCGATCGCACCGAGTCGGGATTGGTGCCGTCATAGAGGAAGTTGCGGACGAACTCGTCGAAGTCTTCGAAATCTTCAGGCAGGTCGAGCGCATGCGCAAACGGACGGAAAGCATCCACATCCGTGTCCATCACACGGTCATAGAACGGGAAGAATTGGTTCAACGTCGTGAACGCACGTTCGGTGTAACGGCCAAGCCAGTACAGGTTATCGGCCTTGGACGCGGTGACCAGCGACAACGAGTGATGGCGGGACTGGCTGAGCAGGTTGGCCACCTGTACTTCGGCACCGAACTCATGTTCCACTCCGGTTTCGGGAGCCAGCACCCACGTATCCTTGAAGCCGCCGCCTTGCGAGGAGTTGACGATCATCTGCCCGGGCACCGACGAGTAGCGGGTCAGACCCGAATACCAGACGTGCGTGTTCTTGCCGGTGACCACGAAAGCACGTAAATCGCACTTGCGCGGCGACATCCGTCCGGTGGCCGGGTCGAATACGTCGATATCGCGGAACTGGATCACCTCTTGGGCGATGAAACGGCGAGGCTCGGCCTTGATACGGTCCGCCAGTTCCTCGCGGGCCTTGGCATCCAACGACGATCCGAACACCACGCCATAGCCGCCGGCTTCTGCCACGTCCTTGATCACCAGTTCGCCGAGCCGGTCGAGCACTTCCTTGCGATCGACCTCGAACATCGGCATATAGGTCGGCGCATTGTGCAGAATCGGTTCTTCGCCGAGATAATACTTGATCATCTGTGGCACGAAGTAATAGATGGCTTTGTCATCGGCCGCACCGTTGCCAGGCGCATTCACGATGGCCACGTTGCCGGAACGATATGCGGAAAGAATTCCCGGCACGCCGATCACCGAATCCGGGTTGAAGGCGAACGGATCCAAGTATTCGTCCGAAAGGCGACGGTACACCACGCCAACGCGATGGCGCTTGCCCGCATAGTCGAGGAAATAGACCTTGTTATCCACCACTTCGAGATCCTCCGGGAAGGCAAGCGCAGCCCCGGTTTTCTCGGCCAGATACGCGTGCTCGAAGAATGCGGAATTGTACCGGCCCGGGGTCAAGACCACGGCGATACCCTCGGTGGACACGAAATCCATGGCTTTGCGCAACAGGCGAGGATATTCTCGATTGTCTCGAATATGCACGTCGCGGAACAGTCGCGGCGAGATTCGACGCTCGATGTCACGTACGAACAGCGGATAGCTGGCGCCCGACGGAATACGCAGGTTGTCTTCCAGCACCCACCAGCGACCGTCCTCGCCTTGCACCAGATCCTCGCCGGCGATATGCGCGAAAATGCCTCCAGGAGGAGTGACACCATTGACTTGCGGGAAGTAACCGGCGGAGGTGTACACGTATTCCTCGGGAATCACGCCGTCATGGATGATGCTCTTGTCTGAATAGATGTCTTTCAGATAGGCGTTAAGGGCGTTGACGCGTTGCTTGAGGCCCTTTTCCAATTCGTCGAACTCATCCGATTCGATGATGCGCGGCACCGGATCGTAGGGGAACAGTCGATCGTGATACTCACCGTTCTTGTAGATGCCGAAACGCACGCCATTACGTGACAGCTCACGGTTGATGGCCTCGCGACGGTTCACCAGTTCATGCGCCAGCTTGTGTGCCGCTGATTCGATCATGCTGTCTGCTCCTTGCCTTTGCCGTGACTCGACCGGCCGTTTCGGGCCGTTCCATACGTCTGCTGCCACCCCCTTTCGGTAGATTCCGGCGACGCTTTGAGCGCGCTGACGCCAACCGCAAGGGGTCTTGTTGTCTGTAATCTATGCCGGGCCCGTTTCGGCAATCGCGCGGATATGTTACGGGCAGGTCACTTGGGTATGCGCGTGGGTGGGGTCCAGGTATGCACGTGGGTGGGGTCCAGGTATGCACGTGGGTGGGGTCCGGGTATGCACGTGGACGTGATGCCTTCCGATGCCGATAGGATGGTGGGCTATGACGATGACACGACTTCGCCTTGATTTGGCTTACGACGGTGGTGGGTTTTTCGGTTGGGCACGCCAGCCCAAGTTGCGCACGGTGCAGGGGACGATTGAGGATGCCCTGCACAAGGTGCTGCGGGTGCCCGTCGATGATCCGGACGAGCCGTTGCGGCTCACGGTGGCGGGCCGTACGGATACCGGTGTGCATGCGTCGCATCAGGTGGCGCATCTCGACGTATCGCCGGAGGTGCTCGCCCGATGCCAGGGCCACATGGACGTGCCAGTCTGCGAGGCTTTGGCCCGCCGGCTCAAGGCCGTGCTGCCCGCGGACATCGTGATGCATCGGGTGTCCGTGGCGCCGGATGGGTTCGACGCCCGGTTCTCCGCGCTGGAACGCACGTACGTGTACCGTGTGGCCGACCGGTCGAGCGAGGTGGACCCACGGCTGCGCGGCTGTGTGCTGCGGGTTGATGAGGCCCTGGATGTGGATGTGATGAACAAGGCCGCATCTATGACCATTGGATTGCATGATTTCGGTTCGTTCGCGACGCCGAATCCCGGTGGCACCACGATTCGCGAGGTCAAAACCGCGTATTGGCGCCGGGTACCGGCCGCTCCCCTGGTTCCGGAAGGACTGGCCATGGGCGAGGCCTATCGGACGCCGTCATTGGAGTCCGGACTGCTGGTGTTCACGATCGTGGCGGACGCCTTCGCCCGCAACATGGTGCGTTCCCTGGTCGGCTCGTGCGTGAAGGTGGGATCGGGACGCAAGTCCTTGGATTGGTTCGCCGGGAAAATGGCCGAACCCGTGCGTGAGGGTTCAAGCGGGCCGATTGCGCCGCAGGGGCTGACGCTGGAGCACATCGCATATCCCCCGGACGACCAGCTGGCCTCCCGAGCCGAGGCGATTCGCGCTGTACGCACACTTCCCTAAATCCCATGGCATCCGCATGGCGTTCAAACACCCCCGTATCACAGTTCGCCCGGTTAACCGTACCGTGCGAAATATGCCGCACGCCGTGAGGGAGTGAATATCGCCGGATATGAAATTTGAGATTTGCAAGATATGAAAAGAGGGTTGGAATCGCTTGGATTCCAACCCTCCAAAATGAGCGCTGTAGAGCGGTTAACTCAGTGAGCTCACTCAGCGTTCTCGGCAGGAGCCTCGGCAGCGGCAGTCTCTTCGGCCGGAGCTTCGGTGGCCTCGGCAACCGGAGCTTCAGTCTCGGCGACCTTGGTGGCAGCTTCAGCTTCCTTCACGACAGCCTTCTTGGCAACCGGCTCAGTGACGAGCTCGATGATGGCAGCCGGAGCGGCATCGCCGACGCGCGGAGCGATCTTGACGATACGGGTGTAGCCACCCTCACGCTGCTCCATCTGCTCGGCAATCTGGGTGAACAGCACGTGCACCACGGACTTGTTGCGAATGACGCGCATCACGCGACGGCGGGAGTGCAGGTCACCACGCTTGGCGAGGGTGATCAGGCGCTCAGCCAGCGGACGAAGACGCTTGGCCTTCGGCAGCGTAGTGGTGATACGGCCGTTCTGGAACAGGCTGGTCGCCATGTTTGCCAGCATGAGGCGCTCGTGCGCGGGGCTGGAAGCCAGACGCGGGCCCTTCTTAGGTGTAGGCATTGGGTTTACTCCTTATATGTTCGCAACGCCAGGCAAGCAGGTGGGCAGATGCCCGAACATCCGCTTGCCTAGTAGCGAACGATTATTCAAAGAGGCAGGTCACTCGTCTTCCGGCGAGAAGAACGTGCCACCTTCGAGGTTGTTGGTATCGAAAGCCATCGGCGAGGACTTGAGGCTCAGACCCAGGGTCTGCAGCTTCTCCTTGACCTCATCGATCGACTTCATACCGAAATTGCGGATGTCGAGCAGGTCCTGCTCGGTGTGGGAGACAAGCTCGCCGATGGTGTGGATGCCCTCACGCTTAAGGCAGTTGTACGAACGCTGCGTCAGGTTGAGGTCCTCGATCGGGACTGCCATCTCGGGGTTGGTCTCCTCGGCTACCGGAGCCGGGCCAACCTCTACGCCCTCCGCCTGAACGTTGAGTTCACGGCACAGGCCGAAGAGCTCAACCAGGGTCGAGCCGGCGGAAGCCACCGCATCACGCGGAGAGATGGCGGGCTTGGTCTCCACGTCCAGAATGAGCTTGTCGAAGTCCGTGCGCTGTTCCACACGGGTGGCCTCGACCTTGTAGCTCACCTTGAGTACCGGGGAGTAGATGGAATCGACCGGGATACGACCGATCTCATCATTGTCCTGCTTGTTCATCTGGGCCGGCACATAGCCACGGCCGCGCTCGACGGTGAACTCGATTTCGAGTTCGCCATCTTCCGCGAGGGTGGCGATATGCTGATCCGGGTTGGCAATGGTGACGCCGGCCGGCGGGGTGATGTCCCCGGCGACAGCCTCGCCCTTGCCGCTCTTGCGCAGATACATGACCACAGGCTCGTCATATTCGCTGGTGAGCACGATGCCCTTGATGTTCAGCAGGATCTCGGTAACGTCTTCCTGAACGCCGGGCAGAGTGGTGAACTCATGCAGGGCGCCGGAAATACGCACGGAAGTCACGGCTGCACCCGGGATGGAGCTCAGCAGCGTGCGACGCAGCGAGTTGCCGAGCGTGTAGCCGAAGCCAGGCTCAAGCGGCTCGATGGTGAAGCGGGAGCGCTGCGGATTCAGAGATTCCTCGGTAAGAGTCGGACGCTGTGCAATAAGCACTGTGGTTATCCTTTCAGCTTGAACTCGGTGGTGCACTCACCGGTCAGGCGGTTTTGGATGGATTTGGTATTGCTGAGTGCTCAGACGCGACGACGCTTCGGAGGACGAACGCCGTTGTGGGCTTGCGGGGTGACGTCGGTGATGGAACCAACCTCAAGACCCGCGGACTGCAGGGAACGGATGGCGGTTTCACGACCGGAACCCGGGCCCTTGACGAACACGTCGACCTTCTTGACACCGTGCTCCATCGCCTTGCGGGCGGCGGACTCGGCAGCCATACCAGCGGCGTACGGCGTGGACTTACGGGAGCCCTTGAAGCCGACATCGCCACCGGAGGCCCAGGACACCACGGCGCCGGACGGATCGGTGATCGAAATGATCGTGTTGTTGAAAGTGGACTTGATGTGAGCCTGGCCGACCGGGATCGACTTACGATCGCGACGACGGGGCTTACGAGCGGCTTGCTTAGGCGCTGCCATTGACCCTCGTTTCCTAGTAACGAACTTATTTGTTGGTGTCCGAGCGATGGTCTGTATACATTGCCGTGGCTCGGATCGTGCCACCTATTACTTGGTGGCCTTCTTCTTTCCGGCGACCGTACGCTTCGGGCCCTTGCGGGTGCGGGCGTTGGTCTTGGTGCGCTGGCCGCGCACAGGAAGTCCCTTACGGTGACGCTGGCCTTGGTAGCAGTTGATCTGAATCTTGCGACGAATATCCGCATCGATTTCACGACGCAGATCACCCTCGATCTTGTAGTTGGCTTCGAGGTAGTCACGCAGCGTAATCAGCTGCTCGTCGGTGAGATCCTTGACGCGGATGTCCGGGTTGATACCGGTCGCGGCAAGCGTTTCCTTGGCACGAGTGCGACCCACACCGAAAATGTAGGTGAGGGCGATCTCGATGCGCTTCTCATTGGGGATGTCGACTCCGGCAAGACGTGCCATTGCGATTCCTTCTTGTTTCCGTAGGTCTTGCACCCACTCGCCCGGTTTCCCGGCACGGGCCTACGTACCCGTGGTTCAGTGTCGTTCCCTTGCGGGGAAGCACTGTGAGGGAGTGCCTTGTTTTACTGGTGCCGCTGGAGAATCTGCTCTCAGCCCTGACGCTGCTTGTGGCGCGGGTTGATGCAGATCACCATGACGCGGCCGTGACGGCGGATCACGCGGCAGTTTTCGCAGATCCTCTTCACGCTAGGGCTGACCTTCATGGTTATCCTTTACTTTGTACCTTACTTATAACGGTACGTAATGCGTCCGCGGTTGAGATCATAAGGGCTCATCTCTAGCACCACACGATCCTGAGGCAGAATGCGAATGTAGTTCTTACGCATCTTGCCGGAAATCGTTGCGAGCACGATATGCTTGTTTTCGAGTTCAACGCGGAACATCGCGTTCGGCAATGCTTCCACTACCTGACCTTCGACTTCAATCACACCGTCTTTTGCCATGCGCCTCTGGTTCCTATCCCTTGGACGAATTACTTAAGATATGTCCGAAGACACACCAACCTATAACTATATACGCAGGATGCCCGTATGCAGCACTCGGCGTGTCGCATACGGGCATCTCGTGATAAATGTGATATTCGCTTTCCGACGGCTCAGCTCAGCGCGGCGATAATCGTCTTGCTGATCTCGGCGATTTCGCCTACACCATTGACAGCGACCAGCAGACCGCGGGACTTGTAGGTGTCCAGCAGCGGAGCGGTCTCCTTCTCATAGGTTTCCAGACGCTTGGCGATGGCCTCAGGAGTGTCGTCGGCACGGCCCTGTTCGGCGGCGCGCTTCTTCATACGCTCCAGCAGCACCTCACGATCGGCGTCCAGAGCCACGACGTGATCCAGCGGGGTGCCGAGCTCGGCCAGCATCTCGTCGAGAGCCTCGACCTGTGCGGCGTTGCGCGGATAGCCGTCGAGAATCCAGCCGTTCGCGCAATCCTCCTTGGCCAGACGATCCTTGACGATCTTGTTGGTCAAGGAATCCGGAACCAGCTCGCCCTTATCGGTGTAGCTCATGGCTTCAAGACCAAGCTCGGTCTTGTTCTTGATGTTGTAGCGGAAGATATCACCAGTGGAAATCGTGGGGATGTTGAAGTGTTCGGCGAGTAGGGCAGCCTGAGTGCCCTTGCCGACGCCCTGAGGGCCCATGATGAGCAGACGCATGGTGGTCTCCTTATGTATTGGTTATTGATACGGTTGTGGCTCCCCGGTGAAGGGGAGCCATTGAATATTGGCAGACGGACCACGAACAAGAAAGAACTGATGGTTCGTCATCCGACGTCCGTCAAGAGGGCGTCAGCCTTCCTTGTGATCCACGTTCTCCAGCAGGAAGCCGGTGTACTGGAACTGCTCGGTCTGAGCCTTCGCCTGACGCAACGTATCCAGTCCCACGCCGGCGATAATCAGAATCGTGGTGCCGCCGAACGGCAACTGAGCGTTGAGGCCCAGGCTCATGATCAGCACAGTAGGAATCAGAGCCACGAACAGCAGATACACGGCACCGACCGTGTTCAGGCGATTCATGACGTAAGTCAGGTAACGGCTCGTGGCGTTGCCGGCACGGATACCCGGAATGAAGCCACCGTACTGCTTCATGTTGTCGGCGGTCTCGTCCGGGTTAAACGTGATCGAGGTGTAGAAGAAGCAGAAGAACACGATCATCAGGGCGTACAGCGCGATGTACCACACGGAAGTGGTGTTCGCCAGATTGGAGTTTATCCACTTGACCCAAGACTGATCATCATTGCCGAACTGGGCGATCAACGTCGGGATGGCGAGAATCGAGGACGCAAAGATCGGAGGAATCACACCGGACATGTTGATCTTCAGCGGCAGGTAGGTGGAGGAACCGCCGTACATCTTGCGGCCGATCATACGACGGGTGTACTGCACCGGAACACGACGCTGGCACAGCTCGACGAAGTCCACGAAGATGAGAATGACCACCAGCACGCTGACCACGATGCCGAACTTGATCCAGTCGCCATCAGTGCCGTTGGTACCATAGCCGATCTCCCACAGCTGCGGCAGGAAGCCGGAGCAGATGGACATGAAGATCAAGATGGACATGCCCTGGCCGATGCCCTTATCGGTGACGAGCTCTGCCATCCACATGATCAAACCGGTGCCGCCGGTCATGATAAGCACCATGACCACCAGGTTCCATACGGAACCGTCGGGAATCACCTGATCGCACATGTTGTTGAACAGCGCGCCGGAACGGGCAGTGACCAGAATGGTGGTGGACTGCAGGACCGCCAGACCGATGGTCAGATAACGGGTGTACTGGGTGAGTTTCGCCTCACCGGACTGGCCTTCCTTATGCAAGGCCTCAAAGCGCGGAATAACCACACGCAACAGCTGCACCACGATGGATGCGGTGATGTATGGCATAACGCCCAGCGCAAAGATGGACAGCTGGAGCATAGCGCCACCGGAGAAGAGGTTCACCAGACCGATGAAGTTCTCCTGAGAGGTGTTGCCAAGCTTGGCCATGCAGTCGTTCACCACGTTGTAATCGACACCCGGAGTCGGAATAAACGACCCGATGCGATAGACGATGATGATGAACAGTACGAAAAGGATCTTCTTCCGCAGTTCCTTGGTCTTCAGGGCCTGGATTAATGTCCTCACCTGGGTTTCCTCCCTATAGCGTGCCCAACGCACGCGAGAATACACAAACTATCGAACGAGCATAGTCTAACGTGCCTACTTAAGACACCCTTATCTCAAGATGCTCTCCCGAATATATTGAATAACCCCTTCCACCATCTTGATGGAAGGGGTTATTCATTGAGCTGTACTAAGACGCTCAGAGAACGAATCAGTCCTCGGAGACGGAGCCGCCAGCAGCTTCGATCTTGGACTTGGCGGAAGCCGAAGCCTTAACACCCTTCAGGGTGAATGCCACAGTGGTCTCGCCTTCGCCCAGAACCTTGACCGGAGCGTTGTTGCGAACAGCGCCCTTGGCCACCAGATCGGCCACGGTCACTTCGCCACCCTCGGGGAAGATCTCCACGAGACGGGCGATGTTGATGACCTGGAACTCGACCTTGAACGGGTTCTTGAAGCCACGAAGCTTCGGCAGGCGCATGTACAGCGGCAGCTGGCCGCCTTCAAAGCCAGGACGCACGTGATTGCGCTTGGTCTGGCCCTTAGCGCCACGACCGGAGGTTTTGCCCTTGGAGCCTTCACCACGGCCAACGCGGATACGATCCTTGTTGGCACCCGGGGCGGGCTTCAGGTCGTGCATCTGCAGGATTTCGTTATCTGCCATAATCAGTCAACCTCCTCAACGGTGACCAGGTGACGCACGGCGTTCACCAGACCACGGTTGGCCGGGGTGTCCTCACGGACCACGGTCTTGCCGATCTTGTTGAGGCCGAGGGTCTTGATGGTGGCGCGCTGAGCCGGAGTACGGTTCACGATGCCGTGGTGCAGGGTAATCTTCAGGTTCTTAGCCATGATTCTCACTCACCATCCTTCTCATCAGCGGCGGCCTTGGCAGCAGCCTCTTCACGGGCCTTGCGAGCCTCGGCGATGCCGGCGGCACGGGCACGCAGCAGAGCGTCGGGAGCGACCTCGTTGAGGGCCAGACCACGACGGGCGGCGATCTCCTCGGGCTCCTCAAGCTGCTTGAGGGCATCCACGGTGGCGCGCACCACGTTGACCGCGGTGGCGGAGCCCATGGACTTGGACAGCACGTCGGTAATGCCTGCGCACTCCATGACGGCGCGCACAGAACCACCGGCGATTACACCGGTACCCGGGGCGGCCGGACGCAGCAGCACAGTGCCGGCGGCGTCGTGACCCTGAACCGGGTGGGTGATGGTGCCGCGGACGCGAGGCACAGTGAACATGTGCTTCTTGGCGTCAAGCTGGCCCTTGGCGATAGCGGCCGGGACCTCACGGGACTTGCCGTAGCCGACACCCACGGTGCCGTCGCCGTCGCCGACAACAACCAGAGCGGCGAAGCTGAAGGTACGGCCGCCCTTGTGGGTCTTGGACACACGGTTGATGGTCACCACGCGATCGAGCATCTCGTCGCCGCGGTTCTCCTCGCGACGGTTGCGACGCTCGCCACGGCGGCCTTCACCGCGCTGGCCACGACGACCCTTGCGGTCCTCGTTGTTGGATTCGGTCGCCACAGTGTTCTGAGTCTCTTCAGCCACTTGGGTTTCCTTCGTTTCGTTGTCGCTCACAGTGCAAGACCTCCCTCGCGGGCGCCTTCAGCAACGGCTGCGACGCGACCGGTGTACTTGTTGCCACCGCGGTCGAAAACGACCTCGGTGATGCCAGCGGCCTTGGCCTTCTCGGCGATCAGCTGGCCAACCTTCTTGGCGGCTTCGGACTTGGTGCCCTGGAAGCCGGCGAAATCAGCCTGCAGGGTGGAGGCGGAGACCAGGGTGATGCCCTTGGTATCGTCTACCACCTGAGCAACCATGTGACGGTTGGAACGGGTGACCACCAGGCGCGGACGCTCGGGGGTGCCGGAGATGCGCTTGCGGATACGTGCGTGACGACGCTTGAGAGCAGTCTTCTTGCCTTTTCCGAGAATAGCGACGCTCATATCACTTACCAGCCTTTCCAGCCTTGCGCAGGATGCGCTCATCGGCGTACTTGACGCCCTTGCCCTTGTAGGGTTCCGGAGCGCGCAGCTTGCGGATGTTGGCGGCAACCTGGCCCACGGCCTGCTTGTCGATACCCTTGACGATCACCTGGTTGGCGTTCGGCACCTCGAAGGTGATGCCTTCGGGCGGGTTGACAGTGATGGTGTGGGAGTAGCCGAGGAAGAACTCGATGCCCTTGCCCTTGGCGACGGCGCGGTAACCGGTGCCGACGATCTCAAGGGTCTTGGAGTAGCCATCGTGCACGCCCTTGACCATGCCGGCCATGATGGAACGGGCCAGACCGTGCTTGGCACGGGTCGGGCGCAGATCATCAGCCGGGGTGAGGACGATCTCGTTGTTCTCCACAACAGCGGTGATGCCTTCCGGAATCACGTAGGAATCAGAACCCTTAGCGCCCTTGGCGGTGAAGTTCTGGCCCTCGATAGTGACTTCGACGCCAGCAGGAATGGCGATAGGGAGCTTACCAATATGCGATGCCATGTTTCAGCTCTCCTTTCTCACCACACGAAGGCGACAATCTCGCCGCCAATGCCTCGGTCGAGGCATTCCTTCTGAGTCAACAGTCCCGAGGAGGTCGAGATGATGGCGATACCCAGGCCACCGAGCGGCATCGGCAGGGAGTCGGACTTGGCGTAGCGACGCAGGCCCGGCTTGGAGATGCGCTTGATGCCCTGAATGGAACGCTCACCGTTCGGACCGTACTTGAGGGTGACCTCAAGAGTCTGGCCGACCTTGGCTTCCTTAGCGGTGAAGTCCTTGATAAAGCCTTCGCGCTTCAGGATCTCGGCGATGTTCGCCTTGAACTTGGAGTACGGCATATCCACGGTTTCGTGCTTGGCCGCGCTCGCGTTACGCAGACGAGTCAGCATGTCTGCGATCGGATCTGTCATTGTCATTTGGGCTAATTGCCCTTTCTCGCTATGGTTTCCGCCGCCCTCGCGTCTGCATTATGCAAGACGTTCGGGCCGCGGACCTTCAGCGTCGATGTTTACCAACTGGACTTCGTAACTCCGGGCAGCTCGCCGCGATGGGCCTTCTCACGAAGGCAGATGCGGCACAGGCCGAACTTGCGGTAGACGGAGTGGGGACGACCGCAGACCTGGCAGCGCGTGTAAGCGCGGACCTTGAACTTCGGCTTGCCGGCCGCCTTGTTCTTCAGAGCGGTTTTTGCCATATCAGTTCTCCTTGAAGGGGAAGCCGAGGTGCTTCAAGAGCGCGTAAGCTTCCGTGTCGTCCTTGGTGGAGGTCACCACAGTGATGTCCATACCGCGCACGTGATCGATCGAATCCGGATCGATCTCGTGGAACATGGACTGCTCGGTGAGACCAAAGTTGTAGTTGCCCTGACCATCGAACTGGTGGCCGTTGATGCCGCGGAAGTCGCGGATACGAGGCAGAGCCAGGGTCAGCAGACGGTCCAGGAACTCCCACATACGATCGCCGCGCAGGGTGACGTATGCGCCAATGGCCTGGCCTTCGCGCAGGTGGAACTGAGCGACGGACTTCTTGGCCTTGGTGATCTTCGGCTTCTGACCGGTGATCAGGGTGAGGTCCTTGACAGCGCCTTCGATGAGCTTGGAGTCGCGAGCGGCGGCACCGACACCCATGGAGACGACAACCTTCTGCACACGAGCGACCTGCATCGGGTTGGAGTACTTGAACTCCTTCTCCAGCTCAGGAATGATCTGCTCGTTGTACTTGACCTTCAAGCGCGGGGTGGCCGGCGCTTCGACGATAGTATCGGTCATGCCAGCTCCTTTCCGGACTTCTTGGCAACGCGCACACGCACGGTCTTGACCTTGCCGTCACGCGCTTCTTCCTTGACGATGATGCCAACACGGGTCGGCTGCTTGGTCTCCGGGTCGATCAGCATCACGTTGGAGCGATGGATCGGAGCCTCAGTGGAGACGATGCCGGCCTGCTGGCCCTGCTGCGTGGCGCGCACGTGCTTCTTGACGATCTGCACACCCTCGACGATCAGTCGATCGTTCGGCAGCACCTGCTTAACGGTGCCTTCCTTGCCGCGGTCCTTACCGCGGATGACCTTGACCAGGTCGCCGCTCTTGATCTTGGCTGCCATGTCAGATCACCTCCGGGGCGAGGGACACGATCTTCATGAACTTGTGCTCACGCAGTTCACGACCAACCGGTCCGAAGATACGAGTGCCCTTCGGTTCGCGGCCGGAGCCGAGAATAACGGCGGCGTTCTCGTCGAACTTGATGTAGGAACCGTCTGCACGACGGGATTCCTTGACAGTACGGACGACGACGGCCTTCACCACGTCACCCTTCTTGACCGACCCGCCAGGAATGGCGTCCTTGACGGAGGCGACGATCACGTCGCCGATGCCGGCATAGCGTCGCTTCGATCCGCCGAGCACTCGGATGGCGAGGAGTTCCTTCGCACCCGTGTTGTCGGCGACATGAAGCCGCGTTTCCTGCTGAATCATTGATTCTCCTTAGCCGAGCTGGTTCTCCCCGCACACCGGGCGCGGTCGGATAAACGCACAGAACATCTATCTAACCGCGCCCGGTGGACGGCGAGCCTTGCCGAACTTGTTTTTACTTGGCGCGCTCGATAATGGATTCGAGACGCCAGCGCTTGGTCTTGCTCAGAGGCCGAGTCTCCATAATACTCACGAGGTCGCCAATGTGGGCGTCGTTGTGTTCATCATGGGCCTTGACCTTGCTGGTGGAACGAACGACCTTGCCGTACAGCGGGTGGGTCGAACGCTGCTCGAGCTCGACGGTAATCGTCTTGTCCATCTTGTCGGACACGACGTAGCCGCGGCGAACCTTACGGAAGTTACGCTCTTCAGCCATAATCACTGCTCCTTGGATTCGGTAGCGGCCGGCTCCTGGCTGATGCCAAGCTCACGCTCGCGCAGCACAGTGTACATACGAGCGATATCGTGCTTGACGGCCTTGAGACGGGCGGTGTTCTCGAGCTGACCTGTGGCGTGCTGGAAGCGCAGGTTGAACAGCTCTTCCTTGGACTTCTTCAGGAAGCCCTCGATCTCCGCGTTGGTCTTCTCGTTGAGGTTCTTGATGGAGTACTCAGCGGTACCGATTGCCATCAGATATCACCACCTTCACGTGCGATAATACGGCACTTCATCGGGAGCTTGTCGACAGCGCGGCGCAGAGCCTCGCGGGCGACATCCTCGGAAACGCCACCGATCTCGAACATCACGCGGCCGGGACGCACGTTGGCGATCCAGAACTCCGGGGCACCCTTACCGGAACCCATTCGGGCGCCGAGCGGGTGCTTGGTCAGCGGGCGATCCGGGAAGATCGTGATCCACACACGGCCACCACGCTTGATGTAACGGGTCATGGCGATACGAGCAGCCTCGATCTGGCGGTTGGTCACATAGGCCGGAGCCAGAGCCTGGATACCGAAATCACCGAAGTTGATCTCGTTGCCGCCCTTGGACATGCCAGAACGCACGGGACGGTGCTGCTTGCGGTACTTAGTCCTCTTGGGGATAAGCATTCTTGCTCACTCCTTCGTTTCTGCAGCCGGAGCGGCCTCAGCAGCGGCCTCGGCCTTGGGGGCTTCGGCGGCCTGCGGGGCGGCAGAACGGTTGCCACGGCGCGGACGACGATCGCCACGACGACCCGGACGGTTGTTGTTCTGCTGAGCCTGCTGCTCTTCGAACTCGGATTCGGTCATGTCGCCCTTGTAGATCCACACCTTGACGCCGATGCGGCCATAGGTGGTCTTGGCCTCGAAGAAGCCGTAATCGATGAGGGCGCGGAGGGTCTGCAGCGGAACGCGGCCCTCACGGTAGAACTCGGAACGGCTCATTTCCGCACCGCCGAGGCGGCCGGAGAGCTTGATGCGGATACCCTTGGCACCGGCGCGCATGGCGTCCTGCTGGGCCTTGCGCATAGCGCGACGGAAGGTGACGCGGTTGGTCAGCTGCTCAGCGATGCCCTGAGCGACGAGCTGGGCGTCCAGCGCGGCGTTCTTGACCTCGAAGATGTTGAGCTGGACCTGCTTGCCGGTCAGCTTCTCGAGCTTGGCGCGGACCTTCTCGGCCTCGGCACCACGACGACCGATCACGATGCCCGGACGGGCGGTGTGAATGTCGACGCGGACGCGGTCGCGGGTACGCTCGATGACGATGCGGGACACACCGGCGCGCTCGAGATCCTTGTTCATCTCCTTGCGGATCAGATCGTCCTCAAGCACGAAGTCACGGTAGCGTTCGCCGGCCTTGTTGGAGTCAGAGAACCACTTGGAACGGTGGTTCTCGGTGATGCCCAGACGGTAGCCAAACGGATTGATCTTCTGACCCATCTTTAGCGGGCTCCTTCCTTGTTAGCCACGACGACCGTGATGTGGGAGGTGCGCTTGTTGATACGAGCGGCACGACCCTGGGCACGAGCGCGGAAGCGCTTGAGGGTCACGCCTTCGTCAACGAAGGTCTCCTTGATGTACAGGTCGTTCTCGCGGAACGGCTCGCCGGCCTTGTCGGCCTTCACACGAGCGTTAGCGATGGCGCTCTCCAGGGTCTTGCGAACCGGCAGGGCCGCAGCCTGAGGGGCGAACTTCAAAATGGTAACGGCGTCGGTCGCCTTCTTGCCGCGGATGAGGTCGACCATGCGGCGAGCCTTGCGCGGCGTCACGCGGACGTGACGAGCGATTGCTTTAGCTTCCATGTTCTATTCCTTATCCTTAGCGGCGGGCCTTCTTGTCGTCCTTCACGTGACCCTTGAAGGTCTTCGTGGGGGCGAACTCACCCAGCTTGTGACCAACCATGGCCTCGGTGACGAACACCGGGACATGCTTGCGACCATCGTGAACGGCGAAGGTGTGTCCGATGAAGTCAGGAGTGATCATCGAACGACGGGACCACGTCTTGATGACGTTCTTGGTGCCCTTCTCGTTCTGCTCGTCGACTTTCTTCTGCAAGTGGGCGTCGACGAAGGGGCCCTTCTTGATGCTACGAGTCATCTTCTCGATACTCCCTTACTTGCGGTTCTTGCCAGACGGACGACGACGAACAATCATCTTGTTCGAAGCCTTCTTCGGACGACGAGTACGAACCTCGCCCTTGCCCCACGGGGAGACCGGCGGCTTGCCACCGCGGGTACGACCGCCGTGCGGGTGGTCAACCGGGTTCATGGACTCACCACGGGTGATCGGGCGCTTGCCCATCCAACGAGCACGACCGGCCTTACCGAGCTGGATGTTGGCGTGGTCCTCGTTGCCGACCTCGCCGACGGTAGCGCGGCAGCGCGCGTCGACGTTGCGGATTTCGCCGGAGGGCATACGCAGCTGAGCGTAAGCGCCATCCTTGGCGACGAGCTGGACGGAGGCACCGGCGGAACGAGCGATCTTGGCGCCACCGAGCGGCTTGAGCTCGATGTTGTGGACCACGGTACCGGTCGGGATGTTGGCCAGCGGCAGGTTGTTGCCCGGCTTGATATCAGCCTGGGCACCGGTCTCGATGACGTCACCCTGCTTGATGCCCTTCGGAGCGATGATGTAACGCTTCTCGCCATCGGCGAAGTTCAGGAGGGCGATACGAGCGGAACGGTTCGGATCGTACTCGATCTCAGCAACCTTGGCGGGCACGCCGTCCTTGTCCCAACGACGGAAGTCGATGAGACGGTACTGGCGCTTGTGACCGCCGCCGCGATGGCGGGAGGTGATACGGCCGTAGGAGTTACGACCGCCGGTCTTGGACTTCTTGCGAACCAGCGACTTCTCAGGCGTGGAGCGCGTCAGATCGGAGAAGTCCGAGACGGACGCGTTGCGACGGCCTGCGGTCGTCGGCTTGTAAACGCGGATAGCCATAATCTAGTCTTCCTTTAACTTTTCTCGGCTAGCCTTCAGTTGCCGAAGATGTCGATCGTCTGACCCTCAGCCACGGTCACGATCGCACGCTTCTGGGAAGCGCGCTGGCCGAAACCGGTGCGGGTGCGCTGCTTCTTGCCAGCGCGGTTCAGGGTGTTGACGTTCGTCACCTTGACCTTGAAGATCTCTTCGATTGCCTGCTTGATCTGCACCTTGTTCGCATCCTTGGCCACCACGAAGGTGTACTGGCCGCGGTCGGAACCGGCGTAGCTCTTCTCGGAGACGACGGGCTTAAGAATGACGTCGTGAGCGGGCTTGTGAATAGCGACCATCTAAATCAGGCCTCCTTCGGCTCGGTCTTGGCAGCCACGAAAGCCTCGAAGGCTTCCTTGGTGAAGACCACGTACTGAGCGGTGACCACATCGTACGTGTTGAGCTGATCGACGAAAATCGGATGAACGTTCGGCAGGTTGCGCACGGAGAGCCACTCGTTGATGTTCTCGCGAGTGAAGACGATCGTGGCGAACTTGTCCGAAATGACCGGGTTCAGAGCGGCGACAGAAGCCTTGGTGGACGGGGTATCGGTGATGCCGAAGTCCACAACGGCGATGCGGCCAGCGTTGGCGCGGTCAGACAGGATGTAGCGCAGAGCTGCAGCCTTCATCTTCTTGGGGGTGCGCTGGGAGTAGTCGCGCGGCTGAGGACCGAACACGGTGCCGCCGTGGTACCACTGCGGGGCGCGGATGGAGCCCTGACGAGCACGACCGGTGCCCTTCTGCTTCCACGGCTTCTTGCCGCCGCCGGAAACCATGCCACGAGTCTTGGTGGCATGAGTGCCCTGACGAGCAGCAGCGAGCTGAGCCACGACAACCTGGTGGATCAGCGGGATGTGGGCCTGCACGTCCTCGGCAGAGAAGCCGAAGATCTCAGCAGGGGCCTCGACGGTGCCGGCGGCCTGGCCCTTGGCGTCAGTGACGTTCAGAGTAACGTTTGCCATGGTTTATCAGGCTCCCTTCACTGCGGAACGGACGAGAACGATGCCGCCCTTGGGGCCGGGGAGGGCACCCTTGATGGCGATGACGCCGTTCTCGACGTCAGCGGAGACTACGGTGAGGTTCAGCGCGGTGGAGGTCACATGACCCATGCGACCGGCCATACGCTTGCCCTTGAGAATGCGGCTCGGGGTAGCGCATGCGCCCACGGAACCGGGACGACGCTCGTTCTTGTGAGAGCCGTGGGAACGACGGTAGGACTTGAAGCCCCAACGCTTGATGGTACCGGCGAAGCCCTTGCCCTTGGTGGTGCCGGTCACGTCGACCAGAGCGCCCTCCTCGAACAGATCGGCAGCCAGTTCCTGACCAGCCTCGAACTCCTCGACGTTGTCGGTACGCACCTCAACGAGGTGACGACGCGGGGTGACACCAGCCTTGGCAAAGTGGCCAGCCAGCGGCTTGGTCACCTTGGTCGGGTCGATGGCGCCGTAGCCGAGCTGGACGGCCTTGTAGCCATCGGACTCCTCGGTCTTCACGGCGGTCACCACGTTGGTGGACACGTCGACAAGAGTGACGGGCACGAAGAAGCCGTTCTCATCCCACACCTGGGACATGCCGAGCTTCTTGCCCAGCAGAGCCTTGCGATTAGACATAATGCTTCCTCCTCCCTTACAGCTTGATCTCGATGTTGACGTCTGCAGGCAGATCGATGTGCATCAGAGAATCCACGGCCTTGGGGGTCGGGTCCACGATGTCAATGAGGCGCTTGTGAGTGCGCATCTCGAAGTGCTCGCGAGAATCCTTGTACTTGTGAGGAGAACGAATAACAACAAAGACGTTCTTCTCGGTCGGCAGCGGAACGGGGCCAACAACAGTTGCGCCCGCGTTCGTCACCGTTTCGACGATCTTCTTCGCCGATTGGTCGATGACCTCGTGGTCATAGGACTTAAGCCTGATGCGGATTTTCTGTCCCGCCATTGCCGTCCGCCCTTTCTAGCGATGTTCGTTGTACTTTACCAACCTGCTTCTAGGGCACCGGCGCGTAATGCCCCCCCATTGGACATAGGTCCACTGGCGGTCATCCACATCAGTGCGCAGTCTCCGGCATCCGCTCCCTTCGAAGCGCTCCGGCCTGCGCTCGCTTTTTTAATTCCAATTTGCGAGCCCAAATCAGGCAACTTGTTTATTCAAACATTGGGGCGGGACTAAACAGCCAGCTAAGAAATCCGGGCGTGTCGCCGCACCAAGCATCACCGCATCCCCCTAGATTCTGCTCCCCTGGGACATCGACCACCCGAAGTCCACCGGACATTCTGGGCCTACACCCACCACCAACAGGCCCCCAATCCGTGTTCTGGGCATATACGTATCTTGAAACCGTCATTTTTGGCTTCTAGGTGGTATGCAAATGCCCAGAACCTGTTTTATTGCACATAAAGACCCAGAATAATTGGTCGGGATATGCCCAGAACGGTAATCTGCCGGTTCTCCTGGCTCCTATGCCCCTCCCCGATTCCCCTGATCAATCCGATTCCCCTGATCAATCAATCAGTTTCAACCGACCGACCAACCAACCAGCCGACCAACCAGCCGGCCACATCTGCTTATTAAGCTGTTATGGCCCAATAGGTCATTCGCCTATGGCATTGGATCAATTCGCTGGCCCCACCTCCATTCACCCAGTACCATGAATCGATTTCCATTAGCCAAAACCAATCGAAAATGATCCATCAGCGCTCATACACAGCTACTGACCCTATCCGCGACGCGGCACTCCAACGGACTCAAGCTTATGCACCAAAGGCGTTCTGTCTAAAGCCTCCCGGAACGAGAAGCGGACCATATCATCTACCACCAGACGGATACGCTCCTCTCGTTCCTTTTCTGCGATGATCGTCTCCGAAAGACTCCCGTTGCGGAACATTGAACGATCCGTATATTTCACACGACCATCAAGTTCGGCCACAATCAATCCACCAACATCATTGCGCCAAGCAAAATCGACTCTATATACCGTACGGGCATCGTATGGATCCACAATTGCCTCCTGCAACAATGGCATTGCGAATCGTTCCTCCAATATGACGCCCAACGAATACGCTTCACCGCCGTTCTCGGTATGGCCGGTAGCTGGTTTCAATGCCGCCAACGCCGCTTTTCTATGCCAGCCAGGCAAGGATTCGAAGCATCGTTCAAGCTTGTCCTTATTCATCATCCGGTTACGCAGCACGGCCTCAATAACCGCAAGCGCATCAGGAAACGATTGTCTGCGAGCGCAATCGAATACCGTTCGCGCCAACGGGGTGACGCGAATACCATCGACTATCTCATAATGTTCTTCGCGTATGTAATGGTGCCGTACCTTACCGTAATCGTGTACGTGTTTGTCATCTACGGTACGGATATGGATAAGGTCCATATGGCGGGTTGAGGTGTTGACACCATACACAGCGGCAGCCGTCATATCGCAGAAAATCCATCCGGGATGCATCTGCGACAGCGACCGTACGATGTGAAGATACCTGTTCCGCGCATCCAACGACAGCCAGTAATCCGGGCGCATATACAATCCCGGATAGACGCGGAGGATCGCTCCCGCCTTTTCGCGACGGACAAGCATCCTGCACTGTGCATCCGATTCACCCCACAGACATGTCTGCTGCCGTTGGGCCGTGTCCAACCTTCGATCAAGTTCTTTATTCCTTCTCATAATGCGACGCTACGGGATGACAGATGAACTGTACAGCAGATTCGGCTTATGTGGTTCCAGCTTGCATAGTTATCCACATTGGCATCCTCGCTCGTAGGCAGCGGCACTCTCGTGGCATCGACTTCGACTTGTTCAGCCGCGTTGCAAGCGATCCGAACGCACCTAGCCATGTGGGATTCGGTGGGATCCAGAACGGTTCTCACGGTTGCGTGGCGAAAGTCACGTCCGGTATCGAGCGCGAGTGATTGTGCAGCCCGATGGAGACGATTACCGTGGCTAATGTGACGCAATCACTGGCCAAGAACATTCATCCGATTACCGCGCATGACGCCAATGTGCTGTACCAGCATGGCACGTTGGCACTGTTGGTGCCGGGTTTGCTGGAGGGCACCACTACCATCGGCGAGCTGCTCAAGCATGGCGATACCGGCATAGGCACCGGTGAAGGGCTGGATGGTGAGCTCATCATCCTTGACGGCGTGGCCTATAAAATCGGCCAGTCCGGTGTCGCCGAGCAAGTTCCCTCGGATTTCACCATGCCCTTCGCCAACTCACATCGAGCGGCGTTCCAGTTTCAATGCTCGCGTGAAGACATTGGCCTAGAAGCACTCAACGAACGTATCGTCGAGGCCAACGGACGTGCCAACACCTTCTTTTCGGTAAAGGTGCACGGCACGTTCAGCTTCATGAAAACCCGTGCCGTGATCAAACAGCAGGCACCGTATCCCACATTGCTGGAAGTCGCCGATCGTCAGGCCATCTTTCTGCGCCACGATGTGACCGGTACCATGCTCGGCTACTTCTCTCCCGTAATGTTCCATGGTGCCGCCGTAGCCGGATTCCACGAGCATTTCCTCTCCGATGACCATACTTTCGGCGGTCATGTGCTGGATGCGGTACTCAGCCATGGTGAAATCTATAGTCAGGTATTCGATACGCTGGTCACCCATCTGCCGGTAGACGATCCCGAATACCGCAATCACGATTTCAGCCAGGACAATATCGCCGAGGCAATCTCCAGTGCCGAAGGGGACACCGCGCATTAAAGACACCTGCGCACCTATGCGCATCTTTGCGTCATTTATATAAGGTATAGGTGTCACCTCTATTAGGTGTCACCTCTATTGCGATGCCGCGGTCGTCCTCTTGCATATTCGGCAAGCCAAGCAAGCCAAGACTTCGCTCTGTCACACGGATTTGCTTTGGCACCCCTGTTGTACACGGCCCGGGCCTGATACCTTGGGGACCATGAGCGAACAGCCTTCCACCTTGCAGCGGCGGTCAGCATCCGCCGCCTCACACTCGTCGTCACACCGAAAAACCGCTGTCCGCGACTGGGTTCCCGATCAGCCCGGCGCATGGGCGATGGCGCTCACGCCAGCGCTGGCCGGCATGATTATAGACGGCACGAATCCGACCACCATCTGGCTGTTCGCCGCATGGGTATTGTGTTATTGCGTTCAATTCACCGCCGCACGGTGGTTCAAGTCGCGATTCGCCCACCGGTACGCACCGCCGGTTGCCGTATATACGGTATTGCTTGCCGCGGTCGGCTTGCCGTTCGTTATCATCCATCCGACAACCCTATGGTGGGCACCGTTATACGCCATACTGGCCACACTGTCGTTCGTCGCCGCATGGCTGCGTCGCGAACGGACGCTCTGGGGCAACGCTGTCGCGATCCTCGCCTCCTGCACCATGGCAATAGTTGTCAGCTCATTCGGCACCCACGCAGCAAACGCACAGTATCCGATGCTTGCGAACGGCGGTCTGCCTGCCGCCACCGTCTTTTTCCTCACCCAGTTCGGATCGGTGCTGTTCGTGAAGACCATGATTCGAGAACGCGGCAAACGAGGATATCTCTGGGCATCGTGGATTTGGCACGGCGCGCTGTTGGCCGCGGCGTTCGGCCTGTGGGGCCTGCTGGGATTCGGAAGGTTGTTCTCGATGCCGGCGATTGTCTGCTTGTGGCTGCTGGCCCGTGCGATAGCAATGCCGCCGATTGCACGACGGCGCAGCATCAAGCCAATCGCCGTGGGATTGGTCGAGATGATGTCAAGCCTATCTGTTTTTGCAGCCGTATTGCTCACGTTCTGAAGGCCAGTTCCCGCACGGTGCGGGTGTCACTTCACTGCATCATGGAAAGCGGGAAGGGAATGAGCAGGGGGAGACGGCCCTCACCAAAAACAGGAAAGCCCGTCCGGAAGTGGACGGGCTTTCGTTATGTGATTGCGACGGTCAGCGCCGAATCATGTGATCAGACGCGCTCGGAGGCTTCCTCCGTGGCGGCCTCGCCTTCGCGCTCGACGCGCAGCTTGTGGCCTTCCTCCTGAGAGACACCGTAGTAGGCGGCAACGGCGATGTCCTTCATGTCGTTGATCAGCGGGATGCGCGGGTTGGCCGGAGTGCACTGGTCCTCGTAAGCGCGCATGCCGATCTGGTCGAGCACGCTCCAGAAGTAGTCCTCGTCCACACCGCAATCCTTGAAGCTCTTGTTCATGCCGAGCTTGTTGTCACGGTAGTCCTCAACGGCCTTCGCCAGGTTTTCGACGGCCTCGGCCGGGGTCTTGCCCGGGTCGATGCCGAGGTTGATGGCGATGTCGCGGTAGCGCTCGTCGGCGATGTACTTGTCGTACTTCGGCCACGAGGTCGGCTCCTCCGGAACCTGACCGTTGTAACGGATCACGTACGGCAGCAGGATGGAGTTGGTACGACCGTGGGCGATGTGGCACAGAGCGCCAATGGTGTGGGCCATGCCGTGGCACATGCCGAGGAACGCGGAGCCGAAGGCCATACCGGCCATGGTGGCGGCGTTGTGCATCTTCTCCTGGGCGTTGGTCTTGGCGAGGCCCGGCTCACCGTTGACGGACTCAGCCAGGTTGTCCCAGATGAGCTTGGCGGCGTGCAGAGCCATGCCATCCGTGAAGTCGTTGGCATACACGGACACATAGGCCTCGAAGGAGTGGGTCAGGGCGTCGAAGCCGGCGTCGGAGGCCAGCTTGCGCGGCTGGGTACGGGCCAGCACCGGATCGACGATGGCCACGGACGGGGTCAGGGCGTAGTCGGTGATCGGGTACTTGTAGCCGGTCTTGTGATCGGTGATCACAGCGAACGGCGTAACCTCGGAGCCGGTGCCGGAGGAGGTCGGGATGCACACGAGCTTGGCCTTCTTGCCCAGCGGCGGAATCTTGAAGGCGCGCTTGCGGATATCGAAGAACTTCTCACGCACATCGGAGAAGGAGATTTCCGGGTGCTCGTAAAGCAGCCACATGATCTTCGCGGCGTCCATCGGGGAACCACCACCGACGGCGATGATGGTGTCCGGCTCGAACTCCTCGCGCATCATCTCGGCGCCCTTTTCGACGGTCTCGACGGAAGGCTCCGGCTCGACGTAGTCGATGATGCGGAAGGTGACATTGTTGGCGCGAGCACGCAGCTGGTCGATGATCTTATCAACGATGCCGAGCTGCTCCATGACCTTGTCGCACACGATGACGGCCTTTTCGATGCCGTACATGTCGCGCAGGTACTTGACGGCGTTCGGCTCGAAGTAGGTCTTGGCCGGGATCTTGAACCACTGCATGTTGTTGTTCCTCCGAGCGATGCGCTTGATGTTGACGAGGTTCACGGCCTGCACATTGCCGGACACCGAGTTACCGCCGTAAGAGCCGCAGCCCAGAGTCAACGACGGGGCGATCGCGTTGTAGATATCGCCGATGCCGCCAAGGGAGGACGGCTGGTTCCAGATGATGCGGCAGGCGTGCATGCGCAGACCGTACTCGCGCACCAGATCCTGGTTGTTGGTGTGGATGGCGGCGGTATGGCCGGCACCCAGCTTGAGCATCTGCTCGCACATTTCGAAGGCCTGTTCCTTGGAATCGGCCTTGAGAACGGCATGCACCGGGGCGAGCTTCTCGTGGGTCAGCGGCTCGTTGTCGGAGACTTCCTTGCACTCGGCCGCGATAATGGTGGCGTCAGCCGGGATCTCGAAGCCGGCGGCCTTGGCGATGAACTGCGGGGACTTGCCCGGCACCACGGAGTTGAGCTTCGGGGTCTGGCCCGAGCCGGCGGTGCAGCCGAACATGTACTGCTCCAGCTTGGCCTTCTCCTCGGCGTTCACGAAGTATGCCTTGCGACGCTTGAGCTCCTTGACCAGCGGTGCGTAAACGTCCTTATGGGCGATGATGGCCTGCTCGGTGGCGCAGATCATGCCATAGTCGAAGTGCTTGGACAGAATCAGATCGTTGGCGGCACGCACGATGTCCACATCGGAATCGACGTAGGCCGGGGCGTTGCCGGCGCCCACGCCGAGGGCGGGCTTACCGGAAGAGTAGGCGGCCTTGACCATGCCCGGGCCACCGGTGGCAAGAATCGTGGCGATACCCGGGTGCTTCATCAAAGCACCGGTGGCTTCGATGGACGGGTGCTCGATCCACTGAATACAGTTGGCCGGGGCACCGGCTTCGATGGCGGCGTCGCGCACGATGCGGGCAGCCTCGGCAGAGCACTTCTGGGCGAACGGGTGGAAACCGAACACGATCGGGCAACGGGTCTTCAGTGCGATCAGGGACTTGAAGATGGCGGTGGAAGTGGGGTTGGTGACCGGAGTCACACCGGCGACCACGCCAACCGGCTCGGCCACTTCGTCAATACCCATGACGTCGTCTTCGCGAATGATGCCGACGGTCTTCTGACCGGCGAGGTAGTTGGTGATGTGCTCGCAAGCGAAGATGTTCTTGGTGGCCTTATCTTCCACGAGGCCACGGCCGGTCTCGTCCACGGCCATCTTCGCCAGTACCAGATGCTTGTTCAGGGCGGCGACGGATGCCTTAGCCACGATGTGGTCTACCTGCTTCTGGTCCAGCTTCTCGAACTCGGCCAATGCCTTCTGGGCCTTGACGACCAGAGCATTCACCTCGGCTTCGGCCACTGCCTTCTTATCTTCGGGGGTCGGCTGGGGAATCTCGACCTTCTTTGCTTCTGCCACTTGGGGTCCTCCTCGATCTTCTTGGGGTATATGGCAAAGTTCCCGGCGCAGCACCGCACCTTGCGCAACGTAAGGGACGTACCCTACCGTCCGACAAGATATTTGACTGCGTGCGCTTGTCACATCATCCTGTGACCTGAGTCACAATATACCGAAGGTCTTTCAGCCCCGCATACGCACAAAATCAACGGCGTTTCATGTAAGATATTGATCAGTATTTGTTTTATTTAGTGCGTTTTATCTAACAAAATATAACTTTTCACTCTTTTTTGACGTATTTTGTTCGATTTTTGACGAATATCACATTCAATACATCGCACACCAACGTCATCTTCTATAAGATGACTTTATAAAAGTAATCACATTCTTCGCAAATAATAAAAACATCTTTATAAAAGTTAAGCTTCAAGCAAGTACACTGATATGTGCATGCTCATCGTCTCACAAAGGGGTAGTCATGAGAGCGACGCCATCCACCGCGGTGAAACAACACAACCGCAACGCCATGACTCGATATCTGTATACCCATCATCACGTCACCAAGCAGGAACTCGAACACGGACTTGGATTAAGCCTGCCCACCATCACACAGAACCTTCGTATGCTGGAAGAAAAAGGACTCATCCGCAAAGGCAAGTTCCACGAATCCACCGGCGGACGCAAGGCCCGGAACTATGAGTTCAATCCCAACCATCGAACGGCAATCGGCGTGGTGATGCGCGCCACCGGCGTACGCATGTGCGCCGTCGATCTGTACGGCAAGGTGATCGAGCAGCGTCAGGATGCCCTTCCCTATCGCAATGCCAACGTTTACTACCAGCGGATCGGCGGCATCATCAACAATTTTGCAGCGGATATCGAAAATAAGCACGGCAAGGTGCTTGGCGTATCGTTCGCCGTCCAGGGCATCCTCTCCCCCGATGCCTCGACCATTACCTTCGGCACCATCATGGGCAATACCGGCTTGACAATCGACACCATCAGCCAATCCGTGCATTACCCATGCATGATGATTCACGACTCCGATGCCTCCGCCATGGCGGAACTCTGGGCCGATCCGAGTCTTACCGACGCGATTTGCGTGTATCTCGAACGCCGACCGAGCGGCGCAGTGATCGTCGGCGGCAAACTGTACCAAGGCCCCAATCATTGCAACGGCACCATCGAACATATGACACTGGTACCCGGCGGACGCGAATGCTACTGCGGTCAGCGCGGCTGCATGGACACCTATTGTTCCCCGGAAACACTTCCCGAGGACTACGAGAGCATCCCAGGCTTCTTCAGCGTGCTCGAACAAGGCGAACGTCACCACCGCGAGCGCATGAACGAATGGCTGGACTATGTGGCGCAGGCCATCGTCAACGCACGTTCCATCATCGCCGGTGACGTTATCGTCGGCGGCGAGGCAGCACAACATCTCACACAAGACGACATCGACGCCCTCCGACATCGAGTTGTGCAACGTTCCCCATTCGGCACCATCAATTTCACACTGCGGAAAAGCTACTGCGGCGAAGACCAAAACATCATCGGCGCAGCATTGCGGTATGTGGAAGACTATGCGAACGAAATATGCGGCGTAGGCGAACATGCCTCACGGGCCGGCCGCTAGACAATCAATGCCCAAACGCCATGCAGACAAAGGTTCCCTCCCAAATCAAGAATTCCGCCGCTTAACGGCAACACGTCTACAATGGAGTCATGAGAAATCCAGCGTTGCATCGCTATGCCACTCGACCGGGGTTCTATTTCACCGAAGATGGGGGCGCGGACGTCGTAGTCCGTTCGGAAACCGCCGATCAGGTCTGGCTGTGCGTCCTTGAGTCCATTGATCAGCCCAGCGCGTTCTTCCAGGACTCCATACGCCTGTTCAACGATCCGAACGTATCGTTCCTGCAGCAAATACATGAGTTTCCGGTCTGCACACGCATCATCGAGCACCTGTACGTGCGCGAAACCTTGTTCCGTATGACCGGACCGAATTACGGTCTATGGTACGTGCACCTGCCCAAGGCATGGGACGGGATGAAATACGGATACCGTGTGGATGGCGCTTGGGACCCGAAACACGGCGTGCGATTCAATCCATATAAATTCCTGCTCGACCCATATGGCAAAGGCATCGACGGCTCAATGGAACTCGCACCGTCCGCGTTCTCCTATGAGTGCGAGGTAGTGGACGGCAAGGTGCTCGGCTCCGCTTACGGCGACATGAGCACCGTGGATTCACTCGGTCATGTGCCGGTCTCCGTGGCCATCGATGATCGCGACGTCCATAAACATGAAGGCGACCCAGAGCACCCGCATGTGCCCTGGCGTAAAACCGTAATCTACGAAATGCATGTCAAAGGCTTCACCGCCAACGCACCTTGGCTGCCCGAAGCGTTGCGCGGCACTTATGCCGGACTCGCACATCCCACCACACTTGCCTATCTGCAGAATCTGGGCGTCACTTCCATTGAACTGCTGCCCATCCAAGCCAAGCAGGACGAGCTGTTCCTGCAGGAGCATGGACGAGGCAACTATTGGGGTTATTCCACGCTGAGTTACTTCTCCCCCGAGCCTTCCTACGCCACCAAGGCCGCTCAGGAAAAGGGTGCCACAGCGGTACGGCAAGAGGTTATCGACATGGTGCGCGCCTTACATGAGGCCGGCTTCGAGGTCATCATGGATGTGGTCTACAACCACACCTGCGAGGGCGGCGTGGAAGGCCCTACCGTCTGCTGGCGAGGATTGGACGATCTAGCCTACTACCGTCATCAAAAATCGAATCCCGGACGTCTGGAAGACACCACCGGCTGCGGCAACACGCTTGACTTTACGAATACACACGTCGTCACCTTTGCCGTCGATTCGTTGCGCTATTGGGCCAAACGAATCGGCATCGACGGCTTCCGTTTCGATCTGGGTGTGACCCTTGCACGCCTGGAAGGTGAATTCACCCATCATCATCCCTTCCTGTATGCGCTGCGTTCCGACCTGCTGCTCGGCAATCTGAAGCTCATCATGGAGCCTTGGGATCTGGGGAACTTCGGTTGGCGCACCGGGCAGTTCGGCATCCCCTTTGCCGAGTGGAACGATCGTTTCCGCGACACGATCCGTACATTCTGGCTGGAGGATGTGGACGGCAGCAGCGATTTCGGTCGTACCCAATTACAGGAGATCGCCACCAGACTGTGCGGCTCGGCGGACCTGTTCGCCACTGACCCCGGACGCGGCGCCACCGCTTCCATCAATTTCGTCACCTGCCATGACGGCTTCACGCTCACCGATCTGACTCGTTACCGCACCAAACACAACGAGGCCAACGGAGAACACAACAATGACGGCTCTTCGGTAAATCACTCCGCCAATTTCGGCGTGGAAGGCGTTACTGATGATTTGGATGTGATCACGGCTCGCGAGCAGGCCGCCATGAACATGATGGGGACACTGCTACTCTCGTTGGGCACACCGATGATGCTGGCAGGCGACGAATTCCGCAATACGCAGGATGGCAACAACAATGCCTACTGCCAGGACAACGACATCACCTGGCTCAACTGGGACTGGCTGTATTCGCCGCAGAAGACGCGCGAGATGCGTCGTCTGGAGACCGTGTCCCATCTGGTTGCGCTGCGCAAATCCTTGGATCTGTACCATCACGAGGATTTCTTCACCCGCCTGACGCAGATCGGCCTGTTCAAGCCATCAGACCGCGTCAAATGGTTCCTGCCCAACGGCAATGCCCCCGCCGAACGGGATTGGTTCGATCTGTCCACGAGAAGCTTCACCATGCGATTGCTCTCCAATAGTGAAGTGGACGTGTGCATCGTGGTCAATGGTGTGGACGAAGACCGGCAGTTCACCCTGCCTTCAGACAGCACATGGGTGCCGAAATGGTGTTCCGCTGAGATCAATGGCAGATGGCCGGGGCATGGCGGCGTCGTGAAGCCAAACGACGACGATGACATCAGCGTGTGGATGCAGCATGTGCAGAACGCCAGCGAAACCGTGCGCCGTCTTGCCGAAGAGGCCACGGCGCGCATGAAAGCCGAGGGCATGTCCGATGTGGATGCGGCCACGTTCGCCATGCTGCAGGAATCCCGGTCCGCTCCTACCGCTGAATTCGCTAAGGTGACGCGGCGGCGTACCGCCGACAGCCCGGAGGGCGGCAAAGAACAGCAAACGCAACAACGCGGTCAGGTCCGTCCAACTACCGCGCAAACGGTTGAGGTTGACGGCCCGCCTGCCGAGTCGTCAGCGACTGTGCATGGAGGCGGCGCATCAGCTTCGGCAGAGGGCACCGTCTCCGCCGATAAGGCCCCGGTCGACAAGGCCCCGACGGCCGATGTAGTAGCGGAGTCGGCCACCAAGCCATCGCCACATGTGTGGACCATGCCGGCACTAAGCATCACGCTGATGAAGCAGGTGTGATATTCCCTAGGTTCGAGGCCTTGCGGCTTGAGTCGTGAGGCCTGAACCGTACGACTGCCTGAGCCTGGGCAAAGGCAACAGGCCACGCATACAGACCATGCATAGATGTTGGTATAGCAAAGAACCCTTCGCGGACGCATCCACGAAGGGTTCTTTGATGCTCGGTACAGTCCGAAAGCGAAATTAACGCTTGGAGAACTGCGGGGCGCGACGAGCCTTGTGCAGACCAGCCTTCTTGCGCTCCACGACGCGGGCGTCGCGGGTCAGGAAGCCGGCCTTCTTCAGGGCGGCGCGGTTGGCGTCACGATCGATGGCGTTCAGGGCGCGGGCCACGCCGAGACGGATGGCACCGGCCTGACCGGTGGTGCCGCCGCCGTCAACGAGGACGATCACGTCGAACTTGCCTTCGAGCTTGAGCAGGACGATCGGGGAGTTGACCTCACGCTGCTGCAGCTTGGAGGGGAAGTACTCCTCCAGAGTGCGGCCGTTGACGGTCCACTTGCCGGAACCCGGAACCAGACGGACACGGGCCACAGCTTCCTTACGACGACCGGTGCCGTAGCCCGGCTCGATCGCGGAGGTGCCGGTGCCAGCGCCAGCGTTGGTCTCGGTGGTGTAGTTGGTGAGCTCCTCTTCGGTCTCGACAACCTGGGAGTCGTTGGTGTTTTCAGCCATGATTCTTATCTCCTCTCAGGTTTCACTTAGCCTGCTGCGAGACCTGAGCGATCTCGAAGACCTGGGGCTTCTGCGGGGTGTGCGGGTGCTCGGCGCCGCGGAAGATGCGGAGACGGTCGAGCTGTGCCTTGGACAGACGGTTCTTCGGCAGCATGCCCTTGATGGCGGACTTGATGATGCGCTCGGGGTTCTTCTCAAGCAGCTCGGCGTAGGAATCGCGACGCAGGCCACCGGGACGACCGGAGTGTGCGTACAGTTCCTTGCCCATCTTGTTGCCGGTCAGAGCAATCTTGTCGGCGTTGATGATGATCACGTGGTTGCCGGAATCGGCGTGAGGAGCGAAGGTCGGCTTGTTCTTGCCGCGCAGCAGAATAGCAGCCTGGGAGGCAAGACGGCCGAGCACCACGTCGGTGGCGTCGATGACATACCAGTCGTGAGTCAGATCAGCTGGCTTCGGAGTGAAAGTTTTCACTGCATTACCTTTTCTATTCATTGTGTTCCGGGCTCTCGGCTGCCTGGCGTGGCTTGGTCAGGGCCGCATCCAGAAGGCGTCGAACCTCATTATCCGTGGGCTCCCTGAAAGTCCTCGATGGCGAGTGGGATAGCGCTTTGAAGGACCCCTTAGGGAAACACAACAATCCACTAGTATATCGCCGGTCTTGACATTGTCACGGGGACATCGGCGCGGCGAAAATATGAGAGGGCGGGCCGACCCATTCACACCGGGTCAACCCGCCCTTTCAACGCGTTTTCGACGCCTCAGCTGTTGAAAATCTGGGCGAAACGTTGCGCGCCAGGAGTTTCGAACAACGTTTCCAGCGGTACGACATCTCCCTTGGCGTCGGCCAGAGGCACTCGCCAATTCGGATATTCATTATTCGTACCCGGCTGGTTCTGCGCACGCTTCTCCCCCACCGCGTCAGTGATCGAAGCAGCGAGCAGCTTGCACGGAGAGCCCTTGAGCGCACGGTACAAAGCGTCAATGATATCCGCCTCATGTTCATCGCGATGCTCGGCGAACTCCGGGTCGAGGTAGCCCTCCTGCACAAGCATGGCCAGCATGGCGTTTTGCTCGGCGGTGGCCGAGGCTTGGAACTCTTCGGCGGAGCCGGTCAGCAATCCCAGACGCTCGCGGATCTTGACATGCTCGTACTCCAGATATCCCGCCGCCGGCGGCATATCGTGGGTGTTGACGGAGGCCAATGCATACGGGCGCCACTGCGAGGGAGCCCGGAATACACCGTCGCGCTGCTCGAACCATTCCACAGCGCAGCCGAGGATGCCGTGGCCAGAGAGCGAATCAGCCACATATTCAGGCACTACGCCAAGGTCTTCTCCCACTACCACGCCATGCGCGCGCGAAGCCTCAATGGCCAGGATTCCCAGCATGATATCGGCGTCGTAATACACATACGTGCCATCCATGGCGCTGTGATGCGAAGGAATCCACCACAGACGGAACAGGCCGAGAATATGGTCGATGCGTACGGCACCGGCGCGGGCGAACATGCCGTGGACCATATTGCGGTACGTCTCATATCCCGTAGCTTCCAGGTCCAGAGGGCTCAGCGGCGGCTGGCTCCAGTCCTGGCCCTGCTGGTTGAACATGTCCGGCGGAGCGCCGACCGTGGCTCCCTTGGCGAATCGCTCAGGATTCCACCATACATCGGCACCGAGGGGGTGGACACCCACTGCCATATCCGACATAACGCCGATATGCATACCGGCATCTTTGGCGGCCTGTTGCGCAGCGGCAAGCTGATCGGAGGCAACCCACTCAAGCCAGCGGTAGAAATCAAGCGTGTCGGGGAACTGTTGCTTGAGATCGGCGATCTCCTGAGAGTCTCGGTTGAATCGACGAATCCAGCTTTCGTCATTGTCTTCGGGAGCGCCCCACTTGTCATAGCACAGGCACCACGTCGCATATGCTTCCAGATCAGAGCCGCATTCCTGCTTGAATACGTCGAATTGCGCCTGACGCTCGGCCTTACGTCCCGCCTTGAAGATAATCCACAACGCATGCATCTTGCTGCGCCACATGGAATCACGATCAATGATCTGCGAGTCGCCGTTGAGCGGTTCGGTTTCGGCATGCAGCTCATCGACGTCATGCTTGGCCTGAGCATCCAGCAATGCATACTCGGGTACCGACTCCGGACGAATGTACGTGAAGTTCACCAATCGACGACTGACCGGAAGATAAGGCGACGGCGTCAGTGGTGAAACCGGTTCGGCGGCATGCACCGGGTTGATCAGCACGAAATCCGCACCGGTCTGGCCTTTGGCATTCACCAGCATGGTCTTCAGGTCTTCGAAATCGCCGATGCCCCAGGAGCCGGCGGAACGAATCGAATACAGCTGCGCCATCCAGCCCCATAGGCTACCGGATTTCATGGGGTCAAGCAGCTCCACATGATCAGGCGCGCTAATCAACGTAGCGTCTTGCGTGCGCCCGGCAACAGTGACATGCAACGTGTGATAGCCGGCAGGGATGTCGGAGGGAATGATCAGCGCCGCCGTGGAGACAAAGGAGCTTCCGAGATCAAACGCCTGAGAACCGTCTCCCGGCCCCACTTCGATATTGCCTTCATAGTCCTCGCCGTTTTCCAGCGTGATGGTGGCCGACGGCACGTCAAGAATGCCGGTGTTCACCAGCACCTTGTCTTCCTTGCCTACCGTATGCAATACGGTAGGCTCCACCAGACGGCTGTACCGTTCCTTCAGGATACGTCGGATGGAGGCATCCTGGGCGTCCTCGTCCTTGGCGTCAATGCCCAGAGCCGCCAGCACGGCGATGAGTACGTCGTCGGCTATCTCGTGATAGTCGTGGCTCATGCCTACGTAGCTGGTGCCGACGCCGACCAACTTGGCGAGTCGAATCAGCGGACGCGCCAGTCGTTCTTCATTCTCGGTATTCTCGCTCATAGCCCCCAGTCTAACGCCCGAAAACAGCGCCACACCGTACGACAAGCGCTACGACACCCGTCTTTGCGGTAAAATTATGACCACATGATGGTATGTGAACGCTCACATACCGATGAGAGCCACATCAGCGTCGTTGCTCGGCAGCGTGACGTACCTCAGCTGAAGGGTCTGAGGCCAACACCTCCAGCATCCGGGCGGACGTATTGGGATTCAGCGCCACTGCACGACGCACCATCGAAGACAGCACCGTCGGGGCGCCCTCCTCACGCGTAGTTCCAAGCTCCCCCAGAAAATCCAGAGTCTCACTGTCCACTTCAGGATTCTGCGCCCCCTCCAGACGCATCTTCCAACTGGTGCGCTTGTTCTTCAAAGCTGTGTCGCGCACCTGCGGCACCGGATCTTTGGTCAGTCTTCCCACCAGCCAGTTTTTGCTGTCCTCATTGGCGGCCACCGCTTGCCTCACCGACGCATCAGGGTCCTCGGAAAGCTTGACCAGCACATTCGGGAACGGCATCTCAGTGCCGAGGAACACACGATCGGCCACCGGCGTATTGGGATTGCCCGCCACGGCTTCCAACAATGCGGTGGCACGGGAGAACGCCGCCTGATCGGCACGGTCAGGCAATGGACGACGAGCAAACTCGGACAGTTCCGCGGCGTCGGTGGAATGACGCAGATGCTCATAGGTGACAGTCAACGGCTCAAAGTCGGATTGCGGCTCGGCGCTCTCGTGTTCGGGCACTGGTACATCGGTTGCTGCATTGGTCGCTGCGTTGTCCTCGGTCATGGTCTCCAGCTTAGTCAGATACGGATTGGATAAGAATGGTTATGCGAGATATAAGCCTGACAGCATGAGATCCCTGTATGCTCTCACTGGCCAATCGGCACGGGAATATTGACCATCGCCCCCGGCTCAGGCACCACGGCGGCATTGAACATCTCACGAACACGTTCCTCGAACCGATCGCATTGGTCGGCAGGCACCACGGCGGTCAGCTGCACGTTCATCGTATACGATTCATTCTCCTGAGTGGCGCCGAGCTGGCCCAGCAGCTGCTGGAATCGAGCCAACTGCGGATATTCGAGATGCACCAGATATTGGCGGGCCGTCATGATGCGTGCCACTTGCGCCGATTTCAGCGCCAGTGACGCCGCCGACGAATAGGCGCGCACCAAACCACCCGATCCCAGCAGGATACCGCCGAAATACCGGGTGACAGCGACCACGCAATCGGTGGTGCCGGACTGTTTGAGCACATCGAGAATCGGCTTGCCTGCCGTACCGGACGGCTCGCCGTCATCACTCATGCGTTCCGACAGCCGTCCATCGGCACCGCCGCACACCGCAGCATAGGCCACATGACGGGCTTTGGGATGCTGCTCACGAATCGAGGCGACGAACGCAAGCGCTTCATCCAGATCATCGACGTGGGCGGCGTCACCGATGAACTCGGACTTCTTCTCGACCAGCGCATCGTGCGCGGGAGCGGAAGGCGAGTTGAGAATCGTCTGCATAGTTCACATCCTTGATGAGTTCCGCGAGTTGGTTCGATGAGCCCCGTGCGGCAGTTCAGCGCTCGGAGACGACGACGTTATAGTCCTCTCCGGCGAAATACGCCTTCAGACATGCGATCATCTGGCGGGTGAGCTCCTTGAATGCACCGTCCGTACGCCAGCCGACATGCGGCGTGAGCACGATGCCAGGTATATGGCAGACCGGATCCGAGGCCTTCAACGGCTCATGGTCAAACACGTCAAGGGCGGCGGGGATATCGCCGCGCTGCAACCTTGCGAGCAACGCGCCGGATGCGATGACTTCGGAACGCGCGGTGTTCACGAACAATGTGCCGGGGCGCAGATGATCGAGATTGTCGGCGGTGATGATGCCACGTGTGGCGTCATTGAGCGGCAGATGAACGGAAACCACATCGCTGGTTTCGATGAGCTCGTTGAGATCGTTCACCGGCGTGGCACCTGATCGTGCGAAATGTTCGGCAGGCACGTGCGAATTCCATGCGGACACCTCCATGCCGAAGGCCCGTGCGATGGAGGCCACGGTGGCACCGATGCCGCCCAATCCGATGATGCCCATACGACGGCCGGCCAATTGCAGACCGTCTCCACCAGCCCATGCCCAGTTGCCGTCCTTGACATCCTTATCCAACGTGCCAGTGCGGCGAATCAGTTCGAACAGCAGAGCGAATGTATGCTCCGCCACCGCATGATCGCCGTAATGTTCCGCATTGCATACACGAACCTTGAGTTCGCGTGCCAGATCGAGATTGATGTAGCTGGCCACTCCGGTACCGCAGAACACGATGCATTTGACATGGCCGGCGATGGCACGCAACATGCCATCCGAAATATGGTAGCCGCCTACCAGCAGGGCATCAGCTTCAGCGAGCCGCTCGATGAGTACGGTCTCATCCGAAGTGAACTCCTCGAACATGCGTACACGGGCTACATCCTTGAGCACAGGAAATTGCGCCTTGATGGGATCGATCATCGCCCCGAGTACGGCAGGCATGACCACCAGTGGCAAATCGGTGCGCTCGGGTTGGGTTTCGTAAATCTCGGTCATGGGCACCACCATAGGCCGGCGGTGGGAGAATCGCGGCGTGGTCATCTGCGACGCTCCTCGCCGCCCCACTTACTGCGCGGATTTGGCGGACTGCTCCTGAGTGATGTTCCATTCACGTACTACGTTCTGGTCGGCACCCATCGAATAGATGACATCCCAGATGCGCTGACGAATCTGCGCATCATACGATTCATCCCAACATGCGCCGATCGGGTGATCGGACGAGATCGGACACCACTGATACTTCCCCTGATGCACATTGGCGGTAGGCACCCAGTCGATGCGGTTCACCCGCCAGGAACCCTTGACGCCCTTTTTGCCGGCGAACTGGATACGCGCGGTGACGCCCTGATTGTTCACCAGTGTCTCCGGCGTATTCGCGGATTCGGTGACGGTATTGCCCAGACCGTAGACGATCCAAGTGCCGTTGTAATTTTCAATCGGCTGCGCGCAATGGCATCCCGCGCCATAGATCACGTCGAATGCACCGGTATCGGCCAGCTCGTGGGCCTCGGAAATCTGCCAGGAATCAGCGTAATCCAGATACTCCTGCACCGAATGCATGGCGATGGCCACGACGTCGGCTCCTTGTTCGCGAGCCTTGTTCGCCTTGTCCACCGCACGTTGGATGTCGCTGTCATGATTGGGATCGCCGGCCTCGCGCAGACGATCCACCTGCCAATCCTCATCGGCGGTCATGCCGTTGAGCGATACGGTTCCGGTGACCAGTCCCAGCTTGCCGCCACCGGTTGGCGAATCGATCACCAACGGTTCGGTGGATTCCGCCTCGGTTTTGTATGAACCGGTTTGAGCGATGCCGTCCGCCTCAAGCGTATCCCACAAGCGGGCGATGCCTTCCGCCCCCTGATCCCACGAATGGTTCGTGGCATGGGTGCAGGCGGTATAGCCTACGTTCTTGACCGCATCCGCGACCTCCGGAGGAATGTTGAAAATCGGATATGCGGCATAAGGACCTCCACGTTGGGCAATGGGGGTTTCAAACTCACATACGGCGATGTCGGAAGCCTGAATGTACTGCTTCATCGGTTCGAATAAGGGATCGAAATTGAAGGCGGTGCCATCCGTGGCATTGGGGTTGGGCCCTTGGAACTGGCTCCACAATCCTTCGTGGAACAGCAGATCGCCATTGACCAGCATGGCGATGCAGTCTGTATCCGGGCAGTCCGGTGAATTGCCGTGGTGTTCGACCACCGGCTTCGGGGCGGCCTGTTGTTTGTGCAATGCACTGTTCGACGCCATGCCACCGTCAGATTGCCGTGTATCGCCACTGCCGATGGGATGCGCGGCAAGCCACACTCCAGCGCCCAGACATACGGCAAGCGCAAGAATGAACACGGCAAGCAACGTCACACGACTGGTTCGCGTGGACATGGTCCGATGCTGCCCTTGACCGGAAATATGACTCATCGTTGACGCCCCTCTATCCTTACGGACTTTTGCCGAATGCTTTCGGCACCACTCTCTTCCAGTTAAGGATACCGCCCAACGGCAGATTCGCACCAATAGGCTGACCCATACATGCTGCCGGTACCGTGATGCGCCGTGGCGACGCGACATGACGATGCGCCGTGACAAACGCATCAGACCGCTGGACCTCAGCGAATTTATGCGTTATGCATCGACGTGGCGGAAATAATATCCCAGTAGAATCGTTGACTGGAGGCGGACGGACAATGGCGTACCTCCGGCTCCGTTACTTCACGCCATATCTATCGCTATCGACGCGACTATCACGATGAATCCCTTCATCTATGCACATCTATGCGGCAAGACGCCGGCAGACAAGGTCAATGCTCTCGTCCGTAGCCGTGGACGAGAATCGCAGATATGCCGGAGCACCATAGAATTCGCCTGGACTGGGCACAATACCGAGTTCGGCAAGTGCAGCCATATCGGTCCAGCAATCACCGGATTTGGCCTTCACCCACACATACAATGCGCCGGAGGGCATTGCGGCCTGATATCCGTAAGCGTTCAGCGCATCAACCAGACGAGACAGTCGTCTGCGGTAACGAATCCGCTGGTCACGCACCTGAGCCACATCCCTCAAGGCGGCAGCCATCGCCGCCTGAACCGGGCCGGGAATAATCTGACCGATCTGCTTACGGTATTCGGCCATTTCGCTCACCAGTCGATAATCGCCGACGATCACTGCCGTACGATAACCAGCCATATTGGACTGCTTGGACAGTGAATACAGCGCCAGAATCCCATCGGCCGATCCTTCACATACCTGAGGACTCAACGCACTGGGTGCAGCGGTAAGGCTGAACGCCTGGCTACCGGCGGCCGGTTCGTTGGATTCCACCGAGGCGGCACTGGCGCGCCAGTCCATCAACGCATAGCATTCGTCCGACAACACCACCGCTCCGATGCTGCGCGCCGCGGCGACGATGCCGGCCAGCCAGTCTGCGGTGATGATATCGCCAGTGGGATTGCACGGGGAATTCACCCACACGGCCCTGACTCCTGGCACGTGGACCCATGATTCCACATCAGCCACATCATCGACTTTCAGCACAGTGGCACCGGCCAGCTGCGTACCGATCTCGTACGTCGGATAGGAGATGCGTGGCTGGACCACCACATCCCCCTCGCCGAGATGCAACAGCGAGGCCATCAGAGAGACGCCCTCCTTGGAGCCGACAGTAGGCACCACAGCGGCGTTGATGGACTTCAGATCCACGCCGCGCAGGTCACGGAACCAGTCGTTCATCGCCTTCTTCAGTTCGGCGGTGCCGACAGTCACCGGATAGCCGTGAGCATTCGACGCATCCGACGCAGAGGCCAGCGCTTCACGAACCGAATCCGGAACCGGGTCCACCGGGGAGCCGGCGGACAGGTCCACCATGCCACCGGGCACTGCTTGAGCCGTCGCTTTGAATCCGGCGATACGCGACCAGTCGTACGGGGAGGAATATGCGTGGAAACCCATGGAAGCCCTTTCTTGTTCAACTCGTTCTTAAGATACGACAAACCCCCGGCCATACCGGCTCGGGGGTTCGATAGTGAGATAGCGGCGAGATGGCCGAGGGACATCACTGATTCTGCGGAGGCAGCGCAGCGACCTGTTCAGGGTCCTTGCCGATCGGGCCGGCTGCGGACGCACCGCCCAAATCGCCTACCTCTGCGAAGAAACTGACAGCAGCATCCTTGTACCAGGCCCACTCGTCCGGCAGATCATCCTCATAGAAGATGGCCTCGGTGGGGCACACCGGCTCGCATGCACCGCAGTCCACGCACTCATTCGGATTGATATACAGGGAGCGGGAGCCCTCGTAGATGCAGTCGACAGGGCACTCGTCCACACAGGCCTTATCCTTGACATCCACGCAAGGCTGAGCAACAACGTATGGCATGGAATCCTCCTTGAAAGTAACGCTGTGTCAATTCTAGGCCCGTGACCGGACGCCACCAGCACTCCCCCGCGCACGGATGCACGGACGCACTTTTCGCACGAATCGCACGGAACCATGCCCATATGAGGCCCTATAGCGTACTTTTCGCACGAAAAGTACGCAGAGAGGCCCAATTTCGGGGACTTTGCGCATTAATCGCGCGAAAAGTACGCTAAACGGCCGGCAGATCAGCCGTTGATGGCCTGATCGGTTTCGGCAGAGAGCTCTTCAGTCAGGTCGCCGGTGCCGAGACGGGCGTGACGGTAGCCGTAGCCGAAGTAAATGGCAAAGCCGACGACCAGCCACACCACGAAACGAATCCAGGTGAGCACGGTGAGGTTCAGCATGAGCCACAGGTTGGCCAGACCGATCAGAATCGGCACCCATGGGTTGCCCGGAATCTTGAACGCGCGCGGCAGATCAGGGCGCCTCTTACGCATGATCGGAATGGAGATGGCCACCAATGTGAAGGCGGAAAGCGTACCGATGTTGACCATATCGGAAAGCACGCCGATGTCGAACAGGGCGGCGACCAGAGCCACCACGACACCCACGGCGATCTGCAGGCCTGCCGGAGTGCCGTGCTTGCCGGTCTTGGACAGGCCGCGCGGCAACAGACCGTCACGGCTCATCGCGAAGACGATACGGGTCAAGCCGAGCAGCAGCACCATCACCACGGTGGCAAGACCCAGCACAATACCGAAGCTGATGATCTTCGCCGCCCAATTGGCGCCCACCAGCTCGAATGCGGTAGCCAAAGACGGACTGTCTTGCTGCGCCAGCTCCTTATAAGAGACCATGCCGGTGGTCACAATGGCCACAAGCATGTACATGATGATGATCAAGGCCATGCCCACGCCGATGCCAAGCGGCACATTCTTATGTGGGTCCTTGGTTTCCTCGGATGCAGTGGCCACCACGTCAAAACCGATGAAAGCGAAGAACACGAGCGCCGCGCCAGAGAGAATACCCGGAATGCCGTAGATGGAAGGCACCATGCCGGTGGCCCACTGCCACAGCGGCTGGCCCATCGCGCCAGAGACAGCCGTGGAGCTCTGTACGCTGGAAGCCGGTTCCGCAGGCGGAATGAACGGCGTGAAGTTGGAGGCCTTGACGTAGAAGAAACCTACGATCACCACAAAGAACACGATGGCGATTTTCAGCACGGTCATCGCACCGTCCACACGGGCACCGATCTTGGTGCCGAAGACCAGCAGCGTGGTGAAGAACGCCACGATGATAATCGGGGCGACATCGATGTGGAAGGAGCCGAACGTCAGGTTCGTGTTGGCATTCCATCCCATCAACCGCATGAAGTCGTTGAGGTACACACCCCAGTACTTGGAAATCACGGAACCGGCCATCAGCATCTCAAGAATGAGATCCCAGCCGATGATCCATGCCATGACCTCACCTACCGTGGTGTACGTGAAGGTGTAGGCGGAGCCGGCCACCGGAATCATCGAGGCGAACTCGGCATAGCACATCACGGCAGCGCCGCACACCACGCCTGCGATCAGGAAGCTGATGATGACGGCCGGGCCGGCGTGGAAGGCGGCGGCCTGCGCGCCGACCGAGAAGATGCCGGCGCCCACGGCTACGGCCACGCCCATGATGGATAGATCCCACCATGTCAGGTTGCGCTTGAGCTTGCGCCCTTCCTCACCTGTTTCGGCGATGGTCTGTTCGACGGATTTCGTGCGGAACAGTTGCATAAAGCCTTCTCTTTTCTCTCAAGCGCGCCCAGGCACGCAAAAAACATCGAGAAACGAGTATAGAAGAGGCCACGTGACTTGTCTATTACCTATTGGTAACCGCACTTCATCCCCGACTATGCGTCGACAGAAGATATGGAATCCGAAGATTTCCAGCTTCAGCGCTCCAGAACGTTGACGCAGACCGGCTCGGGCACCAAATCGATACCGAACGCATCATGCACACGCTGCTGCACCGCACGGGCCAACTGTTCGATGTCCGCAGCCGTAGCTCCCCCACGGTTGGTCAATGCCAGTGTGTGCTGAGTAGACAGGCTTGCCGCCGCATGGTCATCGGCTTTGAAGCCCTTATGGCAACCGGCGTGGTCGATCAGCCATGCCGCAGAGGTCTTGACACCCGGCGTGCCATCCGGCAGTTCGGCCGCAAAACGAGGAGCGTCCTCAGGCAGACGAGCAGCCTGATCAGCAGGCAGAATCGGATTCATGAAGAACGAACCGCAACTGTGGCGATTGTAGTCCGGGGCCGGCAGACCGTTCGGCTCAGGAGCGATGCTCGCACCCTCATTGAGTGCGAACAGACGTTTGAGATCCTTGAGGATGTTCTGCTCACGCTTAGTGCCGGCCATCGCATCCGATGCGTAGCGCGTAGGATCCTCCAGCATGCCTTTGGCGGCACGTACCTTGAGCACCGCATCGCGAATCGTTGCGGTATCCATACGGTCCCCGACCTCAACGCCAAGCGCCTTGGCGAGCTGTCCATAGCCCACTGTGCCTTGCTGCGAATGGGTCAAGACAAAGGTGACCGACAGCACCACGTAACGCGGGGTCGGGAAGAACTCATCGGCCGGCCGGCCGGGGGCCTGATACATACTGGATTTCAACGCGGAGGAACGGTATCCGAACTGCAGGTCAGCCGCCGTCATCTCGCTGGTGGTCTTGGTTTTCCGGTCCCATACCTCCACCGACTCCACCGATGTGGCCACTTCCTGCCCATATGCGCCGATGTTCTGCACCACCGAGGCACCGACTGTGCCCGGAATGCCCGAAAGCCCTTCGATGCCCTCCAGACCGAGCTCAACGGTAAACGCCACAAGATCATCCCAATTCACGCCGGCTTCGGCACAGACATGCACGGTACGGTCCCCGCCCTCGACCGGGGCGGCCTCATCCGGTACGGTGATTTGGCGGCGCGCGTCACGCACCACCACGCCGGCGAAGGGCTCGTCGGCAATCAGCATGTTCGAGCCGCCGCCGATCACTATAAGAGGCAGACCTTTGGAGTCGGCATCCTCCACAGCTTCGATAAGCCCGACACGCGTGGTCGGTTCGATGAAGTGGGCGATGGGACCGCCGACGCCCATGGTGGTGATATCTGCAAAGCTGGTCATGATGTTTATCCTACTGGTGTTCTAGACCATCATCGGGGGTTGACGCGTGGGTTCTTGGTAGGTGTTGTGCGACCGTGGGAATCATCGTGGGAATCATATAGGAGCGACACAGCTTTGAGACGGGAGCGGAAAAAACAAAAAACCCGACCGGATGGTCGGGTTTCGAAGCTTGATGCTCTGCGATCAACGGGTCTCGCGATGCAGGGTCTGCTTGCCGCAACGAGCGCAGAACTTCTTGAGCTCGAGACGATCGGGCGTGTTACGACGGTTCTTCGTCGTGATGTAGTTACGCTCCTTGCACTCGGTGCAGGCCAGCGTGATGCCCGGACGGATGTCGGCGCTCTTAGCCATTGTCATTCACCTCTGTGTTCTAGGTCTAATGGGCGCGCCCACCATATGGCGGGCGCAATTTGTAGCGAGGAAGAGGCTCGAACTCTTGACCTTACGATTATGAGTCGTACGCTCTAGCCAGCTGAGCTACCCCGCCAGAGAGCCCCGAGTGAGAATTGGACTCACGACCTCTTCCTTACCAAGGAAGTGCTCTACCACTGAGCTATCGGGGCGTGGCGGATAGTGGATTCGAACCACTGAAGCACGAAGCGGCTGATTTACAGTCAGCTCCCTTTGACCGCTTGGGAAATCCGCCAGTCTGTTTCCCATCTTGGTCTCACCACTTGGCTTGACCTCGTCAGGCAACTTGGCTATCTAAACATAGATTTCCCACTAATGCAAATCAGCACTGCGAAATCATCTACAAACCGTTGCAATAACAGTGTTTTCACGGCGTGTCGTTTCGTTGCGCAAAGCACCGGCTTCCGGTATCCATCGAGGTCCCGTTGCCGCGCGCTGCCGCCGGCACCACCCCACACGAGGTCTTCGCGTTTCTTATAAACGGCTCTTAAAGCCTGCAATAGCGCAGTTTGTCGGCATTTCACACAGCTTGCGCGTCATAACGGGGGACGGCATGCTTAAGACATGACTTCAGATCTTGTACATCATGGACAATCCTTCGATGATCAGCCGCTCGGCTTCGGCACGCTTGCCATCCATCTCGGCAACGGCATCGATGCGGAGACCGGCGCGATTCGTCGCCCGATCACGCTCGCCAACGCCTATGCCCTGCCATACGACCCGTCCGATATCAACTGGTCAAGTTCGGATGTGAATCTCTACACCCGCAACGGGCACCCGAATCAACGGTATCTGGAAGAAAAACTCGCCCGTCTCGAAGGTGCCGAAGACGCAGTGGTGCTCGCTTCCGGAGTCGCAGCCCTCGCTGCGACATTCACCACGTTCCTGAATCGCGGCGATCACGCGATCTTCTCGGACACCACCTATATCGCCGCCTACCGTCTGCTTAACCAGATCCTGCCGGAGAAGTACGGCATCGAGACCTCGATCGTGGACACTTCCGATCCGGAAAACGTGCGCGCCGCCCTCCGACCCAACACCAGGCTCGTACATATCGAGACGCCGGCGAATCCTACACTCAAGGTTTCGGACATCCGCGCCATCGCGCAAATCGCACACGAGGCGAATCCGGATATCCTGGTCTCGGTGGACAACACATTCAACTCGCCGTACAACGTGCGGCCGCTTGATCTGGGCGCGGATATCGTCATCGAATCGCTCACCAAATACATCAACGGCCACGGCGACGCGCTCGGCGGCGTGATCGCCACCACCAAAGCGCGTACCGACGAGATTCGATTCACCGCACAGGTGAACTTCGGCGGCATCATCTCACCGTTCAACGCATGGCTCATCAATCGAGGATCAGTAACGCTTCCCTTACGTATCCGCCAACACAACGCTTCCGCTCTGGCGATCGCTGAGCATCTGGAACGAATTCCGTCCGTGCGGTTCGTCTCATATCCGGGTCTTCAATCGCATCCGCACCATGACGTCGCCGTCCGTCAACTGGCGCGCTCGGATTCCGGATTCGGCGGCGTGCTGGCGTTCGGTTTGGACACCGACCACGAGGGCCACAATAGGTTCGTCTCCAAGCTCAATGTCATCACGTCGGCCGTTTCTTTGGGCCATGATGAAAGCCTCATCGTGTTCCTTGGCGAGGACGACGAACGCCAGTACCTGTATCCGCCGGAATTCCATCGCGGTTTCTTCCGGCTGGCCGTGGGGCTTGAAGACACGGACGATCTCATCCGTGATATCGACCATGCGCTCGTTGCGGCCGGGTTCGAGGTGTGACCTTCTCCAAAAAGCGATCAAAAAAAGCGATACTGCCTCTTCTGGCGCTTCTGCTGCCAAGGCCCAAGGCAGGAGCGCCTTTGTTGTGTCGGTTGTGTCGCGCTCGTTATCGCAAGAAAGCTCTGAACCGACTCGCCAGCCCCTGCACTGAATCGGTGGTGCCGCGGAAGGCGGCGGCCGTGGCGTTACGGGCCGTCAACAGTATGAAATCGGACTGTTCGGGGCATCGCTCGGCAAGGATGCGGGCGATATCCATGTCGGTCTGGCTCGGCTGGAATATGAGACTGGACTTCGCCTGAGTTTTTCCTGAAGACTTTGTCTTGGCCCGCGCTTGCCTTTTCGCCCTAGCTCGCGAGGTCAGAACCACCTCACGCCATGTCATGCGCCAAGCTCTGGCAGACGAATCGCCGTTGTCCTGATGCGCTTGAGCCTGCGCGATAGCCGCCAGCACACGACGCCGACGCATACGACGCCATAATCGCGGCACGCCCAAGCACAGGCCAACCAGCGCAACAGCCGCAAGCAACCCGAGCAATATACCGCGTGTCACCAGCCGCGCATCGAGATCCAGCATCCGCCACAGCATCCATCCGCCATCGTTGCCAGCGTTGCCAGCGGCGTTGTTCGCATTCCGGCGTGAGGCGGAACCACGTGTATCCGACGCATCAGACTGGTCAGAGGCGTCGCCGGAACCATCGGCCGAATCATCGGCGGATGCATCCGGCGTGGCGGTGCCGTCGGCTCCATCGCCGGAATCGCCGGTACCATCGGACGCGCTATCGGCCGCGGCGGAAGCAGCATCGGACGCGGCCGACCCGTTTTCCGCGGTGGCGGGCGTCACGTCAAACGGCACCCAACCCACACCGTTGAGATACGCTTCGGTCCAGGCGTGGAGCTGCTTGGATTGCACTACGAAGAAGCCGTTCTTATCGCGATTGGATACGCCGGCGTTGTAGCCGAGCACAATACGCGTTGGAACGCCGAGAGAGCGGCCAAGTACGGCGAGCGCGGAAGCGTAATGCTGGCAATAGCCCGCATGCCCGTTGTCCGGGTCCAGAAAATCATCAAGTACATCGAGATTGTCTCGCCCGTCGCCGTCCGGCGCATCGAGCGAGTAGGTGAACGCGTTGTCCGGATTGGTGAAATAGTCCACAAGCCAGCGCATGGCACGCACCTGATCGTCATAGGTTCTTCCCTTGATGGGTATGCCGGCGGCTTGCGCCTGGTCGATCACGGATTGCACGTTGGCGGGCAGTTTCTCGGGCAACGAAGTGTATCGGCTCTCGTGGGCGCGTCTGTCGCTGGCGTCCACGTACCACTGCATGCGCGCGATCGACTGATTGGCCCGTGGAATACTGCCGTTGACCACGGTATAGACGGACAGGCTGGTGTTCTTATGCAGGAAGGAGAACACGCGGCCGGCCCATGCATCGGTATCGCGAGACGAGCTCGCAGCGCCGGGAGCGCCAGACTGCGCGTCCGCATTCGCGCTGGACATCGAAGCATCCAGCGGAGTGACGATTACCATGCTGCCGCCCGAGCCAAAGCCGAGTATGTAATTATCCTTGCCGAAGCCCAACTGTTCCACAATCGTATCGTCGAATACCACGCTGGACGGCGTGGGCGCGGACGTACCATCCAGGAACGTCGCCTGTTCGCCTTGGAAACTGCCGGCCCCCAGCCGCCATCCGTTCGCCCCCGTCACGCTGCCATCGCCATTGATCGTGGCCCTGATGACGAGGAAGTCACCGTCCGTATCGCGATGGACTTCGGCAAGACCTGTATCCGCCAGATCACGACGGGCCTGATACCAACGCTGCAGGTCGTCATCGGTGACGTCCGCGTCACCTAACAGGGCGCTCTGCGCGCTTGTGATCTGGGATAGTTGACTGAAACCGGACGATGTGGTGATGGGGTCGATTGCATTGCCGTCTGCACCATATTCGAGGTCCGACGAGGTACCGGTGGTGCGGTTGTACACCGTGCCGTCCTGATAGAGCAGCCAGTCGCCGCCTACGCCATTATCGAGGTGCGTGACGTTTCCGGGCACAGGCAGGAAGCGTGATTTGAGGGTGTCGATGCGAATGTTGGCGTTGACCATGAACCGTTCGAGTGAACTCGTGTCGGTCACTGCAACGTCATATCCGGTATAGCCGAGCGCCGCCATGTAGGCTCCTAACGGGTTCATCATCATACAGTCGTAGCGGGAAAGCTCATCTTCGCTGTTGCGACCGAGTTGGATGCCTGAGCCGTAGAGCCCGGCATCGAGCGCGAATTGACGGTCGTATCCCCAGGTGTCGCCATCGAAATTGTCGAGCGTGGTCAGGCGCAGGTAAAGACGCTTGTAGGACCGGTATGTCAGTACCGTCTCGTCCGAACCGGCGGCAATGTTGCGCTTAAGGTCGATCATCGGATTGACGGTGTTCGAGGTGAACATGCCACCGCCTTCTCCGATGGACAGGGGCACTCGGTACGCCAGCAGCGCGGCAGGACCGGTCAGAGGCAGAGTGATGGCGGCGGCGAGCACGGCGACGGCAAACGAAGCGGCGATGAGCGTGCGGCCGGCGTTGGTGCCGGATGCGCGGATGGTTCCGGACCGTTTCGGCGAAATACGAGGCCTTTCCAGACGCAAAGCGGGATATGACCGCCCCGGATGGGCGGCGAACAAGGCCAGAGGGAAGGCCGCGACGGTCAAACCGATCGCCCACAGCGGTGCCAGATGCCCCACCAACGCATAATCGGCGGCGAGCGCCGCCACCGGCAGCACGACCATGGTAGGAATCAACGGCCGGAAGACGAGAAGGCACCGCACCGCGACGGCGAGCGCCGCCACCGCCAAGATGAGGAACAGGTCGCTGGCTTCGGAGACCTTGAGCGGCGGCAGTTGGATGTTGAGTTGGTCGAATCCGGTGTTGACGACGCCGCCGAACAACTTCCATAGAGGGGAGGAACCGGAAGCGAGATCCGGCGCAATGCTGTATTGCGTGGCCTGCGAGGTCTCTTCCTCGGCGATCTGGGCGTGCGCGGCGGAGGCAATCTGCCGGAAACGCACCGCAGCCAGTGCCGCCGTGGCGAGCAGCACGAACATCGTATAGGCCACGAATCGCAATACGGAACGTATGCGCGTGGTGGATTGTACGACGGCTCCCAGCGCGGCCAGCCCCAGCAACGCAGCCGCGAACCATATCCACATGCCGTCAGGGGAGATAAGGCCGGAAAGGCCTGTGAGCGCCACACCGAAGAACGTCGTCAGCGCCATAGCGCCCGCGAAACGAGGCAGGAGCCGATATGCCAGCCGTGACAGCCGAACACGGCCGACGTTGTCGGGGGACGTCCGTTGCTCGGGAATCTTGTTGAAACCCATTCGCATCGTACGGCCGGCGGGCGAAACCGTCTGCATATCGATATGCCGATATGCAGATGTTGCAGTCGGCTTTGTATCGGCCGGGGCGAGCACCGTGAGCCTGTCGGCGATCGGGCTGTGCCGTAACGCCGTAGCAAGCGCTTGACTGTCGGTGCCGTCGCAGATCAGCACTCGCACCGCTCCCTGTCCGTTCATGGCCGTTCGCACGATGGCGGATGCACGTTCGGGAACACTTGGCAGCTCAGGCTTCTTCACACTGTTCGCTTGCGAGGGCCGCCGGTCTCCGGATGCAGACGATGCCGCCGGTGCAGCATACGGCTGCACGGCCGCGAAAAATCGCTCGAGATTTTCGTCCCCCTCGAACGTCTGCATACCATCGGTGGCAATGAGCCGCTCCGTACGACCGGTGTCTCGCGAAGCCTGTACGTACGGCAGCAGCGCGGCGACCTCGGCATCAAGCTCTTTGACGGTCACGCCGCCCGTGTTGGGCACCAGCACAATGGTGGCGCTCATGTCTCGACTGGATTCGCGGGTCATCAGTTCGCCGCGATGGGCGGTTTGCCGCCAGGAAATAAGCTTCAGCGGATCGCCTGGCGCGTAGGCGCGCACGCCGCCGGAATGCGCGGACTGGTTGGAGCCTACCTGTCGTGCGTTCATCACGGACGCATCGCCCGAAATATGTTCGTCCACGGCGGGCACAATCAACGTCTGTCCTCCACCGGGGACAACTTTGCGAGCCGCAATCAAGCCCAACGGCGACGTCCATCGCACCACAGTGCTTACGGTGACGTACCAGCCGCGACGCTCGGGAAGATCTCCCACCACCCGGCTTACCACAGTACCGTAGCTGTCTCGTTGTTCGATCTGATTGGAAAGGACGGATTGGCCGATGGCGATCACACCGCACCATTGCAGCATCACCAGCACCAATGCGCATACGAACACCACCACGAACGCGATGCTGACATCCATCAGCGTGCGTTCGTCAAGCAACAGTCCACCGAAACAGCATCCGCCTGCCGCCGCAAGCAGCAATGCCCCTCCCCATGTGGGACGAATCAGACCGTGCCGAACCAGTCGGCGATCAGTCAATTCGTGACGGCTTGCGCGGGTCATAGTCACACCTTGGGCACGGAGGTGGCGGATACGATGTCAGAGATGATGTCTCGGGCCCGGTCAAGCGACCCCGAATCGAAGCCGACGTCCCTCAGCACCAGACGATGGGCAAGCACCGGTACGGCCGATGATCGCACATCATCCGGCAGCACAAAATCCCGCCCGTCGATAAACGCATAGGCACGGGCCATAGCCGCCAAATGCAGGCTGGCACGAGGAGAGGCACCGTAACGGATATCTTCACGTGATCGAGTGGCTTGGACGATGGCCACCAGATAATCGGCCACCGCATCACAGAGCGCGACCCTACGCACGGCGGCGCGAATGGCGATCGCCTCGTCTGCGGTGCATATCTGATGCACTCGGTCAAGCGGCCGCGACCAGTCCGAGGAGACGAGCATCGCGGCTTCGGCTTGCGCGGACGGATAGCCGAAGCTGGCACAGGTCATGAAACGGTCAAGTTGCGCCTCGGGAAGCGGGTACGTCCCCTCAAGCTCGATAGGATTTTGCGTGGCGATAACGAAATATGGGTCCGGCAGCACATGGGTGATGCCGTCCACGCTGATCTGGCTTTCGTTCATAGCCTCCAGCATGGCGGATTGGGTTTTGGGATTCGCACGGTTGATCTCGTCGGCAATGACGATATTGGCGAACAACGGCCCTGGATGAAACGCAAAGTCACGCGCGTCCTGCGAATAGATGCTCACACCGGTCAGGTCGCTGGGCAGAAGGTCAGGAGTGAACTGGATCCGGTTCGTCTCGCCGCCGATGGCGCGCCCCATGGCGCGGGCGAGCGTGGTCTTGCCGACTCCCGGCACATCTTCAAGCAGCAAATGCCCACCGGCCGCAAAGGTGGTGACCACAAGATCGATCACCTCACGCGAACAGGACAGCGCCCCTTCGAGCGTATCGGCAAGATGAACCAACATGGACGGACGGGCGATGACAGTTGCGGTGGCAACGGGCGCATCGATCATGACAGCCTCTTTCATAGCGACTTCGATCTGCCCTCCAGTGTACGTGCGGCGTACCGTCATACTCAAATACGCCGAGCGCTAATTGCACTGGCTGCACCGGCCGCAATGTCCCTGTCCGAATACAACAAGACCCCGGCACCAGTCCGGGGTCTGAACGATCACTGCGCGTTCGCTACTCAGCCAAGAATGGCCAGCACGTCACGGGCACCGATGATGAGGTAATCCTCACCCTCGTAGTGCACCTCGGTGCCGCCGTACTTGGAGTACAGCACCTTGTCGCCGACCTTGACATCCATCGGGATACGCTCGCCCTTGTCATCGCGACGGCCCGGGCCAACGGCCAGAACTTCGCCCTGCTGCGGCTTCTCCTTGGCGTTGTCCGGAATGTAGAGACCGGACGCGGTCTGAGTCTGGGCCTCGGCCTGCTTGACGATGATCTTATCTTCCAACGGTGTGAGATTAATCGACACTGTGGGTCACCTCGTATCTGCTTGTAGTTCAGTTCGATAATGCCGCGCCAGAACGCCTCAAGAGGCTGACGATCACTTGCGTTGTCCCTTTGCGCTAGGACACATGGTAGCGCGATTGTTAGCACTCTGCCAACTTGAGTGCTAACGCTGTGAGAGAAAACGACTGCTCAGTTGCCGCGGCGGGCCAGAATGGAATCCAGTCCCATGCCCAAGGAATCAGCCGCCGCCTGTGGCGCATCGACGTCCGCCTGTTCCTCGGTCTTGTGGAAGGCTGCGCGATCCGCGCCGTCGGCGGCCTCGATGTTCACCGCCGTTTCGCTCGCCGCATTCGCCGTGGCATCGGATTCGGCAGCCTGTGCGGCGGATGCCTTGGCATCGTCGGCAGCCTTGACGGCACGTGCCTCATCGACCAAACGCTCCACGACCTCAGGTTCGGCCGGCGTGGCCTTCGACACCTGACGGGTCGACTTGATCTCCAGGCTTTCCGGAGCGTGACCGGACTGGCCGCCCTTGTGCTGTTCACCACCCAGGGTGAAGGAGATGAGATCCTGCGATGTGGCCATGTCGAACACATCCAGCGCACGGGAGGGGTGTACCGAAGCCAATTCAGACGTTGCATCCGACTGTGCCTGATCACGTTCGTCCCGCACGGTCAGGGATGCAGCGGAAACTGCGGCCCTTGCCGCCGATTCGCCCTGGTCGGAAGCGTCGGAAGCGCGATGTTCCGCCACCTCAGAAGGCGTTGATGCAGCGACCGCTTCACCAGACTTGTCCGAGGAGGCAGAGTCATCGTCTGATGCTGTGGAACGGTCGGCGACGGCCTTGCGCATCGCCTTGGCCTTGGCCTGCTCCTGTTCGGCCTGTCGCAGGGCACGACGGATCTCACGCTGCTCCATCACTTCGGTCGAAACGCCGGACGCAGGTGTTTCGTTGCGTGCGACCGCGTCCGACGAGGCCTCGTTGCGAGAGGTCTGCGGTATGGCACCGCTAGCTTGCGCATGAGCCTGAGCGATCTTCGCCGCCTCGACGCGCGCCTGATTCATGGTCTTTTTCTGCGCCGCACGCTTATGCTCATACCGCGACACCCGACGTTCCCAAAGACGAGCATGGCGGGCCGCATTGGCTCCCAGCGCCAGCACACCCGCCAGCAATGCCAAGGGAACCAGCGCGAACCAGGGACTGAACTTCAGCGGAAAGGCGGCGACAAACACCAACACCGTCACGGCAAGCAGGCCGGCCGCCAACATTCTGCGACGACGAATGGAGGCACGACGCAGCTCACGCACATGAGCGATATGCTCAGGTGTCAGCCTCGCTGACGGTGTTGATGCTGGCATTGCTGCCCCTTTCGCCTTGTGCGGCTTGATGTCCCCGAACCGCTCGCCGTTTTCGGCCTCAACAATATGCAGGGACGGCGAATATCGATCCTGCCGGTGCTCGTCCACACGCTTCATGCCATTGGCCGTGCGCACAGGCAACCATACGACGATGATAATCGTCACAATCACCAGCACGATGACAGTGCTTAGTGACTCATAACCCATAGTGTCAAGAATAGGAGAGGTGCCGACGAACTTGAACCTTCCATCCGGGCGTGTCGGGTTCAGACCGCGTCCGGCGCGGGCATCAGCTTCGTCCCCCGGCGAGTCGCGAGGCGAATCCCGAACCTATATCCTCGGCGAACAGGGCGAACGTCACATGGTCACGCCACCTACCATTCACATACATATACCGTTCACGCAACCCCTCATGATGTGCGCCGACCTTACGCACCACGGCCAGCGAGCGCGCATTGTCCGGCAGTATGGCGATCTCCAGCCGGTGCAGGGCCGGCCCGAAAGGATCTCCTAACGCCCAATCGGCGAGCATGGCCAAAGCCATCGGCGCGAACCCGTGCCCTGCATAGCGCTGGTCCACCCAATAGCCCACCACACCGGTGCGCATGGCCCCATACGATATGGCTCCCAAGGAAATCTGGCCGACGATATGCATCTGGTATTCCATGGCGAACAGGGCACCTTCGCCATGCTGCTCGCTGAACCGCTGACGCTGAATCCATTGGTTGAACGTGATGGAGCCGGAATGCATGGGGTCGCCCGACTCCCATGGGGCAAGCCAGTCATTGTTCCGCCAACGCACCTCGTTCCAGTCTTCTTCGTCATCCATGGTCAGCGGACGCAACGCGATGGGAAAAGCCGGGTAGGTCAAGCGAGGCATCCGAATCTGATGCGCCGGATGAAACGCCTGCTTCAGAGACTGATTGATGGACTGGAAAACTGACACGGACCTTATTGTAGCCATCGGTAACATGCTAGGTTGTGCCATATGAGTGCGCATGAGCAAAACGACCGGAACGGATCGGCTGATAACACCGTAGCGACGATTGGCATGGCCGCCGTCGACAACGGTAGCCCCGGTAAAACCATGCTGCGGCATAGGGCGCTTGCACGACGGAAGTTGACCACGCCTGAAGAACGTCGCGAAGCCGGCGAACGATTGGTTCGCCACCTGTCGGGGGAATTGGCATCGCTTTCATCTCATGGCGCACCGTTGACCGTGGCCGCCTATGTATCCATGGGAACGGAAGTGGAGACGCGTCCCCTGCTGCGATGGCTGTTGGAACGCGGGTGCACGGTATTGGTACCGAGGTTGGGCAGCGGTCTGGAGATCGGCTGGAGCAGGCTGGCCTCGGTGGATACGTTGATGACTGTGCCGGGCAAATCTGCGGCAGATGGGGCACATGCAACGCATCTCCGCCCCGATGAGCCGATGGGAGCCGTGCTTCCGCCGGAGGCGTTGCACGAGGCCGATGTTGTGATAGCCCCGGCACTGGGAGTTGATCCACAGGGCTACCGTCTTGGACGCGGTGCCGGCTGGTATGACCGCGCGCTGACCTTGCGACGGCAGGGATGTCCTCTGATCGCCGTGTGCTGGCCATGGGAGGTCATGGACCGGCCGCTGCCCGTTGAACCGCATGATGTGCCGGCCGATGCGGTGCTGACCCCCGACGGCTTTCGTCAGCTGCAAGACGTGCATCGGTCCGGTTCCGGCATCCCGGCCTGATAATCCATCGGCGAAGTGTCATGGCGACGACTAGGATGTGAACGGTTGTACGGCACGGCGCTATCGCGCTTCATGCCCGGCAAATATATGACTTCAACACTTGTGGAGGAATCCGATGCCTACTTATCATTACCGCTGCAAGAACTGCGGCTACGATTTCACCGAACAGCAGTCGTTCACCGACGATCCGATTACCGTATGCCCCAAGTGCGATCAGGAGCAGGTGCGCAAGGTGTTTTCGGCTGTGCCGATCGAGTTCAAGGGCCACGGTTTCTATCGCACGGACAAGTCGTCCAAGTAATCGGTCGGGTAGTCAGCCAGGACAACAATCGCGCCGCACCGCTGTTCGATACGCATCGGACCGGCATTGTGGATAACTCGGGAAGCTGGAACCACATAGGTCCGTTTGGCTTGCGCTGGCATGAACGCCTAGGTCACCATGGTTTGCATGGTGACCTTTTCTGTACTCGGTTCCGCATTTGGCGCGAACCGCATGAAACGTTCGCAGGGATCGTTGCGGCAGCGCCGCGCGCTTCGTACTCTGCGCCGATTGACTGCGGCCATGTGCGTGGGATTCGGCCTGCTGTTCGGGCTTGAAGCCGTGCTGGCCGCAGTGCAAACCGCACCGCTGGTAGTCGCCGTCGAAGACATAGCGCGAGGCGAGACGATTCAACGCGCCGATGTGCGGCTGGTGCATGTCGCACAGACCGCCGCCGGGGTGTCAATGGCTTCGGATTGCACACAGGTGATCGGAAAGATCGCACAGATCGAGATTCACGCTCAGGACCCTATCTCCACTCATATGGCTCGCGATGCGCCGGTAGTGCCGGCCGGGTCCACCGTTATCGACGTGCAGCTGGCAAGCAGCATTCATGGGCTTATCGCGGGCGATTGCGTCGATCTCGTGTCTGCCGCAAGTTGCGATAGCGACGAATGCATACTCGCCGAGAACGCGATGGTGATTCAGGTAGGCGGCGAGGCATCACAGGACGCCATGTCGAATGATGCGCTCGGCGACGCCAGTCGTCATGCGACGATGTCAATGACGCCGGAGCATGCAAGCAACGTGATGCACTGGCAGCAGAACGGCGCGGTTATCGCAGTGATGCGATAACCGCGGGACACGACAGACATGCAGGGCAATCACTGCTTTTCGCTGAAGATGCCCCAATGCGGCGGCAGCTCGCCGAGAATGCGCCGATCATCCTCGGCCTGACGCTGCTGGGCGGTTTGCATGTCTCCAGGTTCGAGTTTCACGCCGTCCGCATCGAAACGTTCGGTTCCTTTCATCACCACGCGTTTATGCGTGCGTGGGGTGCGACGGGTAGCGCTGTACTCCGCCATGATCACTTGACCTCACCGTAGATTTCACCGATGCGAGCCACGATGCGGTCCACTTCCTTGTCCGGGTTCACGAACGCGGCGACGCTCCATACCGTCATCACGTTCCAGCCGAGAGAGACCAAATCCTGGGCGGACAGACGATGACGACGACGTGTGGACTGTACGGACATGAAGTTCGCGTCATCGGTCTGGACGGCCAGCGCGAATGGCCTGTCTTTCACACTGACCACCAGCGGAATGCGGATACCCTTGTCGAACCCGTACTCCACTGCGGCCTGCAGACCGCGAGCGCGCAAGCGTTCAGCGATGTCGCGGAACAGCACATTATCTCCGGCTGCATCGCGCAACGGCAGCACCGGCCTATCGTCGAGCTGTTCGGCCCAGCTCAGCATGGTTTTGAGGAACTTGGGGCCGGACTGGTGCAATCGCTCGGCATCAAGCTCATCTGAGCCAAAGGCCGAAACGATATCGAGATGGCGATCGGCCAATGCCAGCGCATCCAGCAGCAGCTCACGACCACCATCATGCTCCAGCACACCGAACTGCTGGAGCAGACGACCGTGGGAGGTTTTCGCGTAGCACAGCGACAGAATCACGTCGGTGGCTCGCAGACCGGCGACGTCACGCAAGCAGATCAGACGCACATGGCGAAGGAACCGACCCATCGCAGCGGATTTAGCGGCCAACGACTTCAGTTCGGCACCGAGACGAGTACGGAACACATCGGTCAGGCAGACCACAGCCAGACGATAGCTTGACGGCACTACGGCGAATCCGGAGGCGCGCTGCGTAATCAGACGGATCACCTCATCGATCTCCTGCTGGCTCGATTCCACCAGTCCGGAAGACATCACCGGCACGCCGTTGGCTTCAATACGGTGGAACCGCACCTCGCCACCGGACGATCCTGCGGTCACATCATATCGGACATGACCGTATCCTTCGGATTCCAGGAATGCGGCCAGGCGAGGAGCCCGGCGCGACGGCGAGGACGTCACCTCGACCTTGGGCAGCATGCCGATCAGACGTTTGATGCTTTCGCTGGTCACCGTGGCGCAATGCGCGATCACCACGACCTGACGGGCACGGCCGAGTACGGAGAGCAGTTCAATGGCGGGAATATGAGCGCAGGCGTCCAGAATCGCCACATCCGCGAGCGGCGACGGTTCGGTCAGCGAGGCCAATGTGCCAGCGGAAGCCACCAGAATAGGCTTGGCCGCCGCCAGGATCTCAGGATGATCATGACGAATACGGCTCAACGGCACATTGGCGCGTCCGGCGAGCACCGTATGCAGCTGGTTGGCTTCCTGCGTGCGCGAGAATAGCATGTCGCACAGGCGGCGCATCGATTCCTGGGCCACCATCGGACCGATGGAGCGCACATGTTCCACATCGACTTGAGCGAACCGATCGGAGGCGGTCTGCAGCACGGACCCATCCTGATTGGAGATGATGGCGGAAGCCCGCACGATGTCCTCAAACACGGTGGTCCACCATGCGAGTTGGACCTCGCCGCGTACCTGTTCGACGCTCACGCGGCGAGTGCGCAGGTCCTCAACCAATTCATTCAGACCAGCGGCAGCGAACTCCTGTTCCAGACGGCAACGTTCCGGCAACGTATCCAATGCTTTACGATCGTCCAGCAGCGACTTGAGTCTGGCCTCCACGGCGTTGAAATCCTCGGACTCAAGATTGCCGCCGCCCGGCGTAGTGGTGAGCACCGCGTTCAACGCAGTCATGTTGCTCACCAGGGCTTCCTGAGTGGCGATGATCTCATCCAGTTTGACAGGCAGCACCGGCCATCCGCCGTGAGGTACGAACTGATGCCACTGCTCCCCCTGCTTGGCCACCACCTTGAGCGCCTCATGCAGGTCTTCGACCTGTGCGCCCACACGGAGCAGAGCCTTGGCTTCCTTGACATGGCGGCGGCGTTCCCAGAAGCCCATCGAAGTGCCTTCGGCCTTGCGCTGCGCCTTGGGTTTGGTCGCCTCGATCATCGAATCGATGTCACGTTCGAAAATCTCCGGCTGGAACACGTCCAGCACACGCCTGAGATTCTTCAGCACTGTGACCTGACGTTCCCATTCACGTGTGGTCGGCGGCACCGGGAAACCACATTCCCGTACCGTGCGCGCCACCTGTTCGCGGGTGGCTGGCAGGAAACGACGCAGCAGATCATCGACACGCTGGTAGGCGTCCACTGCTTGCTCTTCAGTGGTCAAAGAGGCCTTGTACCAAGCGGTGTCGTCCGGACCGATCGTGAATTCGCCGAGTTCGCCGGCGCGCTCCAGCTTGCCGATCCACGATTCGATGGAGCTGGCGATGCCCAAGGCACTCTGTTCGCTCAGCCGCACATGCGTAGCCGGATGCGTAGGCAATGTGGAGATGCGAGCTAGATTCTGAATGGTCTCGTATGCCGACACGCCCCACTTATCGTTGCCGCCATGCAGATCACCCAGATAACGGGTCAGGCGCGAGCGGACTCCCACCAATTCGTCCGCCAACTGGTCGAACCGCTGCGTGGCGACCCCCGGCTGGAAGCCGACCGCCGCGATCAGCTGCTTGTCGATGGCGGCATTGACATGTTCATCAGCCACATCGAGCACCTGAGCCTTCAGCTCATTGGCGCCGGCCGCCTGCATAAAGGCTCGCTTCTGCTCGGCGGTGCCCGGCACATACAGCACGGAACGACCGCTCATCACGCAACGAGAGGCCACTGCCAGCGCTTGTTCGGCAGTACCCTTCGGGAAAGTGCCGTCCATCACCACGCTGCGGCCGGATGCCGCCAACGACGCGACATAACGCACCGTATTATCGACATCCCCCACCTCGTATTCGGAGTGCGGATCCACATCAAAGGGGCTGTATTGCGGCGCATCGGCGTCGTTCAGCGCAGCCTGTGAAGTCTCGCTACCGGCGAGAGCGTCCAACAGCACATTGCCGGTGGGACCGTTCTCCAACTGGTCGATAAAGCGGCGGCTTTCGCTGATCATCTGCGAGGAAGGATCCATAAAGCAACCGAGCACGATCTGGCGCTCGATGTTGAAATCGGCGATGCGTTCGCTTGCCTCGGCGGAGATTCTGGCGAACATGGCCGAGGTCTCCGGCGTACCGCTTTCATAGCTGGAGCCATCGAACAGGGCGTCCTCGTCGAGGAACACCCCTTGTTCACGCAGCGCATTGACAAACGCCGTATTCAGCGCGACCCGTCCGGTGAACTGAATCAGCATGGACGGATTGTCTGCGGAGGTACTCACATCCACCGGATACAGCAGCACCGGCAACGCATTGCCTTTCCACGTGGCCACGCCCACCACCAAAGAGAGCTCCGCCACACCGGAGACGCGACGTTTGGCGCTCTGATCATCGAGCACACGGCCGACATGGCGCTCGGCCGCTTTCAGCACACCACTATCGCGGAACAGCGAATCAAGACGCACGTGGCCTGAAGCGAACAGCTGGGCGATGCCCGAGGGATGGGCATGGGTCATTTCCAGTTTCGCCGCCAATTGATTGACATCTTCCAGCGGAGATGGCGGTTGCATGCTGCGATACTGATCACGCCAACGGCGAATACGGTTCAGGCCGTCCGTGAGATTTGTGTTCTGGGGCTGACTTTGGGTCATTGCTCGGCTCACTTTCCAACCGCTTCACGGTATTCGCGATAACCTTGGTTATGCTCCAAGGCCTCATCGATGTCGGCCTCGCCGCGGGCTGCGAGCCAGGCATACATATCGTCATACAAATAAGGATTCATGGCAAGGAATGCCATCAGCTCAGGGTGACGGGCGGCTTCGAACTGCACATTGAAATCCTGCGTGGTACGCGCCTCGTCAGAGGTGATGCCGGCAACTTCAATCACCGGCTCGGCGGCCTTCAATTCACCTTTGGCCACACGCTCGAACACGGATCCCGGTTCGAATGCCGGCGTATAGGTACCGGTCGTGTCGGTTTCGCCCACTGCGGCAACGGGACGGTATGCGTCATCCGATGCGCGGTCGGGCATTGCCGCATCGCCATTCGATGCATCCTGCGCATTCAGCGGCGTCTCCTCCGACGATTCCGACGATCGAGCAGCATCTGCCGAAACATCATCGGTTTCCTGCGCGCCCGCTTCCACCGTTGCGGCAGCAGGAGTATGCACGTCATCGGCTGGCGCGGCACCTTCAGCCACAACCATCTCAGACCGTTCCGATTGACTATTCTGTCCAACGTGTGCATCGGTGTGCGGCGTCTCGTCACCCTCCTTGGACGAAGCCTCGGCCGCGGCATCCGGCTCGGCCGCCTGAGTCAGAGCGACGGAATCGGGCATATGACGTACCACGGGATGGGCAATGGCATCAACCGGCACCACGCCAGAAATCGTCACCGGACGTGCATGCGCCGGCTGCGTAGATGCCGGCTTCTGTTCCGCCGGCGGCGCATCATGAGAATCCTCGTTCTCCGCAGGTTTCGGCGTTTCCTGCGCATTCGCATCATCGAGATTCTGGGCCAACGCATCGGCGAACAGGTCACGCGGCAGGGCGGGCTCCTCGGGCTTCACCAGCGGTTGAGTGACGGTAAGCCCTTCCAAAGAGAGCTCCCCCACTTTGCGCCTGACATTCTCGGCGCTGAAAATCGCGGTCGGCTCACCGGCGCGCAAATCCAGAATGTCATCCACGGACATATCGGCGGCATCCGGTTCCTGAGGCGCCTCCCCAACGGCATACCCGAACAGATTCGGTACCGAATCGGGTTCCTGCGGCACATGTTCGAGCTCAATGAAATCGGCAGGCACATCACCGAACTGCATACGCATCGGAGAAGACGGCAATATGAACTCGGCGTGGGGCGGCAGACGCAGCAGATCGCCATTGTCTCGTACCACGTACGATCCATTGGTGGAGCCGAGGTCACGGATGGATGCCGTACCGTCCTCTTTCACCTCCAGCACGGCGTGACGCTTGGACATCGACTTGGTCCGATCGGCGACATCGAGACGAGCGTTGCCGTCACTGGCAAGGGGACGTAACGGTTTACGACCGATTTCCAGACGCTCACCCGGCTTGACATTCGCCTGGTCCACACCGTTGATCCTCACCGTCCACTCACTCACCGTGGCTGCCTCCCTCAACACGCTCCGGGCCAACATGACATAGGCCAAGTCAATACACTATGAGCCATTGTGTCATCTTTTACCGGCTTTCGGCGTATTACCGAATACGGAATCAACAACTTCCACTCATTGTCCGACGGCGATGCGTCCGTCAATTGCTTACGTTCCTTCAGTCTACTCAGTGATATCTACGCTGTGGCACGCATGCGCACCGTACAGGCTCCACAGATTAGCTCAAGTCAGATCACGGAAAATGCGAGAAACCCCGCAACCTGCATATACAGGTGCGGGGTTTCTCGAAAGCTGATGATTCGCGGCTGATGCCGCACAAATCACTTGAGCTCGACGGTGGCGCCAGCCTCTTCCAGCTGGGACTTGGCCTTCTCGGCGTCTTCCTTCTTGGCCTTCTCCAGAACAGCCTTCGGAGCGCCGTCGACGAGAGCCTTGGCCTCAGCCAGGCCCAGGTTGGTGATGGCGCGGACGGCCTTGATGACCTGGATCTTCTTGTCGCCGACGGCGGAGAGGATGACGTCGAACTCATCCTTCTCTTCCTCAGCAGCGGCAGCAGCCGGAGCAGCGGCAACGGCAACAGCGGCCGGGGCAGCAGCCTCGACGTCGAACTTCTCCTCGAAGGCCTTCACGAACTCGGAGAGCTCGACCAGGGTCATCTCGCCGAAGGCTTCCAGCAGCTCATCGTTGGTGTACTTAGCCATTATGGCTTCCTTTCAAATCTTGGCAGTGAACGAAGTGGAGATTCACCGCCTAATAAACCTTGTGTATTGAATTATCGAAGCATCTGATTCAAGCCGCGATGGCGAAAATCAGGCAGCCTTCTCCTGCTTTTCGCGCAGGGCGTCGATCGTACGCACAGCCTTGGTCGGCAGGGCGTTGAACAGGTACGCGGCCTTGGCCATCGTAGCCTTGACGTCGCCGGCGAACTCGGCGAGCAGCTGCGGGCGGGACTTGAGGTCCGCCAGCTTCTTGGCACCCTCAGCATCGTAGACAGTGCCGTCAGCGGCAGCACCCTTGATGATGAGAGCCTTGTTATCCTTGGCGAAGTCACGGATGACCTTCGCAGCCTCAATGAAGTCGCCCTTCACGAAGGTGATGGCGGTCGGGCCGGACAGGATCTCATCGAGACCCTCGATACCCGCTTCCTTGGCGGCGATGCGAGCCAGCGTGTTCTTAGCCACAGTGTAGGAAGTATCGCGGCCTAGCTTTTCACGCAGATCGGAGATCTGCGGAACGGTAAGCCCGCGGTACTCGGTCAGGTAGACAGCGTCAGCGTTACGGAACTGTTCCGTAAGCTGGGCGACCACCACTTCCTTTTCGGGCCTCTTCATGGCGTTCCTTCCTTAGTCGGCCGTTGACTTTTCGGGTTCGGAACGTGCTGCTGGGCAATAAAAAAGCCCTGCGCACAGGCAGAGCAACATAAGCTCGCGAAGCGAACTTGTCAGCCCTTAACGGGCTTACATCTCTCAACCTGCGCTGGCTTGGCGAACCAAACTTCGGAACTGCGCTTACGCACACTTCAACCAACGGTCTGTGGTTTACGGTCTGATAATTTACGTGCGGCAGACGACAACATCACCCTTCGGCGTGTCGCGAAGCATAAGTCCCCTCTGGAAAACGTACGACAACAACCCGATCACAACGTAGCGGCGTACTGCGCCACCGAAGCGGTGACTTCCTTGAGATAATCCAGCGAGCGACGCCAATGGCCCGGCACCTCGATGGAATGATTGGCGTCCGGATATTCATGCACATGCGGGGTCAAGGCGTTGGCACGGATACGATCGAAGAACGGGTCGGCGGTGCCGGCGCAGATCAATGGCGCGGGGCCTGCGTACCGTGAACCACGCGCATGCGAATCCCCGGCATGTTCCGAACGAATCACCTGAGCCGCATCGTCCACGCTCGGCGCTTCATCCTCGCCCACAATGTCATCGCCCACAGCCGGCACCGGAATTACGCGGGCGGACGGATCGAAATCAGCGTGATGCAGCACAGGAGTCAGCAGCACAAACGGCAGCCCATAGTGCGAAGCCACATGCGGATAGGTCATCGTAGTCAGCGATTTGCCGATCAGCAGCAGTCGCTCGGCCTTCACCGACGCAACCCAACCATCAATGGCGTCGTTCAACACGGGAATAACGGTGGACAGATCGTCCGAAGCATTGCGCACATTCATGCGGTCGATGCGCCATCCGGACTCCGCCAGAGCTTGAGCAGCCCAATAGAGCAGCGGACGATCACAGTTGTATCCGGTACCCGGCATCAGCAGCACCCGTCCATGCTCCTGCCCTGCCTTGACCGTGTTCTTACGCCACGAAGTAATACTGACTTCCACCGGTGTCTTCGTCATCTTCCGCCTCGCATTCCAATCCCCTGTGTTCTATTCGCACGAAAAGTACGCAAAACGGCCTCATTCCGCCTATTTCACGTACGATTCGCGCGAAAAGCACGCAGAGAGGCTCATATGCACATGCCTCCCGCACTTTTCGCGCGAAAACGCAATAGATGGATTTCAGTGTAGCTCGGTTTTTCGCACCGCGGTTTCACGATATGCACACAGGCTATAATCGGCGATGGTTCTGATTGGGTGGCTGTGCCGCACGCGCGCAGACAGGTCGATCAGGGCGAGTCGCAATTCTCGCCGGGGCAACCACGTCCAGCACCACCCACGCAGTATCCAAGCGGTCGAACAGCCATTGGCGCAACAGCACGATTCCATGGATCGGCCTCTGCGTGCCGTGCCCGCTTCACGCGCGGACCCCGCACAACCCAAGGAAGTAGAGAGCAATGGAGAAGTTCTTCCATTTGAAGGAGAACAACACGACGGTCTCGACCGAAATTCTGGCCGGCCTGACCACGTTCTTCGCGATGGCGTACATCATCGTCGTCAACCCGCTGATCCTGTCCCAGACCGGCATGCCCTGGGGCGGCGTGTTCCTCGCCACCATCATCGCGGCCATCATCGGCACCCTGGTCATGGGCCTGTTCGCCAACGTGCCATATGCACAGGCTGCCGGCATGGGCCTCAACGCATTCTTCACCTACACGGTGTGCTTCGGCCTGGGCTTCACTTGGCAGCAGACCATGTGCATGGTGTTCCTGTGCGGTCTGATCAACATCATCATCACCGTCACCAAGATCCGTAAGATGATCATCATGGCCATCCCCGAGGTGCTGCAGCAGGCCATCGGCGGCGGCATCGGCCTGTTCGTGGCGTACGTGGGCATGCTGAACGTCGGCCTCATCAAGTTCACCCCGGGTGATCCGAAGGCCGCCGCCAAGGGCGGCGCCGTGGCCGCGACCCCGGGTCTCGCCACGTTCAACGACAAGGTGCTGTGGGTCTTCCTCATCGGTCTGGTGCTGGCCATCGTGTTCACTGTGATGAAGGTCAAGGGCGGTCTGCTGCTGGCCATCGCCATCACCACCGTGATCGGCATCCCGTTCGGCGTGACCAACTTCGGCTCCTCCGTCTCCATCTCCGAAACCTTCTCTCAGCTGCCGCAGACCTTCGGCGCCATCTTCAGCGCCGACGGCTTCCCGGCCCTGTTCTCCGACCCGGCCAAGCTGCCGCTGGTCATCGTGACCATCTTCGCCTTCTCGATGTCCGATACGTTCGACACCCTAGGCACCTTCATCGGCACCGGCCGCCGCACCGGCATCTTCTCCGCAGCAGATGAAGCGGCTCTGGAGAATGGCCACGGCTTCTCCTCCAAGATGGATAAGGCGCTGTTCGCCGACTCCATCGCCACCTCCATCGGCGCTATCTGCGGTACCTCCAACACCACGACCTACGTGGAGTCCTCCGCCGGTATTGCCGCAGGTGGCCGCACTGGTCTGACCTCTGTGGTCGTGGCCGTCTGCTTCGCGCTGTCCGCATTCCTGGCCCCGCTGATCTCCGCTGTGCCGTCCGCCGCCACCGCAGGCGTGCTGGTGATCGTGGGCTGCATGATGGCCGCTTCTCTGAAGGAAATCGATTGGGCCAACATCGATGACGCGATTCCGGCGTTCTTCGCAGCCGTGTTCATGGCCTTCTCCTACTCCATCTCCTACGGCATCGCCGGTGGCTTCATCATGTACTGCATCGTGAAGACCTGCAAGGGCAAGGCCAAGGAAGTGCACCCGATCCTGTGGATCGTCTCCGCACTGTTCATCCTGGACTTTGTATGCATGGCGATTCTGTGATGTTCATGGTCGCGAATCACTAACGATTCGCGCTATGGACTGCTACACGGCTGGGCTCCTCAATGAGTCCAGCCTTTTTTGATGCGCAAGAGGTGATTTGAAGGGAGTTCTGTGTAATTCTAGACTGCCGAGACCGTCAATCCCTGTCTCAGCAGTAACGGCAAACGATTGATTCTGGGATCGGGACAATACGTTGTGTCACAACACTAGTTTTGGACGATTCTGGCGAGTTGTGGCAATGCCCTTCCAACTACGGTAACCATTTTCCGCCGTTGTACTTGCCACAACAGCCATGATTAGGCTGAATGAATCGATTGTGGCAAAAAGAATTGTCACGACCTTGCAAAGCATAGGAAATCCGTAAGTTGTACCACAGCATATTGCCATAACAGCAACATCGAACGATTGATTCCAAGGTTGTGCCAGAGACTGCGCCAAACCGTTGAATCTTCGCACCAGCAAACCTCGCAGAAGGACCGCTTGCGAATAAAAGCGACTACCTGCGAATACGGGAAGGTCCCGCATGGAATAACCATACGGGACCTTCTATAGCGATGAACCTTCGAGTTGCACAATTCATGCCGCTCGAAGGGACGGATCAGCCAAAGCGGCCGGAGATGTAGCGCTCGGCTTCGTCGTTCTGCGGGTTGTTGAACATCGTGGTGGTGTCCGCGAAGTACTCAAGGTGACCGGGCTGGCCCACGGCCTTCAGGTTGAAGAAGGCGGTGTAGTCGGCGATACGGGCGGCCTGCTGCATGTTGTGGGTCACGATCACGATGGTGTAATCGCTCTTGAGCTCGTTGATCAGATCTTCGACGGCCAGCGTGGAGATCGGGTCGAGAGCGGAGCACGGCTCATCCATCAGCACGACCTGCGGGTGCACGGCCACGGCGCGTGCAATGCACAGACGCTGCTGCTGACCACCGGAAAGACCGATGCCCGGGTTGTCCAGACGGTCCTTGACCTCGTTCCACAGGTTGGCACCACGCAGGGCCCACTCGACCAGATCGTCGGCGTCGGACTTGCTGATGTGCTTGTTGTTCAGGCGAACACCGGCGAGCACGTTCTCGCGGATGGACATGGTCGGGAACGGGTTCGGGCGCTGGAAAACCATGCCGACGTCACGACGCACGGATACCGGATCCACGTCCTTGTCGTACAGGTTCTTGCCTTCGAGCAGCACCTCACCTTCTACACGAGCACCGGGAATAAGCTCGTGCATACGGTCGAGCGTGCGCAACACGGTGGACTTGCCGCAACCGGATGGACCGATGAAGGCGGTGACCTTGTTGGCCTCGATGTTGATGTTCACATCTTCTACAGCAAGGAAGTCGCCGTAGTAGATGTTCTCGTGGTTGACGTCAATACGTTGTCCCATGATGATTCCTTATTTCTTTGTCTTACGGTTACGGCTTAACGCTCGGTCTTGACGGCGAAGACCTTCGCCACCAGACGGCCGATGAGGTTGAGCACCAGAACCACGATGATCAGCACCAGAGCGGCGGCCCACGCGCGTTCCATCGGAATGGTGGTCACGCAGGTGGCGTCCGCGTTGGCCGGGCAATTCGCGGAAAGCTTGGAGTACTCCTGATAGACATACACCGGCAGCGTGGTCATCTGCCCGGAGAACAGATTGACGTTCGTGCTGGCGATGAAGCCTGCGGTCATCAGCAACGGTGCGGTTTCGCCAATCACACGCGCGATGGCAAGAATGCAGCCGGAAACGATGCCGGGCAGGGCCGTACGCAACACGATCTTGGTGATGGTGCGCTGCTTGGTGACGCCCAGAGCCAACGACGCCTCACGCAGGTCGTTCGGCACGATTTTCAGCATCTCTTCGCAGGACTTGACCACAGTCGGCAGCATCAGCAGCGAGAGTGCCACGGAACCCTCAAAACCGTTGATGGTACCGGGACCGAACGCGATGGTGAACATCGAGAACGCGAACAGACCTGCGACGATGGATGGAATACCACTCATCACATCGACCAGCAGGGAGATGGTCATGGCCAGCTTGCCGCCATGCGCATATTCGACCAGATACACGGCGCACATCACACCGATCGGAATGGAGATCAGCATGGCGCCACCCGTGATCTCCAATGTGCCGATGATGGCATGGAGCACGCCGCCGTAACCGCCGGACGGGGTCTGGTTGCCACCGATCACGCCGGTCATGTTGTAGGTCAGGAAATTGAGGTTGAGTCGCTTGATGCCGTTTTTGATGGTGGTATACAGTACGGAGATCAGCGGAAGGCAGGCGATGACGAAGGCCAGGGCGATCAGTCCTGCCATGAACAGGTCCTTGGCCTTACGACGCTTTTCGGTGCTGGGCTTGACACGGAACTTGTCGAAGTCGATAACGGGCGCACCGTCCAGATTGCTCTTTGGCGCTTGAGCTTGTGCTTCAGTCATCATGCACTCGCTTTCTCGGTGATCTTACGGGCGACGAAGTTCACGACGAAGGTGATGAGGAACAGGATCAAACCGGTTCCGATCAGCACGGATACGCCGAGGTCGTCAGCTTCCGGATACTGCGCGGCGATGTTGGACGCAATGGCGTTGCTCTGCGAAGCCTGCAGAATCTTGAAGGAGTAGCCGGTGACGCTCGGGGAGAGAATCATCAAGACAGCCATCGTCTCGCCCAACGCACGGCCCAAAGCCAGCATGGAAGCGGAAACGATGCCGGACTTACCGAACGGCAGTACGGCAAGCTTGATCATCTCCCATTTGGTGGCACCCAATCCATAGGCGGCTTCCTGCTGCAGGGACGGAGTCTGCAGGAAGATGTCGCGGGACATGGAGGTGATGATCGGCAAGACCATCACGGCCAGCACCACGGCCACGGTAGCTACCGTACGCTGCGGGTTGGCGGCCGGGCCGGCGAACAGCGGGAACCAGCCGAGGTGGTTGGCCACCCAGTTCCAGAACGGGTAAATGGCCGGCACCAGAATCAGACCGCCCCACAGACCGTAGATTACGGAAGGGATGGCGGCGAGCAGATCGATGACGTAGCTTAGCGCAGTGGCGACCTTCTTCGGCGCGTAGTGCGAGATGAACAGTGCGATGCCGATGGATACGAAGAAAGCGATAAGCAGCGCCAGCACGGAAATCAGTACCGTACCGAACAGCAACGGCAGCACGTAGCCCCAGAAGCTGGAAACCTTGCCACCGGTGAAGCTGGAGATGGTGGCACTGTTGGCGGCCTGATCGCCACCGATAAGCGGCCATGCGCGGAAGAAAAGGAAGAGGAACACGGCGGCCAGTACGACCAGGATCAGGATGCCACAGGCATAAGCAATGCCTTTGAACACCTTATCCGCCGTTTTGCCGCCGGCCGGCGCCATAACCGCCGGTGTATCTTGCGAACTCACGGATTCTCCTTAGAGGTTGGAACAAGCAACAGTCTGTAGTGGAGCGACACACGCCGTACAAACCATCATGCGTGGCCTCCCGTAGGGCGCATATGCCCTGACCCGCTTTGAGCCGCAGCCGTTATGCTGACGACTGCGGCTCAAAGACTGGCTGCAGAAATCTCCACAGCCGGATATTCAGTTATCGATCACGAGGTCAGGGCCTTGCAGCTATTGCGCCCTCACGCTCACTTGGTCTTGATGGCCTCGATGGACTTGGTGACCTTCTCGGTCAGGCTGGACGGCAGCGGAGCGGAGCCGGCGGCGTCCTGAGCAGCCTTCTGGCCCTCAGCGGAAGTGACGTAGGTCAGCCAAGCCTTGGCGAACGCACCCTGCTTGGCGTCCTTGTAGGCCGGGCACACGATGTCGTAGGAGACCAGCACGATCGGGTAAGCACCGTCGGCAGTGGTGGAGTGGTTGATCTTGACAACCACGCGGTTGTCGCCCTTGGCGGAGTCATCCAGCGGGGAATCCTCGATAACCTTGGAGCCGCCCTCAGCGGAAATCTCGTTGTACTTGTCGCCGACCTTGATGGCGGCGGTGCCGAGATCACCAACCTGGGAGAAGTCAGCGTAACCGATGGTGCCATCGGCCTGCTTGACGGTGGAGATCACGCCGGAAGTGCCCTTGGCGCCCTGACCGACCTCGTTCGGCCAGTTCTCAGACAGGTCGTAGGTCCATGCGTCCGGAGCCGCATCCTTGAAGTAGGAGACGAAGTTCTGAGTGGTGCCGGACTTATCGGAACGGTGCACCACAGTGATGGCGGTATCCGGAAGGGTCAGATCCTTGTTCTGATCGGCGATGGCCGGATCGTTCCACTTGGTGATCTTGCCGTCGAAGATCTTGGCGGCGGTAGCGGCATCGAGGTTGATGTGCTTGCCGGCGTCAGACACACCCTTCAGGTTGAAGACGATGGCGATCGGGGAAATGTACACCGGCACGTCGAAGGCCTCGCCCTCGGCGCAAACGGCCTTGGACTTGGCCAGATCATCGTCGGACAGGGCCTTGTCCGAGCCTGCCCAAGCGGTAGCGCCAGTCAGGAAGGTAGTCACGCCTGCACCGGAACCGGTGGGGTTGTAAGCGATCTTGGCGCCATCGTTGGCGGCTTCGAAGCCGGCGATCCATGCTTCGGTGGCAGCCTGCTGGGAGGTGGCACCGGCACCCTGATAGTTGCCAGTGACCGGAGCGGTCTTGGAGGCGTCGGTGGAAGTGGAAGAGCTGGAAGTGGAGGCAGTGTTGTCGCCGCAGGCAGCGACAGTGGCGAGCATCGCGATGCCGGACAGAGCGGCAAGGGAGCGAACGAAAATGTTCTTCTGCATGATTGTTTCTTATTCCCTCTATCAATTAAACACGGGCTAGATTATGAAGCCCGGTCAACTCATGACATCTACAAGCGTATGGGCGATTGAACGGGCTGAGAGACGAAATCAGTAAACGGAAGATGAACACTTGCTAATGAATACGACTACGTCCGCACTACGTAGTTTGGGAGACGGTCGATCCAGCTGTCGTAACGCTTGTCCGGCCGCGCTCGCCGTATTCATCTGGATTCGCCGAAGGAAGGAACGACGACAAAGGGCGGCCCACCAGGGCCGCCCTCGCATTGTCCTATTTGTCCTATATCGCGTCCGATTTCACTCGGCAGGCGTATCGATTTTGTATCCAAGGCCGCGCACGGTGGTCAGATACTTGGGATGCGCCGGATCCTCCTCGATTTTGGAGCGCACGCGCTTGACGTGTACGTCGAGGGTTTTGGTGTCGCCCACATAATCGGAGCCCCAGATGCGGTCGATCAGCTGGTGTCGGGTCATGACACGGCCCTTGTTCTGCATCAGGTATTCCAACAGCTCGAATTCCTTCAGCGGGAAGAACACGGTTTCACCTCGCACGGTGACCTGATGCTGACCCACCTGCATGGAGATATCGCCACACACCAATGGAATATCGTCGTCCACCGAACCAGGTGCTTCTGCGGAAGCCTGATTGCGGCGCATTACCGCACGAATGCGGGCGAGCAGCTCACGGAACGAGTACGGCTTGGTCACGTAATCGTCCGCACCGATCTCCAGACCCACCACCTTGTCGATTTCAGCGGATTTCGCCGTAAGCATGATGATCGGCACACGGCTCTGTTCACGAATACGACGGCACAAGGCAGTGCCATCGATGCCGGGCAGCATCAAATCGAGCAGCACCAAGTCGATACCGCCCTTGGTGAACAGCTCCAATCCTTCTTCGCCGGTAGCCGCAGCAGACACGTCATACCCCTCACGTGTAAGCTGGTATACCAACGGTTCACGATAGGATTCCTCGTCTTCCACGATGAGAATACGTGTCATGCTGGCCTTTCTTGGGTATGTGCCCGTACGCGACAATACAAAATTTCCTGAATCCATCGTAATCATCCGTTTCCCGTTCGCCTGTTGTTTGCCTGAAGTTGCCTGAAGTACGTAATTTCTTTGCTTCGACTACACAGGTAGGTTATGGCCGAGGCGAGATTGAATCAGTCGGTTCAACAGTGTCGCCCGTGTCATCACTTGCGTTACCGCCGGCGTCTGTCGGTGCCTGAGGCATCTCGATGGTGAACGTGGACCCCTCCCCTTCACGGGACCATACCGAAATCCGTCCACCGTTCTCCTGTACGCAGTGCTTGGTAATGGCCAATCCCAGACCTGAACCGCCGGTGGCACGAGAACGGGCCGGATCAACGCGGTAGAACCGTTCGAAAATACGATCGAGGGACTTTTCCGGGATGCCGATGCCTTGATCGACTACACGAATAATCACCTTGCCATCGTGTTCGCTGACGCCAACAGCCACCGTGGTGTGTTCAGGAGAGTAATGGATGGCGTTCTCCACCAGATTCTTGACGGCGGTACGCATCGCCTCGCGGTCAGCCATGATCATCGGCTCAGACTTGACCGACTCGTTTCCGCCTTTACCTTCTGTGGTCGGAGTTTCAGGCTGTTCCTCATCATCCTCGGATGCCGACACCGGCCGGCCGTTAACGCTCAACCGAATATCCACATGCCGCGCTTCGGCCTGCACATGATTTTCGGCGATGGCGGCACGCGCCACGTCCACCGCGGACAAGCGTTCAACATCCATCACCCCCTGCGAGGCCTGCGCACGCTGCAAATCGATGAGGTGTTGCACCAATTCGGTCAATCGCTTGGATTCCTTGGTCACACGGCCGGCGAAATACCGCACGGCATCCGGATCGTCGGCCGCATCTCCGATGGTTTCGGCAAGCAGGGCAATGGCCCCGGCCGGAGTCTTCAGCTCGTGCGACACATTCGTGACGAAATCACGGCGCACAGCCTCGAAACGACGCTGCTCAGACACATCGGCAATAAGGATGACATACAGATCGTCGCCGATATCGCCTATGCGCACGCGCAGATACAGCGTATTTGAGGGCAACGATTGCCCGGCTTCAATGCCTTTGCCGTCAAGCGGAGGAAAGATGCTGCGCTTCAACGGCAGCTGGACCTCACGCTCACGTACGCCGCCGTCGGCCGCAGCCTGGGTAAGAATATCCTCGATCTCCCGGGAATTGAGGCGTCCGCCCGATATCAACCCCAGTTGCACCGAACCTGGACTGGCATAATGAACCTGCCCGTTGCGATCGGTGACGATCACCGCCTGAGGCATCACCTCAATCAATCGCTGTTCAGTAGGCCGCACAGGCACGTCGTCGCCGAACAGCGAACGCGTGTCTTGATTCTCGGCCGCCATCTCCTGAGCAGCCGTCCGCCCGGCTGCGCGGCCCTTGTTGTAGGCGATGAGCGCGGCCCACGCCACAACAAGCACGGCGAGCGCCGTCAATACCACGATCTTCCAGATACTCATGATTCTCAAGAGTAGAACGCGGAGTATGTAGCATCACTGTGGAACTACGTAAGTTCGCCTATTGTTCATTTTTATCTGACGCTCATTGCGCATATACGTCGAATGGCTCTCCTCGGGTGAGGAGAGCCATTCGACTATGCCAAGTTATCAAGTCGCGCCTTATCAATCGCGCATCGCTGACAACTCTATGCTCTATGCCTTGCGTTCGGCTGAGAGCTCGCGGATCGCATCACAGCTCGTAATCCTTGTCCTTGCTTTCCTTGATCAGGAACAGCGCAAGCAGGGCGAGGGCGGCCATGATGGCCATGTACCAGCCCACACCGGCCACGCCGAACTTGGAGGAAACCAGGGCCTGGGCGATGGTCGGGGCGAATGCGCCACCGAAGATGGCGGCGAGGTTGTAGCTCAGGCCTGCGCCAGAGTAGCGCACGTGCACCGGGAAGAGCTCAGGCAGGTAGGCGCCGCATGGTCCGAACAGACCGCCCATGAGCACGAAGCCGACGCACAGGAAGATCATGATGTGAGCCGCGGAGTGCACGAGCAGCAACGGGGTGAAGAAGCTGAAGATCAGCGTGCCGGCGGTTACCAGCATGAGCACCTTCTTACGGCCCACCTTGTCGGCGTAGACGCAGGAGACGATAATGAAGATGGCGAAGAAGACCACGGAGGTCATCTGCATGAGCAGGTACTCGCCCTGGGTGAACTTCAGGCCCTTGACGCCGTATGCGAGGGACCAAGTGCCGAGCACGTAGAACAGCGTGTAGGTGATGCCCATGGCAACAGTGCCGAGGATGACTTCCTTGGTGTACGGCAGCAGGTCACGCAGCGGGTGCTTGGAGGTGCGCTTCTCCTCGGAGGCCTTGCGGAACACCGGGGTCTCAGACATGCGGGCACGCACGTACAGGCCGATGATCACCAGCACGGCGGAGCACAGGAACGGGATGCGCCAACCGAAAGCCACCATCTGCTCCTGGCTCAAGTTGGATTCGAGCAGCAGGTTCAGGCCGTAGGCGCAGAAGAAGCCGATCGGAGCGCCGAGGTTCGGGAAGGAACCGTAGAGAGCACGCTTGTCGGCCGGAGCGTTCTCGGTGGCGACCAGCGCGGCACCGGACCATTCGCCGGCGAGACCCACACCCTGGCATGCACGGCAGATGCACAGGATCACCACGGACCAAGCACCGATCTGGTCATAGCCCGGCAGGCAGCCGACCAGGAAGGTGGCGATGCCCATGGTCATCAGGGCGATCACCAGGGTCTTCTTGCGGCCCATCTTGTCACCGAAGTGGCCGAACAGCATAGAGCCGAACGGACGGGCCAGGAAGGAGACAGCGAAGGTGACGAATGCCATCAGCGTGGCCAGCGCCTGATTGGACTTGGCGACTTCGGTGAAGAACACCATACCGAAGTAGCTGGCGGCTGCGATGGAGTAGCAGTAGTTATCGTAGAATTCGATGGCCGTACCGACCATGGAGGCGGCGATGATATCAGGAACCGAATCCTTCTTCACCGTTTTCGTCATCGCCGCAGTTGCGCTTGCAGACATGTTCTTTCTTCCCCTCATGCTGCGCGTATTCCGCCTCATTCATGCGGAAATCCGTATTCATTGAAAAAATGAAGCACAACGACCGGCATGCAGAGGAAGGGTGGTATGGCTTGTGGCCCCAGCGACATCCCCCACACATCGCTGTGCCTGACGCATGAGTATGGCGCAAGCGACGGTGGAGGTGGCGGGAACGCTCACATAGTGAACATCACATCTATGAAACGGACAGTAGCTACAGCCGCTTCACGATATCCACGGCCAGACGGGCGGCGGTATCGGCGTACTCGGAAATATCGAACTCCTTGAACACCTCATAGTCGGTGTCTGCGTTGTCGGAAAGCGCGCGGATCACCAAGACCGGCACTTCGTTGCGCGCGGCCACCTGAGCCACCGCAGCACCTTCCATTTCCACGGCATCCGCGCCGGTCAGGCGAATAACCTCTTCGACCTTTTCCCGAGTGTCTACGAAATAGTTACCCGAGGCGATAATGCCGGTGATATGGGTGATGCCGGCGGCGGAAAGCGCCTGATCGGCCACGTCGAGCAGTCGGTCGTCGGAGTGGAATTCAGTGACGGGCTCTTGGGCAGTACCCGGCTTCCACTGCCCCACCAGACGCATATCGGTGTCGAGATAGCGCAGCGTGCCGCCGAGCACCACATCGTTGATATGCAGGTGGGTGTTGAGGTTACCGGCGATGCCGGAGAAAATCACGGCATCCGGAGCGAACTCGCTGATCAGCAGCTGAGTGGTTGCGGCCGCGTTCACCAATCCCATGCCTCCCACAGTGGCGACCACCTTGATCACATGAGCGCCAAAGGAATCCACCGTGCCGGAGACGATGTCGAGACTGCCTTTGGCGATGTGGGTGACATGTGTGAGCGAACCGGCGATCAACGCCACTTCCTCATCCAACGCGCCGATGATCACAACGGTTTTCATACCCATAATGGTTCCTTTCGCGAAAGAGGTAGCAGATGTCCCGCCGTCCAATCCGGCAGGGGCATCGCTGAAATCGTTTACTTCCAGCGGCGAGTGGCCACAGCTTCGGCAAGCTCGCGCAACAACGACTCAGTGTCGGGCCAAGAGATGCATTTGTCGGTAATGGACTTGCCGTAGACCAGCTGATCGAGCGGCGCGGCCTTTTGATTGCCTCCCTCGATGAAGCTTTCCATCATCACACCGGTGATCCCCTGCTCCCCCGATGCGATACGCGCGGCGATGTCGCGCACCACCTCGGCCTGACGATGCTCATCCTTGCCGGAGTTGCCGTGCGAACAATCCACGATCAATCCATGGGCGGCAGCGGATTCCTGCGGCATCAGCGTACGGATCGTCTCCAGCGCTTCACTGACCGAAGCGGCGTCATAGTTCGGGCCATGGCTCGAACCACGCAGGACCACATGACAGTCCGGGTTACCGAGCGTTTTGACCACGGCGGCACGACCCATGTGGTCGATGCCGAAGAACGTATGCTGCTGAGCGGCGGCAAAACAGGAGTCGGTCGGCGCCTTGATGGAGCCGTCGGTGGCGTTTTTGAAACCGATCGGCATCGACAGGCCGCTGGCCAGCTGACGATGCACCTGACTTTCGGTGTTGCGCGCACCGATGGCGCCCCAGCTCACCGCGTCGGCGATGAACTGCGGACTGGTGGGTTCCAGGAACTCGGTGGCGGCGGCCAAACCGGTACCCAGTACATCAAGCAACGTCTTGCGGGCCAGCAGCAGACCCTTCTTGATATTGCAGGAGCCGTCGATATCCGGGTCGTTGATCAGACCCTTCCAGCCGACCGTGGTACGCGGCTTTTCGAAATAGACGCGCATGACGATCAGCAGTTCGCCGCCGAGCTCATCCTTCAGCTTGGCGAGACGACGGGCATAGTCCAGTGCCGCTTTCGGATCATGGACCGAGCAGGGGCCGACGATCACCAGCAGACGATCATCCTGACCGTACAGGCAAGCGCGAATCTCATCGCGTGAATAAGCCACGATCTCCTGTGCTTCAGGCGTCAGCGGCTGATCAGCCAACACCTGTGCCGGGGTGGGCAGTACCTCGAATTCCAGCACACGACGATTGACGATGCGACTGATACCGACCTGATCCTCCCAGCGCGGCACATCCGTGGCGATAAGCGGGTTCTTGCCCTCTTCCATCGCCTCACGAATAGCCTTGAGGTCCTCCGGGCGGTTCAGCGGCCGCATGTGGGCGTCCTGTTGTTGCATGGTTTGCTCTCCTTGGGAATACTGCTCCCCAAGAATACCCAACAGTGACGGCAAGCGGCACCGACATGCACGATGGCATCCGCCTATGCAGTGTGCAAGCGACTAACGGATGCCGTGCGTCAGACGTCGTATCAGGAACGATTCTCGCCTAGCGCACGACGAGTGGCGATGGCGTCGGCGAGCGTGTGCAACAGCTCGTTGGTACGATCCCACGGCACGCAGGCGTCCGTCACGGACTGACCATAGACCAGCTGATCGAGCGGTGCCGGCTTTTGATGACCGCCCTTCAGGAAGCTTTCCATCATCACACCGGTGATACCAGGCTCGCCCGCAGCCAAGCGAGCGGCAATCTCCTCGACGACCTCAGCCTCACGATTCTCATCCTTGCCGCAGTTGCCGTGCGCGGCATCGATGACCAAGCCATGCTCGCTCGGACCGGACGCTTTGGAGGCTCGCAAGGCTTCCAGCGCTTCGCGAACGGATTCGGCATCGTAGTTCGGGCCCGAACTGGAGCCGCGCAGTACCAGATGGCAGTCCGGGTTGCCTTTGGTTTCGGCGGAAATCACGCGACCGTCCAGATTGATGGACAGGAAGTGGTGCTCGAAAGCGGACGTATAGCAGGAGTCCGCGGCGGCCTTGATGGAGCCGTCGGTGGAGTTCTTGAAGCCCACCGGCATCGACAGGCCGCTGGCCAGCTCGCGGTGCACCTGGCTTTCGGTGTTGCGCGCACCGATGGCACCCCAGCTGATGGCATCGCAAATGTACTGCGGCGTGATCGGATCAAGCCATTCGGTGGCAGCGGGCAGGCCGAGGCTCAGCACATCGGTCAGCACCTTACGGGCCAGCCACATGCCTTTGCGGATGTTGAAGCGGCCATCGAGATCGGGATCGTTGATCAGGCCCTTCCAACCGATCGTGGTGCGTGGCTTTTCGAAGTAGACGCGCATGACGATGACCAGACGGTCTTCCAGTTCGCGCTTGACGGCAGCCAGCTTTTCGGCATACTCATGCGCGGCTTTCGGATCGTGAATCGAGCAGGGGCCTACGATTACCAGCAGTCGGTCATCGCGACCGTTGAGCACGTCGCGAATCTCCTGACGCGAGTGGAGCACCAGTTCACTCATCGCATCGGTCAGCGGCTGCTCTTTCAGGAATGCGCGCGGCGCAGGAATCGGGTCAAGCTGACGGATGTTGATATCGACCGTCTCCGGAAAGACGGCCTGCTCCCCCAAACGACGTTCGTCCTCGGAACTATCCGGACCACGAAGTGCTGCCATGCCGACTCTCCTCTCTTGCCTTGACGTATCGGTACGCATACAAAGGCGATAGTTTACCTATGGATAGCGGGATATGGAAACCACCCGGCCGTTTTGTGGACGTCCTCAGGTGAATGCCGGGACGGGAGCAACGTTGGTTGGGTTGCGGCGCTGTTCTTCAGCCGGCCCGGACTATTCGAACCATTCGCGAGAACCGTTCATAAAGCTAGCTATATTCAGTTATATAACGTGAGAGGTGCCTGCACCCATCGGATCGATGGACGCAGGCACCTCACGCTGATCACGGCAACGACTCAGGCGTCACTTGAGATGATGGCGACGAGCCAGTACAAAGGCGAGACCGGCCACGGCAAGCATGACAGCCGTTGCGGCGGCGACAGCCACCGAGGTACCGGAGATTGCCAAATGTTGGCCGTTCCCGTTGACGGCATTGCTCCCGTGCTGGTTTCCGGTCGGCTTGGAGGCGCCGCTCTCGGAAGTGCCATTCCCGGAGTTGCCATTCCCGGAATTGTCAGGAGTGGACGGCTCCTCGCTGGGCTTGTTCGTGTCATCCTTATCCGTGTCGCCAGTGCCCGGCTTATCGGGGTCCGGCGTGGGCTCGGGGTTCGGCTCCGGATTCGGGTTCGGCTCCGGCGTGGAATCAGCCTCGAAGTAGACCTTCACTACGCCATCTACGGCCACCGCGCCCGGCACCGACGGATCGGTGGAAACCAGATGGAAGCCGGCATACTTATCGGACTGCACATCGGATGCCGTGACGGCAATCAATGTGTCCGTACGCTTCACCGTCTTCGTGATCTTCACCGTATCGGCTTGTACGCCATTCTTGTAGTACACCACAGTGAACGAACGCTCCACGGTCTCCGGTTCAGGCTCCGGATCGGGATCCGGAGTGGGATCCGGGTCGGGATCCGGCTTGGGCTCGGGATCGGGAGTCGGATCAGGATCAGGAGTGGGATCCGGGTCCGGCTCAGGCTCGGGGGTTTTGTGTTCGGTCCAAGAACCGGTAAACGAGACATCCTTGGCGGGCATCACGAACACGCCACCAGAGACGGTCACATCACCGCTCTTCCAGCCGTCAAACGTCCAACTGCTTAACTTCGCCCCGACGGCATCCGGAGCCGAAACCTCGGGAAGCGTCACCGTCTCACCGAACTTCGCAGTGACATCCTGCGGTGCAGTCACGCCATCGGGAGCGTTCCGGTAGGAGAACGACACCTTGTACGAGTTGCGCGTGTAGTACGCCTTCAATACCAGCGAACCATCAGCGGCAACCGTACCGGACAGCACGTTGCCGTCATGATTTGCGGCAGCCGAGAAGCCTTCATAATCCTTGTCCGGCACCGTGACCTTGGCATCGGTGGTACCGGTCAGCCGCTCGACCGACACCATGAACGAACCGTCGAGCTGCTCCAGATACCGTTCGACAACGTATCCGGTGTCGGTATTCGGCACGAAGTAGGCCTTGACCACGCCACCCGAAACGGCGACGGTACCCGGCACGTCAGGGGTGACGGAATCCAGATGATACCCGGCGAACTTCGCTCCATCGACGTCCTGAGCGGTGACAGGAATAGTGTCGTCATGGAAGCCGATGCGCTTGGTGACCGTGACAGTGTCCGTCTTTACGCCGTTCTTGTAGTACTCCACGGTGAACGAACGCTCCGCAGTGGCATTGGTATCCTTCGTCCACACGCCGGTGAGCGTCACGTCCTTGTCCGGCATCGTGAACGCATTGCCGGAGATAGTGGCGTCATCAGTGGTCCACCCTTGGAAGATATAGCCGGCAACCGGCTGCACTTCAGGAAGCTCGGTCTTGTCGCCGAACTTCACCTCCGCGGACTGCGGAAGATCGGGGGCACCCTCCGGCGCATCCTTGTATGCGTAGCTCACCGTGTGCTCATTGGCCTCGTAATAGACCTTGACCACGCCATCCACGGCCACCACGCCCGGCACCACCGGATCGGTGGAAACCATGTGGAAGCCGGAATACTTATCGGACTGCACATCGGCGGCCTCGACAGCGATGGCGGTGTCCGTACGCTTCACCGTCTTCGTAACGGTCTGCGTATCAACCAAAACGCCATTCCTGTAGTACGCCACCGTAAACGAACGCTCCACAGTCTCCGGCTCAGGCTCCGGGGTCTTGTGCTCGGTCCAAGAACCGGTAAACGACACATTCTTCGCGGGCATCACAAACGCGCCGTCAGCAACGGTCACATCACCGCTCTTCCAACCGTCGAACGTCCAACTGCTCGACCCACCGGCATCCGGAACCTTGACATCGGGAAGCGTCACCATCTCACCGAACTTCGCAGTGACATCCTGCGGCACGGACGCGCCGTCGGGAGCGTTCTGATAAGAGAACGACACCTTATAGGAATTGCGCGTGTAGTACGTCTTCAACACCAGCGAACCATCAGCGGCAACCGTGCCAGAGGACACGCTTCCCTTGTGATCCTTATCGAGGGAGAATCCCTTATAGTCCTTGCTCGGCACCGTGACCTTGGCATCCGTCGCACCGGTCAAACGCTCGACCGACACCGTGAACGAACCGTCAAGCTGTTCCAAGTACCGTTCGACAACGTATCCAGTGTCGGTATTCGGCACAAAGTAGGCCTTGACCACGCCACCCGAAACGGCGACGTTCCCCGGTACCGACGGATCGACGGAATCCAGATGGTATCCGGCATACTTCGCATCATCAATGTCTCGGGCGGTCACGGGAACCGTCGTGTCATGGAAGCCCACACGCTTGGTGACCGTGACAGTATCCGTCTTCACGCCGTTCTTGTAGTACTCCACAGTGAACGAACGATCCACGGTAGCGCCGTCATCCTTCGCCCACACGCCGGTAAGCGTCACGTCCTTGTCCGGCATCGTGAACGCATTGCCAGAGATGGTGGCGTCACCGGTGGTCCAGCCCTGGAAGACATAACCGGCCACGGACTTCACCTGAGGAAGCTCGACCTTTTCGCCAAACTTCACCTGCGCGGACTGCGGCAACGCGGGCGCGCCGGCAGGTGCGTCCTTGTACGCATAGCTCACCGTATGCTCGTTCGCCTCGAAGTAGGCCTTGACCACGCCGCCCTCAGCCACCGTGCCCGGCACCGCAGGATCGGTGGATGCAAGATGGAAGCCGGCATACATGTCGGACTGTACGTCGGACTCTTCGACCGGGATTGACGTATCCGTACGCTTCACCGTCTTCGTAACGGTCTGCGTATCAACCAAAACGCCATTCCTGTAGTACGCCACCGTAAACGAACGCTCCACAGTCTCCGGCTCAGGAGTCTTGTCCTTCGTCCACGTACCGGTAAAAGTGACGTCGGTGTTCGGCATGACGAACGTACCATCAGAGGCGACCGTCACATCGGTCGTAGTCCAACCACCGAACTGATAGCCGGACACTGCCTCCGGATCGTTCGCCTTGGCGATCTTGGCCCCGAAACGTACGTCCTGAGTCAGGACCTTATTGGCTCCTTCCGGCACGTCACCGGTGGATTGATAGGTGACCGTGTGCACATTGCGGTTGTAGTACACCTTGAGTACGAGATCATCATTGTCCGGCAGTACCGAGGATTCCACAGACTGCGCGATATCCACCTTGGTGAAGCCCGTGTAATCCTTTGCCTTGGCCTTGACGAGATCTCCCGTAGTGGCGGTCAGACCGGTTTCGGTATCGGCGAGCGTATAGTCGTCGTCCTCAGCATTCTGCTGGTAGTGCTCCACCTTGTAGGCGTGCTGCTTGGGAGCCGGCTTCGGAGCAGGGAACTTACGCACGGAAACACTGCCGGAGTTGCTGCTGCCGGACACCACGATCACATTGCCGCCAACGATTTGGCTAGAGACACTGGATCTGCCAGAGTCCACTTGTTCGCCAAGCTGCTTGGGACTGATAGAACCGGCGTTGAACACTTCATCCGTCAAATCGCTGAGTGCAATCGTGTACGTATGGACTGCGCCAGTGCTTTCCACACCGGTTACGTACAAGTGATCGGCGTCTGCGGTGAGGCTTCCGTCACTCGACAGATTCACGTCCTTGAGCGCAAGTGTCTGCTGCTTCAAGGCACCATCGACGTTGGTGAGCTTCACCAGAACCGGGGATTTCCCAAATGCAGAGAGCACGGTATACGTGGAACCGCCTACCGTTGCGCTACCGGTAATGCTGGCCGCGCCATTGAAGCCGGAGATGGTTGCGATGTTCCACGCGCCATTGATGTATCGTGCGACTTTGGTTGCGACGATCCAAGGATTCACTGTGGTATTAGTGTCCCCATAGATTACAGCCGGAACACCGTCCATCTCCACGATAGAGGGACCAGATACCGAAGCTCCTAGCGCATCGCCCATCTTGACGAGTGAACTGCCGCTCAGCATATATGCATTAGCATCGGCAACCACTACCAGATTGCCGGCTGCAGACGCCAGCGACAGCGCATTAGTGAACGAAGCATCGGGCAAGGTGGTAACCGTATCCCACTTGCTGCTTGACGTATTCCAAGCAAACAGGCCAATCCCCTTGCCGGTGTACGAAGCGGCAGCCAAATACAGTTTGCCGTCGTGCCAAGCCAGGGCAGCGGCGTTGTATCCGGTGATCGATGAAGCATCAAGCGTAGTCCAGTTGGCACCGTCGAACTTACGCACCTGAGGTATGGCAGGATTCGTCTGACTCATGCCCAAAACATAAAGATTCGTGCCATCGGTTGCGCTGCTGGTTTTCGGCGACTGTATCGTAGTGCCGTCGAAGCCCTGTCCATTGTTGCCATCGGTCACGTGATTCCACAGATCAAGGTTGTTGTAATCGACGTGGGTCACCTTGAAGGTAATCGAGCCATCATCCTGTCCGGTGACTTCAAAGGCCAAACCGGAATTGCTGCCATCGGCAAGCGTCACCGCGCCGTCGGCAAGGCCCTTGCTCATATCAGTAGTGCCGATGGTCGTGCGCGTGGCACCGAAAGCAGGCAGACCGGCCTGCGCATTCAGCGCATCCGCGTTCTTGTAGCCGCCGTTCGGGCGGAACACGTACTGGTAGTCCTTACCTTCGATATTGGTGTGGTTCTCCACCTTGGTATCGATGCGGTAGACGATGATGCCGTTACCCTTGAGCGATCCATCGGGCTTGGCGATGGAACCCTGCTTGGTGCGGTATTCGACCACGAAGTATTCGCTGGACGACAACGGCGAGCGGAAGATCATGGCCTGACCGGATTTGGTCATCGTATAGGATTCACCGTCTGCGGCACCGAGCGTTTGCTCGGTCATATCGACCGGCCAGCCGATGTCTTTCTTGGTTTGCGCGGTGGGCCAGGATAGACCGTTGGCGGTGCCGGCCATGATATCCCAAATACCCACAGGAATATCGGCGGATACGTCGGAGCTGTAACGATAGAGGTCGGGGGCACCGAACGTATGAATGAACTCGTGGGCCACCAGTCCGGAGGTGGGACCGTACGGGCGCAGGCTCAAGGCCGTCGACGGGCTGTACAGCGAGTAGACCATGTTGTAGGAACTCACCTTGAGCCCGGTGGTGCCGATGGTCTGGCTTTCGTCGGAGAACGTGGCCTCGTGGCCGAAGAATCGTCCGACATTGGGCGTATTAGTGTTGGCGACCGAACCGATGATGGTCAGGTTGTCCAGATAACCGTCACCGTTGCGATCAAGATCGGCTTTGGTGAAGCCCATGGCTTTGGACTTGGCGACGACCTCACGAATGATGCTGTCGTCTGCGTTCTGCTGAATGTAGTAGTCGGCATCATGGTCGAGGGTGATGTATTGGACCTTGCCGTCCTGCTGAGTCTGCGGGAAGGAGTTCTTCACGTCGACCGTACCGCCCGATGCTTCGGCGATGTATTCCCTGAGGCTCGGAGGCGTGTTGACGCCCGACGTCTCGGCATCGTAGGTCTCGTCGGTGAACCGCTGCCAGTAGGTGTCGCCGGCATGGGTGAATCCGTTGGGTACGATCGCGTTGAAACCGGTGGCATTGTCGCCTACGGTGTCGCCTGGGTAACGCACCACGAACACCAGGTTGCCGACCTCGGTAGTGCTGGCGAAAGCGGTAGGCGCGATGAATGCGGTGGCCATGACGGCCAAGGCCGCAAGGAATCCTATTATGGCGTTGGGAATATTACGAATGCCGTGATTGGCGCGTGCAGCATTCACAGTGGAAACGCTGGTGCCTTCGACATTGCCATTCTGCTTCTGCGCATGATGCATGGTCATACTTGCGCTGCTCTTTCTTCTTCTCTGCACCCTTGTGCAAGGGCAATCTGCCCATCTGCGCTCCATAGTAGCGATAGGTCTAGGAAAACGGGGACAAAGAGGGGGCAGCGCAGTATGAACGAGGGCTGTCGATGAGACCTCCCGTGGCGAACGTATCGATACGTTACTTATCGATGGAGCAAGCGGCGGTGTCAGTGGTGACGCCGGGATCGGCCCAGCCCATCGGCGTTTGGTCAACGGTCAGGTCGGAGACGGCCTTGGTGGAGGTAGTCACGTCGAAGGAGTAGGTGACGGATTCGCCGGGAGCGATGGTGGCGATGCTGGCATACACCGTCTTTCCGTTCAATGTTTCCTGGCGGCTATCGGTCACCGATCCGCCGGAGGTTTGTAGATTCGTCAAGCTGCCGCCGGCAGGGGCATAGATAAGCGTCTTCTCTACGCCTTTGCCATACTGGTCCTGATTTGCGCCACGGATATAATCGATCAACGACCAGACCTGATCGCTGGTCAGCACATTGGTCATCGTGTATTCCACATGGTAGGTCTGTGAGCCATCGCCATTGCAATTGGAACGCGTGATCTTGGAAGTACGGTGGATATACCAACCCATCTTTGACGGATTCTGCTCCGTGATATACACACCCACCTGCGGATGTTCCTCACTGCTCGGGGTCTGCGCGGTGAATCCGGCTTCGTTGATGGTTTTCTGTACGGTCTCATCAAACGAGTACATCGAGAAATGACGTCCCTTGGCCATGCTGCCCATCAGCTGGGCCACCTTGGTCAGACGGGTCAGATCGATATTGGAGAACATGCTGCCCACCGTCTGTTCGGCCACTTGCTGGAAGTAGGCATCCGTCTCGGCGATCGGATAATCCATATACACCGTATTCAACAGGAACTCGGCGGTGTTGCTGCCGTCCAGCACACGACCGTCAGACAAGGTGATGTTGCCGCTGATATTGGTGAGCTCCTGCAGGAACACCGGATCCACCAGCAGCACGCCATCCAGCTGAGTCTCGGCGCCCCACGGCGTGCGCTGCCAGATGGCACGCATGCCTTCGGCGGTGCGTGAGGTGTCCGGATAGGCAGCCAAATCACGCACGTCGAAGGACATATGCAGAGGTCCCCATGTGGTGAAGATACGGCTCTCATCACTGGTGGGATCGCCTGAGCCATAAGGCACGTAATCACTGTTGGAGCGGAAGTCACCAATGCTGATCTTGCCGTTATCCGTAGTGACCATTCCCACGGAACCGATCAAACCGCCGGAGGAACGTTCCTCAGACGTGGTCATGGCCATCAGCGCATAGTGGCGAGGCTCGCCGGAGCCCAAGAAATCCGGCAGAATCTGGAAGGTTTTGGACATCTGATCGATGGTATCCGCCATCTTGGTGAGCTTCGTGTTGCCCTGCTCATAGGCGCTTTTCACCATATCGATATGGGCCGTAGGCAAGTCGCGGTAGCGCTGTACCTGCTTCTGTAGCGACGTATTCGCCGCGGTGATGCTCTTCTGCGCTTCGAGAATGGGCTGCAGGTTGAGCTGCCCGTCACCGGAGGTCAGCTGCGAGTTCTTCAACGTGTTCAGCGTATCCATGAACTGTGGCACCGAATCGCTGACCAGTGAATCCACCACGGAAGTCATGCCCTGTACGGTGGTGATGTCGTCGCCATATACCGGCAGCTTCGACGCCAGATTCCAGAGGCTGCCGTGTGCAATGGTGTTCGCGGCGGAAGTCTCAGCTTGCGCTTTAGTGACCTGCTGGCTGACCGCGTCGATGTTGTTGAGATTACTCAGATCGGACACCTGTCCGAGCAGCTGCATCGCCTGTTCTTCATGCACCTTGACCTGCTTGGCCTCGTTGTAGAGCTTCCAGCCGCAGCCACCGACCACGGCCAGCACCAGCATGAGCAACGCCAGAATCGATACCACCCACGGCCATACGCGATGCCTGGTGTGTCGTGCCACCGCCATATGGCTTGCCCTACGTCTGCTCATATTCTCGTCCTCGTTCCCGAAACCGCTGTTTTCCTTCATATCGCTATCAATGCGCGACCACGATTCGCGGCCGCATTTACCGCCTACGCAGAACCTACGTATTCTCTTACGCGGCACACCAATCGCCTATTATGCCCCGAGCGGCTGAACAGATACATGCTGCTCGCCACTTCTGCACATATTCGGAACCAACCCGGCACCGACGGCACCCGCCGCCCACACGAACATCGGCAGAGCGTAGAACGCATATCCCTCGAACTGCACATACAGGTAGATCACGAGCACAAGCCAGCACACCATGGTTTTATTCCATGCGCGATTACGCCCCACATGCCACAACACCATCACCACCAGCACCAGCGAAGCCAACGCCCCGAATTCCACGAAGAAACTGGTATAAGCGCTCATAGTGAACATATTGGTGGGCGTCACCTGCGCATACCACCCTTTGGGAGCCGATGCATTGAGACCCAATCGTTCCAACGCATGCACTGCAGCGTCGGCACCTTCATGGGTGGCATCGGAAAGATTGCCGGCACCGTACCCGAACAGCAGCCGCATCGGATGCTTCAGCACACCGGCCGCCGGCCCCAGAGACTGCCACAGACGGGCATAGAACGAACCATCACCGTCAAACCCAAGCTCGGCAATCGAACTCAACCGATGATTCACAGATACACTGAGCGCGCCCAGCACCGCCGTACCGATCAGCTCAGCACAAGCCATAAGACGTCCGCGCCACGTACGCCAAGCGTTCGCCTCGATAATCACAATCATCAACGCGATAATCGAATCCAAAATGATCCGTACGCCAGCGCCCATCAGCACCGAGCCCACGGCGAATACCACCACCAGTACACGCAGACGGTTCGCACGCGCGCGATCACGCCCACGCAACAGCCAAATCAGCGGCAGCAGAATGCCGAACAGATGCATGCCGATATAGCTGGGCTCGGCAAACAGGAACTGTGGGCGGCCTCCTCCCCACTGCGAGGCATCCGTCAAATACTGCCGACTCATCAGACGCACGAAGAAATCACGCACGTAAGTCCAGTCGAACATAATCGACAGCCGTTGCAGTACACCCACGGCGAACGCGAACCAGTAGACGATAACCAGCAGATCCACCATGCGACGCCAGGACAGTCGCTTGATACGCAGCGCAATATCAAGCGAGATCAGGCAAGCCAGCGCACCGATCACACCGGAGAACGAGATGATCACCGGCAGTCGGTGGAAAGTCACCTGACTCCAGTCGAATACGGACAATCCGACCAACAGTAGTGGAAACAGGAAGAACACACGGAACCGGTGCCAGACTTGCGGCAGGCGACGCCAGTTGGCCACCGCATACGCCAGAAACAGCCACGGGGAAAGCGGAGTCCAGAACGGCATATACGGCCCAGCCACCGTGCCATCGATCGGCAAAGCCGCCAGTGCGGCATAGAACAGGAAGTCGGAGGCGTCGGTCAGTACCGGCTCACGATCGAGCGAGACACCGGCACGGCTGAAATCGGCTTCGACAAGGTCCGTATCGACGGTATCCGCACCATGGCTCGCTGCGGATTGTGGTGTGGCCTGCGTTTCGTGTTGCGTTGCGGTTCGTAGTTCAGTATTGGTCACTGTAGTCACCGATCAATTCCCGTCATTCATCGTTCGTTCTCGCCCGTTCATCAATATTCAGCATCAACATTCGGCGATATTGCGATACCTTCATCCATTTCGTCCACGGATACTGTAGTCGAACAGTATCGGGCAGAAGGTAAAGCCGTGTGAATATGGTGCGAGGATACGGTGAAAATATAAGAACGACCCGCATCATGCATTCATCGATGTTGCGGGTCTGTTCCTCGGCCGCCGCTACTTCAGTAATGTCCAGCCAGTACTTTCAGACGGTGTACGCGTACTGGCTGGTAATCTGAGGGCGGACGGGTGCCTCCTCCACACGATAATGTTTGCGCATACTGGTGAGGATGGTACGCAGCGCCTTGTTGGTCTGCTCGGCGGCGATACGAAACTTGCCATACTCCTTGCCGTGCGGATCCTCGATATCCGCAGGTTCAGGAAGCATCGGACGAATGATGGAAGAAGCGTCAATCACCGACTGCAGACGTTCCTGAATGGTCAGGCCTTTGACCAGACCGTTGCGGGCGCAATACTCACACATATTGGCAAAGTCGCCCAACAGGAACGTATAGCGCACCGCAGTCGGCGCCAAGGTGACGATATCCTTGCGCTGATCTTTCTCAAAGCACAGAATCAGATCTGCGGAGCGGGCCATATCCTGCGTCAGTCGGCGGGACCGGAAGCCGCTCGGCTCGATGCCCACGCTTTGCATCAGCGTGGCGCTCGAAGGATCCATCTGATGCATCGGCAGACCGTGAGTGCCAGCGCTGGACACGCGAATCGTGGTGCCGGCCAGATATTTGGTGAGCAGGAGTTCGCCCATAGGAGAACGACATATATTGCCGGTGCAGACGAACATAATATGCATGGGCTTAGTCTTTCTCTTCGTGTTCCTGGGCGGTAGCGCTTGCAACGCGCTACATTGCGGCCTGCGTGCAAACCACTAGCAGCTCATTCTACTCAAAATCTGGAGAACATCACACCGCAATGGCAACAATATCTCTTGATCTATCTCTTGCTCTCTTGAGCAGACTCGGAATGCGCCTCAGTACGCGCCACGATGACTGAGTACTGCGCCGACTGTGCGGAACAGCAGCACAACGTCTCCGGTGATCGACCAGTTCTGTACATAAGCCACGTCCAACGCCTCGCTCTCCTCCTCGGACAGGTCGGAGCGTCCCGAAACCTGCCAGGGACCGGTAATGCCGGGCTTGGTGAGCATACGCGTGGCGTACAGCTTGCTATAACGCGCATATTCCTCGGGCAGCGGTGGACGCGGTCCCACTACGGACATGTCTCCCAGCCACACATTGAGGAACTGCGGCAATTCGTCGATGGAGAAGCGGCGAATGAAATGACCGACCTTGGTGATGCGCGGATCATTCTTCATCTTGAAGATGAAACGATCGGTCTGACCGCTTTCCTCAGCCAGTTTGGCCTTGAGCTCGTCGGCGTTGACCACCATCGAACGGAACTTGTACATCTGGAACGGCTTGCCGCGCAGGCCCAGACGGGTCTGCTTGTAGAACACCGGACCGCCGTCGGTCACCTTGATGGCGATGGCCACCGGAATCGTGACGATCAGAGAAACAAGAATCGCCAAGGACGAAACCACAAGGTCAAACAAACGCTTGGCCAGGCGACGGGCCGGGGTGTACTGCGCCAGCCGCTGGGTCACGACCGTAACGCCCTGCAGGTATCGAATCTGGAGCTCATGGTTCGTGGTGTCCGCAGCGGAAGTCACCGTGGCGATCTCCAAGCCCATCGATTCCATACGCACGGAGAAAATGTTGTAGTTGTCGGAATAACGGTGCAGTTCATCGGCAACCATTACGGTCTGGGCATTCATGTTCACGATGTTCTGCGCCAGATGATGATCGCTGTATTCCAATACCGGCAGATAGGAACCCCACTCCTTGCGAATCGCACGCTGCAGGGCCTCAATGTCCTCCACCGATTCAACGGCGTCAGTCACGGTATTCAGATGGATCGGGCATACGGCCACCGGTCGATAGCTGAGCTGCTGCCGGGGAGCCAGGAACTTAAGCGTGCGAATGATGCCTTCGGGCGATCCCACGACCACCGTGTCATACGCGTATTCGCCTTTGCGACGGTCCCTCGTGATCATCATGCGGGTGATCACACGCTCGATCATGGTCAGCAGCCATCCGGCGATCACCATCAGGCACAGCGAGGTGAGCGTCAGATCGAAGTTGAAGAAGTAATTGAAGGCGCACTGCACCACCCAGCACACCACCATGCCTTTGACCAGCAGCACATTGATCTGATACCCATCGCCAATGATGTGACGGTGATATATGCCCACCGCCCGGAGCGAATACACCCAGATGAACGCAGTGATGATCAGATACACTGTGGTGTTGAGCGTGAAATCAAAGCGCGGAGTGTAAAACGGCTGCGCCTCGTCGCGGATGCCGAGCACTGCGGCACTGGCGATCATAAACATGGCCGCATCGCATAGCATCAGCGCCAGATTGATGAAAAATCGCCAATACAGGACGTGAGAGATCTGCTCCTGAGGGATGTCACCGAGTTGGCCGCCGGACCGCACGCCAGTGGCTTTGCCCCTAGAGCCAGATCGTTTGACGGAGGAGGATTCTGCGCCTCTCGCTGTTGACGACGTCTCTTCAGACATCTGCTTTTCCTCTTTTACTTCTCACTCAACTGTTCTGCATGTAGCCGTTCGCCTTGCGAATCCCGATGAACATCATATACGTCGATGCTCGGTACCGCCACAGCCCAAGTAACCAAACTTTGGTATCCGACAGCACGATAAGCATCGTGACGCTCCACGAAACCACTGGGAGGACAACACTTCTCAGCATCCTACAAGCTGCCCCCCGACGTTTTTCTATTCGCACGATGCGGACGCGCACGCCGCGCTGGCGCCGTTGAACGCATGACAAGCCCAGCGCGATGGCACAAATTATGGGCACCCCTGGGCGTAGGGTATTGGCGTGAATTTTCAGGAATTGCGGCGGGACCTACCCCGAGAAGAAGCATATGTCGATGGCAAGCTGACCCATGCAGCGTTCATCTCAATCGCGATTCTCACGTTCATTACCTTCGTCGGCAACTTCACGCAACTGCAGCTGAGTTCCGCACTGCCCATCATCGTCGCCGAATTCGGCATATCGGTGACTACAGGCCAGTGGCTCACCTCCATATTCCAGCTGGTCATGGGCGTAATGGTGCCACTGACCGCGTTCCTGACACGACGATTCTCCACTCGCGAAATCGTGATCTGCTCGATGGCCGTCTTCACGGCAGGCTCAGTACTGGCATGGCTGGGGCCGAATTTCGTATGGGTGCTGGCCGGCCGCGTGCTGGAAGCGGCAGGTACCGGCGTGATGTGGCCGGTGTTGCAGATCACGGTATTCTCCATTTATCCGTTGGCACGACGTGGCTTCGCCATGGGCACCGTGGGCATGGCGATGAGCGTGGCACCGGCGATCGGACCCACGCTGGGAGGTTGGCAGACCGACGCGAACGGGTGGCGCTCGATTTTCCTGACCATGACCGTAATAGGCGTGATCTCGCTGTTGGCCGCCGTGTTCGGACTGCACAACTTCGGCTCGCATGATGCCACAGCACGCGCCGACTTCTTCTCGGTGGCGCTGTCGGTCATCGGCTTCGGCGGATTGATGTTCGGATTCACCAATTCGGAGGGCTACGGATTTGCCGCTCCGGTGACATGGGTTCCCATGGTTGTCGGACTGATGGGCATCATATGGTTCGTGGTGCGTAACGTGCGTCGTGGCAGGGCTTACCGCGCTGCGAAGGCAGCACAGACAGACCCTTCCGGTGCGCTCCCCCAGCCGCCGCTGCTGGACTTGGCCGTGCTGAAGAACCGCTCGTTCACGATTGGCACCATCACCGCATCGCTGGCGTTCTTCGCCTTCAGCTCGATTCTGGTGATCATGCCGCTTTACATTCAGACCGACCGAGGCTACACGGCCACGATGAGCGGACTGATCATGCTGCCTGGCGCGATCGGACAATGCGTGTCGCAGTTCTTCGGCGGACGCGCGATGGATCGGTTCGGCGCACGTCCTGTTGCCTTGTTCGGTTCAATCGTGCTCACCATAGGCACGCTGGGTATGTCGTTGGTGGCCATGGATACGTGGATCTGGTGGGTGTCGATCTGCCAGTTCGTACGACAGATCGGCATGGGATTCCTGTTGATGCCCATCACCACATGGTCGCTGAATTGTCTTAACGGGCCGGACGAAGTGTCGGCAGGTTCGTCGGTGACGAATACGGCACGTCAGATCGCCGGTGCCGTGGGCGCACCGGTGCTGGTGATTCTGATGGAAACGTTCGCCATGTGGAATCGGCAAAGCGGTACGTCGTCGGTCGCAGCCTCGATTTTCGGCATCCAGTGGGCGTTGCGCGTCTCCGCGCTGTTGTGTTTCGTGATGGTGCTGATGGTGGCGTTCGGTGTTCGTGGAGACGGTGCCGGACGCGCCCGCGACGCCATCTCACTGACCGTGTTGCGCCGTCGGTTGCATGCCGCCCGCCGATAGATACCTGACGAACAGATACCTGACGAACACTCGGCAGACGTTTGCCGGCAGCGCGACGTAACGCACATTCCTCTGTCTGTCAGCCGATCAACCGTGTACAGTGACGTGTAGTCATAGCAAGACGAGCAGCAGCGCAGAAAGGAGCGGCAGATCATGACCAACGGTCATATCAATCCCGCCAACGTACCGGACATCGCTTTGAAGGATGGCCATTCCATTCCACAGATCGGCCTGGGTGTGTTGCGTATCGACGACGAAGGCGTGGGACCCGTCGTCGAATCCGCTCTGGAAGCCGGCTACCGTCATATCGATGGCGCAGCGGGCTACAACAACGAAGCCGGCGTCGGACGCGCTCTTGCCGCAACCGGCTACAACAAGGGCGCACAACGTGAAACCTTGTGGGTCACCACCAAATTGCGCGACTCCCAGCAAGGGTACGATTCCGCACTACGCGCCTTCAAGGACTCCCTGTCCAAGCTTCAGCTCGACTACGTGGACATGTACATGATCCACTGGCCCACCCCGTTCGATTGGCGCAGCACCGACACGTGGAAGGCGTTCGTCAAGCTGCGCGACGAAGGCTTCGCCCGTACGCTGGGCGTGTGCAACTTCATGCCCGCCGATCTTCAGCGCCTGTACGAGGAAACCGGATCGTGGCCGGCAATCAACCAGATCGAGCTGCATCCCACTTGGCAACAGCGCGAAGTGGTGGCGTTCTGCAAAGAGCATGGCATTGCAGTGGAAGCATATTCGCCGATGGCACGCGGTGCCGACCTCAACGCCGGCAATGGCACGATCGAACGCATTGCCGCCGCACATGGCGTCAGTCCTGCACAGGTAATTCTGCGTTGGCATGTCGAAAACGGCACGATCATCATTCCCAAGTCCGTTCACGCCGAACGCCAGCGGGAAAATCTGGATCTATTCGGTTTCGCGCTGACGGCCGACGAGCATCAGGCCATCGATGCCCTTGACGGCCCCACCCGTGCAGGCCATGATCCGGCTACCTTCACATACGCCTGATCGCGTTCGTTTTCGTTTTCACGATCCGCCCACCCCACCCTGATCGATGACTCGACGCAGATATTCCGTTCGCTTTCGCCGCCGGCGCTTCAACGCGTCCGGCCCGCTTGAACGCATACTGATTCTCGCCGTTCTGGCACTGGCCATAGGCGTGACCATCGGCCTTTTGCTGCCTGAGGTCAGTTCCGATACCGCTCGTGCGGTCGGTCGATACACCGCCACCGGGTCCGCGGCAGACACGCTCGCCACCCTCGCCGTCGACGACAATCAAAACTCGGCGGGCTATGACCGCAATGCGTTCGGTTTCCGTGAAACCGATACGGACGGCGATGGATGCGACGTGCGCGAGGACGTGCTTGCCCGCGATCTGACCGACGTCACGTATAAGACCAGCGGCAGCTGCGTGGTGCAGTCGGGGACTCTCGCTGATCCGTACACCGGCAAGACCATCGACTTCACGCGAGGACGTACCACATCCTCCGCGGTACAGATCGATCATGTCGTGGCATTGGAAAATGCATGGCAGTCCGGCGCGCGCGACTGGGACAACGCACGACGTCGCGAATTCGGTAACGACCCATACAACCTGCTGGCCGTCGACGGTCCCGCCAATCAGGATAAGGGATCTGCCTCAGCCGCCTACTGGCTGCCCACCAACAGTGGATACCGGTGCGCGTACGTGGCCCGGCAGATTGGCGTCAAAGACAAGTACGGCTTATCCGTCACCTCCGCCGAAAAGGATGCGATGCTCGCCGTCCTGCATTCCTGCCCGGGACAGGCCGTACCGGAAGACTGATGGGCCGGTTGGCGCACGCAGCAAATACAGTCGATAGCACGATTCAGGCGGGAAACGTCGATCCGATATCAGTGAATATCCCGGTAGCAAAAGTAACAATCGAACGCTATACCTTATCTCTGGAACAAGGTGAAGGTAGAAACGCAAGATCATGAGCGCGAACAGCAACGATACGAATCAAGAGACACGCAACAATCAAGACACATCAGCCAATCAGACATATGCCGGCAGCCCGACCATAGCCAATGGCAATCGTCACGGCCGCGGCTACGGGCGAATGCACACCATCGACAAACGCCGGACCATTCATCCCGAAACCACACGGCTGGGACTTGATCACCCGGATATCAATCTGCTGGACGCAGAAGCAGTGGCGCAACGGGATCGCGGCGAAGCGGAAATCGACAAGGAGCGTCGCGCGGCCTCCGTCGACGCTGCCGGCTCCAAGAAAGCCGCCCAGCATGGGCATGCGCTGGCCGGTATCCTCGGACCGGCATTCGTAGCTGCCGTAGCCTATGTGGACCCCGGCAACGTGGCCGCCAATATCACCTCCGGCGCACGGTACGGGTACCTTCTGGTATGGGTGCTGGTACTCGCCAATGCAATGAGCGTGCTTATTCAGTACCAGTCCGCAAAACTGGGCATCGTGACCGGCAAATCGCTGCCCGAATTGTTGGGCGAGCGTATGGGGGACGCCGGTCGATTCATGTTCTTCGCCCAAGCTGAGGTCATCGCCATTGCCACCGATCTTGCCGAGTTGATCGGCGGTGCCATCGCGTTGAATCTGCTTTTCGGTCTGCCGTTGTTCGTCGGCGGTTGTGTCATCGGTGCGGTTTCCACCGTGCTGTTGCTGTTCGAAGGCGGCAAGACGCACCGCATGTTTGAGAAAATCGTCATCGCGCTGCTGCTGGTGATTACCTTCGGCTTTATCGCGGGACTGTTCATCGCCCCGCCGAACCCGTCCGATGTGGCAGGTGGTCTGATTCCACGCTTCACCACCACGGACTCGGTGCTGATGGCCTCCTCGATGCTAGGTGCCACGGTGATGCCACATGCCATCTACTTGCATTCCACGCTGGTCAACGATCATTACGCCGGCGGCCAGGCGAAGCCTACGATCAAACGACTGCTGGACGGCTCCAAAATAGATGTGGTGTGGGCATTGCTGCTCGCCGGTACGGTGAACCTGAGCCTGCTGATTTTGGCCGCCAACTCGCTGTACGGCATGAGCGGCACCGACTCCATCGAAGGCGCGCAGCACGCGATTGTCTCGGTGCTTGGACCGGTAATCGGCACGATTTTTTCCATCGGTCTGCTGGCCTCCTCCCTGAGCTCGACTTCGGTGGGCACATATGCCGGCTCCGAGATCATGCACGGTCTGCTGCGCATCAAAGCCCCGATGTGGGCTTGCCGCGTGGTGACACTGGTGCCAGGACTGATCGTGTTGTGGTTTGCTCCGAATCCTACAGAGGCACTGGTTATTGGTCAGGTAATTCTTTCCGTGGGTATTCCGTTCGCCATCATCCCGCTAATGCGGTATACGCACAGTAAGGAACTCATGGGTCAGTGGGTGGATGGCCCGGTCAAGCATGCGTTGTTCATCGCAGTGGCTGTGCTGATCATAGCCCTGAACGTGCTGCTCATCGTGCTCACGTTCCTGGGCAAGGCGTAAAGATCAATACGCGTCGCGTGCTGAAAGGTGCGCAGCGTCGCGTATACGCTAACGCGTTGTACGCGACGCACGCGTTGCTGCGCACCTTATGCAGCCCATAAGCCTGTGCCGGACGTTCAACGGGTTGTGGCGCGGGCGATCACTTGAGACGTGGTGGTCAACAGCTCCGGCGCGGTGATGCTTCCCCGGATGCGCCCCAAAATGCGCCCGACCGCGGTCGGAGCGGTCCAATCCAAACGGGAATCCATAGTGGTGAGCGGAATCTGAAGATACGGAGCCTCTTCATTATTGTCGAATCCGATGACCTGCACCTGATCAGGCACCACATAGCCCGATGTGCGCAGAGCGGTAAGTGCGCCGATGGCCAACTGATCGTTCAACGCCACCACGCCATCGAACGGCACTCCAGAATCGATAAGCCGCTGGGTCACGCGAGCGCCCGCACCGATTGTCCAATCCTGATCGGTGGCCCCGATCAATCGGGGGTCGATTGCAAGCCCGCGACGATGCGTTTCCTCGATCACGCCCCGCAAGCGCAATTGTGCGTTGCCCTCCACTGCCGCAAGCAAAGCGGATTCGTCATATGCGTTGCGGGCGCCTACTACGGCAAGACGCGAAGAACCATGATCGTAGAGATATCCGGCTGCGCTTGCCGCGGCGGATACATCGTCGGGAGTCACGTGGTCTGCAATGCCCCACGTGGTACGGGCACCGACCACAACCAATGGAAAATCAACGTTCAGATCTTCGGGTGTGATGTCCTCGACCTCACTCATCGATAGGATCATGCCGTCAGATACGGTGGAGTTGAATTTCTTCAATACGTCGCGAGCGCCTTTGGCTGATCCTTCCGCATAGGTGGTGACATATACGGAATAATCCTGTTGACGGGCGGCATCGATAATGCGATTCGCCAGTTCAGCAAGGTATGGCGGCGTAAGAGAAGGCACGGCAAGAGTGATGAATCCGGTATGGTTGCGGTTCAGATTACGCGCAGCCACATTGACCTGATAGCCGAGATCCTTGATGACTTGCTCAACCTTGGCGCGAGTCTCATCGGTCATTCGCCCGGATCCGTTGATCACATTCGAAGCGGTTTTGAGCGAAACTCCGGCGGCCTGAGCCACATCACGCAACGTGACACGTCTCTTGATGGTATTCGCGCCGCTCATTTCCGCTCCGTTCCTCCGACTGCGTTCCGTATCTCCCTATAAGGGGCACTTCGGCGCCTTCGGGAAGATCTATCTGCCTTACAAGGGGCTCATCAGTGACATTCCGCCAAGTATCAGCGTTGCAATTGTACGGCTGATACTTGTCACATTCCCGCTAAAGCGCCCCTTGTAACGCAGATAGATGTTTCCTGAAGTGGAAATCGGCCCTTCGTAAGACAGATACCATGTATTCCGCACACGGCACCCACGAAATACGGCTGGGCGGCAACCAACGCTTCCCTGCTCAGCGTTCACTGCGCATAATGAGAACACTGTTGCGCATGAGGGCATAAGACCCTTTGGCAACCGACTCGCAACGATACGCGACAACCGGCTCGCCGTGGACGCCCGTAATCTCCGTCGGCTGCCCGGAACGGTTGAGATAGCAATCGAAGCGCACACAGCCGTCGGCGGATCGACGAACGGTGTGCAGAATACGTGCATCGTATGTTTGAGATGAATCGGCGGCTGTCTGGTCGCTTGGTGCAGGCAACTCGTCAGACAACAAGCCAACCAGGTGAGCGATGTCTTGGCGGTCCAGGTCACACCCGATGTAGATGGCCTTTCCCGCACCGTATACGTGACTGGTGATGGCGGGGGTACCGTCGAGTTCCCAGTCTGCGGCCGCGCTCCCCTGATACGTGGCGATGATCTGGGTATCCGGGGCGATGGAGGTCACATCGTTTTGCCAGAGGCGCGTGGTCATTCCATTGGACAAGGTGATTCCAGCGGGCTCGCCTTCCGCCTCAGAGCCAAGGATATTGAATTCCTCGGAACGAATGCCAAGCATCTGACGCAACAGTCCATTGCCAGCACCGGGATAACCGCCTAATCCGACATGGAAATGCTCATCGATGAGACCGGTGGCATAGCCGATAATCACGGTGCCGCCGGCTTGAGCGAAGTCGACGATGCGACGCGTATCCGTGTCGGACAGCGCCAGCACGGTAGGCAGGATGATGATCTTATACTGCGACCAGTCGTAGGCGAGCGGCACAACATCAGCACGGCGTCCGGCGTCCAAAAGTCCGCGATACCAGTCACGAACGTCATGCCAGTGATTGAGCTTCATGCTTGGCAGGGTCTGGCAACGTGTAGCCCATTCCGATTCGGCGCTGAACAGGATAGCCGTATCCGACCGCTCCAGTTCCGTGCCCTGCAATCCCGCATCGGACAGCAACTCCAAAACAGCGCCCAGCTCGCATACGCCTCGGAACACCTTCGAATCCTCACCGGCATGGGGCACCATTGCGGAATGGAACGCCTCCGCACCCGAGGAGGACTGTCGCCACTGGAAGAAATTGATGGCATCCGCTCCCATGGCCACATGGGCCAACGCGTCGCGGACAAGCTCGCCATGGCGTTTGCGCATGTTCAACGGTTTCCATTGGACGGCGGATGTGGAGTGCTCCATCACATACCATGGTTTGCCAAGCGCCAGCGAATCCATAAGCGCATCCGAACAGGCGAGCTCGTCCAAATGGGATTCACCCTCGTGGAAATAGTGGTCGTTGGATACGAAATCCACCTCGTTCGCCCACTTGGCATAGTCCATCGCGCATTGATCGGTGGAGACCATGAAATTGGTGGTGAACGGTTTGCCGGGGCAGATCTTCTCGATGGCATCGCGTTCGGCCCTGTAGAAATCGAGCAGCATATCGTTGCCGAATCGTTCGTAGTCGAGTTGCTGGGCTGGATTGACCATCGCGTCGCCGCCCATATGACGAGGCAACAGGACTTCCTCGAAACTGTTCACGTGCTGGGACCAAAACGCTGTGCCCCATGCTTCATTCAGCTGCTCGACCGTGCCGTATTTGTCTTTGCACCATAGACGGAACGCCTTGAGGGCGTTGTCGGAGTAATCGTAGCGATTGTTCCACCCGTACTCGTTGCCCATATGCCATGCGGTCACATATGGATTGCGTCGGTAATGCTCAGCCATTGCGCGGCATAGACGGAGCGCGTACTCCTTGAACACCGGGCTCGTTGGCTGCCAGGACTGTCGGGAGCCGGCGTTGACGATATGTCCATATCGATCTACCGGCAGTACTTCAGGATGTTTGGCATACAGCCAGATCGGCGCGGCGGCCGTAGCCGAGGCAAGGTCCACCGCGATGCCAGCGGTTCCGAGCTTGTCGATGACCATGTCCAGCCAGTCGAACGTGAATTCGCCTTCGCGGGGCTCGATCTTGTCCCAGCTAAAGATAGCGAGGGCAACGGTATTGACATGCGCCTTACGCATGAGACGAATATCGTCGTCAATGACCTCATCTGGCCACTGGTCCGGGTTGTAGTCCCCGCCGAAGGCGATGCCGCGACCGGTCGGGGTCAGCAGTGCCGGCCACTTGAACGATCTGCGCTCAGTCATGGTCTTCATTTCCTTATGTTGTCAAGCTTTTCCTATTATCAATGGAACAAGACGGCGCGATTCTCCCGAACGTCCTCCGTCCCCGCAACCGTTCCCCGTCACCGTTCCCTGCGGCCGTTCCCCGCGGCCGTTCCTCGTCACCGTTCCCTGCGGGCGTTCCCCGCGGCCGTTCCCCGCGAATATGTACCACTGACGAGGAGCCACAGAGACATATTCACCCCCCTCCCGTGAAAATGACTCACTGACGACAAGTCACAGAGACATATTCGCGAGAGGGGCTACGGAGGGGCGAGGCTACGGGAGGGAGGCGAGGGGGCTACGGG